>NZ_CP017415.1:2169720-3566941 GCF_001753245.1 Acidihalobacter yilgarnensis | reverse complement strand
AGCTTGCCCCCTAGGGGATGGGATAAACGGGTGAGATCAGAGGTATCTCGACGGACGAAAGAGTGTATACGCAGGTACTCATGGGTGCCACTTTGCACGGGCGCCGTACTTGACAGCATGACGGTCGCCGCGTAACTTTCCTCCTCTTTTTCCTGAGTCCGGGAGATCCGGTCTTGCTGAGTGGATTGAATCGATATGAAACGTACCTTCCAGCCGAGTAACCTCCATCGCAAGCGCACTCATGGCTTCCGTGCCCGCATGCGTACTCAAGGTGGTCGCGCCGTGATTGCAGCACGCCGTGCGAAGGGTCGTCATCGCCTGACGCCGTAACGTTGGAAGTGATGCCGGCACAGTCATTCCCGCGCTGTGCCAGGTTGACGGAAGCCGCCGATTATGGGCGTGTTTTCGCCGGCAGAAAGAAGTCAGGCGGTCGAGTTTTCTTGTTGAAATGGGTTCCTAACGGGCTCGGCAAGGCAAGACTCGGGCTTGCGATTTCACGCAAATGCGCACGCAGTGCGGTCGTCAGGCAGAGAATCAAGCGCGTGATCAGGGAAAGCTTCAGGTTAAGACAAACCGACTTTCCTGCCGTCGATGTTGTAGTAATGTGCAGACCTGACGCGGCCAAGCTGGATAAACAGCAGTTGCGTGAGGCGTTGGAGCGACAGTGGCAATCGATCGGGTAAAACCATGCGTGGTTTGCTGATCCTATTGATCAAGGCTTATCGCCTGATCCTCAGTCCCTACATCGGGCAACATTGCCGTTTTCACCCAACATGTTCTGTCTATGCCATTGAGGCGCTCGAACGCTACGGCGCAATCAAGGGCAGTTGGCTGGCGATTAAACGCCTTTCATGTTGTCACCCCTGGCACCCCGGTGGTCATGATCCCCTTCCGAACGATTCGATAAAACAACCTACAAGTCGACACGATGGATAATTTCCGGCCCCTGCTGTACATCTCTTTGCTGTTTGTGCTGTTTGTGATCTGGCAGGACTGGCAACATGCCCATCAGCCGACACAACCGGTTGCCACGACGACTAAGGCACCGACGACCGGCAACGCAGTAAACGTACCTGGCATGCCGGCAGCTGCGTCGCCGTCGGTGGTGGCAACCACGCCCGCGACCAGTAAGGGCGAACGGATCCAGATCCGTACCGATGTGCTTCATCTGACTATCAGTACGCGGGGTGGTGATGTTCTGGAGGCTCAGCTACCGACCTATCCTATTTCTGTGAACGAACCGCATGATCCGTTCACACTGATGTTCGACCGGAACGGCACCTTTGTTGCCCAGTCTGGCCTGATTTCCGCCGATGCGGCCAATGCGCCGAATCACTACGCTATCTACCACGCAGCACAGCCGTCTTACGAGATGCGGAATGGTGAGAAGACTCTGAGGGTGCCATTGACCTGGACGAGTCCTGGCGGTATCAAAGTCACAAAAACGTATATCTTCCATCGCGGCAGTTTTCTGGTCGACGTCGACTATCGCATCGAGAACGCAAGCGGAAAACCCTGGAAGGGCGTGGTTTATTCGCAGTTGGTTCATAGTCCGCTGGAGAGCCACAGCAGTTTCTTGCAAGCGCATTCATATGAAGGCGCGGCCTACTACGACGGTAGTTACCAGAAGGTACCCTTCGACGACATGGCCAAGTCGCCCTTGGCCAAGACCGTCAAGGGTGGTTGGATGGCCATGGTGCAACACTATTTCCTGGTGGCATGGATACCCGAGAAGGGCAGCGATTACGACTACTACAGCAAAACCTTCAGCGCTGATGGTAATCCGCTCTACCTGATCGGCTACCGCACCAGTGCAGTTGATGTTGCGCCCGGCCAGAGTAGTCAATTGAGCAGTCGCATGTGGATCGGGCCAGAGCTGCAGGATAAGCTCGAACAGGTTGCGCCAGGGCTTGATTTAACTACGGGTTACGGCATTTTCACAGTGATCGCCAAGCCGTTGTTTTGGCTCCTGAGCAAAATTCACGGCCTAGTCGGCAATTGGGGCTTTGCGATCATATTGCTGACGCTGATGATCAAGTTGGCCTTCTACAAGTTGTCAGCGACCAGCTATCGCTCGATGGCGCGCATGCGTAACCTTCAACCGAAGATGCAGGCGCTCAAGGAGCGTTTTGGTGATGACCGCCAGAAGCTCAGCCAAGCAACCATGGAGCTGTACAAAACCGAGAAGATCAATCCACTCGGCGGCTGCTTGCCGATCGTTGTCCAGATCCCGGTATTCATCGCGTTGTACTGGGTGCTGCTCGAGAGCGTCGAACTGCGCCAAGCACCCTTTATTTTCTGGATACACGACCTGTCGACCAAGGATCCTTATTTTGTTCTACCGGTTCTGATGGGCATCACCATGTTCTTGCAGCAACGGCTCAATCCGGCGCCGATGGATCCGCTACAAAAGCGCATCATGACCATCATGCCGCTAGGTTTTGCCGTATTCATGGCCTTCTTCCCTGCGGGTCTGGTGCTCTACTGGGTAGTGAATAACACGCTTTCCATTGGGCAACAGTGGCTGATCACCAAACGCATGGCTGCTACAAACACCGGAAAATAACCATGGCGGTGGTGCAATCGCGCGATACGATTGCCGCGATCGCCACATCTTCTGGCCGCGGCGCAATCGGCATTGTACGCATCAGCGGAAGCGATGCCTTCGCATTAGCGGAGCAGCTGACCGGGCGGATCTTGCCAGCGCCACGTATGGCAGGCTTGAGGTATTGCCTGGGTGCGGACGGCGAGCCCATCGATCAGGGACTGCTATTGTGCTTCCCTGGTCCAAATTCGTTCACCGGTGAGGACATCGTCGAATTTCAGGGTCACGGTGGCCACGTGATTCTGCACATGATTTGGCAACGTCTCATTACATTGGGTGCCCGCCCGGCCCGACCTGGCGAATTCAGCGAACGCGCCTATCTCAATGGGCGCATTGATCTGGCGCAGGCGGAGGCAATAGCCGATCTGATTGATGCTGGCAGCCGACAGGCTGCTCGCGCTGCGCTGCGCTCGCTGCGCGGTGATTTCTCTACCAAGGTCGAATCTCTGCGTACACGCTTGATCGCATTACGCGTCGAACTGGAGGCCGCGATCGACTTTTCCGACGAGGACGATGTCGATGCATTCGCGTCGCAGCGGTTCGAGCGGGCGCTTGCCGACACCTCTGCAGCCCTAGCCACGCTGCTAGTGGAGGCCGAACAGGGCCGCCGTCTTGCCCAAGGTGCTGTGATGGTGATCGGCGGTGCGCCGAATGTTGGAAAATCCAGTCTGCTCAACCGGCTCGCTGGGGATGACATGGCAATTGTCACGCCTGTGGCAGGGACCACGCGTGACCTGCTACGCACGGACGTGGTGCTTGAAGGGTTACCGCTGCGAATTATAGATACCGCAGGTATACGCGAGACCAGCGACGTGGTTGAGCGAGAAGGCGTTGCGCGCGCTAGGCAAGCGATGCGCCAGGCGGACTTAATTGTTCTGATGGATGTCGCAGGCGAGGCGGCATTAGCGGACACCTTGCCAAACGACTTACCACCACAGACGCCGGTATTGCACCTGAGGAACAAGATAGACCTGAGTGGGGATCAGCCTGGTTATGCGCCAGGGAACACGTTCATGGGCATCTCCGTGCTTACGGGGGCTGGCATGGAGATTTTGACCACGGAGCTAGTGCGTTTGCTCGGTGGGTCGCCATCGAATGAATCGACATTCACGGCACGTGCCCGACAGATAGAGGCTTTACGACAGAGCGCCGTCGCACTGGATGCCGCTCGCTTGGTATTAACACAGGGGCTCGGGATCGAGTTATTGGCCGAAGAACTCCGTCATGCGCATGATCATCTGGGTGTCATTACTGGTCAGGTTACGCCAGATCAGCTCCTCGGGGAGATTTTCTCAACTTTTTGCATCGGCAAATAAGCCGGTCGAGGCCTATGGTGTTTTTTGACGCCCCGCAGCGCATGCCGGAGAATGTGCCCCGCTGTGGCACGGGTGTCGCGGGGTATAAGCAATGAATGAACATTATGATGTCATCGTCGTGGGGGGGGGCACGCAGGTACCGAGGCGGCGCTCGCCGCGGCCCGTATGGGCGCACGCGTCCTGCTGTTGACGCATAACATCGAGACCATCGGACAGATGAGTTGCAACCCCGCCATCGGGGGTATCGGCAAAGGTCATCTGGTCAGGGAAATCGATGCGATGGGTGGGTTGATGGCGACCGCAGCCGATCAAGCTGGCATCCACTTCCGTACCCTTAACGCCCGGAAAGGCCCGGCGGTACGCGCGACGCGTGCACAAGCAGATCGAAATCTGTACCGCGCTGCCGTGCGCGCAGCGGTGGAATCTCAACCTGGGCTCAGTGTGTTTCAACAACCGGTTGACGACCTGATATTGCAGGGTGATCGCGTCACAGGCGTGATTACGCAGATGGGATTACGCATTGCTGCGCATGCCGTTGTACTGACCGTGGGTACGTTCCTGGCGGGTCGCATCCACGTAGGCGAGCATCAGCAAGCCGGTGGCCGAGCCGGTGATGCCCCCGCCACGACGCTCGCCGCCCGCCTGCGTGAGCTGGCGCCGGGCGTCGGCCGACTCAAAACCGGCACACCGCCGAGAATAGATGGCCGCAGCATCGATTACCGTGTTTTGGAAACACAGCCTGGAGACGAGCCGAGACCCGTTTTTTCCTTTCTCGGCGTGCGCGCACAGCATCCGAGGCAGGTGCCGTGTCATATCGCGCGGACCAACGCACGCACGCATGAGATCATTGCGGCGGCAATGCATCGCTCGCCGCTTTTCTCGGGTCAAATCGAGGGCGTTGGGCCACGTTACTGCCCCTCGATCGAGGACAAGGTCGTGCGCTTTGCGGATCGCGACTCGCACCAGATATTCGTCGAGCCGGAGGGTCTGGAAAGTCGGGAAATCTACCCGAATGGAATATCGACGAGCCTGCCCTTCGATGTTCAGCTCGATCTGGTACGCAGTATCAAGGGCTTCGAGCAGGCGCATATTACGCGGCCTGGCTACGCGATCGAATACGATTTCTTCGACCCGAGGGGACTCACGGCAGCGCTGCAGTCGCGCGCGATAGAGGGCTTGTTTCTCGCCGGACAGATCAACGGTACGACTGGTTATGAAGAGGCTGCAGCGCAGGGGTTGCTCGCTGGCGTCAATGCGGTGTTGTTTCAACGAGAAGCGCCGCCATGGTGGCCCGCGCGCAGCGAGGCCTATCTTGGAGTGCTGGTCGACGACCTGATCACACAGGGTACTCAAGAGCCCTATCGCATGTTTACCAGCCGTGCGGAATATCGGTTGACGCTTAGAGAGGACAATGCCGATCTCCGGTTGACGACCGTGGCGCGGGGATTGGGCCTGATCGACGATGCGCGCTGGACGGCTTTTGAACGCAAGCGCGAGGCCATCGAGCGCGAGCAGGCGCGCGCGCGCGATACGAGGCTTACGCCGGCCGACTGTTTGCGCGGCGGCTTGGCGCAACACATCGGCCAGTTGCCCACGGAGCCGGTACGCGTCGCCGAACTGCTGCGCCGGCCTGGCGTACAGATACGGGACTTGGAGGCGTCCGGTGTGTACCAATGCGCCAGTGACGACGAGGCCGTCATCGAGCAGGTCGAGATTCAAGCCAAATACGCGGGTTATATCGACCGCCAGGCGCTGGAAATTCGGCGTAATCTGAGTCAAGAGGGGCGTTTGGTTCCAGAAGATCTCGACTACGAATCCGTTGATGGACTTTCCACCGAAGTGAGGCAGAAGCTTGCGCATCACCGTCCGCAGACACTGGGACAGGCCTCGCGGATTGCAGGCGTAACGCCGTCCGCCATATCGTTGCTATTGGTGCATCTAAGACGGCACCACGGTGAGCGGGAGACGGCCTGAGGCATGGATGTCGAGGCAGAGGCCCATCTCCTGGCAGGCTTGGAGGTGCTGGGACTGGATACCCGTCCGGAACGGATCGCCATGCAGCAGCGTTATCTCGCACTCATGGTGCGCTGGAACCGTGTGCATAATCTGACCGCGATCCAGGGTGATAAGGCCTTGGTGTCGCACCACTTGCTAGACAGTCTATCGATACAGCGTAACCTGCATGGCAGATCAATACTGGATGTAGGCAGTGGCGCTGGTCTGCCCGGAATACCGCTTGCGATCTACCAACCGGATCGGCGATTTACCTTGTTGGATGCGAGCGCCAAACGCGTCCGTTTTCAGCGCCAATGCTTGCTTGAATTGGCGCTGAATAACGTATGTGCAGTACATGAGAGGATCGAGCGCTACTCGCCTGCCGAAGGCTTTGATACAGTCGTCAGCCGGGCATTTTCCACATTGGCCGATTTTGCGCTGGCCGCCAGACATACGTTGGCACCCGACGGACACCTGCTGGCGATGAAGGGCCGGTATCCCGCAGATGAATTGGAAGCCTTACCCCGCGGCGTGCGGGTGCATGCCGTGCATGCACTGCAGGTGCCGGGACTGGACGCGCAGAGACATTTGGTGGACCTCGGCTGGGAAGCGAATGACCATAACTAGGATCAGGGCACTGGCGAACCAGAAAGGCGGCGTCGGCAAAACCACTACGAGCGTCAACCTAGCCGCATCGCTGGCGGCGACCAAGCGCCGAGTGCTGCTCGTAGACATGGACCCGCAGGGCAATGCCACCATGGGCAGCGGGGTGGATAAATACCACCTGGGGTACTCGGCCCTAGATCTCATGCTTGGGGATGCAGATGTCGCCGAAGTCATTCGCCCCGCGGCGGACAACGGCTACGACATCATTCCTGCCAATGGCGACCTCACTGCTGCAGAGGTCGGGTTGATGCAAGTGGCGCGCAAAGAGTACCGCTTGCGCGACGCGCTTGTGCCCGTGGTGGGGCGCTATGATTACATCCTCATAGATTGCCCGCCTTCATTGAACATGCTGACGGTGAATGCATTGGCCGCTGCTCAAGGCGTCGTGATCCCCATCCAGTGCGAATACTATGCACTGGAAGGATTGACCGCGTTAATGAAAACCATCGAGCGCATTCGCGAGGGCGTCAATCGGGAACTTGAGATCGAGGGATTGTTGCGTACGATGTTCGACCCCAGAAACAACTTGGCCAACGATGTCTCCGCACAGTTGATCGCGCACTTCGGCGAGCGTGTCTACCGGACGATTATCCCTCGCAACGTGCGGCTGGCGGAGGCGCCGAGTCATGGTATCCCTGTATTGAATTATGATCGCACGTCCAGCGGCGCACTCGCATATCTCGCCCTGGCGGGCGAAATCATTCGGCGTGACCAGCGGGCGCAACAAGCCGTCGACTAGGAGATACAGCGATTATGGTACGGCGAAAGCGAGGATTAGGCTCACGCGGGCTGGACGCCCTGCTCTCAGGTCAGGCGGATTCCATCGAGGAAGACGGCGAGGACGGCGAGCTGCGCGCGTTGGGCGTCGAGCAGATACAGCGCGGGCGATATCAGCCGCGCATGAACATCCGTAGCGAAGAGTTGGAGGAGCTGGCCGCGTCTATTCGCGCGCAAGGCGTCATCCAGCCGGTGGTCGTACGCAAGGTTGGCGACGGCTATGAGTTGATTGCTGGTGAGCGACGCTGGCGAGCGGCGCAGCTCGCTGGTCTGCACGAGATACCAGCATTGATCCGCGATTTACCAGACCAAGCGGTCGCGGCCATGTCGCTGATCGAAAATATCCAGCGCGAGGACTTGAATCCGATTGAGGAAGCGCTGGCGCTGGCGCGTTTGATCGAGGAATTCGGTCTGACGCACCAACAAACGGCAGACGCGGTAGGTCGCTCGCGCGCCGCGGTAAGCAATCTGCTGCGCTTGCGAGATCTTGGCGAGGTTGCGCGCGAACTGCTGGAAACGCGCCGGATCGAGATGGGACATGCACGCGCGCTGTTGCCCTTGAGCGCCGGAGAACAGGCAAGCGTTGCACGAGAGATTGCCGCCCGCGGTCTGAGCGTGCGTCAGACGGAACAGCTCATCCGCGCGCGTGCGCGGCCGCCGACAGTACCCAGAACGTCAACGCCGGACGTCGCGCGGGTAGAGACGGATATCGCCGAGCGTTTGGGTGCAAAGGTACGTATCGAGCAGGGCAACAAGGGCACCGGGCGATTGATCATTCAGTACAACAGCCTCGATGAACTGGATGGGATTTTGTCTCATATCAAGTGACTAGGACTTCGGTTGACGCTGTAAGAGTGACTCTCTATACTGCGCCGCGGGCATGTACGGGGGAGGCCCCTGAGGCCTTCCGGTCAAAGAGGGCGGTATGCGCAGCTCAATCTTGATGTTTCAGACCGGATTGGTGCTGATTGGGGTAGGAATAGCCGCCTACGCAAAAGGACAACATGGTATCGAGGCGGCGCTCTATGGTGGCGCAGTGGCCTTGGCCAATACATTGATGCTGGTACGCCGCATCGAGCGCGTCGGGGCGGTTGTTTCGGTCAGCGTTCAGCGAGGGATGGCGCTGCTTTATATCAGCGCGGTTCTACGCTTTGTGTTTGTTCTGGCAGCGCTGGCGACAGGATTGGGTTTTTTCAAGCTCGCTCCCCTCCCGCTGATAGGCACGTTTGTAGGCGCGCAGGCCGCCTACATCTTGATAAGCACGCGCACGCACGATCGATAGATCGATCATTGCGTGTAGCAGGCAGGTAGTCACGACTGAGGAGCGTACGAGAATGAGCGCAACCGAAACCTCTCAACCGGTGAATGCCGTTGAGTACATGCAGCACCATTTGACCGATTGGTGCATCGGTTGCAATCCGACGACACATCAAACCTCTAATATCATCGATTTTCACGCATTCTTCGTCGACTCATGGTTGATGGGGCTGCTTGTTGCCATTCTCATTGGCTTCGTGGCTTGGCGTATCGGGCGTAGCCTTGATGCCGATAAGCCCACCGGTATGCAAAACGTGCTTGAGGCCATGGTCGAATTTGTCAACGGCCAAGTGCGGGATGTGTTCACCTCTAAGGCCAATCCGCTGATCGGCCCATTGGCGTTAACGATATTCGTCTGGGTTTTCCTGATGAATTTCATAGACCTGATCCCAGTCGATTTGATTCCTACGGCGGTAGCCTGGGTCGCGCACGCGGTATTCGGTGTGCAGGGGCCCGTTTATTTCCGCGCGGTGCCGACGGCCAATCTGGGTGCGCCCTTCGGTATGGCGTTAACGGTGTTTGCACTGATCATTTATTACAACCTTACGATCAAGGGCCCCGTGGGCTATCTCAAGATGTTCTTGTTCCACCCCTTCGGTAAGTACTTCGTACCGGTGAACATCGTCATGAGTTTGATTGAGGAAATTGCCAAGCCACTCAGCCTGGCGTTGCGACTGTTTGGCAACATGTTCGCTGGCGAGCTGGTGTTCATGCTCATCGCGCTGTTGGTGTTGACGCACGCCGATACCTTGAGCTGGAGTCTGCTGGGCTGGTTTCCCCTACAAATACTCGCGGGCCTTGGATGGTCTATATTCCACATCCTCGTGATTACCTTGCAGGCCTTCATTTTCATGGTGCTGACCATTGTGTACCTGGGAATGGCGCACACCTCGGATCATTAAAAACGTTCTTTTACCTAGTCCTAGACGAAATCATCAGACTTTTCAGGAGGTCACCATGAATGCCGAAATGATTACCATGATCTATGCCTACACTGCCGTCGGTGTTGGCGTGATCCTTGCCGCCGCGGGCCTCGGTTCCGCCATCGGTTGGGGTCTGATCTGTTCCAAGACCCTCGAGGGTATTGCACGTCAGCCTGAACTGCGTCCGACGCTGATGACCAACATGTTCATTTTCGCCGGCCTGATGGAGTCCTTCCCCTTCATCATCCTCGCCTTCGCGATGTGGTTCCTGTTTGCAAATCCGTTCATCGGTGCGGCCGCCAGTGCCGTCAAGGCAGCTGTAGGCAGCTGATCGTCCGATAAACTCAGCCTGCAGACCGGGGGGCTACCGTGAGTATTACCGCAACACTATTTGCCCAGATCCTGACGTTTGGACTGCTGGTATTGTTCGTCAAGGCGACCTTATGGGGGCCTATGACGCGCATGCTGGAAGATCGCAAGAGCCGCATCGCGGAAGGACTTGCGGCAGCCGAGCGGGGACGTCGTGAGCACGAATTGGCCGAGCAGCGCGCAGAAGAGCGCCTTCGCGAAGCTAAGACACAGGCAGCGGAGATCATTGCGCAGGCGCAGAAGCGTAGCGCTGAGATCATCGATGAAGCCAAAAACGCAGCGACAGCGGAGAGCGATCGCATCAAGACCGCGGCTGAGGCGGAGCTGGTCCAGGAGGTCGCACGCGCAAGGCAGCAGCTGCGCAGCCAAGTGGTATCGCTTGCCGTGGAGGGTGCTGGGCGCGTGTTGGCGCGAGAGGTCGATGCCAAGGTACATGAACAGGCACTCGACGACCTCGTTGGCCAGATCTGACGGAGGCACACATTATGTCCGAGCAGATCACTTTCGCGCGTCCATACGCCAGGGCCGCATTCGAGTTGGCGCAGTCGGCGAAGCGTGTACCGGCGTGGAAGCATGCAGTGGACACGTTGGCGACTATCGTTGCACTGCCTGACGTACAGACATTGATCCTCGATCCGCGTGTCCCGCCGATGGTGCAGGCGCAGATCATCATCGATGCCGGTGCAGATGCGTTCGACGCCGAGTCGGCGAATTTGGTGCGTTTGCTCGCCGAAAACCGACGCTTGCAGGCGGCGCCTGAACTTGCCCTCTATTACGAATCGCTTTGTGATGCCGCAGAGGGGACGATCGAAGCCGAGGCAATCAGTGCCTATCCGTTGGATGAAACCCAGCGCGAATCCTTGGTGGCTGCGCTCAAGCGACGTTTGGGTAAAAACGTGAATCTGAGCACGCGTGAAGACTCTGCGCTGCTGGCGGGTGTCGTAGTTCACGCTGGCGATCTGGTCATCGATGGCTCACTCAAAGGACGTCTCGGGCAGATGGCCCGGGCTATGAGCCGCTAAGAGGAATTTAGAGATGCAACTCAATCCGACTGAAATCAGCGATCTGATCAAAAAACGCATCAAGGATTTCGAATCCACCGCTGAGGCTCGTACCGAAGGGACCGTAGTGAGCGTGTCCGACGGCATCGTGCGCATTCACGGTCTGTCTGACGTGATGGCGGGTGAAATGATCGAATTTCCCGGCGAGACCTACGGACTGGCGCTCAATCTCGAACGCGATTCTGTGGGTTCTGTCGTGCTCGGTGACTACAAGCACATCAGCGAGGGCGACGCAGCCAAGTGCACGGGTCGTATCCTTGAGGTGCCGGTTGGCCCCGGATTATTGGGGCGTGTGGTCGACTCACTGGGTAACCCGATTGATGGCAAGGGTCCAGTTGAGTCTGACGGCACCTCCCCTATCGAGAAAATCGCACCCGGCGTGATCGAGCGTAAGTCGGTCGATCAGCCGGTCCAGACCGGTATCAAGGCGATCGACGCCATGGTGCCGATCGGGCGCGGCCAGCGCGAGCTGATTATCGGTGATCGCCAGACCGGCAAGACGGCGGTTGCCATCGATGCGATCATCAACCAGAAGGGCACCGGCGTTAAGTGCATCTATGTCGCCGTCGGACAGAAGGCGTCTTCGATTGCCAACGTGGTGCGCAAGCTGGAAGAGCATGGCGCACTGGCGCATACGATTATCGTGGCGGCAGGCGCCTCTGACTCGGCCGCGATGCAGTACATCGCGCCATACGCAGGCTGTGCGATGGGAGAGTATTTCCGCGACCGTGGCGAAGATGCGCTGATCGTGTATGACGATCTGACCAAGCAGGCTTGGGCCTATCGCCAGGTTTCGCTACTGCTGCGCCGTCCCCCGGGTCGCGAAGCGTATCCCGGCGACGTGTTCTACCTGCATTCCCGCCTGCTTGAGCGCGCATCGCGCGTGAACGCGGAGTATGTGGAGGCGTTCACGGGGGGCAAGGTCAAGGGCCAGACGGGCTCGCTGACTGCCTTGCCGATCATCGAGACGCAAGCGGGTGACGTATCGGCCTTCGTGCCCACCAATGTGATCTCAATCACCGACGGCCAGATATTCCTGGAGACGGACCTGTTCAACGCGGGTATTCGCCCGGCGATTAACGCGGGCCTGTCCGTATCGCGTGTTGGCGGCGCCGCGCAGACGAAGATCATCAAGAAGCTCGGTGGCGGCGTTCGACTCGCACTGGCGCAGTATCGTGAGCTGGCGGCGTTTTCACAGTTCGCATCGGACCTGGACGACTTCACGCGCAAGCAGCTTGAGCGTGGTCAGCGCGTGATGGAGCTGATGAAGCAGAAGCAGTATCAGCCGCTGTCCATCGGCGAAATGGGTTTTTCACTGTTTGCCGCGAACGAGGGCTTCCTGGATGACGTGGAGGTCCATAAGATTGTTGATTTCGAGGCGGCGTTACACAGCTACCTGAAGTCGGAGAAAGCCGAGCTGCTTGCACGCATCAACCAGAAGGGCGATTTCAATGATGAAATTGCCACGGAGATGAAGCAAGCCCTGGAGCATTTCAAGGCCAACAACGTCTGGTAATCCGCAATGGCAGCCGCAAAAGAGATCCGCTCGAAGATCAAGAGTATCAAAAATACTCAGAAGATCACCAAGGCCATGGAAATGGTGGCCGCGAGCAAGATGCGCAAGGCGCAGGAGCGCATGGAGGCGAGTCGTCCCTATGCGGAAAAAATCCACGAGGTGATCGGTCATCTCTCAATGGCACATCCGGAATACCATCACGCGTATATGGATTCGCGAGAGGTGAAACGGGTGGGTTTCGTGCTGGTTTCGACCGATCGCGGCTTGTGCGGCGGCCTTAACGTCAATCTGTTCAAACGGGCGTTGGGCGCGATGCGTGAATGGCAGCAGCAGAACGTCGAAATCGACCTCTGCCTGATCGGCGCGAAGGCGACGGCCTTTTTCAAGCGTTTCGGCGGCAATATCGTTGCGCAAACGACGCATTTGGGTGACAAACCCAGGCATGGTGACCTTATTGGCACGGTGGGTGTCATGCTCAATGCCTATGAGGAAAAGCGCATCGACCGGATGTTTCTGGTGGAGAACCAGTTCATCAATACGATGACGCAGAAGGCCGTCGTGACCCAGTTGCTACCCATTGAGCCGATCAAAGACGAACGATTGCAGCATCACTGGGACTATATCTACGAGCCCGAGGCCAAGGAAGTACTGGACGAACTGCTCAAGCGTTATGTCGAGTCGTTGGTCTATCAGGGTGTCGTGGAGAACGTCGCCTGTGAGATGGCTTCGCGAATGGTCGCAATGAAGAGCGCGTCGGATAACGCGGGCTCGCTGATCAGTGAACTACAGCTGGTCTACAACAAGGCCCGTCAAGCCGCGATCACCCAAGAGATTTCAGAAATCGTCGGTGGCGCCGCCGCCGTTTGAGCGGACGCGTCGGCTTAGGAATACGTGTTTACAGGGGACAGACCATGAGTTCTGGGAAAATCGTTGAAATCATCGGTGCGATCATCGATGTTGAGTTCCCGCGCGAAAGCGTGCCGAAGATTTACGACGCGCTGCAGATTGCTGAGAACGACCTCATTCTTGAGGTGCAGCAGCAGCTTGGCGACGGCGTGGTTCGCGCGATCGCGATGGGTGGTACGGATGGTCTCAAGCGTGGCATGCATGTGAACGCGACGGGTGCGCCGATTTCCGTGCCAGTGGGTATGGCTACCCTGGGCCGGATTATGGATGTGCTCGGTAAGCCTGTTGATAACGCCGGCGAGGTCAAGGCCGACGTACATTGGCCGATCCACCGCAGCGCACCCGCCTTTGACGAACAAGCCAATTCGACGGAACTGCTCGAGACGGGTATCAAGGTCATCGATCTGCTCTGTCCTTTCGCCAAGGGTGGTAAGGTCGGTCTGTTCGGTGGCGCCGGTGTCGGCAAGACCGTCAACATGATGGAGCTGATCCGCAACATCGCCATCGAGCACAGTGGTTACTCGGTTTTCGCTGGTGTCGGCGAGCGTACCCGCGAAGGCAACGATTTCTACCATGAAATGAAGGATTCCAACGTCCTTGACAAGGTTGCGCTCGTCTATGGACAGATGAACGAGCCTCCTGGTAACCGTCTGCGCGTTGCGCTGACCGGTCTGACGATGGCGGAATACTTCCGTGACGATGGACGTGACGTGCTGATGTTTATCGATAACATCTATCGTTACACCCTTGCGGGAACAGAGGTGTCCGCATTGCTCGGCCGCATGCCATCTGCGGTGGGGTATCAGCCGACACTGGCCGAGGAAATGGGTGTGTTGCAGGAGCGCATTACCTCAACCAAGACCGGTTCGATCACCTCGATTCAGGCCGTATACGTGCCTGCGGACGATCTCACCGATCCGTCGCCGGCCACGACGTTCGCCCATCTGGACGCCACGGTCGTGCTTTCCCGCCAGATCGCGGAGCTGGGTATCTACCCAGCGGTGGATCCGCTTGACTCCACCAGTCGGCAACTAGACCCGCAAGTTATCGGCGCGGAGCATTATGATACTGCACGCGCGGTTCAGAATGTATTGCAGCGCTACAAAGAGCTCAAGGATATTATTGCGATCCTGGGCATGGACGAACTGTCCGAGGACGACAAGCAGATCGTCGCGCGCGCACGTAAGATCCAGCGTTTTCTGTCCCAGCCATTTTTCGTGGCGGAGGTCTTCACGGGCGCACCGGGCAAGTACGTATCGCTCAAGGACACGATCCAGGGTTTCAAGGCGATTGTGGCGGGTGAATATGACCACCTTCCCGAGCAGGCCTTCTACATGGTGGGCACGATCGACGAAGCGATCGAAAAAGCCAAGACCCTCAAGTAAGCTGACCCACGGGGCCCAAGATGGCAATGACCATGCACGTCAACATCGTCAGCGCAGAGGAATCGATCTACTCCGGTACGGCAGAGCACGTATTTGCTCCCGCCGCACTGGGAGAGGTCGGGATCTGGCCACGGCACACGCCCCTGCTTTCGCAACTCAAGCCGGGTGAGATTCGGATTAAGCCGGAAGGATCTGCTGAGACGATGCATTTCTTTGTGTCCGGCGGGGTGCTCGAGGTACAACCCCATGTCGTCACTGTGCTGGCCGATACGGCGATTCGCGCCAAAGATCTAGACGAAGCCGAGGCACAGGCCGCCAAGGAGCGTGCTGAGGAATCGATGGCTGATCGCAAGGCGGATATCGATTTTGCCCGCGCTCAAGCGGAATTGGCGGATGCGGAAGCGCGTCTACGAATGATTCGAAACCTGAAGCAGAGTCGTCACGGCTAGCCAGACGCGCTCGGCGCCCGGCGGGCCGTTCAGCCCGATGGATGCAAGTCATGCCCCTGCGCACCCCCGTTGTTCCCGTGATCCTGGCTGCTGGCCAGGGCACGCGTATGCGTTCGTCTCGTCCTAAGGTCCTGCAGCCGCTGGCTGAAAAACCACTGTTGTTACACGTTTTGGAAACGGCTGCCCGTTTAGGTGGTACGGAACCGGTGGTGGTGGTGGGGCATGGTGCGGGGCAGGTACGTAGCGTACTTGATCCGGCATGCCGTTCCGTCATACAAGAGCCACAACTTGGCACCGGCCACGCGCTGCTGACTGCGTTGCCTCAAGTTGATAATGGGGCCACGATTCTTGTCCTGTATGGGGATGTCCCACTTGTCCGTGCGGAAACGCTGTGCGCGCTGCTTGAAATCATGCCGGCTGACGGATTGGCGCTATTGACCGTTACCCTGCCGAACCCGACGGGGTACGGCCGTATCCTGCGCGACGACGAAGGCCGTGTAACCGGGATCGTTGAGGAACGCGATGCGGATGCGGCGCAAAGGGCGCTTCGCGAGGTCAACACCGGTATCATGGCAGCGCCGCGTGCACGCTGGGTGGATTGGTTGTCGCAGATCGGGTGTGACAATGCGCAGGGTGAATATTATCTGACCGACTGTGTTTCGCTTGCCGCCGCAGAGGGCGTACCCATCGCGGTGCATTGCTGCCCTGACATCGAAGAGACTCGCGGCGTGAACGATCGCATCCAGCTTGCCGATGCAGAACGTGTATTGAGAGCGCGGCGTGCGGATGATCTCATGCGCGCAGGCGCGATTTTGAGGAACCCTGATTGTCTGGAGATTCGTGGCAACGTGACTGTTGGCACGGATGTCCAAATCGATACCGGCGTGGTGCTGGAGGGCGATATCGTTTTGGGCAAGGGCGTACGGATCGGACCCCATTGCACGTTACGAAATTGCAGTGTGGGTGACGATGCGGAGGTCTTGGCGCACTCGGTGTTAGATGGTGCCAAGGTGGGCGCTGGCTGTCGAATTGGCCCGTTCGCGCGGCTGCGCCCGGGCACAGATTTGTCGGCCGGCGTGCATGTTGGCAACTACGTGGAGATTAAAAACACGCGGGTTGGGACTGACTCGAAGATCAATCACCTGAGCTACATCGGCGACGCGCAAATTGGGAATGGCGTGAATATCGGTGCGGGTACGATCACCTGTAATTACGACGGCGTATACAAGCACAAGACGCAGATAGCGGATGGTGCCTTTATCGGTTCCAATACCGCCTTGGTCGCCCCGGTGCGGATCGGTGAGCATGCCACCGTAGGGGCGGGCTCGGTGATCACCCGGGACGCACCGGATCATAAGCTCACGCTAGCGCGAGCCCGACAGACCACGGTAGACGGCTGGCAGCCGCCGACCAAACTCAAGGAATAGCGGGTATGTGCGGAATTGTTGCCGGTATCGCCGAGCGGAACGTACAGGATATCCTGCTCGAAGGTCTGCGACGCTTGGAGTATCGCGGCTACGATTCAGCAGGAATTGCGGTGCTGGATGACGCGTGCGAGATTCAACGACGGCGACGTGTAGGCAAGGTTGTCGAGCTGAGCCAAGCGCTCGCTCGAGAGCCGTTGGCGGGGAAGGCCGGCATTGCGCACACGCGGTGGGCGACGCATGGTTCCCCCAGCGAGCACAACGCACACCCACATATTTCCACTGATCGTGTGGCCATTGTCCACAACGGTATTATCGAAAACCATGCGCCGATGCGTGAGGAACTGACGCGCCTCGGTTACGAGTTTCTATCGGAAACGGATACAGAGGTTGCTGCGCACCGCATCGCCCACTACCTCGATCAAGGCGCTGATCTATTGCAGGCGGTGCGGCGGTGTGTAGCCGAGCTTGAGGGTGCGTATGCCTTAGCGGTCATTGCGTGCGACGACCCAAGTCGTGTCGTTGCCTGCCGGAATGGCCCGCCACTGGTTGTTGGTTTCGGTATCGGTGAACACTTCGTCGCCTCAGACGTGCAGGCGTTGTTACCGGTTACACAGCGATTTACGTTTCTCGAAAATGGGGAAGTGGTCGACCTGCGTCGAGATGGCATCGATATTTACGATCGCGAAGGTCGCCGCGTCGAGCGTGAGGTGAGAGTTTCGGGCTTAACGGCCGGAGCCATCGACCGCGGGCAATATCGACACTTCATGCAAAAGGAAATTTTCGAGCAGCCCTACGCCATCAGCGAAACCCTTGAAGGGCGTGTCCGAGAGGACCGATCGATAGTACCCAGCATACTGGGTGTGTTGGCGGAGACCGTTCTGCCGCAGGTCCGGGCCGTGCAGATCGTGGCATGCGGCACAAGCTACCATGCGGGCCTGATCGCAAGATACTGGATGGAAGAAATAGCCGGGATTCCCTGCCTGGTAGAGGTCGCAAGCGAATATCGTTACCGTAAACACGTGGTGATGGCGGATACGCTCTTCCTGACCTTGTCGCAGTCGGGTGAAACAGCCGATACGCTGGCTGCAGTAGAGGCCTCGCGCGAGGAGCGCTATCTGGCACGTCTGGCCGTCTGCAACGTACCGGAAAGTTCTCTGGTGCGCGAATCGGAATTGGTACTACTGACGCACGCCGGTCCGGAGATCGGCGTTGCTTCG
This sequence comes from Acidihalobacter yilgarnensis, assembly GCF_001753245.1. NCBI lineage: Bacteria > Pseudomonadati > Pseudomonadota > Gammaproteobacteria > Chromatiales > Ectothiorhodospiraceae > Acidihalobacter > Acidihalobacter yilgarnensis. The sequence continues at coordinate 3,549,012 of NZ_CP017415.1, read as the reverse complement.
ACTAAGGCCTTTACAACCCAGTTGGTCGCGCTGATGCAGGTGATACTGATATTGAGTCAGTATCGTGGCGTGGACGAACAGCGCTTGCGTGATTTACGCGGCCAATTGCTGCAATTGCCAGGTCTGATTGAACGGACGCTCGAACTGGATCCTGCGATCATGCGGATGGCGGAGCGCTTCGTGGAGCGCGGGCATGCGCTTTTTCTTGGGCGCGGTGCATTTTACCCGGTAGCGATGGAAGGCGCGCTCAAACTCAAGGAAATTTCCTATATTCACGCGGAGGCTTACCCTGCGGGTGAACTCAAGCATGGTCCTCTGGCGCTGGTGGATGCCGATATGCCGGTGATCGCGGTGGCACCTAATAACGACATGCTGGAAAAACTCAAATCGAATCTTGAGGAAGTCCGTGCGCGAGGTGGTGAACTATTCGTGTTTGCCGAGACTGGCGTAGCTCTCCAGAATGGCCCAGGCATGAATGTTATCGAGGTCCCGGCCGGTGCTGGGATGTTGGCGCCGGTGCTGATGACCGTTCCCTTACAACTGCTGGCGTATCATACGGCGGTGTTTAAGGGCACCGATGTAGATCAGCCCAGGAACCTGGCCAAATCCGTCACCGTCGAGTGACTGACATCCGTCATCTGATTGGATGACGTACGCATGGGGCGTGAATCGCGGCGTTTTTAATTATCTGGCTGACCTTGCGTCGTGGCATCCTGCGCCTCCTGTTGCGCCTGTTGCTGTGCTTGCTGCTGGGTCTGTTGGCTCGATTCCTGTGCTTGTTGACTGGACTGCTGCGCCTGCTGACTGGATTCCTGGACCTGTTGGCTCGATTCTTGGGCTTGCTGACGGGGCCCGCCGCCGGCCTGAGCCGAGGTTTCGCTGGATTCGTGGGCTGCGGAACTGGCTTCCGCACCTGAGGTATGTCGGATGAGCCCATGGTCCCCACCGGGGATACTGATATGGTTCTCAATCGCGCCCTGAACATCCTGATTGGGACCGACGACGTTGATGGTAATGTCGAGATTGTCGCCCGCAGCGTGAGCGGCGCTGGTCATTGCCATGCCGGTCAGCAGAATCATGGTCGCCAGGGTGGTGCGTCGCATGTCTTTGTCCTCACAATGCGTCTCCAATCGAAATCTCCGATAGGACGCGGTATCGTTGACCGGGAGATTCGGGTCTTTGGGTCCACAAATCGATCCGGGGTCGCTTCCTGCCATGTGTCTTGATTATTAACACGTCGTGACAGGGGAAAACGTTCCATCAATCAAGCGGCAGATGATGGCCTTGCCGTTCAGCGGCTTCAAGCCCTCATATCAAATAAAAGCCCACGGGTCGTGGACTCAAACGTAAAGTATTTATGCGCGTCATGATCGGTGGCTGCCCGCCCAGCTGCAAGGGTGTGCTCCGCCTAGACAAAGGGGCGAGGACCCGATTGGATCCTCGCCCCGAAATCGCTTGCCGTGTTCAGATCTGGGCTACGCGCATATGTGATACAGCTGGGTGTTGTGTTCAGCCTTCGGTACTCATATTCATGGTCTTGGGCGCATAGATGCGGGCTACTGAAAGGTCGGTCCGCAGGCGCCGGAGTTCGACCGTATTGCCAACCTTGAGGGGGGCGTATCCATAAAGTTCGGGGTGTAGATTGATCGCAAGCATCGTGGTAGCCACTTCCTCAGATGATTGGATTGGGCCGAGTTGGGCGATCAGGCGGCTCCAGGCCTTGTTTAGACGGTGCATTTCACCGCCCTTGGCGAGGACGGCGTCCCAGGTGTGCATCTGGCCATTGATGCGTGCACGAAGGTGATATACCTGCCCCATGTGCCCCGCGATATTGACCTGTGTATGGGTCGGCGTCACGCGAATGGTGCTGGCGACAACATTAAGTCCGGGGTCGCGTGTGGCGTTGACGACCTGCCCGCGGGTTTCAGTTTCGCCTGCGGCCGCAAATCGGCTAATCAACTTGCCATGGCCGATCCAATAGCCGACACTTTTCTGTCCGAAGATGCCTGACTTGCCATAGTCGATGCTGGCATTGGTTACATGCTTGGAATCGATGCCCATGGTGAGATGAGCATGATCTGCCAGTGAATACTCGGCTTGGAGCACCCCGTTGTGGTGTGTTTCGGAGATCAGGGGTTTGGCGGCAACAGTCATGCCCGCGACGGCCACACCCAGCAATGCGTAAGAAAGATAAACATAACGTTTCATTTGAAATCTCCCAATTAGTCGATGAAGCCCGTCGATGCGTTTTCGGAACGGACAATCCTCTGTCTCGTTATGGCTAAGCACGCCATCGAGATATAAAAAGTTCCAAATAAATTAATTTTCGCTCGAAAAAACCCGGATTTTTTTCGGCTCGAAAACGTTCTAAGATGAAATGGGAACCAAATTTTGAATCCGTACGTGTTAATCGGATTGGCGGATGGTTTTTGTGTGGTGTGACGCACGACGCACAGAGCGGAATGAAAGAAACCTGGGGTTGGATTGCCATGCCAAGTATCGTGATCACAGGCGCCGGCCGGGGTATCGGCCTGGTGCTGGCTGAGCAGTACCGTGAGAGGGGTTGGCGTGTATATGCATGTCATCGCCATGCAAGCGTTGAACTGAAACGCCTGGCGAACGAACACCTCAGTCTTTACCCGTTGGACGTGGCGGATGAGACGCAGATAGCCCGCTTTGTTGATGGTCTCGGGGGCGCCCCCCTCGATGTGCTATTCAACAATGCCGGGGTTTATGGCCCATTCGAGGATGGTCTCGGGGCGCTCAATGCCCAGGGCCTGTTGGAAACCCTAAAAATCAACACGGTTGCGCCATTGCTTCTTGCGCAGGCGCTGCTACCCAATCTTCAAGCCGGTTCGCGAAAAATTATCGCAACGTTGACCAGCCGCATGGGCAGTATTGCCGATAACGCATCCGGTGGACATTATCCCTATCGTGCTTCCAAGGCCGCATTGAACGCGGCGCTCAAGAGCTTGTCCATCGATCTGCGCCCACGTGGTATCAAGGTGCTGATTTTGCATCCGGGATGGGTCAAGACGGATATGGGCGGGCCAAATGGTCAGTTGACCATCGAGCAGTGCGCCACACGATTATGTGGGTTGGTGGACGCCGCGGATCAAGGCGATAGCGGGCGATTTATCGACATCGACGGGGACACGTTGCCCTGGTAGACGACGGAACGATTGCTCTAGTCAACGTCGGAGACCAAGCGTTCGATCATCTGTATGGCTTGCCGTGCGTAGCCGCCGCCGAACAGATTGAAGTGATTCAGGACGTGGTAGAAATTGTATAACGCCTGACGATGCTCATAACCGGAGGGCAGTGGCCAGGCGGTGTGGTATGCGGCACGGAATGTCGCGCCGAACCCGCCGAAAAGCATCGTCATGGCCAAATCGGTCTCACGGTCGCCGTAGTAGGGGGCGGGGTCGTAGAGCACGGGTTGACCCTCGGAGTCGTAGGCGTAGTTGCCGCACCAGAGGTCGCCGTGCAGCAGAGAAGGTGCCGGTGAGTGCCCATCGAGCAGCGCGGGCAGTCTTGCGAGTAAACGCTCCCCCGCTACGATCAGGGCCGTCGGTGCGGCATGTTCCTCGGCCATTCGTAATTGAGGTTCGAGACGTCGTTCTCGCCAGAACCGGATCCAGTTGTGGTCAACCCGGTTGTCCTGTGGCGTACGCCCGAGGGTATTGTCTCGATGCCAGCCGTAGTGTGTGCCGATACAGCGATGCAGCTGCGCCAGCGCTTCACCCAAAGTCGACTCGTCGCCATGCGGCGAGAGTGGGATGTGTTCGAGGACGAGAAATGCGCGTTCTTGTGCAATGCCATGGAGCAATGGTTTTGGGCAGCGGATGGCGTGCGTCGCACCGATGGCAGCGAGTCCTTCCGCCTCCGCCGCGAACATCATCTGGTCCCCGGCGTGGCCGAGTTTCACAAAATACGACTCACCGGATACGATCAGACGGTATGCCGAGGCCGTATCGCCGCCAGAAATTGGATGGGCGGCTTCGAAGCGTCGTCGTACGCGCAATTCGCCACTCAGGCGTGCGGCGATCTCGTCCCAGAGGGGCTCGATCATGACACCAACGCGTATTCGGGTACTGGTAGGATGTGCAAATGGAACATCGTCAACTCAATCCATTGTGTGCACGTATCGGGCGCGATCGAGTAGATCAGGTCATTACCGCATTTTACGAACACTTACGCGCGGATGCACTGCTCGCGCCCTTATTTGCGCACATCGGCGATGCTGCGCGACATGAGAGGCGAGTCGCCGATTTCTGGTGGATCGCGATGGGGGGACAGCCGCCGGCGTATGAAGTGTCCGTGGATATGCTTGGCGTACATGCGGGTATGCGGCTCCGCCCGGAGCACTTTGCACGTTGGCTGGCCTTGTTGCACGACAGCCTTGAGAGGCATCTGGAGCCGCCGCTGGCCTCCGATTGGTTACGGATGGCCGAGGGTATTGTGTTGCGGCTGCGTACTGCGTTGGGCGTGTGTTAGATGTCACGTTGTAATGCGCCCCGCCCGAGCATCAGGGCGGGGCGCATTGTCGGCTCAGCTTGCGAGCAAGGCGTCGCGCACCGCCTCTAGGCGCCCACGAACTTCGTCCGCCAGTGCTTCGATGCCGGGCCGTTCGACCAAACCGAGCACTGCCTGCGGGTCCATAAAACCGACCGTGGTCTTGCCGTCGCCGTCGTCGCGCACGATGACGTTACAGGGCAGGAGTAGTCCGATGTCGGGATCGGCGTCCAGCGCCCGGTTGGCCAGTTGGGGATTGCATGCGCCGAGTATCCGGTACGGACGTTTATCCACGCCAATCTTGGCCTTGAGGGTGCCGGCAACGTCGATGTCGGCCAAAACCCCGAATCCCTGGGTCTTGAGAGCCTCCGTCACGCGACCGATCACATCATCAAAACCCGCGTTCAGGCTGATAGAGAAACCATAAGCCATATCGTCCTCCGATATTTCTGCAGTGAGCCCGCTATCGCTGCGGGGTGAATGCATGGTAACGGACTTCGGAGAAGACTGCGCCCGTGGGCATATGAGGATTGGCCTCTCCCCCGCTCGTCAGCCGTAAGCGAGGCTTCATCCGGTGTTCGCGGATGATATCTTTACACTGGAACCGGCAACTTATACATAGAGGCTATGCGAATAAGAAGCGGACAATCGGCCTTTACACTAATCGAGCTGTTAGTGACGCTTGCGCTTGTGGCGATACTGGCGCTTATTGGCATCCCGAGTTACCAGACCGTGACGACCACAAACCGGATGGCGACGGAAATGAATGCCTTTGTCGGAGGCATTCAGTTTGCACGTAGCGAAGCGATAAAACGTGGTTATGACGTTAGCATGTGTGCGGCTGATCCACTCACTAATCAGCCGACGACGACCAACCCGCAATGCATCGGAGCGAGTACAAACAACTGGAGTTCTGGTTGGGTAGTGTATGCGCCAGCATTTGGCTCCAGCGCTACCAGTGTTCTGAGAATTCATGCGGCACTTACTCAAAATGACCAGCTTGTGACCAATGGCACCAGTAACTCCGGTGTACTGACATTCAATCGCAACGGCTTCACCTCGCAGGCTCAGACATACACATTGACGCCCGGTGTCGCGTCGAACGCCTTGGCGAATCCTCCGTGCGCTGTCCTATCAACCGTGGGTCGTATCAGGGTTGGAAAAATCCAGAACACGGCAACCACCTTGAATGCTCAAAACTGTCAATGACCTCGAACCGATTACAACAGCAAGGATTCAGTCTGGTCGAGGCGCTGGTCGCCTTGCTGATCATAGCGGTGGGATTGCTGGGCATCGCCGGCATGCAGGCCTTGAGCTTGAGCAGTACCTCTAATTCGCGAGTGAGGGCATTGGCTGCCATGGAAGCTTCCAACATGGCGGCCTATATGGCTGCGAATGCGACGTTTTGGCGAAACGTGCCCTCTGGATTCAGTGCGACAATAACACCGACAGGCGCGACCTTTGGCGCTAGCGCATCGCTGACGACATCAAATACTGCTCTAAACTCAGATTTCAGCGCTGCGACGGATTGCGCTCAGGTTCAGTGCACGCCCTCGCAAATGGCCGCGTATGACCTCAGGCAATGGGGTACGAACCAGAATCCGCAGTTGGCGCTTCTTCCTCAGGGTGTTGGAAACATAGGCTACAGCAGCACAGGTGTACTAATCGTCTCCGTGGGCTGGACAGAGCAACACAAGGAAGGAAGCGCGCTAGCTTCATCGACTACGAGCTATCTGGCGCCGTCAACGACTTGGTATCGCATTGTGGTGCAGCCATGATTCCTTACTTGGCCAATAAGCTCCACAGCCATACGCAACAAGCAGGTGTAGGCCTGGTTGAGTTGATGGTGGCTATGGTGATTAGTCTGTTTTTGCTTGCAGGCTTGTTCACCATCTTCTTCAGCACACGAACCACCTACGATGACCAGCAGGCACTTTCTGCCTTGCAGGAAAATGAAACCCTTGCGGCCTCTATCCTAGCCAATACCATCAGGTCGGCCGGGTATTTCCCCTATGGGACTACATACGCAGATCGCAATGAAGCCTTCCCCGCTGCTGGAACGACTTGGGCGCAAGGCCAAGTACTAGCGGCGAATACAACCACCTTCATGCTGCCAGGCAACAACGCAACCACGGTAGATACGCTCTCTGTTCGCATGATTCCTGAGGCCGCTTTGAACTGCCTCGGTCAGAACAGCACATCAGTCCAGATCAACACGTTTAGCGTATTAAATAATGCGGCCGGCAGCAGTCCATATTCGTTGGCATGTTCCGTTCAATCTGCCAGTGGGAGTGTAACGTCAAGTGCGGTCGTTTCCCCACTGGGTGCGCGTGGCGTCAATCCCAATGGAGGCGGCATCGCCAATATGCAGGTCATGATCGGTGTGGCCCCGAATGGAGATTACGTTCAGCAGTACTACACGCCCGCGCAGATGACCGCCGCCAACTGGCAAAATGCGCGAACGGTTGTAGTCACGTTGACCTTCTTCAATCCGCTGTTCAATGCCGCTCAAACACCCACTGCTAATAATACAGACGCGAACGGTCAGCCGCGGTATCTCAAGCTGACGCGAGTTGTCCGTCTGGAGAATCTTGCACAATGACCACGCCACGCCGACAGATGCCTCGGAAACAGGAAGGATTCGCGCTCATCGCCGCGTTGTTAATACTCGTGATTCTTACGCTTCTGGGCGTGAGCATGATGAGTGGCATTGGCCTGCAAGACAAAATGTCCAGTAATGTGCGGGAAAAGACCCGCGCTACTACGGCGGCATCCTTTGTGATCAACGTCGTCGATAATCTATTGCCGACGATGCCCTTAAGTGTTTCAGGCTGTACATCGTCAACAACGACATGGCGCGTTTGCGCAGCTAATACGGTGACGACATCTTCAGCCGTCGACAATGCGACTTGGGGGCTGAATGGCGGCACGACAAATGCCGTCCCCGCCACGGCGACGGCCTTGCCGTCCCAGGCATTCCCAAGCGCTTTGATCAAAACGGGTGGGGGAAACAATGTCTACGCATATACCCCTGAGTTTTTTCTCGAGTATCAGGGGCGCGTGCCGACGCCACCCGGTTACAGCGTATCGGTCAACCAATATGGTGCTGGTAGTGCGCCCGTACTCGATGTGTATCGCACAACCGCGATGGCGACAGGTGGAAATGATGCGGCAGTTTCCGTAATTCAATCGAACTACGATTACATGCATATGCGGTAAATGCGTCTGGAGACGTAATTATGAAAACGATGATAAATTTATGGCTCTTGCGCACCGTAATGGTGGTCACTCTGGGTTTGCTCGGGATGGAGCTTGCGTTTGCAGGTTCGCCCCAAGTTCAGATTTCGAATATTCCCATGACGTTGGTGCAACCAACCCCGCCACAGGTTTTGTTCGCAGTCACCAATTCGCAATCCATGGACGGCGATCTATCCGGTGCAATCATGACCGGATCGGGCGCCGTAAACGGGTTTTCGGGACCTTCCTCTCCGACATGCTATACCGTACCGGCAGGATTCACGCCACCAATGTCGGCTGCGGGGACCGGCGGCTGCCCATCGGGGCAGGCGCCGTACACAGTGATCTCAGGTAGTGTTCAGTATGACAACGGCCCCAGTCGGCTTAATGTGGCCAAACAGGCACTCCACGCGGTGATTCAGCAATATGCTGCGACCTTCGATATGGGGCTGATGGAGTACAAAACGGGTACGGCAAATCTGTATAGCACGTGGGTTTACTACATGAGCCCCACAAACGGGTTCGCTTTTACCAATGACATTACGGATGCGCTTCCGTCGGGCGCGACTTCGTGGGTGACCAACCCATGTTATGGAACATCAGCATCGAGCCAATGTACCAGTATGGCGAGTATCCTTGGCTCGTCAGTTACCAGTGATCAATTCATGGCTGTGCAGTCGACATCCGATTCGCCGGAAATCAATGATGTTCTTTACGCGTCGGGTCTTAGCCCGATTTTTCTAGACTACGGTAGTCACAGCCCCTCAAATCCATATACCGGTTTCAGTTTGTCGGCATATAACCAAGGGTCAATTCTGATTTCCTACAAAAGTTGCACGCCTTCCAATTGTGCTGCTGCAACAGGACCCACCAATGCAGGATATGTGCCTTATTCCGATCAGGTAATTTATGCCAGTCGCGGTTTTGGGTATTACACTACTGCAACGCCATCGACTGGAACGGTGCTTGTACAAATACAAAATGCGGGTATCAATGGGCAGCCGGCAACGAGTGCCCAGATCAATAAATATATTAATAATTTCACGCCTTATCTCGCCCCGGAGACAAACAACACGACGAGTAAAGAAATCAAGGCACTAGCCGTGCAGAGTCCCATCGCGGGGATATTGGCAGGTGCTTACAATTACTTTACCAATCCGGCGCCGCCGACGGTTAATGGTTGTCCGTCCAAGCGCTATGTGGTGTTGGTTACGGATGGGTTGCCAACAGAGGACACGAGTGGATACAACTGGCCACCCCTGGGCAGCGAAGCTGGCAATGGCTACGGCGTTTATGCCACCTTCGATCTTGTAAAGGGAGGAACGGTATCGACCACGAGCACAAGTTTTGCCGCCGATGTTCTGGCCGGAAAGACCCTTGGTTTGGCAGTGGATTCTAATGGCAATTATTTAACAAATGATCAAGCACTCATCGATGCGATCACAAATCTGAAAATGCTGGTTTCCAAGGGTATTACGACCTACGTTGTCGGCATGGGTGCCGGTGTCGATCCGAGTAAAAATCCGGCAGCGGCGGCTACCATGAAGGCGATGGCGATCGCCGGTGGGACGCCCAATTACTTCGCAGGCACCAGCGCGCAAGCTGTGGTTAATGACTTGAGCGTGATTTTTGGTCAGATACAGGCGGCCAATATGTCAACCACATCCGTGGCTGTCAATTCGGGCAGTATTCAGAATAATACGCTGGTGTTTCAGGCTCGCTTTACCTCGGCAACGGCACCCTACAACGACTGGACGGGCAACTTGCTGGCGTTCCCGATCAGCTCGAATTTATCGATCAATACACAGTCATCCAATGCCATCTGGCAAGCTGAACCTCAGCTCGATAAAGCGCTGGCAGGGACCAATTGGCAGAGTTTCCCGATTTATAGCTGGAATCCCACTAAATCTCAGGGCGTTGCCTTTGACTGGAGTAACATCGATGCCAATCAACAAGCCGATCTTGAACAATATTGGAGTACGCTGACGTCGACTCAGCAAGTGGCCTACAGTAGCAACATAGCCGTATACGGTCAGGCTGTGCTTGACTACCTGCGGGGTGACCAAAGTCAGGAACAAAATAACGGAGGTCCGCTCCGTAACCGTTCCCTGCTTCTGGGCGACATCGTCGACAGCAATCCGCTGTATATCGGTCCTCCGCCAGCAGTGTCAGGACTTTCCGCGCCCCTAGGGGCAAGTGCTGCAACGCAGACTGTTTATGGTGCGGCAGTCAATGCATATAACGCATTTTACACCGCCAATCAGGGGCGCACGCCGGCGATCTATGTTGGTGCAAATAGTGGGCTGCTTTATGGTTTCAACGCGACTAGCGGCGCGCCCCTGTTTGGCTATGTGCCGTCATCGGAATATTTCGATCTGGCCAATCTGTCCCAGCCGACCTACAACCAAAATCACCGGTTCTTCGTCGATGGACCGGCCAATGCAGGCGATGTCCCATTTATCAACAGCACCAATAACACCGTAACCTGGCATACCGTTTTGGCTGGTGGCATGGGTGCGGGTGGTCAGGGCATTTATGCGCTGGATGTGAGCTCACCCTCTGGCCAATCCAGTTCGGATGTGCTGTGGGATATCACCAATAATACCGCGGGATTTTCACAGCTCGGCTTGACATACAGTCAGCCGCAGATCGCTATCATGAATATCAATAATTCCAACGGGACCCCAGTACCGACGCCGGTGGCAATTTTTGGCAATGGCTACAATAGCGCATCAAGTCTGCCATACCTGTATGTAGTCAATGCGCAGACAGGCTCTCTGATTCACTCGTTCGATCTTTGTACAAATAGCACCGGTATTGAGCCTGCCGCGTGTTCTTCAAGTGCGCCCGATGGATTGTCAACACCGACTGTTATATCAACCCAAGGTGGCGACATCGCTGATAGGGCCTATGCGGGTGATCTACAGGGGAATTTGTGGCGTTTCGATATGTCGTCGCCAAACCCTGCCAACTGGACCGCCTGGGTGTTGTTCAAGGCCGCCGGCCCTAGCGGTAACGCACAACCCATCACAACCGCACCCGCAGTTTCCCGGGCCCCGTTTGGAACGGCCGGCTATCTGGTCTATTTCGGTACAGGGCAGCTGCTGGGAACGCCGGATTTGACTGATACCAATACGCAAAGCTTCTACGGTGTATTGGATACCGGGACAAATTCAGGGATAACCACCAGTGCGGGTAATCCGCAGTGGTTGACGCGCAGTGCTCTCGTATCGCAGACCCTGACTCAGACCACCTATACAGGCACGAACACCAGCGGCAATTCGGTGAGTAAGCCGGTTCTGACCGTAACGACCAATCCTGTTAACTATGCAAGTACGGATGGCTGGTACATGGATTTGCCATTTTCTGGTGGACGCGTGATAACCAATCCATCTGTATTCGGACAGGAAGTGGTATTCACGGCAAATATTCCGTCCACGAATGTTTGTGGCGGCGGGCTTGAGAGTTGGTTGATTGCGGTGAATTACGCGACAGGCAGCGCATTCAGTTCTCCCATGTTGGATTTGAATGGCGATGGGCTGATTAATAGCGCTGATCAGGTGAATGGCCAGAATCCGGTGGGTGTCAGTGAAGGCAACGTATACTCATCTGCGCCAGTCGTTACACCCACGGGCACACAGTCAGTCAAATTGATTTCCAAGTCGAATTCACAAATTGAGACGCAAAAGGAAAGGGCTGGTTTGCAGTCGGGTCGAGTGAATTGGGTAGAGTTGCGTTGAATCCTCAGCTGGGAGTATATGAATATGTTGGCTTTTGATCCAAACAGCGGAGAAATCATTCGACAGCGCTTCAGGAAGTGGCTGATCAAGGGCATTGTCGCACTATCTTTATTAGTGAGTTTTAATGGCGTGTATGCAACATATGCCATACCGCGGTCTCAGCTGCCTAACGCAAATCTGGCTAATCAACACGGCAATAGCACGCAGACCGATGGTGCGAAGAATCATTACTCTAGGCAGCAACAATCAGGTCAAATGATCACAAATGAGGGAGTACCAAAGCCTAATGGCGACAGAGACGCTTCAGGGGGCAGCTCCGGTGACTAACCCGATGTTTAGACAGCGTAAAGGCGACTCTTTGCGCGGGTTCACGCTCATCGAACTCATGATCACTGTAGTGGTCGCCGCCATACTGGCCATCATCGCTTACCCCATGTATACCGGCTATGTGCTCAAGGCTCATCGTACGGCTGCGAAGACATCTCTTTTAGAGATCGCCAGTCGCGAGGAGCGCTATTATTCGACGAACAATATTTACGCTACCAGTCTGCTCATGCTGGGTTATAACGGGACAGGAATTGATGTTCCGACAGGGAGTAGTACGCCTTACTATCATGTCGGTTTGTACGCAACTTCTACGACTTATTATAATATTCGGGCTATTCCGATACATTCGCAAATAAACGATACCGAATGTGGAACATTCATGCTTAATTCGTTGGGACAAAAGAAGGTTCAGAATGCAAGCCCCCAGGTCGCTGCAAACTGCTGGCAATAACATGCAATATCGGGCAAGGGATCTGACTTCCTATCTAATTGATGGAAATATCAGGGACGAAGTGCACTCTAAGCCACCATTTGAGCCGCATAGTGATTTTGGTCAAGCGAGTTCATTACGCAGGGAATTTGGCAGATCGAAGGTGATTTTCTCCTCGTGCCCCGCGAGTTCCGTAACTTCTGGAGCACCCCGGGGAGTAGCTGGGCGGTGACGTCACACACCAGTTTTTCCGGCGAAAATGCACCTGCCGTGATGCCAATATGAGGCGTTCTTCCAGTCATTTTCGGCGAATATCACTCGCGCCATCGATGATGCGGATCCAACCGGCGGATGCAACGAACTGGTTAAATCGTTCGGCCGGTGTTTCATAGTTTAGGGTTTTTCTCGGTCTGGAGTTTAATTGCCTGGCTACTGTATTGAGCTTGTCCTGTGAATATTCAGATAAATCCGGGCCCTTTGGAAAATACTGTCTAAGTAGTCTGTTGGTATTTTCGTTTGATCCACGTTGCCAGGGATTGTGTGGATCGCAGAAACAGACCTGGATGTCAGTTGCCAGGGTAAACCGCTGGTGCTGCGCCATCTCAGAGCCCCGATCCCAGGTCAGCGACCGATACAGCTGCTGCGGTAGCTTGTGCGCTTGTTTGATGAGCGCGTTGATCACCGTCTCGCTGTCTTTCCTGGGCACTTTCACCAGCATCACGTAACGGGAATGGCGTTCATCGAGCGTGGCGATCTAGCTGTCTCGCCCGCCGCAGAGCAGGTCACCCTCCCAGTGCCCCGGTACGACTCGATCCTCGGCCTCGGCCGGACGCTCCCGGATCGATACCGTATTCAGGATCCGGCCGTGATCGAGGGTTTTCTGGGTATGATGGCGAGATCTGCGCATCACGCGCGTACGCCGTAGATACCCCAGCAGTTCCTTCTTCAGCGCCCCTCGCGCCTGGATAAAGAGACTGCGATAGATCGTTTCGTGCGACACCTGGTAGCACTCGTCATTCGGATAAGTACGCTTGAGCCAACCGGCAATCTGTTCCGGTGACCACCATGCGCGGAGTCCCTGGGCCACAAGGTGGGCCAGGTTTTGATTCTGTACCCGTTTGCAGGCTTTGGGGCGAAGCGCTCGGTCCCAGGCCGCCTGATCGGCTTGTGCGGCCCGGTAGGTGGTCCGGCCACCATTACGGTTGATCTCGTGGCTGATCATGGAGGGCGACCGCCGAAGCCGCGCCGCTATCGTACGGATCGAGTTGGGGTTGTTAGGCGAACCGACGACGAGCCCGTATGCCGGACGCGGTAAGCACCTCTATCGGGCCAGTGAGGCTGCGGTGCCCGGGTGTAGTATTCGGGGGTTATATCCATGAAACGTCTATGCACACCATTCGAGCGATGTTGGACATGGGGCATGTATGCCCTGCCTGCTGTCTAACCGTCACGCCAGTGTGCTTGCCGGTAACGATGCTCACATGATGGTGCTATATAAGCGTGTGGTATGGCGTAATAGGCTAGCCGCTGGCAGTAATGAGAGTGGCGCGTTGGGTTTCGCCGTGACGGCAATTGGTGCGGTAAATCCGTAATTTGACATGGAGAGGTCAATGCGAGGCATGGTCAAACGTACGGCTGAGGGGATCATCGCCCGGATGGGCTACCGCTTGATTCCCGAATGGCAGTTGAAGGATGCGGACTACGCAAGACATCTCGAGGCGTTGTTCGATCTTCTCGATATTCGTTGCGTCCTCGATGTCGGTGCCAACAAGGGCCAGTACCGAGATTTTCTGAGGCGTCGTGTGGGTTACGAAGGGTTGATTCTATCCTTTGAGCCGGTACACGAGTTGGCGAGCGCATTGTCGACGCGTGCCCGTGAAGATGAGCAGTGGGAGGTATTCGAATTCGCACTGGGGGAGGCAGATACCGAACAGACGCTGAATGTGATGGCTACTTCGGTATTCAGTTCCTTTTTGGAGCCCGATCATAGTGTTGTCCAGGATTTTGCGGCCGATAATGTACTCGACCACAAGGAAAACGTGGGGGTCAAGCGCCTGGATACATTTATGGCGGAAATGTCAGGGACGCGTGAATTCGGCAATACCTATCTGAAGATGGATACCCAAGGATATGACTTGAATGTGCTCCGAGGCGCGCGGGAAAGCCTGCGCAATATTCGGGCGCTGCAGAGTGAAGTGTCCGTGTTGGGTATTTATACCGGGATGCCGGGTTATATGGAGTCGATCGAAGCGATTCGAGAATCCGGCTTCGATGTCACGGGCTTGTTTCCGGTGACGCGGGATGACGCGATGCGCGTCATCGAATTCGACTGCGTTGCGGTCAACCGTGGATTGCTGGCGCAGACGGTCGATACCACAATAGTCCAAACGGAAGCGGTGCGACCCTGAGCCGCCTTGCTCAGGCGGTGGCTTCGCGTAGGGCGGCGGGTAGGCTGAATGTGATGTTTTCGGGCTGCCCCGCCAGTTCGCTAACGCCTGTGGCGCCCCAGGCGAGTAATTGCGCGATGACGTCGCGGACCAGTTTTTCCGGCGCAGATGCACCTGCCGTGATACCGATACGATGGCGATCCTCCAGCCATTCGCGGCGAATATCACTGGCGCCATCGATGAGGTAAGCAGGTATTCCGGCCTTGTCGGCCAGTTCGCGCAGGCGATTCGAGTTGGAGCTGTTGGGTGAACCGACGACGAGGATCAGGTCGCAGTTTTCGCTCAATCGACGCACGGCGTCCTGCCGATTCTGGGTGGCGTAGCAGATGTCGTCACGGCGAGGACCTTCGATCGCCGGGAATCGCTCGCGCAGCGCATCAATGACCGCGCTGGTATCGTCAACCGACAGCGTCGTTTGTGTGACGAACGCTAGGTGTTCGGGATCTTGGATGTCTAGGTGTGCAACATCCTGCGGTGATTCGACAAGATACATGTGCCCGCCGGCTCGGCTGTCGAACTGTCCCATGGTCCCCTCGACCTCGGGGTGTCCGGCGTGGCCGATGAGAATCACCTCGCGGCCCTCGCGGGAGAAGCGGGTAACTTCAATGTGAACCTTGGTCACCAGCGGACAGGTTGCGTCGAATACCGTCAACTCGCGTGATTCTGCGTGACGACGTACGGTTTGCGAGACGCCGTGCGCACTGAAAATCACGGTGGCACCATCCGGTACTTCGTCGAGTTCTTCCACGAAAACAGCACCCTTGGCACGCAGGCCGTCGACTACGAAGCGATTGTGCACGACTTCGTGTCGCACATAGATGGGCGCGCCGAAGCAGGTCAGCGCGCGCTCGACGATGTCGATGGCGCGATCCACGCCGGCACAGAAGCCGCGCGGGTTGGCTAACAGGATGTCCATGGCGTGGTCCCCTGGCTGGGTTGGCGGGCGATCGGGGCGACTACGTTACCGCAGCTGCCTTGCGCAGTCACCCCGTGCCGAGCGGGGCTATTGGATTAGACGTTTATTCGTCCACGTCGATGATATTCAGGCCGATGCTCAGTGTGTGGCCAGCGAAGGGGTGATTGAAGTCCAGGGTGACGGCGCTGTCATCCAATTCGATCACCGCGCCAGGGAGTTCGTCCCCGCCCGGCGTGGTGAACCCGACGATGTCACCGGGTGCGAGATTCATGTCCGGGGGGAAATCGTGGCGTGGGAGGGTTTGAATCTGAGCGGGGTCGCGCGCGCCGAAGCCATGCTCCGGTGGCAGGACGACGACATCGCTACTGCCGGCCACTCGTCCGAGTAGAAGCCGCTCCAGATTGGGGTGTAGTGCACCGCTGCCAAGCTCGATTTCAAGCGGCATCTCGCCGACGGTGGCATCGGCGACCGTGCCGTCTTCGAGGGTGATCGCGTAATGCAAGCGTACGCGGCTGTGCGGGCCGATCACCCTGGGGGAGGTGCCGACTTTGGTGTCGGTTTTATCGTTCATGTTGGGTCTTCGAGATTGCGCGAGAGCAGGCGCATACCGCCGATCATGCCGAGCATGCGCCGCTCGATTTCGTCGTGTCCGGCGATGTGCCAATGGACGTGGCGCGCGTTGGGTGGCAGCGAGGGCATGGTAGCCTGCGCCGAATCATCGAGGCTGACAACGAGATCGGCCCAAGCCAAGGTGGCGGCACTCGGTGGTGACTTGTCCGCGCTCGGGTCGAGCCAGTCGGCACCGAGGCGCTGGGCACATGCGCAGGCAAGCGCGGCCTCGCTCCCATCAGCGACGAACAACACACGGGCTCGACGCTTGTAGGGCATCAGGCGCTGGCTTCCGGCGATTCGCGTGGTGTCGGTGCCCCAGGATTTTGGGCGACGAGAATGCTGCATTCGAGTTCTTCGAGCAGAGAAGCGCCCAGCGAGGAACGCCACCAGCGCGTGATGGTGGTGCGGCGGCTGTGTCCGAGTACCACGAGATCGGCCTCGATCTCGCGCGCAACATTGACGACTTGATCGACGGGGTCACCGAGTACCAGACGACCGTGAGCGTTAAGGCCACGCTGGTGCAGGCGGGTAACGCCTTCGTTGAGGATGCCCTGATAACGTTCGTGATCCGCGTTCAGGATTTCGCCGGCGTTGAAACCCTCCCCGACGGATAATCCGAGCGACAGCGGCATGACCGAGAGCAAGACGACGCTGGCGCCACAGAGGACGGCGAGGTCGGCGCCTTCGCGCAGCGCGATGCGGCACTCGCGGGTGCCATCGTAGGCCAGTAAAATGGTGTGATACATACGGGGTCCCCCGTCAATCGGCCGCGTCCTTGGCCGCGGCAAGCGGTAAGGCCGGGATTCTGATCCATCGCTCAAGGATAGTCGATGCTTCCCCGGCGGACGATTATTGCAGCCGTTCGCTCATGCACTGGGTGTGCGATTGAGGTCGACGCGACGCATCAGCAGCACCAACGGCAGCATGATCAGAAACCCCCAGGTAATCAGCAGAAAACCATCCAGAAAGCCGACCATGTCGGCTTGACGGTGTAGTAGTTGCCCGAGTAGTTGAGGCGCGGCCGGCGAATGTACATTCATGCCCAGACCCTCCAGATAGCGGTCGACGGCCGGATTCATTTCGGTGATATGGCCGCCGAGTTGATTCCAGGCGATCTGGGTGTGCCGAGTCAGTATCGTAGACACGATGGAAATACCGATCGCGGAGCCGATGGTGCGCAGCAGGCTGAAGAGCCCAGCGGCCTCGGCCGAATCCCGTGCGGGTAATGACGAGAAGGCGACGGTGGACATCGGCACGAAGATCAGTCCCATGCCCAGGCCCTGGAGGACGATCGGCCAGATCGACCAGAAGGTATCGATGTCGAGGCTGTATAGCGTCATCGCCCAGGCGCCGGTGCTTGCTAGCAGGATGCCGCTGGCGATCAGTATCCGCGGGTCCACCCGCCCGATCAGGCGGCCCACCAGCATCATGCTGAACATACTGGCCAGCCCGCGCGGGGCCATGACCAGGCCGGTGGTGAGCGCGGGATAGCCGAGTAAGCCTTCAAGCAGTAGTGGCTGGACCAGTGCGGTGCCGTAGAGGCCGAGTCCGAATACGGCGATCAGCAGGCTCGCGGTGGTGAAATTTCGGTCTCGAAAGATGCCGAGTCGAAAAATGGCGTGTTCCCGCGCGCGGATCGCATGCACGATGAAGCCGACAAAGCTGAGCACGGCGATGGCCGTGAGCAGGACGATGGTGTTCGACGAGAACCAGGCATCTTCGTTGCCCCGATCGAGCACGTACTGTACCGCGCCGATGGCGAGCCCCATGAGCAGGAATCCCGTCCAATCCATGCGACGCTCGCGGCGTTCGGTATCGGGAATGACGCGCCAGGTGAGCAGGAGCGAAAGCAAGCCCACCGGTACATTGATGTAGAAGGTCCAGCGCCAGCTGAGCACCTCGGTCAGGTAGCCGCCGAGCGTTGGCCCGAGGATCGGGCCGATCATCACGCCCATACCCCAGATCGCCATTGCGCGACCGCGTTGCTCCAAGGGGTAGGTATTGACCATCAGCGACTGCGACAGCGGGACCAGGGCGGCACCGAATATGCCTTGTGCCAGACGGAAGATGACGATCTCGGCGACGCTGGTGGACAAGCCGCAGAGCGCCGAGCTGATCACGAAGCCTCCCACGCTGAGCATGAGGTAGCGTTTCTGCCCGAGTCGGTCGGTAAAGTAACCGGTCAGCGGCATAAAGATGCCCGAGGCGACGAGATAACTGGTCAGTACCCACGAGATCTGGTCGCGCGTGGCGCTGAGTTGGCCCTGCATATGCGGCAGGGCCACGTTGACGATGGTGGTATCCAGTACCTGCATCACCGTCGCCGACATCACGGCGATGGTGATGAGTAATCGCTGGCGCGCGTTCGTCTCCGTGGGATTCACGGGGTGGTGTGCGGAGAGGGTCCGTTGGACTCGGCCTTACCGACCGTGTCGATGGTAACCTCGGCAGAGGTGCCTACCCGCAAGGGGTAATGGGAGGGTGCGTTTAGGATTTCGATGCGCACGGGTACACGCTGGGTGACCTTCACCCAGTTGCCCGTGGCGTTTTCCGGGGGTAGCAGGGAGAAGGCGGCTCCGCTGGCCGGGTTAATACTTACCACCCTGCCGTGAAACGGATGGTTCGGATACATGTCGACCGTCACCGTCGCCGATTGTCCGAGCCGAATGCGCGCCAGGTCGGTTTCCTTGTAGTTGGCATCCACCCACCAATGTTGATTGCAAACCAGCACGAAGTTCGGTCGGCCAAGCGTAACCGAGTCGCCTGGGCGTAGGCTCAGTTGCGACAGCACGCCGTTGCAGGCGGCCGTGACCGTGGTGTCGGAAAGATTGGATTCTGCAATACCCAGCGCGGCCTGGGCGGCCTGTATCTGGCCATTGGCGCTGCCCGCGGGGCCTTTCTGGGCGAGTGCCTGTTGCAGATTTGCCTGGGCAACGGCGAGGGCGGCACGTACGGCGTGGGCGTTATCGGTCGCGTCTTCGACGGCCTGGGTGTTGGTATACCCCCGCTTGGCCAGGGTCTGTTGGCGCTTGGCCTTGGATTCGGCATTGGCGAGCCGCACGCGAGCCTGACTGACATCGGCGCGGGCCGCGTTGACGGCCGCCTGTAGGGCGGTGATGTGCTGCTTGGCCAACTCCAGCTCCGCAGTGGCCGAATCGACTTCAAGCTTGAAGGTCGTGGGATCGATGCGATAGAGCACCTGCCCTTCGGTAACCGACTGATGATCGTGGACCGGTACGGCGACAACACGACCCGAGACGCGCGGTGCTACGTTGATGGTATGTGCGCCGACGTAGGCATCGTCGGTGCTGGGGTAATACTCACCGTGACGCCAGTAGGCGTAGGCGGCGGCGGTGAATCCGGCTACGACAATCACGCTGATGGCGATCTTAAAGCTGCGCTTCATGCGGTCCTCGGTGTCAGTGGTAAGCGGGGCTCATATCTGTGCGGCACGTTGTTTGATGTGAGTCAGGACGTGCTCGCAGCAGCGAATCTCTTCGGCACTCAGGCCGTCGAGTAGTTCGCGCCGCAAGGCTCCCGCAATAGCCTTGATCTCGCGTGAGAGCGTATGTGCCTGCTCGGTCAGGTGTACGGACTTGCAGCGGCGATCCTCCGGTTTCTCGCGGCGTTCGATCCAGCCGTCCTGTGCCATGCGGTCGAGTAGACCGACCAGCGAGGCGCCTTCGATGCCGAGCAGATTTGCCAGTTCACGCTGCATCAGGCCGTCACCCTGCTTGGAGAGGTATAGGATGGCCATCCATTTGGCCTGACTCAGACCGAGGGGACGCAGGCGCTGATCCAGCTTGTTGCGCCAGACGCGGGCAGTTTCCGAGAGGTGGCCGCCGAATTGTTCGTGGACATCGTTCATGGTTTGAATGGGGTCGGGTTAATAGTTAGTAGGCTAATTATACATGCACTAGTTATTGGCGCAAGGTATCGCGACGCGGACAATAGCGGTTCACTCGTCTTTGGGAGTTACACGTGAATACGTTGGATCAATATCCGCTGGATGAGTTGAAGCTGGTGTATCGCACGTTACACGCGGCATTGCCGGAGACCCCGGAGTTGATGGACTCGGAGTTGCTGGAGGAATTGCAGCGCTACCTGCAGACCTGTGCGCGCGACGAGGGTGTGGATGTGTCGCTGCATGCGCAGTGGGCGTCCTGGCTGGGGGGTGTTCTGCTGCGCGGGTTATAGAAAGAGCGACTTGACGAGGCTTCAGCCGATCAGGCGAGCGCTGCGACGCAATGCGTGTACCAAGTCTTTTTCGAGTTCGTCGAGGTCCTCCATGCGGATCAGCGCAGCGTTGCTGAGCCACGCGGTGGCCTGTTCGCGTTTGCGTGCGAAGTAAAGCAGGATGAATTCTTCGGACTTGAGCACGTAGCGGATGGCTCCTTGCGGGTCGACTTGCAAGAAGGGATTACTGGCGATCTGTCGGGCGGAGTGTTCCTGCATCATGCAGTACTGGTTGAGCAGATAATACAGCGCGGTGCGTGCCTGACTGAGCAGCTCACGCACGAACTCGCGCGCCTGCGGATGCAGGCTGGCATCGACGATGGTGTCGAGCCAGTTGGTCAGGTCGGTTTCGGAGATGGGAACGTCCGCGCTCTTGAGTTCGGCCGCGAGATGGATGATGCGTGTCTGTAGGCCGCTTTGCTGTTCCTGCGTCTTGCGTCGATGAAGGGTGCGCTGCAACAGCCCTCCGGTGGACTGCAGTTCCTTGGAGAGTTGCTGCAGCTCCAGGCGGATGGTTTCGCGTTTTTCCTGCAGCGATTCCACGAGCGCACGCTTGCGTGACATCTCAAGCCGGGTCAGTTGGAGTCGCAGGGTGAAAAACTGCCCGAGCAATTGGTTGATCCCATTGATTGCCTGATCCAGGCGTTCGCCGGCTTGACGTACGGATGGCTGCAGGCGCTCATCGCGGGGCATGCGCTCGCGCAGTAATTCGCGGGCCCGGATGGTTTCGATCAGCTCGGCGCGAACATCGATCAACAGATCATTCATGCGCTTGATATTGGCCGCGAGCAGTACGAAATCGGCTCGCCGTTCCCCCGTGCAATATCCTGACGCAGGGAAATCAGTTCGAGCAATTTGTTGCGAAAGACGCGGATGTTGGCGGTGGCGCCAGCGTGACGCGATTTATCGAGGGCGACGATCGCGTCGTCGCCAATCGATTCCTGCAAGCGTACACGCAGCGAAAGGTGGTAGGCGTTGGCCTCCATGATCAGGCCTTCGAGGGCATTGCGCGAGTAATATGGCGCTTCCTCCACCAGATCCTCGGGGATATTGTCGGGGAGCTTGTCGACCGGGAGACGTGAGATTTCCGCTGGCGGCAAATCCTGCACCAACTTGCGCAGCACATCCAGTGTGATTGGTGGCGTGCCTCGCTGCGAGGTGGTGCTCATGAGATTTTCATGCGTCACCCAAGCCCATAACTTCGCGCTTGAGGTCTTGGGCGAATGTCAGCATACGCTGCGTGGCCAGCTGGGCCTTGACGCGGATACGTTCCTCCACGTGGATTTCACCCACACCTGTTTCCAGGGCCTTCAGCAGCGCGCGCAGTGAATTCATCGCCATCCAGGGGCAGTGCGCGCAGCTGTTGCAGGTAGCGCCGTGTCCCCCGGTGGGTGCTTCGATGAGGATCTTGTCAGGTGCTGCCTGATGCATCTTGTGAAAGATGCGATTGTCGGTTGCGACGATGAGCGTGCGATTAGGCAAGTTGCGTGCGGCTTCGATCAGTTGCGTGGTCGACCCGACGGTATCGGCCAGTGCGATCACGGCAGCCGGCGACTCGGGGTGGACCAGCACCGCGGCTTCCGGGTGCTGCGCCTTGAGCTGTTCGAGGGCCTGGGCGCGGAATTCATCGTGTACCACGCAGGCGCCGTTCCACATCAGCATGTCGGCGCCGGTTTCACGGCGGACGTAATCGCCGAGGTGTTTGTCGGGCGCCCAGATGATCTTTTTGCCCTGGCAGTGCAGATGGGCCACGAGCTTCACCGCGATGCTTGAGGTGACCACATAGTCGGCCCGGGCCTTGACGGCCGCGCTGGTGTTGGAATACACCACTACGGTGCGGTCTGGATGCGCGTCGCAAAAGGGAATGAATTGCTCGGCAGGGCATTCGAGATCCAGCGAGCATTCGGCCTCAAGCGCTGGCATCAGCACGCGCTTTTCAGGATTGAGTATCTTGGCGGTCTCGCCCATGAAGCGCACACCGGCGACGACGATGGTTTCGGCCGGATGCTCGTGACCGAAGCGGGCCATGTCGAGGGAATCGGAAACCGTGCCACCGGTTTCCTCGGCGATGCACTGGAGTGCCTCGTCAACGTAATAATGCGCCACCAGGACGGCGTTGCGCTCGCGTAGCAGTGTCTTGATTCTGTGCACCGCCACCTCCCGCGCCTCGCCAGACAGCGGTGGGTCGAGCGCGATGACACCAGCGGTGCGCGGTACGATGATGCGGGGGATCTTGGGAATGGCTTCGGCCAGGCTCATGCGCAGGCGGCTCTTGCGGATCGGCATTTTCGTCGAGTGTAACGCAGGATGTCGGGAGCGGCATCCCTGTAGGGGCTTGGCTGGTGGCGTCTCAGCCGGTAATTTGACGCCTTTCGTCGGGAAGGACAGAAAAAATGGATCATGAGGCGCTGTATCGAGCCCTGTCGACCGAGGAGCGCAAGTCGTTGGCGCTGGCGGTGGACCTCGATGCCGGTTTTCGACCTCTCCTGGTCCGCGATCAGTGGAGTCTGGTGAAGATTTACTTCGGGCGTCGCGCCGATCTGCGGGCGGAGGAGATCGCCCAGCTCATCAAGGACCCGGATCAGACGGTGCGCATCACTTGTGCGCGACGCGAGGATCTGACCGCCGAGCAGGTGGCGCGCTGTGTGGAGGACCGCGACCCCAATCTGCGTTACTTTATTGCCCGTAACGTATTGTTGACCGACGCGCAGCGCACGCGTCTATTGGAGGATGAGGATCCGTTGGTGCGCAAGGCGGCAGGCAAGGGCCCCAAACGGCGGCGGCTTGCCGCCCGCCCAGGCCAAGCCGAGGTGATCCGCTGAATCTCATGCGATCCCTGCTGAAACGACTGCGCCCGAGTCGCCGTACCTGGTTGCGTCTGGCGCGCGATGTGACGATTCTGCTGGTGGTCTACGCGGCCGTTTCGCTGTGGCAGGCCCGGCATCTTGTCAGTGGCCCGGCACCGCCGTTGACCGCCGTCGCGACCGACGGGCACGTCATTGATCTTGCTGGCCTGCATGGGCGCCCGGTGCTGGTAATGTTCTGGG
The DNA here is from genome assembly GCF_001753245.1 of Acidihalobacter yilgarnensis. NCBI lineage: Bacteria > Pseudomonadati > Pseudomonadota > Gammaproteobacteria > Chromatiales > Ectothiorhodospiraceae > Acidihalobacter > Acidihalobacter yilgarnensis. The sequence goes on along the minus strand of NZ_CP017415.1, from coordinate 3,525,505 downwards.
GGACGTGGTGCCCGTTGTGTCGCGCTGAATTGGGGACCCTGCAATCGCTGTCGCAAGACTGGACGGTAGTGACCGTCGCCATGGATTCTGGCGACGCGGCGCATATTCGGGCGTTCATGCGCGCGCGTCACCTGGATTTTACCGTGATACCCGACGATGACGGTGCGCTCGCGCGGCGCTGGGGCGTGGTGGCCGTGCCCGCCGGCTTCGTGCTGGCCCCGTCGGGCCAGATTCGCTTTCGCCTAATCGGCCTGACCTCTAGCTGGGGCCTGCGCGCGCGCTTATGGCTGGCGCGTAGCGGGGTTTAGCCGTCGAGGGCCATCGTGCCCTGGTGGAAGGCCATTCCGCCAACCCCGTTCGTCCAGACGCCATAGCGAGCTGCGTAGCGACTGAGATACGGTGCCATCGGGACGTGGCAGCCAAGCGCGGTATGTCACGTGAATCCAGCTGGGCGACAATGAATGCGCGACAAATTCGCTTAGCCACCCTGTGGATTCGGCACGGTGCTCGATGGCGTGCAAGCAGGCTGATTTGTCATAGCGACCTCCCGACTGGCCGAACTCGACGAAATCGTCGCAGAGCAGAGCGTTGGTCAATTCGAGCGCTTGTGGCCCGCCGGCCCGAAGGAGCAGCAGTTCGCGGGACCGGATCAGTGTGGCGGCAGCGCTTTCGGCGTCTGTCGTCATGTTGAATGGATTCCCCCGATGATCGGCCTGAACTCAACCCGGACGCCTGTGAGAGAGCGCATCCGCCAGCTCGGACCACAGCGCGGCGTAGGCCTGTCCCGCCGTGGTTTTCGGCGCGAACAGCGGCAGGGGCAGGCGACGTGGTCCCATTTGCTCGACGACCGAGGCATAGGGAACTGTGGCCTCAAGCAAGGTCTGGATCTGCGCGGGTAAGGCCTCGACAAGATCACGGTGTAGCCGGCGGCGTCGATCCACCTGTGTCAGGAAGGGATATAGCTTGAGTCCGCTGAGCCGCCGCTTGCTCAGATAGCGCAGGAATACCTCATAGGTGTGTACCGACAGGCTGGTGGGAATCATTGGCATCGCAACCGCGTCGGCCTGTCCGAGCACCGCCTCGTTGATGGCTTGCAGGCCCGCGGGGCAATCGTAGATTAGCAGGTGATACTCCTCGGACAGCGGCTCGGTCAGTCGTGCCAGCAGCGAGGCATGATCGGCCTGAGCCGCCTCCAGGTGCAGGCTGGAGAGCCCGCCGGCCACCAGATCCAACCTGGATACGCCTGTTTGCCGGATGAGTTCGCCGATCGTTGTCTTGCCACGGGCAAGGCGCTTCATGCCGCCGATTTCGTCCGTGTCGACGCCCAGATACCAAGCTGCCGAGCCTTGCGGATCGAGGTCCCAGAGCAAGGTCTTAAGTCCGGAAGCGCTGGCGAGGGCAGCGAGGTTGACGGCGGACACGGTCTTGCCAACGCCGCCTTTGAGATTGAACAGAGCCAGAGTTTTCATGTCGGGGTAAGCACCGGATGAAGGGGCTGTTACACTTACTATCGGCCGCCTTGGCGGCGGGGCGACCTACACTTTAACACCGCCTCTGGCAGACGCGCGCGTCTGCCAGAGGCGAGACGAATACAAGGATAAGGATGCGGCATGGTCTCGCAGACAGACCTGATCCGGCTTGAGGAAGCCGGTAATCTCAGCGGGCTTTTCCACGAGCGTGTGCGCCGCACACCCGACCGCGCGGCTTATACCCACTTTGATGCCGGCAGTCAGACTTGGGTGGACACCACGTGGCGCGAGATGGCGCTGGAGGTCGGGCGCTGGCAGGCGGCCATGCATCGCGAGGGCCTACAGCCGGGCGACCGTGTTGCGATCATGTTGCGCAATGCCCGCGAATGGGTGGTACTCGATCAGGCCGCGCTGGGTTTGGGCTTGGTGACGGTACCGCTTTATACCGATGATCGGCCGGATAATGTCGCGCATATCGTGGAGGAAACCGGCGCTCGGCTACTGGTGGTCAACGGCAGACGCCAGTGGCGGCACCTACAAGAGGTGCAGGCCGGCTTCAATTCCCTCAAGCGCATCGTTAGCCTCGGCAATATCGAGATGGAGGACGGCGCGCGCGACAAGCACCTCGAATCCTTCGCCGAATGGAGCTTCGGTTGCCACGGCGAACCGCAGCGCTCTGGCGCGGATGTCGGTGAATTGGCCAGCATCGTCTACACCTCCGGTACCGCCGGCCGGCCCAAGGGCGTGATGCTCACCCACGGCAATCTGCTCGGCAACGCCTGGGCGGTGTGCGATGTGGAGCCGCTATATGCCGACGACGTATTTCTGTCCTTTCTGCCGCTGTCGCACACCCTTGAACGCACCGGCGGTTACTATTTCCCGATGTTCTACGGTGCCCGTGTGGCTTATGCGCGCTCGGTCCAGCAGCTCGGCGAGGACTTGCGCGCGGTGCGCCCGACGGTGCTGATCTCGGTGCCTCGCGTGTATGAGCGTCTGCATGCACGCATCACCAAAAACCTGTCGCGCAAATCGCCACTCGCCCGAGGATTGTTCGAACTGGCCGTGAATGTCGGTGCGCGGCGTTATGAGCGCAGCCTGGGTCTGACCGCCTGGCGGCCCTCGCAGTGGCTGTGGCCTGTGCTAGACCATCTGGTCGCGTCCAAGATTCGCGAGCAGCTCGGCGGCCGTCTGCGTTTTGCCGTCTGCGGGGGGGCGGCCCTGGCACCGCGACTGGCGCGCGAATTCTCGGCGCTCGGTATCCCGGTGCTACAGGGCTACGGCCTGACCGAGGCGAGCCCCGTGGTTAGCGTCAACCGCCCGGCGGACAATCGCTTCGACAGCATCGGCGCCCCGCTCAAGGGCGTGGAGGTACGCATCGGCGCCGATAGCGAGCTGCTAGTCCGCGGACCCAACGTGATGCGCGGCTACTGGCAGGACGAAGAGGCCACGCGCATCGCCTTGAAGGATACCGGGTGGCTGCGTACCGGCGATCAGGTGCGCCAGGATGAGGCGGGCCGGCTATACATTACCGGGCGCATCAAGGACATCATCGTGCTCAACAACGGTGAAAAAGTGCCGCCGTCGGAAATGGAGACCGCGATCTGTCTCGACGAGTTGTTCGACCAGGTCGTAGTGGCCGGCGAAGGCCGCCCATATCTCTCGGCGCTGGTGGTGCTCAATCCCGAGGCGTGGCCGGCCTTCGCGGCGGCCTGCGACGTCGATCCGGCAGATCCGGAGGCCCTGCTAGACCGCTTCGTGGAGCGCCGTCTACTGCAGCGCATCGGGCGTGCTCTGCACGATTTCCCCGGTTATGCGCAGATCCGGCGGCTGAGCGCCAGACTTGAACCTTGGACATTGGAAGAGGGTCTGATGACTCCGACGCAGAAACTCAAACGCAGACGTATTCTCACGCTGCACGAGAATGACCTCAACCGCCTGTACGAGGGTAATGGCGATGGCTGACGGCAAGGATCTACTGGCGGGTGTCGAGCCCGTCCTGCGCGTGCCCGCGAGGCCCGCGGATATCAATGCCGGTGGCGACATCTTCGGTGGCTGGATCATGTCGCAGGTCGATATCGCCGGCAGCATTCCTGCGGTGGCGCTGGCACAAGGGCGTGTGGTCACGGTCGCGGTACAGCGGCTGGTGTTCCTCAAGCCGGTCAAGGTCGGTGACTTGGTCAGTCTGTATGCGCGCGTGGCGGGCGTCGGGCGCACCTCGATCCAGGTTGCCGTCGAGGTCTACGTACACCGCAGCCTTGCGCCACCGGAATTCATCCACGTGTGCGAGGCGGAATTGACCTACGTCGCCATCGACGAGCACGGCAAGCCGCGCCCGGTGCCTGCAGCCACGCAATGAACGCGTGACCGGTCGTGTGGATAACCGACTAGACAACCAAATAATGTAAACAGCGAGGGGGAGCGTCTCATGGAGCATTCGATACGGGCGCATGTGCGCATTCTGCTGGGCGTGGCCGCACTCGGTCTGCCGATCAGCGGTTTGGCAGCGGGTTTTGCCATTACCGAACAGAACGCAACCGGTTTGGGCGATGCCTACGCCGGCGCGACTACCGGCAACGGCCATGCCAGCGGACAGTATTTCAATCCCGCGACGATGGCGAATCTGTCGGGTACGCAACTGAGCGCGGGTCTGATCGACATCGCGCCCAACATCCAGTTCAGCAATGGCCAGTCGAGTGTGGCAGGGATCGGTAACATCACCAACGGCAATAACGGCGGTAACGCTGGCGAACAGGCCTGGGTGCCGAACCTGTTTCTGAGCCACGCGCTGGACGCGCGTACCCGCGTCGGCTTCGGTCTCAGCGTGCCCTACGGCCTTGCGACGCAGTATCAGGATGGCTGGGTGGGTCGCTATCACGCCCTGACCAGCCAGGTGCAGGTCATCAATCTGAGCCCGTCGCTGTCCTATCGTCTGAGCCCGACCCTGAGCATCGGCGCAGGCCTCGATGCCCAGTACGCAAAAGCCAATCTCAGCTCGGCGATCGACAGCGGTTCGCTGTGCTACGGGGCCGCCGCTCACGGCCAGGTACCGGGCGGTTTGGCCACCTGCAACGCCTATGGCCTGACGCCGGGCAATTCCCAGGTTGACGGTCTGGCTCGGGTCAAGGGTCACGACTGGGCCTTTGGCTGGAATATCGGCTTGATCTACAACATCACGCCGGATACGCGCCTGGGTCTTGCCTACCGCGCGGCGGTGGATCACAAACTCAAGGGGCAGGTGACCTACAGCCATATTCCCGCGCTGCTGGCATCCAATCCGCAGCTTGCCGACACAGGCGCTTCGGCCGCGCTGGACCTGCCGGCGATGGCTTCCCTCGGGGTGTCGCAGCGATTGGATCGCCACTGGACGATGAGTGGCGATCTGACCTGGACCCAGTGGAGCCGATTCTCCAGCCTGCGGGTGGTCAAGGACAACGGCCAGCCTGATCTGGTGACCACCGAGAACTGGCGTGACACCATGCGTTATGCCGTTGGCCTGACTTTTAGGCAAAACGAACGTTTGACCTGGCGCGGTGGTTTGGCCCTCGATCAGACGCCGGTGCCAGATGCTCGTCATCGCACTGCCCGGCTGCCCGGTAGCGACCGCACTTGGTTGTCGCTGGGTATGGGTTATCGGGTCAGCCCGCAGTTGAGCTGGGATCTCGGCTACACCTATATCCTGTTCCGCAATGTCAGTATCAACAACACCACCGAAGGCAGCTATCAGAACACCCTCACTGGCCAGTACCGTGGGCACGTCAACATGTTCGGCGCCCAGGCCAATTACCGCTTCTGATGCCTTCGCGAGTCGTCGGAGACCACATCGAACACCATAGAGGAGCCGATTGAATGTCCAGCGCCACCTTCAAGGCCTTTCGTATCCATCGCGGTGACGATGGCGCGATCCGGGCCGCTATCGAGTCGTTGACGTTGAACGATCTCAATCCCGGTGAGGTAGTCATTCGTGCTCGCTACTCGGGTGTGAACTACAAGGATGCCCTGGCGGGCACCGGGCGCGGGCGTATCCTGCGACGTTATCCGCTGGTCGGTGGCGTCGATGTTGCCGGTGAGGTGGTGCATTCGGATGCCCCGGCCTTTGCGCCCGGTGATGCCGTACTGGTGACCGGTTGCGGCTTGTCGGAGACGCGCGATGGCGGTTATGCCGAATTCGTGCGAGTACCAGCCGACTGCGTCGTATCGCTGCCGGCGAGCCTGGACGAATATGCCGCCATGGCCATCGGAACCGCGGGCTTCAGCGCGGCGCTGGCGGTGATGCGTCTGGAGGAAAACCACCAGCGCCCGGACATGGGACCGATCCTGGTGACTGGCGCGACCGGCGGGGTGGGTGGATTCGCCGTCGATCTGCTGGCGGGTCGTGGTTACGAGGTACATGCCCTAACCGGCAAGCCCGAGGCCGAGGCCTACCTGCGCGAATTGGGTGCGAGCGCCGTGCTCGACCGCCGTGAACTCGAGTTGGGCACTCGCCCGCTGGAGTCCGCGCAATGGGGCGGGGCGGTGGATGCCGTCGGTGGGGATATCCTCGCCTGGCTGACACGGACGGTGCGACCCTACGGCAACATTGCCGCCGTGGGCTTGGCCGCCGGTACCGCGCTCGATACGACCGTGCTGCCGTTTATCCTGCGCGGCGTCAGTCTGCTTGGTATTCATTCGGTCGAATGCTCACCCGCACTACGACGGGAGGTGTGGGCGCGTTTGGGCGATGATCTGCGCCCGCGTCATCTGGCGCGAATGGTGGCCGGCACGGTTGGCCTTGATGGTCTGCCCGGTGTATTCGAGCAGGTGATGGCTGGTGGCTTGCGCGGGCGCACGGTGGTGGACCTCGCTCTTTGAGCGTGGCCGAGCCGGTCGCGCTGTACCGCGTCGCCGATGGTACGGTTCACCTGCATGGCGAGTTGGATGCGGCCGGTGTGCCGGCGCTGAATGCGCGCTTGCAGTCCCTGCGCGGTGAGGAGGGTGCCGAATGCACGCTCGAACTTGACGAACTGGAGCTGCTGGATGCCGCAGCCGTGATCGGCATGCTTGAGCTGATACGCGGACTGATGGCCGACAAGATGCACGTGACGGTGCTGCACGCCCCGCAAACGCTGGCCCACACGCTCTATCGGGTCGGTGAACTGGAACGTCACGGCTTGCGTCTGATCGATCCTCGAGAGGAAGAACCTTACGGCTGAGCCGAGGGGCTTGTATCTGGGATTCCCCACGGCTATAAAGGGCGCCCGCCGCACGCGGTCTCGTCCCGCCCAACCGGGTCGATGCGCGCGGCGCCCGACATAAGCAAAACGCCGCGGGACAAGACATCCCACCCGCGCCATGGCTGTATGGCCCCACAGGAGATCCGCGCACGTGGCCCAGCTTCCATCGTTGCCCGCCCGGCTGCCATTGCCCAATCGCCGCGATCTGATCGCGTTGCCACTGGTCTTCGGGCTGATCTATCTGGTGGCCTGGGCTGGCGGGCGCATGAGTGCGCCGTATGTCATCGGGCAGCCGTTGCCGATCAGCTTGTCGCCGTTGGCGCTGCCCGGTTATGCGCTGTATACGGTGCTGCGAATGGCGGCGGCGCTGGGTTTGTCGCTGCTGTTTTCGCTCGTCTACGCCACCCTGGCAGCGAAAAACCGCTATGCCGAGCGCATCCTGGTGCCGGCGCTCGATGTGCTGCAATCGGTGCCGATCCTCGGCTATCTGTCGATTACCGTGGCTGGTTTCGTCGCCTTGTTCCCCGGCAGCCTGTGGGGTGTGCAGATGGCGGTGATCTTTGCGGTGTTTACTTCGCAGGCCTGGAACATGGCCTTCAGCCTGTATCACTCGCTCAAGACGGTGCCGCGTGATTTGCGCGAGGCCTCGGCGACCTATCAACTTTCGCCCTGGTTGCGCTTCTGGCGCCTGGAATTACCCTATGCCATGCCCGGATTGGTGTGGAATACCATGATGTCGGTGTCTGGTGGCTGGTTCTTCGTGGTCGCGGCCGAGGCGATCACGGTCGGCGGGCATCAGATCATGGTGCCCGGCGTTGGCTCGTATATCGCGCTGGCCATCCAGCAGCGTAATCTGGGTGCGATCGGCTGGGCCATCCTGACCATGTTGTTGGTGATCCTGCTCTACGACTGGCTGTTATTCCGCCCGGTGGTGGCCTGGGCCGACAAGTTCAAGTTCGAGAGCAGCGCCTCGTCCACGGCACCGGAATCGGCGGTGCTCGATTTCATCAAGCGGACACGGATCATGCGCTTGTTGGCGGTGGTGCCAGGCGTGTTCTGGCAGGCCAGTTTGCGTCTGGGTAGTCGACCGAAAACATTCCCAGAGCCCGCAGACCAACGCGTCCGGCGTTGGCCTGACTTGGCCTTCAATCTGGTGCTGGCGCTGGCCGTGGTCGCCACGCTGATCGAAATGTGGCGCATCATCCCGCGCGATTATGGTTGGGGCGAGGTTGCGCATGTCTTCATGCTCGGTGGTGCTACCGCGCTGCGTGTGTTCGCGTTGGTGGTGCTGGCCAGCGTTGTCTGGGTGCCGATCGGTATCTGGATCGGTTTACGCCCGCGCCTGGCGCAGCGGATTCAGCCATTGGCCCAGTTCCTGGCCGCCTTCCCCGCGAATTTGCTGTTCCCGCTGGTCGTGGTGGGGATCGTCGGGTTCCACCTCAACGTGAACATCTGGGTCAGTCCGCTGATGATCCTCGGTAGCCAGTGGTACATCCTGTTCAACGTCGTCGGTGGCGCGGCGGCCCTGCCCTCGGATCTGAAGGAAGCCTCGCGCAACCTGGGATTGAGCGGGTGGCTGCGTTTCCGCAGGCTCTTGTTCCCCGGTGTGTTCCAATCCTACGTCACCGGAGCGATCACAGCTTCGGGTGGCGCCTGGAACGCGAGCATCGTCGCCGAGGTCGTGAGCTGGGGTAACCATACGCTGGTTGCCACCGGGCTCGGTGCCTACATCGCTCAGGCCACCGCACGCGGTGACGTGCGTCACGTCGTGCTCGGCACCGGTGTCATGGCGCTGTTCGTCATCACCATCAATCGCTTCGTCTGGCATCGTCTCTATCAGTTCGCCGAGACGCGCTGGCGGCTCGACTAAGGAGGGTACACGCTATGACTGCCACGGAAATCCTGCGCCTGAATGGTGTGCAGAAGGCCTTCAAGAGCCCGGACGGCGAGGATTTGAAGATTCTCGACGGTGTCGATCTATGCCTGCATGAGGGCGAAATCTTGGTGTTGCTCGGGCGCTCGGGTTCGGGTAAGTCGACCCTGTTACGGATCATGTCGGGATTGGTGCCGCCTACCGGTGGCGAGGTGATCTACCGCGACCGCCCGGTAACCGGCCCGGTGCCTGGGCTGTCCATGGTGTTTCAGAGTTTCGCGCTGTTTCCCTGGTTGACCGTGCTGGAGAACGTGGAGTTGGGGCTGGAGGCGCGTGGCGTGCCGCGTGCCGAGCGCCTGCGCCGCGCCTTGGCGGCCATTGACCTGATCGGTCTCGATGGCTTCGAGTCGGCTTACCCGCGCGAGCTTTCCGGCGGCATGCGTCAACGAGTCGGCTTTGCGCGCGCGTTGGTGGTCGATCCCGACGTGTTGTTGATGGACGAGGCCTTTTCCGCGCTGGACGTGCTGACCGCCGAGAATCTGCGCACCGATCTGCTGGACTTGTGGGAGGCACGCCAGATCCCGCTGCGCGGTATTTTGCTGGTCTCGCACAATATCGAGGAGGCCGTGCTGATGGCCGATCGCATCATCATCTTCGCCTCCAATCCAGGGCGGGTGGCGGCCGAAATTCCGGTGCGCCTACCGCAGCCGCGCAACCGCCAGGCCCCGGAATTCCGTCGCCTGGTTGAGGAGATATACGCGATTATGACCCGGCGTGGGCCGGAGGCGCCGCGCCGCGCCGAGGGCGTGAGTTATCGATTGCCCACGGCGGCGATCAATCGCTTGGCCGGCCTGATCGAGGCCATCGACGCGGAGAGCGAGACGTCGGGGCAGCGCTTCATCAGCCTCCCCGATCTTGCGGACGACATGCAGCTCTCGGTCGACGACCTGTTTCCATTGGTCGAGTCGCTGGAGATTCTGGATCTGGCCATGGTCGTGCAGGGACAGATCGCGTTGACCACCATCGGCCGGCGCTACGTCAACGGCGATACCCAGGAACGCAAGGCGGTATTCGCACGTCAGCTGCTCAAACATATTCCGTTGGCCGCGCACATCCGCAGCGTGCTCGATGAGCGCCCCAACCACCGCGCACCCGCAGAGCGGTTTCTGGCCGAGCTGGAGGACAGCCTGAGTGACGACGAATCGCAACGCGTGCTCGACGTGGTCATCAATTGGGGGCGCTACGCCGAAATCTTCGCCTACGACGATGACGCCGAGGTATTGAGCCTCGAGGATCCGGGCGGGGGCGAGGGCGCCCTCGATTACGGTTGAGCGAGCGGTGCGGCCCAAGGCTTAAGAAGTTAAAGCGATTAAGGTGGAACTATTCCCGTGCGCCCGCGTCGTAGTGCTATCCGCATGTGGCGGTTGGCGACGCGTTGCGTATGCCGGAGGGACTTGCAATGGAAAACGACGGTAACGAAAAAGGTTCGGGCGCAGCTTGCACGCGATCTGAGCGGCGATGAACGCGACATCGGTCAGCCATCCCGATACCCAGCCGGCCCCCCCGCAAAATCTGTCGAGCGACGCCGCACCGCCTCCCTGAGTCTAATGGCTCTGGGCATCGTCTACGGTGATATCGGCACCAGCCCCCTATATGCCCTGCATGCCTGCTTCTACAGCGGCGGACACCTCGCGGTAACACCTGCGCATGTGCTCGGCATCCTGTCGCTGATCTTCTGGGCCTTGATCGTGGTGATCTCGATCAAATACGTCGCCTTTATGATGCAGGCCGACAACCGGGGCGAGGGCGGGATACTCGCCTTGCTTGCGCTGCTCGATCCTTGGCGCAGCAATGGTCGCGGCGCGATACTACTGATCTTGCTGGGCACCTTCGGCGCCGCACTGCTCTACGGTGACGGCATGATCACGCCGGCGATTTCCGTACTCAGTGCGGTAGATGGGTTACGCGTGGCGGCACCCGCGTTGCGACCCTGGGTGATTCCCATTACCGTGCTCACCCTGCTGTTCCTGTTTGCCACCCAGCGCAAGGGCACGGCCCGCCTCGGCCGCTGGCTCGGTCCCATCATGCTGCTGTGGTTTTCGATCCTGGCTTTGCTGGGGCTGCACGGCATCCTCGAGGCACCCGCGGTACTCGCCAGCGCCAACCCGCTGGCCGCCGCGCGCTTCATTATGGATGCACCCGGCACGGCTTTTCTGGTGCTCGGTAGCGTGTTCCTGGTGGTCACCGGCGGTGAGACGCTGTATGCCGACATGGGTCACTTTGGGCCGGCGCCGATACGCTGGGCCTGGTTTAGCCTGGTGCTACCGGCCCTGCTGCTCAATTACTTCGGTCAGGGGGCGATTCTACTCATCGATCCGGCGAAGGCGGCGCATCCGTTCTATAGCCTGGTGCCGACCTGGGGGGTGTACCCGATGGTCGCACTGGCGACGGTGGCCACCGTCATCGCATCGCAGGCGGTCATCTCCGGGGCCTATTCGCTGGCACGTCAGTCGATACAGATGGGTTTGAGTCCCCGTTTGGGGATCGTGCAGACCTCGGCCGAGGAAATGGGGCAGATCTATATGCCCGGCGTGAACGTGGTGTTGATGATCGCGACCATCGCGGTGGTCATCGGCTTCGGTTCGACCGCCCGGTTGGCGGGGGCGTACGGCGTGGCGGTGAGCGCCACCATGGCGATCACCACAATATTGGCCTTCTGGGTCATGCGTAGCCGCTGGCACTGGTCGCTACTACGCGCCGGCCTGGTGGCCGGTCTGTTTCTGATCCCCGATCTGGTGTTCCTCAGCTCCAATTTGCTCAAGGTGCCGGACGGCGGCTGGCTGCCTCTGCTGGTAGCTGGTGCCGTGGTCATGCTGATGACGACCTGGCGTCGCGGGATGCAGCTGCGCCGAGCTACGGCCCAGGAGCGCGGTATGCCGGTGGCGACGTTTCTGCAGAGCCTTTCCTTCGAGCCTCCCGCTCGCGTGCGTGGTACGGCCGTATTCCTTTGTGGGCCTGGAGACACCGTGCCGCAAGGCTTGCTGCACCACCTCAAGCTCAATCAGGTACTGCATGAACGCGTATTACTGATGACCGCGGTCACTCGAGACGTGCCGCGCGTGTCCGCTTCGGATCGCTTGGAAATTACCGCCTTGGGTGCCGATTTCTACCGGGTATTCGTGAACTATGGCTTCATGCAGACGCCGAACCTGAGCGTGGCGACCAAGTTGTGCCAAGACCTGGGCGCGATTCCGGGGTTGGAGGCGGAGGCCACGACCTATTATGCGGATCGACTGCACATCGCAGTTGCCGGTCGCAATCCCATCGTTTCGCGCTGGCGTAGGCGTTTGTTCGCCTTCATGGCACGCAACGCGCAAGGCGCGGTGGAGTACTACCGTCTACCTGCTGGGCGCTCGGTGGAGCTGGGTATCCAAGTGGATATTTAGACCGCGCGTACCAGCCCCGCGCGGTTTGCCCCTGCGGGTCTGCGCATAACCACCCGCTCAGGCGAGCCTGCCGCAAGCTTGGTTGGCCGGCAATGCCTCGTCGATATGGCGTGGGTAGGGTAACGACAAGCCTTCCATCAGTGCGACGAACGCCTCACGGTCTTGCCCGGCGATTCTCGAATTGAGCGTGCGCTCCTCACCGATGCATGACACACGACGCCCTGCGTAGTCGTGTCCTGGGTAAACCAAGGTCTCGTCCGACAGCGCCAACAATCGTTGCAGACTGTCGTAGAGTTGGCCGGCATTGCCTTGTTGGAAATCCGTACGTCCACAGCCGCCGATGAGCAGGGTGTCGCCGGTAAACACGCGATCATGCCAGCGATAACTGGTGCAGCCGCGCGTGTGTCCGGGCGTGGCCATCGCGGAGAGGTGTTCCTTGCCGAAAGCCAGGCGTGCCCCATCTGCGATTTGGATGTCTGCACAGCTCACGTCCGCGGCTGCACCGACTGCGACACGCGCCCCCGTGGCCTCGCGCAGACGGCCGGCACCGGTCACGTGGTCGGCGTGTACGTGGGTTTCGACGATATAGCGCAGCTTCAGGCCGAGCGTCTCGATCAGTTTCAGATCGCGTTGATGCTGCCCCAGCACGGGGTCGATCATCACGGCGTCCTGCGTATCCGCGTCGGCGATCAGGTAGCTCAAGGTTGAGCTGTCTTCGTCATACAGCTGTCGGAATAGACTCATCGATATCTCCCTGAATGATGGGACTCAGGGGTTAATAGTTGAGTGTATTGCTCGGTTTTTCAAGGGTGCGATAGGCATCGCCTTGCACCGCCATAGTTAAATTCTTACCAAAGCGTAATGCTAAAAGTCCTGAACCGCCCTGGTGAAATGCAGTCCTATGCTTGGCGCTGATAATTAAACAGCGTCCAGAAAATTGTTTATCTATATGTCATAAAAGGATTTGATGCATCGGCGAATTGGGGGTAATTCCGTCCAAAGGAGAATGCTGCAATGCAAAACATGAGTAAGGCTCTGATCGCCGAGTTTATCGGCACGTTCGGACTGATCTTTTTTGGGGGCGGCGCCGCCGCCATGGTGACCACGGGACATGCCGGGCTGCTGGATGCAGCGCTGGCTAACGGCTTGGCGGTGGCGATTGCCATCTTCGTGTTCGGCGACATCAGCGGAGGCTTGGTGAATCCGGCAATCACCCTGGGTGCGGCGGTGGCGGGCAAGTTGCCGCCGGCGCGGATCCTACCCTACATCGCGGCGCAGATCGCGGGCGGCATCGTTGCGGGCCTGATACTGGGCTTTATCTTCGCACACGATCATAGTGGCACGCACGTGGGGCCATACGGCGACCTGGGCGCGACGTTGATCAATACCAAGCTGACCACGCTCACGGGTGGCTTTGTGCTGGAGATGATCGGGACGTTCTTCCTGATGTCCACGGTGTTGCATACGGCGATGAGTGACCGTGCCGGTGTCATGGCGCCGCTGGCCATCGGGTTGACCATCTCGATTTCAGTGATGTTCTTCGGTGGATTGACCGGTGCCAGCCTTAACCCGGCGAGGACGATCGGTCCGGCCGTGGCCTCGGGTGTGTACACGCACATCTGGGTCTATCTGGTGGCCACGCCAGTCGGTGCGATCGCAGCCGGTCTGCTGTATCGCGTGATGCGTGCAGGCAAGACCGTGCCCGTGGCGGAGGCGGTCGGCGCCTGATATCGATGGTCGCGGGGAGGTGGACGCTACCCACCTCCCCGTTTTTTTCTGGGCGATATTTATTACTAGAGCGTTCGCGAGACGATGCGTACCTCGGGGTCATCGGGGTGAGGGCGTCGGTCGAAACCCAGGCGTGTGACCAGGGCGAGCATGGCCTGATTGCGCATCACCACTTCGCCCTCCATGTGCCGTAATCCGCGATCGTGTGCGGTGCGCATCAGTGCCTCCATCAAGCGTGTGCCAATACCCTTGCGTTGCCAGTCGTCGGCCACCACCAGTGCGAATTCGCAGCTTTCCCGGTCTGGATTCGCAATGTAGCGTGACACGCCGATTTCGATTTCTGCATCCTCTGGTCCGGTCACCGCGATGAAGGCCATCTCACGGTCGTAATCGATCTGGGTGAAACGCACCAGCATCTCTGGCGTCAATGCGTTGAGTGTCTGGCGGAAGCGGAAGTACTTGCTTTCCTCGGATAGCCCCAGCACGAAGCTTTGCTCGACTTGAGCATCCTCAGGACGGATCGGTCGGATGCGAAGATCGGTGCCGTCGGGCAGTTGCCAGCGCTGCGCAAGATGTACTGGATAGGGATGGATCGCCATGTGCGCATAGGGGTCAGCGTCTCCCGGTGAGGGCGCGATCACGAAGCGTGCATCTACCGCGATCACGCCACGATCGCTGGCGATCAGCGGGTTGATATCCATCTCCAGAATTTCCGGCAGCTCGCAAACCAGCTCGGAAATGCGATGGAGTACCCGTACGAGTGCGGCGTGGTCGATCGCGGGCATCTGCCGAAAATCGTGTAGCAGGCAGGCGACGCGGGTGCGCTCTATCAGGGAGTCGATCAGCAGCGTATTGAGTGGTGGTAGGGCGACGGCGCGATCCTTGAGAATCTCAACCTGGGTACCGCCAGCACCGAAGCTGATCGCCGGGCCGAATACCGGGTCTCTTACCACGCCGATGATGAGTTCGCGGCCGTTGCGGGTATCGGCCATGCGCTCTAGGGTAACCCCGTCGATGTCGGCATCCGGGCGTGCCCTGCGGACGTCGTCGAGGAGTTCACGGTAAGCCGCGCGCACGGCTGCGGGCGTACGGATGTCGAGATGCACGCCCCCTGCGTCGGATTTGTGAGAGAGCGTATGCGAGGCGATCTTCATCGCCACCGGAAAGCCCAGGGTTTCTGCCGCAACCAGGGCCTCGTTGGCGTTGCGCGCCAGCATTGCCGGCATGACGGGGATACGGAAGGCGGTCAGCAGGGCCTTGGATTCTTGGGTGCTCAGCGTGTCGCGTCCTTCGTTCAGCACCCCCTCGATGATCATGCGTGCGCCCTCGATGTCGGGCTCGGCATGCTGCGACAGCGAGCCGGGGACCTGTAGCAGCAGGTGCTGGTTGCGCTGATATTTGGCGAGATAATCCAGCGCCTCGATGGCCGCCTCGGGGGTATGGAAATAGGGGAGATGCGCCTCCGCGAAGCGCGACCACGCAGGGGCTACCTGTTTTTGTCCCATCCAGCAGGCGGTTACGGGCTTGCCGCGACGTGCCACGCCGATCACCGCCTCGGCACAGCCCAGCGGGTCGGTCATGCCCTGCGGGGTGAGTATCACCAGCGCGGCATCGACGCCTGGATCAGCCAGGCAGATGTCGAGGGCTTTGGCATAGCGTGCGGGCTCGGCATCGCCGAGGATATCGACGGGATTCGCGCGCGGCCACTGCGCCGGCAGTACCGCATCGAGGGCCTCGATGGTCTCCGGTGCGAGCTGCGCCAGTGCGAGGTCCAGCTCGCTGGCGCGGTCGGTGGCGAGCACGCCAGGGCCGCCGGCGTTGCCAAGGATGAGCAGGCGGTTGCCATGCAAACGGTGGCCGCTGGAGAGGATCTGTGCAGCGGAAAAGAGTTGCTCGATGCTGTAGGCACGCACCACGCCAGCGCGTTCCAGGGCGGCATTGAATACATCGTCGGCGCCCACCAGGGCGCCGGTATGCGAGCTTGCGGCACGCGATCCGGCGGCATGACGCCCGGCCTTGATCACGATCACAGGCTTCATGCGCGCGGCGGCCCGCAAGCCACTGATGAAGCGCCGCGCATCCTGCACGCCCTCTACATAGAGCAAAATACTGCGCGTGTGCACGTCGAGTGCGAGGTAATCGAGGATATCGCCGAAGTCCACATCAGCGGCGTCACCCATCGAGACCACGGCCGAAAAGCCGACCTGATTGGGCTCGGCCCAATCGAGGATGGCGGTACACAAGGCGCCGGATTGCGAGACCAGCGCGACGTCCCCAGGCAGGGCCTGATTGTTGCTGAAGGTGGCATTGAGATGGAGATGAGGCCGGATCAGCCCGAGGCAGTTCGGGCCGAGTACGCGCAGACCCGAGGGCCGTGCCGCCTCGATCAGGTCAAGTTGAAGCTGTCGTCCCTCGGGGCCGCTTTCGGCGAATCCAGCGGAGACGACGATGGCAGCCCCGACCCCGTGTTCGCCGCACTGGCGCAGGATGGCCGGCACGGAAGCCGCCGGCGTTGCGATTACCGCCAGGTCCACGTGTTCTTCGATGGCGGCCACATCGGGATAGCAACGACGCCGACCGATGCGTGCGTATTTGGGGTTCACCGGGTGAATGCGGCCTTGGTAACCGGCTTCAACCAGATTGCGCAGCAGGCGACCGCCGACGGCGTCGGCACGCGGGCTGGCACCGATGATTGCGATGCGCTCGGCGGCGAACAGCGCCTCCAGGGTATGCGTTGGCATGGCGGCTCTCGGGTGTCGGCGGACGGATGTTAAGCTTAACGGATGCCTATCGTCAGGGTCATGACATGTCCGTATTACTGATCTCTCACCCGACCTGTCGCGGACATGATCCGGGTCATGGACATCCCGAATCCCCGGCTCGTCTGGGTGCCATCGGCGATCAGCTCATCGCGTCTGGGCTGGATGGGTTGCTGCATCATCTGGAGGCGCCTGCGGCCACCCGTGAGCAGTTGCTGCGCGTGCATACGGGGCGCTATCTCGATGCCCTGGAGGCCGCGCGCCCAGAGGCAGGTCACGCAGCACTCGATCCCGATACCGCGTTGTCACCGGGCAGCCTCGAGGCCGCCCGGCATGCGGCTGGCGCGGTGGTGATGGCTGTGGATCGGGTGATCCACGGCGACGTTCGGCGCGCCTTTTGCGCCGTGCGTCCGCCGGGACACCACGCCGAGCCCGCGCGCGCGATGGGTTTTTGCCTGTACAACAACATTGCAGTCGGTACGGCCCACGCACTGGCGGTCCATGGCCTCGCCCGCGTGGCCATCGTCGACTTCGACGTGCATCACGGCAACGGCACCGAGGCGGTCTTCCGCGACGAACCGCGCGTGCTGCTGTGCTCCACGTTCGAGCATCCGCTGTATCCGGATTCCGGCGCGGATACGCAGAGTGCGCATATCGTCAATGTGCCTTTGCCGGCCGGAACCGACGGAGCGTCCTACCGTCGTGCCTTCGAAGCACGAATATTGCCGGCTTTGGAGGCCTTCAAGCCCGAATTGCTGATGGTTTCCGCCGGTTTCGATGGGCACCGCGAGGACCCGTTGGCCCATCTGACCTTGGTCGAGGACGACTACGACTGGATCACGCGGCGTCTGATCGACCTAGCTGAACGCCACTGCGGCGGCCGGTTGGTATCGGCGCTGGAGGGGGGTTACGCCCTGCCGGCGCTGGGTCGTAGCGTCGCGGCGCATGTCAAGGCATTGCTCGAGTACGCGCCCGCTCAGCGCACTTCTTGATTGAGTACCGCGAGGGCCTCACGTTCGTTTTGCAGCCTAGCCGCCCGACGGCCACGCTGCGAGGCGGCGATCGCATCGGCGCTGAAGATGGCAAGCGCCACCCAGATGAGTATGAAGCCAACCCAGCGCAGCGGCGTCATCGGCTCGTGGACGATCGCCACCGCGACGACGAACTGCAGGATCGGCGCGATGTACTGCAGCATACCCAGCGTGCTCAAGGGCAGCCGCCGCGCCGCCGCGGCGAAGCTGGTCAGCGGTATGGTGGTGACCAGGCCCGTCGAGGCGAGTAGTAGCATCGATGAGAGACCGTGGCTGGTGAAATGCGTCTCACCTTTGTGCCCCAACCAGAGCAGGACGAGCACGGCGATCGGGCTGAGCAAGAGCGTCTCGATGGTGAGGCTCTGCACCGCCCCCGTCCTTCTGCCGGCGAATTTCTTGGTCAACCCGTAGAGTCCGAAGCTGAAGGCGAGCAGCAGCGCGAGCCACGGCGGGTGTCCGTAGGCAACGCCGATACAACTCACGGCTACCAGGGCGAGCGCGATGGCCGCCCACTGCAGCGCGCGCAGGCGCTCGCGCAAGATGAACACAGCCAACAGGACGGTAATCAGTGGATTGATGAAATAGCCCAACGAGGCTTGCAGTACCTGCCCGTTGTTGGCGGCATAGACATAGCCCAGCCAATTGGCGCTGATCAGAACCGCCGCGATGGCCAGATAACCCAGTTGGCGCGGCTCGCGTAGCATTTGCATCAGATCCCCGAGGCGCCCGGTCACGGCCAGAATCAGGCTACACAGAGCCAGTGACCAAAGGATGCGGTCGGCCACGATCTCGACCGGCGAGGCGAAGGCGAGCAGCATGAAGTACAGTGGGAAGACACCCCACAGCGTATAGGCCGTGAGGCCGAACAACAGACCGTTGCGCGGGGTGCCGATATCGGGCATGCGGGTTTCCTCGGGAAAGCACGGCCCATGCCCTCATGGGTGGGGCATTGGGATCGTCGGGTGGAGAAATCGGAGGATAACCGAAGTACGCCTCTTCGGGGGAGGCGGAAGCGAACGCGGCGGGCGTTTATTCCCGGCATCATGCGGGAGCGGGTCAGGTTATGCGCTCGATGGTGCGCGTTGTCGCCGGCATATCCCGGATTTCGGTTTGAAGCGCCGGTGATTTTCCAGGTTCGATCGGGCCATGATTCGCCGCGAATACCTGCCGTTGTGACCTCGTTGAATTGAACCCCCGGTTTTGCCAACGACTGCCAGAGCCCGGTGCGCGTCAGTATGCTGCTCGGCTCGATGTGAGATATGGGCAGAGCCACAAGTGTTATCGGGTTTATGCCAGGGTGTCTGGAGCGAAGTGATGCGCGGCAATCACCCCGTTATTCCTGTTCGCGTCTTGAAGGAAGTTCGCGCATAGCTTCCTTCCAGGGTGGCGATTTCCATTCTGGGTGTTTTTTCCATATTTTTTTCAGGCTGCTGATCCAGCTTAGATAAGCTTGGATGGATGGCAGCATTGGGGTGTGGCTCAATTCGAAATGGATGCCCGTAAATGGATCGTTAAAAAACACCGCATAATAACCTGGCGTATAAGCAGGATATTCAGCGGGGGATCGCTGACATCGATATTGTTTTTGAGCAGAAATTTTTCGTGGAAGGCATCCACTTCCTTTCTGTTTTTGGCCCACAGCGCGATATGGTGTATTCCGGTGGAATGACCATCTGGATTCAATTTGCTGCCGGCTTTGGCCGCTTGTATGCCGATATAACTATGGAAGAAAGGGAAGCGGGCCATGTAGTAGGTTGATCGATATTCGATGTCGAGTGTCCAGAAACTCTTGTATCCCAGCCAGCCGAACATTTTGTCGAAGAAGGCGATCGATTTCTCGTATTCGAGCACTGAAAATTCGACATGATGAATTCCCTTGAATCTCATAATCCACCCGTGGTGCATTTTCGGTTGTCGTATATGGAGACTGTAACCTGAAGATTGCGATTTGCGCACCTGCGGCTCGGTTATGTTGTCACGCCAAAGGTTCGTGGGTTTTCGCAGAAGTGTGTGTCTGTATGCCGCGTGTTTTCGCCGGGAGGACACCGGACAGCGTCTCTATCCGTGGTGAACCGATGATACCGGTGTCCGTAGCGCGCGCTACGGACACCGGTCGATGAGGATTTTGGGATATATGCGCCGGTTGCGTTAGCTGTCTCGCGTCCGTGAAACATACCGGTCATACATGCTTATGCGATTCTTCGTAGACCGGGATGGACGGCAGCATTATTTGGGAGGCGGATTCGGTATGCATGGCGGTGAGCTTGATCGAATCCCCAACGACGAGCGGTGCGTAGCCGTGCAGACTCGGGTCAAGTGAGATCGCACGCATGGTGGCGGCAACTTCATGCGAGGGTTGTATGTCACCAACCGCTGCCAAAGCCTGATTTAATGCCCGATTCAGACTGGCCATGTTTTTACCCTTGGCGAGAATGACCGTCCAGCTGTGCGCCCGGCCATCGATCCTGGCGCTGATCTGATATTCGCGACCGATGTGTCCCAGTACGTTGACTTGCCGCGTCGTCGGTGCGATCCGAATCGCGCCGATCTCCGGGCCAACGATGCGCTTGCGGGGTGTTGTGACCAGATGGGCTTGAGCCTGTGTTTCGCCGGGTTGGGTGAAGCAGCTGATGACCTTGGTACCCTTGATCCAGTAGGTGACGCTCTTCTGCCCCTTGATCCCCGCTTTGCCGTAGACGAAGCTTTCCTGCGTAACGCCAGCGGGGTCGATGCTGATGGCGATATGCTGATGTCCGGGTAATGCGTACTCGGCCGTGAGTACGCGGCTGGGTGTATGGGTCGCACCGAATGCCTGATTTGTAGCACCGATGACGATGATGGCAAGACCGAGTTTTGCGTAGGACGAGAACGGTTTCATAACAGCCCCCTCAATAGGAGAAATCTATATAAATGGGAAAACGATGAGTTCCCTCGGAAGGTATAAAGCCGTCGCTGCCACTTGTAAGCACGCCATGCGCCGGCGTGTCGTTTCATTAGATTTATGAATGCTGCCGCAAGGGCTGATTTAGGGTGGGTTGAAAATATCGGTTTCTAAGGCGGATCGCGGTCGCCTCTTCGGGAAAGGCCTATCGGTTGTCGTGCTGCCGCAGATTCGCGCGGCGCACGTGGACGCGTGCCGTAAAGCCCTAACGGGCAGCGCGGTTTTACCGGTGTGTTTGTAACCAGGCATACAGGGCTAGGCTCAGTCCGGTTAGCAGAACCGCAGGTGCGCCTGCGTGGATGGCGAGGCCGCCGAGTACGGCGCCGATGCCGATGCCGAGATAAATGGCGGAGGCGTTCAGTGCGATCAGCAGGTGCCCGGTATCGGGGCTCAGCGCGATGAGTCGGTGTTGCTGCGGGGGTGTTTGCGACCAGGTGGATGCGCCCCAGAGCGTGACCGCAATTGCGGTAAGGGTCAGCTGGGCGGTCTGCATCCATAGGCAGGCGATCATCAATCCGAAAGCCATGCACATGGCGAGATAAGCCGCAGCCAGTACGCGTGCCGGCCCCCAGCGGTCGGTGGCGTGACCGCAGAAGAGATTGCCGACGAGCGCCCCGGCACCGTATAGAAACAGCATGGGATTGGCTAGATACGCAGGTATGCCCAGGTCATGCAACAACGGCAGGCTGTAGGGATAGAGGGTATAGCTCGCCGCCATGCCAGTCACGGTCAAGACGAGCGTCGATGTCACGCCGGGCGTGCGCAATGCGGTTAGCCGTTCGCCGAGCTTCGCCGGAGCGGTGTTGTTGGGCTGCCCGGCCAAAGTATGTAGGTGGGTTGCGGCCACCAACAGTGCGAGCAGGCTGATGACGGCCAGCGCGGCGCGCCAATTCAGCCAGTGGGCGAGTAATCCACCCAACGGTACGCCGAGTGCGGTGGCCAAGGTCAGCCCTCCGATGACCACCGATAGTGCGCGGCCGCGATAGCGTGGCGCATACAGGCTGGCGGCCAATGCGCCCGCGGTGGGGGTGTAAACCGCCGCGCCGAGCGCAGCGAGGGCACGGCTGGCGAGCAAGGTGCCGAGGTCATGCGCGGTAGCGGCCGCGAGGTTTGCCGTGGCCAGTGTTAGCAGGGCCGCGATGAGCACTCTACGTCGTGAGTAAGCGCCGGTGAGCGCGGCGAGGACGGGGGCGGCGATGGCGTAAGTGATCGCAAACACGGTCACTGCTT
This sequence comes from Acidihalobacter yilgarnensis, assembly GCF_001753245.1. Taxonomy (NCBI): domain Bacteria; kingdom Pseudomonadati; phylum Pseudomonadota; class Gammaproteobacteria; order Chromatiales; family Ectothiorhodospiraceae; genus Acidihalobacter; species Acidihalobacter yilgarnensis. Next base: position 3,503,818 of record NZ_CP017415.1, on the reverse strand, counting down.
GACCGGCCACAGTGGGCGTGACGTCCAGCGTTTTGGCCATGCCGGGTAGGATGCTGGCTACGATGAAGGCATCGGTGCCTACCGTGAAGGTCCCGAGTGCGAGCAGCGCGATCTTGACCCACGGGCGCGAGGCGGGCGTTCGTGGGGACGGTTTTATCTGGACATTAAACATCCCGATTGTGTCCTCGGTCTTGCATCGTGCACGGATACGGATTTAGCGGCGGTTGAGTTCGAACCAGCGCCGGGCGCGTGTCGGCGCAGCCTCTGGGGAGGCATTCATCAGGTCGGCGAGAGTTTGCTTCGACAAGGCCTCACGCCAAGCGGCTTCGGCGGTGTACATGGCGAGCGCAACGCTGCAGGGGTGTCGGCACTCGTCCGGGCTGGCGCCGGCGCGCTGACGGATTTCGGTACAGCGAAAGGCTGTCTCCTCGCCTTCGATGGCGGCTACGACATCCCATAGGGTAATGTCGACGGGTGAACGAGCGAGTCGAAAACCACCCCGGCTGCCGGATGTCGAGGTGAGAATGCCTGCGCGCATGAGCGCCTGGAGGCGTTTATTTAGATACGCCGATGGTAGATCGAATCGCGCGGCGAGTTTGGCGGTAGGCAGAGGCTCCGGGTTATCCGCCCAGGCCAGCGTGAGACAGCAGTGCAATCCCCATTCGACGCCTTGACTGATACGCATGCATAGCTCCTGTGCGAGGACGATTATCTAGACACTTAATATCCAGAATTGTTCCGCGAGCGGATATTGCGAGGGACCAGTAGTGCGTGCCGCGAGGACCGGAATCAGGCCGGTGTGCGATAACCCTGCACGATGTAGTCGGCGACCTGGGCGATCACATCGTCTTCTGCGCGCAGGCTCATGACCAATTGCACGTCGGGTAGTGCGGGGAAGCCTTCATCGGCGGTCAGTGCGAGGTGGTTGTGCTTATGGGTGGATTGGGGCAGGAAACCCACTCCTAGGCCGGATGAGATTGCGCTGCGGATATTGTCGTAGGAGGCGCTGGTATAGGCGAAGAACCACGGCCGTCCGACGCTATCGAGGGCATGTAGGGCCGCTTCCCGGTAGGCGCAGCCTTCGGGGAAGCCGATCAGCGGGATTTCGTCGAAACGGTCGATGTGGATGTGGCGGTGATGCAGCCAGTGCAATGGATCTCTGCGCAGGATGCGGCAGGCATGGTCTGGACTATAGCTGTGAGCGGTGCGCTTGAAGATGATGATGTCGAGCAGCTGGGCATCGAACTGTTCGACCAGATAGCACGAAAGCGTGGCGGTAATCTCGATTTGAAGGTCCGGGTTGCGAGTGAGGCAGCGAGAAACCACGGCGTGCAGCTCTGCCACGGCGAAATCCTCGGGCACGCCGAGGCGTATTCGCCCGCGTAATCTGGGTCGGCAGATGGCCTGCACGGCGTCATCCATACGAGCAAGTATGTCGCGTGCGTAGCCGAGAAAGCGTTGACCCTCGAGCGTCAGTCCGTCGATGTGCCCCTGGCTGCGCACCACGAGGCGGTAACCGAGGATTTCTTCGAGCCGCTGGAGGTTCTGAGAAATCGCCGACTGTGAGCGATGCAGCAGCTCGCCGGCCTTGCCGAATCCACCGTCACTCGCCACGGTCACGAAGACCCGCAGCTGCTCGAACGTCAGCCGACGGTCTCCCCCCGTGCGCGAGATTGCACGATTGCCGGACTCGTCCATCTCGGCATCCTTATTGATAATTAATTCGAATGATTTGTTGTGCGTGATAATTCGATTCGCTGAGTATAGACGTCTGACCGGACTTGGCCGCCCACCACGCCCGCCGGAGGCTTATGATGCCCGCCGCTGTAACGTTGTATCCGCTGATCGTTCTGTTCAGCGTGATCTGGGAGTCCGCCTTCGTGGTCGGCGAGCCGGCGTTGGTGGAACTGGATCCCTATACCTTTATGGCTCTGTGCTTCTGTTTGCGGCCGTCCTGTTGTTGCTGAACGCGTTACCTGTCGGATGCGCTGGCGGATCTTGGCATTGTGCTTGAATTCTGCCTGGCTAGAGATTCGTGGGCGAAGCGCTTTTATGTATTGACGAGGTGACAAAGCCAACATATCATAACAAGTACATACAAGACATGCTCGGACGAGACAACGATGACGAAGCACGAAGACACGAAGTTGGGCGCAGGTGGCCTGAAGCTGGTGTCGCCGATTCCGCTGTACGGCCAGATCAAGGACATGCTGCGCAAGAAAATTCTGGATGGCAGTTATCCGCCACATAGCAAGTTGCCGTCGGAAAGCGAACTCATGGCGCTGTTCGACGTGAGCCGGATTACGGCGCGTCAGGCGATCCGTGATCTGCAGAAGGAAGGTCTGGTGTTCACGATCCAGGGCAAGGGCAGCTTCGTCACCAAGCCGAAGGCGGTGCAGGACTTGACCCGTCTGGAGGGTTTCGGCGAGGCGATGAACAGCAAGGGCTACGAGACCTATTCGCGACTGATCGGTGTCCGCGAAATGCCCGCGAGCAGTGAGGTTGCGCGTGCGCTGCAGTTGAGCCGCGACACGTCGGTGGTTGAGATCGAGCGGGTTCGCTACCTGAACCGTTCGCCGATCTCGCTGGACATCAGCTACTTCTCGCTGGATATCGGCCGGCGGCTCATGGATGAGGATCTGGAAACACGTGACATCTTCGTCATCCTGGAAAACGATTACGCCTTGCCGCTGGGCGCGGCCGATATCGTGATCAACGCAACGGTGGCGGACGAGAGAGAGGCCGAGTTGTTGGCCATCGAATCCGGCGCGCCGATTTTGCGAATGGAACGCCTCACGTCCACTCGGGACGGCACCCCGATCGATTACGAGCACCTGTACTACATCGGCGAAGCCTATCAATACCGTCTGCGTATCGAACGTCGTTAATCCAAGCGAGGTAACGTTAATGAATGTCGCATCAGCGCCAGCAGAGATCTTCGATACGGATGTCTTGGTCATCGGTGGTGGCACGGCTGGGCCGATGGCGGCTGTGGCCAGCAAGGAGCGTAATCCCGAGTTGCGCGTGACGCTCCTGGAGAAGGCCAACGTCAAGCGCAGCGGCGCGATCAGCATGGGGATGGACGGGCTGAACAACGCCATCATCCCCGGCCACGCGACGCCTGAGCAGTATGTGAAGGAAATCACGGTGGCCAACGACGGCATCATCAACCAGAAAACGGTGATGGCCTACGCGACGCGCAGCTTCGACATGATTAACAAACTCGACAGCTGGGGCGTGAAGTTCGAGAAGGATGAGACCGGCGATTACAGCGTGAAGAAGGTCCACCACATGGGTACCTATGTGCTGCCCATGCCGGAGGGTCATCACATGAAGAAAATCCTGTACCGCCAACTGCGCCGCAAACGTGTCGACGTGGTCAACCGCTACGTGGTCACCCGATTACTCAAGGATGCCAGTGGGCGTATCGCCGGTGCGATGATGGTCAACAGTCGCACCGCGGAGGTCGCGGTGATCCGCGCCAAGGCGGTGATTCTGGCGACGGGCGCGGCGGGGCGCCTCGGCCTGCCCGCCTCCGGTTATCTGTTCGGCACCTATGAGAACCCGACCAACGCCGGCGATGGTTACAGCATGGCCTACCGTGTGGGCGCGGAGCTGTCGGGTATCGAGTGCTACCAGATCAACCCGCTGATCAAGGACTACAACGGCCCGGCTTGTGCGTACGTGACCGGCCCGCTGGGCGGCTACACGGCCAACTCCAAGGGCGACCGTTTCATCGAATGCGATTACTGGAGCGGGCAGATGATGCTGGAGTTCTACCGCGAGTTGGAGGGCGGTAAGGGCCCGGTGTTCCTCAAGCTCGACCATCTCGCCGAGGAGACGATCCAGGAGATCGAGACCATCCTGCATAGCAACGAGCGCCCGAGCCGAGGACGCTTCCACGAACGGCGCGGGACGAATTACCGCGAACGCATGGTTGAGATGCACATCTCGGAAATCGGTCTGTGCAGCGGGCATAGCGCATCCGGGGTTTGGGTCGATGAACACGCGCGCACCACGGTGCCGGGGCTGTATGCCGCCGGTGACCTAGCCTGCGTACCGCACAACTACATGCTCGGTGCCTTCGTCTACGGCGAGATCGCTGGCCACGATGCGGCGGATTACTGCGCCGGGGTGGATATGCCGACACTGGACGAGGCCGAGATCGCCGCAGAGACCGCGCGCATCCAGGCGCCGCTGACGGTCGCCGACGGCATCACGCCGTACCAGATGGAATACAAGCTGCGTCGCATGGTGAACGACTACCTGCAGCCGCCGAAGGTCACCACGAAGATGGAAATCGGCCTCGACCGGTTTATGGAGATCCGCGACGACATGGCCATGCTGGCGGCGTCAGACCCGCACGAACTGATGCGCGCGATGGAGGTGCACGCCATTCTCGACTGCGCGGAAATGGCGGCGCGAGCCTCGTTGTACCGCACCGAAAGCCGCTGGGGTCTGTACCACTATCGCGTCGATTACCCCGAGCGTAACCAGGACGACTGGTTCTGCCACGTCCAGGTCAAACAAAACGAGAATGGAGAAATGACCTGCTTTAAGCGTCCGATCGACCCCTACGTGGTCGAGCTGGATGAGGATGAGACCCAGGCTTACGACAACCTGCGCATCGCCGCCACTGCACAGTAACCAGGGAGCACCGACATGCCGCTTGCCCAAACCAACACCAGCGTCCCGGTCATCGTGGACAACGAAAAATGCATCGCCGACAAAGGCTGCACCGTATGCGTGGATGTCTGCCCACTGGATGTGCTGGTGGTCGATAGCATCACCCAGAAGGCCTATATGAAGTACGACGAGTGCTGGTACTGCACGCCGTGCGAGGTCGACTGCCCGACCGGCGCGGTGACGGTGAACATCCCTTATTTGCTGCGCTGAGAGGTCTCTATGGCCATGCTTTTCGATATTTCCCCGGATCTCGAGGATATTCGTACGCGACTGGAGAGTGACGACGCTGCGGTGCGCCGTATGGCGGTGCTTCGCATCGGCGAAACGGCGGATCCGGACGCGGTCGGTCTGTTGGTACAGGCGCTGGGCGACGCGAACGCAGACGTGCGCGCCGAGGCGGCGCGCGTGCTTGACGAATTCGACACGGTGGACGGCGTGGAGGCGCTGATCGCCTCGCTGTCTGACGCGAACGAGGCGGTGAGGATCTCTGCCGCTGAGACCTTGTCCGAGATCAAGTCGGTCGATGCGGCGCCGTTCCTATTGAGCGGTCTGGCCACTCACGATCCCTTCGCCAAGGCCGCGTTGCTGCGCGCGATCAAGCCGTTGCGCGTGCGCGAGGCGCTGGAGCCGGCGATGAACGCGCTCGGCAGCGACAACGTGCAGGTGCGAAGAGAGGCCGTGGGCGTACTGGCTTATTTGAAGTCCGAGACCGTGCTGCCGGCGCTGCTCGGTGTGGTGCGCAATGATCCGGACGCGCAAGTCCGCCGCGCCGCCGTCGGTGCGTTGGTGTTTGCGGACGGCGGTCACGTGCACGAGACGTTGGTGCACGCAGTTGCCGACGCTGACTGGTTGGTGCGCGAGGAGGCCGCGCAGGTGATCGGTCGACTGCATATCGTGGCGGCTATGGACGCGTTGATCGACGCACTTGACGACGATTACTGGCAGGTGCGGCAGAAGGCGGCCTGCAGCCTGGGGCAGCTGGGTAATCCGGCGGCGGTGGATGCCCTCGGCGCGGCCTTCGCGCACCCAATCAGTAACCTGCGTAAGGAAATCGTCGGCGCGATGGGCGAAATCGCGGATGTTTCCGCGAGGCCGTACCTGGAAGTTGCGCTCAACGACGAGGACCCAGACGTGCGCAAGTTGGCGGCCTGGGCGTTGAGCAAGATTGGCTGAACCGCACAGCCACCACCCGGCGAGGACGAACCGCCACGTAGCGTGGCGTAACCGCAAAGGACGGAAAAACATGACATACGTGGTGACCGAGAACTGCATCCGCTGCAAATATACCGACTGCGTGGACGTGTGCCCGGTGGATTGCTTCCACGAGGGACCGAATTTCCTGGTGATCGATCCGGAGGAGTGCATCGACTGCTCCCTGTGTGTGCCCGAATGCCCGGTGGAGGCGATCTATGCCGAAGGCGACTTGCCGACGGAATTCGCCGACTTCCACGCGATCAATGCGGACCTCGCCAAGCGTTGGCCGATCATCGCGACCAGCCACGAGCCGTTGCCGGAGGCGGAGCGCTGGGCTGAGTTGGAAGGTAAGCGACAATTTCTGGATGCCGGAAGTTTCGTTGATGCCTAACATGTCATGACATGTAATGCCGTGAACGTCGGCGTTTACGAGGGACACTCCATGGAACAGGTGTTGACGCTGAATTTGCCCGGATTCGGGTACGAGGATCTGTACCGTGCGGAACGCCTGCCAGAACTCGACCGCGCGTTCGCAGCACATATGGAGACGCGCGACGCCGACCTGGCGGCGACCTTCGCGCGCTACCGCGCGCAGGCGGCGTTCGATGCTGCTGCGGAGTCGGAGCTGCTGATCGCCGTTGCCGGGGTGCTGGAGGATTTCATCGCCGAGGTCTTCGGCGTGAGGCGTGAGTGCGACGCCCTGGGCGGTCACGCCGGCCGGAGCGCGCTGGTGTGGGCGTTCAAAAACGACTTCGTGAAGCGCAGCCTGCAGACCGCAGGCGACGCACAGGAGCACGATTTCGCGGCGGTCGATGCCTGTGTGCATGCGTGGCTGGGCGAGATCGACGGCGCGGACTGCGAGTACGCGGTGGCGCAGCTGTGGCGCCATGCGGCGGACGCGGGCGACGAGCAGCGCCTCGTCACCCTGGCTGCCTGGGTACGCGCTGCGGTGGCCAGCGCGGCCGGTCGCGCAGCGACTGCGGGTTGGGGCAGTTTCCGCTTCCCGGCGAAACGTGATTTCGCCGGTCTGGTACGCACCGAGCTGCAACCCGCGGCCCGTGGCTGCGGCGTGGCGGTGAAGCCCACCGCGCGCAGGCAGCGCGACGGCTTCGCGCTGACCGACATGCGCTACGGCCGTGGCGAGGCGTTGGATCAGGTGCATTACTGCAAGTTCTGCCATTCGCACCAGGGCGATTACTGTTCCAAGGGTTTTCCCGGCAAGGGCCAGGAAAAGACTCGCAGCAACCCCCTGGGCGTGCCGCTTGAAGGCTGTCCGCTGGAGGAGAAGATCTCCGAGGCCAATGCGCTGATGCGCGACGGCCACACCCTCGGCGCGCTCGCTACGATCATGATCGATAACCCACTGGTGCCGGCGACCGGTCACCGCATCTGCAACGACTGCATGAAGAGCTGCATCTACCAGAAGCAGGATCCGGTCGACATGCCGCAGATCGAAACGCGCATCCTCGACGACGTGCTGAATCTGCCCTGGGGCTACGAGATCTATTTCCTGCTCACCCGATGGAATCCGTTGAACCGCGAGCGCCCCTACGCACTGCCCTACCACGGCACTGATGTGTTGTGTGTCGGTGCGGGACCTGCAGGTTTCAACCTGTCGCACCACCTGTTACAGGCGGGTTTCGGCGTGGTCGGCGCGGACGGACTCAAGATCGAGCCGCTGCCGGCGGAGCTGATCGGCGCCGACGGGCGGACGCCCCAGCCCGTGCGCGAGGTGGCGGAGCTGCGCGAGTCGCTGGACGACCGGGTGATGGCGGGCTTCGGCGGAGTAGCTGAATACGGTATCACCGTGCGTTGGGACAAGAACTTCCTGAAGATCATCCACCTGACGCTGGCGCGTAACCGGCATTACCGCCTGTACGGCGGCATCCGCTTCGGCGGCACGCTGACCATCGACGACGCTTGGGACTACGGCTTCGAGCATATCGCGCTGGCGATCGGTGCAGGCCGGCCGACGATAGTGCCGGTAAAAAACCACCTCGCACGCGGTATCCGCCAGGCGAGCGATTTTCTGATGGGTCTGCAGTTAACCGGCGCTGCCAAGCGCACGAGCCTGGCGAATTTGCAGGTCCGTCTGCCAGCCGTGGTAATTGGCGGCGGACTGACCGCGATCGACACAGCGACCGAGGTCCAGGCGTACTACATCCGCCAGGTGGAGAAAATGCTGGAGCGCTGCGAGGCGTTGGGCGAGTCCGCGGTCGAGCGGATGCTGGACGTCGAGGAGGCCGCGATCCTGCAGGAATTCCTTGCCCATGGCCGCGAGGTCAGGCGCGTACGCGCGCAGGCGCAGCGGCTGGGTGTCGCGCCTGATTTCGCCGAGCTGATCGATCGCTGGGGTGGCGTCACCGTGGCCTATCGGCGTCGCATGGGCGAATCGCCCGCCTATCTGCGTAACCACGAGGAAATTGAAAAGGCGTTGGAGGAGGGCATCCGTTACGCGGAAGGGCTGAATCCGCGTGAGGCGCTGGTGGATCGCCATGGCCATGTGCGGGCGATGGCCTTCGATGGTCCGGCCGGCGAGCGAGTGGAATTGCCCGCACGCGCCGTGTTCATGGCGGCTGGCAGCGTGCCTAATACCAGCTACGAGCGCGAGCACAGGGAGACCTTCGAGATGGAAGGACGTTTCTACGCCGCCTACGGGCTCGACGGCGAGCGTGCCGCGGCCGGCGACCGCGAGGCGGTGTTCACCTCATACCGCAAGGACGGCCGACGCATCTCCTTCCTGGGCGACAACCACCCCGTCTACAGCGGCAGCGTGGTGCGCGCGATGGCCTCGGGCCGGGCGGGGGCGCGGGCGCTCGTGCGCCTGTTCGCGGAACGCATTGGCGACAGCGGACACGCGGCGAAGTGGGATACGCTGTGTGCGCGGCTGGACGAAAATCTGCGTCCGCGTATCGTGGCGGTGACGCGCCTGGCCGAGCATCTGGTGAGCATCGCCGTGCATGCACCGCAGGCCAGCCGCAACTGGCAGCCGGGGCAGGTCTATCGGCTGCAGAATTTCGAGACGCTGGTTGCGCGCGACCTCGGCACGGCCCTGCAGATGGAGGGTATGGCGGTCGACGGCGTGCAGGTGGACAAGGCGCAGGGGCGCATCAATCTGCTGATCAACGAGGTGGGTACCTCGAGCCGACTGGCCGCCACGCTCGCTCCGGGCGATTCAGTGATTCTGATGGGGCCGACCGGAACCTCGTTGCCGATGCCGATGGACAAGACGATCACGGTGATTGGCGGTCATTCAGCGGTGACGAGCATGATCGACGGCAGCCACGCCTGGAAGGCGGCGGGCAACCGCGTGCTGATGATCGCGCACCTGGCCGACCGGCGACGAGCCGAGGCGCTGCAGACACTCGTGCAAGAGGCTGCGGACGAGATCGTTTGGGTGCTCGATGGCGATGAGGTGCTGGATAATTTGCGTGTCCAGGACCGCTGCTTCGTGGGCGACATGACAGCCTATCTACGAGCCGTTGCGGCAGGCGACCGCGATACCAGCAACTGGGTCGAAATCACCGACCAATTCGTCATCTCCGACCGGCCAGAGGTCATGGACATGCTGGTAACGACTTTCAAGGGCGAGCTGGCTCCCCGGCTGAAGCCCAGCGTGCACGGTACCGCCGTGGTCAACAGCCCGATGCAGTGCATGCTCAAGGAAGTGTGCGCGCAGTGCCTGTGCCAGCACCGGCGCGGCGACGGTCCCGACGACGCGCCGAAGACGGTGTTCTCCTGCTTCAACCAGCACCAGCCTTTGTTCGACGTCGATTTCGACAATCTGCGTCTGCGCCAGCGGCAGAACGCACTGCAGGAACGCATCGCCTCGCTGTGGCTGAGCCATGTGCAATCGTCCGCGCCCGATGCGCTGGCCGAATCCCGCTAAGCAATTTTTTCCTCGTCGTTTCCCCCTTCTTTCCGCCGGTCACTGCGCGCGAGCCGACGGGTTTTTTCGCCCATTCCCTGAGCTGACGCTAGGCGTCGCGACACCGTCGTGCGCCAGCGTGGTTCAGTGATGCGATTCGGGCACGGAAACTGTGCAGGTTTACGCTGAGATCACCAAAGTGGAGCGCGTTCATGCATTCTGGACAACGCGAATAAAAACTGTCAATCCAATTAAAAAACAACCAGTTGCATTCGATCAATCGAACTTGAATTTATTGGCACAATCCATGCTGGCTTTTGATGACCTGTCCTGTTATGACGTGTTTGTTTGGAATTTAAGGGTGGTGGCCTTGCATCACCATCAATGCATCATTTATTCGATCAATTTGGGAGGGTGTGTGTCATGCGAATGCTGGGGAAAAATGAGGTGCGCGCGTCGCTGATGGCGCTTTGCGCCGCAGCAGGTGTCGCCGCAGCGCCTGCGTACAGCAAGACGATCACGATCGGTATCGGCATCCAGAATATGTGCACCGACACGTATCAGGGCGGTACCATCATCCGCGGGCTGAAACTTCTGCCCAAGTATCTGCCGCACGACGGTAAATACAAGGACGTCAAATACAAGATCGTTTGGCGTAATTACATGTCCGGTGGCCCGATCACCAACATGATGATCGCCGGCAAGCTCGCTTTTGGCGTGATGGGTGATTACCCGCTGGTGGTCAACGGCGCGAAATTTCAGCAGACGCGCGGCGAGCGTTCGCTGATGATCTCGTTCACCGCCTACAACCTCGACGGCGCCGGCAACGGCATCGTGGTGCCGACCAAATCCGACATCTACAGCGTCGATCAGCTCAAGGGCAAGACCGTGTCGGTGCCGGTGGGCAGCGCAGCCTGGGGCATGCTCTTCAACATGATGAAGGAGAAGCATCTGCCCAAGGATTATTTCCACATGATCAATCAGGGCCCGATGGTTGGTATCGCGGCGATTGCGAATAACAAGATCGCCGCCCATGCAGACTTCTGTCCAATGTCCGAGCTGATGGAATACAAGGGCACCGGTCGCATGATCTACAACGGCGCCGAGGCCGGCATCCCCTATCTGCACGGTGTGGTGGTGCGTAAATCCTTCGCCGAAAAATATCCTGAAGTCGTCGTCGCTTATCTCGAGGCGCTGATCAAGGCCGGTCAGTGGGTGCAGGATGATCCGCAACACGCCGCGAAAATGATCTCCAAGTGGACGATGATTCCCAAGGAAGTACTGTATCTCTACTTCAGCAAGGGCGGTTATCTGACCCCCGATCCGACCTTCAAACCTAAATTCATCAAAACATTAGCCTACGACCACAAAGTTTTGATGAAGTACGCCAACATGCCGCCACTCAACTTCAAGACATGGGCTGCGCCACAGTATTTAGAGACGGCCTACAAGAAGCTCGGGCTGAATTACGAGACGCAGCTCAAGACTTTCTACCACCCGAAGGAAAATATTCATCTGCCAGACGAAATTTGGATCAATGGCGAACCGATGCACCACTATTCGAACACGACTGAAATGCTTAAGGGCTACGAGCATTATGAGAAATTGGGTAAAAAAGTCGACGCGACTTATGTGTACGATCAGAAAACCGGTCTAAAGCTTTTTGGCAAGGACGCCTTTTACGTGATGAGTGGTCAGTCGGTCAGTACCTTCATGCTCAAGAATGAAGCCGATCAATATGCCAGCGTACATGCAGGTAAGGTGCTGACGTTCGCGGAAATTGCCAAGGCGATGGCTTAAACAGAACTAGGTCTGCAGCAACAGGATTGCCGATCCAAACAGGCAAAAACGACTGCGGCTAACACCGCAGTCGTCGCGCCTCACGCAGCGATGGTGGGTGACGTAATGAGCAGCAATGTGCAGACGGATTACAATGTGGTCGTTCGTAAATTTTTAGACTTGGACAAGGAATTATTGTGGGCGAGGCTGAAGCGCCACGCTGTACAGATTCTCTCGTTGGTCGTCGGTGTGGTGATCTGGCAGATATTGACCGTAAAAGGTGTGCAGTTTATCTTGAATTTCAATAATCTGCCGACACCAGTCCAAGTCGGTCAGCAGTTTTATCATTTACTCGGCACGAAGACGTTTTATATCGATATCGGCACCAGCTTGCGCAGAATCGGCATCTCATTTTTTTTAGCGGTAGTGATCGGAATGATAGCGGGTATCGCGATGGGCCGTTCGCAGTTGGCCCGAGATATCATTCTCCCGTATATCGAAATATTGCGCCCTATTCCTGCCGTCGCATGGATTCCGTTATCTATAATTATGTGGCCGACGAATGAGGCCAGTATCATTTACATTACGTTTCTGGGAGCCGTGTTCCCCATTGCGATCAATACCATGGAGGGAGTAAGACAGACGCCTGAGTTGCTAATTCGCGCAGCGGCTACACTCGGCGCTAAGCGTATCTCCATTTTGCGACACGTAATACTGCCGTCCGCATTACCGAGCATTTCAACGGGCCTTGCCGTGGGAATGGGCGTGTCCTGGTTTTCCCTGTTGGCAGGTGAAATTATCAGTGGCCAGTATGGCATCGGATACTTCACTTGGGAGTCGTACGAGCTGATCCGATATCCAGATGTGGTGGTCGGCATGCTCACGATCGGTGTATTGGGTACGCTCTCGACCAGTTTGGTGAAACTGACGGCCCGGCTGTTGCTGCGTTGGGTGCCACCAGAACAGAGGTGATCATGGCCCGCTGCGTTAAACCTCGTTTACGAACCGAAATGAGAGGCACGACGATGATTAGCTCACCACAGGTGGTGGCCTTGAACGGCAAACATGGCGAATCGGCCAAGCGAAGCGGCAGTTTTTTTCAAGCTTCAATCACGCTAGATGAAGCGTCGGTAGCCTTTGGTTCAGAGAAGCGGAGGAAAACGATTCTCTCTTCCCTGACCATGCATGTCGAACCGGGTGAATTCGTGGCTCTGCTGGGGCCCAGCGGCTGCGGTAAATCGACGGTGTTGAACCTGGTCGCGGGCTATTTGAAGCCAAGTACTGGCAGTGTACTGGTAAATAGTAAACCGATAACCGGCCCCGATCCGCAGCGGGGGATGGTGTTTCAGCAGCACACGCTATTTCCTTGGAAAACCGTCCAGGAAAATATTGAGTTCGGTCCAAAAATGAGTGGTCAAAGTAAGGCAACGACTGAAGGCATTGCACGAACGTTCCTGGAGATGGTCGGCTTGAGTAAATTCGCCGATCATTATCCCTCCCAGCTTTCAGGTGGCATGCAGCACCGAGTCGAGATCGCCCGAGCGTTGGCTAATTATCCTGGCGTGCTGCTCATGGACGAACCCTTCGGGGCACTCGACGCGCAGACGCGGCTGGTGATGCAGGATGGGTTGCTCGAATTGTGGGAGCAGCTCAAGCCGACGGTGCTGTTCGTGACGCACGATATCGATGAAGCCGTGCTGCTGGCTGACCGGATTCTGATCATGGGCGTCTCACCCGGCCGTGTGATTTCCGAAATCAAGGTAGACATGGAGCGTCCCCGCAACGTACGGGCGTTGACCGACCCGCGCTTCGGCCGTTTCAAGGGTCAGTGCCTGGATCTGCTGGAACGCGAGAGCCGCAAGGCCTTCGGTTTACAGGATGGTGACGACGAAGCGGATGATAATAACGAAATGAAGCCGCTTCGAGCATAGCTCGTTTGATGGCCTTCGTAGGCGGCGGTCCGGTGTATGTCGGACCGCCGCGCGGGCCTCAGGTCTTGTCGGCGGCTTCCGCTAGGCGTAGCCAGGTGGGGATGACGGTGTCTGGGTTGAGGGAGATGCTTTCGATGCCCTGTGCCATCAACCATACGGCGAGGTCCGGGTGGTCGGACGGTCCCTGGCCGCAGATGCCGACGTATTTCTCGGCCTTGAGGCAGGCCTCGATGGCCATGCCGAGTAGGCGACGCACGGCGGGATTGCGCTCGTCGAAGAGGTGCGCGATGACGCCGGAATCACGGTCCAGACCCAACGTGAGCTGAGTCATATCGTTGGAGCCGATGGAGAAGCCGTCGAAATATTCGAGGAAGTCTTCGGCCAACAGGGCGTTGGAGGGCAGCTCGCACATCATCATGATTTTCAGTCCGGCTTGGCCGCGTGCAAGGCCGTTGGCGGCGAGCAGCTCGGTAACCTGACGCGCCTCCTCCACGGTGCGCACGAAGGGGATCATGATCTGCACGTTAGCCAGCCCCATTTCCTCGCGTACATAGCGCACTGCGCGGCATTCCAGCTCGAAGCAGGGGCGGAAGTCCTTGGAGATGTAGCGTGAGGCGCCGCGGAAGCCGAGCATGGGGTTTTCCTCCTCCGGTTCGTAGCGCTGCCCGCCGAGGAGATTGGCATATTCGTTGGACTTGAAATCGGACAGGCGGACGATCACCGGCTCCGGCGCGAAGGCCGCGCCGATGGTGGCGATACCCTCTGCGAGGCGCTTGACGTAGAACTCGATGGGGTCGCCGTAGGCCTCGATGCGCGCACGAATCTCGCTCTGCAGCTCTGTTGGCAGTCGGTCGAATTCAAGCAATGCCTTGGGGTGGATGCCGATCATGCGGTTGATGATGAACTCCAGCCGGGCGAGACCGACGCCACGGTGCGGCAAGCCGGCGAAGGCGAAGGCGCGGTCGGGGTTGCCCACGTTCATCATGATCTTGACCGGGATATCGGGCATGGCGCCGGTGCTGATCTCGTCCACCGAGAAATCCAGGCGCCCTTCGTAGACGTAGCCGGTGTCGCCTTCGGCACAGGAGACGGTGACCTCGGTGCCGTTGTGGAGCAGCTCGGTGGCGTGGCCGCTGCCGACTACCGCGGGAATGCCCAGCTCGCGGGCGATGATGGCGGCGTGGCAGGTGCGGCCGCCGCGGTCGGTGACCACCGCCGCCACGCGCTTCATCACCGGCTCCCAGTCGGGATCGGTCATGCCGGTGACCAGTACGTCGCCGTCGCGCACCTTGTCCATCTCGCTGAGGTCGTGGATTACGCGGACGGTGCCGGCACCGATGCGGTCGCCCACGGAGCGTCCCTCAATGAGGATTTTGCGCGGTTTCTTGTCGTTGAGCTGGTAGCGCATCATCGACTGCGCGCTGTGGCTGTGCACGGTCTCCGGGCGCGCCTGTAGCACGTAGACTTGGCCGTCGTGCCCGTCTTTACCCCATTCGATGTCCATTGGCCGGCCGTAATGCTGCTCGATCAGCAGCGCCTGGCGGGCCAGAGATTCCACGTCGGCATCGTCGATGCAGAAGTGGCGGCGTTCCTTGGCATCGGTGTCGACGGTGACCACGGTCTCGTGGTGATCGTCGGGCGCGTAGATGATTTTGGAGGCCTTGCTGCCGAGCGTGCGGCGCAGGATCGCTGGCCGCCCGGCGTTCAGCGTGGGCTTGTGCACGTAAAACTCATCGGGGTTGACCGAGCCCTGCACCACCGCCTCGCCAAGGCCGTAGGATGCGGTGACGAAGACCACATCGCGGAAGCCGGATTCGGTGTCGATGCTGAACATGACGCCGCTGGCACCGATGTCCGAGCGCACCATACGTTGGATGCCCGCGCTGAGGGCGACGCCGCTGTGCTCGAAGCCCTTGTGCACGCGATAGGAGATCGCACGGTCGTTGAACAGGCTGGCGAATACCGTTCTCACGGCGTCGAGAATCTGCTCGATGCCACTGACGTTGAGCAGGGTCTCCTGCTGGCCGGCGAAGGAGGCGTCGGGCAGGTCTTCGGCGGTGGCCGAGGAGCGCACGGCGAATGAGGGACCGGGACCGCTTTCCGTTTCCAGGCGGGCATAGGCTTCGCGGATCGCGGCGTCTAGTGCCGGCGGGAAGGGTTGGGCCATGAGCCAGCCACGGATTTCCGCGCCAGCCGCCACCAGGGCGTTAACATCGTCGACGTCGAGGGCTTCGAGCCGCGTACGGATGCGGTCGTCGAGGGACTCGTGGGTCAGGAATTCGCGGTAGGCATCGGCGGTGGTGGCGAAGCCGTTGGGGACTTGCACGCCGAGCTCGCTCAGGTGGCTGATCATCTCGCCCAACGAGGCGTTCTTGCCGCCGACCTCGCCGATGTTGTGCATGCCCACCTGGTTGAACCAGAGGACGTATTCAGTTCCCATTACCATCTCCTATCTGATCTTTGGCACTATCGGGTGGGTTAATCCGGTCAATATGGAGGCGAACAACAAGATGACCAAGGTACGCGGCGCATTCTTTTTGTCCGACCGAACCGGCATTACCTCCGAAACATTGGGGAACATGTTGCTCACCCAGTTCGCGGGGGTGCAATTTGAACGTGTCACGATACCTTTTATCAACTCGGCGGCAAAGGCGCGCGGCGTGGTGGAGCGTATCGATGCCTATCGCGAGCGTCATGGCGAGCCGCCGCTGATCTTCAGTACCGCCGTCGACGACGAGGTCCGCGGCATCCTGGCGACCGCCGACGGCGTGTTCATGGACTTCTTCGAGTCCTTCATCGCGCGTCTGGAAGACACCCTGGATGTGCGCGCCTCGCACTCCGTCGGACTGGCCCACGGCGTCAACCCTGGCACCTATCATCGGCGTATCGAGGCGGTGAATTTCGCCCTCGCGCATGACGACGGCGCGCGTACCGATCACTACGCAGAGGCCGATGTGATCCTGCTGGCCCCCTCGCGTTGCGGCAAGACGCCGACCTGTCTCTATCTTGCCCTGCAGCACGGGCTGCGCGCCGCCAACATGCCTCTGACCGAGGAAGTGCTGGAGGCCGAGCGCCTGCCTGCGTCACTGCTCGATTACCGCAGCAAGTTGTTCGGGTTGACCATCGATCCCGTGAGATTGGCGCAGATTCGCAGCGAACGCCTGCCCAACAGCCACTATGCCTCCCGCGAGCAGTGCGAACGCGAACTGCGGCTCGCCCAAGGCATCTACCGCCGCCTTGGCGCACCTTCGCTGGATACCACGCACGTCTCGGTCGAGGAGATCGCGGCACACATCATTCACCAGACGGGTCTGAAATCGATCTTGCGCTAAAGCTGCCGGGCGATGCTTGCAAATGTTCCATGAATGTTCTAATTTGCTCGTGACATTGAACATTTATGGGACATTCTCATGCATCCGCGCCAACACGAAATCCTCCAGTGCATCCGTGATCACAGTGCGCGACATGGGCGTTCGCCCACGTTAGCCGAGATCGGTAGCACCCTCGGTGTCGGCCGTAACACGGTGCATTACCATGTCCAATCGATGCTGGCGGCGGGGCTGTTGGAACGGGAATCCGGCTGGCGCGGCCTGCGCATCCCGCAGGACCCGGCAGGACCCTACGCGATGCCGCTGGCCGGGCGCATCGCCGCCGGGCGACCCATCGAGGCGATTCCGGGGCAGGACAGCATCGATTTCGGCGCGCTGCTGTTGGGGCCGGATCGTTACGCACTGATCGTCAAGGGCGACTCGATGATTGATGCCGGCATCTTCGATGGTGACTACGTGGTGATGGAGCGCCGCGACAGTGCCGACGACGGCGACATTGTCGCGGCGCTGATCGACGACGACGAGGCCACCCTCAAACGCCTGCGTCGCACCAGTGGCGGTGAGGTGCTGCTGATTCCCGAAAACGTCGACATGGCGCCGATGCATTTCACCCCCGAACGGGTGCGCATCCAAGGCGTGCTGGTCGCCCAATTCCGCCGCTACCGGTAGACCCGCCATGAAAATGCCCACCGTACTGCCCGAAAGCATCGATCGCCGCTGGGCGCGCGCCATCATCCTGATCGATATGAATGCCTTCTTCGCTTCCGTCGAACAGCTCGATGATCCCGCGCTCAGGGGAAAACCGGTGGCAATCACCAACGGCGATCAGGGCACCTGCATCATCACCTGCTCCTACGAAGCGCGTGCCTTCGGCATCCACACTGGCATGCGCCTGCCGGAGGCGCGGCAGCGCTGCCCGGCGCTGATCCGGATTACCGCGCGCTCGTCTCGCTACGCCGAGATGTCCGCGCGCATCATGAGCGCCTTGCAGGCGATCACCCCGGACATCGAGGTGTTCTCGGTGGATGAGGCCTTTCTCGACGTGACCCACGTGCAGCGCTTGCATGGTGCGCCACCGGTGATCGCGCGGCAGGTACAGCGGTTGGTTCGCGAGGTTTCCGGGCTGCCGTGTTCGGTCGGTGTCGCAGGCGACAAGACCACCGCCAAATGGGCTGCCAAACAGCACAAACCCGAAGGGTTGACCGTGGTTTCCCCCTGGGAAACCGCCGCGCGTCTGCATGATGTCCCGGTCACCGAGCTGTGCGGCGTGGGCCGCGGCATTGGCGGTTTTCTCGCCAGTCGTGGTGTGCGTACCTGTGGCGATATGAGCCGGCTGCCCGTGAGTGTGCTGGCGCAGCGCTGGGGCAATATCGGTCGCCGTATCTGGCTGATGGCCCAGGGGCGAGACCCAGATCCGGTCAGTTGCGGTATGGCGCCGCCGAAGAGCGTGGGCCACGGCAAGGTACTCCCTCCGGCGACGCGTGACGTCCAACTGCTGCAACACTACCTCGAACACATGGCGCAGAAGGTCGCTGCGCGGTTGCGCGGGAACGGCCTGGAGGCGCAGCAACTCTTCATCGGTTTGCGTACCGATGCCGGCTGGCTCGGTGGGCGTTATCTGACGCCGAGGCCGACCGATGACGGGCAGCCCATTGCCGCCTTGTGCCGACAGGTGCTGCAGAAGGTTTGGCAGGGGGAGGGCGTGCATCAAGTTCAAGTCACCGCGCTCGACCCGGTGCAGGCCGACATTCAGCTCGACCTATTCGCAGATCAGGCGGCACCGAGGCGCCAAGCGATCAATCGTGCCGTCGATCGCATCAATCGACGCTTCGGCACCCAGGCGATGTCAACCGCGTCGCTACTTGGCCGCGTCCCCTTGCATGACGTAATCGCGCCCGCCTGGAAGCCCGAGGGTATCCGCCGCACGGTATGAGTCGCGGCAACGACACCGTGCATTCAAAATCGATACCTCCAACGTGTAAACTCGCCCCTCCACCCGAGTCGCCCGATACGATTCGGGTGCATATGCGCTTGGCGATACCCTCGTCGGCGCAAATCGGCGGCACCAGTCGCCGTCTATCGATGGGGTGACAGGAGGAGATCCTTGGAGGCACAAATCCAGGATGTGTCAGGGAATAGCGAGGATCGCAGGCGTCTGATCGAAGCGCTACACGCGGTGATACCTGCGCGCGCGCTGCTCGTCCGCGAAGAGGAACGGCGACCCTACGAATGTGACGGCCTGACGGCTTATCGGCGCTTGCCGATGCTGGTTGCCTTGCCGGAGACCGTCGAACAGGTGCAGGCGGTGATGCGAGTCTGTCACGCGCACCGCGTGCCGGTGGTGGCTCGCGGTGCGGGCACCGGGCTCTCCGGCGGCGCGTTGCCGCATGCCGAGGGCGTCCTTCTGTCGCTCGCGAAATTCAATCGTATCCTGAAGATCGATACCCTAGCGCGCACGGCGCAGGTGCAGCCCGGTGTGCGCAATCTGGCAATCAGCGAGGCGGCGCGGCCCCATGGCCTCTATTACGCCCCGGACCCTTCCTCGCAGATCGCTTGCAGCATCGGCGGTAACGTTGCCGAGAATGCAGGTGGTGTGCACTGCCTCAAGTACGGCTTGACCGTACACAACGTGCTGCGTCTCGAAGTGGTCACCGTCGAGGGCGAGCGCATCACACTGGGTGGGGATGCGCTCGATGCACCGGGTTACGACCTGCTGGCGCTGATGCACGGATCGGAAGGCATGCTCGGTGTGATCGTGGAGATCACCGTTCGGTTATTGCCGGTGCCTGAGCGTGCGCAGGTGGTCATGGCTGGGTTCGACGACGTGGCTATTGCGGGCGCCGCGGTCGGCGCGATCATTGCGGCGGGTATCGTGCCTGCAGGGCTTGAGATGATGGACAGCTTCGCCATCTCGGCGGCGGAGGATTTCGTGCATGCGGGTTATCCACGCGACGCGGCTGCGATTCTGTTATGCGAGCTGGACGGGACCAATGAAGAGGTCTCCGATCAATTGCTGCAGATTCACGATCTGCTGGGCAAGGCCGGGGCGACCAGCCTACGCACGGCGCAGGACGAGGCCGAGCGTCAGCGGATGTGGCACGGCCGCAAGGCGGCGTTTCCTGCGGTGGGCCGTCTATCGCCGGACTACTACTGCATGGACGGCACCATTCCGCGCAGTCGCCTGCCCGAAGTGCTCGACGGTATTGCCGCGCTCAGTCGGGAATATGGTTTGCGTGTGGCCAATGTATTCCATGCCGGCGATGGCAATCTGCACCCACTGATTCTCTACGACGCCAATGTGCCGGGCGAATTGGATCGCACCGAGGAATTCGGCGGGCGTATTCTGGAGCTGTGCGTTGCGGTTGGTGGCACGGTGACAGGCGAGCACGGCGTTGGCGTGGAGAAGATCAATCAAATGTGCGTACAGTTCGGCAGTGCCGAGTTGACGCAGTTTCACGCAGTGAAGGCGGCCTTCGACGAGGCCGGTCTGCTCAATCCCGGCAAGGCGGTCCCTACACTGCAGCGTTGCGCCGAGTTCGGTGCGATGCACGTGCACGGCGGTGCTCTCGCCTTTCCTGAACTGGAGCGCTTCTAGATGGAAGAGCGGGATATTGCCGCGGTGCTCACGGAACAGGTGAGCGAGGCCGTCGACACGGGCCGTGGCCTGCGCATTGTGGGCGGTGGCAGCAAGGCCTTTCTGGGGCAGGCCGAAGCGACCGACGTGCTGGACATCGGGGGGCATCGCGGTATCGTGCATTACGAGCCCGTGGAGCTGGTCATCACGGCGCGCGCCGGCACGCCCATCGCCGAGATCGAAGCTGTGTTGGCCGCACACGGGCAAATGCTGCCCTTTGAGCCGCCGCGCTTCGGCCCGACGGCAACCCTCGGCGGAACCCTGGCGATGAATCTGTCCGGCCCACGTCGGCCGTTCGCCGGCGCGGCACGGGATTTTTTGTTGGGCACGCGCATCATCAACGGTCGCGGCGAAATGCTGCGCTTCGGTGGCGAGGTGATGAAGAACGTGGCCGGTTACGATCTCTCGCGCCTCATGGCTGGCAGCCATGGCACCCTCGGCGTGTTACTTGATGCGAGCATGAAGATATTGCCGCGCCCGCCGGCCGAATTGACCTTGCGTCAAGAGCTGTCGCCAGAGGAGGCCATTCGTCAGCTCAATACCTGGGCGGGGCAGCCGTTGCCGTTATCCGCCGGGGCCTACGACGGGGCATGCGTCTATCTGCGTTTATCGGGTTCGGAGACTGCGCTGCGCGCCGCCCAGCGGCGCATCGGCGGAGAGCCGGTGGAAGATGGCGCGGACTTTTGGCATCGTCTGCGCGAGCATGAGCATGCCTTTTTCCGTCACCCCGGACGTCTCTGGCGGTTGAGCGTGGCATCGAGCGCGGCGCCCATCGAGCTGCCTGGGAACTGGTTGGTCGACTGGGCGGGTGCGCAGCGCTGGTATGCCGGCGACGCGGATGCCGCAATGGTACGTCAAGCGGCGGTGCGTGCCGGCGGGCATGCGACGCTGTGGCGCGGCGAGGCCGACGCGCCGCGCTATCAACCGCTGGCGCCGATGGTATTGGCGCTGCACCGTCGCCTCAAGGCGGCACTGGATCCGGCCGGCATTCTCAACGCGGGTCACCCGCTGTATCCGCAAGCCTGAACGACGGCACACTCTAAGCGAACGGAAAGCCATGCAAACCCATTTGAGCCAAGCGCTGCTGGAAACCGCCGAAGGTCGCGAGGCCGAATCGATTCTGCGTACCTGCGTCCATTGCGGCTTTTGCAACGCGACCTGTCCGACCTACCAATTGCTGGGCGATGAACTCGACGGTCCGCGCGGCCGCATCTACCAGATTAAGCAAGTACTGGAAGGGGAGCAGGCCAGCGCGACGACACAGCTACACCTGGACCGTTGCCTGCAATGCCGTTCCTGCGAGACGACCTGTCCCTCGGGCGTGCGTTATGCGCGCTTGGCCGAGATCGGCCGCGCCGTTATCGAGCGCCAGCAACCGCGAAACTGGCGTGCGCAGTTGTTCCGTTGGGGGCTGCGTCAGGTATTGCCGTATACGCCACGCTTTGCCGCGCTGCTGCGCGTGGGGCGATTGTTCGCACCGGTGCTGCCGCGCCGCGCGCGCGCGGCTCTGCCGCCGCGACGTCCGGCGGGGATATGGCCGATGAGTACACATACGCGCATCATGCTGGTGCTCGACGGCTGTGTGCAGCCGGCGGCGGCGCCGGCAACCAATGCGGCCGCCGCGCGGGTACTCGATCAGCTGGGTATTCGCTTGGAACGCCCGCAAGGCCAGGGTTGCTGCGGCGCGGTCAGCTACCACCTCAATGCTCACGAAGAAGGTCTCAATCAGGCGCGCCGTAACATCGATGCCTGGTGGCCGTGGATCGAACGTGGCGCAGAGGCGCTGGTGATGACCGCCAGCGGCTGCGGGCTGGTGGTCAAGGAATATGGCGAGTTGTTGCGTGAAGACCCGGTCTACGCCGAAAAGGCTGCCCGCGTGAGCGCATTGACGCGCGATCTGGCCGAGGTGCTGGCAGCCGAGGACCTGTCTGCCCTGCCGCGCGGGGCCGGCCGGCGTGTGGCCTTTCACGCACCGTGCACACTGCAGCATGGGCAACGTCAGCGCGGCTCGGTCGAGGGCTTACTGGGCGAACTTGGTTACGAGTTGTGCCCGGTCGCTGATGGACACTTGTGCTGTGGTTCTGCTGGCACCTATTCGTTGCTGCAGCCGGCACTTTCGCAGGAGTTGCGCGCCAACAAACTTAAGGCGTTGTCGGCAGGCGAGCCGGAGGTGATCGTCAGCGCCAACATTGGTTGCCAGTTGCATCTGCAGCAGGCCAGCACGACGCCGGTCCATCATTGGATCGAGCTGCTGGATCCTACGCCACCCCACTAGACTTGCCCGATGGTACGCAGATATTGCGTACCATCGTCGATCAGGTTTGTTCGCGCCACTCGCCGGAAGCGAGACCGTCGAGGGTCCACGAACCGATGCGGTAGCGGATCAGACGTAGGGTCGGGTGACCAACCGCGGCGGTCATGCGACGCACTTGGCGGTTACGCCCTTCGCTGAGGCTGAGCAGCAGCCAGCGGGTGGGAATGGCCCGGCGCGTACGAATCGGTGGCTGTCTGGGCCACAGCGTAGGTGGTTCCTCGATCCGACTGACCTTGGCGGGACGCGTGGGCCCGTCGCGCAGTTCGACGCCGTTGCGCAGGGCTTCCAGGGCCATATCGTCCGGCTCACCTTCGACCTGCACCCAGTAGGCCTTGCTCATTTCGTTCGCGGGATCGGTGATGCGGTGTTGCAGTGCGCCGTCGTCGGTCAGCAGCAGCAGGCCTTCGCTGTCGCGGTCGAGACGGCCGGCAGCGTAGACGTCGGGTACCGGGATGAACTCGGCCAAGGTCGGTCGACCGCCGTCGTCGGTGAACTGCGGCAGTATGCCGTAGGGCTTGTTGAACAGGATCAGCATGGGATTCAGGCCTTCAGGGCGGGCAAACCGGCCCGGTGATTCAGCGGCGGAATAGCGTACGCGCGACCAGTATGGCCGCGCCTAGGGTGATGGCGGAATCCGCCAGGTTGAAGACCGGCCAGTGCCATTGGTGATAGTAGACGTCGATAAAATCGATCACGTGATCGCGCAGGATGCGGTCTAGGGCGTTGCTCAGCGCGCCGCCAAGGATCAGCGACACGGCGGCGCCGGCCCAGCGTTCGCGTGGTCCGAGCCGGGCCAGCCAAGTGATCAGTGTCACGGCGACGATCATGGCCAGAGCGATGAACAGCCAGCGCTGCCAGCCGCCTGCGCCGCTGAGCATGCTAAAGGCCGCGCCCGTGTTGAATACCAACGTGAGGTTGAAGCCGGGCAGTATCGACAGGGGCTGGCCGTAGGGTAGCCCCTGCAGCGCCAGCCACTTGCTCAGCTGGTCGAAGCCGATGACGGCTACGCTCAGCCATAGCCAATGCAGGCCTCGGCGCTTCATGCGAAGTGCCGAGTCTCGCCGCTGCCGGCGATGTTTTCGATACAGCGGCCGCACAATTCTGGGTGGGTTGTATCGGTGCCGACATCGGCCCGGTGGTGCCAGCATCGCGAGCACTTGGTGTGGGCGCTGCCGATGGCGAGCAGGTGCAGCGTTTCGCCGTTGGCGAGCGCTTGGGCTGTGGCCTCGGCGGGGGCCTGCGCACGACTGACGGTTGCCTCGGAGGTGATGAGCACGAAGCGCAGTTCCTCGCCAAGACGTTCGAGCAGGTCGGCGGTCCGTTCGCCACAGAACAAGGTGACCTCGGCATCGAGATTGGCGCCGATGGCCCCGTCCTTGCGCAAGGTTTCGAGGGTCTTGTTGACGATCTCGCGCACCTCGATCACTGCCTCCCAGTAATCCGGTCCCATGGCCGCGGGCAGCACGCTGCCGTCTGCCAGCCCCGCCGGGAATTCATACCAAGTGGCGAGCAGGACGGATTCGGCACGCTCACCCGGCAGGTGACGCCAGATTTCGTCTGCCGTGAAGCTCAGAATCGGCGCTAGCCAGCGCGGTAGTGCCTCGGCGAGGTGATATAGCGCGGTCTGCGCCGAGCGCCGCGCCAGACTGTCCGCCTGGGTGGTGTACTGGCGGTCCTTGATGATGTCGAGATACAGCGAGCCCAGCTCGACCGAGCAGAAGTTGTGTACCTTCTGGTAGATCAGGTGGAATTCGTAGCGTGTATAGGCTTCGCGCAACTCGGTCTGCAGGGCGGCGGCGCGGCTGCAGATCCAGGCATCCAACGGCAGCAGATCCGCGGGCGCGATGAGATTGGTGGTCGGGTCGAAACCGACGAGGTTGGCGAGCAGGAAGCGCGCGGTGTTGCGGATGCGCCGGTAGGCGTCGGACATCCGCTTGAGGATTTCGTCGGAGACGGCGATCTCGCGGCGGTAGTCGCCGGAGGCAACCCACAAACGGATGATGTCCGCGCCAAGGCTATTGAACAGCTTTTGCGGCGAGACCGTATTGCCGAGCGACTTGGACATCTTGCGGCCCTTCTCGTCCACGGTGAAGCCGTGGGTGAGCACGCCGCGGTAGGGCGCAACGCCGCGCATCGCTACAGAAGCGAGCAGCGAGGACTGGAACCAGCCGCGGTGCTGATCGGAGCCTTCGAGATAGAGGTTCGCGGGAAAGCCCAGTTCGGGGCGGCGGTCGAGCACGCTGGCGTGGGTGGTGCCGGAGTCGAACCACACGTCAAGGATGTCGGTGACCTTTTCGTAGTCGCTGGCTTCGGCCCCGAGGATGTCGGTGGCATCAAGGTCGAACCAAGCGTCCACGCCGCTTTGCTCGACGCGTTCGGCGACGGCCTCGACCAGGCGCGGGGTATCGGGGTGCAGCGCCCCAGTTTCGCGGTGCACGAACAGGGCCAGCGGCACGCCCCAGTTGCGCTGGCGGGAGATGCACCAGTCGGGGCGGTTGGCCACCATGCCGGCGAGACGGTCGCGGCCCCATTCGGGCGTGAACTGGATGTCGGGCAAGGCGTCGAGCGCGGTCTGACGAAGCCCTTCTTTGTCCATGCTGATGAACCACTGTGGCGTGGCGCGGAAGATCAGCGGGGTCTTGTGGCGCCAGCAATGCGGGTAGCTGTGGCGCAGCTTTTCGGCATGCATCAGCGCGCCGCGCTCGCGCAGCACCTCGATGACGTGAGTGTTGGCCTCGAATACGCGTTCGCCCGCGAAATACGGTGTGCCCTCACGGAAGCGTCCATCGGAGCCAACGGGATGATCGGCATCGAGCCCGTAGCGAAGGCCGGCGACGTAGTCCTCTTGGCCATGGCCGGGAGCGGTGTGCACGGCGCCGGTACCGGCGTCGAGGGTGACGTGCTCGCCGAGGATAATCGGTACCTCGCGCTCGATGAAGGGGTGACGTAGTCGCAGATGTTCCAAGTCGGCGCCGCGGCAGCGGGCGACGATGTGCCAGGTCTCGATGCCCCAGCGCTGTAGGGCGGATTCGGCGAGCTCGGTGGCCAGCAGCAGGCGTTCTTGGCCGTTCGGACCCTTGCAGTCGATCACTGCGTATTCCAGTTCGGCGTGCAGGGCCACGGCCTGGTTGGCCGGCAGGGTCCACGGTGTGGTGGTCCAGATGACCACCGACAGGGGGCCGGAGCCCGTGCCCTCGGTTTCGCAGCGCGCGAGCAAGCCTTCGGGATCGACGACGGTGAAGCGAACGTCGATCGCCGGCGAGGTTTTGTCTTCGTATTCGACCTCGGCCTCGGCCAGCGCCGAGCCGCAGTCCACGCACCAGTGCACCGGCTTGTAACCCTTGATCACATGGCCACGCGCTATGGTGCGGCCGAGGGCGCGGATGATGTCGGCCTCGGTGCGGAAGTTCATGGTCAGATAAGGCGCATCCCAGTCGCCGATGATCCCCAGGCGCTTGAAGTCGCGTCGCTGACCCTCGATCTGGCCGGCGGCGTATTCGCGGCAGGCCTTGCGGAAGGCGGTCGGGTCGATGCCCTCGCCCACCTTGCCGACGGTCTGCTCCACCTTGTGTTCGATGGGCAAGCCGTGGCAGTCCCAGCCGGGCACGTAGGGCGCGTCGAGGCCGTCGAGGCTACGGCTCTTGACGATGATGTCTTTTAGGACCTTGTTCACCGCGTGGCCGATATGAATATCGCCGTTGGCGTAGGGCGGGCCATCGTGCAGGATGAAACGCTCGCGTCCCGCGCGTTCCTTGCGCAGCCGATGATAAATGTCCAACTCGGCCCAACGTGCGAGGGTTTCGGGCTCGCGCCGGGCGAGGTCGCCGCGCATGGGGAAGTCGGTGCTCGGGAGATTGAGCGTTTGTTTGTAATCGGTCACGGGTATCTGCCGGTTGTCGTCGTTTCAGGAGGTTTGCGCCAGCAGCGCTTCAGCGAGGCTGGCGTCTCGGCGTATTTGGTGGACCAGGGCGTCCAGGGATTCGAAGCGTTGCTCATCGCGGATCTTGCGTTGCAGGGCCACGCATAGGTGCTGGTGGTACAGGTTGCCGTCGAAGGCCAGTACATGCACCTCCAGCAGTGCGTGCAAACCGTCCACCGTCGGGCGGGTGCCGATGTTGGCGACACCGTTGGCGCTGAGTCCCTCCTCGGAGGTGACGGTGACGGCAAAGACGCCACGCAACGGGCTGTGTCCGGTGGGCAGGGCGATGTTGGCGGTAGGAAAGCCGATGGTGCGGCCACGGGCGTCTCCGTGGCGTACCCGTCCGCTCAGGGTATAGGGGCGGCCGAGCAGTTCGCGTGCGGTATCGAGGTCGCTCGCGGCAAGTGCTTGGCGTATGCGTGTACTGCTGACGCGCTCGCCGCCGAGGTCGTAGGTCTCGCGGCGGATAACCTCGAAGACGTGATCTTCGCCGGCCTGACGCAAGCTGGCGAAGTCGCCTGCGCGGTCGCGCCCGAAGCGGAAGTCATCGCCGACCAACATGGCGCGGATGCCAAGTCTTTCGACGAGAATGCGCTCGACGAAGCGGTTGGCTTCAAGGTCGGCCAGATGCTGGTCGAAGCGTAGTAGCAGGACGCGGTCGATGCCGTGAAGGGCGAATTGGCGCAGGCGCTCGCGCAGGCCGGTCAGGCGTGCTGGTGCGCTGGCGCCACGGAAGAATTCGTGCGGCAGGGGCTCGAAGGTGATGACGAGGCTGGGCAGGCCACGGACAGCGGCTTCATGCCTGAGCTGGTCCAGGATGGCCTGATGCCCGAGATGCACGCCATCGAAGTTGCCGATGGTCGCGACGCAGCCTCGATGCTGCGGTCGCAGGTTGTGTTCGCCGCGGATGAGTTCCATTGGCGCCGACCATCCCCCCAAAGAAGGCAAAGAGCTTGATTATACGCAGCCTTGGGTGTTTTTAGACATCCATGCGCCATGTGCGTTCTAGAGGGTGGTGACGATTCGGTCGTAGGCGTCGCCGCAGGCAATGGCATGCGTCTGTTCGACGTTCCAGTAGCCTTCCGGATTATTGAATACGCTGAAATAGAAATCCTCTCCCAGACCGGGGCGATCGCGGATATCGATTTTCCAGAATAGATGGGCGAGTCCGCGTACGGCGCCCTGTGCCAGAAAGGAAAGCTGTTTTTCGTCGGCCTGCGGGCAGAGCCGGCGGTAGCCGACGCCCTCATAGGCGTTGTAGATGCGCACGACCAGCTCCTTGCCCGGCACGAGTTTTTCGACCCGCCAGACGCTCCAGCCGAGCGTATTGATCACCGCGACCATGCCATGCACCCAATCCTCGACCGATGTGCGCATGGGCTCAACCAGGCCATACCACTCAGGGCTTTCCATGATGCCGCCGAAGGTGACCGGGTGGCACATCCGTGTGCCTTTGCCCGGGTTTTAATCGGTTTGCTTCAGCGCTTGTTGAGGTGTCCCGTCAGGTTGACCATGAAGCGCAGGGCTTCGTGTGTCTGGGGGTCGCGGGCGAGGCGTAGCATCTCGCCCAGGCCGCCACTCGTAGGTTCGCGCTGCTCACTACGACTGGTGGCGAGCGCTTCGAGCAAGGCGGCCAGTGCGTCCTGCACCTCGACGCGCTCGATCAGGCCGAGCAGACGCGGGATACCATCCGAGCGGGTGATGCGGTCGAGCAGCGCAAGCCCGTCGCCGGCCAGTCCCGCAAGTCGCCCGATCATATCGTCGGTGAGCGCGTCCTCGGCGGAACCGAGTAGGCGGGCTAAATGGGTGATGCGCTCCAGGTCGCCGTTATCGACCATGGCAGCGATGGCTGGCAGGGCGCGAATCACGCCGCTGCGATTGACCCGGTCGAGCATGTCGAGGCTGTCGCCAGCTAGCCCGGCGAGCCGGCCCACCATGTCGTCGGTGAGCGCGTCCTGCGCGGCGCCGACGAGGCGTGCCAGGTGCACCAGGCTGTCGAGATCGCCGTTGTCGACCAGCTCGCCGATCAGCGCCTCGACCCGTACCCGCGTGTTCGCGGTCTTATCTGCGGTTTCGGTCATGATGCGCTCCTCACAGCAAGCCACGGGCGGAGGCCCAATAAAGCTGGTTGTAGGCCATCTTGAACCAGTGCACCGCGCGGTTCGGAGCCCTGGGTGCCGGTGGTTGTGTGTAATTGAACATGGCATAGGTGGCGCGGTTACTGCCGGCCTCAATGAAGCAGAACACCTTGCCGTCGTAGTCGCGTACCGGCCCACCGAGCTTGATGATCGCGGCGATGTTCTCGGCCAGTACCTCGGCTTCGAAGTGAGCCGTGGAGCCGGCTTTGGAGATCGGCAGATTGGTGGTGTCACCGAGTACGTAGACGTTATCGCGGCCTTCCATTTTCAGGCTGTGACGGTCGGTGGGAATCCAGCCGCTCTGGCCGAGACCGTTTTCCTCGATCACGGCCATGCCCTTGTGCGGTGGCACGGCGACCAGCAGGTCGTAATGACTCTGAGTGCCCTCCTCGCTATGTACGACGTGGTTGGCGCCATCGATTTCTTTCATATTGAACAGTGTTTCGTACTGGATGCCCATGCGATCAAATTCGCCCTTGGCCCATTCGCCAACGGGTGCCAGCGAATGGATGCGACCGATCGGGTAGGTGTACTGGAATTTGACCTTGTCGAGAATGCCGCGCTCCTTGAAATAGTCGTGGAGCACGAAGGTGACCTCCAGCGGGACCATCGGGCACTTGTGCGGCACGCCGACGGCGATGGTTACGGTGCCACCCTGGAAGTCGCGCACTTGGCGCCACATCTCGACTGCGTTGGCCTCGGTGTAGCAGTTGACCGAATTTTCGGCCAGACCGGGGACGCTTTCCGGCATCGCGCGCGAGCCGGTGGCGATCACCAGCAGATCGTAGCCATAGGTCTTGCCGGATTGCGTGGTGACTTCGTTCTGATCGAGCTGGAAGCCGGTCACCGGGTCGACGTGGAACTCGATTTCCGGTTCGAGCAGAGAGGTCTGCTCGCGATATAGTTCGTCGGTCGCCATGCGTCCGACACAGACATAGAGCAGGCCCGGTTGATACATGTGCTGCTCGGAGGCAGAGAGCATGGTGATGTGCGACTTGCCCTGCTTGAGTTCGTGCTTGAGGCGCCTTGCGAGGTTGTTGGCGAGAATGGTGCCGCCCATCCCACCGCCTACGATCAGTATCTTCATGGCTTACTCCTTTGGCTGTCGCGTTATGCTTTTTCGGTTTGCCGGCGTGGGGCGTACGCCGGGGGACTACTTCACCTTGCGGATAACGACGTGCCAGACCCCATCGGCCTGGAAACTTTCGATCATTTCGTGACCGACCTTTTTCACCCATTCAGGGATGTCGTTGGCCGAGCCTTCGTCGGTGGATAACACCTCCAGTTCATCGCCAATTTCGGCCTGTTTGATACGTGCGATGAGTTCCATGAGAGGCCCCGGGCAATAGCTGCCGCGGGCGTCGATCTGATGTTTTTCGGCCATGCCGGCTCTCCATGCGGTTATCAGAAACTCCAGGTCTGTGCGCCCTGTGCCTCGCTCAGGAATTTGGTTAACCCAAGTGGGGCACCGAGAAACGGCAGCAGATCGTCGCGACCCACGCCCAAGACATCCATCGCCATCGAGCAGGGGTGAACCTTGGCGTCACCCAGTTCGACGGCCTGTTCAAAAAGTTGGAGAAAGGGGGGCGCCTGTTTGTCCAGGATCAACTGACCTAGCTCGCCCTCGGCGGGAATGTCGTCGATGCGATCTTTGACGAAGGGCGTCAAGGCATTCATCGACAAGAAAACGAGTACCTCGCTACCGCTCACCGCGCCGACCGATGCCAGCATGCCGGCCATTTGCAGCTTTTCGCGGCTACCCGAGGTGACGAGGATGCAGATCCTTTCCATGGTTGCGACTCCAGTTCAATGCGGACGATCAGTACAACTGCACTCAAGACTTGTGCCAACGTGGTGTGGCTGACGGAGCAGGGCTTTGGGGGTATGCTGAACCTGCCGCCGTCACTTTTGTCAGGTCATACTGACGGAGTTGTCATGACAACACCCCGCTTTCCGCAACAACGTCCGAGCCATACGATCCCCACGGAAATGGGAGCGAATCTGACGCAATCGCTGATCGATGCCCAGGATCACCCCTTCGTACTGATCGATGAGGAATACCGGCTGGTCGCCGCCAATCTCGCCTACCGGCGAGTCTATGGACTTGACGAGCATGCCGACGTGGTCGGGCGCCATTGCTACGAGGTGTCCCATCGCCTCGACCGACCTTGCCATCTCAATGGCGAGGATTGCCCCCATCGCCAGGTCTTCGCGACCGGCGAGACTCATGAGGTGCTACACACACACTACGACGCCCGCGGTCAGGCCGAGCAGGTGCGCATTCGCGGTCATGCCATACGCGGCATCGATGGGCAATTGTGGCTGGGCGAATCCATCGAGCGCCTCGCTACACCCGAGGCGCATGGCTGCGAAGGCCGCATGATCGGCTTCTCGCCCCGCTATCTGCGCATGCTGCAGCAGCTTGGACAGTCGGCGGCGAGTCAGGCCGGCGTGCTGTTGCAGGGCGAGAGTGGCGTGGGCAAGGAACTGGCCGCGCGCTTTATCCACCATCGTAGCCCACGCGCCGAAGGGCCTTTGGTCACGGTCGACTGCACCACGCTCAATGGCAATCTTTTTGAGGCCGAGTTGTTCGGTCACGAGCGTGGCGCCTTTACCGGCAGCGTTGGGCGTCGCCCCGGCCTGTTCGAGCAGGCCGACAAGGGCACGTTGTTTCTCGACGAAGTGGGTGAGCTGCCGCTGGAGCTGCAGGCCAAGTTGCTGCGCGTGCTCGAAACGGGCGAGTTCCGGCGGGTCGGTGGACGCAATCTGCTTCATGCGGACGTGCGGGTAGTCGCGGCCACCAATCGAGATCTGCGTCAACGTGTGGACGAGGGCAGTTTCCGCGAGGATCTCTACTACCGGCTGGCCTGCATCGTAGTGTCGTTGCCCGCGTTGCGTGAGCGCCGCGAGGATATTCCCGCCTTGGCCGATGCGCTCCTCAATCAGCTCTGTCGCGAGCATGGGCGGCCCTGCTATATGACACGCGAAGCGGTCGACTGTCTGATCTGTTACGACTTTCCGGGCAATATTCGAGAGCTCAAGAACGTCTTGCAGCGCGCGGTCGCGCTGTCGCCCGATGGCGTGATCGATGCGGGCCAGATTGATCTCGACGTGTCGCGCGAGCGGCGGGCTGTATCCGAGGCGCCGTCCGCGGAGGGTTCGCGCGGTGCGCCCTTACAGCGCGTGGAAAGTCGTTATATCGCTGAGTTGCTGGCGCATCACGATGGGCATCGGCGCCGGGTGGCAGAGGCGCTTGGTGTCAGCGAGCGGACGCTCTATCGCAAGCTCAGGCGTTACGGCCTGGGTTGAGGTCGCCTCAGCTACCGGGGCGTCCGAGCAAGCCGCGTAGGCGTACGCCGAGCAGCCACAGTGGGATACCGTAAGCCAGTGCGCCGGCTCCGATCATCAATCCGAGTCGCAATACGCGATGGGGCGCATCCCAGCCTGCCCAGTCGCTCAGTGGCGGCGTCATCCAGAGCAAGACCGCACTCATGACCGCGCTGGCTGCGAGAGTCCGCCAGAACAGCCCTGCCCAGCGCGGCTTCGAATAGACGCCGTCGCGACGCAGGCCGCGGTAAAGCAATCCCGCATTGAGATAGGCTGCGAGCGAGGTCGATAGTGCGAGACCTGCGTGTGGGCCTGGGAGTTTGAGCAAATACCACGGTGTGACGATGAGCGCGGTCAGGCCCATGTTGACCAGCATGGCGGCGATGCCGATGCGTACCGGGGTACGCGTATCCTGGCGCGAATAAAATCCCGGCGCGAGTACCTTGATCAGCATGAAGGCGGGCAGACCGGTGGCGAAGGCTGCAAGGCTCATCGAGGCCATGCGCGCGTCCTCGGCGTTGAAGGCGCGATATTCAATGAGTGCAGCCAGAATCGGGCCGGCGAGCAGTGCAAGCCCAAGCGCCGCCGGTACGGCGATCACCAGTGCAACGCGGATTGCCCAGTCGAGCGTGGCCTCGAAACCCGCGGTTTCGCCTTGGGCGCGGTGGCGCGAGAGTTGCGGCAGGATGACGGTGCCCAGGGCGATGCCGAATAGCGCCAGCGGTAGTTCGACGAAGCGGTCCGAATAGTACAGCCAGGAGATGCTGCCGGCGGCGAGAAAGGATGCGACCAGGGTGTCGAACAGCAGGTTGACCTGGACTACGGAGGAGC
The DNA here is from genome assembly GCF_001753245.1 of Acidihalobacter yilgarnensis. Lineage (NCBI taxonomy): Bacteria > Pseudomonadati > Pseudomonadota > Gammaproteobacteria > Chromatiales > Ectothiorhodospiraceae > Acidihalobacter > Acidihalobacter yilgarnensis. The sequence goes on along the minus strand of NZ_CP017415.1, from coordinate 3,470,868 downwards.
CGAACAGCGCCGGCAGCATCAGGCGCATGATGCGGCGTACACCCTCGTGCGTACGCGACAGTCGCGGGCGCGGGAGTAGACCCAAGCGCAACAGAAAAGGTAACTGGAAGGCAAGCTGGAGCACGCCGGCGACAAGGACGCCGATGGACAGCGCCACGACTGGTTGTGATAGATGCGGTGCGAGCCACAAGGTGGCGCCGATCAGCGAGAGGTTGAGCAGCACCGGCGTCAGCGCGGGGATGGCAAAGCGCCCGAAGCTGTTGAGTACGCCGCCGGCGAGTGCGGTCAGCGCGATGAACAAGAGATAGGGGAAGGTGATGCGCAACATCTCACTGGCCAGGGCGTACTGATGGGGGTTGTCGGTGAAGCCTGGCGCGAAGATAAAGATCAGCAGCGGCGCGCCGAGCACGCCCAGCGCGGTGACGACGAAGAGCACACTGGCAAGCGTGCCCGCCGTGTGGGCAAGCAGTTCGCGCAGCTCGGCGGCCGTGCGGTGCTCCTTGTATTCGGTGAAGACGGGGACGAAGGCCTGAGCAAAGGCACCCTCTGCGAACAATCGGCGCAGAAAATTGGGAATACGGAAGGCGACAAAGAAGGCGTCCGTGGCCCCGTTGGCACCGAAATAAACCGCCAGAACCATATCGCGCAGGTAGCCGAAGACGCGCGAAACCAGTGTCATGGCGCTGACGACGGCGGTGGAGCGGAACAGCTTGCGGCTCAGGGGGGCGATCTCCGAGGGGTGATGGGAGCCCGACACAATAAGTACGCGCCTCTCCAGGCGCAAGCCCGACGCCTAGATTGACATGCCGCGCCCAGGCAAGGATAATCCGGCACCTTTCTTTATACAGAATTCCTTAAGGAGTTAACCTTGGCCAATATCGCTTCTGCCCGCAAACGCGCCCGTCAGGCCCTGGTGCACCGCGAACGCAACATGGCCCTCATGTCGCGCCTGCGGACCGCGGTGAAAAAGGTGCTCAAGGCCATCCAGAGTGGCGACAAGACATCTGCTCAGCAGGCGTTCCAGACTGCGATGCCGGTGATCGATGGTTCGGTGAACAAGGGTATGGTGCACAAGAACAAGGCCGCTCGTCACAAGAGCCGCCTGAACGCACGTATCCGCGCGATGTGATGCGCCCCCGAGCGCGTCGCGCTCGGGCATGCCGCAACGAAGAGGCCTTGGCAGTTAGCGCTGCCAAGGCCTCTTCGCGTTTCCCACGAGCCGATGACGCGTGGGATGTTCTGATGACCCCGTGTTGTTGTGATCGTGCTTGTGGGATTTAGATCAACACCAGATTATCGCGGTGTATCAGCTCGGGCTCATCGACGTAACCCAGTGTCGGCTCAATGCTCTCGCTTGGCAGGCGCATGATGCGCCGCGTCTCCGCCGCGTCGTAATTGATCAGTCCGCGCGCGATTTCCTGGCCCTCGGTGTTCCTGACCGAGACCACTTCTCCACGCGCGAATTTCCCACGTACTTCGGTCACGCCCACCGGCAGCAGGCTGCGCCCTGCGGCGCACAGGGCATTTGCAGCGCCGACGTCGACCCAGACCTCACCGTGCAGTTTGAGCTGGCTTGCGATCCATTGCTTGCGGGCCGCGAGCGGCTCTTTGTCTGGACGCAGCAGCGTACCCAAGCGCTCGCCGGCTGCTAGTCGCAGTAATACGTCCGGCTCGCGTCCGGCACTGATGATGGTCGCGGCGCCCGAGCGCGCGGCGCGGCGCGCCGCAGAAACCTTAGTGGCCATGCCGCCGCGCCCCAGGCTGCCTACACCACTGGCGGCATAGCCCTGCAGGCACGGATCGCTAGCCTGGGCTTCGGCGATCAGAGTGGCATCTGCATGCTGGCGCGGGTCGCGGTCGAACAGGCCGCGTTGATCGGTGAGGATGACGAGTAGGTCGGCCTCCACCAGATTGGCGACCAGTGCGCCGAGGGTGTCGTTGTCGCCGAAGCGGATCTCGTCGGCCGCCACGGTATCGTTTTCGTTCACGATGGGGATGGCGCCGAGTGCCAGCAGCGCACGCAGGGTACTGCGGGCATTGAGATAGCGGCGGCGATCGACCAGGTCGTCGTGGGTGAGTAGTACCTGTGCGGCGAGCAGTCCCTGGCGTGAGAACTGGTCCTGATAGGCCTGTATCAGCCCCATTTGACCGACTGCGGCAGCAGCCTGTAGCTGGTGCAGGGCGCTTGGTCTGGATTTCCAGCCAAGTCGATTCATGCCTTCGGCAACTGCCCCTGACGATACCAGTACGATTTGCTTGCCGTCGTTACGCAGCTGCGCGATTTGATCGGCCCAGTCGGCCAGTGCCGCATGATCGAGGCCACGCCCGTCCGCGGTCAGTAGCGAGCTGCCGATTTTGACAACCCAGCGGTAGCCGCGCGTCGGCTCAGGCGTCTTCATCGTCCTCTTCGTCCACTTCTTCTAGGGGCGTGTCGCCCATCTGCGCGCGGGTTTGCTTAAGGTGCGCCATGATCGCATGGGTCAGTTCAGCGGTGCCGGCGCCGGTCGCAGCGGAAATGCAGTAACGCGGAGCCTGCCAGTCTATCGCCTCCGCCAATGCGGCGCAGCGAGCTTCTGCTTCGTCAGGAGGGAGGGCATCTGATTTATTGCAGACGAGCCAGCGCGGTCGACAGGCCAGGTCGGGACTGAATTTCTCCAGCTCGGCCACAACAGTGCGTACGTCGTCCAGAGGTGCGTGGTCGGGATCGACCGGTGCGATGTCGACCAGATGCAGCAGCAGGCGTGTGCGTTGTAGATGTTTGAGAAAACGATGCCCCAGCCCGGCGCCTTCGGCGGCACCCTCGATCAAGCCGGGGATGTCGGCCATCACGAAGCTTTCCAGCGGCCCGACGTCGACCACGCCCAGATTGGGGTGCAGCGTAGTGAAGGGGTAGTTGGCGATTTTCGGGCGGGCGTGTGAAATCTGGCTGATCAGAGTCGATTTGCCCGCGTTGGGCAGGCCGAGAAGGCCTACATCGGCGAGCACCTTGAGCTCCAGTTCGAGCATGCGCAGGTCGCCGGGGCTGCCCGGGGTTGATTGGCGCGGCGTGCGGTTGGTCGAGCTCTTGAAGTGACTATTGCCGAGACCGCGGAAGCCACCCTGGGCGACCTTGAGGCGCTGCTTGTCGCGGACGAGATCCCCGATCAATTCTCCGGTGTCCGCGTCGCGCACCACGGTGCCGACGGGTACCGGGATTTCGAGATCGCTGCCCATGCGCCCCGTCTTGTCACGCCCCATGCCGTTATGGCCGCGCTCAGCTTGGAAGAAGCGCCGGTGGCGGAAGTCGCTCAGCGTATTGAGGGCGCTGTCGGCAACCAGATAGATTGTACCGCCGTCGCCACCGTCGCCGCCGTTGGGGCCGCCGAAGGGAATGTACTTCTCGCGCCGGAACGAGACGCAGCCGTTTCCGCCGTCGCCGGCTTGTACCTTGATACGGGCTTCGTCTACGAACTTCATGTCGTTAGCATCTGTCGGTGCGGGTAATCATGCAAGTGTTTGAGCACCACGCATACGCGAAAGCCCCGCCGGAGCGGGGCTTTCCGAGAACCAGCCCGCGGGTGGGCTCAGGCAGGTAGTACGTTGACGTACCTGCGATTCTTGGGGCCCTTGATAACGAATTTGACCTCGCCATCAATTTTGGAAAACAGGGTGTGGTCGCGCCCCAGGCCGACGTTCAGGCCGGGATGGAACTGCGTGCCGCGCTGGCGCACGATAATGTTGCCGGCGGAGACAATCTGGCCACCGAAGCGCTTCACGCCCAGTCGCTTGGATTCTGAATCGCGGCCGTTACGCGTGCTGCCGCCTGCTTTTTTATGTGCCATTTCTCGTTACCTCTGGTGTGTCGCCGTTCAGCCCTTGATGGCGCCGATCTGGACTTCGGTATAGTCCTGGCGGTGCCCCATCTGCTTGCGATGATGCTTGCGTCGACGCATCTTGATGATCACGATCTTCTCGCCGCGGCCATGATTGCGCACCGTTGCAGAAACCTTGCCGCCATCAATGTAGGGCGCGCCCACGGTGACGTCCTCGCCGGCGCCGACCATCAGCACCTTGTCGAATTCGATCTCGTTGCCAACGTCCACGGCCAGGCGTTCGACCTGGATGACGTCGCCTTCCGCGACCCGGTATTGCTTGCCGCCCGTAGCGATCACCGCGTACATGTTTGTTTCTCCGCAACTGCTGTCAAAAAAGAGGCGGAATTCTAGCCCGCGCCATGATCAGGGTCAATGCCCACGTCTGTTTGGGGTGGGAGTATACGCTTGACACCCCGTCGCCCCCTCCCTAGCATGCGCGGACCGCGCCAATACTAACTTCCACTTATTCCCATTACCCTGGCTAGGCCGAATCCGTCATGGAGCTGAGCGCTATACGTCTGTTGGTTGAAGCCGAGATGCAGTCTGTCGATGCGCACATCATCCGACATTTGCGTTCCGACGTGGCCCTCATCAACCAGCTCGGCGGCTATATCGTGAACAGCGGCGGCAAGCGGTTGCGGCCTCTGTTAGCGCTGCTAAGCGCCAAGGCTTGCGATTATCAGGGCGACGGTCACATCGGGCTGGCCGCAATTGTCGAGCTGATTCATACCGCGACCCTACTGCATGACGACGTGGTCGACGACTCCAAACTGCGGCGCAACCGCGAGACCGCCAATGCGATCTGGGGCAATGAAGCGGCGGTGCTGGTGGGGGATTTTCTGTATACCCGCGCCTTCCAGATGATGGTCGATCTGGGCAGTATGCGCATTATGGACATTCTTGCTCAGGCAACCAACACCATCGCCGAGGGCGAGGTGCTGCAGTTGCTCAACTGTAACGATCCCGACACGACCGAGGCGAGTTACATGGAGGTTATCCACTCCAAGACCGCCAAACTCTTCGAGGCGGCCACGCAGATCGGTGCGGTACTGGCGGGGCGTACGGAGCAGGAAGAGTGTGCGCTGGCGGCATACGGCAAGCATGCGGGCACCGCCTTTCAGCTGGTCGACGATGTACTCGACTATCGCGCCTCCGCCGAGCAGATGGGTAAGAATGTGGGTGACGACTTGGCCGAGGGCAAGCCGACGTTGCCGCTGATTCATGCGATGCGGGCCGGCGATGCGGAGCAGCGCAGGGTGATCCGCGAGGCCATTGAGCAGGGTGGCCTTGATCACCTTGACGAAGTGCTCGTGGCCATTGAATCGACGGGCGCCATTGCGTACACTGAGTCGATTGCGCGCCGCGAGGCGCGGCTAGCCGTATCACAGCTCGATGTCCTGCAGGATTCCCCTTATAAGGAGGCGCTGATTGCGCTGACGCGCGTTGCCGTCGAGCGGGACTCTTGAGGTCGATCAAAAAACAGTTCGGAGTGTAGCTCAGCTTGGTAGAGCACTGCCTTCGGGAGGCAGGGGTCGAAGGTTCGAATCCTTTCACTCCGACCAATTCGGTCACGACGACAAGGCCCTGGCGGAAACGCCGGGGCCTTGTCGTTTTCGTGCATTGCAAGATGTGCGGAGGCTCAATCGTTGCCCGACGATGGCGATCCGTTACACGTGAGCAGGAAGCAGCAGGCGTATTCGCGCAGCTCAGCGAGCAATGTCTGTAGCGTGTCGATGTGCGCGGGGCTCAGCGCAGTAGGATCGTGACGCCAGACCTGCAGCGTTTGCAGCGCGTGTTCGTGGAGTCGTTCGAACGCGGTCTGGATGCGTGTAAAGCCGATCTGATGACCGCAGCTCGAGGCATGGCGCTCCAGCCAGCGATACAAGGGTAGCTTTGCGGGTTTGAGCAGGTATTCGAGCACGGGCGGAGGGCGTCTTGGCTCCAGGGCGAGCTCGAAGAGGTGGACGGCCGCAGCAATCTGCGAGAGCAGCACTTGTAGCCCGAGATAATCCTGAAAGGGTGCCCGCCTGGGGTCCAGGGCTTCGTGTTCGGATGAGTACGCGCGCGCCCAGTCCGTGAAATCGCCGGCGGGCAGCGCCGGGCTGAAAAAATAGCCCTGCCCCAGGGTAATTCCCAAATCCAGCAGGATGTCGCGTTCGGCGCGATTCTCGATGCCTTCGGCGACCAGCTGCAGGCCTTCGAGCGAGGCGAGCACGCTCATCGAGGTGGCGATAGCGAGGTTGTGGCTATCCTGCAGGATGCCACGCACGAACTTGACATCGAGCTTGATGCCGGCGATTGGCAAGGTCTGTAACCATTCGAGCGAAGCGTAAGCGGTACCGAAATCATCCAGATGGGCCGCGATGCCGCGTGACGCGGCCCACTCGAGGTGCTGTCGGGCACGTTCCGGGCTATGCAGGGCGGCGCGCTCCGTGATCTCGATGTTCAGTCGGCCGATGGCTTGGGGATGCCGCGTGATCACACGCTCGATATCGTCCGGGAAGCGGCTGCTGGAGAGATGTTTGAGGCCGATGTTGACGCTCAGGCGGTAGTCCTCGCCGGCGGCTAGCCAGTCGTCGATCTGCGTGGCCGCGCGCTCAAGCACATTGTGGCCGAGTTCACAGGCAAGCCCGGTGTCGGATTCGACCTCATCGATGAAGCTGGCGGGGTGAAGAAGCTCGTCGCCATCCTGCCAGCGCACTAGCACCTCGGCGCCATGAATGCAGTTGCGTTCGAGGTCCATCTGCGGCTGGTAGTGCAGAATTACGGCGTGCTCATCCAGCGCGCGGACGAAGTCGCGGCGAACGCGATTGCGTGAGTTTACCTCGGCCTCTAGCGTCTGATCGAAGAAGGCATAGCCCTGTCCGCCCCGGTTTTTCACCCGGTACAGGGCGTAGTCGGCGCGTTTGAGCAGATCTTCGAGTGACATACCGTGGTTTGCGATGACGACGCCGATGCTAACGCCGATGGTATGCCGGCTGCCGTCGGGCAGGACAATTGGGCGGGCGACCTCGGTAAGAATGCGTTCGAGTACGGTGCGCAGGGTATCGGCATCCTGCACATGTGGGAGCAGCACGCCGAATTCGTCTCCACCCAGGCGAGCGACGGTGTCGCCCGCGCGCACGGCGGGTTTGAGGCGTTGCGCAATTTCGATCAGGAGATGGTCGCCGGCGTTGTGGCCGTGCTGGTCGTTGACCTCCTTGAAGGTGTCGAGATCAAGCAGCGCCACGGCGCTAGGATTCGGTTGGCGACCGGATTCGTCCAGAGCGAGGCGCAGACGATCCTGGAAGGCGGATCGATTATGCAGGCCGGTCAGGGGGTCGTGCAGCGCGAGATATTCGAGATCGCGGTCGCGATCATAGTCGTCCAGCCCGAAACTGATGTTGTGCGACAAGCGTTGCAGGAGATCGACCAGTGGCGCGCTGAACAAGCCTGGCCGGCGTGAGCTGACGCTGACCACACCGATGGTCGCGCCGCGGCGCGTGAACGGAAAGGCGGCGACTGCGCGCAGGTTGCTGCGCCGATGTACATCGTGCCAGTGTTTGAATCCTACGGCCTGCACCAGATCCTCGACGACCTGCATGTGCCCGGTACGAATGGCGCAACCGGCGGAACCCTGTCCATTGGGGCGATCCGTATCTGCGGAAAGATCGAGTGCGTAGGGATCGAAATCGATGTCGGGCGCGATAGCGCTGGCGACAACGCGGATACGTTGATCAGGCTCGAGCAAGCCGATCCAGATCGCGTCCATGCTGGCATGGGCGAAAATCAGGTTGCAGATGCCCTTGAACAGGGCTTCGGGTTCGGGGTGGCGAGTGATGAGCTGATTGATTTCCGACAGGGCCGCGTAGAAGTCGCGGGTCAGACGCAGCTCGCGGTCGCGTTCAAGTGCTTGCAGACCGAGTTCGAGTGCCTCGCCGATCCCCTCGCAACAGCGGATCAGTTCGTCGTTGAAGTAGCCAGGTTCTTGTGCGAAGAGTGAGAGTACGCCACCGCCATGGTTCGCGTGTCTGATGGGTAATGCGAGCATCGCGCGCATGTCGGCGCGTTGTGCCCAGTCGCGACAGCCGTCCATCGCGGGATGATTCATGAGATCGTGTACTTGATGTGCGTGCCCACTGGTGAAGCAGTCGCCGACCGGGTGTCCGCTCTGCGCCGTGCCAAAAGGCACGCCGTCGACTGCGACGGGTGCCGGAGGGTGCTCTGGACCTGCGGTGGCGAGCAGTCGTGTACGCTCGGAATCCGGTGTGCTGATCCAGGCCAATAGCTCCGGCATCCGACGCATCAATGTTTCGCAGGTGGCCTGAAACAGGTGTTCGGGCGACGGGCGGCGAGCGATCAGATGCTGGATTGCGGAGCGAGTGGTCAATAGTCGCCGCTGATCGTCTACGATTCGATGGGCTCGATACAATGCGGTCACATCGGTTTCGATGCCGCCCATGTAACGGCTTCCGCCCGCCTCGTCAGGATAATCGAGCTTAATCAATCGCAGATGCGCGCGCAGCGTTTGTCCATCGTGCCGGTAGCCGGTGAGCGTCAGTACGCAAGGCGAGCGGTCCGTTACGGCCGCGCGGCCTTGATCCACAAGCCGATGCTGCGCCTCCCCATCGGTCGGGCCCAGATGCAGGGCCAGCCAGCTGTTGCCGCAAAGCGTATCGCGTGTGTATCCATACAATCGGCATAACGCGGCATTGCAGTCGACGATGGGCTGTCTGGGGTCGTCGGTATCCACCACGAAGGCCGCTTCGCCGCCATATGCATCGAGGAGATCGCGCGCATTGATGGTCGCGCGCGCGGAATCGTGTGCATCATCCATGGGTGCTGCGACGGAGATCGCGAACGGGAGGGCCGACAGCTAGGGTCGCTGCCGCGGAGTGTGGGGCTGTACACGAGTTCAAAGCCGTTTGCCTAGTTTTTTTGATAAGTTTCGCCTATTGATTTTTGTTGTCGCGCGGTGCGCGATAAGCTTTTTTATAGCACACGATTTGTTCGTGGCTGTGCGTAACGCGCACAAATAGATGACGTGTACGTGACCGTACTTGCACGGGCGGCATTAACGATATAGCTTGAGCGAAGTCGATAGCGATATCCGACATTTTTTTCGGTTTTTTCCCACAGATTGAATCCCAATCCGAGCGTACCGCTGGTCGGTACGCCGCCATCCGTATTTCCGCCTTTCTGGAGGTGTCATGCTATACCGTCAACTAGGACGTACGGGACTCAAGGTTTCCGAATTGTGCCTGGGTACCATGACCTTCGGGTCCAATTTTCTGTCGATCGCTGTGGTCGGCCAAACAGATGCGAATGCACTGATATCGAAGGCAGTCGATGCTGGCATCAATTTTTTCGATACGGCAGATGTTTATTCCTATGGTGAATCCGAAGAGATTCTGGGTAAGGCGCTCCAGCAGTCGACGCTGACGCGCGACGAAGCAGTCATCGCCACCAAGGTGCGCAGCCCGATGAGTCAGGCCGCCGGGGAAGGTAGCGGCGATCCCAATAACGTCGGTTTGTCGCGCAAGCACATCATGGCTGCATGCGAGGCGAGCCTGAAGCGCTTGGGGACCGACTATATCGATCTGTATCAGGTCCACGGCTGGGACATTCGCACCCCGTTGGAGGAAACGCTGCGCGCGTTGGATGATCTCGTGCGTCAGGGCAAGGTACGCTACATCGGCGCCTCCAACTGGTCCGTGCGCCATCTGGCCCAAGCGGTCACGCTGGCGGATGCCAAGGGCTGGGAGCGCTTCGCCTCGCTGCAGGCCTATTACGCACTGGCTGGACGTGATCTCGAGCACGAGCTGCAACCCTACTGTGCCGAGGCCGGATTGGGCATTCTGCCGTGGTCGCCACTCTCTGGCGGGTATCTGACGGGTAAATTCAGGCGCGACAAGCATGCGCCCGACAATACCCGCCGTAGTGGTTTCGACTTCCCACCAGTCGATGCGCGTGTATTCGATGCCATCGATGCGCTGGAGGCGGTGGCTAACGAGGTGGATGCGAGTATTCCTCAAGTGGCGCTGGCCTGGCTGCTGGCGCGTCCGGCGGTCAGCTCGGTGATCATCGGCGCGAAAAATATGACGCAGTTGGAGGACAATCTCGGCGCTACGGCGGTGAAGTTGACGCCGGAGCAGATCGAACGCCTGTCGGCGACCACGATCCCGGCCGCGCAATATCCGGGCTGGATGATCGAGCGGCAAAATAGCGGTCGATGAAAACCAAATCCCATGTTTCGTAAATTCTCCGCGTAACAAGTATTTTTAATAAGTAAAATAAATAATTGATTTTAGTTATTGGCGAACCGGAGAGTAATAACCGCCCGGAATATCCGGGCGGTTGCCGCGATTTGCATCATGTCTGCTTCGATCTGCGGCAGAAAATCACCCGCTGTTTCGAAAAACCCTCGAATATTTATGGCTGATTGATATGGCGCGGTAATTGCTCGCCATATCAGTGGTGGTGTTGGGTCGTCGAACGAAACGGAGGGTGTAAATATGGCTCGGTGGGATGGTCCATCCAAAATTTATCACTGGCTGCTTTCGTTCGCCATCAGCTTCGAGCTGTTCAGCAGCACGTTGATGTCGGATGTGTCGACGAATTCCGCTTTTCCCGCACCTTCTTCGGTAGGCGTGTTCGACGCCCATCAGATCGGCGGTATTACTTGCGCACTCATACTGGCTGCCTATATACGCCGGGCGTGGCGGGATCCGCAGGTGCGCGACCGGCTTTTCCCCTGGCTGCGTCCAGGCGCCATGCGGCCAGTGCTGCGGGAGGCCCGCGCGTTGCTGCGTGGACATTTGCCACCGGCCGGTGCGGCGGTCGGCCTACCGGGATTCATCCACGGGCTTGGGCTTTTGGTCATGCTGGGCATGGCGGTGACCGGTGTCCTGAATATCCTGCTTCGCCCTGGCGTCACCATTCCTTTCAGCCTAGGTTTTGCGCCGAGCTTCTTCATTTATTCGGTAGAGTCGGTAGTGCACAACGCAATCTCGGTGATGGCCTGGGTCTACTGGATCGGACATGTCGCCTTCGCGATCATTCACGAGGCGGCTGGGCAGGGCGTATTGCGCGCCATGTTTGCACCGTCGCCACCGACCGTGCCAGACAACGCCGTGCAAGTGCGGGATCGAGCATGACGACGCTACGCGTCAGCGCTTGCGTGTCGCGCCTGCGTCCTCTATTGCGTCTGTGCGCTGCGATGTTGTTCGGGGCGCTGATGGTCGATGTGCTGGCGACACTGTCCCTGCACTTGATGTTGCGCTGGCCAGTGACCGCGCCTGCGGCCTGGCCGCAGGCACTGGCCGGCGTGTACGTGGCGGCGGAATTTCCCTGGTACGTGATTCAGCACGGGATGACCTCTGCCTTCGGTCTGACCGCATTCGAGGATCGCTTGCTTGAGCCCTATCAGGGTGCGATGCCCATCGAACTGCTCGCCATCGGCTTGCCGGTGTTGTGGGTGTTGCTGAGCTATCTGGGCCTGCGCTGGTTCGACTCGCAGGATATTCGACGTGTTGCGGGCAAGTCGTCGCCGCCGTACAACGCGCGCGGGTTGATTGCCGGAATGGGCTTTGTGTTGCTCTATGTGGCCGGCGTGCTGTTGATCGTACATGCGGCGGTGGACGGATTTGCGGTCATCGACTTCAAATTGCTCGCACGCTGAGCCTGCCGCCGAAGGTGGGGCGTAGAATACCTCGCAGTGTTCCGATATCTACGAGGTTGGCATGCCCGATACCGATGCCCTGGAAACGCTGCGCGCCGCGCTGGAGGTTTTCGCCCGCGAACGCGACTGGGAAACTTTCCACACGCCCAAGAATCTGGCCATGGCGCTGTCGGTCGAGGCCGCCGAACTGCTCGAATGCTTCCAGTGGCTGACACCGGAGGAGAGCGCCGCGCCGGATGCCAAGCGCCGTCAGGACATCGAGCATGAGATGGCCGATGTCCTGCTATATCTGATTCGCCTCGCCGACCGGCTGGGTGTCGATCTATATGCCGCGGCGCGAAGCAAGATCGAGATCAACCGCGTCAAATACCCGGTCGAGCGGGTGCGTGGTCAGGCGCGCAAGTACAACGAATACGAAGATTACGCTCAGCCCGACGACGCAGGCTGAGCGGCGCGCTAGCCCAGCACGAGCACGGCAAGCATTGCGGTGAGCAGTAGCAATGCCAGTGCGCCGAGCGGCCAGGCGCGGGAATAGACGTGCGCCGTGCCACCGGCCAAACCCGCCAGCGCAACGGCCATCTCGATGCGGATCGGAGAAAGCGCGGTGAGGTTGCTGCCGGCGAGATTCTGCACGGCGGCCAGCCAGGTCAGCAGGCGCGGGTCGCCGCCGGCCAGTGCCGTCTGCAGGGGCATCAGCAAGGCATTGGCGGCGGTATTGCTGGCCGTCAACAGCCCCGCCAGACCGCCCAACAGCGGGGCGGCATACAGCGCAGCGTTGCCTGCCGCGGCATGCCAGCCGGCTGCCAGACGCCCGGCAATGCCGCCGTCGCTCATCAGCTGAGCCATGACCACGAAGAGTACGGTCGTACGTGCCGGAGGCCAGGCCATGCGTCCGGCGTCCGCAACGAGCGCCCGCCAGTGTACGGCGTCCAGGCGGGTGGCGAGGCCGTAGCCGAGCGCGGTGACGGCTAGCCAGAACGAGACCTCGTAGAACGGCGGGAACGCGGGCCAGCCAGGCGCCGGCTGCCAGACCCACAGATGTTTAAGTGTGTGTCGTAGCGGTGGCAGGGTATGGGTGACGAGCAGTAGGCCCGTCACGAGCAGATAAGGACGGGCGGAATGCGCGGCGGCACGCCATTGCGTCAGATTCGGCCGCTGGTCGCGCCAGTGCCGCGGTACCAGCAGCAGGCCGGTCGCCAGCAGGCCGGCGATGGGCACCGCGACGGCATCGTTGCACAGCACCAGCAGCCCGCCCAGCGCAGCAATCCACAACAAATCGTCCAGGCGCTGATTGGCATTGGGATGCAGCCCCTCGGCGGCCGCGAGGCGCCAGAACAGCCACAGATAGCCGCCGAGCAGCGGGACCGTCAGCAGGGCGCTGGCGAGGCCTAGCGTATGCAGCGGCAATTCGGCCAGCGCGGCACCCACGGTGGTGCCGACGGCCATGCCGCCCCAGGGCACCAGCATTTGGCTGTACAGCCCGAGAACAATGGCACCGACGGGCGTGATGCCCAGGCGCAGCAATAGCGGCAGCGTCACCACCAGCCCCACGCCGAAGCCGGTGACCGACTCGAAGAAGGGGCCGACCAGGAAGCACAGGGCGAACAATACGCGGTAACGTCGCTCGGGGGAGGCGGCCTCGGGCGTCGGTGCAGGCCCTGCGCGCGCGCGGCTGACTACCTGGTGGAACAGCAGGCCGGAGAGGATCACCGACAGGGCCAGCCAGCTTAGCCAGAGGCCATGCATTGCGGCACCGGCCATACGCGCCATCGCCGTCTGCGCGTCCGGTGCGGCGAACCAGAAGGCGGGCAGACTGAGGATCAGCCCGGCGAGGGCGGCCTGCCATACGCTGACGCGACGGCTGGCGAGCGCCGCCAGAATGCCGGCGAAGGGCAGCAGGTCCAGCGTCACGCTGCAGTTTCCGCCGGCTCGCCACATTCACGCGCGATAAGGGCGCTGAAGGCCGATTCGATGGCTTGCGTCACGGGGCCCGGACAGATATCCAGCGCGCGCCCGTCGATCTCGCGCACCGGCAACAGCTCGGCGGCCGTGCCGGTGAGGAAGCACTCGTCGGCGGTGTAAAGCTCGTAGGGCGCGAGCGAGGCTTCGCGCGCCGGCAGGCCGAGCGATGCAGCCAGTTCGAGTACGACCCCTCGGGTGATGCCCTCCAGTGCGCCGTCGATGCCGGGTGGGGTGAGCAGCTCGCCACGGCGAACCACGAAGACGTTGTCGCCGCTGCCTTCGGTGATGCGGCCCTGGGCGTTGAGCAGCAGCGCTTCGTCGGCACCGGCGCGAGTGGCCTCCATGCGCGCGAGCACATGATTGAGGTAGTTCAGGCTCTTGACGCGGGGGTCCAGCCCGTCGGTGGGTAAGCGGCGGATAGCGGCCACGATCACGCTCAAACCTGCCTGCCGCTGTGCCGCAGAGGTGAAGCCGATGCGGTCGGCGACGATGAAGGCGTTGCCTTGGGCACAGCTGCGCGGGTCGATGCCGAGGGAGCCCGCGCCGCGCGTGACCACCAGCCGCAGATAGCCGTCGTCCAGCGGGCTGGCCGCGATCACCTCGTCGACCGCCGCCGCGAGTGCATCGGTCGCATAGGGCATCGCAAGGGCGATGGCGCGCGCCGAGTGCTGCAGGCGTTCGAGGTGCGCTTGCAGGCGAAAGGCCCGGCGATGGTAGAAGCGGATACCCTCGAATACGCCGTCGCCATAGAGCAGACCATGATCGTAGACCGAGATCTGCGGCTCAGCGGGATTGACCAGGCGGCCGTTGAACCAGCAGCGTGCGATGTTTTGCTCAGGCATGTAACACCCCCGAGAACACGGTCACCGCCTGTCCGCCGATCTGCACGCGCGCGCCGGTCACTGTAAGCGAGAGCCACCCTCCGCGCGCCGAAGCTTGATAGGCGCGAAGCCGGTCGCGGTCGAGTTCGGCGGCCCAGTAGGGGGCGAGCGTGCAGTGCGCCGAGCCGGTGACCGGGTCTTCGTCGATGCCGACCTGTGGGCCGAAGAAGCGCGAAATGAAGTCGCAGCCGGCTTCGTCGGCTGCGGCGGTGACGATGACCCCGCGTGCATCAAGCCGTCCTAGCGCGGCCATGTCCGGGGTCAGGCCGCGCACGGTTGCGGCGTCGGCGAGACGGATCACGAGATCCTCGCGTCCGCGCAAGACGGAGACGGGTTCCGCGCCCAGCACCCGCGCCAGGCCGTCCGGCGCAGCGCAGGGCGCGGGCGGATCGGCGGGGAAATCCATCTCGTAGCCGTCGCCGCTGCGGGCCACGGTCAGCAGACCGCTGCGGGTATGGAAGCGCACGCTTGCGTCCGCGGTCACCGTGCCCGTTTCAAACAGGACATGCGCGCTCGCCAGGGTGGCGTGGCCGCACAGGTCGACTTCCACCGTGGGCGTGAACCAGCGCAGCTCGAAGCCGTCGGCCGCGGGGCTGACGAAGGCGGTTTCCGAGAGGTTCATCTCGGCGGCAACCTGCTGCATCCAAGCCGCATCGGCAGACCCGTCGAGCAGGCACACGGCGGCGGGATTGCCCTCGAAGGGCCTGGCTGCAAAGGAATCGATCTGGAACAGGCGGATTTCGCGGTACATGTCGGCGGTGTCCTGGCGCGTGGTTTGTGTCGTACAACTGTAGCGGCCATACTGAGGCTGGTACAGATGCAGAGATTACGATTATGAGCCAGTACAGTTATAGCGCTGATAGCGCTGTGTTGGTCCTGCCACGGGGCATCTGTACCACAGGCAAATACGCGTGAGTGCCGTCGGCGACACGCTACTCTATCGGCAGATTGCCGCGCGCATCACCGAGCGCATCGAGCAGATGCAATATGTGCCGGGCGAGCGGCTGCCCGGCGTGCGCAAGCTGAGCCGGCAATTCGGTGTGAGCGTGGGCACCGTGATCCAGGCGCAGCACTTGCTGGAGGATCAGGGTCGCATCGAGGCGCGTCCGCGTGCGGGTTACTTCGTGCGCGCCCGCGCGCCGTTGCCGGCGGCACCCGAACCCTCGCGCCCGAGTACGCGTCCAACCCTGGTGAGCGGGCAGGCGATGGCGTTGCGTCTGGTGCAAGCCACGCACCAGCCAGGGGTCGTGTCCTTCGGTGCCGCAGTGCCCGCCGAGGGCTTCCTGCCGGTGCAGGCCGAACGCGCCGCCCTGCGCCGCGTCGTCTCGCGCTACGCCGAGCGCGCCACGGCCTATGCATTTCCGCCCGGTGTCATGGAGCTGCGCGTGCAGATTGCACGGCGTATGGCCGATGCCGGCTGCACGGTCGACCCCGACGAGGTGATCATCACCAGCGGCTGTCAGGAGGCCTTGACCCTGGCGCTGCGCGCCGTGGCCGTGCCGGGCGACGTGATTGCCATCGAATCGCCGACCTTCTACGGCTTGTTGCAGGTGATCGAGTCGCTCGGACTCAAGGCGCTGGAGATCCCGACGCACCCGGATCACGGCATCTCACTGGAGGCGCTGCAAGTGGTGCTGGAACGCTGGCCGGTGAAGGCCTGCGTGCTGGTGCCCAACTACAGCAATCCGCTCGGCTACTGCATGCCGCTGGCGCGTAAGCACGCCCTGCTCGCACTGCTGGCGGGGCACGACGTGCCGCTGATCGAAGACGACATCTGGGGCGATCTGGGTTTCGGTCACGAACGCCCGCCCGCCGTGCTTGCGGGTGATCGCGACGGCCGCGTGCTGTACTGCTCGTCGTTTTCCAAGACCCTGTCGCCAGGGCTGCGCGTGGGCTGGATCGTGCCCGGCCGCTACCGCGAGCCGGTGAGCTATTACAAATACGTCAGCAACCTCGCGACCGCCACATTGCCCCAGTGGGTCGTCGCCGAACTGCTCGCCCAAGGGGGCTACGACCGCCACCTGCGGCGCGTGCGAGGGGAATATGCCGCGCATGTCGCACGCCTGAGCGACGCGGTGGCCGAATCCTTTCCACCCGGTACGCGGTTGACGCGTCCGCAGGGCGGTTGCGTCCTCTGGGTCGAGTTGCCGCAGGCTGTCGACAGCCTCGTGCTTTATGAACGTGCCCAAGCGCGTCAGATCAGTATCGCGCCCGGCCCGATGTTCTCGGCCACCGGCAAATACCGCCCATTCATCCGCCTCAACGCCGCACTGCCCTGGGGGCGGCCCGTCGAGCAAGCCGTAGTCGTGCTCGGCGACCTCGCGCACCAGCTGGCCGAGGGCGACTAAGGGAACCCCTGCGCCGCAATGGAGCCCAAGGGTAGTCAAACGTCATATCAACACCCGCTGCGGACCGCGCCCGGTTCGCACAAACATCGGAGAGTTCATGAAGGCATCGACCCAAGATATCAACTCCAGCCGCGACGTGACCTTGACGCTGGGCCGCGAACAGCTCGTCATCCACCGCCGCTACGAAACCGCCAGTATCTTCAACGACTTCCTGATCGCAATCTGGTTTCTGCTCGGCAGCGTGTTCTTCCTCTATCCCTCGCTGACACACATCGGCACTTGGTTGTTCATCCTCGGTAGTGCGCAATTCCTCACGCGGCCGATGATTCGTCTGGCGCACCACATACACCTGCAACGTATGCCGCACGGTGGCTGGGAAATGTAATGCCGATCCAGCCCATGAGATGATGTGTGCAGCAGTATGGTGGGTTTGAATGTCTGGTTTATAATGCTGGGGTTTTATGCTGCTTTCGGCCAACTGCGGCCGGTCACCGCCGTCCTGGGTCGTTGTTTGAACGGCCGGTTCCAGCAGGAAAGTGGGGAATTGTCCTGGCCGCCTGTCGAGTATCCTGACTGGAGCAAAAGGCAAGTCTAGACCCCGAGATTCATTCTCTCTCGTTTTGGTTTATTTATTATGGGGTCTCAAATTCAATGATCAGAGCAAGCACAATGTCATTATTGAAGAAAATCATTATCTTTGTCCTTGGTGCAGTCATAATTTTCGTTCTCGCAGATATGGCAAACATAGTACCGACAACTGCAAAAACATTGGGTTACTGCGAATTTGAAGCAGACAAGGCAATGGCCTCTCGGCGTCCTTACAATGACAAGCCTATAACTGATAATGCTGTTAGTGAATGGCACAGTCAGCATAGAGATATGGTTGTGTCATGCATGTCATCCTTCGGCTATGAATATGACGAACCAGGGGAAGCTAAATTCACTCTCAAAAACCAAAAGATATTGACTAATGCATACCCAGATTTAAATCGCAATGTGATCCCGAGTGGTTATTTTAGAGACGAATTTTCTGGATTTGTTAAGTCATATCGGCATCGATGGCCGTGGGAATAAAAGAGGCTAAAGTCCAGAGAAAGTATTGGGAATGCGTGCGCATCGTTTAGGGGGGGCTTGCGATCTCCTAAACGCTTACATGTCAGTTTATTGAAAGTGATTACTGTGCATGTTGCTCTCTTGACCTAAAAACGGACGCATTTTTCGTTCGCTGAGCTCACTACAAATCCGCCGGTTACGGCAGGCGTTTGGCTGCTTAGGAGGCTGCAGCTTGGAAACATTGCTTCTGCAATTTTGGCATCAAGGAGGTGAACGTGGCACACCGGCAGCTTAAGGCCATCCATTGCACTGTATGGAAGGATCGGCGCATCGTGTTCCGGTACAAGGATGGGCGTTGGGATATCTTCGAGTCCATCCGGCCTTGGGATATTCGTGATGCTCTAAAAACGAGCCTCGAGAGAATTGAGGAGGCGGTGCCCGGCTCAATGGAAAAGGCTTCGAGTCTTGATGATAAGAACTGGCAGTCCAACAAACGTCGCACCCGACGATACATCGCCGAGACACCAGATCTCCTATATATTGAAAGTCCTCATCTACAGGCACAGTCCGAGGCGGTAGCAGGCTACCACGTCTTAACCAACATTCCGTGGAGAGACGTGCCGCACATCCTGCGGCTGGCATGTCAGGCGGCGGAGATTGATTATGGTACGCTCAGCAATATTTCATTTTGAGCGAAAGTCGCCCAACAAGGCGCCCCAACAGACGCGCTTCGCGCGCGGCTGAGCTTAAAAGTTGGGCGGCAAGTTGACACAGTGAGGCTCCCATGCGCATTGATCCATGTATTCGCAGTGCATAGGGTGTTTTACGGTCATACTATGACCTAATTACTAACACGACTGGCGAGGACATATGAAAGCGAACGCTCTCAACCATAACGCTTTCTCCACGAATGAACTAAAACCCTACGAAAAGCGGGCACCGGATTTCTCTGGCCGATTCATCAGATGGTTCTTGGAGAACATATATCGGCTAGAAGCAATAGATGCCGACGATGCTTGCGTGGATGCTAAGCATGACAAGGGCGTTGACGCAATTTATGTTGATGATGTCGCTGAAACTGTTTATATCGTTCAGTCAAAAACCAAGACCAAGGACAACGCTGAATTCGGTGACACCGATCTGAAAGAGTTTTACGGCACTTTGCAACAGTTTGATAGTAAACAAAAAATAGAAGATCTCTATTCCGAAACTACAAACGAAAAACTGAAGCAGACAATCACACGAACAAGCCTTGCGACAAAGGTTGATAGTGGTTACGAAGTGCTCGGCATATTTATCAGCAACGCAAGTGCAAACGACGATGCGAAAGCGATTCTTGGGAAATTGCAGAAGATTGAACTTTTTGACGCAGAAGCGATAGCCAATAATTACGTTGATTTAGATGTCGATGGTGGTATTAAAGGGAAATTCTACTTTGATATTTCTGATTCTGATGTAATTGAATACGATGCCGGTGGTGCAGCTGCTCGATTGTTCCTGGCGCCAGCGCTCAATTTGCTCAAGATGAGCGGGATTTCAGATGGCAGTCTTTTTGAGCAGAACGTTAGATTGGCTTTGGGGAACACCAAAGTAAACAAAGGACTGCGAAAGAGCATTAAAAACAAAGAAGAGCACAAGAACTTTCCGCTATATCATAATGGAATCAACGTGCTGTGCAGGGAAATCGTTTCTGAAACGGAACAGCGGATAGACATCGAGGACTACGTCGTGGTCAATGGTGCGCAGAGCTTAACTTCTCTGATGGCTGAAAAGCCGAAGATTACGGATGACCTCAAAATTTTAGTGAAGCTGATAGAGACAAAAGGGGACGCAGCCCTTTCGCAGCGAATTACCACCAATAGCAACAATCAAAATGCGATCAAAGCGCGTGATTTAAAATCTAATCACAACATCCAGCAACGGCTTAAGGCTGAGGTGAGCACTGTAAGCAAAGACACTATTGCTTATGAAATTAAGCAGGGTGAGACTCATGGCGGTAAAGAAGTGATAAACAATGAGTCGGCTGGCTTGATTCTTCTTGCGATGGACCTTGCCCAGCCGTGGAGCTGCCACCAGAAATATAAAATAATGGATGACCTTCACTCAGATATCTTTGGCCGGCCTGATGTTACCGGTGCTAAAGTTGTTGGGTACTGGCGAGCTTTCCAAGCGGTGGAGAAGGCTCTTGATGCGATCGATGACAAGCAGTTTGCCTACTACAATCTTACGAAATACTTTTTGGTATATGGGGTTGTGAGTCTGATTCGAACCGAATCTGAAGGTGTCATAATGTTGAATAATATGAAGGGTATTTTGTCTGCTGATAAGATAACGGACTTCACAAATATTATTGATCAACTTGCACGCTCTCTCGCGCTCGATCTGAATGCGGAAATTGTCGACGACAAAGAATTTGACTACAAAAATGAACTAAAAAGCCCAACTTGGTGCAGGAAGATTTCAGCGAAATTGGTGGCGCAGTATAAAAAGGATGTATTGCGGAAAAAGGCTGATGCGATCGCCGATCTTTGTTCTAGTTTGTCTGTTGCAAAGTAATAAATACGTAATTACCAGGAACAACAGGGCGGTTGCCGTGAATGACGTGTTGCCACCCAACAACACGTTGCAGGTAACGTTTTCCTCGCTGATCACTTTTGCTGCCACAAAAGCGATCATCGAGTTAAACGGACCTGAACGCGGGCGTAGAACGGCTGCTGTCGGGGCTGGAACAGACGGGGTGTCACCGATACCTGACTGGCCGCAGTGGGTCGAGTCCTGCCCTAGAGAAAATCGAAAGATGGCAATCGAAGCCCTGAATTCAGCAAATACGTGATGCTGCGCCGTATGATTGGGTAACCCAAAAAACTTTTTATTTTCATTATGTTTTTCGCGTCACGTTACGGCTCGTGTATTCGATAAGTATCGATACTGAATTTATGATTTATCGCCTGCTTGAATCGACTGCGCCAGTGCCTGAAGCGTTTCACGTCTGGCCGGGGAGGTTTTCGGGTGTTGGATGATGTTGTTTTCGTCGTGACCGGAACCCAGCAGCGGTAAGGTAATGCAGGCAGCTTCGATGGTGCGGGCCGACATGGTGGATATTGTTTCGCGTAAGGCGGCCTGAGCGTAAGTGGTGGCTTACGGCGAGGCGTTCAGTATCGCAATCGGCTTGTCGATAAAGGCTTGTACCCATCATCCAATCCAACTCTTTTTGATGGCACCAGTGTTGCCATGTGCATATTTTGTGTTGGCGAAGAGCGAAACATCGAACGCTAGAATGGGCCTCATGCCTGTGAGTGTAGGCGCCAGGTCGTTCGGGTCGGAATCCTCGGCAAGGGATGTGTCGAGGTGTTGAAATGAGGCGCGATGGTTGCCTTCGGCGTCGTTCGGCGTTATAACTTTGCACCATGTCTATCCGTATCCGCCAGTTCGACGCGCTACGACTGCGCTAGCCGGCCTCCCGAGGGGAGCGTCGGCCCGCTATCTTTTCGCCCGTCGATCACCGGATACGCCCCATGAAGTCGAAGTCCCATCATTCCCGCCTTGTTCTTGCCGCCACGATCTCGTGCGGCGCCTCTTGCCGTATGCACGGCTTGCGTGCCTGCGCGTCCGCTTCCCTACGCACCCTAGCCCTACTGCGACTGAGATAGGGTCGGCGGCCTGGTGCGTTTGCACATGGCCATCGGCCCCAACTGAGCGTCACCCCCAGACCACTCTCAGTCGAGGTATCCGCAATGAATTTTGACCCCAAGGCCAAGTACCGACCCTTCGAACCCATCGAATTGCCCGATCGGCAATGGCCGTCGCGTGTCTGCCGCGAGGCACCTGTCTGGTGTAGCGTCGACTTGCGCGATGGTAATCAGGCTCTTGTCAAGCCGATGAATCACGACCGTAAGGCGCGGATGTTCGCGCTGCTGGTGCAGCGCGGCTTCAAGGAGATCGAGGTGGGTTTTCCCGCTGCCTCGCAGACCGATTTCGACTTTGTACGCTGGCTGATCGAGACCGACCGGATTCCCGAGGATGTCACCATTCAGGTGTTGACTCAGGCGCGCGATGCATTGATCGAGCGTAGCTTCGAGGCGCTGCGCGGTGCCCGTCGGGCCATCATGCACCTCTACAACTCGACTTCGCCGGTGCAGCGCCGGGTGGTCTTCGGCCTCGACCGCGCGGGCGTGATCGATATCGCCGTGCGCGGTGCCGAGCGAGTGTTGGCCTGCGCCCGAACGCAGCCTGAAACCGAGTGGGTGTTCCAATACTCGCCGGAGAGTTTCACCGCAACCGAGCCGGATTTCGCGGTGGAGATCTGCGATGCGGTGAATGCTGTGTGGCGTCCCACCCCCGCGCGCAAGACCATCATGAATCTGCCCGCAACCGTGGAGGTGTCTACGCCCAACGGCTTCGCCGACCAAGTGGAGTGGTTCAGCCGCCACGTGCGCGACCGCGACGCCATCGTGCTCAGCGTGCACCCGCACAACGACCGCGGCTGCGGCGTGGCTGCCGCCGAGCTGGCCATGCTCGCCGGCGCGGATCGTGTCGAGGGCACCCTGTTCGGCAACGGCGAGCGCACCGGCAACGTCGACATCGTTACCTTGGCACTCAACCTCTACACCCAGGGCGTCGACCCGCGCCTCGACCTGGGCGACATCAACGAGATCGTGCGCGTGGCCGAATACTGCAACCAGCTCCCGGTACACCCGCGTCATCCCTATGCCGGCGAGCTGGTGTTCACCGCCTTCTCCGGCTCGCACCAGGACGCCATCCGCAAGGGCTTCGCGGCGCAGCGTGCGGACGCGCCCTGGGAGGTGCCCTATCTGCCCATCGACCCGGCCGACCTCGGGCGCAGCTACGAGGCGGTGATCCGCGTCA
The DNA here is from genome assembly GCF_001753245.1 of Acidihalobacter yilgarnensis. Lineage (NCBI taxonomy): Bacteria > Pseudomonadati > Pseudomonadota > Gammaproteobacteria > Chromatiales > Ectothiorhodospiraceae > Acidihalobacter > Acidihalobacter yilgarnensis. The sequence continues at coordinate 3,448,244 of NZ_CP017415.1, read as the reverse complement.
ACAGCCAGTCCGGTAAGGGTGGCATCGCCTACCTGTTGGAACAGGACTACGGCATCAGCCTGCCGCGCCGGCTGCAGATCGAATTTGCCCGCGTGGTGCAGCGCGAGGCGGATGCGACCGGCGCGGAGCTGGGCTCGGCCGATCTGTGGCGATTGTTCCAGGCTGAATACCTCGCGTCTGAGGGCGCGGTTAAGTTGCTTTCGTACCGCGAGCAGCGCGACGCGCAGGGTGCGGTGAAGCTGTCCGCGACGCTGTCGGTGAATGGCCGCGAGTGCTTGCTCGGCGCATCGGGCAACGGCTCCATCGACGCCTATGTGCGGGTGCTGGAACAGGCGATTGGCATATCGATCCGCCTGGTCGATTACCGAGAACATGCCGCTGGACCGGGCGCCGACGCCCGTGCGGTGGCTTATGTGGAGATCGCTGCGGCAGACGGTGCAGGCTCGATGTTCGGCGTCGGTCTGCACGACGACGTGCTCAGTGCCTCGTTGGGGGCGGTGACGGCCGCAGTCAACCGCGCGCAGGCTGTGGTGGACACCTCGCCGGATGCGGCGGCGCGCGCCCTGTCGGGCTGAGCATGGATTGGAATCAGGAAGGCACCGGGATCGGCCCGGCGCCGTGGGATGGGAGCAGGCAATGTACATACCTCCGGCATTTGAGGAAGGTGACGCGGCGCGTATTGAGGCGCTACTGCGCGCCTATCCGCTGGCGCTGCTGATTGGGGGCGGCGACGGCGGCCCGCTGCTGACCCATGTGCCTCTGCTGCACGAGCCCGATGGCGGGCCGCAGGGTCGGCTGATCGGCCACCTCGCGCGGGCCAATCAGCAGGCGGATGCCTTGGCCGACGGCGATGCGGTGGTGGCCGTGTTCCAGGGACCGGATGCGTACATCTCTCCGTCCTGGTATGTCACGCCCGGCGTGCCCACCTGGAACTACGCGGCGGTGCATGTGCACGGTCGCGTGCGGCGCGTGGCCGATCGCGAGGTCCTGAGCGCGTTGGTTGGGCGGTTAACGGCACGCTTTGAGGCAGATGTCGGGGCGGATTGGGTCTGGGGTGGCCCCGACAGCCCGCATGGCCGGCTGCTCGATCACATCGTCGGATTCGAGATCCATATTGAGCGAATCGAGGCCAAGTTCAAGCTCGGCCAGAACCGCTCGCGCGAGGACCGAGAGGGTGCGATGGCGAAGCTCGCCGCCTCCACGCGCGCGGCGGATGTGGTCACGGCGCAGTTGATGGCAACAGACTTGTAGATAACGATACGAGGGCGCAGAGAAGTGACGACGGAAACGGATGATTCTATGCAGCGTGCGGCTGATTCAATATCGGCAACGCAAGCCGAGGCGACAGGCGTGCGCGAAGTCGAGTGCCTGAACACGGCGCAGATCGATCAGCTCATGGCGCTTTATCAAGGCGAATTTTGGTGCGCCGAGCGCCGGCGCGAAGACGTCGAACGCATGCTCGCACATACCGACCTTGTGATTGCGCTGGTCGACGAGTCGGACGACACCTTGATCGCCTTTGCCCGTGTGATCACCGATTTTGTCTACAAGGCCATGCTCAACGACGTCATCGTGCGCACCGACCGCCGGGGCAGCGGCCTCGGCGAAGTGCTGCTGGATCGCGCTGTCAATCACCCGCGCCTGCGCGAGGTGGATTACATCGACTTGTTCTGCCGGCCCGAGATGATTCCGTTTTATCGCCGGTGGGGGTTTAGTGAGGATATGGGGGCGTTGTTGATGATGCGGAGGGGGAAGGGAGAGTGATGATGTGGGTGTGGTATGTGTGTTGCTCAGACGAGTGGGTTAGTCGCGCTATTTCCCCCGGGAAACTGGATACTTCGAGCCGATGATTTCACCAAAAATCTTGTTTCACCGTAAAACCCGCATAACGAAAAAATCATTGCATGTTTCGTTTGTTTCGATTAGTTTCACCGAAAAGAGCAAGAATATAAAACGCAGTTGCTGGGAGAGGAATAGCCATGACCGTTGCACAGAAGCTTGAATCCGCGCTTCCTGATCGCGAGCAGGCCGATCTTGCGCGTGAAAGCGCCGCTGAGCTGAGTAAGCTTCTGGCCAATCGGCCAGAGATTGCGCGTGCGCGCATACAATTTGACGACACAGACCTAGTCTTACCGCGCCAGGCGATAACCCTTTTGCGAGATTTGCTTGCCGAGATGGCCCAGGGTAATGCTGTCGCTGTTATACCAACCCACCAAGAGCTGACCACACAACAAGCTGCGGACCTACTGAATGTGTCACGACCGCATCTGATAAAACTGCTTGAGGAAGGAAAGCTCCCATTCACGAAAGCAGGTAGTCATCGACGCATCCGCTTCGAAGAACTGCTCAAGTATAAAGAGGAGCGAGATCTGCGCAGCCAGAACGCTATGGATGAGTTGGCGAAGCAGGCTCAGGAATTAAACATGGGGTACTGACACTATGCGGTTTATCGTCGTCTATGACGCTTGTGTCTTGTACCCCGCACCTTTACGGGACTTGCTCATTAGGCTGGCTGTAACTGGTCTATTCGCCGCAAAGTGGACAGATCAGATCCATGATGAATGGATTCGAAACCTTGTCGCCCGGCGCCCAGAACTAAAAAAGCAGATGTTTAGAATACGTGAGTTGATGGATGATGCTGTAGAGGATTGCTTGGTTACTGGATACGAAAGCCTTGTAGACGGTCTGGACCTTCCAGATCCCGACGATCGCCATGTTCTTGCTGCGGCCATACGTGCGGGAGCGCAGCTGATCGTAACCTGCAACCTAAGGGACTTCCCGGCCGACAAGCTCGAGCCTTATGGGATTGAGGCAGTGCACCCGGATCAGTTTATCGTCGAACAGATGGATCTACATGAAGGCGCTGTCATAGAAGCAGTGAAGCAGCAGCGAGCGTCTTTGAAGAACCCGCCTAAGTCAGTAGATGACCATCTGGACACCCTCTCCGCTCAAGGATTAGTTGTGACCGCAGATAGGCTCAAGGAATATCGAAGCTTGATCTGACGAGAGATACGAGTGAAAGTGGTCTTGCTTTGTAGCACTGGTTCGATGCGACACGAATGCCAAGAATCATGCATGCGTGATCTGCTTTCCATCGGTATAACCCATTACCTCAGCCACCATTCACTGAATGGCAGTGCAGGGTTCGGGCGCGAATCAGCTTCCTTGACTTTGATCTGATTCAGCAACGCGCCCGAGTCGGTCTGTTCGACGCATCCCTGCGCCTCACCCCTGCGGGGATTGCGCCAAAAATCGCTCCCGGCGATTTTTTCTTTATTCGCGTAAAGAAATAGGTGAAAGAAACGCGGCCCGAAACGCCTTGTCCCTGCGGGCGGACTTCGCCCGCATAGGTCGCCGAGGGGCACAGCAGGCATTCGCCGTCCGGGCGAAACCTGCTCGGGGCGGCGTCCTGCCACCCGACCCCACGTCGGCGCGGACGGGCGAGGCAAGGCGTAAACGGGAACCCTAGTCAAAAGTGTTTCCGCTGCGCGTTTGTGACGCGCTTCGCTTGTGTTTTTTTCTATTCCTTTATCGACCCGCCTAGCGGGGATGCGGTTGGATGGCTGCGGCCCTGGTCAGAAGCGAGTGAAATGTGGACAGGTCTCGCTTCGTTGCATTGAGTCAGCACACATTATCAGGGTCACGAAAAATCCGATGTATTACGCGCGCTATAGCCGTCATCAATAGCGAGTGGTGACGGATGTAATAAAGCTACACCTGACCCCGATATGTGTTCTCTCAGGCCGTGCCGGTGTTCTGGCGGATGGGCTCGGGTATTCCAGGCATCCAACGGAGCCTTCAAGCGTGCAGTGCTCGCCGTGCGGTCCGGTCAATCGCATCCACGAAGGTTCGATATAGTGGGGCCGGCAATTCATGCCCCATGCCGTCGATTAGCAGGAATTCGGCATTCGGTATCGATGATGCCGTGTCCTCGCCACAGGCAGGTAAGAGGAGTGGGTCCTCTGCTCCATGGACAACGAGCGTCGGTGCCTTGATCGTCGCCAGCCGAGCGCGGCGGTCGCCCGTCACGGCGATTGCGGCAAGCTGTCGTCCGACACCATCGGGATCATAGGCGCGCCGAACTTCTTGCAGAATGAGGGTGCGATGAGACTCTTCGTCGAATGGATGACCGCTGCCGGCGATACGGCGCGCAAAGGCGAGGCTGTGGGCCAAAAATCCGGCTTCATCCGAAAATGGGTCGATAGCGGGGCGTGTCATCATGGCCATGATGTCCGGCGACGTTTGCGGGAGCGCCGGATTGCCTGTGCAGGACATGATGGAAGTCAGCGAGAGAACCCGCTTGGCGTGATCGCTCGCCAGGATTTGCGCGATCATGCCGCCCATTGACCGTCCGACGACATGCGCCCGCTTGATGGACAAAGCATTGAGCAGGCCGATAGCGTCATGGGCCATGTCGTGGAGGGTGTATGGCACGTCTGGTCGCTGCCCAGCCATGAGCATGGCTGCCAGGGAATCGAAGTTCGGTGCGGCATGTCGGACGAAATGCGTCGAGTATCCGGTGTCGCGGTTGTCGAACCGAATCACGCGATATCCTCGTGCCACCAATGTCTGGCAGAAGGTATCCGTCCATCGGATCATCTGCGTTCCGAATCCCGATATTAGAAGGATTACATCGTCGCTTGCATCGCCCTGGCTGTCATAGGCGAGCTCGATACCATTGGCTTTCAGGGTTTTCATCGATGTATTCCGTTGGATCGAGCCGGGGGAGGCCGCGTGATCATGGGAGGCCGCGTGATCATGGGAGGGGGGTAGTGAGTCTTCGGTCGCGATCATGCGATGGCCAGGGCGGCTTGCTTGACGTCATGGATTGCAAACTAGCCATTTATTTCCGAATGGGATAATCCAGCGTTCCGAACGCCAGGCGCATGACGTAAGCGCGAATGTCTTCGGGCCATGCTGCAATGTAATTTTCCAGTTTTGTGCGATCGTCAGCGAAGAGGGCGCGCGTGGCTTCTTCGTAGCCGGGTAAATCGCCGGCTATCCCGAGCATGAATTGATAGGCGGTCTCTTGAGCGGCACGCCGTGACTGCAGCGGGCCGCCATCCCGTCTGGCTTCGTCCACCAGTCGCCTGAGAGCGGCGGAAGCACCGCCGGACTGCACAGCCAGCCATTCCCAGTGTCTTGGCAACAGCGTCACCTCGCGCGAAACAACGCCCAGTTTGGGGCGTCCCCGTCCTCTCGGTTCCGATGTCTGTTCCTTGATGGGCGGAAGGGGCTCGCTTGAACGAGGTCGATAGCGCCCGACGGATGTCTGAGGTGGTTGTGACAATCTTCCGATGATCTCGGCCTTGGTACCGCGCAGGTCCAGATCAACCACGCGACCGGTCGCATCATCGAAGACGAGGATCGTGTTTGAGGGATCGTGTTCGGTGGCCGTTTTGACGGCAAGGGCAACTTCAATCAGTGGCCCGGATAATAGTAGGCGGTGGTTTTCAAAGGCCGTGGAGGGTTTTGAGAGGGAATCGGACATGCGATCGATACCATGAGTTTGATAGGCCAATTAAAACCCGGGTGAAATTATATGTCAATATTACCCGTGTAATATAAGTGTCAGTACGTGGCTTGTTGACGAGAAGATTCTGAAGGGGATCGGGAAGGAGTCAGAGAGCGGGTAGCGTGAAATGCAGGGTAATCCACCTGAAAAAACGAGGTCGATGGGGATGGCGCCTTGGCTGCCCGATGGTCAGGGGAATGACTCCGCCACGCTTCTTGCCTCGTACGGTCGATCTATCCGCCGAGGTGGTGCGCATTCTGTATTTCGAGATGGGTTCTAGTCGAATCGGTGCTGAATGGCGCTGCGGCAGGCAAGGCTCAGCGGATGGCGGTTATCGTATTCGGAACGAAAAAACGCCGGGCACAAGGCCCGGCGTCCGATACATCCCTGAGCTTGCCCTTGTTGGGCAGCCGGGTTTTAGCCTTCGCTGTGATAGCCGATTACGCGCTCAACCTCGTTCTTGGAGCCGAGGATGACGGGCACGCGCTGGTGCAGGTCGTTGGGCTTGAGGTCGAGGATGCGCTCGCGGCCGGTGGAGCTCACGCCGCCGGCCTGCTCGACGATGAAGCTCATCGGGTTGGCTTCGTACATCAGGCGCAGCTTGCCGCCCTGGCCGTTGGACTTGAGCTTTTTGTCGATGGGGTACATGAAGATACCGCCGCGGGTGAGGATGCGGTGTACCTCGGCGACCATCGAGGCGACCCAGCGCATGTTGAAGTCGCGCCCACGCGGGCCTTCCTTCCCCTGCACGCATTCGTCGATGTAGCGGCGCACGGGCGCTTCCCAGTGGCGGTAGTTCGACATGTTGATGGCGAACTCGCCGGTGTCGGCTGGGATAGTCATGTCGCGGTGGGTGAGGATGAACTCGCCGATGTCCTTGTCCAGGGTGAAGCCATGCACGCCCTGGCCGGTGGTCAGCACCATCATGGTGGACGGCCCATAGAGGGCGTAGCCGGCGCAGACCTGGGTGGTGCCGGGCTGCAGGAAGTCGGCGGCGGTCGGGCGGTCTACGCCTTCAGGTGCGCGCAGGATCGAGAAGATGGTGCCCACGGAGACGTTGACGTCCATGTTCGAGGAGCCGTCCAGCGGGTCGAACACCAGCAGGTATTTGCCGCGCGGGTAGCCATCGGGGATCGGGTAGATGTCATCCATCTCTTCCGAGCCCATGGCCGCCAGGTGCCCGGCCCATTCATTGGACTTGAGCATCACCTCATTGGAGATGATGTCCATTTTCTTCTGTGTTTCGCCCTGTATGTTCTCTGATTCGGCGCTGCCCAGCACGCCGATCAGCGCGCCCTTGTCGACGCCGTTGGAAATGACCTTGCAGGCGGTCACAATGTCATTGAGCAAGCCGGTGAAGTCGCCGGTGGCGGCCTCGGACTTGCGCTGTTCCTGCATGATGAACTGGGTGATGGTGGTAAGGTTTTGCAACATGAAGGTTTCCCCGTCGGATGGAAAACTGGCCCCGTAGCCGCTGGGGCAAACGGCCGGATGATAACAGAAATGGCCGCGTAACCCCCGTACTGGGTAGACGTCAGCCGCCGCGCGTCGTTTAATGCGGCCGGATTGTCCTTCGACATCGACAAGGAAAGCCGATGACCGCGAATCTGTTGTATGCGCAATCGGGCGGAATGACTTCGGTCATCAACGCCTCCGCCTGTGGGGTGATCGAGGCGGCGCGCGCGCGGCCAGAGCACATCGGCAAGGTGTTCGCCGCCCGCGATGGCATCGTCGGCGCGCTGACCGAACAGCTCTACGACCTCGATGCGGAGAGCGATGCGGCTATTGCCGGTCTGCGCCACCTGCCCGGCGGGGTCTTCGGCTCGTGCCGCTACGATCTACAGGACATCGCTACGCACCGGCACCAGTACGAGCGCCTGATCGAGGTTTTCGCGGCCCACGACATCGGCTACTTCCTCTACAACGGCGGTGGCGGCTCGATGCTGACCGCCGAGCGCTTGTTGCAGGTGAGCGCGGAGCTGGGTTATCCGCTCAAGGTCGTCGGCGTGCCCAAGACCATCGACAACGATTTGGCCGATACGGACACCAGCCCCGGCTTCGGTTCGGCGGCAAAATACGTCGCCGTCTCCGCGCGCGAGGCTGCGTGCGACGTGGCCTCGATGGCGGGCACCTCAACCAAGGTCTTTATCCTGGAAGTGATGGGGCGGCATGCCGGCTGGTTGGCCGCTGCCGGCGGCTTGGCCGAGCGCACGCCCGGTGAGCTGCCACTGGTATTGCTGTTAGCCGAGCGAGCCTTTGACGAGGGCACGTTTTTGGAGGCCGTGCGCACGCGTGTGAACGCGCAGGGTTATTGCGTGATCGTTGCCAGCGAGGGCCTGAAGGATAGCGCCGGGCGCTTCCTGTCGATCAATACGGACAACAAGGTGTACGACTGGATTCAGCTCGGTGGCGTGGCGGCCGGTCTGGCTGCGCGCATCAAGCAGCATCTCGGTTATCGGACCCACTGGGCGGTGGCCGATTATCTCCAGCGTTCGGCGCGGCACCTCGCTTCGCGTACCGATCTGGAGCAGGCCTATGCCTGCGGCGTCGAGGCCGTGCGGCTGCTCGCGGAGGGCGGGCATGGCACCATGGTCACGCTGCGTCGGCTTGCCGACGAGCCCTATCGCTGGGAGATGGCATCGGTGCCGCTCGCGGCGGTGGCCGACCTGGAATACCTGGTGCCGGACGACTTCATCACGCCGGACGGTTTTGGCATTACCGACGCGGCGCGCCGCTATCTGCGCCCCTTGATCGAGGGCGAGGATCACCCGCCGTTTCGCGATGGCATTCCGCACTACGAACCATTGCGTCTCACCCTGGCCGCCACACGCCTACCCGCCTTCGAGTTGGATTGACGGCCCGGCGGAGACCTTCAAGGAGCGTTCCATGCACATCGCATTGTTGGGTACCGGTCTGATGGGCGCGCCGCTCGCGCAGCGGCTTGCCGAACGTGGTCACGCGCTGAGCGTGTGGAACCGCACGCCCGAGCGCGCCATGGCGTTGCAAGGTGATGGCATCGAAGTTTGTGCCGAGGCATCCGCGGCGGTGGCCGGTGCGGATGTTGCGGTGCTGACGCTCAGCGACGCAGCGGCCATCGATGCCGTGTTGGCCGGGTCCGGCGTGCTGTCCGCGCTGAACGGGCGTGTGCTGGTGCAGATGGGGACCATCTCGCCGGCGCAAAGCCGTGTGCTTGCGGCGCGACTGGCGGAGGTGGGTATCGATTATCTGGAAGCGCCGCTGCTGGGGAGTCGGCCGGAGGCGGCCAAGGGCACGTTGCTGGTGATGGCCGGCGGTTCGCCGGAAACCTTCGCGCGCTGTCTGCCCTGGTTGCGCGACTGTGGACCCGAGCCGATTCTGGTGGGCCCAGTGGGCCAGGCGTCCGCCCTCAAGCTCGCGTTGAATCAGCTCATTGCGGGGCTGACCTCAGGCTTTGCCTTGAGCCTGGGCTTGGTGCGCCGCGAGGGTGTGCCGGTCGAGACCTTCATGGCTATCCTGCGCGAGAGCGCGCTATACGCCTCGACCTTCGACAAGAAGCTCGACCGCATGTGCTCGGGCGATTACAGCGGGCCGAATTTTCCGCTCAAACACTTGCTCAAGGACGTCGTGCTATGCCGTGAAGTGGCCGAGGCCGACGGCCTGAATGCAGGCGTGCTGGATGCGATCGCCAAACTGCTCGGAGACGGTATGGCCGCCGGCCATGCAGAGGACGATTATTCGGCGCTGACGGCGATGATCGACCCGCAAGAGGTCTAGCCGGAGGTTCCGCTCGCGGTCGTTGCCCAAGGGCGCATTCAGTCAACCTCTGGCAATGGCGCGGTGGTAGACGTAAAACTGCTCGTCCCGTTTCCAGCCCTGCGAGGCATAAAGCGCTTGGGCCGTTGCATTGTCGATGGCTGTGGATAGGGTCAGGCGCAGCGCACCAAGCGATTCAGCATAGCGCGTTGCAGCCGTCAATAAGCCCGATGCGAGGCCGCGTCTGCGATACTCGGTCGACACGAACAAATCATTCAGCACGAAGGTCCGCGCCAGCGAAACGGAAGAAAATCCGGGGTAAAGCTGCGCGAAGCCTGCAGGCGCACCGTCAACCGTCGCTATGAATAATACCGATTCTCCGTGATCGAATCGCGCCAATAGAAAATCGTGCGCGGCGGCGAGATCGCTTGGGCAGCCGTAAAATTGCCGGTAATCGTCGAACAACGATGCAAGTGCGTTGAGGTCCGAAACATGGGCTTGCCGGATGATGGCGCGGGTGTCCAAGATTATGACCTCCGGGCGTTTGATTCAGGGTAGGGATATTCCATATGCCGTGCGGTTGCGCGCGCGATGGTTTCGCCAAAATAACGGCGGACGACGGTGAGCGCCATGTCGATACCCGCAGATATACCTGCCGATGTGATGATTTTGCCTGTATCGACGACATGGGAATTCCGGTCGACGCGGACTTCTGGATAGCATTTCTGCATCAAGTCGAGCGACTTCCAGTGGGTGGTCGCTTCCAGGCCGTTGAGCAAACCCGTATTGCCCAGGATCAATGCGCCGGTGCAGACCGAGGCGAGCGTATCGACTTTGTGCCATTGGCGTTTGACGAAGGCGAGCAAGGTTTCGTTATTGAGTTCTATGCGCGTGCCCATACCACCCGTCAGCACGAGGATGTCGAGTGGAGGGCAATGCTCGAAATCGGTATGCGGCATGACCCGCATGCCGCCAGCGGTCGTGACGGGAAGCATCGATTCCGCAACCAACAGCACCTCGAATGGTGAGGCTTCAACGCTTCGTTGTTGTTCGTCGATCCGGGTCACCGAAAATACCTCGAAGGGCCCGCTGAAATCGAGCACTTCGACATCGTCGAAAATGAGAATGCCAGCGCGCCTTTGCTTCAGATTGGGTGTGTTTATTGCCATGGCCCGCCCAGGTGGTCGGTGAGAAAATTATTTGTGCCTATGAGCCATCGGATTGCGGGTGCGTTCGCAGCTTTTTGATCAGTTCTTGCTGTTTCGAATAGGCGTCAGGGAGGCTGCCGAAGCGCAGCGATTGGGTGCAATCCTTGAGTGCCTGTTGCAGTTGACCAAGATGCATCTCAGCGTAACAACGATTGTTGTACGCACTGGCCATATCCATTTTGTCTTCATGAGCTTCATCATACAAATAATCGTAGGTATTCAGCGCCTGAAGCATTTTGGTCAGATGATTTTCGTGACCGTAGATAACGGAAATCTCGATTGCGGCATATGAGCGGTAGCGGCTCTCGGATTCGGCTAATTGACGATAATCGTGCAGCGCCAGTGGAATCCGATGCGTGGCCTCATAGGCCTTGGCACGCCAAAATAACGCTTCATCGCTGCCGCTATCCTCGGCTTGCGCCGTGCACGCATGGATGGCGTCGTCGTAGTGTTTGAGCTTGAACAGCCCGGCGCAGGTGAGATTGTCGTATCCGGCGATACTGCGTCCGCCGATTACCTGCGCAGCAGCCATGTTGTAGATCACGGATTCTCGGTAGCGATGCATTTGGCTGTAGGCGTGGGATAAAGCGTCGTACAGCATCGCGCGCATCGCATCCTTCTGGACGACACTGTCGAAATGCGTATTGGGCAGATCGGCAAGCGCCCGCATGTACAGTTTTTCCGCGCTTGCGTACTGGCGCTGCCGATACCAGACCAGGCCGGACAGACGGTCCATCATGAAATTGTTGTGGCTGGCATCGGGCGCCGTCAGCTGATTGTCGCTGCCCATGATGTGGGCGGCCAGCTGGAGGAGGGCGCCCGCGTAACGCTCACCACCGCGCGTCAGCACCATGTCATTCAGAATGCCTCCGATCTCGATGGTGAACGGGGCATTGTGCGCAGGCTTGTACATTTCCAAGACGCCATAGACATTTTTTTCCAGTGCGTCGGTGACCAGGCTGTGCATGCCTTGATCGATACACTGGGCATGCTGATCGGCGTGTGCGTTCTGGCAAACGAGTGCGGTCGCGCTGAGCAGGTCTGCATAGAGCCGCAGATACAGCATTTTCAGCGGTGAATCCGGGGCGGCTTCGCCGGCGTAGGTGTCGACGAAGGCATACATCGCTTGCGGCGACCCGCCCCATTTGGGTTCGAGCGTGGTCAACCGCTGAAGATAAAGCGGGTAGTAGGTCGGAAATTTATGGATTGCGGCCTGGAATGCATTTTCCATTTCAACCGTGTTGCCGGCGCCACTGAGAATTTTCAGCAGCAGGAAGGCGGCATATGGATTGTTGCCATCCAGTCGCATGGCCTGCGCAACATCGTCGGCGGAGCGGTTCAGGCCTTCGTTGAAGGCGCGTAGGTGCGCCGGCTGTACCGCGTTCACGAATCGCGTGCCGCGAATCTGCCACGCGGTATCGTAGCGATATAACGCACGTACGAGATATGCAATGGCCGAGTTTGGCTCGCGTTTGATCCATTCGTCCAAACGGGCTTCAAAACCGTTCATACCTGGACGTGCGGCATAAAACATTACCGCAGCAAAGGGGTTGAAATGCCAGCCTTTCACTTGGCTGTCGGCTAGGCTGGCGCGGAGCGTCTTGTCGGCTAAGGCGTAATCCCCTCGTGCAATGGCCGCTCGTACTGACAGGCCGGTTGCATATGTGGATGGGGCGCGAGGCGGCTTGCCGGCTATCCGATGGGCCGCCTCATCGAGTTGGGGCAACAGTGAGGAGGATGTGTTGCCGGCTGGCACGTCGTGTCCAGTCTGTATCCATTGTGTCCGCCACAGTACGGAGCCGCCGACGATGAGGACGACGATCAGCAAGCCGAGTAATGAAAGGGTACGGGTCGTCAGTATTTTTCTTTTGGACTCCGCGGTAGATTTCACACAGCACTCCTGGGTAGCGGTGAGGTTGGGATATCTGGACCTTCGGTGCCTTAGCGTAGCCGACCCAAGCCCCTTCGGAATGACGAGTCTGTGAATCGTAAGTCTGGTTATGAGGCAGTCTATGGTCGGTGTGGCAGCGCGCCGTTTGTAGAGGTGGGGTTGTCGGCGCTGCAATTTATGCCGTCTATGGCTTTCTTTTTAATCGAGTTTGCGACAAGAGTTATTGGGTTTGACGCCGGATTTTTTCTATCTGCCGCACGCCGATATTAAATCAGATGCGGAGTGAAATCAAAGAGGTTCCGAAGCGCTGTCATGTATAGCGGGCTTGTCTGAAAATGCTATGTACCACCATAAATTAATGTCGTAGAGATGATGGGTGCATGGCGCAAGGTGATTGAATCGTCATGGACGTGTCGCAGGATGTGAAATCGGGTGATGTACGGGGTGGCAAGCGCGGATTGTTAGATTTTGGCGGTATCGCCGTAGCGAATTTTTACGTGGGTGGATGAAACGATCGGGGGGCTGATATCGGAGTCGATTAGGCTGCCGCAGTGTCATGCGCGGCTTATCTGGGGGCGGGCAGGGAATGCTTGGCCAGTCATCCACGATATGTTTCATGGCTCGCGACGCTTGGGCCTTCCAGCCAGTCATACCGGTTTGTTGCGGTCAGCGAGCCGCTTGCTACGCCTGGGCGCCGTTTTCCAACGCGCGACGACGGGTCGCCTCGGCCTCGGCGGCCTCGGTCTGACCGCTCCAGCCGGGGTCGGTTTCAGGCCAGCCGGCGGCGTGTCGCAGTGCGAGCGCGGTGAGTGCGTCGAGATGTTCGGCCTGGTCGTTGAGGGCGGGAATATAGGCGTAGTGGTGGCCACCGGTGGCGATGAAGAGCTCGCGGTTCTGCATCGCGATTTCTTCCAGGGTTTCGAGGCAGTCGGCCGAGAAGCCGGGGCAGAACACGTCGACGCTGCGCCGCCCTTCCGAGGGCCAAGTGCGCAGCAGGCCGTCGACATAAGGCTTGAGCCATTCCTCGCGGCCGAAGCGCGACTGGAAGCCGAGGGTCCAGCCGGACTCGTCGAGCGCCAGCGCTTCGGCGAGCAGCCGTGCAGTCTTGTGGCAGTGGCAGTGATAGGGATCGCCGGCGAGCAGGTAACGCCGGGGTACGCCGTGGAAGGAGAACAGTAGATGATCGCCGCGTCCGTGTTCGGCCCAGTGGGCGCGGATGCGCGCGGCCATGGCGGCGATGTAGGCGAGGTCGTCGTGATAGTGGTTCACGAAGCGTAGTTCGGGCACCCAGCGCCAGCGTCGTAGCGTCTCGGCAACGGCATCGAAGGTCGAGCCCGTGGTCGAGCCGGAATACTGGGGGTACAGCGGTAACACCAACAGGCGCTCGGCGCCGGCCTCGCGCAGCTCGCGCAGGCCGGCCTCGATGGAGGGCGTGCCGTAGCGCATGGCCAGTGCGAGCGATACCGGTCCGGGGCAAGCCGCCTCCAGGCGCTGGCGCAGCCCGGTGGCCTGCGCGCGGCTGTGGACCAGCAGCGGCGAGCCTTCGGTGGTCCACACCTTGGTGTAGGCATGCGCCGAGCGGCGCGGGCGGAGGTTGAGGATCACGCCGTTGAGGATCAGCCACCAGGGCAGACGCGGGAATTCGACCACGCGCGGATCCCAGAGAAATTCGCGCAGGTAGCGACGCAGGGCCGCCGGCGTGGGCGCGTCGGGGGTGCCGAGGTTGGTGAGCAGCACGCCGAGACGTGCCGGACGACCGTGTTCGTAGTGGTTCTCGCTTTCGTAATGCATGGCGATGTTCCGCGGGGACAATCCCGCCATTGTGGTGGATTGTCACGGGTTTCCCAAGCCTAGCTTGCCGGGGGTGGGCCGCGATTCAGCTCATGCGCTGGTGCAGCGGACTGCTACGTGGGAAGTGTGCGCGCAGGAAGGCCATCTGATCGGACAGCACGCGCTTGCCTTGGAGATAGACGTATTCGGCGTGGGTTGGCGTGAAGGGGACGGCGATGAGCTGCATGCCGGCCTCTTCGGGGGTGCGTGCGGCCTTGTGGTGGTTGCAGCGCTTGCAGGCGGCGACGACATTGTTCCAGCGATCCTGACCGCCCTGGCTCAGGGGACGGACGTGGTCGCGGGAGAGGTCGCGCGAGGAGAAGTGGGTGCCGCAGTAGAGACAGAGGTAGCCATCGCGCCGGAACAGGGCGTTGTTGTTGAGCGGCGGGGTGTACTGCATGGCCATGCGCCGTTTTGCGCCGAGGGTGGCGACAATGGCGTGAACGGCAACTTGGCTGCGTCGCCCGGTGTGGCTGTTGGTGCCGCCATGGAGGGTGTAGAGCAGGCTGCCGCAGCTATAGACCACCTGACCGGCGTAGTACAGGCGTACCGCGTCCTGGTAATCGATCCACTCGAGCGGCATGCCCGCCGCGTCGGTGCGAAGAACCCTTTGGTCGAGATCCATGCCCACCACGGTCTCCTTGAACTCCATGTAGGCGCTGTGCGCATTAAGACACGGTCACACACGACATGCAAACCCTAGGCCTCGTTTCTATCGTTGCCGGTTATCGGCTACCATGAAACCCTTTCCACGGGGCGCGGGCCCCACCAGCACGGGGGAATGCTGATGCCGATCAAGCTGGCCGTACCGAAGGAGTCCGCCACTGGCGAGCGCCGGGTGGCGCTGGACCCAGCCACGGTCAAACGCCTTGTCGGGTTGGGCGTCGAAGTGCTGGTGCAAAAGGGGGCTGGTGCTCGCGCCTACTTCCCGGACGAGTCCTTTGTCGAGGCGGGTGCTCACATTGTCGGTACGGCGGCCGGTCTGCTCAAGGAGGCCGACGTGCTGCTCAAGGTGCAGGCGCCAACCGAGAAGGAGGTTGCGGGGCTGCGCGAGGGCGCGACGGTGATCGCTACGATCATGGCATATCGTCAGACCGAGGTGATTACGTTGATGCGCGAGCACAAACTGACCTGCTTCGCCATGGAGCTGATTCCCCGCATTTCGCGCGCACAGTCCATGGACGTGCTGTCCTCACAGGCGGCGGTGGCCGGCTACAAGGCCGCGATCATGGGCGCCGATCTTTCCAGCCGCTTTTTTCCGATGCTGACCACGGCTGCAGGCACGATTCGCCCAGCCACGGTGTTGGTGATCGGCGCCGGCGTGGCTGGGCTGCAGGCACTGGCCACGGCGCGACGGCTTGGTGCCATCGTGCAGGGCTACGACGTGCGATCAGCGGCGCGTGAGCAGGTCGAATCGCTGGGCGCCAAATTCATCGAGTTGCCGATCAAGGCCGAGGGCGAGGGTGGCTATGCGCGTGAGCTGACCGACGAGGAAAAGGCGCAGCAGGCGGATGCACTGGCCGCGTACATCGCCAAGGTAGACGTCCTCATCACCACGGCCGCCATCCCTGGTCGGCCCTCGCCGAAGATCGTCAGCCAGGCGATGGCGGAAGGCATGAAGCCGGGTGCGGTGATCATCGATCTGGCCGCCGAGGGCGGTGGCAACTGTGAGCTGACACAGCCCGGCAAGACGATCACGCATGGCGAGGTCATTATCCACGGTCCGCTGAACATTCCCAGCCAGGTGCCGCTGCATGCCAGCGAGATGTACGCCAAGAACCTGTTCGCCTTCCTCCAGCTGATGCTGGCCGAAGGCGAACTCAAGCCGGATTTCGAGGATGAGGTGATCGCCAAGAGCTTGCTGACGCGGGACGGCACGATCACTCATGAGCCCACCCGTGCGTTGGTGGAGGGAGCATCGCAATGATTGAGGGATTCGTCGCGCTCTATATTTTCATGCTTGCGGCCTTCACCGGCTACGAGGTGATCTCCAAGGTGCCTGTGATCCTGCACACGCCGCTGATGTCGGGCTCCAATTTCATTCACGGCATCGTGCTGGTCGGCGCCATGGTGGCGTTGGGGCATGCGCATACCGGGCTGGAGCAACTGGTCGGTTTCGTCGGCGTCCTGCTGGCCGCGGGCAACGTGGTTGGTGGCTTCATCGTGACCGAGCGTATGCTCGACATGTTCAAGGCCAGCGGCAAGGGAGGCAAGTGATGAACTTCGTGATCCAGGCCGCCTATTTCGTCGCGGCCATCCTGTTCATCGTGGGGCTCAAACAGATGAGCTCGCCGGTCGGTGCCCGGCGCGGCATCCTGTGGGCCGGCGCCGGCATGCTGGTGGCGGTGCTGGTGACCTTCTTCTCGCCGGATATCCATGGTGTCGGCAACTATCTTCTGATGTTCCTCGCCATCGGCATCGGCGGCGGGTTGGCGTGGTGGTCGGGCAAGCGCGTGGCGATGACCGACATGCCGCAGATGATCGCGCTCTACAATGGTATGGGTGGCGGTGCGGCGGCGGCGATCGCGGCGGTCGAGCTGATTCGCTACGAGCCGATGAGTGCGGACGTACAGGCCATCGCGGTGGTCGGCGCGTTGATCGGTACGATGGCCTTCTCCGGCTCGCTGATCGCCTTCGCAAAACTGCAGGGCTTGCTCAAAGGCACGGTGCGCTACCCGCAGCAGCAGATGGTCAACCTCGCCGTATTCGGTATCACCGTGCTGTTCGGTGCGATCATCGCGCTTTCAGGCACCGATTACGCAGGTATATTGTTGTTCCTGTTCTTCGCGCTGGCGCTCGCCTTTGGTGTGCTGATGACCTTGCCCATCGGTGGCGCGGACATGCCGGTGGTGATCTCGCTCTACAACGCCCTTACCGGGCTTGCCGTCGGTTTCGAGGGCTTCGTGCTCGGTAACCCCGCGATGATGATCGCGGGCATCGTGGTCGGTGCCGCTGGTTCGCTGCTGACCCAGCTGATGGCCAAGGCGATGAACCGTTCGATCCGCAACGTGCTGTTCAGCAACTTCGGCGGCGGCAGCGCCGGAGCGACGGAGGAATCCGTCGACGGCAGCCTTAAGCCCATCGAGGGCAGCGATGCCGGCATCATGATGGCCTATGCCGACAAGATGATCGTGGTGCCGGGCTACGGCATGGCGGTGGCCCAGGCGCAGCACAAAATCTGGGAACTGTGCGAGCTGCTCATGGAGCGCGGGGTAAAGGTCAAGTTTGCGATTCACCCGGTGGCCGGGCGTATGCCAGGGCATATGAACGTGCTGCTGGCCGAGGCCGGTGTACCCTATGACCTGATCTACGACCTCGATGAAATCAACAACGAGTTCGCCACCGCCGATGTCGCATTGGTGATCGGTGCGAACGACGTGGTCAATCCGGTCGCACGAACCAATCCGGATAGCCCGATTTACGGCATGCCGATCCTCAACGCGGACAAGGCGAAGAACGTCGTCGTCATCAAGCGCGGGCAGGGTGCCGGTTTCTCGGGTATCGAGAACGCCCTGTTCTATGCCGACAATACGCGCATGCTCTACGGCGATGGTCAGAAGGCCGTCAGCGAACTCATCCAGGCGGTCAAGACCCTCTAGCCGCCACGTGTCGCCCACCCCGTGTGTTCGCACGGGTGTGGGACGGTCCTTGCGATTTTGAACATCCGCTGGTGCGCGAATGTCGTACCGGGGCGAGGTTCCTTGTGCCAATTCGCCTGTCCAATCAATGCCTCCCGTGCGCTCCTGTGCCCATCCCAATATGCACCTTATGCACACGCTACGGGCGGCCGTTCCGAGAGGCGCCGAATATGTCAAGCGATAGATGGCGGGTTAGAGGTGTAATTTTAACTTATTGTTTTATATATAAAAAAATGGCTGTTCAAGATTTGCTCAGATTAACAGAAGTGTAGCAATGGCGCGGGATGGGGAATGATTTCATCAAGCTGTCCACAGAGTTATCCACAGGAACTGTGGATATCAGTAAATCTCTCGGCAGGACCGCAGCTTAGGTATTCTTGTGACAATGAACATTAAGTTGGTGACGTAAGTGACGACGAGTCTCCCCAAGGTCATCCGCGTCGCCGTGCCCCTCCCCCTGCGCGAGGCCTTCGACTATCTGCCGCCTCCTGGAATGGATGCGGCAGCGGTGCCGATCGGCGCGCGCGTGACCGTGCGTGTGGGGCGTCAGCGGTTGGTTGGGTTGGTGTGCGAGGCGGGGGTTGCATCGCGCGTCGACGCGGCGCGTTTGCGACCGGCGCAGGCATGCCTGGACGAGGTTCCGCTAGTCGACGCGTATACCCTGGCACTGATCCGCTTCGCCGCCGACTACTATCACCACCCCATTGGGGAGGTGGTGATGAACGCGTTACCGGGCTTGCTGCGCGAGGGGGTCGGCGTGGATGCCGCGGGGATTGAGGTCTGGCGGCTCGCGCCAGCCGTCGATGCGAGCCATGCGAGCGTGACACGTGCGGCGCGTCAGCGTGCATTGCTGGATTATTTCACGACACTCGGCGCGGATCGTGCGCATGGCCCGGAGGCCCTCGCCGGTTTCGGTGACGGTTGGCGCGCACCGTTGCGGCAACTGATGGACAAGGGTTTGGTGTTGCGCGAGCGCCGTCCCTGCTTGGCTGCTTCGCCTGGTGGCGACGCATGGCCGACGCTCAATCCGGCGCAGGCCGAGGCGGTGGCCGGCATCTGGCCGGCCGAGGCGACACCGGTATTTGCCGCACACCTGCTGGAGGGCGTGACGGGTAGCGGCAAGACTGAGGTTTATCTGCACCTCATCGAGCGCGCGCTTGCGGCCGGGCGCCAGGCGCTGGTGCTGGTGCCCGAGATCGGCCTGACGCCACAGTTGCTCGCGCGTTTTCGCAGTCGTTTTGCGGTGCCCATTGCCGCGCTGCATTCCGGCCTGGGCGATGCTGAACGGCGCTGTGCCTGGCTGACGGCGGCGGCCGGCGAGGCGCCCATCGTGATCGGTACGCGTTCGGCGGTGTTCACGCCGCTGCCGCGCCTTGGCCTGATCGTGGTCGACGAGGAGCACGACGGCTCCTTCAAGCAACAGGAAAATCTGCGCTACCACGCCCGCGATCTGGCGATTTGGCGCGCACGGGCACAGGGCGCTTGCGTCGTGCTCGGCAGCGCCACGCCGTCGCTGGAGACGCTGCATCACGCACGGGCGGGGCGCTACGGGCATCATCGTCTGCGTCGCCGTGCGGGCATGGCGAAGCCGCCCGCCCTGCGCCTGCTGGACATCCGCCACAAGCGGCTCGATGCAGGCCTGTCCGGGCCGATGCTGGCGGCTGTCGGCGAACGGATCAAGGCTGGCGAGCAGGTGTTGCTGTTCCTCAACCGTCGCGGTTATGCGCCGGTCCTGATCTGTCAGGGTTGTGGATGGTTGGCGCGCTGCCCGCGCTGCGACGTACCGATGACCTATCACGCCCAGGCGCGCCGTTTGCGTTGCCACCACTGCGAATACGAAACCCCGCTCCCGGCGGCCTGTCCCGAGTGCAAACAGGTCGATCCGGTGCCGCTCGGTCAGGGCACGGAGCGCCTGGAGTCGATCCTTGCCGCGCGCTTTCCCGAGGTCGGCATCCTGCGCATCGACCGCGATACCACGCGCCGGCGCGGGGCGCTGGCCGAACGTTTGGAAGCGGTCCACAGCGGCGACTACCCGCTGCTGATCGGCACGCAGATGCTGACCAAAGGACATCACTTCCCGTCGGTGACTCTGGTTGGTGTGATCGATGCGGATCAAGGGCTGTACAGCGTCGATTACCGCGCCCACGAGCGCCTCGCCCAGCTCCTGGTTCAGGTCGCCGGGCGCGCCGGGCGCGAAGAGCAGCCGGGCGAGGTGTTGATCCAGACCTGCCAACCGGAACACCCACTCCTGATCACGCTGCTGCGCGACGGTTATCCTGCCGCCGCCGAGGTGATTCTTGGCGAGCGCAAGGCAACCGGGATGCCGCCTTACAGTCACCTCGCGCTGTTGCGTGCGGAGGCGCCCGGCGAATCCGTGCCCGACGATTTCCTGAATGCGGTGGCCGGGGCGCTGAGTCCCCTGGCCGGTGGCGAAGTGGACCTGCTCGGGCCGGTGCCCGCGCCGATGCCGCGACGCGCCGGCCGTTACCGCGCGCAGTTACTGCTACGGGCAGCGACGCGCGCGCCCCTGCATCGTTTGCTGCGCGAAGGTTTGCCACGTATCGACGCATTGCCCGAGGCCAGACGGGTCCGCTGGTCGCTGGATGTCGACCCGGTGGATCTGTATTGATGCGCACATCGGAGCTTTCTTCTCGCGTCGGGGGAATTACGTAGAATGACCCCCTTTAATCGCCCTCCGGACACCTCTTTGTGAAAGCCGATATTCAAGTCCTGTTCCAAAGTGCTCTCGACGCCCTCGTGGCGGCCGGCGAATTACCCACCGATATCGCCGTCGCGGTACCCGTTACCCGCACGCGGGACGAGGCCCACGGCGACTTCGCCACCTCCGTCGCAATGCAGCTTGCCAAGCCCGCGCGACGCAAGCCACGGGAGATCGCCGAGGCACTGGTCGCGCATTTGCCGCAGGACCCGCGCATCGAGGCCGTCGAGATCGCCGGCCCCGGCTTCATCAATGTCCGTCTGACCCGCGCGGCGCGCCTGGGCGCAATCGAAGCGGTGCTGGAGCATGGGCCCGATTATGGGCGCAGCATGATCGGCGCAGGTCGTCGTGTGCAGGTTGAATTCGTTTCCGCCAACCCGACCGGGCCGCTGCACGTGGGCCACGGCCGCGGTGCGGCCTACGGCGCAGCGGTGGCCAGCCTGCTCGCCACGGCCGGTTTTGCGGTGCAGCGCGAGTATTACGTTAACGACGCCGGCCGGCAGATGAGCATCCTCGCCGCCAGTGTCTGGCTGCGCTATCTGGAGCGCTGCGGTATCACGTTCGCGTTTCCGGTCAATGGTTACAAGGGCGAATACGTGCGTGAAATCGCCGAGGTGCTGTACACCGAGGAAGGCGATGCCTGGGCAGCCGACGCGCAGGCGGTGTTCGCGGATGTGCCGCCCGACGAACCCGCCGGCGGCGACAAGGAATTGCACATCGATGCGCTGATCGAGCGCGCGCGCGCGCTGCTCGGCGACAACCGCTATCGCTACGTCTTCGAGCTGGGCCTGAACCGCATCCTCGACGACATCCGCGAGGACCTGCGCGAATTCGGTGTCGAGTACGACGTGTGGTATTCCGAACGCACGCTGGCCGAGCGCGGTCTCGTCCACAAGGCCGTCGAGCGTTTGCGCGAAGCCGGTCGCGTCTACGAGCAGGATGGTGCGCTGTGGTTCCGCTCCACCGAATTCGGTGACGAAAAGGACCGTGTGGTACAGCGCGACAACGGCCAGACCACCTATTTCGCCTCCGACATCGCCTACCACATGGACAAGTTCGAGCGCGGCTTCGAGCGCGTGATCAACGTCTGGGGTGCCGATCATCATGGTTACGTGCCACGCGTGAAGGCGGCGCTGCAGGCCATGGGCGAGGACCCTGCACGCCTTGACGTGCTGCTGGTGCAGTTCGCCATTCTCTATCGCGGCGGCGAACGTGTGCAGATGTCCACGCGCTCCGGCTCCTTCGTCACCCTGCGCGAACTGCGCGACGAGGTCGGCAAGGATGCCGCGCGCTTCTTCTACGTCATGCGCGCCGCCTCTCAGCACATGGACTTCGATCTGGATCTGGCCAAGTCACAGTCCTCGGACAATCCGGTCTATTACATCCAGTACGCACACGCCCGTGTGTCCAGCGTGATGCGCCAGCTCGCTGAGAAGGGACTGACGCACGACCCGGTTCATGGCGCAGCCAACGCGCATCGCCTGGAAACCGCGCAGGAGATCGCCCTGGTCAGCCAGCTGGCGCGTTATCCCGAACTGATCGAGGACGCTGCGCTCGCCGCCGAGCCGCACCAGCTCGCCCACTTCCTGCGCGAGCTGGCGCAGGGCTTTCACGCCTGGTACAACGCCGAGCAATTCCTGGTGGACGACGCCGCGCTACGTGATGCCCGTCTCAACCTGGGTCTGGCCATCCAACAGGTTATTCGCAACGGTCTCGGCTTGCTCGGGGTGTCCGCCCCAGAGGCGATGTAGCCCGACATGGCGCAACACGACTACAAATCGCGCAAGCGCAAATCGAGTGGTCGGCCGGCTGCCAAGTCGGGTACGCCCGGCTGGGCCTGGCTGGCGGTCGGGCTTGCCATCGGGCTGTTCGCCGGTTTCCTGTTCTACCTGAGCAAGCGCCCGGCTGCTCCGCACCCCGCCGTTTTCAGCCTGCCGGCGCCGGCCGGGCAGGCGGAAAAACCTGCCGCTAAGCCACCGCCAAAGCCTGCAGTGCCCTCGGCGCCGGAGAAGCCGAAGTTCGACTTTTACACGATGCTGCCCAAGCTGCAGGTCGACGTACCCAAGGCACCGGCTTCGCTCGGCAGGGATCAAGCGCCGAAGGCGGGATCGAGCGCCCCCGCATCACCGACAGTCGTGGAGAAGGTCACCGCGCCCGGTCGTTACATACTGCAGATCGCCTCTTTCGGTACGCAGGGGCAGGCCGATGTGATGAAGGCCAAACTCGCCTTTCAGGGCATCATGGCCTCGGTCAGCCCGGCCAAGGTCAAGGACTACACCTGGTACCGCGTGCAGGTCGGTCCTTATAGCGACGTCGGCAAGCTCAATGCGATGATCGACCAGCTCGCAAAGCAGCACATCAAGCCGCTCGTCATCAAGATGAACGGTTAGGCTTGGCCGCGAGCAGGTAGGGCCTGTTCACGCTATTGGGCCGCAACAGGTAGGACCTGCGTCTCGCGGTGTTGCCGCTCGCTTATGTAGCAGGCTTGCACCACGCTTGTGGCACCTGCCGAGCCACCAAAAGCGGCTCCGGCAGCAGTCGCCCAATAGTGTGAACAGGCCCTAGCCACCACACTCGCCGCCACGCAGGGACCCACGACATCATGACCAATCCGCCGGACTTCACGATCGACCTACGCAGCGACACGTTGACGCAGCCCACCGAGGCCATGCGCGAGGCCATGGCGCGCGCCGAAGTGGGCGACGACGTCTACGGTGAGGACCCCACCGTCAACGCGCTGGAGACGCTCGCCGCCGAGCGCCTGGGCAAGGCCGCGGCGCTGTTCGTGCCTAGCGGCACCCTGGGTAATCTGATCTCGGTGCTCGTCCACTGCGGGCGCGGCGACGAGATGATCCTCGGCGCCGATGCGCACATTTTCTACTACGAACAGGGCGGCGCCGCGGCCTTCGGCGGCGTGCAGCCGCGCACCCTGCCTAACGAAGTGGACGGCACGCTCGACCTCGCACATGTCGAGGCGGCGATCCGTGAGGATAACGATCATTATCCGGTCACGCGCCTGCTCGCCCTGGAGAACACGCACAATCGTTGCGGCGGTCGCGTGCTGGGTATGGACTACATGGATGCGGCGGCGGAACTCGCCCATGCCCGCGGCCTGCGCCTGCACGTCGACGGTGCGCGCATCTGGAATGCCGCCGTGGCGCTCGGCGTCAGCCCCGCGCGGTTGCTGGCAGGCGCCGACAGCGTCAGTGCGTGTCTGAGCAAGGGATTGTCGGCGCCGGTCGGCTCCGTGGTCGCCGGCGACGCGGATTTTGTCCGCCGTGCGAGACGCCTGCGCAAGGCGCTCGGTGGTGGCATGCGTCAGGCCGGCGTGATCGCCGCTGCCGGCATCGTGGCGCTGGAGGAAATGGTCGAGCGCCTGGCCGACGACCACGCCAACGCGCGGCGCCTGGCCGAGGGGCTCGCGGCGCTGGACGGTGTGCGTATTGCCTCGTCGACGGTGCAGACCAATCTCGTGTATTTCGATCTGACCCGTCCCAGTCCTGACGCGGCCGATTTCTGTGCCGCGCTCGAACGCCAGGGCGTGCGCATGGGCGCGACCTCTGCGACCAGTGTTCGCGCCGTCATCCACCGTCACGTGAGCGCCGCCGATGTGGAGCGCGTGTTGGCGATCGTCGCCGAGGCGCTGCGCGCGGCTGCCGCGTGAGCGCCGCTTATAGTGTCGCGCCTGCGACGCCGGCCGACGCGGCTGGGGTTGCGGTGCTCGTCGGCGAGCTGTTGGGCGAGATCGTGCGCGCGACCGGTACCGCAGCGTTCGACTTCGATCTCGCAGAAACGCAGGCGCGTCTCGCCGATTTCTTGGCTGGAGGCCGCTATTTTGTGTTTACGGCGCGCGACGAAGCGGGCGATTTGGCCGGTTTTCTCACCCTCTACGAGGGCTGTGCGCTCTATGCCGGCGGTGTCTTCGGCACCCTGGCGGAGCTGTACGTCAGACCCGAGTGCCGCAGCGGCGGCTTGGGTCGCAGCTTGCTGGCCGAAGCCCGCGCACTCGGTGCGGCGCGCGCTTGGACCCGTCTGGAGGTGACCACGCCGCCGCTGCCGGAGTTTGCGGCAACGCTGGCCTTTTACGAACGCGAGGGCTTCGCCGTCACCGGCGGGCGTAAACTCAAAATGGCATTGTGATTGGGGCCGCAGCGGCCTGGGAGGCGGGGATGATAGTGAAAAAGGTCAATCTGTCCGAGAAACTGGAACGTATCAATGAGCACTGGAGCCCGCACATCGCGGCCACGCTCAACGGCCAGCACGTCAAGCTCGTTAAGCTTCTGGGCGAGTTCGTGTGGCACATCACGACGCGGAGGACGAGCTGTTCCTGGTCGTCAGGGGTAGGCTCATCATGCGCCTGCGTGACCGCGAGATCGAGGTGAACGAAGGTGAATTCGTGGTCGTCCCGCGCGGCGTGGAGCACCAGCCGTACGCCGCCGAGGAGGTTGAGGTGCTGCTGTTCGAACCAGCAGACACGCTGAACACCGGCAACGTGCGCAACGAGCGCACGGTCGACCGTCCGCTATCGATCTGAACGCAGCATTACAAGCCCTGCGGCCCCTCGGAAGGCAACATGGCGAGGCGGTTTTGTTTGGCGGGTTTGAGTCGATTCCACCACTGAGGGGAGCAGCATGAGCGCAACGATCCCGGGTCCTGATGGCCAGCCGCGTTGTCGCTGGTGCGAGGCGGCGCCCGAGTTTTTCGATTACCACGACCGCGAATGGGGCTTCCCGGTGGGCGACGACCGCCGCCTGTTCGAGAAGATCTGCCTCGAAGGATTCCAGTCAGGCCTGAGCTGGCGGACCATCCTCGCCAAGCGCGAAAACTTCCGCGCCGTCTTCCACGGCTTCGATTTCGAGCGGATCGCCAAATATACCGAGCGCGACGTCGAGCGCTTGCTCAGTGATGCCGGCATCATTCGCCACCGTGGCAAGATCGAGGCGACGATTAACAATGCCCGCCGCGCCTGCGAAATGGTCGAGCGCGAGGGTTCACTGGCCGCGTTCTTCTGGCGTCACGAGCCGGACCCGGCCAAGCTGCCGGAGCCGCAGACGGCGTCCACCTCGCCGGAATCCGTGGCTCTGTCGAAGGCGCTGAAGAAACGGGGCTGGAAATTCGTCGGCCCGACCACGGCCTACGCCTTCATGCAGGCCATGGGCTTGATCAACGACCACGTGGCCGGTTGCGTTGTCCGCAAGCAGGTCGAGCGCGCGCGGAAAGGCTTCACGCGGCCATAGGTACGATTGCCGGTTTTGGGGTGAGGTGGCCGGAATTTTGAGCGCCCGTTCACGCGCTGAGAACCGTTGACTGGTCAGTCGCTGCGCTCGCGGGTAGTCTTGGGGGCTTTCCGCAGACCCGAACGATTTCGCGTGCAGGATTCCGAACGCCTCCGGCAACTTGAAGCTCGCCTCGACGAGGTGCGTCCGCGCGAGCGCGTCGAGTTCGCCAAGCGCTTGGCTGGACTGGCGCGCCGCGCGCGTGGCGGGCAGCCGATCGATCGCGGGCTGACAAAATTCGAACCGGAGATCGAGGCAGCCTGCGAGCGGGTGGCGGTACGGCGGGCCGCATTGCCGACGCCGGCGTATCCCGCCGAACTGCCGGTGGTTGCGCGGCGCGAGGATATCGCCCGCGCCATCACGGAACATCAGGTGGTGATTATCTGCGGGGACACCGGCTCGGGCAAGACCACACAGCTGCCCAAGATCTGCCTGGAGCTGGGACGTGGTGCCGCCGGTTTGATCGGGCATACCCAGCCGCGACGCATCGCCGCGCGCAGCGTGGCCATGCGCATCGCCGAGGAGTTGAAGACCGAAATCGGGCGCGGCGTCGGATTTAAGGTGCGCTTCTCGGACCACGTAGGCCCCGAGAGCTACCTCAAGCTGATGACCGACGGCATGCTGCTCGCCGAAATGCAGCAAGATCGCTTGCTCACCCAGTACGACACGCTGATCATCGACGAGGCCCACGAGCGCAGCCTCAACATCGACTTCCTGCTCGGCTACCTCAAGCGCGTGCTGCCGCAGCGCCCCGATCTCAAGCTGATCATCACCTCGGCCACCATCGACCCGGAACGGTTCTCGCGTCATTTCGGCGATGCGCCCATCCTCATGGTCGAGGGCCGCACCTACCCGGTGGAGGTACGTTACCGCCCGCTGGTTCGGCTTGAGGACGACGACGAGGATCGAGACCAGACCCAGGGGATCGTCGAGGCCTGCGCCGAGCTGGCGCGCGAGGGTGCCGGCGACATCCTGGTGTTCCTGCCCGGCGAGCGCGAGATCCGTGAGGCCGCCGAGGCGCTGCGCAAACATCATCCGCCGCACACCGATATCGTGCCGTTGTACGCGCGGCTTTCGGCCGCCGAGCAGCACCGCGTGTTCGAGAGCCACGCCGGGCGGCGCATCGTGCTCGCCACCAACGTCGCCGAGACCTCGCTCACCGTACCCGGCATCCGCTACGTGGTCGACACCGGCACCGCGCGCATCTCGCGCTATTCCTGGCGCGCCAAACTGCAGCGCCTGCCCATCGAGTCGATCTCGCAGGCTTCGGCAGACCAGCGCAAGGGCCGTTGCGGGCGCGTCGGGGCGGGTGTGTGCATCCGCCTTTACAGCGAGGAGGACTTCGCCTCCCGCCCGGCCTTTACCGACCCCGAGATTCAGCGCACGAATCTCGCCTCCGTGGTGCTGCAGATGGGCGCGCTCGGATTGGGCGAGGTGGTGGACTTCCCGTTCATCGATCCACCCGACCCGCGTCTGGTCAAGGACGGCTACCAGCTGCTCGAAGAACTGCATGCGGTGGATGCGGACTTGCAGCTTACCGAGTTGGGGCGACGCCTGGCACGGCTACCGCTCGACCCTCGCCTGGGCCGCATGTTGCTCGCCGCCGAGCGTGAGGGCGCGCTGCGCGAGGCGTTGGTGATCGTCTCCGCGCTGGCCGTGCAGGACCCGCGCGAACGTCCCGCGGATCGCCAGCAGGCTGCCGACGAGGCGCACAAGCGCTTCCACGACGAACGCTCGGATTTCCTCGCCTACCTCAAGCTCTGGGAGCACTACCACGAGCAGGCGCGGCATCTCTCCAAGTCGCAGTTGCGCAAGCTCTGCCAGCGCGAATTCCTGTCGTGGATGCGCGTGCGCGAGTGGATCGAGACTTGGCGCCAGCTCCACGGTCAGCTCACGGAGATGGGTTTTCGCGAGAACGAAAAGCCGGCCGAGTACGACGCGATCCATCGCGCGTTGCTCACCGGCCTGCTCTCGCACATCGGCTTCAAGTCCGAGGACGACCGTGATAAACACGCCTACCTCGGCACCCGCAACCGCAAATTCCACATCTTCCCCGGCTCCGGGTTGCACAAGCGCGGCCCCAAGTGGCTGATGGCCGCAGAGATCGCCGAAACCGCGCGCACCTATGCTCGCACCGGCGCCAGCATCAAGCCGGAGTGGATCGAGCAGCTCGGCGCGCATCTCATCAATCACCATATCTTCGAGCCGCATTGGGAGCAGCGCCCGGCGCGCGTCGGTGCCTTCGACCGGCTCACGCTTTATGGTTTGATCATTCAGCCGCGCAAGCGCGTGGACTACGCGCGCACCCACCCCACCGAGGCGCGTGAACTGTTCATTCGCCATGCGCTGGTCTACGGCGAATTCAGCAGTCGCGGCAGCTTCCTCGCACACAATCGCGCGCTCATCGAGGAAGTCGAGGCATTGGAGGCCAAGGCCCGTCGCCCGGACATTCTGGTCGACGAACACGTCCTGTTCGCGTTCTACGACCGCCTCGTGCCGGCCGATGTGAACAACGGCAAGGCCTTCGAGCGCTGGCGCGAACAGGTCGAGCGAGAGCAGCCTCGGCTGCTTTACGTGACCCGTGAATCGCTGATGCAGCACGGTGCCGACGACATCACTGCCGAGCGTTTTCCCGACCAGCTCGCCGCAGGCTCCGGTCTCGCGCTGCCGCTGCGTTACCGTCTGGAGCCGGGTGGCGAGGACGACGGCGTGACCCTCACCGTGCCGCTGGCCGCCTTCAACCAGATCGACGTGGCGCGCTGCGAGTGGCTGGTGCCCGGTCTGTTGGAGGACAAGCTCGCGGCGCTGATCCGTGGCTTACCCAAGGCGCTGCGCAAGCACTTCGTGCCCGCGCCGGACTTCGCCCGCGCCTGCGCACAGGCACTCGCGTTCGGCGAGGGCGGGCTGACCGGCGCGCTGGCGCACCAGCTCCAGCGCATGACCGGCGTCGAAGTGCCGCCCGAAGCCTGGGATACGGCCGCGCTGCCGGATCATTTGCGCATGCGCTTCGAGGTGATCGACGGCAAGAGCAAGGTACTCGCCGCCGGGCGCGAGCTGTCTACGTTGGCCGATACGCTGGAAGGCCGCGTGCAAAAGACCTTCGAGGCGCTGCCCACGCAAACCCTGGAGCGTGACGAGATCACCACCTGGGACTTCGGCGATCTGCCGGAGACCGTCGACATTGAACAACACGGCCTCACGCTCAAGGGCTACCCGGCGCTGGTGCGCGAGGGCGACAGCGTCGCGTTGCGCGTGCTGGATAGCGCCGCCAGCGCCGGGAATGCGCACCGTGAGGGCTTGATCGGCCTGCTGCGCTTTGTGCTGCGCGAGCAGATCAAATACCTGCACAAGCAACTCCCGCACGCACAGACCCTGTGCCTGCACTTCGCCGCCGTCGGTCGCTGTGAAGCGCTCAAGGACGATCTCATCGACGCCGTGCTGGAAGACCTGTTCCTCGCCGAACCGCTGCCGCGCAGCGAGGCCGAATTCGCCGCGCGCGTCGAGGTCTGGCGTGGCGAATGCATCCCCGCCGCCGCGCAACTCGCCGAGCGAATGAACGACGCGCTTGCCGTTTTCCACCGTATTCGGCAGAGCCTCAAGGGTAATATCCCGCTGAGCTGGATCGAAGCCGTCGCCGATATCAACGACCAGCTCGCCTATCTGGTTTACCCCGGCTTTGCCCGCGCTACGCCGGCTGAGCACCGCCCGCACCTGCCGCGTTACCTCAAGGCCATCGAGCGCCGCCTGGAACGACTTAAGCAGCAGCCCGACAAGGATCGCCGCCTGCGCGTGGAAATCGAACCGCTATGGGCGCGCTGCAAGCAGCACTGGGGCGACGGCCGCAACGTCGGCGAGGCGCTGCGCGACTACCGCTGGCAAATCGAGGAACTGCGCGTGTCGCTGTTTGCGCAGGAGCTGGGCACGCCGCGCCCGGTGTCGGTGGCACGGTTGGAGAAGAGTTGGAGAGAAGTGAGTATGTAACTGTGGGAGCGGACTCACTGTGTGTATTATCTTAAACGATTAGAGGATGATGTTTATGGTTAATTCAATTTTTTGAGGAATTGTTGATTTATGGAATTTCTTAAAGAAAAACTAAATGACTTAATTGAATATGGCTGGCGTGCCAATGATTCCAATGATCTTTGGAATTGGGAGATACGTGTCTGCCAAATATTAAAAACTGGGTTTGATCCGAAGGTTTCGGATGAGTTTGGGTCTTTGTCGGCGGATGTTTATGAATCTTTTGAAGATACTAGGGCGAGACAGATAGGTTTTCTTGAAGGTTTGATCTTGAAAGAATCTTTAGGTCGGCAATCTGATGACGTAAGAGCCAATGACATGCGGCTTCGAGATTTTGAGACTAATTACAAGACTAACAAAGTTTTTATTGTGCATGGTCGTGATTCGGAAGCTAAATCAACCGTTGCTAGGTATCTCAGTCTTATAGGCCTTGATCCTATAATTCTTCACGAACAGCCTAGCGGCGGAAAAACCATCATCGAGAAATTTGAAGTTTATTCGGATGTTGGCTTCGCCGTGATATTGCTTACCCCAGATGATGTTGGTGGGGAAGATGAGAAAAAAATAAATAAACGAGCAAGGCAGAACGTGATTATGGAGTTGGGGTATTTCATGGGGAAATTAGGGCGAAATAGGGTTTGTGCTCTATATAAGGAAGGCGTTGAGATTCCATCTGATTATCAGGGTGTTGTCTACGTAGAATACGATCAACAAGGCGGTTGGAAAGTAAAGCTGGCTCAAGAGCTAAGCCATTGCGGTTACTCGATAAATTTAGAGAAGATGTTGAGCGTCTAGGCTTGTAATCTAAGTTCTGTGCGCGGTCGCGCGCGGTTTCAGGGGTAGGTCTTGTAATCAAGCACAATTGAACTGGACTTTATAAATATGTCGAGACCTCTGCGAATCGAGTCGGCTGGTAGCCTATACCATGTCACCTCGCGAGGTGATCGCCGTGAGGACATTTATCGCGGTGACGGCGATCGTACGGTTTTGTTGGAAGGGCTAGGCGGGGTCTGCGAACGCTTCAATTAGCGCGTGCACGCGTATCGAGTACGGTGACACTGTACTATTTGCACAGTACCGTGCTGCCGGGACATGGCGAATTCATTGCCGACGCCCGAGCCAGGAGATGCTTAGCCTCGTCGTTGAACGCCTCTACCATTATCCCGTCAAGGGGCTTAGTCCCGGCGCTCATCACCATGACCCTCGAAGCCGGCCGCTGCCTGCCGCATGATCGCCGTTTCGCGCTTGCGCGCAGCGATTCGGCTTTCGACCCGACGCATCCGGTTCATCTGCCCGAGACCCATTTCTTCATGCTCATGCGCGACGAGCGCCTGGCCGAGCGGGTCACCCGGTTCGATGCGCGCATGTGACGCCCTGGGCCTGCTCTTGCCGTATGCTGGGTGATACCGCTTAGGTAAAAGACAAGTCTCCAACACCATGGGCCTTAGACGATCTTCGCGCTGACCTACCACTGGGGGGCTGCTCATGCTACTGCGTAACTACTACAGGCCGGTATTGTTCGCGGCTATCGCTGTCTTTGCGCTCATGCCAGCGGCACATGCCGGGTTTCGGGAAGACCTGATGAAGTCGTTCGGCACGCTGCTGAACGGTTCGGGGACATCTTCTTCCAGTGCCTCAACCAAATCCCCCGCCGCCGGTCTGACACAGACCGAAATGTCCCGCGGCATCAAGGAGGCCTTGTCCAAGGGCGTCAACGTGGCGATCGATCAGCTCGGGCGGCGGAACGGATTTCTCGACGACGCGGCGGTGAGGATTCCATTGCCCAGTGGGTTGGATCAGGTGGCAAGCGTGTTGCGCCAATTTCACCAGCAGGAATTGGCTGATAAATTCGTCGCGACTATGAACCATGCGGCCGAGCAGGCGGTGCCGCAGGCGGCGGAGGTCTTTGCCGGGGCCATTCGGCATATGACCCTGCAGGACGTGCGGGGCATTCTGCAAGGCCCCGATGATGCGGCCACCGAGTATTTTCGGCGCACCTCAGGTGCGGAGCTGGCAGCGCGTCTGCGCCCGATCATTGCGCGGGCCACGAACAAGGCGGGTGTGACGCTGGCGTACAAGAAAATGATCGCCGAGGCAGGGCCGATGGCACGGATGTTCGTGGGCGATAGCAATCTGGATGCCTACATCACGAAAAAAACGCTGGATGGCTTGTTTTTGAAAATCGCGGCTGAGGAGAAATCCATCCGTACCCAACCTGCGGCGCGGACGACTGATTTATTGAAGAAAGTGTTTTCCAGCGTGCGATAATTTTGCCATAACTTACGCTTGGGCTCGACGTCGGGGCTTGCCTTTTGCTTCTGGCACAATTCAAGATGTGACCCTGATGCGATCAGTGCCTCTTTGAGGATTGGTGTAAAACAGGATCCGAACTTAACCAGCGCCCATGTTTCAGCTAACAGGGTGCGCTCAAAAATTTTTCTGGAAATGCTTATGTCCATAGTCGTTCTTAAACCCACGCCCCTCGCCGCAAAACATTTCGCGATTGACCCGCTCGCGCAGAAACCGACGTCGGCGATTCTGAGTGCCGAAGAATATGCCCCTGGAATTCCGGTGGCCGGGCAAAAGATCGTCAGGGGTGGCGTAACGCTGGTCGTGTTGTCCGTCGATACCGAAACCGATGACGTCGGCAACCACTTGCATAGGGCACTGGTGGGCCTGGAAACCGAAGTTCACTGAAGTCATAGCATCCATACGCGGCAAAGCGGGCCAAAACAAACCCGATCTGATGATTTTCATCGGTTCGTCTAAAACCGTTCGGGTGGGCGATGGCTCCCTCCGCTGGTGGCGGCAATGTTTTCTGCCTTACGGTAGGTGGCGGATCACAAGTGGCTGATCGGGCCGGTCGTCAGTCGACGCACCGCGTCGGTGCGTGGCGTAAAAGCTGTGGCCACGTGTTTGAGCTTGTGGTGTCTATACTCCTTGGAGTCCTGTTTCCCTGCGCGGAGTCCGCCAAGGTCGCCAGGACGGCCGAACCCTAGCGATGAGCGAGTCGACCCATCGGCGCGGGTTCGTCATCTACCTGCAAGGAGGGTACGTCGATGTCACTCGTGAGTACGGTAATCGTTCTTCTGACCATCATTGGTCTTGCCATTTGGACGGGTGTTCTGCTTTCAACCGGGCTGACCACCGGTGCGGTAGGTACCGGGACGTTGACCATCGTCATGATCTTTTTCACCTGGGCAGCCTTTGTCGGTGTCCGTAGTGGCCAGGATTGACGGTTAATACGCCATTAAGCTAAACATTTCGGGACCACGCGGGCCTGGTTCAGTTGCCAGGCCCGTAATTGATTTCCGGTGATTGTTTTCGGGATTCGCTAACCATTACAAATTACCCATCGTACTTCGAGACCGCCCAGCATGGCGCGGCGGGTTGCTTGACCCTGCGCGTGAACGGCGGGAGTGCGATCCGCTTGGCACGGCCTGCTGTGAAATGACCATGTTGCGCACGATGGATTCATGAGTGGTCCATACGGCAATGTGGTTTCTACCCGAAAACCGGGCAGACAAGATACGTAGGTGGCGATTGCCTCCTCATGATCCGCGATCGCCACGTGATAGTCATTGTCAGGCGGCCCAATGAATATCTGGATGCCTCCGGCTTGCTTCTGGTCGTAGCGCTGTTGCGCTGGTCTGGCATCTATGAGCAAGTTCCGAAAGTCTCTGCCGAATGGTCCTGTATTCACGTCGTCGCATCGTCGGTTGGCGGCGTACTTCAGCCGAGCGGTCACACGTATTAGAACGTTAATCGGCTAATTCGCCCGGACATAGATGGGGCATGGAGCGCATTCGAGCATTTTGGCCACGGCTGTTATCGGTCTCCCCTGGAAACGGTTTTTACGCGCGCTTCCGCCATGGATATAGAGTGGACCATGCGGTGCGCAATGTGGCTGAACAAGGCGTATACCAGCATGCCTAGCATGGGTATTGATGGAAATTATCGCTTATGCAGGTGTGTGTGATAAATTTCCATCGATCGGGCGGGCGCCAGAAAATAAGCCAATACGATAGTCTGGCGGCGCTTCGTTAAGGGGCAAGGCATTGGCCGGCAACACCCTCTTACGGTGGCCAAGCCTTGAATAAAGTCCTGGTGAGCGACAGATCAATGATATCCATCCCGCCAGGGCAGGGCTCATCTTTTGGAGAAGGTCATGGATGCTAAAACTACGCATCACAACAATATTGCTGCCGGTGTAGAGCGCACCACTGTCGAGGCGGATGCTGGACCGCTACCTACAATCATTATCATCATTCTTGCCGTTGGCGCGATCGGCTATATGGCAAATATTATCGAGCTGGGTGCGCAGAGTCATGTTCCCGCCTGGCTGCGTGCAATGGGTGCCTACCTCCCTCCCTTGGGCGCGCTGCTGGGCCTGATGTAGGCCGTCTACAAACAGCTATGGGTGCGATCTCCTGTCGGGTTTGTACCGGCGGGAGATTTCGTGCGCGTGTGGTGCTGCACATACAGCATGTAGTCGTGATTTTGGGCATTCCCTCCCGCCACCTGTCGTCGTAGATGGCATGAGTTGCTTTCCAGATCCTCGCACAGCTCAAACGAGCGCTTAGCCGAGAAATTTGCGCGCGGTACGCCCGGCGGCGATGCTGTCGACGTTGGCGCGGTATACCCCAATCCAGCAAGCTCGGTCAGGATATAACCGCGTGTAGTGGGCATAGTGGGTACTGGATTGAGGAGGCAGGCAGTGAAAGGAGGTCAAGCGGAAGCTTATGCGCAACGGTTCGATCGGGTATTTGCATACATCGATAAACACCTTGCAGATGAGTTGTCCGTGGAACGATTGAGCCGGGTGGTGAATTTTTCAAAATTTCATTTTCATCGACAGTTTTCGCAGTACGTCGGCATCAGCGTGGTGCGCTACATCCGGTTGATGCGGCTCAGGCGCGCCTCATACCGGCTCGCGTTCGAAGATCACTCGCGGATCATCGATATTGCTATGGAGGCGGGTTTTGAGAATCCCGAGTCATTTTCCCGTGCATTCAAGCATGCCTTCGGCCAAACGCCTTCTCAATTCAGGAAACGCCCGGCCTGGCAACCGTGGCACGAGCACTATCGCCTTCCGAAGAGAGAGAGGAAATGGATTATGGATGTAAAAATCGTGGATTTTCCGCATACGAGAGTAGCCGCCTTGGAGCATCGCGGTGCTCCTGATGGGGTGAACGATACGGCTATACAATTCATCGCATGGCGCAAGGCCAGTGGTCTGTCACCCGTCGCGACCAGCGGAACCTACGGCGTCGCCTATGATGACCCCGCTACGACGCCATCCGAGGCATTTCGCTTCGATATTTGTGGGGCGGTGCCCGAGACGATTCCGGAAGACAATCCCCAGGGCGTGGTGAACAAGACAATACCCGGTGGGCGTTGCGCGGTGGTACGTCACCTCGGTTCGCACCATCGGCTGGGCGAGGCTGCCTATTACCTCTACCGTGACTGGCTACCGGAGAGTGGTGAGGTGTTGCGCGATTTTCCGCTATTTTTCAACTACCAGAATTTGATTCCTGAAACGCCGGAGCATGAGTTGATCACCGATGTTTATCTGCCCTTGAAATAACCGCGCGGTCTTCGCTTCATGGGGTACTGAGCCATGGGTTACCGTGTAAAACGCTGCGTCCGGCCAGGGCGCAGCGAAGTGTGCCTGTGCGTTGTGATGGCCAGTGGGGCGTGGATATCCCAAGCATCGTCTTATAAAGGCCCACGCGCCCGTGGCGTCGCACCATGCGTGAGAATGCGCATAAGGACTCGGCTTTGAAGGCTAGGATGAGGATGGGCCGATAAACTTCGAAGGTGCCAAAATCAGGTTATCCGCAATGGATATCCTTTAGGATCGTCACAATGACGACGGACTGTGCGATGTGGTATCCACCGCCGTTCATGAGTCGGAGGCGCTGGGTTGCTCAGTGGCCTGGTGAGAGGGCCGGTCCTTACGATGGAGGTGCTTGAAAACTGCGGCGGGAGGCAGAACATGTGATGGACGATCAGCGTACGTTCGTGTTCATTTGCCTGATGGTGCCCCTGAGTTCGCGAAATACGGATATCTCCATTTTGGATTTTGCCGGATAAGGCCGTCGTTGTGTTGCCCATCATCTGACAAGGGCCGGCAGGGTTCCCAAGGCCGACGAATGGTTACACAATGTCACCGATAATGGACTGCGGTCGACAGGTCGTGTGCGCTTAGAACAATAAATCCGCAAAGGAGCTCTCCAATGAAAAAGGTCACTCTCTCGCTTGGCGTGCTGGCCGCGCTGCTGGCCGCCGTGGCGGGGCTCGGCCCGCTTTACACAAGCCAGATCGCCAATCGCGAGATCGCCTCCGCGGTAACCGCAATCAATCAGCAAGGTTTGTTCGAGGCACGCTACGTGGCCGGTACGCACGGCTGGTTTTCGCAAAGCGATACGCTGACCCTGAAGCCGGTCGAGCGTCGCTGGCCCGATACGCAGAGGCGTCTTCGTCAGGCCATCGTCCTGCATCTGCACATCGCTTACGGGCCGCTCCCCTTTGCCGCCTGGGCACGCGACGGCGTGAGCCTGATGCCGGTGGGGGCGGTCATCGACACGCGCGTCGAAGGGCTGGACCGGATACTGAGCCGGGCCGATAGCGGCTATCGTCTGCATGACGTGGTGACGCTTGGCGCCAGTAATACGTTCACACTGCAGGTGGATGCAGGCCATATGACCAACCGCAACGGTTTGCAGATGCGCTGGTCCCAGTCCAATCTCGTGCTGATGCAGAGCGGTCAGCGTCTGCATGGGCATGGTCGTAGCGGGACGCTGACGGTCGATGATACAGGGCCGTTACGCACCCATCTGCAGATTGATCCGATAACGCTCGATATTGACCATCTGCACATCGTCGACGGTCAGGCTATTGGCAAAATGGCATTGTCATGGGGCGGATTTGATGCGCGCAATTTCCCCAACAAATCACGTCCGCCGCAAGATGTACGGCTCGGTGAACTGCGCATGTCAGTGGATTCGCATCTGTCCGGCGGTATCGCCGCTGGGCAGGGGACGATGTCGCTGTCCAAGCTGGTCGTGCGTCAGCATGGCGATACGGGAACGCCGCAGTTCGCTCTGAATGGGGTGGAAATCAGTAGTTCGACGACGGACCCCAAAGACGGCTACGCGGATTCGAGCATGAGTTGGAACCTGAAGCAGTTCGACATGAACGGCGATCAGTACAGCCCAGCTGGGTTAACGGTGGAAATGAACCATCTGTACGTGCCTGCCTTGATCGACACGATGCGGACGCTGCGCGAGGCGGAGCACAGGCTGCAGCCGCAAGGCGGTGAGCCGCCCAAGCAGGCGATGCAGCGTTTGTTCGGTCTGCTCATACCCTCGGCGCAGGTATTGCTGGCGCACGAACCGGTGTTGCGACTCAGCGGACTGCGTCTCGGGACGCCGCAGGGTATTTTGACGGGCCAGGGCGAGGCGAGGCTGGAACCGGCTAACGGCGCTACGCCATCCGTGACCACGTTGCCACAAGATCTAGTGGCAAGTCTGAAACTGAGCGCGCCGCCTTCGCTGGCGCGCCATCTCGCCACCCTCTTCCTGGCCCGTCAGGGTGTGCCGGTGTATCAGCTTGCCCAGGCCTCTCAGCGTTATCTGGATAACTTGCGCAACCAGGGGTTTTTGAGCATGAGAGAAGGAAATTATGCACTCGACCTCGGCTATGGGCACGGCAGCTTGACGTTCAACGGTAAGGAGATCGGGGTGCGCTGAGTGTGCGTCGCCCCACACGGCTTTCTTGTGTGTCGGTGCGACGTTTCCGGCCGCCTGGCACAGGTAGGTACGGTCTTCTTTCTTTGGCAAATAAGGTGCCAT
This sequence comes from Acidihalobacter yilgarnensis, assembly GCF_001753245.1. Classification (NCBI taxonomy): domain Bacteria; kingdom Pseudomonadati; phylum Pseudomonadota; class Gammaproteobacteria; order Chromatiales; family Ectothiorhodospiraceae; genus Acidihalobacter; species Acidihalobacter yilgarnensis. Next base: position 3,410,559 of record NZ_CP017415.1, on the reverse strand, counting down.
GCATGCGATGGACCCCGTATTTTTGACATATATATTCCGCGCCGAGGCATAGCGCCAGCCGCGTCTCGGCGCGGATCGATCGAGTATCATAAATAGCGCGCCCAGAAAGGGATGTGCATGAGATTCGATAAATATTGCCTGCCGCTGCTTGTGGCAAGATCAATTAGGTCTGGATCGAGATTGGGTTATATCGGTTTCGGTAATCAAGTCGATGGTGATCGATTTTTGATGGGATATTTTACGGAGAATGATTTTATCTTTTGCCCAGTGATTCCTGCGGTGTTAGGTATCTGTGAATTGTCTGTTAGAAAATTTCATGGGGAGTTCACGAATAATCACATCAGGCATGCATGCGTTCAAAAACGGCAGCGTAAAATAGGGTGGCGTTCGATGCAGGACCGAGTGGTTTGCCGGGTGCTCCCGATCGTTCCGCAGTAAATGTCACATGCGGGGATCGTCCTGCGGCTGGCCGGCGGGAGCTCGGTGTGGATGCCAGCGTTGTAGCCATGTTTGTCCCGGCCGGCCGGGTCTATTAGCTAAAATCCATCCAGCGATGGGAGGCACGCCATATAATGCCCAGCGTTTCGTTCGGTTAGCACCAGACCGTGAGACTGAAACGCGGCTGGCACAAAGCCCAGGTGTTGACCGAGCATGCGACGGCTACTGCGCCATGATGTCGGGAACGGCATTGGGCTGGATGGCCGCGTATGACGCTCATGTGATGGCGAAGCATTGAATTGTCGGAAGTGGCAGTTGCGGTCTGCTTGATTGGGCGGCGCCAATGATCGAGGAGTCTATGGTGCCGGTGTGTGTTTGTGGCGCTGATAACAATGCGAATGCATCATCTTGAATATAAAAGACAAGAAACAGGATGAAGCCATTATGCCGAGTTGTCAGAATCCGTGACTCCTCTATAGGCGATCAATATCGATGAATATCAAAAGTTTTTCGCGTCTATTACTGCTGGCCTCGTTGTGGGGAGGCAGTTTTCTCTTCATGCGCATTTCTGCACCTGTTCTGGGCGCTATCCCGACAGCCTTTGGACGCGTAGCCTTCGGTGCGCTAGGTTTGCTTGCCATACTCCTTGTGATGGGTGTGCGCTTGTCATTTGAGGGGCGATCCAAGGCAGTCCTCGGAATCGGTATCATCACATCGGGAGTGCCGTTTCTGATGTATTCACTGGCAGCGATGGTGCTTCCAGCGGGATATAGTTCAATATTAAATGCGACAACGCCATTGATGGGGGTGGTCATCGGTGGTTCTTTTTTCGGCGAGCAAATTACGTTGAAAAAACTAATGGGTGTTGCCATTGGCTTGAGTGGGGTGTTCGTCCTGACGGAAACTGGCCCTGTCGCAATGAATGTCGCAACGATTCTGGCTGTGATGGCATGTCTTACCGCCACGCTGTGTTATGGCTTTGCGAGTTATCTGACCAAGCGTCTGATCACCGATCACACACGCATCGACAACCGGGTTTTGGCATTCGGCAGTCAGTTGGGCGCAGTATTCACGCTCGCACCGTTCATGGTATGGCAGACATACAACAAACCTATTGCCTGGGCACACATCGGCATTGAGGTCTGGTTATCCATGCTAGCACTGGGCCTATTGTGCACATCCTTCGCGTACATATTGTTTTTCCGTCTTATTGCTGAGATCGGTGCATTAAAAACTTTGACCGTCACCTTTCTGATTCCTTTATTCGGTGTATTCTGGGGCTGGTTGTTGCTTGGAGAGCGGCTGTCTGTTGGCTACGCGCTGGGTGGAGGTATGATCGGCGTGGCGCTTTGGCTGGTCCTGCGACCGACATCGAGGCCGCCGCACCCACTGGCGCCGCGAACGGATTGAGTCCTTGGCTTTTGTGCCCCAACAGGCGATGTCGAGACGATACACATATTACCTACGTCGATATCATCGGCGGGCCGTAGCGTTTTTTAATGAAGGAGTGGCGGCGGTATGTCAGTAACCAACGAACTGCTTAGTCCGTTGCAATTTTCCCTGCGTCTGCTGCGTCATCTGGGGCTGTCAATTTTGTTGACGGCGATTTCGCTAGGCGTCGGTGCGGTAGGCTACCATCTGACGGATTCGCTGGGTTGGCTCGATAGCTTCTTCAACGCCAGCATGATACTGACCGGCATGGGGCCGGTTGCGGAAATGCATACAACCGCCGCCAAGCTCTTCTCCATGTTCTACGCGCTGTACAGCGGCATCTATTTCGTGTCGGTGTCGGCCATTCTGGTTTTTCCGGTTGTTCACCGCCTGCTCAAGCGAGTGAGCCTTCAGGCGCAGCACCGAGAAAATCACCTTTAATCCGGAGCATGGTTTCGACTTGCTCTGCCGCCATCGATCATGGTCAACGGAGAGGGGGGTGATAACGCGTTTCAGTTAACGCCTGAGCGTATGGGTGAAGGTGAGGCCCAGTGACCTACTATACGAGTTACGGACGTTCCGATACAGTCATCCCATCGTGAGCCATTGGCTGCCGGCGGGATGAACGACCATGCCGCGCCCAGCGAAAAAAAAGCTCGAAGATATCGGTATCGAGGCGCGCGTCGCACTGCGTGCGCCCGACGTGACCTGATGGGTTGTGAAAGCGCAGTTCGCCCGGCCGCGACTGCGTGACCAGCACGAGGTGACCACCTTTCCGCGGCGGGTGGTTTTCAGGTCGACGTATTGCGGGATGCACCGAAGCGATGAACAGGCGTTGCTTCGCTAGTAACGCAGGGATTTTTGTCGCGTGAATATTGGTCACGATCTCAGCATAGACCCCGAATTCGCGGCGAATCATTTCGACGAACGGTGCATAAATCAGCCCGCGAATGATGCCGTTCTCGCAACGGTATGCGCCGTAATCCAGTGCGGTACGCAGCAGGTCGTGCGTGCGGTGGATCACGCCGCTGCGTGCCGCGAGGATCATTTTCAGGCAGGCCATGCCGCAGATATGGTTCGCCCATGTGGCGTATTCGAATGGTGACGATGCGCCGGAATTGGCCCAGTTCAGGTCGTCGACATGGTTTCGGCGGCAGGCTATGTGTCGTCAGCAAGCATGCTCGATTCTCATTTCGAAAAATAGGGTATGCCTTGCATAACTTATCTTTCCCGCTTCATGTGTGTATTTGAAAACATTGCTGAAATCGGCGCCTCATGCGAAATCGATTTTGGTCGTTGTGTATTGGTGATGTATGGATATGATGGCAATCGATGTCTGATGCGGTATTAGTCATGCGAGTCGATCAGTTGGCTGAATGGGGCCGGTGTTTCCAATAATTTTGTGAGGGCGGTCACGCTTAGTGGGCGACTGAAATAATAACCCTGTATTTCATCGCAACCCTCTTGTGACAGGATTCGTTTCTGGATGAGGGTTTCCACCCCTTCAGCGACTACAGAGAGATTCATCGCCTTGGCCAGGCCAATGATGGATTTCACGATCAATAGCGCATCCTGCGCATGGCTGATTTCGCGGACAAAGGCTTGGTCGATCTTGAGCGTGTCGACAGGGAATTGTCGCAGATAGCTTAGTGAGGAATAACCGGTGCCGAAGTCGTCTATCGAAAGCTTGAGTCCCAAGGACTTGAGGTTGAAAAATTGTTCGAGCGTGGTATTGCCGTTTTCGACAAGACCGGATTCGGTAATTTCGATTTCGAGCCAATCAGGGTGTGCGCCGGTTTCTTCCAGCAATGCGCGTATGCGATTCACATAGTTGGCGGTATGCAATTCCTGACTGGATACATTGACCGAAATGACGAATGAGTCAGGCACAGTGTGCTGCATGCTCAGTCGTTGCATGAGCGCGGTGCGTGCAACCCACTCCCCGACGGGGACGATTAGCCCGGTATCTTCGAGTACGGGGATGAATTCATTGGGCGATACAAGTCCGTGACCCGGCCGATCCCATCGGAAGAACTGGACCCACCTGATTGGACAGTGATTGAACGCTGATAAGTGCTTCCTTCATCATGAGCGAGACGCTCTGGAGAGAAGCGATGAGACGGAAAAGACGAAACCATTCGCCTGAGTTCAAGGCCAAGGTAGCGCTTGCAGCGCTACAGGGTGACCTGACGATGGCTGAGTTGGTCAAGAAGTTCGATGTACATGCCAATCAGATCGCGGACTGGAAGAAGCAGCTGCTGAGCAACGCCTCGGATGTGTTCGGCAAGGGCGCACAGAAGGCTGAACAGTCGGCCGAAACCATTGAGCAGTTGCACGCCAAGATCGGCCAGCTGACGATGGAGAATGATTTTTTAGAACGCGGGCTCGAACGGATTCACGGGCCCAGAGGAAAGCAATGATAGATCGTCAGGATCCGCTGCCGGTAAGGCGGCAATGCGCGTTGCTGGACCTGCCGCGCTCGACGTTCTACCGCGTGGCCAAGCCGGTTACAGACGAGGAACTGGAACTCATGGCGCTGATTGATCGCTGCCACCTGAAGTATCCTTTCTATGGCAGCCGACGCATCCACGACTGGTTGGAAGACCAGGGTCACCGCGTAAACCGCAAGCGGGTTCAGCGCCTGATGCGCACGATGGACCTGAGGGCACAGTACCCGAAGCGCAACCTCAGCTTGGCCAATCAGGCGCACAAGGTCTATCCGTACCTGCTGCGGGATCGGGTTATCGACCGCCCGAACCAGGTCTGGGCGACCGACGTGACCTACATCCCGATGGCGCGGGGCTTTGTGTATCTGGTGGCCATCATGGACTGGCACTCGCGCAAGGTGCTCTCCTGGCGCGTATCGAACACGCTCGATGTGAGCTTCTGCGTCGATGCGCTTGAGGAGGCGATCGAGGCCTACGGCGCCCCGGAGATCTTCAATACCGACCAGGGGAGTCAGTTCACGAGCGAGGCGTTCACCGGCGTTCTCAAGCACCATGGCATCCGCATCAGCATGGATGGCAAGGGTCGGTGGGTCGATAACGTGTTCGTCGAGCGCCTGTGGCGCAGCGTGAAATATGAGGAGGTGTATCTGAAGGCCTACGACAATATCGCCGATGCACGAAGGTCACTGGGGCGATACCTGGCCTTCTACAACGCTGAGAGGCGGCACCAGTCACTGGACCGGCGCACCCCCGACAGCGTGTACTACGAATCCGCCGCCAGACTGGCGGCATAACCCGAGAGAGCACTTAGCGGGCTGTCCAATTTCCCGGGTCCACTTCTGGATGAGGGCTTCCGCGCTGGAAATGGTGCCTGTTTTGGCATTAACTCTGGGTTGATATTCCAGATAAAATTCTTGCCGTTCGACGGCTGTCCGTAAACCAGCTTCGAGGGCATCACGATTTTGCGCGGCCGTATCTTCCTGGGCCGAATAGAAGGCAATGCGTGAGTGCGGGCTGACGGCAGTTTGGATGTGTGTCGCAAACAGCGCATGGTGGATAAGATCGTCGACCTGACGGGCATCGCGCGGATAAAGGGCTGCCCCGATCCGAACGTCAAGATCGACTGCCTCGCGTTCGGTTTTGACCGATTCGGCGAGCGTCGCATGAATTTTCTCCGATAAGGCTTCGATGTAAGCAGGGTCGGCTGCGTCGCCCACGATCAGGCAAAAATCATGATTGCCGAGCCGGGCGACGCGATCCTTAAGCAGGCCCTGCGATTCATCGCTCAGATCGAGTGCCTCAAGGCGTGCCGCCACGGCGAGCAGCACCTGATCGCCAATCGCCCGACCTTTGCTGTCGTTGATTCGTGGGTAATTGACGACGCTGATGGCTAAAACGGCCATTTGAACGGTATTGTGATGGAAGCGTCGCAATTCCTGACGTAGGCGATCTTCAAATAAATTGCGATTGGGTAGACGCGTGAGCGTGTCCCGGTTTGCCAAAAAGCTGATCTGCTGGTCTTTTTCGATATGTTCCAAACCGAGCGCAGTATCCGCCGCCAACTCGTTGAGCAAAGTTAGCTCTTGTTCATCGAAAAAATCGGGTTCGCTGGTATATAGCGCGAGTGCGCCGACCGTAAGGCCGTGCACCTTGAGCGGGAAGGCGGCTGCGGACTGAATGCCGGCATCGTCCAGACCCTCGCGCCATTTGTTCAGACGGGGATCCTCGCTGACCTGATTCGAGAATTTACACTCGCCGGCACGTATGGCCTCCCCCACCAGACCTTGGCCTTCGGGCTGTCCGGGGTCGAGCGTGACGCGAATGGTACGTACGAATGCTTCCGCATTACCGGCCAGTGCCGCGATACGTAAGGCATCGCGGTCTGGCTCGATCAGGCCAATCCAGGCAAATTGCAGGTGCCCGAGTTCGACCACGATACGGCAGGCTTCGTTGAGGAGCTGATCGCGGTCCCGTATTCGGATGATGGCGCCATTGATGGCGCTGAGTATGTGATAGATTCGATTGAGTCTTGTGATGCGTTGTTTCTGAATTTCATCCTGGCGCATGCGTTCTTCCAGCGCACCGGCCATGTTGTCGAAGGCGTCGCCCAATGCGGTTATTTCGCGGGGTCCTGCGAGGATGTGTGTGCGTACGGAATAACGACCGGACGCGATCATGTCGGCCGCCTTTGCCAGCCGCTGAATGGGGCGCAGGATGAGCAGGTTGCCACCGTACCAGGCTAGGATCAGCGTGATCAGCGCGAATGTCGATAGCACTCCGAAATTCCAGTACAGCCTGCTGTCGGCATCCTGCAATGGCGAGGTCATCGGAATTGCGACGATGACGTGCAAGCCATGCCCTAGCGCGTGTGTATTTAACCCGGTCACGGTAACCGCCCACTCATGACCGTCGATTTGCGTGCGCCCAGCCCAGGGGGTGGCCGTCCGTGTATGGGGTTGAATATTGTGTAGGAGTATTTGCTCGTGCGGGATGAGTCGGGTTGAGTCCGGGTAGTGCGCGAGAACATGGCCATTGGCGTCGAGCAGGCTGAAAAATGCACCGGTTGGTAATTGGGCGTGGGATGCGGCGGTTGAAAACCAGTCGAGTGGTAAGGTGGCAAAGAGGATTCGTCGTGCCGTGCCTTGGGTGTCCAGCACAGGATAGGTGGCGACCAGCGTCCGGCGTCCGTTCAAGGGCGCGATGATGCGGTCGCTCAGGATAAAGCGTGGTCTGGGTACGCGCTGCCTGAAATAGGGGAGTGTGGATATGTCGGGATCGTGGCCATATAAGGGAACGCTGCTACATAACAGATGACCGTCGGATTGGATGATGCCGATGTTTGCCAAGTGTGGTGCTTGGTCGATGTAGCGCCGCAAAAATCCCGTACAAACGTCGGCTGATTGCGCGATTTCCGGAATTCTCGCAAGTATCGATAGGGCAGTACGCGCTTCATAGATGGTCTTGAGTTGGTTGACGGCCTCTTTTTGGGTCAGGGTCAGTGCGTATCGCTCAGCCTCTGCGCGTACGGCGTCATGTTCGATATGGCTGATGAAATACATCAGCCCAAAGGCCGGTAGCAAGGCCAGTGCGATCAGTGCCAGGAGCCGACTGCGCAGACCCATTCGCAAGACCCTATTCCAGCGTACGAGAACTGGGTGGCCCAGGCCAAAGGGCCGTAGGTGGGGTATTCAATAATAATATTGAGGGTGCAGTTGTCATGGGATAGCTCGTTCCTGACGTGACCAGGTGGCGAATCGACTATATTCGGCCAGCGGGCTACTGATTCGAATAACCGCAGTCATAGTGACATTTTTTAGGCGCATTGGTTCATAAGCATAACTTTTCCCATCGGCGAGACGAAATGACACGGCTCAGGTCGCTGCGATTCGGGGCGTATCCGATAAAGCGGCCGGCAATATTGAACCCGCGCCGACAGATTTTGTACATGATCGTGATGTCTAACACGATTTTCTATTTTGCCTATGGCTCGAACATGTCGAGCGCACGCCTGCAGGCGCGGGTGGGTTCGGCACGCAACATCGGCGTAGGTAGATTGATGGGGCATTGCCTGGAATTTCACATGCTCAGCCGTATCGACGGCTCGGCCGAGTGTGATGCCTATGCCAAGGAGTGCGTAGCGGATGTGGTGCATGGTGTGCTGTTTCGTCTCGATGCACGGGAGTTGCCGGTGCTGGATCGTTATGAGGGTCGTGGGATTGCCTACGAACGCGTCATGCTGGAAATCGAGTGCCCGGATGGTGGCCGTGTCTACGCGCATACCTACCGTGCACTTCGCGCGGAATCTGGGGTATTGCCCTTCGATGGGTACAAGGCGCATGTGCTGAATGGTGCCCGCGAGCACGGTCTGCCCGCAGCCTATTGGGCGCATCTGGAAAGTGTGCCGGTCGTGCGTGATGGCGATGCGGCACGTCGAGCACGTGAGCTTGCGATATACGACTGAGAGTGTTGGTGTTGTGGCAAAAAACGTCCGTCTATATTTATTTCCGTTTTATTTCAGTCGGTGAAGATTCTTCGGTAGCGCACCTCATGTACCTTGCCATCAAGGAAACGGGGGTCTTGTTTTTCGGTGCGGTCGGACGTGAACCCCTGTTTTTCGTAAAAGCGCCGGGCGCGGTGATTGTCACGGACCACCCATAGCGTGATCGCTTGCCAGCCGACGGCATGGGCATGTTCGAAGACGCTCGCGCATAAACGGCGCCCGTGGCCCCTTCGCCAGGCCCCCGGATGGATATTCAGCGCGATCAATTCGCCGGGCGCGGCGTCTGCGTCGGTATCCCTTGAACTGCCATACACGCAGAAACCGGCCACATGCTCGTGCCCATCCAGCGCGAGCACCACCTGCGTCGCTGGATTGTCTGCGCTGAGGACGCGCATCCATCGGAGAGCCGATTCTCCGGCGTTCAGGCCATCGAGATGCGCTTGCGGCATCATGCCGGGATAAGTGGCACGCCAGGCTTCGACGTGGATACGGGCGATCGCGATCGCATCATCCGGTCGAGCGATGCGTATATGCGGCTTCGACATTCCAGTCATGGCGGCGATCCGGGATGGGTTGCAGTCGCCGCTCGAGTATATCGAAGCGCTTGCCAGTGCGAAGCATGAAGATCCGGACGCTGGACGCGATCAGGCGCTAGCCCATTAGCTTGCCTTTGCTCGCATCCAGAAATGCCACCGTTACGCGGCTCTCCCCGGCCTCTTTGGCAGCTTTTTCGATCTTGCCTTTGGCCATGCTGCGTACGAACGAGGGCATTTTTTCCAGACGTAGCAGTGCTGCATCGTCCCAGGGCAGGGTTTCATCCTTCATGCGATTCTCCTTGAGTGTGGCGATTGCGATTTGTCTTGCAGGCAGACGGGCAACGCAATATTCAAGCCAGCTCTCGGTCCGCGACATTCGGGTATTCCGGTGTCGAGGGCTTGTCGCAAAGCCCACGCGGGCTCCATTTTGTGAAGATTTCGACACGGGGCGCACGTATTAGATGGTCCCGTGTCTTTGCAGTGATGTCAGCCGTGCGCGCCGATGTTGGCGATTTGTTTTGCACTGAGGGTTCCGATCGGGTCGATATGGCCCTGTTTGACGCGCCAGACGACCATCGGTCCCTTGACGTCGCCGGTGGCGTTGAAGTGCAGCGCGCCTGAGGCGCCGATGTAACGGATCGGCTTGCCGGCGGCGAGCAATTTTTCCGCCTTGCGGAAACCGCGCACCGAGGCGTAGATCGGGGCGCCCTTCGGGTCGGTGACGCGCGGGATCATGTCACGCACGCGCGCGCCGGTGACGGCGCCGCCTGCCTTGGCGGCATAGGCCGCGAGTGCCGCGATGGCCGTCGCGTCGTAGGTCGAGGCATCGTAGGACTCGCTCATGGGATGCCCGTAGGCACGCTTGAAGGCCTTCGCAACATAGCCGAGGCTGCGCGTGCGGGTATTGCCCGGCACGGTGCCCCAGGTATGCCCGTCGAGATAACGGCCGCCGATGGCACTGACGAATTGCGGCGCGTGCAGGGCGTCGGGGAACAGGTAGGTATGCGGACCGCCGGCGCTGATCCATTCGCGTACGATCACCTCGCCGGTGTTCGGGTAGCCGACCAGGAACAGCGCCTGGGGATGCCCTTGCATGGCCTGATGTACCTCGCTGCGGTAGGACGGCTGCCGCGGATTGAAGGCGATGCTGGCGGTGACCGTGCCGCCCATGGCCTTGAATTCATGCTCGAAGCGACCCGCCAGGCCGCTGCCATAAGGATTGTTGAGGTACATCACGGCGACGCGCTTGAGCTTGGCTTGCTGGTGGGCGACAGAGGCCATGGCCACGCCTTGCAGGGCATCGGAAGGTGCCGTGCGGAACCAATAGCCGCCGGTCTTGCCTTGCTGGGCGAGCGTGGTGAACGCCGGCGAGGTGGACGACGGCGAAATCTGTACGACGTGGCTTGGCGCGGTCACCGAAGTCAATATCGCCATCGAGACGCCGCTGGACGATGCGCCGACGATGGCCGGTACATGGTCGAGGTCGACCAGTTTTTTCGCAGCATCGACGCCGATGGCTGGCTTGGTCTGGCTGTTGCTGATCACGGCCTTGAGGCGGCAGACGCCCGGCCCGCCGGCCTTGTCGATCTGTTGAATGGCGAGCTGTGCCATTTGTACGTTTTCTTGCCCCTGAGCGCTCAGTTCGCCGGAGGTCGGCAACACGATACCGATGGGAATGGTGCAGGCGGCATGCGCCATGAGCGTGGTCAGTGGTAAGACCATCAGGCTTGGCACGATGAGATTTTTGAGGCGATGAGTCATCCAGTGCTTCTCCCTTGCGCGAATGGATTTTTGTCATAAAGACATGTAATCGACCACATTATTCGTAAGGGGTTCAGGCGAACATCCCGCAGGGTGGGATCGTATGGAATCCAGTTTGATTGTTTTATCGGTGCGAAATACGAGGTTGCTGGATTTAATGACGTGCCCGCACATGCCACGATTCGTGCCGTCGCGACCGTATTTCAGAGGGTTGGATTTCAAGCAGAAATGTCGCGCAATGCGCGCGGCTGCATTTGAGCGGTGCGCATAAAAAACGGCCCCACTGTAGGGGCCGAGTCAGGAGGAGAGCTAGGGGTCTCGCCTGAGGTGTCGCGTGAGCTGGCGCGGATGTATCAAGCGATGGCCGCAGGCGTCGGATGCGGTCGTCGTGGATTGGTATGACGTTGGCAGGGAGCGGTAAAGCCTTGGCATCCGAAGCAGATTGCGTCTTGATGCGTCATGATCCACCGCTCCTTCCGTGTCTGCTGAACGTCATTGTCCTGCGATGGATGCAGTATCCGCGTGAGCCCCGCAAAGGTGCATGCTGAATGGGTAAAGCTATGTAAAGCGGGGCAATACTTTGCTGCCGAGGCACGTGGGCTGTGGCAGCATGATTTCAGGTAAACCAAGGACAGACGGGCCAGGATGACGATGAATCGTGTGTTGTTGATCGACGATGACGAAGAATTGTGCGAGATGCTTGCGGAATATCTTGAGGCCGAAGGCTTCGATGTGACGTCGGCGCATAACGGAGAGGATGGCGTGCAGCAGGCGCTTGCCGGCGACGCCGATGCCGTGGTGCTGGATATCATGCTGCCGGGCCAGAGTGGCCTGGAGTCGCTCCGGCAGATTCGCCAACAGTCGCTGGTGCCCGTGCTCATGTTGACCGCCAAGGGCGATGACGTCGACCGTATCGTCGGCCTTGAGTTGGGCGCCGACGACTACCTGCCCAAGCCATGCAATCCGCGTGAACTGGTGGCACGGTTGCGTGCGGTATTGCGCCGGGCAACGCCCGGCGCTTCGCGGGAGACGTTGCGCGTGGGCGAAGTGACCCTCCGCTCGGCCGAGCGGGTGGCCGAGTGGGCAGGTGAGCGCATGGCCCTGACCAGCACGGAATTCAACCTGCTGGAAACCTTGGCGCGTCAGGCCGGGCGAGTGGTTAGCAAGGAGGAGATTTCCGAGCGTGTTCTCGGGCATCCGTTGTCGCGATACGACCGTAGTGTGGATGTTCATGTGAGCAATCTGCGGCGCAAGCTTGGGCAATTACCGGACGGACGTTCGCCGATTCAGACGGTGCGCGGTATCGGTTATCAGCTCGTGGCGGCCTAGTTCGTGGGGCGACTATTTTGGAAGATATTCCTTGGTTTCTGGGTGGTGCAGATCGCCATCGGGGCGGCCGTGGGCGCGGCGGTATATCTGCACAACCAGGCGCGCATGCGTGAGATCACGGATGTGGCTGGTGGGCCGCAGGTGGACTTTGCGGTGACCTCCGCTGCCACCGTGCTGCACTTTGGCGGCGTGCCGGCGCTGCGTGAACTGTTTACCAGCTCCAGCTTTTGGCAACACTTCCCGGTGCTGGTCGTGAGCGACAAAGGCGTGGATATCTTCGGGCGTTCGGTACCGGCGACGGTGCTGGGTAAGGCGCAGTCCGCCCTCGCTGCCGGTGATGCCGGTCCCGGTCTGCGACTGGTCGCGGCGCCCGATGGCAAGCGTTACCTGATGTTCATCCCTATCGAGCTGCGGGTGCACCCGAGCGCTGCGGCGCGCAGGGCGCTGGTGCGCGACGAGTTGATTGTCCGCCTGGGGGCCGCGCTTGCCGCCAGCCTGTTGTTCAGTCTGGGTCTTGCCTGGTATCTGACGCGTCCGGTGCGTCACCTGCAGCGTGCCACGCGCGCCTTGGCGGCGGGCTCGCTGGACACGCGCGTACTGCCGCGCATGGGCACCCGGCGTGACGAAATCGCCGATCTTGGGCGGGATTTCGACCATATGGCGACACGTTTGCAGGCATTGGTGACGGCGCAGCAGCGCTTGCTGCACGACGTTTCTCATGAGCTGCGTTCACCGCTGGCACGCCTCGGCGTCGCCGTCGCGCTGGCACGTCAGCAACCAGACAAACTGGGAACGGCGTTGACGCGCATCGAGCGCGAGAGTGGCCGTCTGGACGAGCTGGTCGGCGAACTGCTGACGCTCTCGCGCATGAATGCGGGGGTGGACATGGGGCCGGAGGAGCGCGTAGATCTCGCGGCGCTGATCGGGCAGGTGGTCTCCGATGCCAATTTCGAGGCTTCCGACGGACGTAGCGTGGTGCTCGAGTGCGTCGGCACGGCGCAGCTGATGGGGCGTGAGGAATTGTTGCGTCGGGCGCTGGAGAATGTGGTGCGCAATGCCCTGCGCTTCTCGCCTCCGAATGATCAGGTCGAGGTATCGGTTACCCTGGCAGGCAGCGATATTCTCGTGCGGGTTTGTGATCGTGGGCCGGGCATGAGTGAGCCGTTGCTCGCCACGGTGTTCGAACCCTTCGTGCGTGGCGCACAGTCCCCGACCGGGGGCGTGCCGGCTACGGCCTGGGGCTCGCCATCGCCAAGCATGCGGTGGAGACTCACAAGGGAACCATCCTGGCCGAGAATCGTGCCGATGGTGGGCTGTGCATGACGCTCAGCTTGCCGGCCATGTTGCCTGCCTTGCCTGCACCCAAGCAGATGAACGCCTGAGACGCTATCGGCCTGCGCCGCGATGGCCGCCGCACCGGGGGGTGTGAAGTAAGCCGCGCCCGTCGATACCGGAAACACGCTACCTTGCGGTACAGCGGTGTGTTCTTCACCCCTTCCGGCGGATATGCCCGTCCAGCGTCATACGGGGTGATGTAGCGGTATCGTACCGGTGTACGGCGCGAAGCTCGCCCCGAGCTTTGCCGGGTCCCTATGCGCGTCGAAAGGGTAGGCGACCGGTCGCCACGAACAGGCCGGCGAGGATCAGCGCAAGCCCACCGAGATCGGGGAGGCTGACGCGCTCGCCGAGCAACACGGCCGAGAGTATCAGTCCGAAGGCTGGCATGAGATGGATGAATACCCCGGCGTGCTCGGCGCCGATCATGCCCACCGCCTTGTTCCAGAACATATAGGCGAGCACCGAGGCGAATAGGGCGAGGTAGGCCACGCTGACGACCAAGGTGCCGTCGAAGTGCACCGGACGATGTTCGACGAAGGTTTCCAGCAGGTAGAAAGGCAGCAGGATGGTCAGGCCGATGATGACGGTGGCGACGAACAGTCCGCGCCCACCGATGCCCGGGGGCAGGCGGCGCAGGAGCACGGAGTACAGCGCCCAGCTGAAGACGCCGGCGAGTACCCAGAGATTGCCGGTGTGGTGGATCAGGCTGCCGAAGGCGGCGAGGTGGCCGTGACTGAGCACCAGCAACACGCCGGCAGCGGAGATCGCGACGCCGAGCGTTTGACGCGGGCGCAGCGGATTGCCGAGTAGCGGGGGCGCGAGCAGCAGGATGAAGACCGGAATTGCCGAGATCAGCAGCAAGGCGTTGACTGCACTGGTGGTCTGCACGCCCACATAAATCAAGGTGTTGAAGGCCCCTACGCTGAGCAGCCCGAGAATCAGCATCAGCACGGGTCTACGCCGCATCAGCGGCCATTGCGCGCGCAGTTCCTGCAGTCCCCAGGGTATGACGAAGACGGCGACGACCAGCCAGCGCCAGAAGGCCAAGCCTACAGGCGGAACACTGTTGTGAACCGCACGCGCGAGGACGAAGTTGCCGGCCCAGAACAGGGCGGTCAGCGTGAGCAGTACATAGGCGAGACGGTTGGCATTCATGCGTACAGGGTTCCTGTTGCGCGAGACGGCGAAGGTCGGCTAGTCGCGGTAGATCATGCGGCGGGTCATACCGCCGTCGACGACGTAGTTCTGTCCGGTGATGAAGCCGGCCTCGGTGGAGAGCAGGAAGGCGGCGAGCGCGGCCACGTCGCCAGGTACGCCGACGCGTCCGGCGGGGTGTTGGGCGTGATCCTCGGGGCTGAGTGTGGGTAGCTCCGCACGCGAAGGCTTGCGCCAGTCGCGCACCTCGATCCAGCCCGGCGAGATGCAATTGACGCGGATATCTGGGCCCAGGCTGACGGCCAGCGCGTGAGTCAGCGCCACTACGCCGCCCTTGGAGGCTGCATAGGCCTCGGTATTCGGCTCCGACTGCAGGGCGCGGGTCGAGGCGATGTTGACCACTGTGCCGCGAGCCGCGCGCAGGGCGGGCACGGCGTGTTTGACGGTGAGAAAGTAGCCGGTGAGGTTGACGCCGAGCCAGCGGTTCCAGTCGGCCAGATCCAGCGATTCCACTGGCCCGCACTCGGGGCCTGCGATGCCCGCATTGTTGACCAGCGCATCAAGACGGCCGTAACGCGTGACGGCCGCTTGCACGCAGCGCGCCACGTCGGTCTCCTCCGCAGTGTCGACGCACTCGAAGGCTAGATCCCAACGGCGGGATGCGATCTCGCCGGCCTCGCTATCGATATCCGCGATCATGACCCGGTAACCGTCTTCGCGCAGGCGGCGGGCGATGCCGAGCCCGATGCCCTGGGCGCCGCCGGTGATCAGAGCCGCAGGGGCCTCTCGTGCCGCCGTATCCATATGATTCAAAAAACCTCCTGAAGCGATGACGATGCCGGAGCGTGACATTATCGGGAAACTGCCGGCGCATGTCAGTGCCGATATTGGGACCGGGACTATGCAACGGGGTTCAATCCGACAAATGCGCCCGGTCGACTAGACTCAATTCAATGCGGGGGTGCAGAGACAGGCCGCCGGCACATCGGAGGGCGGGGCGCTGGGCTGGGAGCGACGGGAAAAGGCATGGTTCAAGGACAACACTTGGGTGCTGCCCGTACTGGTGGGGGCGATACTGCTGCTGTTGGTCTTCCTGCTGTGGATCATGCTCCATGCCGGGGATCATGCGCGCCTCAAGCTGATCATCAAGGCGGAAAGCGAGCGCATTGCCGCAGTGATCGACGGCGATCTACGCATGCGCATACCAGCCTTGCAGCGCATGGCCAGACGTTGGGATGCGGAGGGGGGGAGTACGCGAATCGCCTGGGAGGCGGATGCGCGTAGTTATCTCGCCGACATGCCGGGTTTCCAGTCGCTGGCCTGGGTGGGGCCGAGTGGCCGGGTGCGCTGGATCATGCCCGCCAGCGCCCCGCCGCCGCCGATGCTGCCCGATGGGCAGCAACACCCGGACCGGCGTGAGTCCACGGCGGGACCGGTCATCCCGCTCGGCGATCACGGTCATGGCTTTGCAATCTATCTGCCGCTCAACGCTCATGGCAGGGCCGATGGGTTCATCGTGGCAGTGGTGCAGGCCGACGCTTGGTTGAACGATGTGCTTATGCACAGCGATGAGATCAATCTTGACCGCGATTATGGGTTGTCGATTCGCTTTGGCGGGCAAGCGTTGTTCTCGGTCGGGCATGTGTCGGGCGACCCACTCGTGGCCACGTGGCGACAACGCAATCACCTCGAATTGCTCAATCGGCGTCTCGTCGTCACGGTTTGGCCGACGGCGCGATTCTTCGCGCGCACGCATTCGGAACAGGCGGAGGTGGCGTTGATCGGTGGGCTGGGACTGGTACTGCTCGCCGTCTATATGGTGTTCCTGTATCAGCGCGCCTCGTACGCCTTGTTGCGCGGCGCAGCGATGAACGCGTCGCTTAAGGCTGAAATTTCCGAGCGTCATCGTGTGGAGGCGGCACTGCGCGACAGCGAGTCCCAAAGCCGTGCGGTCTTCGAGGCCGTGCTGGATAGTATTGTCACCATCGACATGGAAGGGCACATCCTGTCCGCCAATCCAGCGGCGCAGGCTATGTTCGGCTATCCGCAGAGCGAGATGTTGGGTAGCAACGTCAGCATGCTGATGCCCGCGCCTCAGGCTGGCGAACATGATGGCTATATTCGCGGTTATCTCGATACGGGCGAACGCAAGATCATCGGTATCGGCCGCGAAGTCGAGGGACAACGCCGCGATGGACGGGCCTTTCCGCTTGCGCTGTCGATCTCGGAGATGCGCGTGTCCGGCGAACGCCGTTTCGTGGGCGTGATGCGCGACATCACCGCTCGTCGCCGCGCCGAGGAGGAAATCCGGCACATGGCCACCCACGACCCATTGACCGACCTACCCACCGCACGGCTGGCCAACGACCGATTGGAGCAGGCCATTGCCGAAGCACGTCGTACCCGAAAACTGATGGCGGTCATGTTCCTGGACCTCGATGGCTTCAAGCCGGTAAACGACACCTATGGACATGTTATTGGCGACGAAGTGCTCAAGCAGGTTGCCACACGTTTGTCCGAAGGGTTGCGCGAGGTGGACACGGTCGCGCGTATCGGCGGCGACGAATTTCTGATTGTGGCCGGTGCACTGGATGGGCGTGAGGGCGCCGAGCGTATCGCACGAAAGGTCGCCGATTTGCTACATCCTCCATTATTCACGGGGAATGGCGAGCCGATGTACGTGGGTTGCAGCCTGGGTGTGGCGCTTTACCCGCAGGACGGTGACGCGCCGGAGACGTTGATCAATCAGGCCGACCGCGCGATGTATCGCATCAAGCACAGTACCAAGGATGGTTATGCCTTTGCCGAACCGGAAGGCAAGGATGGCGATCCCGGTGCGGCGGTTCGCTTGTAGCCCAGCGCGGCGGCGACCAGGCAGTCGAACAGCCGTTGTTGTACTGGATCCTTGTCGGCGTTGAGTTCCGGGTGCCATTGCACGCCTACCAGGAAGGGATGCGTTTCGTGCTCGAAGGCCTCGATCACGCCGTCGGGAGCCCAGGCATTGGCGCGCAATCCGCGCCCCAGCGTCGAAATGGCCTGGTGGTGGCCAGACAGAGACGAAAATTGCGATGTGCCCAGCCAGCCGTGCAAGCGACTATCTGGCGCAAGGCGTATTTCATGGGGCAGGACGGCCCATTCATCGCCGACGTGAGCAACATCTTGACCGTATACATCGGGCAGGTGGCTGTGGATTCCGCCGCCAAGGGTCACGTTCACGATCTGCATGCCGCGGCAAATCGCAAGCAAGGGGATATTGCGGGCAACGGCGGCGCGCGCAAGCGTCATCTCGGCTCGGTCGCGATGCGGATTCAGGTGAGAGAGCGGCATGCGCGGCGCCTCGCCGTAGGCCGTGGGGTCGATGTCTTCGCCGCCGATCAGAATCAGCCCGTCGATCAGTTCCAGGTATTCGGCCATGCGCACCGGCAACGGTAGCAGCGGCAATGGCAGGCCACCGGCGCGGTGGATGGCGGCAGGATAGCCCTTGGGACACTCGTAGCGCCCGCGAGGGGTGGGGCCGAATGTCGAGATGCCGATAATGGTGCTCACGGGGTGCCTTTCGGTTCCAGTTGCGGGGCTGCCGGCACGTTGCCGACAGCCCCGGTATCTTGGCGCTAAATGGCCTTGAACCCAAGCCCCTTGCGGACATAAAGTCGCAGGGGCTTGGCCAATCGAGGGTCAAGGGGGCATACTCTGCGCCCTCTGCCGGCTGGCCACTCTCGTCGGCAGCGCTTAGCATCGATAACCTCAGATTGTTCGGGAATTAGTTGCGGTTATATACTCAGATTGCCACCGTAACAGTTGACCAAGCAAACTATTGAAATTCATGAGGAGGAGAGGTCATGGCCGACAAGAAAACACCCGGTTCGACGGGGGAAGGCAATGAAGGGCGGAGTGCGTTTTCACGACGCGACTTTCTGAAGGCGGGCGCGGTACTCGCCGCCTCGCAGGCGCTCACGCTGGGTTCGCGCAACGCTTATGCCGCAAGCGATGCGGTGCGTATCGGCGTACTCAACCCATCCACTGGCACCTACGCGGAATTGGGTCGCAACCAGACCCGCGGCGCCGAGATGGCCGCCGCCGAAGTCAACGCCCATGGCGGCGTGCTGGGCCGCAAGCTTGAGCTGATCGTAACCGATACTGGCTCGAAGACTGGCTTGGCCGTGTCCAAGGCGCATCAGCTCGTGAAACAGCACGGCGTGCACTTCATGCAGGGAACCGTGTCCTCGGCGGTGTCCGAGGCAATCGAACAGGCTAGCCGCGAAATGGGCGTGCTGTTCGTGGATTCCGGCGGCCACGCGACCCCGGTGACCGGTACGCACTGCAGCTGGAGTACCTTCCGCGTGTGCACGACCACCTACATGCTGGCCGCGGGCATCGCCGAGACCCTGATGAACAAGTACGGCAAGCGCTGGTACTTCCTGACCCCGAACTACGCCTTCGGCTTGACCGAACAGGCGGCCTTCGAACGCATCCTCAAGGCGCACGGCGGCACCGTGCTGGGCTCGGCACTGGCACCCCTCGGCACCACCGACTTTTCCTCCTACCTGATCCAGGCTCAGGCCGCCAAGCCAGACTGCCTGATCATCCTGCAGGCTGGCGACGACCTCGTACATGCCTTGACCCAGGTGAATCAGTTTGGTCTGCAGAAGAAGTTCGGCGTGGCGGGCGGCATGATGGAGCTTGAAGTGCTGCAGGCGCTACCCGCAGCGGCCCGCGTCGGTGACTGGAGCTTCGAGTGGTGGTGGAATCAGCCGAACGTGCCCGAAGTCAAACCCTTCGTCGAGCATTACCGGCAGCGCAACGGCGGCAAGTACCCGACCGCACGCAGCTGGTTCGGCTATGTAGCCACGCATGCCATCGCGCAGGCGGCCAACGAGGCCAAGTCGCTGGATTCGGTCAAGGTGTCGCGCGCCATGGCGGGTATGACCTTGCCGGCCAGCGTCGGCCTGTCACCGGCCAAGCTGCAGTTCCGCGCGGACGACCACCAGCTGATGGCGGGCATCTTTGCAGGTGAGGTCAAATCCGGCGGGCAATACCCCGACCTGTTCAATGTTCTCAAATACGAGCCCGGCGCCAGCATCACCCAGAGCGCTGCCGAAAAGGGCTGCCATATGACCTACCCGAGCTGAGGAGAAGCCGGTGGAGCTGATACTGTTCGATGTGCTCAACGGCCTGTTGCTGGGCGTGTTCTACGCGCTCATGGCCTTGGGATTGTCACTGATACTCGGTCTGAACCGGGTCATCAACTTTGCGCATGGCGGCTTTCTGGCCCTGGCCGGATATCTCGCCTACACATTGCTACCGTACATCGGCTTCGCCGGCGCCCTTCTCGTGGCGCCGTTGCTTGCGGCGTTGCTCGGCGTGGTGGTCGAGCGCCTGCTGATCAGGCCCCTGTACGGCAGGGATCCTTTGTTCAGCCTGCTCTTGACCTTCGGTCTCGTGCTGATCATGGAAGACATGATTCGCACCATTTGGGGTGCGCAGGGGCTACCGCTGCAGATCCCCCATTTTTTGCAGGGCGCGCTGAGTCAGACTTATTTTTTTATTACCGGCTATCGCGTGCTGATCCTGGTCATCGCGGTGACGTTCTCGCTGGGATTGCTGGCGTTCTTGAGGTACACGCGTGTCGGACTGCGGATTTTGGCGGGGGCGTCCGATCTGGACACCGTTTCTGCCCTGGGTGTGAGCATCTATCAGTTGCGCGCCCTGAGCTTCGCCGCGGGCATTTTCCTGGCGGGCGTCGCGGGCGTACTCGCGGCCGGCTGGCAGGGCCTGAGTCCGCAAATGGGCGACAACCTCATCATGCCGAGCTTCGTCGCCATTATCGTCGGCGGTGTCGGCAGTCTGCTCGGCAGTCTGCTGGGTGGATTGCTGATCGGCCTGGCCTCTGGCATCACCTCGGCTTTCTATCCGCAGGCCAGCGAATTGGTCATCTACATCATCATGGCATTGGTTCTGGCAATCCGTCCGCGCGGTTTGCTGGGTAAAGAGAGTGTTTTCGGATGAGCGCTACACAAAGCATGAATCAATCGTCCAAACCGGCATCGGGCGCCGAGCCGAACGCCAATCCTTACCGTAAGCTGATCGCGCCGACCTTCATTTGGCTGGCGCTGCTGACGGTGCCGATCTGGTTTTCCTGGCTGGGCGGCTACAACCTGTTGGCCACGCGCGCGCTGACGCTGGGTCTGGCGGCGATGGGGCTGAACCTGTTGCTTGGCACTTCCGGCGCCCTGTCATTCGGTCAGGCGGCCTTTTTTGGCCTCGGTGGTTATGCCGCCGGCGAGACGCTGATGCACCTCGCGCCGAGTACACCGATCGCCATCGTGATGGGCATCCTGGTTGGCGGTCTTGCGGCCGCCATTCTGGGACCCATCGCGGTGCGTCTGCGCGGTATCTACTTTTCGATGATCACGATTGCCTTCGGGCAGGCCTTCTACTTCATCGTGGTGAATTGGAACAGCTTCACCGGTGGTGAGGATGGTTTGCTGGGTTTCAATCGTCAGCCCATCGACCTCGGCAATTTCGCGCTCAAACTCGACAGCGTGCAGTATTACTATCTTGTGCTGCTTTGCTTCGCAGTGGTTGCCGGACTGATTGCACTGTTGTTGCGCTCACCGCTGGGGCATGCCTTCATCGCCGTACGCGAGAATGAGCGGCGACTGGAATTTCTCGGCGTTGGCGCCCGCAATTTGCTGTGGATTGCGTTCATCCTGTCCGGCATGATCGGCGGCTTGGCGGGCGCGCTTTATGCGCTGCTCAATAACTTCATTTCTCCGGCAGCTCTGCATTGGACGTTGTCGGGCGACTTCGTGATGATGTGTGTGCTCGGGGGAATGCGCAGCTTCTGGGGGCCGCTGCTCGGCGCCACCGTCTACGTGCTGGCAGAAAATTTCCTGAGTTCCTACACCAATAATTGGATGTCGGCACTGGGCGTCATGTTCATCCTGATCGTCCTGTTCTTCCCCAAGGGCCTGCTGGGCATGCTTCGCACGCGGGTGAAATCATGACAACACTACTCAACGTACACGAGGTCTCCAAGCGTTTCGGACAGCTGCAAGCCCTTGGCGGCATCAACCTGAAGGTGAGCAAGGGCGAAATCCGCGCCTTGCTCGGCCCTAATGGTGCCGGGAAAACAACGCTGTTCAACCTGATCAGCGGCATGTTCACGCCCACCGAGGGTTCGATTCACTTCAACGACGTCGAGATCAGCCATCAGAGCGTGGAGCAGCGCGTACGTACCGGCATCGTGCGGACCTTCCAGATCACCGAGGTGTTCAAGGAACTGAGCGTCTACGAGAATCTGCGCATCGCGGTCGAGGCCGAGATGGGTGTGAGCCTGCTGCCCTGGATCTCGCGCGGCAAGCGCGAGGACGTCAAGCGCAAGCTCGACGAACTGCTTGAGGCCACGCAGCTTACCCGTAAGGCAGACCGGGAGGTGGGCGAGCTGGCGCATGGCGACCAGCGTGTGGTCGAGGTGGCCATGGCGCTGGCGATGGACCCGCGATTGCTGTTGCTCGACGAACCGACCGCGGGCATGAGCGATCATGAGACGGACCACATGGTGACGCTGATCAAGCGTCTGCATCAGACCTTCGACCTGACCGTGCTGTTCGTCGAACACGACATGCATCTGGTGTTCAATCTGGCGCATAGCATCACCGTGCTGGACAACGGGCGGTTGCTCGCTGAGGGCACGCCGCGGGAGATCGCGGACAACGAACGCGTACAGGAAGCCTATCTGGGAAGCAGCACGATATGAGCGATCAAAACTTGCTGCGGGTCGAGGGCCTGCATGTCTATTACGGTAAGAGCCACATTCTTCACGGTGTCTCGTTGAATGTGAATCGGGGCGAAGTCGTGTGCTTGCTGGGCCGCAATGGCGCCGGTAAGACCACCACCATCAAGGGCATCATGGGCTTGGCGGCGCGTGCCGAGGGTACGATTACCATCTCTGGCAAGCGCGCCGAGCGTTTGCCGCCGCACGGCGTGGCCCGGCTGGGTGTGGGCTATGTGCCCGAGGGCCGCAAGATCTTTCCGCATCTGACCGTGGAGGAAAATCTCGCAGTGCCGGTAGCCCGCCCCGGACGCTGGAACCTGGCCGAAATCTACAAGTTCTTCCCGCGCCTGCACGAACGGCGTCGCCATCCTGGCGGGCAGCTTTCCGGCGGCGAGCAGGAGATGCTGGCGGTCGGTCGCGCGCTGATCACGAATCCCGATCTGTTCATCATGGACGAGCCCTCGCAGGGTCTCGCACCGAAGATCGTGCAGGAGATCTATGCGCTGATCCAGGATATGGTCAAGGATGGTCAAGCCGTTCTGCTTGCCGAACAGAATGCCTTCATGGCACTCGAAATATCGAGTCGCGCCTACGTCATCGACAACGGGCAAATCGTCTTTGATGGCATGGCCCGCGAACTGCTCGAGGACAAGGACCGCGTGCGCGCGCTGGCCGGCGCCTCGGTCTGATATCACCGCTTTCCGCCCCTGACCGCCGTATTCTGCGGTCAGGGGCGAATTCGTTCGGAACTCCCCTGGGTATTTGCTTGCCTATAGCTTAATGAGGCCGCTTGTCCGGCGCTTGCATCGCGGGTGCGTAGGCGTCGTGCCGATTGGGGGGAGGTATGTCGTCCGGGCTCAACAATACGCTGCATGCGAAGCTAGACGTCCTGTCTTTGCGCACGGGCATGTTCGTGGCCGATCTTGACTGCGACTGGAAGGATACGCCTTTTCTGCTGCAGGGGTTTCGGATCGTCAGCGATACGCAGCTGGCACAGCTTCGAGCGTGTTGTGAGTATGTCTATGTCGACCCCGCGCGCTCCACCGTGCCCGTGCCCGTGCCGCAGTCGACAGCGTCGGCACCCGCACCCGCACCCGCACCCGCACCCGCACCCGCGGTCGTGACCGAGCGCCGCGTGGTGCGTATCCGCAAAGGTCCGGCGCCCGACCTGCGCGGTCAGTCCGATCCGGTCGCCTTCCGACAGGAACTGGGCCGCGCCACGCGCATCCAGGCGCGTACCCACGCTTATCTCAATCACGCCTTCGAGGACGTGCGCCTGGGGTCCAGTGTGGACACGGACGAAGCGCGTGCGGTGGTGACTGAATTGGTCGACTCGATTACGGTCAACGTCAATGCCTCACTTTGGTTGACGAATCTGCGTAACAAGGACGAATACACGTCGATCCATTGTCTGAACGTCTGCATCCTCGCCATTGCCTTTGGTCGCCATCTTGGCCTCGGCGAGGAAGAACTCAAGATTCTGGGACTGGGCGCCTTACTGCACGACATTGGCAAGATCAAGACACCGCAAGAGGTGCTGAACAAACCCGGTCCATTGACACGGGACGAATTCGAGATCATGAAACGCCATCCCGTGGAGGGGCATGACCTGATCCGTGCGGGAGGCGAGCGCTTGCCGCCGATGATCTTGAATATCATCCGGCACCATCATGAACGTATTGCCGGCAATGGCTACCCGGACGGCTGGTCGGACCAGCGTATCCCGTTGCCGGTGTTGATCACCTCGCTCGTAGATGTCTACGATGCAGTGACCAGCGATCGCTGTTATCACGCCGGGATACCTGCTCACCGCGGGTTACGCCTGCTCTATGAGATCGCGCCGCATAGCTTTGGACGTGAACTGGTCGAGGAATTCATTCGCTGCGTCGGCATTTATCCCATCGGTAGCCTCGTGGAGCTGACCACCGGCGAGCTGGGTGTGGTGTTATCCGCCGATACGCAGCACCGGCTCAAACCGTTGATCCGTTTGTTGCGCGATCCTGAGGGTCGGCCTTATAGCGAACGGCGGCTCATCAACCTCACGGAACTGGCGGATACCGAGGCCAACTGGCGCCGTTGGGGTGTTCGCCACGTGCTTGACCCGGCGGCGTATGGCATCGATGTGAAGGCCTTGGTGGCCGAGGATTTCGAGCTTGGTTCCGCGATGGCATGATCGCCGAGACTTGTACCAGGCAGGGATAAACCCGGTACAAGTCATCCATCTCAATAGGCGTACCACATGCCCAACATGAAATAGTTGTTGAGTGCCGCATCCGTGGTCGTGCCGTTGACCTTGTTGAAGGCCATGTACTGCAGGCTGAATTGCGTGTTGTACCAAGGCACGTAATCGAGTTGGGCGATATAAGCCGAGGCACCCCTGTCGCCGGGGGCGTAGGTGGTCGGTATGCCGCTCGCCGTGCTGGCGCCCGCCGGTCCTGCCAGCGACCCCTGATCTACCGCGTTGGACGAGGAACTCGCACCTAGATAGGCCAGCGTGGCTCCGTACATGCGCCGGTAGTAATAGGTGGCGCTGACGTTATAGGTGTCGAGGTGCTGGCTACCGTAGGAGGTTCCCGTGAGCGCCGTGGTGCCGTTGAGATTTTGGTGCTCGTGGTAGTAGGCGCCATGGACGGTTACCGTGTTCTTGCCGGCGAGCCATTGATACTGTCCGTCGAAGCCGATGTCGGTGAACTTGTCCGTAGGGCCGGTCGGACCGTCCACAGGCACGTCGGCGATCAGGCCCAGGGTGCCGACCTCCCAGTTGCTGTTACCGGCTTGGCCGGTGTAGGCCAGCCGCCAATAGGGCGCCATGCCCTTGATGTACTGACCGCCGTTGGCGGGACTGTCGGTGGAGGGGTTGTTCATGCCGTGATAGACGCCGGCCTCGACGTAATAGGTGTTGTCGAAATAGCCGTAGGCGGTTAGTCCGGCAACCTGCTGGGCAAGTGCACCTTCGATCAGGGTCGCCGGTACGGCCGCGCCGCCGGCGGTGGTGAAGGTATCGCCCGGCGTGAAATACGGGAATTGCCAGGCCGGGGTGCTGTTCCACACATCTTGCACGGTGGGGTTGTTGTTGAGGTCGATGCCGTAGATCACCGAGGTGCTGCCCAGACTGGTCTGGTTGGCGTAACGCACGTCGGTGTTGTCGAGTCCAAAGGCACCGCCGTCGCCGGCCGTGTATTGCAGGAAGGTGCCGATGTGGTCGGTGATCGCGCCGGCGTAGAAGAGGCTGAGCTGATTGGGGAATTCAACCTGACTGGCATCGTTACCAGGTCCCGGGTGCTGCGGCAGCGAATCGCTGACCATGACCATCAATGACAGCGGCGCCCAACGGTCAATGTCCAGCCGTTTGCCATTGTCGGCCTTGACGGTGGGTTCGTTCTGCATGGTATAGCCAAGCAACTTGAATTGCCGCCCGAAGGGCGTGAGCTGCGGGTAGGCCGTGTGGCAGGCAGCACAGGAGACGCCGAGCTGACGCGCGAATGAAGGCACGGCATGTGCCGGCGCGAAGGGTAGCAGTAGGCTGATGGCGCCGGCCGGAAGACGCAAGTGGCGGTGAATGGATATGGACATGGCGAACCTCCCTAAATGAACACCTAGGCATGGATGAGTGGGCGTACAGCTCCCCATCCGTCTTTTGTGGGGCGAACGATAGATCGCGCTTACCGGGTGGGCGCTATACGTGTCGCTGCCCGGCCAATGCATCGACTTATATGAATATTCTTATGAGCGGTGTGGGTAAACAACGCTTGGGCGGCCGTTTGATCTGCGTCAATCGCGTACGTGCAATAGATCGTCACGCAGCTGTGGATGATCCGGATCAAGTCGATATTCGCTGGGGATCCCGATAATGCCCTGGCAATCCGCAGATCGACACATAGGGGACGCAATGAAGGCATCGACGCGCATACTGCAAGGCTTCATTTTGCTGTTGACCCTGGGGGCCGCGGCATTTGTGGTCGAGGCCGCACCCACGTCGTCCGAGCCGGTTACCGTGCGCATGCTGGTGGTGGTAGACCGGTCTTCGCCTGAAAGCTGGAAAGTGGCGATGAATCTGGTGCACCACACGATCCGTTATCAGGGCATCGATCACTCGGTGCTCGAATTGATGGCCATTGGCCCCGGTATGGGGCTTTTGCTCAAGGGCACGCCCTACGCAGCGGACATTCAGAGCCTCAGCTTGTATGGCGCGAAGTTCGTGCTGTGCCGTCGCAATCTGGCGGCCGCGCACATTCCGATTTCGCGCGTGGCCGAAGACGTGGGCATCGTCGAGGATTCAGTGGTGGAGTTACAGCGCCGGCAGTCCCAGGGCTGGGTGATCGCCTGGCCGTGAGCTAGGGCCCTAGCTCAGTCACGCGATTGCGCGGCGATTCGGCGACGTTCGCGGGCGCGCGCGGGTCCGTTCAGCAGGCGTCGCAAACGAGGACGCATCAGGCGTGGGTTGAGCAGCATGCCGGCCACGACCAGCACGATCTGCGTCGTGTCGTAAACGGCCCGGTAATGACTGGCGCGTGCATCCTTCAGGTAGAGGCTTTCGATGGGCCGATAGCGAACTGCGTAGCCTTGAAGGCTGGCAGATACCAGCAATTCGGTCTCGAAGGTGAAGCTTTTCCTGCGGCGATCGACGAAATGCAGGTTTTTCAACAGACTGGCTGGATAGACACGGAAACCGGATTGGCTGTCGTGAACGCGCTCCCCGGCCGCGAGCGATATCCAGAAATCGGCGAAGGCATTGGCAAAGCGCCGCGATCGCGGCGCCGAATATCGCTTGTTGCGCCGTTCACCGATGATCAGTGCTTCCTGTTGCTCACACAGCGCGGTTAACAGGTGGGGTATGTCTTCCGGGCGGTGCTGACCGTCGGCATCCAGGGTGACGATATGGCAGGCACCCGCATCCAATGCATATTGAAACCCGCGCCAGAGGGCGGCGGCTTTGCCGCGATTGGTGTCGTGGCGCAGTACGGTAACGTTGGTGAGTGGTTCGGCAAGACACGTGTCCGTGCCGTCGTGAGAGCCGTCGTCGACGATGATGACGTGGTCGGCATGTGCGCAGGCACGCGCCACCACATCTGGCAGTGTGCGGGCTTCGTTGTATGCGGGGATGACGACAAATATCTTCATGCGCCGGCGCCGGCGATGACACTGAGACGGCCGGAGAGTAGCGGCTGCCCGCCGACCGTCACGCGAAACCCATAAATGAAGCTGTCGCCCGTCGCGATCAGGCGTTCGGCGCCGATGTCGAGCGGTGCTTCTATCTCATCCAGACGGGCAGCTTGAAAGTCGATGTCGCGGACGGCCGCCAGACGTCCGGTGGCGAGCGAGAGTCCGGCACGTTGCGCGAGCAGTGCCCCATGCAGGGCGGCGGCTTGGGCGGCGTATTCGATACCGTGGACGCAAGCCAGCCGGCCCGCGCGCCGCAAGGGATTGGCTGGGTCCAGATGTGTGTGGCTATGGCAAGCGATATGGGTATCGTCCCAGCTGGATACGGATTCGATCAGGCACATGTCGCCGGCATGCGGGATGAGCGTCGCGATGGCGGGGCGTTCAATCAACATGAGGTGTAGCGCAGCCGAAGCCAGCCTTCGCTGTTTGACGGTAGCGTGACCTGCCCCGGCCGGTCGGTGGCCAACAGCGCGAGTAGGGGCAGCACGCGGGCGGCGGCGTTGTCGCGGCGCAGGATTTCGAGTGCTGGATTTTCCAGTGTGGTCTCGCGCGTCTGGTCCAGATCGTCAAGATATTCGAGTTCGAGGCGAGAGGTGCCGGTAGCGGTTGCGCGATCCAATACCAGGGCGCAGGCAAAGGCTTCATGTGCAGGGCGCTGTGTACTGAGTGGCAGGGGCATCGGCACTTCATAGGCGACCATCAGGATCGGCCCGCCTTCGCTCAGCAGTTGGGTGCAGGCCTCTATCAGCCCGGCTGCCACGCTGCCGTCCAGCGCGGAGAGGGCGGTATAAGGGGGAGTGGCGCCGGTGGCAATCGACCAATAGCCGGCTGGGGCATTGTGAACCGAATTATGAAAGGCTGTTGGCGAGAGAGCCGGTGCGGGTTCGCACAGAGCCTGGCAGATGCCGTGGACTACATCGATATCGCCGCCGGAAGAAGTGAAAACGGTGGCGGTTTGTGCCGGGTCGATGCCTGCGGCCTGCGCTGCCTCGTCGGCTACCGCGAGTGCCAGGCGTATGGCTGCGCTGGCGCGCCGTCGCTCGTTGGCGGGCAGCCGAGCGGGGTTGAGGCGCGGCATCGGTGCGGCGATATAGGGTGTGGTGCCGGTCAGTATTGGTTGAGCAGCGGCCCAGTCGGCCAGACCAGGGGCGGCTATGCCCACACCGAGAACGCGGCAGGCGATCACGGCCGGCGTCCGATAATCAGGCTGGCGTTGCTGCCACCGAAGCCGAAGGCGTTGCTCATGACCCGAGCGAGCGGAGCTTGGATGCCCTCGATCTGTACATGGCTGCTGAAGGTCGGGTCTATCGATTCGGTGTTGAGGCTGCCGGGGATGAATGCATGCTCGATGCACAATGCGGCGATCAGGGCATTGCTGGCACCGGCCGCGCCAAGGGTGTGCCCTGTCCAGCCCTTGGTGGAGGCGCAAGGGACACGTGCGCCGAATAAGGCGCTCACGGCCACATCCTCGGCAGCGTCGTTGGCTGGTGTTGCGGTGCCGTGCAAATGGATGAAGTCGATATCGGCGGCATCCAAGCCGGCGCGATTGAGGGCTGCGCGCATGGCGCTTGCGGCACCGCGCCCCGAAGGTTCGGGGGCAGACATGTGATAGGCGTCGTTGCTTTCGCCATAGCCGAGTACGCACAGCCCGTCCGTATGGTCGTCGACGGGTTCGAGCAGGGCGAAAGCGGCGGCTTCGCCGATACTGATGCCGTCGCGCGCGCCGTCTGCGGGTCTGCAGGGTAATGGCGAAACCAGTTGCAGGGCGTCGAAGCCGTGGAGCGTCATGCGGCAGAGGCTGTCGACACCGCCGACGACGGCGGCCGAACACAAACCTGCTTCGATGTGCCGCCAGGCGGTGGCGAAGACCTTGGCGCTGGACGAACAGGCGGTGGACACGGTCGCGGCAGGTCCTCTCAGGCCGAGGCGCGCGCGCACGAAGGCCGCCAGCGAGAACATGTCGTGGGTGTGCGTATAGTCGTACCAATCGGGTAGTGGCGAATCCGTATGCTTGCGCGCCTGGTAGGCGCGTTCGGTCTGCTCGACGCCGGAGGTGCTGGTGCCCATGAACACGCCGATACGATCGGCGCCCAAGCGCTCGCGGGCTTCAGCGCAGCGTGCCTCGAAGTCGTCACAGACGAGGGCCATCGCCGCGAGCCGATTGTTGCGGCAGTCGTAGGCGCCCAGCGGATCGCTGAGCGGCGACGCTTCAATGCCATCGACCCGTCCGATCCAGGTGGTCGGGCCATCGGTGTCGAAGTCATTGGGTCTTAGTCCGCCCTGCCGGTCGCGCAGGGCGGCCAGCGTGGCCTTGCATCCCTGTCCCATGGCATTGGTCAGGGTGTATGCCGATATTTTTAGAGCCTGCATGTGGGGTCCAAGCTGCCGCATCATGATGTTGTACGCCCCGTGGCCGTCTGAGGGCTGTTGCGTTGGGCCAGCATCATCGCAAGCGGGTAGGCCGTGCCGACCCCGATCGCCGCAGTCAGGCCGAGGGCACGCAGTACGGGTAGTGACGAAAGGGCAAGGATACCAAATACGCCGATAGTGGAGGCAGCGCAGAGCGTGAGGGCATGCAGGGTGCGTTTGCGGCTCAGGGGATCGGGGGCGGGGCGGGCAAAGAACAGGGCGTAATCGATGCTGATGCCGGCCACCATCAACAAGGCGATCAGATGGAACAGGGTCAGACGCTCGCCCAGCGTGACGAGCACGGCAAGATCGATCAGTTCGGCGAGCGCGAGCGGTACCAGCACGCGGGCCACCTCGCGGGGGCGACGTAGGCCGATAAACAGGACCAGTAGGATCGTGGCGGCGACCATGCCGAGCTGGCCCACGGTCTGTTCGCGGAAGCTGTGCATCAAGCGGGTCGATTCCGCATGGGTATCGAGGTAGGTCACGCCCGGCGCTGGGTGGGTAGCGAACCAGTGAGCGAGTGTCTGGGGTGCGCTGACGCCGATCAGTGGGACCAGGGCGTACCAATGCCCGCCCTGTTTATAGAGCAGGTTGTCGATACGGGCGCTGAGCAGGGTGCCGCGGGCATCCGCCGGCGTCACTGGTGACAGGTGGCGTGCGGCCTCGGCGGATTCGAGGAAGGGCTGGAATACGCCAGGGCGGAAGGGTAGCCCTACCAACGCGCGCTGTAGGCGTTCGGCGAGCACCGGGGCGGGCGGAATTGCGGCCTGACGCCGCTGCTGGACGGTGATGTCGGGCAGGTAGCGGGCGGCCATTTCGTCGCCGCGCAGCCAGCCGCGCGCGAGCGGTACCTTGAGTGCATGGGCGAGCGCTTGACTGCGTGCCAGCACGGTCTGGGCATCGCGAGCCTCGATGATCACGAGCTGGCCGACATCGGGGGCATTGAGGTCTGCACGCAAGCGCCGGTCGGTGGCTAGGCTTGCGGGGCTGACCGGGCTGAGTGCCGCCAGATTGTCTTCCCACAGGTGTCCACGGTGCAGCCATAAGCTGCCGAGAGAGATGAGTGCAAGTGCCAGGGCCAACCCCGATTTCGTGCCGATGGGCATGCGGCGTGCGGCTTCCGATATGCGTACAAGCGTATGCAGGCGCAGCACGGGTGCGTAGCCGGGCGGCAGCAGTTGGGGCAAGACCCAGCGGGTCACCGCTGCCGCGGCGAGCAGGCCGGCGATGGCGAATACGCCAAGTTGCATCAGGCCGGTGAAGTGCGTGCCGAGCAGACCCACATAACCGGCCGCGGTGGTTAGCACGCCGAGCCGCAGGGTTGGCCAGATGTGCGCCAGACTATGCCGAGCCGGGGTGTTACGGTCGAGGTGGCTGAACAGATGCATCGGATAGTCGACCGCCACGCCCAGGAGGGTCGAGCCAAAGGCCAAGGTAATGCCTTGAACCTCCCCGAAGCCCAGATTGACCGCGACCGTGCCTGCGAGCACGGCGCTGAGCAGGGGTAATGCCGCGAGTACCAGCAGGCGTAAGGAGCGGTAGGCGAGGAGGAGCAGCAGCATGAGCGCCAGGCTGGCGGCGCCGCTGAAGGCTTGCGCGTCGGCCTTGATGATATCCCGAGAATGGACCGCGATGACCGGTGTGCCGCTGAGTATCAGACGTAGGTCGCGCGCCTGCGGCAGCGCATCGAAGCGGCGGTGCAGGGTCTTGACAACCTGTTGCATCGCGTCGAGATCAAGGCCGGGTGCGCGCGTCTGCGCCAGCAGTAGGGCGATTCGCCCGTCCGGCGAGACCCATATGCCTGCTTGACGCTTGGGTGCTTGTGCCGGTTTCCAGGCGGAGAGCATGGTCAGATAGCTGCCCGTGGGATCGGCCGCGAGGTAACGCTGGGTCAGCATGCCGAGTGGTGAATTCAGGGCATCAAGCTGGCGTTTGAGCGCGGTGTGCAGGCCGTCGACAGTGAAATCAGCGGGTTTTACGGCCGGACTGAGCAGGTATCGCCAGGCGAACAATCGGTTGTCGTCGCTTGCGTCGAGCTTGAAGGCGCCGTTGGCCACACGGACGAATTGGTCGCTGGCCTTGAGTGCGTGGGCATAGGCCTGACTGGCCGCCGCGCGTTGCAGTGGCGTGCCGCCAGAAATGCCGATCAGCACCGCGCGGGTGGCGGGCGAGTCCTGCATCTGGGTGAGCATGAGCCGCTGTGCCTGCGTTTTGCCCGGCGGCATGAAGCTCGCGAGGCTGGTGGCAAAGCGTGCATGACTGGCGAGATAAAAGGCACCGGCCACGCACAGCATGAGCCAGATCAGTGGCCCTGCCCAACGGCGGTCAGGGCGCAGGGTGCGGTTGCTCACGGATGACCTGATGGCTGAGGGTCAATTCGCTGTGATCGCCATTCGCTTGTCGGATGTCCACGCGTGTCAGACGATTGGCAATGCCGTGCAGCGTGATGTCGCGGATGGCTTGGGCCAGTGCAGGTTGGGTGGGCGTCAGTTGCAATCGCCAGCCGTTGGCGCTGCCGCTGAGGCGCAGATCGAAGTAGCGGTGCAGGGTCGAGGCATCGCCTGAAAGCGTGGCGCGCAGCGCGGCGACCAGGGCAGCAAGCGGCGGGTAATCGTCCAGGTGCAGTTGCCGCGGTGGGTGGGTGCCGAGCACCTCGACCTCGTTGCCACGGACGATATAGCCACCGTCGCCATTGCCTGCCCGTTTGGCGAGATAGTCGGGTGCGCGGTAGCTGAAATGGCCGCGGCTGATCAGTGGGATATCCACGAAGCTGGAGCTGCGGGTTTCGGTGTAACGCGCCGTTGCCGAGGTGATGCGTGCGAACCCCTGCAGCAGATCGGTGAGGGTCCAGCCGGACGCGAAGGCGGGTTGAGCGGAGAGCAGTATCCCGAGGCAAAACAGGCTGACGAGGCTGTGGAAGCCGCTGCCGTGACTTCGCACGGGTTTAGGATTGCCAGTAGTCATAGAAATTGAACCAGTTGTATGGTGCGAGGCGCGTGTAATGCTCCAGCCGTTCGGCATAGCGTCGGGTCAGTTCGGTGGTTACCGCGTCGCGCTGGGCGCGGGGGATATCAAGGGCCGGGGTCAGCCGCTCAAAGTGGATGTCGTAGCGCTTGCCACCACGGTAGAGGCCGAAGCATAGCAGTACCGGAGCCTTCAGCGCCGCAGCGGTCAGCAGCGGCCCGCGGGGGAAGGTCGCGATACCGCCGAGGAAGTCGCAAGGCAGGGTTTTGTCGCTTTCAGCGATACGGTCGCCGAGCAGTCCGACGAGGTCGCCGGCTGCGAGGCACTCTTTGACCCGCAGCAGGGTGTCGATACCGCCGAGCGGAATCACAGTGTCTGCGATTGCCGGATTGAGCGCGCTCAACATGCGGGTCAAGGTCTGATTGTGTTCGGGATACATGAGCACGCGGATGGGCAAGGCGTGGCGCTGCACACCGAGTGCGCGCAGCACCTCGAAGCTCCCGAGGTGGGCACCGAGGAGCAGGCAGCCTTCGCCGTGCTCGATCTGGGTTCGGAGCAATGCCTCGCCGTGGACGCGGACGTCGAGGCCCGCATCCCGACCGGAGAGTAGGAAGACACGGTCGAGAATGGTGGCGGCGAAGCAGTGCATGTGGCGTGCGACGTCGGTCAGGCGTGCGGGGCGCCCCAGTACGCGGCTGAGATAGGCGCGCGACTGGCGGCGCGACTCTCCGGCGCGTAGCAGGTAATAGGCCGTGATGGGTAGTAGCGCCAGCCGGGCCACGCGCCTGCCCAGGCTAAGCGCCACCCAGCGTATGAATCCCATGGCCCAGCGGTTGCTTAGCTCCGTTTGCGCGGTCCACGCGCGACTCATTCGGTCGTGCGCTCTTCTGCGACGATCAGACGACCTTCGGCCACGAGGTCGTCGCCATGCCGGCCCTGGAAACGAACATGCCCGTTTGCAGGGGGCGAGAAATGGAGCACGCATCGATTACCGGGGTGCAGGGGTCGATGAAATTTGACTTCTTTCAGTCCGATGACGGACAGCCCCGGTTGCATTGAGGATGCGGCAGCGATCACTTCATCGAGTATGACGACGCCAGGTACCAGTGGATGACCCGGGAAATGCCCGGCCAAGGCCGGGTGGCCAGCATTCACGACAAAACTGGGTGGGTTCATGCCGACAGCCTGGCGTTGTCGATCAGTGTCAGCAGGGCTTGTCTGGGGAGCTTGCCGGAGTCGGTTCTGGGTAAGGCCGTGAGTTTGATCAGCGGGCGGGGCAGGAAGACCGGGTCCATGCTGCGCGCGAGCTGGCGCAGCAGGGTCGCTTCGTCCAGATCGGGGGCCACCACTAGCGCAGCCAAGCGCTCGCGGGTTGGATCGGGTTGGATGAAACAACCATCAATGACCCCGGGAATGGATAGCAGGCGGTGATTCAGTTCGCCGATGGTGGTGCGCTTGCCGGCAATGTTGAGCAACTCGGATTTGCGTCCGAGGAGCGCGAAACAGCCGTCATCGTCATATTCGATCCGATCGGAGAGCGTTTGGGGTTGATCGAGCTGCGGTCCCGCGATCAACCAATTCTCGCCTTGGTGTATCAGGTGCATGCCTTCGTAGAGGCGCCAGCACTGATCACGGACGGGCTGGCGACTGGCAATGGCGCCTGCCTCGGTGCAGCCATAAATTTCGTGCAATGGGCAGCCGAAGGCCTGTTCGGCCTCTGCCGCGAGACTGCCATCGAGCGGCGCGGTCGCACAGAGTATGAAATCCGGTTTAGGCCATTCAAGTTCGGAGCGTGTCAGGACGCGCAGGTGGGCCGGGGTGGTCACTAACATCCGGGGCATTGGCAACTGCGTCAGGGCAAAACGGAGGTCTTCGGGGTAAAAAGGTTGGCCCGCGTGTACCGCGTTCGGGCCCAGCATGGCGTAGAGCACGGTCGATTCGAGTCCGTACATGTGCTGAGGCGGGACCGTTGCGAGCAGGTAGTGCGGATTCGTGTCAAGACCGAAGCGGTGCAGGGCCAGTCGGGTGCCGGTGACGAGTTGGCCCCAGGTCTTGCGATTGGGCTGTGCGCGACCCGTGCTGCCGGAGGTGAATATCATGATGGCCGCTTGCCCGGCCTCTATGTTGGGTAGCATTGCGCCTTCGATGGCAGGTGTCAGGCGCAGTGGGTAAGGTGCTTGACCTAGCCCGTCGATGGCGCGGTCGGATAGGCAATAGGCATCGTATTCGTTGACGACTTCCGCGATTACTTCCGGCGCCCGGCTTGGCGGCAGGAGGCTGAGTTGACCACGTAATAAGGCTGCTGCGAAGGCCACCATGAAGTGGTAACGGTCGAAGCAGAGATTGATGACGTGAGGTCTGTCGGGTAGGTGGGACGCCGCCGTATGCACATCAACGAGAAACTGCTCGCGGCTGATGATCTCTCCCTCGCGCACGGCGATGGGGAAGTGCGGTTTGCCAACGTGGATCAGGGGTAGTGAAGCTGGCGTCATGTCTGCAGTAGCTGCTTGTAGTCAAAGCTCGACATGGCCCGCAGGGTTGCCAACGGACCTGCCGTTTGGTTACGACCCAATACCCACATGCGAACCAACCATTCACCAATGAAAAAGCCTGCGATCAGCAGGTAGTTCAGTACGTTGGTAGACCATGACCAGATTTCTATCGGGGCATACAGCGCGAGGATGGCGGCGGCAATGGCAAGTGAAGCGGAGAAATACATCCAGGCCCAACACGCACGGCGCGCGTAGCGCTGCATCGCCGGCGTTACTTCGGGCTCGACGTGAGTGGCGATCAGGGTGATCAGATCAGTGCGTCCGGGCATCAGCGAGCGAGCAAACAAATAGGCGACAGAGGCATTCATGACCACGGGGGGGAGGTAGAGCGCGCCTCGCAACCCGGTCCACTCGACCATCATCAGCGTAAATACCGCGTATAGCGTCAACATCAGCACGTTGGTGCGGTCGCGCCGCGCCATGGCTTGCCTGAAACTCAGCGATAATACGGTGACCAGTAGCAGCGCAGCCGGGAGCGGTACACCGTAGACGATACTGAGGTGGGCCGTGAGAGGGTACATCAGGACCAATAGCGGCCAGAATCGCATCATACTTTTGCTTCGGCTCAGGTGACCCGGTGTTGCTGGATATGCTCGGACAGGGTGCGCAAAGAGGTAAATATACTCAATGTATCGCTATCGTCGGATTTGATCTGGAAGCCATAACGGTTTGATATGGCGAGTGCGAGTTCCAGAGCGTCGATGGAGTCGAGTCCGAGGCCTTCGCGGAACAACGGAGCCTCCGGGTCGATTTCGGTGACGCCAACCTCATCGAGGTTGAGCGTGGAGATAATCAGATCGGC
Organism: Acidihalobacter yilgarnensis; assembly: GCF_001753245.1. Taxonomy (NCBI): domain Bacteria; kingdom Pseudomonadati; phylum Pseudomonadota; class Gammaproteobacteria; order Chromatiales; family Ectothiorhodospiraceae; genus Acidihalobacter; species Acidihalobacter yilgarnensis. Next base: position 3,374,454 of record NZ_CP017415.1, on the reverse strand, counting down.
CACTTCCTGCTCGATCCCGCCCGCTTGATCCATTCTGTCCCCCCTGTTTTGAACTTGGTTGGCGTCTCTGCGTAGCCCGTCAGGCGCCTGAAACCGTCTATGGTATCTTACCAACGGCCCGGAAATGGCAAAAGCCCGCATTCGATGCGTCGGGATTGCCGGATACTCGCCCTGAATCCCCTCAAGCCTGTGATGGACCTCCCCGATGATGCGCAAGCAGTCCGCCTTACCCCGACGATTGCGCCGGATATGGTTGGCGCACCGTGGACGCATACCCCTGCTGGCTGGCGTGTTGGCCTGGGCGTCAACAGCCCATGGCGAGCTTCGACCGCTGTGGGAATTGGGCGTGGGTATGGGCGTTACGAGCATTCCAGCCTATCGGGGTGCGCGTGGCGAAGTTGTCTATTTCTTGCCATTGCCATATCTCGTCTATCGAGGGCGTTTTCTGCGCTCGGATCGCCAGGGCATTCGTGGCGTGTTTTACCAGAACGATCGATTCCAGCTCAATTTGAGCGCTTATGCGGGCCCACCGGTACAGAGCGGACAGATTCCGGCACGTACTGGCATGCCCAATCTCAGCCCCAGCTTCGAGATCGGGCCCTCCTTGCAGTATGTCCTGATTGATACGCCCGGCACGATGCTGGATCTGCGTTGGCCGCTGCGGGCGGCCTTCACGCTGTCGTTCAAGCCCATCGGCTGGGTGAGTACGCCGAATCTCAATCTCACATTGCCCGATTATCGCGGCAGTGGTTGGATGCTGGGTGCCTCGATCGGCCCTAATTTCGCCGATAGTCGTTACCACGCCTATTTTTACGATGTGGCGCCGGCCTATGTTCGTCCGGGCCGGCCCGCCTATGCCGCGGGAGCTGGCTACAGCGGTAGCAGCGTATACCTGACCGTCAGCCGGCGCTTTGCCCACTACTGGGTAGGCGGTTTCCTGCGTTACGACAATTTGGCTGGTGCGAGTTTTGTGAATAGTCCCTTGGTCGAGACGCAGCAGTATTTCGCGGTGGGTGTGGGCATGAGCTGGATATTTGCCACTTCCTCGCGCCTGGTTGAGTCCGAGGAGCCTTGAAGTGCCGGAATTGCCGGAGGTCGAAACCACACGCAGAGGGATTGCACCGCATTTGCTCGACCGCCGCGTCACGGACGTGGTGGTGCGCGAAGCCCGCCTGCGCTGGCCGATCCCTTCGACGCTGAAGGCTTCTCTCCAGGGGCAACGGATTCAGGCGGTCGAGCGACGCGGTAAGTACCTGTTGCTACGCACTGCCGCCGGCACCGCTATCCTGCACCTCGGGATGTCGGGTAGTTTGCGGATTGTGTCGGCCGACAGCCTCCCGGCACGTCATGATCACGTGGATATCCGTCTGACGGGTGGCATGGCTCTACGCCTGCACGACCCCCGTCGTTTTGGCGCGTTACTGTGGACGCAGGATGATCCCGAATCGCACCCGTTACTGGCATCTCTGGGGCCGGAGCCGCTGTCCGATGGGTTCGATGGTGCTCGCCTGCAGGCCTATGCACGCGGGCGGCGTAGCCCGGTCAAGGCGCTGCTGATGGATGGACGGGTGGTGGTTGGCGTCGGCAACATCTACGCCAGTGAATCGTTGTTCCGGGCAGGAATCGATCCGCGTCGCGCTGCCGGACGCGTTGCCGCCGTACGTTACGAGCGCTTAGCCACTTGCGTGCGAGAGGTGTTGATCGAGGCGATCGAGGCGGGCGGGACGACCTTGCGCGACTTTGTGCGCGAGGATGGGCGCCCCGGTTATTTCAGTGTGAGCCTGAGGGTCTACGGCCGTGCCGGCCAGCCGTGCCTGGTTTGCGGGACAGGGATACAGGCCGTCGTGCTGGCGCAGCGCAATACCTTCTATTGTCCGAGCTGTCAGCGCTGACCCGTCTTCCCGACGGGCCAGCGCGTGATGTCGGTTAATTTCCGCTCGTGTAACGGCTATTTTGCAAATTGCGTCGGATATCGCTTTCGAGATAGCCCACCCATCCGTTGTAGTTGCGGTGGATATAGGGTTTGCCATTCTGTATGTGATATTCGAGCTTATTGCTGGAAACGTAAGTGATGTCCACCGAACTCTGGCTGTAGTCGATGCGTACGGTTGCGGAATGACCGCGCAGGTATAGTGTCGAAAGTATTTTTCGCTTGCCGGTATGGTCTATGGTCCACCCGCGGCCCGTTAGCGCGCTGAGAATTGCCTGGCGAACCTGTCCGTGACTCAGTCCTGAGGGGACGCTGATCGGTGCAGCAGGCTTGAGCGGAACGGCAGTGCAGCCGGCCAGCGCGAGTAACGCGGTGGCAACCGCGAGTGATTTCAGTACCCATCTGAGCATTTTCTTATCCTTATACCGTTATGAATGTAACGCCTGATGTCTAGATCAGGCGTTGCCGATAATACATAACTCAAAGTTATTTGTGACACATGGCCAATGGGACGAGGCATGCGATAATCCCGCCTCCGAAATCAAGGAGAAGCTTGGGCGTGGAAGTTAAACGTGAGGATGAAAAGGTAGGGCAGGCCTGCGATGTCGTCGTTATCGGCGGGGGGCCGGCTGGCGCGACCACGGCGGCGCGCTTGGCCGAACGCGGGCGGCAGGTGGTGCTGCTTGAGAAGGGGCATCATCCGCGCTTCCACATCGGCGAATCGCTTCTGCCCATGACCCTGCCGCTGCTTGAAGAGCTCGGTGTCCTCGACGAGGTACATGCGCGCATCGGCATGCTCAAGCCGGGCGCTGAATTTAATTCCGATACGCACCCGAAGCATCGTCAGGTGTATTACTTTCGCGAGGCTTGGGACAAGCGCTACCCCTACGCCTACGAAGTGCGCCGCTCGGAATTCGACGAAGCCTTATTCCGTAACGCGGCTTGTAAGGGTGCGGATGCGCGCGAGGGCGTGCGGGTGACCGGCGTCGAATTTCGCGCCGCGGGCGGCGCACGCGTGTGCGCCGTGGACGAGTCGGGTGCCGAACAGATTTGGGAGACGCGCTTCGTGGTCGATGCCACGGGTCGCGATACCTTGCTTTCGCGCCGCTTCGACCTGCGCGAACGTAACCCGGCACATAATAGCGCGGCATTGTTCGGTCACTTCAACAATGTCGAACGTCGTGACGGCGACGATGCGGGCAACATCAGCGTGTATTGGTTCGACCATGGCTGGTTCTGGATGATTCCGCTGCGCGACGGCACCATGAGCGTGGGGGCGGTGTGCTGGCCTGAATATCTGCGCGGCCGCGACTGTTCGCCGGCGGAATTCCTGATGCGTACCATTGCCCTTTCCCCAGGCATGCAGGCGCGCATGGCTGGTGCGGCGCTGATCGGTGAGGTGCAGGCGACCGGTAATTTCACCTATCTGTCGAAGATGGCCTACGGTGCTGGCTACCTGCTGGTCGGCGATGCCTTCGCCTTCCTGGATCCGGTCTTTTCCAGTGGCGTGCATCTTGCCATTACCGGCGGTTTCGAGGCGGCGGCAACGGTGGATGCCGTACTCGATCGCCCGGCCGATGCGGCCCGTCTGTGCGCGCGCTACGAGCGGCGTCTACGCCGCGGCATGAAGACCTTTTCCTGGTTCATCTACCGATTTAATACGCACGCTATGCAGAATTTGTTTCTGTCCCCGCGCAATACCTTCCGCATGTTGGAGGCTGTGACCACGCTGCTGGCAGGCGATGTGTTCCGGCGCACGCCGATGGATCGATCCATCGGTCTGTTCAAGCTCATCTATTACATAACGGCCTTGGTGCATCTACCCGCCTCATGGGCGGTTTGGCGCAGGCGCCGCCGCAATCGCGCAGTGGTATTCGAGGGCGGCACGTTGCCGGTGGACAGGGAATGACAGTGGATATCGCCAGCACATATACCGGCCCCTTCGGCATGGCCTATGTGCCCGTGACCGAGCGAACACGTCTGGTCAACGATCCGCACGCGCTTGCGTTGATCGATTTTACCGAGGGCGTGCGCGTGCCGGACGGCACGTCGGATTTTGCCGAATGGTTGCCACAGGTCGGCGGCCTACCCGTCTGTGAGTATTGGCACAGCACAGAGCCGGTGGCGTATGAACGTCGCGGTAATTTCCATCTCGCCCGTACTTCGGAGCTGTTGTTCCTGCGCCTGATGTGGCCGGATACGGGGCGAGTGGAAGAGGACGCGCAGGTTGTATACGCCGAATTGATGACGGTGTTGCGCGCGGAGGGTTATCCGCACCTGGTGAGGGTCTGGAACTATCTTCCCAGAATCAACGCGGAGGAAGCGGGGCATGAACGCTACCGTTCCTTCTGTGTCGGCCGCGCGGCCGCGCTGGAGGCGGTGCGTGCGCTCGACGACGCACGGCTGCCCGCCGCCAGCGCGCTGGGTTCATGTGGCGGCGGGCTACAGGTCTATGCCATTGCCGCCCGAGAACCCGGCATTCAGATCGAAAATCCGCGACAGGTCAGTGCCTTCCGTTATCCGCAGCGTTACGGGCCGCGCAGCCCCTCGTTCTCGCGGGCGACCCTCAAGCGCTGGCGTGAGGGCGTGCATCTCTATATTTCGGGGACGGCAAGCATCGTCGGCCATGCCTCGCTGCATGAGACCCTCGAATCGCAGCTGGGTGAGACCTTGGCCAACATCGAGGCGGTGGTGGGCGAAGCGCACCGCGTCGAGGGCTTGAAAGTTCACACGCCCAACGAACTGAGCCTGATCAAGGTTTATCTGCGTAATCCGGCCGATGCCGTAGCTACGGAGGCTTGGCTGCGCGAACGCCTGGGCAAACGTCTGCCGATGGTGTTGCTGCAAGGCGATGTCTGCCGTTCGGAGTTGTTGGTGGAAATCGAAGGTGCGTATTTCGGCGAGACGGAATAAGACCGTGCGAGGGCTTACGCACCGTCCATGCCGTATGAGATCGGCGCGGTTCTCGCTCTCCGCCTGCGCGGGATGATGCTTGACCGCTGCGAGGCGGTCACAAACGGCTAACGTCCCTGGGCGATCAGGCGTTCATACTTTACCTGCAACATCTCGGGGGTCTCCACGTGATCCGGGTCCTTAGGGATGCAGTCGACGGGGCAGACATCCTGGCACTGCGGAGTGTCGTAGTGTCCCACGCACTCGGTGCACAGCGCTGGGTTGATGACGTAAATCTCCTCGCCAGGAGAGATGGCGGCGTTGGGGCACTCGGGCTCGCAGACGTCGCAGTTGATGCATTCGTCGGTGATGTACAAGGCCATGATGGCTTTCCTCGGTGCTTCGATGTGGCAGGCGTTACCGCCGATGGTAACGTATCCTGGGCTATTTGAAGCGCGACATCAGCGCCTTTTGCACTGCCGGGGAAACGAAGTCGGACACGTCTCCTCCAAGGCGGGCAATCTCACGCACCAGACTCGACGAGATGAAGCCATAGGCCTCGTCCGGGGTCAGGAAGATGCTCTCGATACCGGGATCGAGCTTGCGATTCATGCTGGAAAGCTGGAATTCGTGCTCGAAGTCGGAAATCGCGCGCAGACCACGCAGAATGAGGGCGGCGTTCTGCTCGCGCACGAAGTTTACCAGCAGTCCGCTGAAGCCTGTGACTTCCACGCCGGGCACGTCAGACAGCGCTTCGCGGGCCAGCGCCACGCGCTCTTCCAGGCTGAAGGTCGTCTGCTTGCCGGTGTCGGCAGCGACGCCGACGACGATGCGGCTGAACACGCGGCTGCCGCGACGGACCAGGTCGCTGTGTCCGTTGGTGATCGGGTCGAAAGTGCCGGGGTAGACAACGGCCAAGCTCATGGGCGTGCTCGCGCTTGAATCGGGTCGGCATCTTGATACAGGTGTCGCTAGGAGCGCAAGGCCGGGCTCAGGGCCTCGTGTCGGGTTCGCGGAGCGATTCCGAGACAATGCCCGCACGGGCATGCATCAGGTGGCCTTTACGGTCGTGGATCAGTGCGCTTACGGTTACCAGTTTGACGCCCTCAGCCGCCAACTGCGGAATACGCCGGCGCAGCACGGCCAAGGTGGTGGCATAGGGGTGGCCGATGACGATCGCGCTGCCGCGTACGCGGGCGATGGCGAGCGCCTTGTCGAGTTGACGGTCCACGTATGCGGGGTCGTCGTGCACGTCGTCCAGGAATATGTCGCGTGCGGCCGAGGGTATACCGGCGCGGCGGGCTTCCTCGAGGGCCGCCGAGCGTGGCGTGGTGAGGCTGTCGACGAAGAATAGGCCGCCGATGCGGCCGATGTCGTGCATCAGCCAGGCCATATCGCCGGCATTCTGGGTGAGTAGGCTGCCCATGTGGTTGTTGATGCCGGCGACGTGCGGAAGGGATGCGAGATCCGCGAGCAGTGTCCTGCGAATCTCGTCACGGGTCATGTCGAGGGTCAATCCGCCGGGGCCGAGCGGGTGCGGTTCCAGGCTCTGCATCGGTAGGTGGAGCATGATCTGCTTGCCGTTGCGGTATGCCAGACGGGCGAGCGGCACGGCGAAGGGCGTGTCGGGGAGGAAGGCGAGCGTGACCGAGCCGGGCAGCTCGGCGGCCATCAGGCCGAGAGGGTGATCGTAGCCGACGTCATCGATGATGATCGAGATGTCCGCGGCGCGGGCTTGCGCGAACAGGGCGCAGACCGCCGCGAGCAGCATTGGGAGCAGCCACCGGCCAGATATCATTGAACCCGGCTACCCGGTGGAGGCGGCGCGGAAGCTCTGGCTGAGCGCCAGGCTCTTGAGCACGGTCAGGGCCTCGTAGAGCTGAAAATCGGTGTGTGCGAGGCTGGGGTCCCCCTTGCCATCGCGTGCGGCCTTGGCCTTGCCGTCTGGATTGGCCAAATGGCCCGCCAGATCGGCCTCGCGCAGCATCTGGAAGCCATCGCTAAGTGATTTGCCGACGGCGAGCGGCTCAACCACGATGTTGGGTTCGATGCCCTCTGCCTGGATCGAATGCCCGTTCGGTGTGAAGTAGAGCGCTGTGGTGAGTTTGACGGCGGTGTCATGCGACAGCGGGAGCACGGTTTGCACCGAACCCTTGCCGAAGGTGCGCGTCCCGACGATCAGCGCGCGGTGGTTGTCCTTGAGCGCGCCGGAGACGATTTCGGCCGCGGAGGCGGTGCCGCCGTTGACCAGCACGACCATCGGTGCGCCGTGCAGGGCATCGCCCGGCGTGGCTTCGTAACGCAGATCGGAGTCGGCCAGGCGGCCTTTGGTGTAGACGATCAGGCCCCGATTGAGAAAGGCGTTGGAAACCCCCACGGCGGCACTGAGTACACCACCCGGATTGTTGCGCAGATCGAGTACCAGGCCCTTGAGCGGACCCTTGTTTTCGTGATCGAGCTTGTCGATGGCCTTTTTCAGGCTGGCCGGCGTGTTGGCCTGGAAGCTGGTGATGCGGACATAGCCGTAGCCCGGTTCGAGCATATGACTCTTGACGCTGTCGACGCGAATCACCTCGCGCTTGAGGACGAAGTGCAGTGGCTTGCTGACGCCTTGGCGTGCAATCTCCAGCTTAACCTCGCTACCGGGTTTCCCGCGCATCATCTTGACTGCCTGGTCGAGGCCGAGGCCCTGCACCGATACGTCGTTGATACGGGTAATGATGTCGCCAGGCTTGATCCCGGCACGTTGTGCCGGCGTATCGTCGATGGGCGAGACGACCTGGATGAAACCGTCCTTGGTGCCGACCACAAGACCGAGTCCGCCGAATTCGCCGGTGGTGTCGATTTGCAGCTGCTTGAAGGCGTTGGCGTCGAGATAGGCCGAGTGAGGATCAAGCCCGGTCAGCATGCCTTGAATAGCGTTGTCGAGCAGTTCCTTGTCGCTGACCGGCTTGACATAGTCTTGTTTGATGCGCTGAAAAATCTCGCTGAAGGTCTGCAGTTCCTTGAGCGGCAGCATGTCCTTCTGAGCTTGTGCGGTTCCCGCTGGGGTGCCGGCAGCCAGTGCGTAGCGCACTCCTGGGCCGATGCCTATGGCCAGCGTCAGACACAGAATACTCAGGATGCGGAATCTGGACGTCATGCAGTGCTCCAAGGCAGGGGCCCCGAGGCTGGGCGGGGCAGTGGTTCGGATTCTACCATCTCAGCCGGCAGAGGTCGCCGCAGGTTGTGGTCATTCGATCGATGTCAGGGGCGGCCACTGCACCAATGCTCCGGATTGAGCGGCCGCCCGTCGCGGCGTATGGCAAAGTAGACGCCGCTGCTGCGTGCGCCGCCGCTATCGCCAACACTGGCCACGACCTCGCCGGCACGCACCCATGACCCTACCGGGCGATAAATGGCTTGGTCGTGCCCGTAGAGGGTCATGAAGCCTTTGCCGTGGTCGATGATCAGCAGTAGACCGTAGCCGCGCAGCCAGTCAGCGAACACGACACGACCCGCATCCACGGCATGAATCGGTGCGCCACGATGGGTTTTAATAAAGGTGCCCTGCCAGCGCAGGACGCCATCGCTGCCGTCTCGTGCTTGGCCAAAGCTCGCCGCGATGCTGCCGGATACTGGCCAGGGCAGGCGGCCACGCAAGCGGTCGAAGGGGGTGTGGTTAAGCGTGTTGATTGATGCGCTATGGGCGACCGCCCGTCCGATTGAATCAACGATGTCCTGCAGTCGCTTGGCGTCCTGTTTGAGGCTGCTGAGGCGTGCTTGCTTGTCGCTGATGGTCTGGTTGAGCTGGGTCAGTGCGAGACGTCGCTGCTGCTCTGCCCGAGTCAGCTCGGCCTGATGGCTTCGCTGTTGTGCGAGGGTGGCGTCGAGCGCACGGGTCTCGGTCTTGAGCGCTCGCTGGGTTTGGATCAGGCCAGCGAGATTGTGTTTCGCGCTGGCGATTTCCTGAAGCCGAGCACGATTGAGGTAGTCGTAGTAGGCCAGCATTCGGCTGATTTTGGCGGGGTCTTCCTGATTGAGCAATAACTGCAATCGGGGCTGCTGGCCAGCCTTGTAGGCCGAAATCACCTGGGTGCTCAAGGCGTTGATCTGATGTTTGAGGCGCGCCTGTTGTCGTCCGGCGCGAGACATCAAGGTGCTCAGCCGAGTCTGTTGCTGGGTCAGGCGCAACCGAGTTAGGCGTAGCGCGTCCTCGGCTGCACCGATGGATTGCTCGCTGCGCCGTAGCTGCGCTTCGATCTGGCCTCGTTGGCCCTGGGCCTTTTCGATTTCTCGGGTTACCGTCCGTATACGGCCCTGGATTTCCCGTAATTTATGGGCAGTGGGATCATCGTTCGCAGCCAGGACCACGCCTTGCGGGAAAAGCAGCAGGGAGAAGACCGCGAGGGCGGCCAATCTTAGGATGGTATAAAAACGACTAGCCCGCATGGATTATTCAGGGTAATAATTAAGGAGTTGGTAATTTACAAACTTAGTACACGCCGAATGTGGGCCAGTATACCCATCCGGCCCGAATGTATGGTGTCCCGCCTCTTGCGGGGTTTTGACCCGCCTTTGGCGCCTCCGGTTGAGGGGACGGGATGGGTTAATCGGAAAGTGCTAATATTATTCAGCGGTTGAACCGGCGGCCGCGCCACCTTAAAGGTTAGATGCATGGAAGTCGTGAACCCCGAATTGATGACGCTGGATGAGGATATAGATCGAGCCTCGCGTTCCCTCAAAGCCATGTCGCACCCTTTGCGTTTGAAGATTCTTTGCACGCTGGGCGATCAGGAAATCAGCGTGCAGGACATCGTTGACAGCGTAGGCACCTCGCAGAGCAATATCTCGCAGCATCTGGCGATCCTGCGTGACAAGGGCATTCTGGCGTCGCGCAAGGACGCCAACAAGGTGTTCTACCGAGTGAGCGACCGCCGCACGCTGCGCCTGATCGGCATGATGCAGGAAGTCTTCTGCAGTAGCGGTATATAGCTCGCGGCCTTGTGGGCTATAGTGCCGGTTTTGCCAGTCGAGGGTTCAGGGTCACATGCAAGCCTATCTTCAGTTTGTCGTCAGCAATCCGCTGCCGTTCGTTGCATTGGTCTTCAATGTCGCGATGATCGGCTGGGTGGAATTCTCTCGCCTGACCAGCGGCGTCAAACACTTGAGCGCAGGCGAAGTGGTCCAGCTCATGAACCGCGACGACGCGATCGTGCTTGACGTGCGTGACGATGCCGAGGTGCGCGAAGGCATGATCGGCAAACCAAAGCATATCCCGCTGGCCTCGCTAGGCCAGCGGCTGGTGGAGCTCGATAAGCACCGGGACAAGACCGTCATCGCCTATTGCCGTTCTGGCAACCGTTCCTCGCAGGCCTGCCGGATGCTGCGCAAGGCGGGATTCGAGAAGGTGGTCAATCTGCGTGGCGGCATGCTCGCATGGCGCGAAGCTAACCTGCCGGTTCGTAAGCGTTAATCCCATGTCTGCCGTCGTACTCTATACCACTGAATACTGCCCGTACTGCGTTGCTGCGCGCGGTTTGCTGGAAAGAAAGGGCGCTATCTACGAGGAGCGGCGGATCGAAGGACGCCACGATCTGCGCACCGAGATGGAAGTGCGCAGTGGGCGTACCAGCGTGCCGCAGATATTCATCGGTGACCGGCATATCGGCGGTTACGACGAGATGGCCACTCTGGATCGCCGTGGCGAACTCGACCCGCTTCTAGGTGATCTCGCCGCAGACTAAATCGGGGCGTGTCCCGTATCGGCAACGATATAGAACCGGGCTTGATCGCAATGGGCGGTTCCGCCGCGCGGCGCGAGCGATTACCATACCTCCCCGACATTCCCTGCCTCGAGAAAGCCCATGACCGACGAAACCAGCAACACCGAAGCCGCCGACCAGCAATTCGGCATCCAGAAAATTTATTTGAAAGACGTGTCCTTTGAGTCACCTGACGCGCCGCAGGTCTTCACGCGTGAGTGGCAGCCCGAGGCCGAGGTGCAGCTGAACGTGTCGCATCAGGCGCTGGATGCCGGTGTTTGGGAGGTTGAGCTGCAGGTGACGGTGACGGCACGTTCCGGCGAGCGGACCTTCTATCTCGTGGAGATCAAACAAGCCGGCGTGTTCACCGCCCAGAACATCCCCGAGGAGCACATGGGCCATCTGCTGGGCAGCTACTGCCCGAATCTGTTGTTCCCATTCGCCCGCGAAGCCGTTGCGGATTTGGTTGCCAAGGGCGGCTTCCCTCAGCTCCTGCTCGCACCGATCAATTTCGATGCCTTGTACATGCAGCAGCTTGAGCAGCAGGGCGCGGCGGCCGAAGCGGCAAACACCAGCCACTGATCGACAGCACGATGCAAGACGATGCGCCCCTAGCTGTGCTGGGTGCCGGATCCTGGGGTACGGCGGTTGCCGTACTGCTGGCCAGCAACGGTCGTCAGTGCCTGTTGTGGAGTCGTGACCCGGCGCACGCGGCGTGCATGGCCGCTACTCGCCGGAACGCACGTTACCTGGGTGATATTCCCCTGCCCGCGGGCGTAGAGCCCACGGGCGATCTTGATGCCGTGTTGGATCGAGCCAGCGACTTGGTGATTGCGATCCCCAGCGCGGGTTTTACGACGTTCGTCGAGGGACTACGCGGGCGCTTGGCCGACAATGCCCGCCTGGCTTGGTTGACCAAGGGGCTTGCCCACGACACGGCCGATACGCTCGATTGCGTGATCGCCAGCGTGCTGGGCGAAGATCGATTGCGGGCGGTGATATCCGGTCCCAGTTTCGCCTCTGAAGTGGCCCGAGGGCAGCCGACAGCAGTCACGGTGGCCTCCCCAGACATCGCCTTTGCTGAAACGGTGGCTGGTTGGCTGCGTAACCCCGTGTTTCGCGTCTACACCAGTGATGACATGCTCGGCGTCGAATTGGGCGGCGCACTCAAGAACGTGCTGGCCATCGCGGTCGGCATCTCCGATGGTCTGGGTTATGGCGCCAACGCACGCGCCGCGCTGATCACGCGCGGCTTAGCGGAGCTGATGCGCCTGTTTCAGGCGGCCGGTGCGCGCCCTGAGACGCTGATGGGCTTGTCGGGCCTGGGTGATTTGGTGCTCACGTGTACCGACGACCAGTCTCGCAACCGTCGTCTGGGATTGGCCCTGGGGCGCGGCGAGTCACTGACTTCGGCGCTGCAAGCGATAGGTCGGGTGGTCGAGGGGGTGACTACGGCTGAGGGAGTTATGCGCGTTGCCGGCCGCTACGGTGTCGAGCTGCCGATCTGCGAGCAGGTTTATGGCGTGATTCACCGGGACATGCCTGCGCAGGATGCGGTGCAGGCCCTGCTCACGCGCGACCCGCGCCCGGAGTTGGGCGCGTCCTTCGCGGACTAGGATCTCTTGACGGCGCTTAGGCACCACCCTCGAAGCCGTTCTGGCGCCAAGCCTCGAACACGGTTACGGCCACGCTGTTGGAGAGATTCAGGCTGCGACTGTGTGGGCGCATCGGTAGTCGCAAGCGCCGATCAGCCGGGTAGTCCGCGAGCACAGATTCTGGCAGGCCGCGAGTCTCGGGGCCGAATACGAAAGCATCGCCCGGCGCGAAGCGGGCCTCGGCGAGCGGCTGTGCGCCGCGGGTGCTCATGGCGAAGCTGCGCAGAGGACGGACAGCTTCAGCGAAATCCTGCAGGCTGTCATACTCCTGCACCTGCGCCCACTCGTGATAGTCGAGGCCGGCACGCCGTAGGCGGCGGTCGTCCAGGGTGAAGCCTAGCGGGCGGATCAGGTGCAGCCGGCAGCCGGTGTTGGCACACAGACGGATCACATTGCCCGTATTGGGTGGAATTTCAGGTTGATAGAGGACGACGTGAAACATGAGCGAGCGCGTTAACGACCTTCGATTGGCGGTGGATTTTTGTGGCCTGAAGCTGGCGACACCGTTGGTATTGCTGTCGGGTTGCGTCGGCTTCGGCGAAGAATACACGCGCGTGGTGGGCTACTCCAATCGGGAGGTGGGTGCGATCTGTCTCAAGGGCACCACCGGGAGTCCGCGTTTGGGCAATCCGGCACATCGCGTCTACGAGACGCCCGCGGGCATGCTCAACGCGATCGGCCTTCAGAACCCCGGCGCCGCGAAGGTGGTCGACGAGATTCTGCCGACCCTGGATTTTGGCGAGACGCGCTATATCGCCAATGTATCCGGTTCCACCATCGAGGAATACGAAGCGGTGACGCGTCGCTTCGACGATTCGCCCATCGATGCCATCGAGATCAATATATCCTGCCCCAATGTGAAGGAAGGCGGGGTGGCCTTCGGGAATGACCCGGATATGTCCGCGCGCGTGGTCGAGGCCTGTCGGCGAGTGACGGACAAACCGCTGATCACCAAGCTCTCCCCGAACCAGACCGATATCGCCGAGAACGCGCGACGTTGTATCGAGGCGGGTACGGATGCCTTTGCAGCCATCAACACCTTGATGGGGATGGCCATCGACATTCATGCGCGAAGGCCGCATATCGGCAACAACCAGGGCGGATTGTCGGGGCCGGCGATCAAGCCCATCGCCCTGCTCAAGGTCTGGCAGGTCTATCAGGTGGCACGGCCGCACGGGATTCCAATCATCGGGCAGGGTGGCGTCGCCAGTGCGGAGGACGCAATCGAGTTTCTATTGGCCGGTGCTTCCGCGATTGGCGTCGGCACGGCGCTGTTCTATGACCCGCTGATTCTGTCGCGGATCAACGATGGTCTGCTGGCCTATATGACGCGTCACGAGGTTGGCAGTATCGCCGAGCTAACCGGCGCATTGGTACCCAATGGCCCGGGTGGCGCCTGTATTTGAGACCTTCGAATGGCTCGCATGGCAGCCGCGCCCGCCCACAGCGGGGCGGATGGCGACTCAGTCCTCGTCTTCCTCGTGTCCGTCCTCTTCGCCTACGGTCATGCCCAATTCCTTGATTTTGCGTGTGAGGGTGTTGCGACCCCAGCCGAGCAGTTTGGCTGCATCCTGACGACGACCGCCGGTACGCCGTAGGGCAACCTCGATCAGTATCCGTTCCATACGCGGGGTGGCCATGTCGAGCAGGGGTTGCTCGTTGAGTGCGGCCTGGCGCTCCGCCCAACGGGTGAGCGGGTCCTCCCAATCCAATCCGCCCTCTTCGGTATTGATCTGACGCAGCTCGGGGGGCAGGTCCTCCAGATGAATCTCGTTGCCAGAGGCCATCACGGTCAGCCAGCGACAGGTGTTTTCTAGCTCGCGTACGTTGCCTGGCCATTGATAGCGTCGTAGATAGTCGCTGACATCGGGACGCGGCGTCTTGGGGCTGGCCTGAAGTTCATCCGCGGCTTGTTTGAGAAAATGGTCTAGCAGTAGGGGAATGTCCTCGTTCCGCTCACGCAATGGCGGAATACGGATGCGAATGACGTTGAGGCGGTGGTACAGATCCTCGCGAAACAAGCCCTCCTTCACACGGCGCTCGAGATCCTGGTGGGTCGCCGCAATGATGCGTACATCGACCCGGATAGGCGTGTGTCCGCCGACGCGGTAGAACTCGCCGTCCGCGAGCACGCGCAAGAGCCTGGTTTGTAGCTCGGCGGGCATGTCGCCGATTTCGTCCAGAAACAGCGTGCCGCCGTCGGCCTGTTCGAAGCGGCCTCGGCGTTGCGCCTGGGCTCCGGTAAAGGCGCCGCGCTCGTGTCCGAAGAGTTCGGATTCGAGCAGGTCGCGAGGTATCGCGGCGGTGTTGAGCGCGATGTAAGGTCCTGTGGCGCGCGGGCTGTGTCGATGCAGTGCGCGGGCGACCAGTTCCTTGCCAGTGCCCGATTCACCGGTGATCAGTACGGTGATGTTGGAGCGCGCCAGTCGGCCGATGGCGCGGAATACCTCCTGCATGGCCGGGGCCTCGCCGAGGATTTCCGGGGTTTCCTCGCGCGCGGCCTCCAGCTCAATCGCGGTCGTCTGCTGGCGTGCGCGTTGGCAGGCGCGACGGGCCAGTTCCACGGCCTCGTCGACGTCGAAGGGCTTGGGCAGGTATTCGAACGCGCCACCTTGGTAAGCTGCAACCGCGGCATCGAGATCCGAGTGTGCGGTGATGATGATGACTGGGATCTCGGGGTACTGGGTGCGCAGGCGTTCGAGCAGGTTGAGCCCATCCTGTCCGGGCATGCGGATGTCGCTGATGATGACACGCGGCCGCTGCTGCTCAAGTTGACGCAATACGGATTCGGCATCCTCGAAGACGGCGACCTCGAACCCAGCGCCGCCAAGCGCGCGCTCCAGTACCCAGCGGATCGAGCGGTCGTCGTCGACGACCCAGATCGTGTCCGTATTTTCGGTCATGTTTCGGTCCCCAGAGGGAGCAGAATGGTGAATTGTGTGTGCCCTGGCCGCGATTGACATTCGATCAATCCTCCATGCTGGGTTATCAGTGACTGGGAGATGGCCAAACCAAGTCCGGAGCCCTCTGGGCGCCCGGATACCATGGGGTAGAAAATACGGTCGATTAGCCCTTCGGGTACGCCGGGGCCATCGTCTACCACGTGGATAACGGCCACCAAGCGGTGGCGGACGCTGCCGATGGTGTGATTGCGTGTGATACGGGTACGCAGCAGGATTTCGCCGGAGTGACCGACGGCATGGACGGCGTTCTGCACGATGTTGAGCACAGCCTGGAAGATCATGTCCCGGTCGAACAGCAATTCAGGAATGCTGGGGTCGTAATCGGTGGCCAGTCGGATGTCCGCGGGCAGGTCGACATTGACCAGCTGACGGGCACGCTCAAGTACTTCGTGAATATTGCTGATGTTCATGCGCGGGCGACTGTTCGGACCCAGCATGCGGTCGACCAGCGCACGCAGGCGGTCGGCTTCGGCAACGATGATGCGAGTGTATTCGCGCAGGTCGTCTGCAATCAGTTCGCGTTCAAGCAATTGCGCCGCGCCGCGCAGCCCGCTCAGGGGGTTCTTGATTTCATGGGCCAACCCACGCAGTAACTCGCGTGCGGTGGACTGTTGGCTGAGCAGCCGCTTTTCGCGGGTGATGCGCAGCTGACGGTCGATGTGGCTGAGTTCAAGCATGACGCCATCCACGTATTCCCCGATGATCCAGGGTGTGATCGTGCAATCGACGTTGGTTTGGCGATGTCCGGGTAGATGCAGAAGCTTCTCGCGTTCCGTCAGTGGGTGCGCCGTAGCCACGGCCTCTCGCAGTGCCTCGATAAAGACCTCGTCTCCGGGGAACAGAAGTTCGGCCGGGCTACCGACGACATTTTGCGCGCTATGCTCGAGCAGCATCTCACCTGCTGGATTGAGCAGACGCAGGATCAATCCGCTGTCGAAGTACAGGATTGCGGTCGTGAGGTTGTCGAGTATCTCGGCTTCGGTCGGAACCATGTGGGTAGGCGGCATCATCGTTGTCATCATCGCACTGGCAAGCAAAAAGCGCGCCGTGTCTACAGGCCGCGTGTGGCCTATAGACACGGCAATAAGCGCAGATATTATGCACCAATATAGTGCGTGCTATCGGGGCTCGCGTGTGATGCGGGGAGGGGGGAGATCAGTTGGGGGCGTGAAACTGCGGCGCGCGGGGCATCATGGGTGCCCGAGGGGCTTGATGTACGCCGCCAGAAATACCATTGGGCGCAGGCGTGTTACCCGTGTTACCCGTACCCGGTGCCGCTTGCTGCGGGTTGAATAGGATGGAGTGGCGTAGCAGCGTGAAGCTGATGCCCGACGAGCGGATTGCGACACTACCGCCGGCAGTCTCGACGGCGGCATACAGCATATGGGTACCGCGATTGACGTTGCTCAGGGGTATCTGCGTGGAGGTGCCGCTGTATACCTGCGCGCCGTCCATGAACAGGCGTATGCGGTCGCCGGGCCGCAGGGCCGGCGAAAGGCTTAGCGAAACCGTGATGTCGCCGTTGTTGGCACGCACGGATTGATTGTTGGTTGGCGAGGTGATCGCCAGCGAGCGGTAGGGCGCCACTTGTCCGCTGGAGCCAGTGGCCGGCTGCGGCCCACTGAGTTGTTGCGGCGTTTGCATGGTGTTCAGCGGATGATTGAGCTCAAGCTTTTGGGCGTTGCCGTTGGGCGGCGGGACGTCTGAAAAGACGACATCGCCCTGGGCATTGACCCAACGATAGATCGTTGCCTGGGCCGCAGTAGTAAACAGCAGGCAGAAGATGAAAAGCAGGCGCGCCATTGGCGACAGCATAGGCCGGCACTGGCCCTGGCTGCAAGTGCTAGGCGACTTTGTCTGGACGCAAACGAAAGACGCCCCCGTTTCCGGAGGCGTCCGTCGTGCGATCTTCAGTGGAAGAAGATCAGAGGCTGTAATACATGTCGAACTCAACCGGATGGGTGGTCATCCGCATGCGGGTGACTTCCTCCATCTTGAGTGTGATATAGGCGTCGATGGCGTCGTCGGTAAATACACCGCCGGCGGTGAGGAAGGCGCGATCCTTGTCCAGGGCCGCGAGCGCCTGGTCGAGGGCACTGCAAACCTGAGGTATCTTCTTCTCCTCTTCGGGCGGCAGATCGTAGAGATTCTTATCCATGGCGTCGCCGGGATGGATCTTGTTCTGGATGCCGTCGAGGCCGGCCATCAGCATGGCCGTGAAGGCCAGATAAGGGTTGCCGGTGGAGTCAGGGAAGCGAACCTCAATGCGGCGCGCCTTGGGGCTGGACACCCACGGAATGCGGATCGAGGCCGAGCGATTGCGCGCGGAATAGGCCAGCATGACCGGGGCTTCAAAACCGGGGACCAGTCGCTTATAGCTGTTGGTCGAGGCGTTGGTTAGTGCGTTGATCGCATGCGCGTGCTTGATGATGCCGCCGATGTAGAACAGTGCGGTTTCGGACAGGCCGCCATAGAGGTCGCCGGCGAACAGGTTGACGCCATCCTTGGCCAGCGACTGGTGGACGTGCATACCGTTGCCGTTGTCGCCGACCAGGGGCTTGGGCATGAAGGTCACGGTCTTGCCATAGTTGTGAGCGACGTTCATGACCACGTATTTGAGTATTTGGTTCCAGTCGGCGCGGGTGACCAGCGTGTTGAACTTGGAGCCGATCTCGCACTGGCCGGCGGTCGCCACCTCATGGTGGTGCACCTCGGTGGGGACGCCCATTTCCTCAAGGACCAAGCACATGGCCGAACGCAGGTCCTGCAGGGAATCGACCGGCGGAACGGGGAAATAGCCGCCCTTGACGCCGGGGCGGTGACCGATGTTGCCTTCCTCGAACACCTTCTCGGAATTCCAGCCGGCCTCGTCGGAGTCGATCTTGTAGAACGCGCCCTGCATGTTGGAGCCCCAACGCACGTCGTCGAAGACGAAGAATTCGGGCTCGGGGCCGAAGAACGCGGTATCGGCAATCCCGGTCGATTTCAGGTAGGCCTCGGCGCGCTTGGCGATGGAGCGTGGGTCGCGCTCGTAGCCTTGCATGGTGGAGGGCTCAATGACATCGCAACGCAGGATCAGCGTGACTTCATTGAAAAAGGGATCGATGACCGCAGTGCTCGCGTCGGGCATCAGGATCATGTCGGAGGCCTCGATGCCCTTCCAGCCGGCGATCGATGAGCCGTCGAACATCTTGCCGTCCTCGAAGAGCGACTCGTCGATCGTGTGTGCCGGCACGCTCACGTGCTGTTCCTTGCCGCGGGTGTCGGTAAAACGGAAATCGACGTACTTGGCGTCGTGTTCCTTCATCATGTTGAGAACATCATTCGGGGACATGCTTATTGGCTCCTCACGCGTGGTTCGTTAGATATAGTTCCTGACTTGCAGCTCTGTTGCCGGCCGAGCCCCGCCGTGTGTTGCGATTCATAGGCACAAAAAATGCCAAGCTAAATGCCGGCGCGCCCGCTCCTGGCGACCGGCTGCGGGTAAGTGGTGCGCATTTATGGTGCGCAGCCATCGTATTTGCACCTAATCGGTGCGTTCGCAGCGGAAATAGACCTTTACCTCGCCGATTTCTGGTAGTGCCTTGCTCGCCGTGACGAGTTGTTCCGCGACAAGGCGGGCCATCTCTGCCGTTTCTACCGGTCCGCGGAGCGGCATGAAGAGATCGAGATGGGCTCGCCCGTTGAGATAGTGGAGATGAACGTTTTCGAGTTCCCTCGCCGCGGGGATATCTTTCCACTGTGCGCGTAGGGCTGCAAGCAGTGTCTGGCGTAGGGGTAGATGCGCACAGCTGGCCTCGCGTTCGTCATCCTCTGGATCGACATGCACCGTGACGTCGGAGACGTGCTCGTAGTGTTCGATCAGGTGGTTGCGAACGGCTTCGCCGATGTGATGGCCTTCCGAGACACTGATCCGCGGATTGACTTGAATATGGACGTCGGCCAGTGCCTCGCCGCCCATGCGGCGTGTGCGCAACGTATGTAGGTTCTTGACGCCGTCCAGCGCGAGGATGCTGCCGCGAATCGCCTGAACCTCGTCCGCATCGAGACCGGTGTCGATCAGCTCGCGTACACCGCTGGTCGCCAGTTGCCAGCCGATGCGCAGGATCATTGCCGATACGGCGATGGCAGCGATGGCGTCGAGGTGGTCGAAGCCGAGCAGCGTGCCGCCGATGCCCGCGAACACGATCAACGAGGAGAGGACGTCGGAGCGATGATGCCAGGCGTTGGCCTTGAGCAGCGTCGATTTAACCTGCTTCGCGACGTGCATGGTGTAGTGATACAGCGATTCTTTGGCGAGGATAGCCAAGGCGGCGAAGGCGAGTGCGATGGGTTCGGGGCCGGGGCCATGTTCGGGTTGCAATAGGTGGCTGAAAGCGTCGATGGCGATGCCGGTCGCCACGGCCATCAGCGCGAGGCCAACAATGACCGAGCCGAGGGTTTCGATGCGCCGGTGCCCATAGGGATGCTCGTCATCGGCATCCTGGCTGCCGTGTTTGGCGGCGAGCAGCACAACGACGTCGCTGGCGAGGTCGGAGAGGGTGTGCAGCCCGTCAGCGACCAAGGCCTGAGAGTGGGCCATGATTCCGCCCGCGATCTGGGCCGTTGAGACGACCAGGTTGACCAGGGAGCCGATCAGGGTGACGCGGCGCATGGCGCCGTAACGTGCGTCTGGAGTGGAGGTGTCGATGGTTTCCATGGCGCGCAAGGGGGGTCTCGTGTCGGGCTGGGGATTATGCCACCGGCGCGGGCGCAATACCCATGCCGTTAGCGTTAGCGTGTCGTGGCTTCGTTGGTCTGTATCAGAATCACCAGGCTGACCTCGCCTGCATCCTGATGCGACTCCAGTACGCGATGTCCATGTACGCGGCACCAGGCGGGTATGTCGAGTAGGGCGCCAGGATCGGTACAGTGGACGCGCAAGGTATCGCCCGGCATCAGTTCGGCGACGCGGGTTTGTACGCGGATGACCGGCAGCGGGCACAGCAGTCGGCGTGCGTCGAGCGTGTATTCGGCCACGACTTCAAACGTACCAGGACTGGGGGACTTCGTCCGCCGATAGCGGCACTACCTTCAACGCGCGTGGTTCGTCACCGGGCTCGGCTACGGCCACTTCAACCCAGTCGGCGTCTCGTCCCTGGCTAAAGCGGGCAACGATGCGCGCGGCCAGCGACAAATCTTCGGCGCTGAGTGCGTGGCTGGCTTCGACCAGGGTCAGTGGGCCGGCATGGCTGATTGGTAACAGGTGTACGAACTGTTTGCGGTAACCCTCGAGGAAACGGGACTCGCCTTCCTCCCGCGAGACGATCAGCTTGAAATGTTCGCGGGGGCGCAGGTGGCGCCCCACTTTGAGCAGCATGATGTCATCCAGTTCGTAACGTTTCTCGCCACGATGCTGCCAGAGGTCGCCGAGCTTGCGCGAATAGCTCTCGTCGGTGAGAAAACAGCAGCCGCCAGCCGGTTGGGCGTAGTCGTCGAAGCCATAGTGCTCGGCCAGCGCGATCTGCGGTTTGCGTGAGCGCCCAGAAAAATCGAAGAGCTGTTGGCGATCGATCCAGCCCTCACGTTCAGGTAGCGTGGGTGCGAGATTCCGCGCACACAGTGGGCGCAACAGGCGGTCGTCTGCCCCGGATTCGCGCGCAACGATGGGCATGGTCACCTTGCGTTGCGACTTGGGTCTTTGGCCGATGACCTCGCCGGTGATGATGAAGTCGAAGTCGTGGGCCTGCATCCATTCGCGGGCCTTGCCCACCATGAATATCTTGCAGTCGAGGCAGGGATTGAGATTCGCGCCATAGCCATGCTTGGGATTCAGGACGACGTCCTTGTATTCCTCCACGATATCGACGATGTGCAGGCGAATGCCGAGCTGCTCGGCAACCCATAGCGCATTGTTGCGCTTGGGTTTCGCCGTGTTCGCTTGCTTGCGGATCGCGTGGGTGTGACCCTCGACGCAGAAGCCGGTGAAGAAGTTGATGCCCTCGACATGCACGCCCTGGGCCTGGATCGCGCGTGCGGCGAGCATGGAGTCTAGCCCGCCGGATATCAGGGCAACGGCCTTGCGCTGGGTCATCGGTCTATATGGGTATTGAATGGGCGGGCATCTTAACAAACCCGTCGCCGGCACCCCAAGTTCGCCGTTGTCTAGTGCGCGCGCGTTCCCCGTGGTGTGGGAATGGGGGTGGCGTCGGTCCGATGTGCGAGAGCCCTCCGGGCGGCCTGGCTACCGCTGTTCGACCACAGTTCGAATTGATCGAGCGCGCTGAGTGCTTCGAAGGCCGGGCGGGCACGCATCGCGTTGAGCGTGTCCATCAGGGAGACGAAGGCGGCGGCCAGGGTACGGAAGAGCTGCCCGCTGCCCTGATTCAGGGCGCCGGCAAGGTCGAGGTAGGCGCTGCGGCCCAGATCAATGAAGTAGTCGATGCCGACACGCCGTCTGCGGGCGATTCCCGGAAACAGCCCAGCGAAGAGCAGGCACTGGTCGCCGACATCGCGCAGATGCTCCGCGCGCAGGCTGCCGGTCATTGTCTGCGCCTTGAGGTATTCGAGCGCCATGAGGGTGCGTGCCAGCTCGGGTCTGCGGCTGAAGCGTTGAAGCAGCATCATGAGGTAAGCCTCCAGGTGGGCATCGAGCGGGTGGCCTGTGTCGTTGGCACCTTCCCGGACAAGGCGCTGCCACAGAGCGGCGATGGTGGGTTCAAGGATCAGATCGCTCATAATCTCCTCCTCCTCACGCGGGCTTGCCTTATTTCCTTAGCACACGCCGTGCCGGCCCGCCTTGCTGGCGTCCGCCCGCGGCGGGTTATACTTGCCGCCGATTTCCGCGCGGTGCCGAGGACCATGACCAGCTACGATGTCTCCACCTTCCAATCCCTGATTCGTGCCCTGCAGGATTACTGGTCCGGCGAGGGTTGCGTGATTCTGCAGCCCTATGACATGGAGATGGGCGCCGGCACCTTCCACCCCGCGACCTTTCTGCGTGCCATTGGCCCCGAACCGTGGCGGGCGGCCTATCCCCAGCCCTCGCGCCGTCCTACCGATGGTCGTTATGGCGAAAATCCAAACCGTCTGCAGCATTATTATCAGTTTCAGGTGATGCTCAAGCCTTCGCCGGACGACATTCAGGCACTGTATCTGGGCTCTCTGACGGCCCTCGGGCTTGATCAGTTGGTGCACGACATACGCTTTGTCGAGGACAACTGGGAATCGCCCACCTTGGGTGCCTGGGGGCTCGGTTGGGAAGTCTGGCTCAATGGCATGGAAGTCAGCCAGTTCACCTA
Organism: Acidihalobacter yilgarnensis; assembly: GCF_001753245.1. Taxonomy (NCBI): domain Bacteria; kingdom Pseudomonadati; phylum Pseudomonadota; class Gammaproteobacteria; order Chromatiales; family Ectothiorhodospiraceae; genus Acidihalobacter; species Acidihalobacter yilgarnensis. Next base: position 3,351,990 of record NZ_CP017415.1, on the reverse strand, counting down.
TTTCCAGCAGGTGGGTGGCCTTGATTGCCGCCCGGTGACCGGCGAAATTACCTATGGGCTGGAGCGCATCGCGATGTATCTGCAGGGCGTCGAAAGCGTGTATGACCTGGTGTGGACACGAGGTCCGCAGGGTGTGGTGCGCTACGGCGACGTATTCCATCAGAACGAGGTCGAGCAATCGAGCTACAACTTCGAGCAGGCCAACGTCGAGGCCTTGCTGGGATGGTTCGACACCTGCGAGGCTGAGAGTGCGCGCCTGATCGAAGCCGGTTTGCCGTTGCCGGCCTACGAGCAAATGCTCAAGGCTTCGCATACCTTCAATCTGCTCGATGCCCGTCAGGCCATCTCGGTGACCGAGCGTCAGCGATACATTCTGCGTGTACGGACCCTGTCGCGCGCCATTGCCGAGGCCTATTACGCGGCGCGGGAGAGGCTCGGTTTTCCCCTGCTCGCGGGCGTGCAGGAGACACACCATGAATGAATCCCGCGCCGACCTGCTGATTGAGATCGGGACAGAAGAGCTACCACCCGGCTCGTTGCGCCGCCTGGCCGAGACGCTGGCGGATGAGCTGGCCACGCGACTTGAGGCCGCCGGCGTCTGCGGTGGCGTGCGGCATGTTTATGCGACGCCGCGCCGCCTGGCCGTGCGCTTCGAGCAGGTTCCCCTGATGCAGCCCGATCGTCGCATCGAACGCCGTGGCCCGGCACTGACGGCGGCCTTCGATGCCGAGGGACAGGCAACCAAGGCCGCACAGGGCTTTGCCCGTTCGGTGGGTCTCGAAGTGGATGCATTGGAGCGCCTGGAAACCGATAAAGGCACCTGGCTGTGCGCATATCTGCACGAACCCGGGCGCGCCACGGCGGCGCTGATACCCGAAATGTTGACGGCGGCATTGGGCAAGCTACCCATCGCCAAGCGCATGCGCTGGGGGGCGAGTGAGGCCGAGTTTGTGCGCCCGGTGCATTGGATCGTGCTGTTGCTCGGGGAGACCGTGATCGAGACCGAAATTCTCGGCGTGAAGAGCGGACGCATGACGCACGGACACCGGGCACACCACCCGGAACCACTGTGCCTCGCGGATCCCGCCGCCTATGCGCCGCTGCTTGAGACGCAGGGCCACGTACTGCCGGATTTCGACGCACGTCGGGCCGCGATCAAGGCCCAGATCGAAGCATTGGCGGCCGGGCTCGGCGGGCGTGCGATGCTCGACGAGGCGCTGCTTGATGAAGTGACCGCGTTGGTCGAATGGCCGGTCGCGGTGGCGGGCGGCTTCGAGGCGCGCTTTCTGGAGGTGCCGCACGAAGCGCTGATTACCACGATGATGGACAATCAGCGCTATTTCCCGGTACTCGATGCAGATGGCCGCTTGATGCCGCACTTCATCACCATCGCGAATCTCGAAAGCCGCGATCCTGCGCAGGTGCGGGCCGGCAATGAACGCGTGATCCGCCCGCGCTTGCACGATGCCGAGTTCTTTTGGCAGCAGGACCGACGTCAGCCACTGGTCACCCGTCGCGAGGCGCTCAAGGGCATGGTGTTCCAGAGCAAGCTGGGCACGCTCTACGATCGAAGCGACCGCATGGCGCGCCTCGCCGGCACGATTGCCGGCGAGCTGGGTGCCGCGCCGGAGGAGGGCGTGCGTGCAGGCGAGCTGGCCAAGTGCGATTTGGTGACCGCGATGGTGTTCGAGTTTCCAGAGCTGCAAGGCGTGATGGGGCGCTATTACGCCACGCACGATGGCGAGCCGGCGGGCGTGGCGCGTGCGATCGAGGACCAGTATCGCCCGGCGCATGCTGGTGACCGCCTGCCCGATGCCCCCGTCGCGCAGGCCCTGGCGCTCGCCGACAAGCTCGATACCCTGGTCGGCATCTTCGCCATTGGCCAGCGTCCGAGCGGCACTAAGGACCCCTTTGCGCTGCGCCGTGCCGCACTGGGTGTCGTGCGCATCCTCATCGAGGGTGGGCTCGAACTCGATCTTGAGGTGCTGCTCGGGCAAGCCGCCGAGGCCTTGGCGTCGCGGTTGGATGCAGGCGCTGCGGTGAGCGAGGTGTTCGATTATGTGATGGAGCGCTTGACCGCCTATTACGCCGATCGCGGCATTCCCTCCGACGTGGTCGACGCCGTGCTTGCCTGCCGTCCGACACGCTTGACCGATCTCGATCGTCGCGTGCAGGCAGTGCAGGCGTTTCGTGCCCTGCCCGAGGCCGAGGCTCTGGCAGCGGCCAACAAGCGCATTCGCAATATCCTGCGTCAGAATGGCAGTGCGACTGCCCTCGAGGTGGAGCGGGACCTATTGGTGGAATCGGCCGAGCGAGACCTGTTCGAGGCCCTGCTCGTGGCGGAGGCTGCGACCGCGCCACAGTTCCAACAGGGTCATTATGGCGCCGCGCTGACGCATTTGGCGGCGCTGCGCGCCCCGGTCGACCGCTTCTTCGACGAGACCCTGGTGATGGCGGAAGATGAAGCTTTGCGACGCAATCGCGTGGGCGTGCTTGCACGCTTATCCGAGCTGTTTCTGCGAGTCGCCGATATTTCCCGGTTACAGACGGTAGGCTGAGATGATGAAACTGATCATCCTCGATCGCGACGGGGTCATCAACGAGGATTCGGACGACTACATCAAGTCACCGGACGAGTGGAGACCCATCCCCGGCAGCCTGGAGGCGATTGCACGCCTCAACGAGGCCGGTTATCAAGTCGTGGTGGCGACCAATCAGTCGGGTATCGGCCGCGGTCTGTTCGATGTCGAGACGCTGGCCGCCATGCACGAGAAAATGCACCGTTTGCTGGCCGCGTATGGGGGGCATATCGATGCGGTGTTTTTCTGCCCGCATGCGCCGGGACAACGCTGCGGTTGTCGCAAGCCCGCCCCTGGTCTGTTTGCGGAAATTGCCCAGCGCTTCGGTGTCGATCTTGGCGGCGTTCCCGCGGTCGGCGATTCCTTACGCGACATCGAGGTCGCACAGGCCGTGGGCGCTCAACCCATGCTGGTGCGCACGGGGAAGGGTCAGCGGACCTTGGCCGCGGGCAAAGTGTCGGGCGATGTGCCGATCTTTGACGACCTAGCCCACGTGGCTGACACCTTGGTCAACACCGGAGAAATGACATGAGCACGTCGGTGGCCAGGTTCCGCTCCTGGTTGTGGCTGGCGTTGGTGGCGCCGTCGACGATTCTCTTTTCCCTGCTCGGTCTGCTCTTGTTCGCAGCACCCTTCAAGGTGCGTTATGCCGTGATCACGCGTTGGACGCGTTTCGCGGTGTGGTGGTTACGCGTGACCTGTGACCTGGATTTCCGCGTTGAAGGGGCCGAACATCTGCCCGCTGGCGCGGCGGTGATCCTCGCCAAGCACCAGTCGGCCTGGGAGACGCTGGCCTTCCAGGTGATCTTCCCGCCGCAGGTCTGGGTGCTCAAGCGTGAGTTGCTGCGCATCCCCTTCTTCGGTTGGGGTTTGCGCATGCTCGAACCCATCGCCATTGATCGTAGTGCCGGGCGCAAGGCGGTTGTTCAGCTGATTCGCCAGGGGCGCGAGCGCCTGAATCGCGGGATATGGGTGGTCGTGTTCCCGGAAGGTACACGGGTCGCGCCTGGCGAGCACGGACGTTACAAATCGGGTGGCGCGGTGCTTGCCGTGAATGCCGGCGTGCCGGTGGTGCCCGTGGCGCATAACGCCGGGCTCTATTGGCTGCGCGATGGCGGCAAGCGTTCGGGCACGATTCGAGTGGTCATCGGGCCGCTGATCGAGACCGCGGGGCGCGAGCCTGATGCGGTCAACGCCGAGGCCGAGGCCTGGATCGAAGGTTGCATGCCGGGGCTGCTGGCCGAGGAGAAATCACAATGAGTGCGTTGCGTTTGTTGGCCGAATTTCCCGACCGTCGCATCTTGTGGCTGGTGGGCAGCGAACCCGCCGTGTACTACATTGCCGATCATCAGGCGCAGGGCATACTGGTGAACGCGCCGGCCTTCGATGCGGATCTGCTGACGACGCTGCAGGCTGAGCGTCAGCTGCGCTACATTTTTCTGCCCAGCCGGCGCGGAGCCTTGGATATCGAGCGGTGGCGCTCGGCCAGTGGCGCCGAGGTATTGGCCTTTGGCGCGGAGGCCGCAGCGATCGAGGGTACGATCGATCTCGTGTTGGACAACAAAAGTCGATTGACCCGCACCATCGATTTTTTACCCATGTCCGGCGTGACCGAGGGCAGTTGTGCGATGCGTCTCAAGAACAAGCCCGGCGCGGTGTTCTTCGGTCCGGCGCTAAGCCCGGGGCAAGACGGTTGGCCGACTCTGATATTCATGCCCGACGACTACTCGATGGAAAACCGGCTGTTCGGCGTGTTGGGGATACAGGATCTTGCTTTCGAATACGCCTTCACCGACGACTTCGATCCGGACACGACCCGCTTCGGGCCCGGTGCGGGTGCGGCCGTCAAGGCCGCGGTCGAACGCGCGCTGGACGACTAGCGCTTGGGGAACAGGAAGCCCTTTTCAGGCCTTCTTGCCACCGCGCCCCATGACCACCCCGAGGAACAGCCCGAGGGCCATCACCGCCAGTGTGAAGCTGATACCGAACAGCCAGGAACGCTTGTCCGCGATACTGGATATCCAGTGCTCGATACGCACCTCCGCGACATTGATCTGTCGGTGGTCGGTGGCGATTACCTGCCCGTTGCGCACGAGGTAGATGTCTACCCGATAGGTGCCCAGCGGTAGTTGTGCGGGCAGTTTGATGGTGGTCGAGTAGAGTCGTTGCCCCAGTATCTTCACGGCCTGGCCGTTGACCACGTATTCGTGGTGGCGCGCCTTCAGGTCGAGCAGTGCGTGGCGGAAGGTCGCGGCATCGGCCGGCGTCGGCGATACGTGCATGCCACTCAGTGCGTCCTGAAGGCCGAGGCCGTAGCGGCGTTGCGCGGTTGCCGGCAGAATTTTGTCGATCGGTGCCGAGGACAGCAGGAAATACAGACCGGGCGTGTCGGCGATGTCGTATTTGGCGACGCTTAACCAGAACGGACCGACGCGCCCTTTCTGTTTGATCGACACGGCTTGGGTCGGCGAGGTGACCTTCACCACCACCTGAGCGGGTTCTGACATGGCGCCGAATAGGGTGATCTCGTCGCCAGTGTAGCGCGTGGAGATGTCGACGTGATCGCTGCTCAGCTCGGTGACCAGGTGTGCTGGTTTCGCCGGGGTTTGGGCGTGGGCCAATGCGGGCAGCAGGGCGATTGCGGCGAGTACGAGTCTCATCTTCATCGGGCAAGTACCAGGCTGTAGATGTCGTGGGGTTTGATCAGTATCCCGAACAGCATCTTCACCGCGACCGCGACCACCACCAGTGCGAGAATCAGGCGTAGCTGTTCACCCGGGAGACGCGATCCGAGCTTGGTGCCCCACTGGGTGCCAAGCGCGGAACCGATGACCAGCACCAGTGCGAGAAAGGGGTCGACCGCATGATTCACGCCAGCCTGCAGAATGCTGACCTCGGCGGTGGTGAACAGTAGCTGGAACAACGAGGTGCCGACCACGACCTTGGTCGGCATGCGCAGCAGGTAGATCATTACCGGCACCATGATGAAGCCGCCGCCGACGCCCATCAGCGAGGTGAGAATACCGACGCCAAAGCCGATGATCACCGGCACGATCAGCGACAGCTTGAGTTGGGAGACCGGAAAATCCACCTGCAAGGGCAACCGTGTCATCCAGCCGCCTTGCCCGGTCTTGCCTTCGGATTTCGCGGCCTTGGCCTTCGAACTCCCACGCAGGGCATTGAGCGATTCGATCAGCATGCTGGCGCCGACGATACCGAGCAGGCCGACGTAGAGGAAGGTCACGATGGTGCCGAAGTGGCCGCCAGCCTCCAGCACTTGCGCGATGTGCACGCCGACCGCGCCGCCGGTCCAGCTGCCGACTAGTAACACGAAGGCCATGCGGAAGTCGATGTTGCCCAGGCGCCAATGGGCATAACTGCCGCTGGCAGAGGTACCCACGATCTGAGCGGCGCCGGTGGCCACAGCAACCAGGGGCGGCACGCCGATGAACAGCAACAACGGGGTGATCAGGAAGCCGCCACCGACGCCCACCAGGCCGGAGAGAAAACCGACGATGGCTCCGAAGAACAGGATGAGAAGGAGATTCACATCCATGTGGGCGATGGGCAGGAAGATGTCCATGCGGTACCTCGGGTCGTGTACTGGGTGTCGGCGCTGGGCTGCGTCTGACGTACTGCTCGCCGGCGCCTGCTGGGAGTCAAGGCGCGCGTAGCTTAGAGGAAATGGGGCGGCGCTTCAAAGTGAGCCAGCCTAGGCGCCGATCAATAAAATTTATCGGCAGACAGCCTCCATCGGTATGACTTATCGCGCTTGGGTGGCTTCGGATAACAGGGTACGGATTGCATGGCCGGCGAGCGTGAGGCCGAACAGTGCGGGCATATAGCTAATGGTGCCATTGACCGCGCGCGGTCGTCCGGCCGGGTCGTCCACAGGTTGGTGTGCCAGTCCCTTGACTACCGGTGGTTCGTCGGAGAAGACCACTGGGTAGTTGAGCCGCGCGCCCAGGTCCTTGAGCGATTTGCGCATTTCCCGGGCGAGTGCGCAGGTGTGGGTTTGATTGAGCGTCGCGACATGGATGCGGCTCGGGTCCATACGCCCACCTGCACCCATGCTCGACATGATCGGCCGGCCGGCACGCTGCGCGGCGGCGACCAAGGCAGCCTTGCAGGCGATCGAGTCGATGCAATCGAGTATGTAGTCGAATGGCGCGCGCGCGATCAGCGCATCAGCATCCTCAGGGCGGAGGAAATCGGTGAGCACGGTGGTGGTGATATCGGGGTTGATATCGAGCAGGCGCTCGGCCATCAGCGTGGCCTTGGAACGGCCCAGTGTGGAATGTAGCGCGATCGCTTGCCGGTTGAGATTGGACGGTGCGACCGTGTCGTGGTCGAGCAGCGTAATATGGCCGACGCCGGCGCGGCCGAGGGCTTCGGCCGCGTTGCCACCGACGCCACCGAGACCGGCGACCAGCACATGGACATCTCGCAGGCGCTCGATGCCGGTGGCACCGATCAGGATGGCGGTACGCTCATGGGCGGCGGGGATGGCGGTAGCATCTGGCGGCATCTTGCAGTTCCGTAGCGGGTTTCTGGGTCAGTCGGGTAGCGCGAATAATCGGCGTGCGTTGGCCGTCGTAGCCATGGCAATGGTACTCGAATCCGTGGCGCGCAGCTCGGCCAGGACGCTGCAAATTTCGTCGACGAAGCCGGGTTCGTTACGTGCGCCGCGGTGGGCAATGCCGGGTTGGTCTGGTGCATCGGTCTCAAGCAGGATGGCCTCCAGAGGCAGCCGTGACGCGACCCGCGCAGTCGCTGTGCGCGAGGGTAGGTGAGTGGACCGCCGAGGCCGATACAAAAACCCATGTCGAAGAGCTGTTCGGCCTGTTGCAGGCTGCCGGAAAAGCTGTGCACTACACCACGCAGGCCTGGGTGACGGCGCAGTTGCTTCATGACTGCATCCAGCGCGCGGCGCGCATGCAGAATCACCGGTAGGTCGAACTCGCGTGCGAGTCTCAGTTGGGCGATCAGGTATTCGGTTTGCGTGGCGGGATCGAGGCCGCCGACATAGAAATCCAGCCCGCACTCACCCACGGCGACTGGGCGCTCGCGTCCGAGCCATTCGGACAATTCGCCTAGGTGTTCGGGGCGGTGTTCGGGCAGGTACATTGGGTGAAGGCCGTAGGCGGGGTACAGCCCTTGCCCTGGGTCGGCGATGGCCCGCAACCGCGACCAGCTCGCGGCGCTGACCGCCGGCAGGATGATGGCACCGACACCGGCCGCGCGCGCGCGCGTCAGCACCGAAGCGCGGTCGACGTTGAAATGCTCGTCGTCGAGATGGCAATGGCTGTCGATCAGTGAGGGAATCTGCGTTACGGACATGTGCTGAGCATAACGCAGAGCGCCCCGCGCGGCCGGCATGCCGATGCTGGGCTGCGCGGGGTTTCGTCTTAGGGGCAGGGGTAGGGGTGCCGCTCGTGGATCTGTTCGATGGCGGCGAGTACTTCTTCGCTGAGGGTGACGTCTGCACTGCCGATATCTTCGTCGAGCTGTTCCAACGTGGTGGCGCCGATAATGTTGCTGGTCAGGAAACTGCGGCTGTTTACGTAGGCCAGTGCCAACTGCGTGAGGCTCAGGTCGTGGTCGGTGGCCAGCTGTGCGTATTGTGCGACGATGCCGTCGACGTAGGGCGCGCTGTATCGCTGGAAGCGTTCGAACAGGGTGACGCGAGCCCCCGCAGGACGCTTGCCGCCGAGGTACTTGCCACTGAGCACGCCGAAGGCGAGCGGCGAATAGGCGAGCAGACCCAGCCCCTCGCGGTGCGCCACCTCGGCGAGACCGGCCTCGAAGCTGCGGTTGAGCAGGTTGTATGGATTCTGGATGCTGATCGGTTTTGGCAGGCCGAGCGTTTCGGCGAGATGCAGGTAGCGCATTGCGCCCCAGGGTGTCTCGTTGGATAGGCCGATGTGACGAATCTTGCCCTGTTCGACCAGACGGGCCAGTGCGGTGAGGGTTTCCTCGATCGGGGTGGCGTTCTCGTCGGCGTTGTGGGTGTAGCCAAGTTGACCGAAGAAGTTGGTATTGCGATCTGGCCAGTGCACCTGATAGAGGTCGATGACGTCGGTGTTCAGTCGGCGCAGGCTGTCCTCAACGGCCTGATTAATATGTGCGGTGGTCAGGCGTGGGCCGCCGCGCAGGTAGTCCAGACCATTGCCGGGTCCGGCGACCTTGCTCGCGAGCACGATGTCGTTGCGACGCCCCGTTTTCTTCAGCCAGCTGCCGATATGGGACTCGGTACGCCCCTGGGTCTCGGCCCTTGGCGGCACGGGATACATCTCGGCGGCATCGACGAAGTTGATGCCGGCAGCCAGCGCGCGGTCGAGCTGGCTGTGTGCCTCGGCCTCGGTATTCTGCTCGCCGAAGGTCATGGTGCCGAGGCAGATCAGACTGACCGACAGGTCGGTATGTCCCAGGGGACGGTATTGCATGGGGGTTCTCCGTGAGCGGGGGTTAGAGGAATAGGGTGAGGACGCCGGTGAAGCCGTAGAGCCGGTTGCGGAAGATCTCGCCGTTGGCGAAGAAGCCCACCAGCGGCACGTCGCCGAGCGCCTCTTGAATGAGCTTGAGTTCGGCGGAGTCGTCACCGAACTGATAGCGTCCGCGCCCGACGCAGGAAACGTAGACGGCGCCGCGCGGCGTGCCGTTCATTCGTCCTTGAAGGTCGCCGAGCATGCGCTGGAGATCGGCGCGCGCGGTGTTGCCGTCGCGCCGGCAGAACATCAGCTCGCCGCCTTCTTCGGCGTAATCCCCGATGGCGAGGATCTGGCGTGGCTGGTCGACACCGACGAGATTGCGGATCAGATAGTCGTCATCGTCGCTGCCGGGCACCGGCAGGCCGGCGAAGATGTAGCCGCCAACGCGGTTGAGGTCGCGCGCGAGTACCTCGCCGATGTCGGCCTTCATGACCTGGAGCGCCGGTTCGTGGTCGAGATCGACCACAAGATTGCGGTCGCTGCGGGTGATGCGGTGGCGCGGCCCGATGGGGGTGCAGCCTTGCGTGTGAGCGGTGACCAGACCGACCTCTGGGCCAAATATGACGCCCGATAACCCGCCGCCGACGACCAGGTCCGCGACCTGGCGATGTTCGCCTTGACTGGAGGTGATGCCACCGAACATGAACAGGTTGGGGACGGCTTCGGCCAGTGCGCCGATGAGCTGGGGGGTGCGCGGGTTGGTGGGATCGCCGTGCACCAGCGCGACCATGGTCTCCTCGCGCTGCAGCCAGTCGCGGTGCAGCGCGAGGTAATGTGATGGATCGCTGTCGATCAGCGGCATCATGCGGAAGCTGTGCGGCGGGAAGTCGCCAACGAGCACGCACAGCGCAGGCGCGTCGTAATACTCGTGCCCGGTCACGCTGATGGCCACGCCGACGGTGCCGACCCAATGGGGCACGCCGGTCACTTCGCGCAGGCCCTCGACCAGCTCGTCCAGACGTGGGGCCAGAGCATCGGTCAGATAAAGGATACCGAGGCTGGCGGATTCTGGCAGCGGCCCGAGCTGGCGCGCGCAATCGGCAATCAGTTGTTCGGGCTCAATGCCGGTGGTGTGGGCAAGTGCGAAGCGTTCCATGAGGCGTCGATGCGGTCCGTCTGTGTGTGGCAGTGGTCGGTTCGGCCAAGTCGTGACCGGGCGCTACAGGCTGTCGAGCATGGCGCGTGCCTCGTTGTCGGTCAACGGCATGCCTGTTTTGGCCTCAAGCGAAGCGCCGTCCGGGCGTAGGCACGCGTGGTGGCGTTCGGCGATTTCTTCCAGGAACCAGAAAATCTCGCTGGGGTGGACCGGCTGCTCGCCACGCAGCAGATGGCGCAGATAGAGCGCCTCGTCGGTCACCTGTATCAACAGTGGGAGCGGCAGCTCCAGGGGCAATACATGCCGGCGTACCAGCCATTCGACCGGTGTTGAATCATCTGCGCTGAAGTGGCGGACGTCGATGCGGAAGTGGCCGCCGCCGCCGGGTTGCGTGAGCAGCTCGGTCAGCCAATTCGGCACAAAGCCGCGGTGGACAATCAGCGTGCGGCCTTGGTAGCGCGCGCGGAATCGTGCCAGGGGTGAAGCGGTGGATATTAAGGGCATGGGCTCCGGGTGTGACGTGACCTCGGGGGAATCATAGCACCCGAGGTCACGTATCTCAGCCCTGCGCGAGGCGCCGCTGGCGGCGCCTCGTGACCTCTAACCGCGTTCCTTGAGCATGCGGTCGATGATGGGGCCGAGGATGATCTCCATGGCGAAGCCCATCTTGCCACCAGGTACGACGAGGTCGTTGCGGCGGGACATGAACGAGCCCTGCAACATCGCCAGCAGGTAGGTGAAGTCGATCTCGAACTTCAGTGGATCCTTGAAGCGGATGATCACCAAGCTCTCGTCTGGCGTCGGGATGTCGCGCGCGATGAAGGGGTTGGAGGTGTCGACCAGGGGCACGCGCTGGAAGTTGATGTCCGTGTGCGAGAACTGCGGGGTGATGTAGCGCACGTAGTCGGGCATACGGCGGAGCATGGTTTCCACTGTGGCCTCGGGCGCGTAGCCGCGTTCGGCCTTATCGCGGTGGATCTTCTGGATCCACTCGAGGTTGACGATGGGCACCACACCGATCAGCAGGTCGACGAACTCACCTGCGTCGACCTCGCCATCGCGCACGCCGCCGTGCAGACCCTCATAGAACAGCAGGTCGGTGTCCTCGGGGATGTCTTCCCAGGGGGTGAATTCGCCGGCCTTGAGCGCATTGCCGAGGCGGCTGTTGTGTTCGGCGGCCTCTTCGTCGCTGTGCAGGTAATAGCGCTTCTTGCCGGTGCCGGATTCGCCGTAGGTGCGGAAGGTTTCCTCGATCTTGTCGAAGAGATTGGCCTCGGGACCGAAGTGGCTGAAGTGGTTGTTACCCGCCTCGGCCGCCTTCTTCATGGCCGCCTTCATTTCGATGCGATTGTAGCGGTGGTAGCTGTCGCCCTCGATGATGACGGGCTTGATCGATTCGCGATGGAAGATGTGCTCGAAGGCGCGTTTGACGGTAGAGGTGCCGGCGCCGGACGAACCGGTGACCGCGATGACGGGGTGCCGCTTGGACATGTCGGTGACTCCTTTACTCGTATGGGAAATCCGTCGGCCGGGACCGCCTGCGGGCGGCGGCCAGGCAGGCCGCAACGCCGCGGCGTCGCCGCGCAAAATCACCGCATTCTAGCGGGGATATGGTCGCGGTGCGAGACGGCCGCTCAGAAAACCAGATTGAGCATGAGTAGCATGACGACTAGAAACAGCACGCTCATGATGCCGCCGGCGCGCAGGAAGTCCTTCACCCGATAGCCGCCAGGACCCAGGATCAGTGCGTTGACCTGATGGGTGGGGATGATGAAGGAATTGGAGGTGGCGAGCCCTACGATCAGTGCAAACAGGCGCGGATCGCCGCCGGATTCCACGGCCATGCTGATGGCCAGCGGCACCAGCAGTACGGTGGCGCCGACGTTCGACATCACCAGTGAGAATACGGTGGCGAGCACCGCGACCACGGCCTCGATCGCCCACAGTGGCGCTCCGTCGAGCAGATGCAGGGCCTGCGCAGCGATCCAGGCGGCGGTCCCCGTCTGTTCCATGGACATGCCCAGCGGGATCAGGGCCGCAAGTAGAAATACGGTCTTCCAGTCCACCGCCTTGTAGGCCTCGTCCATATGCAGCACGCCGGAGAGCACCATGCCGATGGCGCCAACCATCAGCGACAGTGACAGGCGCAGGGGGGAGAACAACACCAGGCCGATGGCCAATGCGAAGAAAAACAGGGCGAAGGCCAGTTTGTGGGGGCGCTCTTCTTCGTGTGGGTATTCGGTGGTGACGACCACGAAGTCGCGGTCGCTATCGATGCGCGCGAGTGTCTCCCAGGTGTTGTGGCACACGAGCGTGTCGCCGGGCTGCAGCTCGACATCCCGCAATCCCTCGCGCAGGGTTTCGCGTCCGCGGTGGATAGCCAGCACCGCGAGTCCGTAAGTCTTGCGCATCCATAGTTCGCGCAGGCTGTGACCGATCAGTCGCGAGCGGGTGGGGATGACCACCTCGCAGACGCCGGCGCGGGTGGGTGCGAGCAGATCGTTGAATATGTCGAGTTCAGGTTTGGGCGTCAGTCCGCTTTCGTTCAGATAACTGACCTGTCGTGCGCGCTCAACCATGATCACGAGATGGGTGCCTGCCTCGACCGCGACGTCGCGCGGTGGGGCGATGATCGGGGTGCCGTCGACCAGCGCCGCGATGACGTGTACGCCGTCGACCTCCTCGATCTCGCCGACGAGACGACTGGCGAGTCGGCTGTCGGGTGCCACTCGGGCTTCGATCACGGCGAGGTCGAGACCGTAGAGCCGGCGGAAATAACCCATCACGTCGGCACCGCGAGCGCCGGGGGTGTTGTTGCTGGGCAGCACGTAGCGCCCCGCGATGACGAAATAGAGGATGCCGGTGGCTAACAGCGCAAGGCCGATCGGGGTGACCTCGAACAGTTTGAAGCGGGGAATGCCAGGTGGCAGCAGATCGTTGAGCAGAATCAGCGGACTGGAGCCGACCAGGGTGACGGTGCCGCCGAGAATCGCACAATAGCCCATCGGCATCAGCAGGCGCGACATGGGTAAGCCGCTGCGCGCCGAGATGCGCGCCACCACGGGCAGGAACAGGGCGGCGGCGCCGACGTTCTGCATGAAACTCGAGATCAGGCCGACGGTGCCGGAAATCAGCGGGATGAGGCGGCGTTCCGTTCGCCCGCCCACGCGCAGGATCATGCCCGCGAGTCTGCCCATCATGCCGGTCTTGTCGAGTCCGGCGCCGATGATCATCACGGCGATGATGGAGATCACCGCATTGCTCGCGAAGCCCTCGAACAAGCGCTTGGCATCCGTCAGTTTCTCCAGCCCAGGCACCAGCGTGAGCAGGCCGAGGAGCACCATGACGAGAACGGCGGCGACGTCCACGCGGACGATCTCGGTGACGAACAGGAAGACGGTAAAGGCGAGCAACCCGAGCACCACCATCATGGTTGGCGTCAGGCTCATTGCTTCGGTCATGCATCCCCCGGGTGATGGTCAGATGCCCCAGCATAGCCCACGCGCGCCTGGCACGCCCCGCTAGGGATGTGCCAGGTGGGCGAGGATGTTAGGCTCGGCCGATTTGCCGGTCGCGGTATTACCGCGCGGGTTATACAACCACGGGTCTCAAGCCATGAAATCGTTGCCAGCCTTTCGCCTTTTTCTCGTGGCGCTGTTCGCTTTGTTGCTGCCTACGGTGGCTCAGGCCGCTGAAGCGGGCGCGGGTGGACCGCCGGTCTTCTGGAATCTCACTGGAAGCTGGTACGGCATGGTTGCCCTGCTTGTATTCGTGCTCGCCTATCTTCTGGTGGTTGCTGAAGAAGCGCTACATTTGCGCAAGTCGAAACCGGTGATGATTGCCGCAGCGGTGATCTGGGTGATGGTGCCGCTGGCCTATGCGGCGCATGGCAATACCACCTTGCCGCAGGTGGCGATCCGCGAGAATCTGCTGGAGTACGTCGAGCTGATGCTGTTCTTGTTGGCGGCGATGACCTACATCAACACGATGCAGGAGCGCGGCGTGTTCGACGTGCTGCGCGGCTGGCTGGTGTCGCGCGGATTTTCGTTGCGCACCATCTTCTGGATCACGGGTTTGCTGGCCTTTTTTATCTCGCCAGTGGCCGATAATCTGACCACGGCCTTGCTGATGGCCGCGGTGGTGATGGCGGTGGCGCGCGACAATCCGCGCTTCGTGGTGCTTGCTTGCATCAACATCGTGGTGGCGGCGAATGCCGGTGGCGCCTTCAGTCCCTTCGGCGACATCACCACGCTGATGGTCTGGCAGCGGCACATGGTGACCTTCACACAATTCTTCGATCTGTTTCTGCCGGCCGTGGTGAACTGGCTGGTGCCGGCGGCGATCATGTCCTTCGCGGTGCCGCACGGCCGGCCGCGACCGATGAACGAGCGGGTGGTACTCAGGCCGGGTGGCGCGATGGTGATTGTCTTGTTTTTCATCACCATCGCCAGTGCGGTGGCCTTCCACCAGTTTCTGCACATGCCGCCGATGCTGGGCATGATGGCAGGACTCGGCCTGCTCAAGCTTTATGGTTATCGCATCAAGATGCGTGAACGGCGTGCGTTGGCAGGCATGGAGGGTCTAGGCGGACAGGAACCTCCCGTATTCGATGTATTTGCACAACTCCAGCGCGCCGAGTGGGACACACTGATGTTTTTCTACGGCGTGATTCTGTGTGTCGGCGGTCTGGCCGCGTTGGGTTATCTCGCGCTGGTCTCCGAGGCGCTGTACAGCGGACTCGGCGCGACGCCGGCCAATGTCATCGTCGGTCTGCTGTCCGCGTTGGTGGACAACATTCCCGTGATGTATGCGGTGCTGACCATGCAACCGGACATGTCGCACGGTCAGTGGTTGCTGGTCACGCTGACCGCGGGCGTGGGCGGTTCGCTGTTGTCCATCGGTTCCGCGGCGGGTGTTGGCCTGATGGGTCAGGCGCGAGGAATTTATACCTTTTCCAGCCATTTGCGCTGGACCTGGGCCGTGGCGCTGGGGTATGCGGCCAGTATTTTGGTGCATCTGTGGCTGAACGCCGACCTGATGCATCTGCCTGCAGGCGGCGGATGAGCGTCAGCGATCCCCGGTGTATATCATCATGAGTCGATTCATTCGGCGCGGTAGGTAGGTTCATGAGCGGCAAGCGCGATTCCTCTGAAGACATACGTTGGCGTGACCTGCTCTCGCGTGTGCGACGCTTCATCCGGCTGGACGACGACACGCTGGCACTGCTGACCCGTCATGCCGCACATCTGACCGCGGGAGCCGATCAACTCGCGCTACGTTTCTATGACTATCTACTGTCCTACCCCGAGACTGCCGCCCAGTTCGAACGACTGGGCATAGAGCGCTTGCGCGAATTGACGGCCATTCAGGCCGCCCACTTCCGGGGTCTGATCAGCGACTGGCCGGAAACCGCGAGCCGCTCCGTCGGCCATATTGCACGGGCGCATTACGCGCACGATGTCTCCCCGGTCTGGGTGGCGGGGGGCTATAGCCTGTATCTCGATCATCTGGAGGCGCGCATCCGCGAGCTGTCCGAGGCCGAGCGCCCCGCGCTGCGCTCGGCGGTGTTCCGAGTGCTGCTGGCAGATATCATGCTGCAGTTCGCCGGTTTCGAGGCGATTCACAACGAAACCATGGCCGAGCGGGCCACGATCTCGCAGGCCCTAATCGAAACCACGCTCAAGCTGGCCGATCTTTCGGCGCCGGAGGATGTGCTGGCCAGCATTTGCAATGAGCTCGTGACCCGTTCGCGCCACTTGCCGGCGGTTTGGTTCGGGCTGATCGAGGATAGCCATACACCGATCACCGCCCACGCGGGTGCCGGTCGCGGGCGACTCTGGGAGACGGTGGACGTGTCCTACGATCCTGCCGATCCCCTGTGGCAGGCGCTGGACGATAACCATTTGAAGGTGCTGACCTGTCAGGATGCGAATCTGCCGGATTGGTGCTCATCGCATCAAGGCATCGAGGCGGTCGCGATTTTCCCCTTCGGTCGGGTTGGCGGGCTGCGCGGTGTGGGCGTGGTCTATTCCGATCGTAGCTGGTACTTCGATCACATTGATTTAACCCCTTTCGGGGCTTTCGCCCGCCTGGGGCAAGTGCTGCTCGGGCTCAAGGAAAGCCATCTGCGCGACCCGCTCACTGGACTGCCCAACCGGGGTTTGTTCATGGATCGCTTGCGCCAGGCAATGGTTCAGAGCCTGCGCCGGGATCGCATACTCGGCGTGGGTATGATCGATCTGGACGGATTCAAGTCGGTCAACGACCGTATGGGGCACCCGAGTGGCGATGCCCTGCTGCGCGAGGTCGCCACGCGCATACAGGCGGCCTTGCGACAGGGCGATACGGTGGCACGCTTTGGCGGCGACGAGTTTGGTTTGTTGCTACCCAATTTGCGCACCCTGGCGGAGGCCGAGCTGGTACTCGACCGTGTGCAGCGCGCATTCGAGCCGGTTTTCCATATCCAAGGCGAGCAGGTACACGTGGGCGCCAGCCTGGGCCTGACGCTGTATCCGCTCGACGATGTGGATGCGCAGGATCTGATTCGGCACGCCGACATTGCGCTTTACCAGGCAAAGGATGCCGGTCGTGGCGTACATCGGCTGTTCGAGCGCGACCGCGAAGATCATTTACATCGCATCGATCTGTTGCAGCGTGAATTCCTCGATGCGCTGGAGCAGGGTGAGTTGGTGCTGCACTACCAACCAAAGGTCGATATGTCCAATGGCTCGATTTGGGGAATGGAGGCATTGATCCGTTGGAGACGCGATGGCGAGCTGCGCATGCCGTCGAGTTTTATCGAGGCCGTCGAGCTGCGCGCGCAACTGGTTCGCCAGCTCGGGCGTTATGTACTCGAGGCCGCAGCAATGCAGATTGACCACTGGCTGGCAGCGGGTTACGAATGGTATGTCTCGGTGAACATCGGCGCGCAACATCTGCTCGATCCAGCCTTCATCGATGATGTGGACGATGTCCTGCGGCGTCACCCGACGGCAACGCCATGGTTGCAAATTGAGGTCACCGAGCAAGCTGCGTTGCGTGATCTGGTGACTACGCGACGGGCGCTGACCGCCTGCCGCGAACGTGGACTCGCGGTGGCGCTGGACGACTACGGCACCGGGCATGCTTCGCTGACCTACCTGCAGGAGCTGCCGGCCAATCAGATCAAACTCGACCAGCGTTTCGTCGGCCGTCTGCTCAGAGAGCCGCGCGCGCTGGCGATTATCGCCGGGACCCTGACCTCCGCGCGCCTGTTGAATCTTGACGTGGTGGCCGAAGGCGTCGAATCCGTGGAGCAAGGCGAGTTACTGCTGCAGCTAGGTTGTCAGATCGCTCAGGGTTACCTGATCAGCCACCCATTGCCGGCCGAGGCGTTGGCAGCGTGGGCCGCCGGCTGGCAACCGCCAGCGGAATGGATGGGCGACGAGAAAAGCGTGTGGTTCACCTATGATGATTTGCCGCTACTGATGGCGCGGACCGCGCACCGCCATGGCGTCGCGCAACAGCTCGAAGCGTTGGCGCTTCCCCGGTGTGACGAGTACCCGTTACTGCCCCTCCACGATTGTGTAGACGAACACGCCTGCGCACTGGGTGCTTGGTTGGTGGGTGCTGGGCGTCGGCATGGGCGGCTCCCTGGGTTTGCCGAGTTACAGCGCTGTCACAGCGACTTGCACGCACGCGCCTTGGAAGCCACGTTGGCCTGGCAAGCGGGTGACGACAAGATCGTGCAACGGGGCATTGTGGATTTCGAGCGTTCCGCGCAGGCACTGGACGATGCCTTGATCACGCTGGTGCGACACATCGCGAACGGCGGCGCCCACGCGGACGCCGGCTGAGAATGCATGCCCGTCTCAGGGCATGTTGTGCACCTCGCCAGAGGGGTTGCTGCGTCTGCGGGTAGCCGGTCGTGGACGATAAATTTCGTGAGGGCGCGGGGCGGCACCAGCGAGCACCAGACGATAACCGTAACCCTTGATATTGCGAATCGACAGCGGGACACCTTGTCGGGTGAGCGAGGCGCGTAAATTTCTAATCTGTGAGGCAAGGCGTGCGCGTACGCCAGCCTTGCCGTTCCAAAGCAATGCCTCGAGCTGTTCGTAAGACGCTGCGCGAGAACCGTGGTCGTGGAGCGCCTGCAACAGTTCAATTTCCTTGATGCGCAGGGATATCGGCCAACCATTCAGATAGGCTCGGTGGGTTAACGGATCGAGCCCGAGCGGCCCAATATAACTATGATTCGGATACCCCGCTGCCCGCCGGAGCAGTGCGCGGACTCTAAGCAGAATTTCATCCTCGGAAATATTTTCATGCGCGCAAAATATCGGCGCCCAGTCGTTTATCTGCTGATATCTGCAGTGATCGTCTGTTCGAAGCAAAAAATAGGTGCGCACCGACTTGTACGAACTAGTAGGTTCTGTTCGATGGTCTGCGTCCAAGACCTGATTTCATCATGGCTGTATCCAGACATCAGAATGGCTGAAAAAGAGCGGACCATCAGTTGGTCGCTGGTTTGTTTTAGCGTTCTCGGGTGCGCAACCTTAAAACCCTCCCTGATCAGAATCCGACGCAATGAATGCGTTTGGTCGGTTTCGCCAGATAGCAATATCCAATGCATGATTTTGGCCTTCACAAAAGGTTAACGTGATATTCATATGCTTTTAATAAAACATATAACTTGTTGTTTGTTAATAAAAATAAAATGAAATTGCAATCGGATTTAAGGTGAATGTAAGGCTTCTGGATGTTTCCTTGATCAGACTCCCTTCGACCAGTCACGAGTCGCTATGACACGGGCCGTGGAAAATCGTTTCGATTCATTCATATAAACGATTGATGGTCGGCAGGGATGCGAGTGTAGAAACGGTGCTGAGAAATCGGGACAGACAAGACATGGCAGGCGAGATAAATGCCCAGTGATGCGTAAGTGGATTGCCGATCCTATGGATCTGGAGGCGGGATATTTTGATACCCAGTCATCATCAGTATGGTGACGGGAATCTATTCCGGGCAATGAAGGTTGCGCTATGGGGCATTGATGTCAGCGATGGATTTATCCCGAATATAGATAGGAGGGGATAACTGATTAAAATCTCACTTCGAGGAATTTGGAATGCGTATTGAAAAATTCAGGATGAGTCCGCTGTTATTGGCGCTTGCGGCATCCGGTGTCATGGTCGGTATGGTCAGGCCGGCCTTGGCACAGGCGCACAATCAGAATGCTGGAAATGCCAAAACGCCAGCCGTGAGCAGCGTCTCTCCGGTTTTTAATGTCGGTGTTGTGAGTGATGAGCTAAGTCCGCTCGACACCTTGGGTAAGCTGCCGAGCATGAAGCACATCTTTGAGTCGACACAGTCGGTCAAGGTAATCGGCAAGAAGGAATTGGATACCGTTGGCCCGGCGATGGGGGCGGGCCAGGCACTGGAGCAGGCACCGGGCGTCAATGTGCTCAACGATGGCCCCAGTGGGGCGCCTCGCGCGAGTATCAGCATCAATGGCATGAAGACCGGCTGGGGCAATATTGGCGGTAATGCGAACGATGGTATGGTGATGGTGACCTTCGATGGCGTGCCTATGATCGACCCGGCGTATGGCGTCTGGCAGGCCTCGGAGGTACCGCAAATATCGATGTTTCGGGGGATCTCGGTAACCTACGGGCCGGGGTACCCGGTTAATCGTTGGTACGACAATATTGGTGGTTCGGTGAATTTCATGCCGCTGCAACCGAAAGCCAAACCTGGGTTCAAGATTGGCGTTTTCGGCGGCAGCTTCAATACCCAAGGTATGAATTTCAGCGCTCAGTCCGGTAGCATCGATGGCTGGGCTACCGTGGTCGCCGGTGGTGTCAGCAGCAGCGGAAATTTCGTAAAGGGCTACGGATTCAACAACCCGGCGAATAATTATGCCTACTATGCAAAGACGACAAAGACGTTCACCGGTGGGCATCTGAGTTTTGGTGCCTATACCTCACATGCCGTCGCCTACCGGCCAGTACCCATACCGGTAACTGGGAACAGTAACGTCACCATCTACGGCGTCAATCCGAATACCGGTAATCCCATACCAGGGCCAGTTTATAGCCAACAGACCACTGGTTTTTACACATCATTGCCGAAATCAACGTACTGGAAGCGCGCCTTCGTCAACACGACACTGATCTACTCTAAATTCGAGGATGCAATCGCGACCGGGATGCATTTTCATAATATGCTGTTCTATCGTTATGGCAATCGAACCCATCTCCATTACAACAATCTGGGACAGTCGCCAAACGTTCTTGATCAGTATTACAACGCCACCAGCAATACCTATGGCGACAAGATGTATGTTGACCTTGCATTACCCTACCGTAATGAAGTATCGGTAGGCGGTTATTTCATCAACAGCCAGTATTATTCGTTATTGGATTTCTATAATCCATCGATACCCGTCACGGTGAACGGTCAGCAGCTGTATCATAGTTTGTCGCTGCCTCATCATTTTCATAGCTCATATTTGTACGAAACCGATTTGGCTGCATTTGTGCAGGACGATTTTCAAGCAACCGATAATTTTCGCATCACCCCCGGACTCCGCGTGGTCAATTTCAAGAGCAATTTTGTGAACAATGCGGCCGCTGCATTTCCAACCAACGTGATGTATTCGATCGGTAACAACGGCGACACCCAGCCCAATTCGCAAACCAGTTTCACCGAATTGGAGCCATCGATCGGCGCGAACTGGAAGGTGACGAAGCAGCTTGCGTTGTACGCTAATTATTCGACTGGGTACCGGTCGCCAGCGGGGGCGACGGGCACCTACGCACACTTCCTGGCTTCGACCCTGCAACCCCAGGTCTCGACCCAATACCAAATCGGCGCCAAGGCCTATCTGCCGGATGATGGTTATCTGCGTAATGCCCTGCTGAGTGTGAATTACTATCATCTTAACGACACCAACGAGATCATCCCGATCCCGGTGGTGAGCCATGCCTACAGCCTGTTCGCCTCGGGATCGTCTAATTTCAGCGGCGTCAATCTGTCGTTTGTCGACAATCCGGTGTATAGCCTGCATTTGTTTGCGAATCTGAGTTTCGAGCGTGCGGTTTACTCGAATTACGTGAGCCCATCGCATGGTTCGTATGACGGCAAACCGATTTCTAACGTGCCTGACCACACGATAAACGCCGGCGTCTTCGACGAGATGTACAAGGATGGTGTCATCTACAAGCCGCGTCTGTGGTGGAACTACACCGGGGCGCAATACATCTACAACAACAACACCGGCGCGCCGACAACGCAAAAACTGCCGGCGTTCGGTTTGTGGAACGCGGGTCTCAAGATCGCATTGGGACGGCAGGTCGGTTTTGCAGGCATGAAGGGGCTGACGGTGAGTCTCGATGTGACCAATCTGCTGGATAAGAAGTACAACGCCTACGAGTATATTTCCGGCGGCGGTTATTACGGCGTTGCCGGTCAGCTGTTGGCGGAACCCGGTGCCCCGCGTGCTTACTATGCCAGTATCGAAGCGAAGTTCTAGGCGTCTATGACGCACAAGCGTGGTATCTGTCGCCAATTCGCGGCAGATGCCACTGCATGCTGAGCCACATGCGCAATTTGTTCGCTACTGGATCCAGCAGAAATATCACACGCCGTATGTCGGTAATGATGTCGGTTACTTCGGCGGCAACAACGCCGGTGCGATTCTGGTGGATCCGGGGGCACCGCGCGAGTGGTACGTGTCGGCCAACCACGGCTTCTAGGTCATGACTCCGTGAAGACGGGGATTCACGGGTCGCACGCAAGGTGCGGCCCGTGCTTGTTGCCGCGTCGTTCGATCAATCGTCGGCCAAGCGGTAGCCGATACCCCGTACGGTCTGGATCAAGGGTTTGGGGAAGGGTTTGTCGACCTTGGTACGTAAACGATGAACATACACATCGAGCACATTGTCGTTGGGGTCGGCCTCAACGCCCCAGACGCGCTCGACCAATTCGCCGCGGCTGATGGTGCGGTCGGCGTTGAGTGCCAGCAGGCGCAGCAGTTGATATTCGCGCACGCCGAGCCGCAGGTGGCGCCCGGCGCGCCAAACGTCCACCGAGGACAGGCCGACCTGGAGGTCGCCGATGATGCAGTGTCCCTCGTTCAGTGCGGCGGGTGAGACTGCGCGCAAGGCGAGCAGTCGCTGGTGCAGCATTTGGCCTGGCACGTCACCGGGCAGGCAGTCGTCGGCGCCATGTTCCAGTGCGGCGAGGCGGCCGGCATGACTCAGTGGCGCCACCACCAGCAGCGCGGCCTTGCCGGCCCGTGTGCGTGTCGTGGCCACATACTCGACCACGCGGTCGTCGCGCCCGTGCAGGACGACCGCCTCGACCGGTGGCCACTCGGTGGTATCACGCATCAGCGGCCAGGCGAATTCATGTATGGATTCACAGCGTGTGCGTAGGGCCGAGAGCAGGCGTCGAGGCGGATATTCCGGTTCAGAGAGCAGAAGCAGCAGCATGATTATCGACTCTCGCGGGTTTGATCCATCGAATGCTCAGGGCATAACCCAGGGATTTGACGCGCTGCACGCGAACGGCCGCAGTGCGTCCGCCCAGGCGGCGGCGTAAGTGATGCAACTGCGCCGCCAGCCGTTCGCGGCAATACGGCCGATCTGGCCACAGGCGACTGGCCAGGGTGACCGGCGACACCGGGCGACCCTGTGCCTCGATCAGCAGGTTGAGCAAGTTGAACTCCATCGGGCGCAGCGCGATGGGCTGACCATCCAGGCTGGCGCGGGCACGCAGGGGATCGAGTCCGAGCGCGCCGAAGCGATGGTGAGTGGGGTAGCCATCGGCGCGTCGCACGAGCGCGCGCAGGTGAGCGAGCAGGGCATCGTCGGATGCGTCCGCGTGCCAGAACAGTGCTTGTCCCGCCAGCATGCCGGCGGTATCCAGCGGTTCCGTGGCGACGGCGAGAAAAGGCGGCGGCGCGCAGCGGTGTGCAGAAAAGATGCGTCCGGCCTGATGGGCGATATCGACCACGTCCTTCGCCGGCAAGCCGATGAAAATCGCGCAATTGTGCGTGCGTGCGGCGAGGGCCTCAACCGCATGTGTCAGGCCTTCGGCCGTGCTGACGCGGAAGCCTTCATGGCGCAAATGCTTCGCGAAGGCATCGATCCGAGGCCCGTTACCCGCCACCAAAATCCAGCGCATTCTGAGTTCCTGAAACCAAAGCGGCACAAAAATTTCATCCGCGCGAAACAAACGCGCAAGCCGATGAATGTAAAGACCGAATTAAGACAAGTTAATTATTGGAAAGGTTCCTGTCAGGTTTGCCGCAGTGGCGATCCCCGAGACTTGCGCACCCGTCAACTCACCCCCGAATTGATAACAGGAGCGTTTGTCATGGAGTTTCGCCGTAAGTATCTGGCCCGAATGATTCACCTGGCCGCCGTGGGAGGCTTGTGCCTTTCCGGCGGTATCAGCGTTGCCCATGCCGATGCCATGAGTCTCGGCACCGTGAGCGCGAACAGCGGCACCGGTAGCACGGCGCCGTCGCAGAAGTCCGCACCGCACCAGGCGCCGACCAAGACCCCGCTCAAGGCGACCCAGCCGACGGCCGTGATCTCGCGTCACTATATCCAGAACAACGTGCCGCTGAGCGCCAACTACGGTTCCATCGCCGCCGTGTCGCCCAGCGTATCGGTAGTGGACCCCAACGGTCCTGGTCTGATGGAGAACCAGGGGCTGACCATTCGCGGCCTGCAGGACGGTCAGTTCAATGTCACCTTCGACGGCATTCCGTGGGGTGATTCCAACGACTTCACGCATCACTCCACCAGCTATTTCATGGCCAACGATATCGGCGCGATCAACGTCAACCGCGGTCCGGGTTCGGCCAGCACCATCGGCGATGCCACCTTCGGCGGCACCATTGCGATTCATTCCAAGGATCCGAGCAAGACTCCAGGCATCGTGCCCTTCCTGTCGGCCGGTAGCTTCAATACGCAGATTGAAGGTGTGCAGTTCGACACCGGCACCATGAAGCACTACCACGATGCCCGCGCCTTCCTCGACATCGAAACCCTGTCGAGCAAGGGCTACCTGACCAACAGCGGCCAGAAGCGCCAGAACTACTTCTTCAAGATCCTGCGTCCGATCGGCGACAACACCGTGTTGAGCTTCGTGGCGATGCACGACCAGATCCACCAGAACGTGCCGATTGGCGCCACCAAGGCCGAGATCTCCCAGCATGGCTGGAATTACGGCCTGAGCAGCGATCCCACCAAGCAGAACTACTACGGGTACAACTACGACAAGATTTCGACCTATTTCGTCGATCTTGGCCTCAAGACCATCTTCGCCAACGGCACTCAGCTCGACAACAAGCTCTATACCTACGGCTATACCCACTACGGCTTCAATGGTGCGGATCCGAACGGCGAGCAGCCCAACGGCACCTACTATGGCGCCAACAATGTGCCGGGTCAGCGCATGAGCATGATCTACCAGAGCGTCGGCGACCTGCTGCGCCTGGTGCAACCCATCGCCATCGGCGACCTCAAGTACGGCATCTGGTTTGACCACCAGTGGAACACGCGTAGCCAGTACGAAATCGACTGGACCCTGGGCGGTGCGCTCAATCAAAACGCCGGTAAGGCCGGGCCTTATGGCGCGACTGATCGTCTGATGTACGACACCCTGGATTCGGCCCAGCCCTATCTGCAGCTCGACTGGCATCTGACTTCGCGACTGACTCTGACCCCCGGCGTGAAGTACGTATGGTTCAAGCGTTCTCTGAATGCCCCGGTCAACCAGGGCAGCAGCACCGCGCCGTTGGTCTACTCCAAGACCTACTCCGATGCTGTCCCCTCGATTGCGTTGCACTACAAGATCGCGTCTGACTGGACCGCCTACGGCCAGGTGGCCAAGGGCTTCCTTGCGCCGAATCTGAACACCTTTTATGCACCGAACCCGGCGGCCAGCACGGTCAAGCCGGAGACGACCACCAACTACCAGGCGGGCACGGCCTATCAGACCGATCGCCTGACCCTGTCCGGCGATGTGTATTACATCGACTTCAACAACAAGGTGGGCAGCCGCACGGTTGCCGGCAACACCCTGTTCTACAACCAGGGCGGCGTGATCTATGACGGCGTCGAAGGCAGCGCCACGATGTATGTCGGCGGCGGCTTCAGCGGCTACGTCAACGGCAGCATCAATAGCGCCAAGGAAAAGACCACCCATCAGTGGATCGCCAACGCGCCCAAGGCCACCGCCGCGCTGGGCGTGATCTACAACCAGGGGCCGGTATACGGCGCGTTGCTCGACAAATACGTCGGTTCGCGCTACGGCGACAGCGGCCAAACCCAATCGCTTGCTGCCTATTCGGTGGCCAGTTTGTCACTGGGTTACAAGCTCGATGCCGGCATGCCGCATCCGGTCGATGTCCGCCTGAAGATCGACAACCTGCTCGACAAGAAGGCGATCTACGCCCTGGCGGGCTATACCGGGGGCGCCAATACCCCGCTGTACTGGACCCTGCCTTCGCGTAGCTTCGATCTGAGCGTGTCCACCAAGTTCTGATCTCCTCCGGGATCTGACCGTTACGGGGCACAGGGATGTGCCCCGCCTTTTTGGGAGACGTGATCCATGAACCTGCAAAATCTGACGCATATTGCCAGCCAGTCTGGTGGCATTCTTTACTTGATGGCGATCATGCTGTTCGTCGTCCTGACCGTCATCATCGAGCGCAGCCGCAGCCTTGCGCGACTGCAGAAACGCGGCGATCGCATTACGCGCGCCACGACCGCATTGGCCGATCTGGGCCCGGTAGCCCTGCGCGAGCTGTGTGTCCAGGCCGAGGGCCTGCCGCACGAAGCATTGCTGCAAATCCCCCTGCACCACCCTGAAATCCGCGACCCCCAACGCCTCGGCGAGCTGATGGAGGAGGCGATCATGATCGAAATTCCTCACGTCGATCGCAATCTGTGGGTGGTCGACACCATCATCACGCTGGCGCCGCTGCTCGGCCTGCTCGGCACCATCATCGGCATGTTCAACGCTTTCCAGGTGCTCGGGCACCCCGGCACAGCCCCCTCGCATGTCACCGGTGGCGTGGCCGAGGCCTTGATCGCCACGGCTTCCGGCCTGTTCATCGCCATTCTCGGCGTGGTGTCCTTCAATACCTTGAATCAACGAGTACGCGAGGTGGTGCACCAGCTTGAGACCATCAGCCGAGCCTTGAGCAACCGCGCCCATGCGCCGCGTCGTCGCAGTGCGCAGGGTGCGAACGTTAACGAGGCCACGCGCGTCGGTATGCAGCCGGCGGCCGGGGAGGCCTGAGATGCGCTACTTCGAGGGGCGCAAGCCGCGCATCGAGATCATTCCGATGATCGACATCATGTTTTTCCTGCTGGTGTTCTTCATCATGATCACCCTCAGCATGATCCCCGACAGCGGCATCTCCTCGCAGCTGCCGACCAGCACCACCGCGCAGACCCTGCCGCACCCGCAGGTTGTCATCAATCTGCTCGCCAATGGCGAATTGCGGGTGGGGCAGGCGCCGCTGACGTTGGCCGCCTTGACCGCGAAGCTGGCCGCGCACGACCCTGCACACACCCAGGTCACCATCGCAGGTGCTGCCGGCGTCTCGTTGCAGCACCTGCTCGCGGTGATGGATGCCTGCCGCAAGGCTGGGGTCAGCGACATCGGGCTGGCCGCCAAGCCGGCCGGTGGCGGTTGAGACGCCGCCCTTGTCAGCCGTGATGCGACATAGATACCGGGATCGTTCCGGTGCGCTGCTCGGTGCGCTGCTGCTGGAGGCCGCCCTGCTGCTGGGGGGAGGCTGGTGGTTGATGCATCATGCCAAGGACGTGCCGGCCGCGCAGAAGGCGGGGCGCGTGCGCGTCGCTCTGGTGAGCCCACCCAAGCCCCCGGCTCCCAAGCCGGTGGTGCATACGCCGCCGCCGAAGCCCAAACCCCCACCGCCGAAGCCGAAGCCGCTGCCCAAACCGCCGCCGCCAAAGCCTAAGCCGGTGCCCAAGCCGGTGCCCAAGCCCAAGCCGAAACCGCATCGGGTCGTGCATCACGTCGCGCCGGTACCCAAACCCGTGCCGCCGAAGCCCAAGCCCGTGGCCGATCCACCGCCTCCGGTGCCGGTGGTGCACGCGGCACCGCCGCCACGGCCAGCCACCAGCAGCTTGCTGATGATCTTCGCGGCGCAGGTCCACGCGGCGGTGCAGGCGGTGTTGATCTATCCGCTGGCAGCGAAGGATCTGGGCCTGCAGGGCAGGACGCGCGTGGGATTCGATTATCACGACGGTCGGGTCAGCCACGTACACCTGCTGACCGGGAGCGGTTATGCGTCGCTCGATCGGGCCGCGTTGGCGGCGGTACGCGATGCGCATTATCCGCCGCCGCCGCCCTCGCTTGCAGACAAGACACAGGCGCTGACGATCTGGGTGCGCTTCCGCGCCCAATCGTCGGACTAGGTAACGCAATTAACAGGAGCAAGACATGCGCAAGTTACTGCTGATCATCGTGGTGGCCGTGGTGGCCGTGGTGGCCGCTGCCATCTGGGCGCTGTGGCCGCAATCGCGGCAGACCCTCGTGCTCTACAACGCTGTCGACTACGGTCCGGCCGTCGCGAAGGCCTTCACCCAGCAAACCGGCATTCCGGTCACCGTGGTGACTACCTCCACCGGCCCGCTGATCGCACGCGTGTCGGCGGAAGCCGGTCGGCCCGGTTGGACGCTCGCCTGGTTCGACGGCGCGACTGCCGCCGCCGGTCTGGACAAGGCCGGCTTGCTCGCACACGACGTGGCACCGCAGCTGGCGTGGACCGCCGAGGGCCGCAGCCTGCTGCCGGCCGACGATGCCTATATACCCACCGGATTTACCCTGTCCGGCGTCTTCGCCTATCGCCGGGGTGGGCTCAAGCCGCCCGCATCGTGGCAAGGGCTGTTGACCCCGGCCTATCGTGGCGCACTGGGTATGAACAACCCGGCGATTTCGGGGCCCACCTATCCGCTGCTGGCCGGCCTGCTGCAGAACGCCGGGGGATGGCCTGCGGGTCAGAAGTTCGTCCTCGCCCTCAAGCAGAACGGCCTGCAGGTCTTCCGTACCAACAGCACGACCCTCGCCGCTCTGCAGAGTGGCGAAATCAAAATCGCACTGGTGCAGTCGTCGGCGGCCTATGACCTCGCGCACAAGCCTGGGTCGGACATTGCCGTGAGCGTGCCCGACCCGGCCTTTGTGCTGCCGCGCGTGCTGGTGGAAGCGCCGCATCTGTCGGCCAGGGCCCAACGCGAAGCCGCAGCCTTCATCCGCTTCGCGATGAGCGCCAAGGGACAAGCAGTGGCGATGCAGGATCAGGGGGCCGATGGCCTGTACTGGCCAGTGACCACCGACGCGCCGGCCGACCAACGCATCCCCGATCCGGCGACCTTGCACCTGCAAACGGTTGACCCCACGCGCTGGGGCCCGCTGGAATCCGAGATCAATCAATGGTTCACGCGGACAGTACTCGGCCAGTGAGTGCGCGTTTGTCCCGTCGGCTGGGCGGCATGCTGTTGTTTGCGCTGTTGCTGTTGTTCTTTGCCTATCCACTGCTGCGCTTTCTCGGCTTGCCGTTCTGGTCGACACCACTCGTGGCGTCGGGTGGCGAATCCTGGCTGAACGGCCTGTTGGTGGCGGTGCGCAATACCGTGTTGCTCGCGCTGGCGGCGGCCGTTCTGGTGGCGCCGCTGGGCGCGGGGCTGGCTTGGCTGCTGGAGCGCCGTGGCTCGATGCTCAATCACGCCATTGGCGCGGCCCTGTGGCTGATCTTCCTTGCGCCGAGCTATTTGCTCACGACCGGTTGGCAGATCGTCTTCCGCGAGCCCTGGTTGCGTCATGGATTGGCTGCATCGCTGTTCTACAGCCCGCTCGGCATCGTGGCCTTGCTGGCCTTCAAGGCCTTGCCGTTCGCCGTGTTCGTGGTGCGCCCGACCTGGGCGGGCATGGGTCGCGAGCTGGAGGAGGCCATGCGCGTGCATGCGTTGTCGGCGCCGCGTCGTCTGTGGCTCACCGCACGTCTGGCGCTGCCGGCCATTGCCGCTGGTTTCGTGATTGCCTTCATCGAAAGCGTGCAGGAATTCGGCATTCCCGCCACCCTCGGCGCGCATCTGCGTCTGCCGATCCTGACCTACGCGATTTACGAACGACTGAGTACCTCGCCGCTGGACTTTGCCGGTGCCGCCCGGCTGAGCTGGGTGTTGGTTGCCCTCGCGGCAGGCGGTGCGCTGCTGCATCTTGGCCTGCATCACCGTCATAGCGCCGTGTTGGTGCATGGCCGCGCGCGCCGCGCCGCGCCGCCCGCGCCGACCCACGGCACCCGCGGTCTGATGCTTGCCGCCGCGGGTCTGCTCTGGGTTCTCGGCTTGCTGGTGCCCGGTGCCGCGCTAGTGGTCTCGGCCGCTCACGGGGGCGACTGGGCAGGCGATTATCGCAGCCTGATCAACTCGACCGGTTTTGCCGTGCTTGCGGCCAGTGCCAGCCTGATGCTCGCGCTGACCCTGGCGCGTTCGGCCAATCGTCCCGGCAACCGCCTGGCCATAGGCATCGAGCTGTTCACCCTGAGCAATATGGCGATTCCGGGGCTGGTGCTCGGCGCGGCCTATCTGATGGCCTTCAACAATGCCTGGTTGCCGCTCTACGGCACCTCGGTGCTGCTGATCCTCGGTTACACGGCCGGCTATACACCGATGCTCACCCGGCTGTTACAGTCGCCGGTGGCGCAGATCGACCGCCGACTCGGCGAAGCCGCGCGTCTGCATGGCCTGTCCTGGGCCGCGCGCGTGATCGATATCGAGGCCGTGCTGCTGGCTGCCCCGCTGGTGCGCGGCTGGCTGCTGGCCTTCGGTTTCGTGCTGTTCGAGTTGCCGGTCTCGGAGCTGCTCTATCCGCCTGGGCGCACGCCGCTGGGTGTGGCCATCGTGCGTCTGAATCAGACGCTGGAGTTTCACGCCGCCGCCCGTCTCGCGCTGAGCGGGCTGGCGTTGACCACGGCAGTGGTCGCGCTGGCCGGTGTCGTCACATATCTGTTGCTGCCTATCGGCGCACGGAGGTCTCACGCATGAACCTGCAGGTCAGAAACTCATCGGTCAGGATTGCGGGGCTGTCCAAATCGCTGGGTGGTCACCCCGTACTCCGTGATGTTCACCTGGACATGGAGGCCGGCGAATTCGTGGTCCTGATCGGTGCCTCCGGCTCCGGCAAAACGACGCTGCTGCGATTGCTCGGCGGGCTGGAACAGGCCGATGCCGGACGCATCGAGATCGACGGCGCGTGCGTCGATGCGCCGGCCGAGCATCGATTCGTGGCGCCCGAGCGTCGCGGCCTGGGCATGGTGTTTCAGGAATACGCCCTGTGGCCGCATTTGAGTTGCATCGAGAACATCCTCGCCGCCCTGCCGCGCGGTGAGCCCGAGCGCAAGACGCGCGCGGCCGCGCTGCTCGACAGCGTGGGCGTCGGCCATCTCGCCACCAAGCGGCCGCATCAGCTCTCGGGCGGGCAGCAGCAGCGGGTGGGTGTGGCGCGTGCGTTGGCAGTGCGTCCCCGATTGCTGTTGCTCGACGAGCCGTTATCCAGCCTCGACGTGGAGGTACGCGACCAGCTACGCCTGGAAATTCGACGGGTCGTACGTGAGGCCGGTGTTGCCGCGCTGTTCGTCAGCCACGATCCTGATGATGCTTGGCGTCTGGCCGACCGCGTGGCGGTGCTGGAGGGCGGGCAACTGGTGCAGTTCGACACGCCGGAGGTGCTGTACCGCCGGCCCGCGACGCCCGGCGTTGCGCGCTTCACCGGGGCACAGGGCGGCTTCGAGGGCGTGCTGAGTGGGGAAGGCATTGTCCTCGCCGGTGTCGATGTGATCGCGCAACACCGCCAGGCGGGCCTCAATGGCCACGGTGCGCTATACGTGCGCCCCGAGGGTGTGCGCGCCGACGGCGCCGGCAGCGGTTTGCCGGCCGAGCGTTTGCATGCGGTTTTCGAGGCGGGGCGTTATCGCGCCTACTGGCGCGTACCCGGCATCGAACGGCCGTTGGTCAGCCTTGAGGATGCACCACCGCCGGCACAGGCTCATCTGCGCATCGCGCCGGAGCAGGCCTTTATCTTTGCATCCACAAAAACCCACTAACTCAAGCTGATTGCACAAGGAGAGCACATGTCGTTCTGGGGAGTCGTAATCGCCACTTGGCTGGCCGCCGCGGTCGAGTGGGTGGAGGCCTTCACCGTGGTGCTGGCGGTGGCGCTGAGCATCGGCTGGCGCGCCGCGCTGGGTGCCGCCGCTGCCGCGTTGGGCCTGCTCACGGTGCTCACCGTGGTCACGGGCGGCGCGCTGCATGCTGGTCTCGCGCTGCCCTGGTTACAGGGCGTGATCGGGGTTTTTTTGCTGCTGTTCGGGATTCGCTGGCTGGGTAAGGCCATCGCCCGGGGTGCCGGCCTCAAGGCGCTGCACGACGAAGACAAGGCCTTCGCCAAGACGCAGAGCAAGCTGGCCGGGGATGGTGCGCGCGGTGCCTGGCTGGTGGCCTTCAAGGGCGTGCTGCTGGAAGGGCTGGAGGTCTGGCTGATCGTGGTCGCGCTGGGCACGCCGACGCATCGGACCTTGATTGCCGCGGGCGCTGCCCTGGTCGCGCTGCTGTGCGTGGCGGCACTGGGTCTGGTGTTGCATCAGCCGCTGCGGCGGGTACCCGAAAACACCATGAAGTTTGTGGTCGGCGCGATGATCACCGCCTTCGGCAGCTTCTGGACTCTGGAATCCCTGGGTTATCACTGGCCGCTGGGCGATGCCAGCCTGCCGTTGCTGGTGGGCTTCTATCTGGCCGGTGGGTGGCTGCTCACGCGGGTGATGCGTCGCGACGCCGACGCCACCGTGGGAGGTGCCGCATGAAGGCCTTGTTCAAGACCTTATTCGGTGACTGGCGCACGCTCACAGTGGTCGGCGCGAGCCTGGCCGTGATCTGGCCGTTGTTGCAAAGCAACTGGGCTGCCGAGGCCGGCTATGCACTGCCGTTGTGCCTGCTGGCCGGCGCGGCTTGGCTCGCGCGCCATTGAGGCGCATGCCGGTGCTGCCTCTTGCTCCAGGAGGCACGTCGGCGGTCGTCTGCACTGAGGGCCTAGGTATGGCATCGATCCTGCCGAGTCATTGCGCGATCCAGGCGCTTCGCGCGCAGGCAGGCACGCGATACGCGCATCATCGGCGCTTCATTGAATCTTCATGGGGGGTGGGTAGGCTGCGCGATCTCTTCCATCGCTAGACCATATAAAAATAGGGGGCTACACAATGTCGCAGAACGAGCAGCGCGGGCGTCGTGCGTTTCTGAAAATGGGTGTGTATTCGCTGGGCGCCGGTGCGCTGGGCGGGCTGCTGCCCGGTTTGGGTTCCCGTGCGATGGCGGCGGGGACCGGTGAGGCGTTGATCGAGGCGGCCAAGCGTGAAGGGCGCCTGAACGTGATCGCGCTGCCGCCGAACTGGGCCAATTACGGCGAAATCATTCCGGCATTCCACCACAAGTACGGCCTGCGCGTGACCAGCGCGTCGCCCAATGCCAGCTCTGCCGAGGAGCTGCAGGCGGTGCGTACGCTCAAGGGCCAGTCGCGCGCGCCCGACGTGGTCGACGTCGGTCCCTCCTTCGCCCTCATCGGTCAGAAGGAAGGCCTCTTCGCCCCCTACAAGGTGCCGACCTGGGACAGCATCCCCGAAGGCATGAAGGACCCTGAAGGTCATTGGTACGGCGATTATTTCGGCGTCATCTCCTTTGGCGTCAACACCAGCGTGGTCAAGCATATTCCGCGTGACTGGGCCGATCTCAAGCGTCCCGAGTACAAGGGGCAGATCGCGCTCAACGGCAACCCGCTGCGCGCCGGTGCGGCCTTCGGCGCGGTGTGGGCGGCGGCGCTGGGCAACGGCGGTTCGCTGGACGATATCACCCCCGGCGTCGAATACTTCGCCGATCTTGCCAAGCGTGGCAACTACATCCCGATCGCGGCACGGCCGGCCACGCTGGAGAGCGGTCAGACCCCGATCACGGTGGACTGGGATTACCTGAACCTCGCCTACCGCAAGCAATTCAAGGGCCGCGTCGCCATCGACGTGCGCATCCCCGAGACGGGCGTATTCGGCAACTATTACTGCCAGGCGATCAGCCGCCACGCGCCGAACCCCAGCGCCGCGCGCCTGTGGGAGGACTTCATCTATTCCGATGCCGGTCAGCTGCTCTACCTCAAGGGTTACGCCCACCCGGCGCGTTTCAACGACATGGTCGCGCGTGGCGTGATCCCCGAGTCGCTGATGGCCGAGCTGCCGCCGAGCGAGCCTTACAAGAACGTCCGCTTCCCCAACGCCGAGCAGACCAAGAAGGCTCAGGACACCGTCGGCAAGCTGTGGCAGAAACTGGTGCGGACCTGATGTCGTCGGTGCGTCGGACCGATGCGGCGGGCACGGATGCGGCACCCACCGCGACGCCCGCCGGCGGCCTGGCGCCCCCGACGGGTTCGTGGTTGACCGATCGTATCGCGCGGGTGGTGCAGGGGCTGCTGGTAACGGCGTTCTTCGCCTACATCGTTGCCTTCCTGCTGCTGCCTTCGGCGGCGGTGTTGATCGGTGCCTTTCGTGACGCGCAGGGCCCGACCCTGCGCTATGTACGCGAATTGTTTGAACCGCGTTATGTCGCCGCCTTTACCAACAGCATCGAACTCAGCCTGGTGACCGCGTTGATCGGTGGGGTGTGCGGCCTAGTGGTCGCCTATCTCGCCATATCCCCGCGCAGCCCCTATTGGCTGCGCACCGCCGTGACCTCGTTCAGCGGCGTGGCGGCCAATTTCGCGGGCGTGCCGCTGGCCTTCGCCTTCGTCTCGACCTTGGGCACCATGGGGTTGCTGACACTCTGGCTCAAGCGCCTGGGCTTCGACCTCTACGGCACCGGTTTCAGCCTGTTTTCCTTTTCCGGTTTGATCGTGACTTATCTTTATTTCCAGATTCCGTTGATGGTGATCATCATCAGCCCGGCCGTGCAGGGCCTGCGTCAGGAGTGGCGCGAGGCCGCGCGCAATCTCGGTGCGAGCCCGTGGCAATACTGGCGCTACGTTGGATTGCCGATCCTGATGCCGCCTACTTTGGCTGCGATGCTCCTGCTCTTCGGCAACGCCTTCGCGGCCTACGCCACGCCGTATGCGCTGACCTCCGGCAACATTGCCCTGGTGCCGATCGAAATCGGCAACGTGCTCTCCGGCAATGTCATGTCCTCGCCGCATCTGGGGCAGGCGCTCGCCTTGGGCATGATCGTGGTGATGGCGCTGGCAATGGTCGCCTACGCGTTCCTTCAGCGTCGAATCTCGCGGTGGCAGCGATGACCGCGATCAAGCGCTGGCTACCGGGTTGGCGTGCCTGGGTGCTCGGCCTGGTCGGCCTCTACTTCATGGTGCCGTTGCTTGCGACTGGCGGCTTCAGCCTGTGGGCCGGCGGTGACCGCTACAACTTCTCCGCCTATGCGGCATTGCTCGAATCGTCGGATTTCTGGGATTCTCTGGGGCTGTCGGTACGCCTCGCGGTGCTCACCATCGTGATCAGTCTCGTGCTGTTGGTGCCGACGGTTTATTGGGTGCAACTGCGCGCGCCGCGCTTACGGCCGTTGATGGAATTTCTCGCAGTGCTGCCCTTCGTGGTGCCGCCCATCGCCCTGGTCGAGGGGCTGGGCAGCCTGTATACCGGGCCTCAGTGGTTGATCGGCACGCCCGATTTTCTGGTGGTGGCGTACGTCATCCTGGCGTTGCCCTATACCTACCGCGCGCTCGACGTGGGCATGCGCAGTCTGGATATCCGCACGTTGAGCGAGGCTGCGCAAAGCCTGGGCGCGAACTGGCCGACGTTGATGGTGCGCGCCATTCTGCCCAATCTGATCGGCACCCTGGTCGGCGCCACGCTGCTGACCCTGGCCATCGTGATGGGCGAATTCACCTTCGCCAACGTGCTGCTGTTCAACACCTTCGCGGTGTATATCAATTACGTGGGACAGAACTCCGGCACCGAGGCCGCGGCACTGTCCCTGCTGAGTTTCGTCATGACATGGCTCGCCATGGCCGGAATCCTGATCACCGGCCGGCGTGGGCAGGTACAACTAGGGGGCGCACGTTGAAAACCGGAGGTTTGCACGTCGACGGCGTCGGTAAGTCGTTCGGCGGCACGCAGGTGCTGCAATCGATTTCGTTGTCGGTTTCGGCAGGGGAATTTGTTTCGTTGCTGGGGCCGAGCGGTTGCGGCAAGACCACCTTGCTGCGCATCGTGGCGGGATTCGAGCGCCCCGACAGCGGGCGCGTGCGCGTCGACGGACGCGATCTCACGAACATGCCGGCCGAGCGCCGTAACATGGGCATGGTGTTCCAGGCCTACAGCCTGTTTCCCAATCTCACCGCAGCAGAAAACATCCGCTTTGGCCTGCGCCTACGCAAGTTGCCCAAATCGCGTCAGCACGCCATCGTGGCCGATCTGCTGTCGCTGATCGGCCTGGAAGCGCATGCCGACCGCTATCCGCACCAGCTTTCCGGTGGTCAGCAGCAGCGCATCGCGCTGGCCCGCGCACTGGCCATCCAGCCGAGCTTGCTGCTGCTCGATGAACCGCTTTCGGCACTGGATGCCAAGGTGCGCGTGCAGCTGCGCGAGGAAATCCGCCGTATCCAGCGAGAAACCGGTGTGACCACACTGTTCGTCACCCACGATCAGGAGGAGGCTTTGTCCGTTTCCGATCGGGTCGCGGTGATGCAGGGTGGGCGTCTGGTCCAGTTCGATAGCCCGGCGTCGATCTATCAGTGCCCGGCGGACGCCTTCGTGGCCGGTTTCATCGGCACTTCCACCCGCTTCGAGGGGGCGGTCGCCGATCCCGAGGCGGGCTGGGTCGATATCCTGGGTGTGCGCATGCCCGCAGCCAAGGCGCGCGGCTTGCCCGCACAGCGCGCGGTATCGGTCTTCGTCCGCCCGGAGGCGGTGGAGCTGCAGCCCGCGGATTCGGAGATCGGGCTGGAAGGCCACGTACTCGAACACACCTTCCTCGGTGCGATCACGCGCGTGCAGGTCGCCGTGCATGAAGCGGTGACCTTGCTCGCCGACGTGCAAGGCGCGCTGGCAGAGCGCTTCCCGGTGGGCACGCGCGTGCGGGTATCCTGGGCGCCCGAGGCGCCGCACGTGCTCGACGCCTGAACCCCGCGACCGCACTCCCATCATGAAGCTGATCCAGATTACCGATACCCACTTTGTCCCCGCCGGGCAAAGTCTCTACGAACTCGACCCGCGTGCGCGCCTCGATGCGTGTATTGCCGACATCAACGCACATCATCGCGATGCCGCGTTGTGTGTGATCACCGGCGATCTCGTGCATCGCGGCGAGACCGAGGCTTACCACGCCCTGCGCGAGTCGCTCGCGGCGCTCGACATCCCCTTGCAGCTGGTGATCGGCAATCACGATCATCGTGCGCGCTTTCGAGAGGCATTTCCGGAGACGCCGGTGGACGGCGCCGGCTTCGTGCAGTCGTACCGCGACACCGAGGTCGGCCGTTTGCTGTTCCTCGACACGGTGGCCGACGGCCGCCATGTCGGCCATTACTGCGAAGCACGTCAGGACTGGCTGCGCGAGGTGTTGGCCGGCGCAGGCGACCGCCCGGCCTTTGCCTTCATGCATCACCCGCCGTTTGATGTCGGCCTGCCCTCGTGCGACGTGCTTGGCATCGACAACGCCGCCGAGGCGCGCGCGGCACTGCGCGCGGCCGGTGATCTGCGACACATCTTCTTCGGTCATGTACACCGCCCGATCTCCGGCGGCTGGCGCGGCGTCTCGTTCACCACGCTGCGCGCGACCGTGCACCAGACGCTGCTCGACTTCGAGACCGAGGAAGAGGTGTTCTTCAGTCACGAGCCGCCGGCCTACGCGGTGATCCTGCTGGACGAAGAACAGGTCACCGTACACTTTCACGACTATCTGGATCGCAGCCGCCAAGTGCCGGTACGCGGGGGTTAGCCTCCGCGCAACAGGCTCATCCGTCGCAGCACGTCGTCGCGCAGCCGCAGGTGGTGGTCGAGCGCCGCGGCCACGTGTAGCAGCACCAGCAGGGCGAGCAGCACGCCAAGATGCCGTTCCCAGGCGAGCAGTGCCAGTCCGAGGTCGATGTGCGTGCCGGCGAGTGACGGCACCACGGCACCGAATAACCGTACCGGCGTGCCGACCAGTTCCAGCCCAAACAGCCCCAACGCTGCCTCGGCCACGATCAAACCCAGCATCGTCGCATGCACGGCGACCGCCGCCGGCCCACGCCAGCGCCCCGTGTCGGGCTCCATGTCGCGCGCCAGCGTCGTGCGCCAGCCGCGCCTTGCCACCCACCAGACCCCCAGCATGAGCGCGCAGGCCAGAGTGAGGGCACCCAGGCTGGCGTGTATGGCGATGGCTATGGGTTTGGGGCCGAGTACGTCCTCGTCGTGCACGAACAGCCAGCCGTCACCCCACTGGGCGACGACCAGCGCAGCCAACGCCCAATGCAGCCCGCGGTAGGCCACGGACCTTGGGCGCGGCGTGTTCATGACGCAGGCTCGACCAGCACCACGGCATCCATCACGTAGGGAAAGCCACCATAGAAATGATGCGAACGATAGGTGTGGTGCCAGGGGTAGGAGTGGATCGTGCACAGGATGTGGTGCAGGCCGGGACGGTAGAACACCATCTGCGCCTTGCCGCCGTTCTTGTGCATGGTGAAACCACGGAAGCTGTCGTGATAGAAGCGGACCTGTCCTCGGTCGTCGAACATCACCGGGTAGTTGCCGGGGTAGAAGGAGTGATCCATGCCGTCGTTGTCGGTCAGATGGATGACCTGCCCTGCCTTGACCACCAGCACGAAGGGTACATAGGTCATGGTGCCGCCGGGCACGGTCATTTCGGGGTTGCTGCTTGGCATCACGCCGCCACCGGCCGCGTCGGTGACCGCCACCACGCCATAGGCCGGTGCCGGGAAGTGCGGCGAGCCCTTGGCGGCCACCACCTGCTGAACCTTGGCGTTGCCCGAACCGGGCACATGGGCGGTGCCGAATTGCGTGGTCTTGGCATCGTAATATTCGTAGATACCGTCGGTGGTCGGCTTCCAGTCGGCCGTGGTGCCGGCCGGAATCTTCAGGGTTGCCGCCGGCTGGCCCTGCCAGCTGACGATGTCCAGATCCAGCGGCTGGCTCGTCGGGTTGGAAAAGTGCAGGGTACTGCCCAGCACCAGTTGCACGTTCATCTCGCTGAAGCCGGTCTTCTCGAAGCGGATGGCACCGCTCCATTCGGGGCCCTTACGCCCGGTCCAGAAGGATTGTCCCGGCAGTGGCGGTTGACGACCGGCGAGCGAGAAGTAGGTCCAGGCGACGGCGATGCCGGCGAGGACGAGCACGATCAGGGTAATCAGCGGCCAGGGGCCGTTGCCTTGTTTCGAGTGACTGGATTTCAGAGTGTCGCTCATTGCCGTTTCCTTGAAGTGAGGTGTAACCGCGATGCGCTGTCCGCACGCGGGCATTCGGGCGGGATCGCCGGGGCGATCGTCGCGGCCCCGATCAGAATTCCAGACCCAGGCGCACGCCTTCGACCCATTCGCCGCGTTGGTTGGGTAGGAACTGGGTATGGCGTATCCACTGCACGTCCGGGCTGATGTACAGCGACTGCACCAGTCGCGTACGCACGTAGGCCTCGGCCTGGATCAGGGGCGCGGTCGGTCCGATGGCGTCGGGCGAGGCGCCGGTGCGCGAGATGCCGGCGGCCACGGTCAGCTTACGTCCACCGGGCAGCAGTGCGGTCGGGAAGGTGTCGTCGGCCTGCACGGAGACGAAGTTACTGGCCAGCGAAGCCTTCGGATTGGCCCAGCCGGCGCGGATGTCCCATTGCACGCCGGTACCGGGCACGCTGCCGCCGAAGTTGCCGTAGAGGCCGTAAGCGTGATGCCGGGTGAAGGTCTGACCGGGCAATGGCGTACCGCTGGCCGCGACGGGCGGCGCGGTGATGTTATGCGCGGTGTTGTCCCAGACGCCTAGGTTGCCTTGCAGGTTGCCCTGCTGCCAGTCCAGCTCCAGATCACCGAAAGTGCCCCGGTCGCTCGCACCTGAATCGAGCAGGTTTGGATAGTTGTGGCCGTAAAGATCTCGGGTGCTGGCAAGCATCGCGAGCACGCTGAAAGTGTCGTTGAGCGGGTGGCTGTAGGTGCCGCCGAGCACGTAGATCGGCATCTGGATGGTGGGGTCGTTGATGAAGGTCAGCCCCATGAACTGATGGTATTCGTCGTCCGCCACCGGGTTGGTGTCGATGTAGCTGGCGGGGAAGATCAAGCCCGCGTTCAGTTCGCCATGCGCCACGCCGATGTCGTAGTACAGCTGGGTGATGGCGAGACGCCCGTGGCCGTTCGGCCCCATGGTTTCACCGGCCAATGCGTTGGCCTCGGGATAGTTTGCGGTGACGCCGTTCGAAAGCGGCGTGCTGCCCGCCTTGAGTTCGTATTGAAGCTGTCCGGGACCGGCGTTGAAGTAGCCGAGGATGTCGAGCTGAGTGTTGTACGAGTCGCGCGTGCCGGCGGCGTGTTGATAGGTGCCGGCGAGGATCGAGCTGGAGGACACGTGCCCAGGCACGGGGCTGGCAAGCCCGCTGCCGGACAGTGTGAGACCCATGAGGGCGAGTAGGAGGGCGGGGGCGCGGGTGGCTCGCGGAGGGGTCGTTTTGGCGCGTGAAATCGAACTCGACATGATGCACGTGATCCCGGGGTTGGTTAATGGGGGGATCAAACTCGCAGAAATCGCAGGGTGCCGACAGTGACATATTGCCGCGCCAGAAAAACTTATTTTGACTGGCTTATGAAGGCGCCGCGCGGTGGGCCGAGCGTGGCCCTGTCCGTCTGCATGCGCCCTGCCTGGGCGAGGCGCGCGCGCATGCACCGAATAGGGGCAGGGAGGCCCGGCGTCGGGAGTGGGGCGGCCCGCGCGCGCGCCACAAGGCGCTGCGGCAATGTTGGCCCATACCTTGCTTTTCCATGCGCTGAAATGCCGGCGCAGGGTTTGGCGCCGGTTCACTCAGGAGGAATAAAGCATGAAGAAGTACCCACAAGGACGTCTGGCAAAGCGGGTGGCCCTGGCCGGCGGTCTTGCCCTGCTGTTGAATGCTGGCGCGAGCCAGGCAGCTTGCACCGTGAACATCGGCGTACTGCTGGCGTTGACCGGATCGATGGCCGAGATCGGTCAGGATAACTTGCGTTCGGCGCAGCTCGCGGTCAAGGACATCAATGCAGCCGGCGGAGTGGGCGGCTGTACCGTCAAGCCCATCGTCGCCGACACCGAAACCGAGCCCTCCGTGGCGGTCAATCAGGCCAAGTCGCTGATCGACCTGCGCGGTGTGCATGTCATCTTCGGCTCGAATTCGAGCGGCACCACCATCGCCGAGTTGCGCAGCGTCACCGCCCCTTCCAAGGTGCTGCTGGTGTCCCCCAGCGCCGCCTCGACCTCGTTCACCGCGCTGGCCAAGAAGGGCCTGACCCAGGGCATGTTCTACCGCGGCGTCATGTCGGTCGGTGGCGAAGGCCCGGTGGTCGCCTATGTGGCGCGTCACATGGCCGGCTGGAAGCACGTCTCCATCGTTTACGTGAACAACGCCTTCGGCGTGACCTACGCCAAGGAGACCCTCAAGGCCTTCGAGGCCATGGGCGGCAAGGCGCGCCTGATCCCCTACAACAGCGATCAGCCGGACTATCAGTCCATCGTCACCGACGCGCTCAGCGACAAACCCGAGGCGCTGGTTCTGCTCGCGCACCCCAAGGGCGGCCAAGCCATTTTGCGCGACTGGCTGCAGTCGGGCGGCCCACAGCACGTGTTACTGGCCGACTCGGTGGCCACGGAGCACTTCGTCGAAAAATCCGGTGGCAAGCTGCTAGACGGCGGTTGGACGGTCAAGGATGCGGCGGTGAAAACGCCGTGGTACGCGCTGTATCGCAAGAACTTCGAGGCGGCTTACAAGCGCACGCCACACATTCCTTACGACACCAACGCCTACGACGCCATGGCGATCACCTTGCTGGCGATGGATCAGGCGCACTCGACTGATGCGCACAAGATTTTCGCCGCCGCACGCGCAATCACCGCACCGGGCGGCATGGTGGTACATCCGACGCCCGCAGGTTTCAAGCAGGCGTTCGCGGCCATCGCCGCAGGCAAGAAAATCCAATATGTGGGGGTGACGGGTGCGTTGAGCATCAACGCATACGGCGACGTGAGCAACCCGGTCGTGATCGGCCGGATCAAGGGCGGTAAGCTGAATTACTACAAGACCCTGGGCGTTTCCGAGGTAGACAGCATCGTGAAGATGCACAAGCTTTAATCTGGGCCGCAGTACCGAACGCCGGATGGCCCAGCGCCGTCCGGCGTTTTTTTGTGTCCGGAATCCAGTGGGGCACTTGCCGGTGCATGAGATCGAGTTTAAGTTCGAACCGTTGATGGCTCGCGGCTTGTTAAGGCGGTTCAACTATTCGATGTGGAAGAGGCTCGCGCGGCCAATAGCGTCCAGCCTTTGAATTCAACATCTATGGCGCACGTCTTTCGTATTGGGTTTTTCCGAGATCGAAATGTAACAAGGCGAGACATGATCCAGATACGCGCTGCTGTAGGATGTTCGTCACAGAGAGTAAAATGGCGAATAATGATGGATGTTACAATACGAGACCTGCCCTGTGTGTATTCTTCGCGGTAAAAATCTCGCAGCAACAGCCCGCTTTGCGTTAAACGAAAATTGGATTTAGTAATCTTGAAATAGGAAAAATTAATATGTCTGAGTTTCCGGGAGGCTCTAAAAGCCGCGTAAATAGAGCGGGGGCAAACGTTCGAGCGGGAGTGGAAACCCCAGATGATCTGCGCTCTATTGAGGAGTGGCGGGCAGCTCACCGCGCTGTATTGAATACGTTCCAAGCAAGTCTTCGAGCGAGGACTCGGGATCAGTCCATTGTTGTTGCACAAAGGCACAAGCGCAGAAATACTATATTTAACAAGCTCCGGCGCCTCCCAAAAATGGAATTATCGAGGATGGACGATATTGCTGGATGCAGGCTTATTTTTGAGTCGCTTGATGATCTTTATCGTTTCCGAAAGCAATTTCACAAGGCGAAATTTAAGCATAAGCGCAAGAATGAAATTGATAAGTATGACTATATTACTCAGCAGTCAGTAATATAGGCAACACTTGGATGCCTGAAGAACGAGCGGATCAGATTCGGCTGCGCGGCCATGTTGGCGAGTTGAAACTGGATGCGATCTTCCAGACGTTCTCCGGCCCGCAACGGCCGGCGGGCATTGCCCGTGCGCTTGGCGTGGCTCCAGACCAGCTCGTCGGGATTGAGTTCGGGGGCATAGCCGGGCAGGAAGTGCAACGTCAACTTGCCCTTTGACTTGGCGACATACGTTTTGACGGCGCGGGTCTTGTGCGCAGGCAGATTATCGAGGATCAGATGCAGCGGCTTGCGTCGGCCGCGCATCAGGCGCTGCAGGAAGGTCACGAACAGGTCGCCGTTCAAGCCGCCTTTGTAAGTCGCGAACCAGAACGCCCCCTTGGCACTGACCGCCGAGGCGGCACTGATCCCTTGCCGTTGTCCGGGCACCGAGACGACCGGCGTGTGTCCTTTGGCGCCCCAGGTCTTGCCGTGCACCGAGTCGGCACGAAAACCTGACTCGTCCCAAAAATAGATATCGGCCTTGTCCCGCTTGGCTTGGCGAGCAATCGCCGGATAGGTTTCCCGTTGCCAGCGCTCGATCGCGTCAGGGTCCCTCTGATACGCACGCTGGAGTGGCTTTTGCGCAGTCAAGCCGACCCGCGCCAGCAACGCGCCCACTGAGGCCAAGCTCAGCGAAACGCCCAATCGCTGTGCGATCAGTTCGCGCACGATCTGGCGTGTCCATAAACCGAAGTCGAAGCCATACTGCCGCGGGTTCTTGCCGTTGACCCACCGGAACACTTGCCGTCCTTGGGCATCGGTCAACTTCCGGCGCCGCCCGGGGGCCCGCCGCAACTGCAGGGCCCGCTTGCCTTGGCCGCGCCCGCGCGCCTTCAGCCGT
The DNA here is from genome assembly GCF_001753245.1 of Acidihalobacter yilgarnensis. Lineage (NCBI taxonomy): Bacteria > Pseudomonadati > Pseudomonadota > Gammaproteobacteria > Chromatiales > Ectothiorhodospiraceae > Acidihalobacter > Acidihalobacter yilgarnensis. The sequence goes on along the minus strand of NZ_CP017415.1, from coordinate 3,308,736 downwards.
ACCTTGTACGCCCAAGTCCGGTGCATCCCGAACGACGCCGAGACCGCTGCCGGCGATTCGCCTTCCACCATCCGCTCCAGCGCCATGAAGCGCATCGCTTCCAGCGTCTCGCGGGTCAATGTCCGTCCATCGTTCTTCATACCCAATTATGACCAAAGTCGACGCCATTTGTTCCCTAATCTACTGACTTATGAGTAAGTATCCAAAAAAGACTGGATATAGAGGAATTCATGATGTTTATACTTATGATGTGAGATCTAAACACGGGGATACATATAAAGGTTTGCTTATTGAGATTCAATACAGAACACTGGTTCAGCACGCTTGGGCAACAGCAGTTGAAGTTATTGGGTTTGTTACGGAAAATCAGCCAAAGTTTCAACAAGGTGATCGCCGCTATATAGATTGCATGGCACTTGCGAATGAGATTTTAGCGAGAGTTTACGAAAATAGTAAGGGCGCTTGTTCAGATTTGTCTGATGGTGATCTGCTGCATGAATTCGATTATTTGGATAATGAATTGAATCTCATTAGAACTTTGACGGGACTTAATACAGCGGAGGCTGAAGCTACCCAAAATCGAAATACTATTCTGGTGTTCAAGCCCAATGGTGATCTGGAGGTCTTCTCTTATAGGGATTCAACTGAGGCACTTGACGACCTATTTAGGCGTGAGAAAGAAAATCCGGATCTTGATATTGTTTTGGTGAAGGCAGATACAAGTGAAGAAATAAGGATGGCTTTTAAGAATTATTTTTCAGACGCAAAAGATTTTGTTCGATTTTTAACTCAAGCCAAGAAAAAACTTCAGAATAAACTTGACCAGTGAATTAAGCCTGCTAATTTTTAGAGCGTGAAAACGAAAAACGGGGTCAGGTCCAGTTTTGTAGCATAGAATCAGCGCATACAATACGAGACCAGACCCCATCTGTTGCGCGCAAAGAAGAAAACGGGGTCAGATACCCTCTTGGATTTCAAGTCCGCGCAAGGGGATTCCAGCCTGGAACGGTCGCCCCGATTTAATCACGCCATAGATCAAATGCACGAGCTTGCGCATGCTGGCGCCGATAATGGCCTTCGGTGCCAAGCCTTTGCTTTCCAGGCGTTTGGCTAAAGCGATGATGACCGGGTTATGCCGCTTGGCCACCAAACCGGGCATGTACAGTGCCCGGCGGGCGGCCGCATGGCCGGCTCTTGAGATCGTCGTGCGTCCCCTGACCGACGCACCCGATTGTTTCTGTTTCGGGCTCAGGCCAATGAAGGCGGCCAACGCCTTGGCGCTCTTGAAGCGGCGCGTATCGCCGATGTAGGCCAGAAATTGCGCTGTACTCCGTTTCCCAATGCCGGGGATGGACTGCATCAGTTGGGCGTCTTCCCTGAGCGCCGGGTTGCCGTCGATGTGATCGTCAATCGCGTCCTGAAGCTTGCGGATCTGTTCATCGAGCCAGGCTACGTGCTCATGGACCATATCCGTGACGTTCGAGGGCAGCCCCTGCGCCAACGCTTCGAGCCGATTGAGTTCTTGCTGGCGCATGTCGATCAGTGCCTGCAGCCGATCGACTAACGCCCGCAGCTCGCGCACCTCGCGGCTCGGTGGCTTCCAGATGGCGAGCGCTGCCCGCTGCGCAAACTTGGCCAGTAGCTTGGCATCGGCTTGATCGGTCTTGTTGCGGCTCAATTCGCTTTGGGCAAAGCCCGTGACACGCGCCGGATTGACCACGCTCACCGCCCAGCCTGCATCGGCTAAGGCGATCGCCACCGCTTCGCTATAGGGACCGGTGGCTTCCAGTACGATCGGCGTAGCCACCGGCAACTGCCTACCCGCCAGCCACCGAAGCAGCTCGGCGTGGCCGGCAGCCGTGTTGCTCAATACCTTGGTCTTGTACTTCTCGCTGCTGATCACACAGATGTCGAGTTTCTTTTTCGAAACATCAATGCCGACGGCATGCTCGTTCATTTTATCCATCCTCGTATCCAGGCTCTGTCTCTACAACATGGCCTAAGTTACCCTTCGGAATCGATGAACGAGTCAACGGGCCGGCGGACTTATCTGACCCACAGGCTCTATCGCCTAATGTCTCTCCAGCCTCTGCCGGCCCGGCCGCTTCATCCTCTACAGCTTCTCGATTTACAGCGGCACATTCAAGATACGAGGTCCCGTTTTGTAGCATCGGATCAGTAAAATCAGGGTCAGGCCTCTCTATGTTGCATTCGTGGAAATTTAATGCGTGGGATACGCGGCGTAGCGGGCGTCATAGCGAATAATGATGGATGCTACAATACGAGACCAGACCCCATCTGTTGAGACCCAAAAGCGCTGCTTTTTGCCGCCGGTGATGTGTGGCGTTAGCCATTTTGAGATTGCGACGTGACGCCTGACCATTACACCGTCGTCTATACCGACCATATAAGGAGGATTTTCGTAGTCATCTCCGAGGCTTTTGGCAACTTCGTGCTTACCAAGGAGTGCAAGGGCGACGGCTGTGGCTGCATCGGCTGCGTGTTGCTTCAGGCAACCGTGGGGAACAACGAAGAACAGTACCCGATACTTGATATCGAACGGGGAGAAGAGCTTGATGCGACCCTGATGGCTTACCCGTTTACCGAAGAAGGCGGAATCTTCTTGCTTGGCCTGAAGCACGAGAAATACAAGCGCTATAACGGAACAGTCACAAAGCCGAAGCTTGATGAAATATTTCGAACCCCCGACGCTCTGCTAATTGTTAGAACTGAGCCGGATGGGACGTTCACTCACTCATACATTTCGCCAACAGTCGAGCAACGTGTGATAGCGAAAGGTTGCAAGTCTGGTAACTGCCCCTGCGTTGGTTGCCGCATCGTTGATATGTACTACGCGGCGTCTCCGGACAAAGTCGTGCCAGCGATAGATCGAACCAAGGCAAGAGCGACCAAAGACGGGGAGCTAGTTCTACCGATATTTGAAGATGAAGAAATCATATCCAAACTCCTCAATCGAGACCCTGCAATTCGTCATGAGTTCACTCCAAACATATTTGACTCACCGCTGGAGCAGATATTTTACGAATTGGCGTTTTTTGATCTTCATATTTACCCGCAGCACAAGGTCGGGAAATATCGGCTTGACTTCGCCATTCCCGATAAGAAGATTGCTATCGAACTCGATGGACACGAATATCACAAGACGAAATATCAGCGAACCCATGACGCTCAGCGAGACCGTTGGCTTTTTGGCCAAGGCTGGCATGTACTGCGTTTTACTGGAACTGAGATCTACCACAACCTAGACAACTGTATTGCCGAAGTCTGCTCGTTGACAGGCGTCGAACGAGTTACCGACTTCCATCGCCATGACACCAATAGCTAACCCATCATTCCACCGGCCTTGCGCATAAAGCCGCGCAAGGCCGGTGAATTCAAACGTTAAGCACAAGGAATAGATGTGACTCACGATTATATGTATGTTTTTGAATGTGATTATGGCTCTCGTGTAAAAGAACGCTCTTTTATCAAAGACTTGTTGAAAGAATTTGATAAGGACTATGCAACAATGATTGGTGCAGTAGTAAATAATAATCCCTACTGCTTATCATTTAGTATCGCGGTAAATTTGCAGGGTGACCCCGTAAAATTCGAGTCTTGGCTGAGGGAAAAATATCCAGATAAGGTCAAACGCCATAACATCTTTCTAAAAGACACTTTTAATTACAATGTTCAGACGTTCATTGATGATTTCATGGTTGATCTAGTTTTGACAGAGGAAGGTGGGAATCGTCTTTTCATTTTCCCAGAAAAAAATGCATTTGAAAAAGCAAATCCACAGTATGAGTGTATGAAAAGAAATGAATCTAAAGTATTTATAAGTCATTCTTCGAAAGATAAAGAATTGATCGTAAATCCGTTAAATGCATACCTTCAGGCTAATGACATAGCTACTTGGCTGGATAGTTATGAAATTGACTATGGCGACAATATCTACTTAAAAGTAAATGAAGGAATTGAAAATTCTGATGTTGGTCTTTTTATTCTTACAGACCACTTTTTTGACAGTGCAAGCGGTTGGCCTATGACAGAATTTTCCACATTTTTTATGGAATTAATGAAAAATAATAAAAAGGTCCTTATGCTTAACGCAGGAGTTTCGCCAGAAAATATGCACTCAATGATGAAAGCATATAAATATATATCGTGGAAAAATGGTGCAGGGTTACCTGAAGTCGCAAATGCAATTAAACGAGTGATCAGTGCTTAACAAATCGTTCCACCCGATTCGTCACAGCTACGCGACTCCTCTCGGGTGAACTCAAACGTTAGCCATTTCTAAGGGCTCCCCTATGGATTCAGCTGTAGACCGCTATACAGGACAAATCGTTGATGGTGAGCAACTTTGGTATATCGACCCGGTTGATAAGGAGGGTTACATCTGCCGAGGATGTGGAGTTATGGTTAACCCAGTTTCCTTTGAGGCTCATCACAAAGTACGTCCTCATTTCAAAGAGCTTCCATCCAAACCTCATGAATCGTGGTGCGACGTTGAGGGTGAAGAGAAGCTCGTCGCCAAGGCGCGCAAAGAGCGCGTTACTACTCAGGTAGGGTTTCCAGGCTCTTTCCCTTCAAAGCTACAGCTAGTTGATGAACGGGAGAATGCGAAGAAAACGGGGTCATGCGAAGAAAACGGGGTCAGGTCCAGTTTTGTAGCATCGAATCAGCGCGGGGCGCAGGCTAAGGCCTCGCAATCCAACATCTGCTTCTCATCGACATAAGACATCATCTCAACCATGATCCTTAAACGGCAGCACACGGTTTCGGACGTGAATCTAATTCGCCGCGATTGATCTCGCATGGCGACGCGCCCGACCCGATTTGTTCGACGCATCCCTGCGTCTCAACCCTGCGGGGCTAACGCGATTGTCGTTCCTGACGATTTTTTTTGCTCGCCCAAAGAAATCGGGGAAAGAAATGCGCCCGAAACGTCTTGTCCCTGCGGGCAGGCCTCGCCCGTACACGCCGCCGAGGGGCACGCAGGCATTCGCCATCCGGGCGAAGCCTGCTCGGGCGGCGTCCTGCCGCCCGACCTCAAAAATGAAAACGGAAGAAAACGGGGTCAGGTCCCGTTTTGTAGCATCGGATCAGGAACAAAACGGGGTCAGGTCCTGTTTTGTAGCACCGGATCAGTAAAATCAGGGTCAGGCCTCTCTATGTTGCATTCGTGAAAATTTAATGCGTGAGATACGCGGCGTAGCGGGCGTCATAGCGAATGATGATGGATGCTACAATACGAGACCAGACCGCATCTGTTGCGACCCCAGCTGTCGCGTAATTCGACCCACCAATTGCCGCATGTCGCCATTCATTCCGGTAGTAGCGTCTGAAAGGCTGCTGAAGTAGGCCGCCCGTTGTCCGTGATGCTCGATCAGCGGAGCTAGCTGTCGAAACAAAAGCCCGGACCTTGACAGCAATCGCACGAGCCGCGGCTGCATCATCGCGCAGGCGTGGGCAAATCCATAGGACTCTCCCAGGGCAATAACCGCCGAGTACAACAGCACCGCCAAATAAGAAAAGTTTGTCCTGGCCTGTGCTACATCACTTAACAACCCGTATTCTTGCGATAACGCGTCATCTGAGCGGCGGCGACGAAATGTCGTCGCAATAGCCAGACGCGAAATCTCAAACAGATTCTGCCTTGGAATACCCGCGAGGTCAGGCTGTTCTAGTGATAATTGATAAGCAACCTCAAGTGGTAACGCGATGCCCTCCGGTAAGCTTTCGGCGGCGATGACGCGGACGCATCCCGCGATAGCCCCGCTTTCCCGATGCGTGATATACAAGTGAACCGACATTTCGTCGTACTCGTCACCTTCCCGCTGTCCAGGGCAGTTCTTGGGATGCTCATAGCCCAACTCATCGCAGTACACAGACCAACGCAAGTGCTGTAGGGCGTCCACCTCCTCCAGGCTTGTCGCAACACTCAGGGCAAAATAATCAAACATATCTGAGACGGACACTCCGCCCTCCTTGCCGACGTTACGGCAGTGGCACAACTTCATCCGAAAGCGCCAGTTGAGCCCTGAACCCAAAAGCAGAAACGGCTAGGATTAAATAGCCGGCGATGCCGTCACAACCATCCGAGGGAGAATGTGTTGTGACGTACCGCCGGAAGGAGCGACAACGTTGCCCGCTGCAAGGGATACGGCAGGCGATGATTTGGCAAATAGCCACTGATCAGGAAGCTGGGGCGCTGAGCGCGGCGGGCGAGTGGGTGCCTGATTCAGGCATCGATGCTGCCGGTGGCGCCGGTGCCGACGTCGCGGCAGGGGGCATCGTGGTGGTGGGTGTCGACTCGGTTGAATCCGAGTCAGCTGGCGCGCTCGATTCCTTCTTCCCGCAACCCGCTAATAGGGCAACACCGAGTACGACGACAATCGCGGCTACATTCAGGTGATGCTTGTGCATTACGGTCCCTCTTTGAATATTTTGTAATGGCTCCGGTGACAATAAATCATCGGCAACACGCAAATTGGATGAGCCCACTATCGCCCCAGCGGACTTGTTTTAGCTGGGCGAGCAATCTCTTGAAGGTGTCGCGCATGGGGCGCCAGTGATCCCCGCATTGTGAACACCGGGTCAGTCATCAGCACGTTTAAAACGGCAAAAGAAAAACCCTTCCTCACGGATGTTGCGCGCCTGGCAGATCACACATCGACGTTCCCCAACAACAATCGTGCCAAATTTATTTTATTTCTTAATTTCAATTGGTTATGAAAAGAGGTCGAGATCATGCGCGCGCAACTTGTCTGGCTGGAGCGACGCCAGACATGACGATTGAGTTAACGCATTGAAAAAAAAGACATTTACTTGTCGCCTGCTGGCGACAGTCTCATGCGCGTTGAAAGCGCAGAATCAATATATTGTCTATTCAACAGCTTATAGGACTCAGTCCGCTTGCGTTTGGCGTGCTTTGCCGCCGCTATCACGTTGCCTTCGGTCAACGTGATGCCAATAGTGTCTGGTTAAAAATCGAGCAAATCTGGCTGCTTAGAGTTTTTTCTCCCAAAATTGCGCGCGGCCCATGGCGGGGTCGAGCTGGTAGCCGTCGAAACCGGATTTGCGGTAGCTGGCCTTGGCCGGTGCGTTGCCTTCCAGTACTTCAAGAGTGAGTTTGCAGCAGCCCAGGCGACGGGCGAGCGCTTCGGCTTCTGCGAGCAGCCGCGTAGACAGGCCACGGCCACGAAAGGGCGCGTCCACCGCCACGTCGTGAATATTGAGTAGCGGTCGGCACTGGAAGGTGGAAAAGCCCTCGAAGGCGATCAGCAGGCCGGCAGGGATATTGTCCACATAGGCGAGCAAGGCGTGTGCGTTGGGCCGTGTGCGTAGGGCGGGGATCAAACCTTCTCGCGTGGGCTGCGGTAACGGTTGGCCGCCGCCCATGGGATCTTCGGCGTAGCGCGCTAGCAGCGCCATCAGGGCTTCGGCGTGTGCGGGTGAGGCGAAGTCGGCCTCGATGATTTCGATCATATCGGTTTCCTCGGGATATTGGTGCTCAGCCTTCGGCGGCGAGCATGCCGAAATAGGCGCGGCGTACCGCGTCGTCTTGTTTGAGCGCTGCGACCGGTCCTTCGGCCGCCACGCGACCGCCGTCGAGCACCACGCCGCGGTCGGCGAGGTCGAGGAAGCGCACGTTCTGTTCGGCGATGAGCATGGCCAGCCCGTCGCCGCCTGCGTGACGCAGGATGTCGATGACTTCGTTGACGAATTTGGGCGAGAGTCCCGCCGAGGGCTCGTCCATCACCAGCAGCCTGGGGCGTCCCATCAGCGCTTTGGCGACGCCGAGCATCTTGCGCTGGCCACCGCTGAGCGAGCGGGCCGCGGCGCGCGGTCGGCGGGCGAGGTCGGGGAAGCGCTCGAACATCTGGCGGCGCTGCGTGCGGCGTTCGGCGGCGGACAGGAAGTAGCCGCCCAGCGCCAGGTTGTCGGCGATGCTCAAGTCCGGGAACACGCCGAGTTCGGACATATAGGCGATGCCGGCGCGGATGCGTCGCGCGCTGGGCAGGCGGGCGATGTCTTCGCCGGCGAAGTGGATCGAGCCGCCCCACAGGGGGTGGAGGCCGACCAGGGTGCGCAGCAGTGTGGTTTTGCCCGCGCCATTGGCACCCAGCAGCACCACCGCTTCGCCTTCGTCGACGCGAAGATCGGTCTTCCAGAGTACTTGCAGGCGGTCGTGCCCGGTGTCGATGCCCTGCATTTCAAGCAATGCGCTCATGCGCTTTTCCCCAGAAAGACCTCGATTACCTGCGGATCCTCGGCGGCTTCGCGCAGGGTGCCGCCGAAGATTTCGAGCCCGGCGTTCATCACCACCACACGGTCGGTGACTTGGCCGAGGAAGTCCATCAGGTGTTCGACCACGACCAGCCCCAGGCCTTCGGCTGCCAGCTCGCGCAGCAGGCTGGCCATGGCGTGCAATTCCTCCGGATTGAGCCCGGCACCGATCTCGTCGACCAGTAGTACGCGCGGGCCGGTGGCCAGTGCGCGGGCCAGGTCCAATCGCTTCTGCTGGCCGCTGTTGAGGGTGCCGGCGGGGCGCTCGGCGGCATCGGCTAGATTGAGGCGCGCGAGCAAACCGTCGATGTCGGCGTTGCCGCCACCCCCGAAGTGCGCGGCGACTTCCACGTTTTGGCGGGTGGTGAGCCCGGAAAAAGGCTTGGGTACCTGGAAGGTGCGGTTGATGCCCATGCGCGCGCGTCGGTGGGGCGGTAGACGGCCGAGGGGACGTCCTGCCAGCCGAATCTCGCCGCCGTCGAGGTGGAACATTCCGGAAATGGCGTTGATGGTGGTGGTCTTGCCGGAGCCGTTGGGGCCGGCAAGACCTAGCACCTCGCCGGGCGCGAGCGTGAAGGAGATGCCGTTGAGGGCCTTGAGGCCGCCGAAGGCCTTGTGCACGCCGGCGACCTCAATCAGCGGTTCAGCGCTCATCGGTAGCCCTCCTGCGGCGCAGCAGTGAGGCGAGTCCCGCAGGCAGGAACAGTACCAGCACGACGATCAGGATGCCGTAGGCGAGCTGGAAATACTGCGGGTTGGAGATGCCGATCACGTTGTAGGCGCCGTAGAGCAGCAGCGTGCCGATCAGCGGGCCGAGCACGGTGCCCTGGCCGCCGAACAGTACGAAGACGATGGTGAACACGGTGATCGACAGCGCGAACACGGTTTCGGGATAGAACACGGAGATGTACCAGCCGTAGGTGGCGCCGGCCAGTCCGGCGATAAACGCCGAAAGCAGCCAGGCGACGGCGCGCGCGCGGACCACGTCGATGCCGGCCATGCTGGCGCTGACGGTGTCTTCGCGGATGGCGGCGAGCGCGAGACCGAAGCGCGAGCGACGCAGATAGGCCGACGCGGCCACGGCGAACAGCAGAATCGCGAGCATGGTGCCGTAGGCGAAGTTGGGATCGTAGACCTGCGGCAGGTTGATGCCGTAGGGGCCCTGGGTCAGCGCGGTCATGTGCGGGTTGGCGACCAGATAGAACAGCGCCTCGGCGGCAGCCAGGTTGGCGATCGAGAAATACGCGCCCGAGAGCCGGAACAGCGGCGTCAGCAGCAGCCCGAAGAGCACCGCCACCAGCCCGCCGCCGAGCACCGCCAGCAGCACCGGCCAGTGCCAGAAGCTGATCGCCATGGCCGCGCCGTAGGCACCGGCGCCGAAGAAGCCGACATAGCCGAAGGGCAGGTAGCCGGTGTAGCCGTAGATGATGTTGAGGCCTTGGGCGAGCGCCATGTACATCATCATGTTGAACAGCAGAAACTGGTTGCTGTAGGCCAGCGGCACCAGTGCGAAGCCGATGCCGGTGACGGCGAGGATCGCAAGCGAGGGCAGCCAGCGTTTAAGCACGTCGCACCCCCTTGCCGAGCAACCCGCCGGGGCGGACCAGCAGGATCGCGATCAGCAGCACGAAGGGCAGCATCTGCGACCACGAGGGCAGATAGGTCTGCATCAGCATGAGCGAAACTCCATAGACGATGCCGCCGACCAACGTGCCGAGCGGATGCCCGAGCGAGCCGATGACGACGATGGCGAAGGAGATCAGCGTAATGCCCACGCCGAGATCCGGCTGGATCGCACCGACCATGAAGGGGCTGAAGATACCGGCCAAGGCGGCTAGTGCGATGCCGATGCCGAAGGTCAGGGCCGAGATGCGCTGTACGGAGATGCCGGTGATCGCGGCCTCGTCCGGGTTGGCCATGATCGCGCGGGTGGCGCGTCCCAGCGAGGAGCCGTAGAGGTAGACATAGAGCGCCGCAATGCCGAGCAGGCCGAACACGGCGCTGAGCACCCAGGCGAGCGGGAAGGTCTGCCCGAGCAGGTCTACCGGATGGCCACCGAAGACGTTCGACGGGATCGAGCGTTGATCGTTGCCAAAGGCGAATACGGCGAGTGCCTCGATGATCTGCGACAGGCCGAAAAACAGGATAAAGGAGCGCATTTCCGGGTCGCCCGAGCGCTGCAGCCGGGGCACCAGCAGGTAGTACAGCGGCAGGCCGAGCGCGAGGAATACGACGAATTCGAGCGGAATCGCCCACAGCGGGCTCCAGCCCATCAGGTGATACAGGTAGAAGGCACCATAGGCGCCGAGCATCAGGAAGTCGCCGTGCGCGAGATTGATGATGCGCATGACGCCGAAAATCAGGTTCAGTCCGGCGGCCACCAGGGCGAAGTACAGGCCATAGAGCAGCCCTGCCAGGAGCGCGTATTCAAGCAGACCCACGTGTTGTTCTCCTCGGGATGACCGGTGTGGCCGCTGCGGGTTGCGGCCGGGAAGATCACGCCGGCCCGCGATGAGCGGGCCGGTTGGCGGATGTTAGCAAAATACGGGCGCCTGCCAAGCGCCCGCGGACCTCAGGGCGCGGCCGGGGCCGGGTAGCGTGCCGCGATCTGCGCGAGTTTCTGCGGATACACGATCTTCAGCTCCGCCTTGCCTGCCTTCGGGATAAATTGCCCGAGTGGAATCGACTCGCCGATCTGTTCGCCGTGGGCGTTGATCTTGAACAGGCCGTCGACCGTGAACAGCTTGCCGGAGAAGTCCTGGATGGTTTTGCGCAACGCAGTGGCTTTGAGGCTTGGCGACGCTGCCACCGCTTTTTCGATCACCAGCCCGGTGTTGTAGCCGGCCACGACCGACAGCCCTAGCGGCACGTTGCCGTGTTGGTGGTTCCAGGCACCGAACTGCTTGCTGAAGTCGGTCAGGTTAAGCCCGTAGTTGACCTTGTTGTACGCCAGTGCCGGCGGGGTCACGTAGCTGTAGGTGTAATCCAGCGCCGGATCACCGACGGTCTTGCGGAACAGCCCCACGCGCAGGCCGGGATTGATCGCAAAAGCCAGCTTGAAGTGCAGTCCGCTGGAGGCGAGATCCTGTAGGAAGGCGACGTCGTTGTTGTCGTAACCCAGCTCGACCATGGCCTGCGCGCCCTGTGCCTTGGCCTGGTGCAGGATCATCGCGTAGCTGCTGGTGTTGGTCGGCACTGCGCGGTCGTAGACCAGCTTCACGCCACCGGCCTTGAGCACGCGCACCAGCGTTTCGCGCTGCGAGCCGGTGAAGTCGTTGGCGCCGTAGACCACCGCCACGCGCTTGACGCCTTTTTCGATCAGGAAATGCCCGAGCACCTCGGGCCAGATCGCAGAACCGGGCAGGCCGGTGAGCACCAGGTTGGGATAGCCGCCGGTGAAAAACTTCGCCGAGGTGCCGGTCGGGTCGAGCAGCAGCACGTGGTGCTCCTGGGCCAGCGGCGCGGCCACCGAGGTCAGCACCGAGCCGAAGTCGGACACCAACACCGGCACCCCGTCACGGGTGAGCAGCTGGTTGTAGAGTGCGCCGGCGGTGCCGGTGCTGCTCTGGTCGTCGTAGGCCACCAGCTTGACGGGTACGCGCTTGCCGTAGGCCTTCACGTAGATGCCACCGTGGGCGTTGACCTGATCGGCCCAGAAGGCCAGACCTTTGTATTCGGGCAGCGAGGAGCTGGCGAAGTTGCCGCTGCTCGCGTAGAGCGTGCCCACCTTGAGGACGGACGGTGTGGCTTGTGCGGTGCCGGCGGCACCGAGGGCCAGGGCCGCGGCGAGCGCGGCGGGTTGCAGGAGTCGCTTCATCTGAATTCTCCGGGATCGGGTTGCGTATGCGTACGGATCAGCCGTGTGGCGCGGGATAGACCGCCTTGCCGGTTGCCATCGCATGCGGGTACACCACCTTCATTTCGATCTTGCCGCCGTGTGGCTGCAGCTGGCCAACCGGCAGCGTCTCGCCGATTTGCGCGCCCATGTCATTGATCTTGAAGTGCCCGTCCAGAGTGTCGAGCTTGCCGGAGAAGCCCGTAACCGCCTTGCGCAGATCGGCCTGCTTGAGGCTCTGGGCCTCATCGAGGGTCTTCTGGATCACCAGGCCCGCGTTGTAGCCGGCTACGGTCAGGAAGTTGACCTCATGCCCGGTCGCCTTGCCGTAGGCCTTGGAGAAGGCGTCGATGCCGGGGCCGTAGTTGACTTGGTTGTAGCGCAGCAGTGGCGGCGTGGGGTAGGTGTAGGTCCAGGCCAGCCCGTCGACGCCGACGTTTTTCTCCATCAGCGACAGCAACTGACCGGGGAATACGGTAAACACGCGATTGAAGTGCATGCCGCCTGCCTTGATGTCCTGCAGGAAGGCGATGTCGTTGTTCGGGTAGCCGAACTCCACCACCGTGTCGGGCTTGGTGGCCGCGATCGAGTGCAGCAGGGCACCGTAGCTACTCGTGTTGCTCGGCACGCCGCGGAAGAACACGGGCTTCTGGCCGGCCGCGTCGAGTTTTTGCTTGAGCGTTTCGGCCTGCGACTGGTCGAAGTCGTTGGTCGAGTAGAGCACGGCTACGCGGCCCGGATGATTGTGGATCAGATCCTCGGCCAGCGTTGTCGGCCACACGCCGGAGGTCGGCAGGCTGGTGAGCACGATGTACGGATTTCCGGGCGTGAAGAACTTGGCTGAGGTGCCGGTGACATCGAACAGCAGCGTGCGGTGGACGCGCGCCAGCGGCACCGCCACCGAGGTCAGCACCGAGCCGAAGTCGGCGACCAACAGGTTGACATGGTCGCGGGTGAGCAGCTGGTTGTAGAGCGTGCCGGCCAATCCCGTCTGACTCTGGTCGTCGTAGGCGATCAGCTTGACCGGGATGCGCTTGTGAAAAGCCTTCACGTACACACCGCCTTGGGCGTTCATTTCCTTCACCCAGTATTCAAGCCCGGCGTATTGCGGCTGCGAGGAGCTGGCAAACGGCCCGGAGCCAGCGTAAAGCGTGCCGATCTTGATCTCGTGGGGCGCCTCGGCCGCAGCGGCGGTGCCAGCGGCAAGGCCCAATGCGCAGGCAGCGGTCAGGATGGTTTTCTTTATTGATGTATGTATAAACATTGTCTATCCCTCCTGTGGAATCAGCGAAACTTAACACCCGCGGACATGATGTCAATGCCCGCCCCCGCGCAAGGCATTAATCCAGGGGTGACCGTCGCGCGATGAAGATGGCCGAAATCGGTAAATTGCTAATGGGGTCCAGCGGTTCGCGCAGCGTCACATGCCCGAATCCACAGTCGCGCAGCAGCTGAAGCCAGCGCGCAAGCGTGCGGAAATACCAGGGTGGCGGGTTTGAAAATTGCGGGCCGAAGCCCCTCCACGAACCCGCGCGCCAGCCGTCGCGGTAAGGGCGCTCGCCGCAGGCCGTGACCGGATGAAGCGTCTGTACAACCAGGGCGCCGCCCTCATTGAGCAGCGACGGCACGGCACGCAATAGGTCGTCGACGACGCTGCCACCGAGTAGCGAGAAATTGCAGACGGCCGCGTCGAACGCAAGACCAAACGATTCGGCCGTGATCTCCTCGTAGGCGAGCGTGCGGAAATCCCCGGCGCTGGCACCGCGGGCGGCCTCGATCAGCTCAGGCACGGCATCCACGCCGACGACGCGTATGCCTCGCGCATCCAGCGCCCGCGCAAGCCAGCCCTCGCCGCAGCCGATGTCGAGCACGTCGCGTGGCGACAGGCCGCACACCGCCTCGACGATGGCGTCATCGGTCACCTGTTGCCGGCTCGCAATCCCGCCCGCGCGCACGATATCGATCCACGGCGCAGCATTTTCGCGCCAGGATTCGAGGATCAACGCATCGTTCAGCAGGGATCCCTTCACGCGGATAGTCCGCGCAGGGCGGTACGGAGACGATGTGTGCTTTGTCGAGGCTTCATCAGGGCCGGGTCAAGTGCTTGGGTTGATGTTAAGGCTCGACATTATCCACCCCGAGCGCATTGATGCGTAATTCTGGCCCGCATCGCCCGGCGAGCCTGCCGTTTCGTGGAATGGTTTAGGGCAGCAAGGTCCGCTAGCGTAACGGCCGGCGCGCAGTTAAAAACGTCGTTTGCGACCCCGCCAGACATAGGCTTGTTGATCTAACACCCCAGCTAAAAGCCTTTCCCGATGGTTACCTGACTGATAGGCCTGCTGGATATTCTGCCAACGAATTGCATGTCGCGGCGCAGTTTTTCGTTGCGTCTGGTTTGTGGATGTTTATGTGTAAAAGTTGATGGCATGGGTGCGATGAAGGTGCGATAGGTCTGTTGCGGCAAACAAAGCTGGATAGCCGCCGGCTTGCTGAGGAATGCCTCTGATCGAGACTAGACCCAGCTTGCGCAGGTCAGTTCATCGCCTTCGTGCGAGCCCGTGTTCTGACTAAAGCAGCATCGTTTATAGCGATTTGCGCTTTTGATGTTTGAGGAAGCCATGTAAAAACCAACCGATGATGATGCCGATGGTAAGCAAGAAAAACATAAGCAGAGACCGGGACATCTTGATGGACCAGAATAGGAACTGGATCTCTACGACAGCGACATTTTGTATTATGAAAAGAACGACAAGGCCTGCTAGCAGTAGCAACGATATCAATTTGTAGTTCATTCAATAGCCCTCATCGTTGGTCAGGTTGCCAGTGAAAATAATTCGAATCGGTGCCTGAGGCGCAATGAACGAGTCTGCCCAGTGTCAGGCGAACAATAGCAGCTCCTGGCCGAACAGCGACTTTAGGCTCTCGTTGCAGCGCCGTTGAACCCGCCCCGGCCACTTAGGGTCGCATGGGTTCAACGGCGGTTATCTCGCAGTAAAACATCCCGAGCCAATCTGTGCGCGCAATGGCGATTGCTGCGGCATCTGGGCCTACGGAGATGATTCGCGAAAGAGAATCGCGTGGCAATCATTTCTGTTCGCAACGAAGCCTGGCCTCGAATTAACGCTTATGCCAGTATCATTCCGTGAACGCGGCATTGCGAATGCGTCGATGCTCGTCCGCGATTACGATTTAATCGGTATTTCTTATAATAAAATCAATACACCAGCAGGAGGAATTGGCATGAATAAGGTACGCACCTTGATCTTCTCGGGCTGCGCCGCAGCCGTGCTGTTGAGTACATCGGGAATCGTGCAGGCACAGCAGATGGATCATGCCGCATCGGCAGATCGAAATTCGGCTTACGAAAATTCGCGATACATGCGGGATTTTCCCGCATCGTTATTGAAAGTCCAGCCGCCATGGAACAAACCGATCTACAATGGCACCGAGTTGACCGTCCCTGGCCTGCAAAACGTCCCCGATATTCATGGCGACGTGAACGACCCTCAGCTCGTGGTGTTTTTTGCCGGCAACCAGTACATGCTGGTCAATCATCTGATGAAGGATTTCATGAAGGCTTACCCACGATACAAGCGTGTGGTTGCCTTCACCATGCCGCCAGGAAGATTGATTACAGCCATCAAGCGCGGCGACGGCATATTGATCGGCAATATGCACGTCAACTTAAAACCGGATATTCTGACCGCAGGCCATGGCAGCATTCTGCATCTGCAGGACAAGATGCATTGGTTTTCAAAAACGGAGGTTTATGCGAAAAACAAGCTCGCCATCATGGTTTACAAGGGTAACCCTCAACACGTTACTCATAAGTCAGTAGATTAGGGAACAAATGGCGTCGACTTCGGTCATAATTGGGTATGAAGAACGATGGACGGACATTGACCCGCGAGACGCTGGAAGCGATGCGCTTCATGGCGCTGGAGCGGATGGCGGAAGGCGAATCGCCGGCAGCGGTCTCGGCGTCGTTCGGGATGCACCGGACTTGGGCGTACAAGGTACGGCTGAAGGTGCGCGGGCGCGGCCAAGGCAAGCGGGCCCTACAGTTGCGGCGGGCACCCGGGCGGCGCCGGAAGTTGACCGATGCCCAAGGACGGCAAGTGTTCCGGTGGGTCAACGGCAAGAACCCGCGGCAGTATGGCTTCGACTTCGGTTTATGGACACGCCAGATCGTGCGCGAACTGATCGCACAGCGATTGGGCGTTTCGCTGAGCTTGGCCTCAGTGGGCGCGTTGCTGGCGCGGGTCGGCTTGACTGCGCAAAAGCCACTCCAGCGTGCGTATCAGAGGGACCCTGACGCGATCGAGCGCTGGCAACGGGAAACCTATCCGGCGATCCTTGATTCGATCTTTCTTCAAGCATCCAACTGTTGCCTATATTCCTGACTCCTGAGTAACGGCATGAAGAGCCTGGCTAGGCCAAAACTTCGACTTTGCATGCCCAATCCCGAGTGGGAAGGTATTGCCAAGCATGCAATCATCCCCGCGCTCAAAAAAACCGGTGGCGAATCTCTGGTTAACATCGTCTATAAAGAAAAGGTCAAAAATGGCACGACCTTCCTGACGCACATTCATCATCGGCAGACGCCCGTGCGAATAATGGAGCGCAAGTGTTCGGCGGGTGTCGTCTGGTACACCGAAGCCTACTTCCACGACAAAATCGCCCATCACCCCATCTCGATTGTCAGCGTGCCCGCAAAAGACAATAAAGTTGTGGCCTATACGGCTGGATTAATGCGCAATGCGCCCAATCCAGAGGCGGCAAAGGACTTCATGAAATTCATGGTGGGTTCTACGGCACAAAATCTCTATAAGCGATATGGTTTTATGGCGCCGTAATAAATAAATTTACCCTGAAGGGCGGTCAGCCGCCCTTTTTTTTGATGGCCAAAATATATCGTTGGAGCTGGCATGGCTCAGAGTACGTATCTGGGCTTTATGAATGGCCGCTTCTTGCTTGGTTGAATGGGTGCCCTCGACCCACTCCGGACAGTCTTTTCGCTCTTCAATGAGAGTCGGCTACCACTCTCAAGGCAGTCACTTAATGAAGTAGAGCCCTTCTACACTCTTCTGGGTGTCCACTGAACCGCTGATTCTATTTTTTCCTTTCGGGAGTGTGCGCTTTTAGTCGTTCGGCCTTCGGGCGAAGCACATAAATACCCTGCAGCAGATGTTTCACAACATCCACGCACGTCTGTAAATCCTCCATATCGGGAAAATACGCCCGATGTGCCGATGCATTGCCTGCGTCCAAAACAATCTCGAGCAGCTCCTTATGTTGCCGCGTTACCCATCCGTCATCCACAAACTGTTGTATACGTTGGGCGAATGATCCTGTTGCACGCCCTTTATCCGCCATCGTCATGTCAATCAAGGTACGTAGCCCCATAGTCGGTAGCGAAAGTAACCCCTGCCTAAGCGCCCGATCTACCTCATCGATCACTGACTTCATAGTAGGATCCAGGTCGTCGTACCATTCAGGACGACCTGCCACATCGGCCGATGAAAAAAATCCGCCAGAACCATCACTCTCAATGACGCGCTGGGAAAAATCGTTCCATGCGGGAGCGTGATTCCGCGCGTTTACGTAATTCCACTCATAAGCCTGTGTAATAAGATCCGAGAACGCCTTGTGTTTTAGAAGTCCCTCTGAAAGGCACACGGTTGAATCTTCCTTAAACGGGAAATCGAGGCTCAACCCAGACCACCAACCCGATGCATCCTTCATGTATGTGAACAGCTGCTTTAACCAGTTCTCCTCACTCTGCGATTCCTTAGCAATTTGTTGTACCGAGAGGGGCTCGCTCAAGTGTTCTTTATACAGCAACTGAAGCGTCGGCCATATTTCGTCGAACCCCCGCACCAAGCTATTTGCTGTATCAGAGGAAATAAGAGGTAGAGCAAATACTTTAATGCGATAGCAAGCCGAGTCATTTCTGCCTCGTTCCAGAAAAAGTGCGTTGCTTTCGAGTTTGTCAATCGCACCAAACCATTGCGGATGATCAGCCCGAAACCTTTGAGCTGGAACACCTTCTGGAAACTGGGCGGCCTCAAATATTGCATCGAGGATCGTTATAGCCTCTGGGCCAACTGCTTCTAACACTTCGGAAACGTGCTTTAACATTAGATTGAATTTCCATTGATTGATGGATTACTAGCACGATGGCTGGCTCAGCGACGATTAGTTAAAGATCGAAAGCGACTGTCGAATTGGAGTGGTGTTAAGACGCCGTCCGCTGGCGTAGCCAGTGGGCGGCGTCTTGAACGAGTTGTTAGCTATACCACCTTGAATGTAGCTTCTGGCCAGGTGTCATTGGGTGACCTGCATAGCTATCAAGTAATTGTGGATTGCCTTGAAGGTACTCGCGTGCCCAAGGTTGCAAGTTGAAAGCAAAGCCATTGCGTAAGTCTCCCATATTTGCAGCCAAGTAAGTGATGCCCTTCTTACGCAACCCAGCCATGATTCCATCATCCATGCCAACGTACACACTGTTTTGCTGGTTGAGAATATACGGAACCAGGTAGCCCTTTTCTTCTGGTGTCAGCTTGTGCAGTAACTCTTTTCGCTCCTTGAGAAGCTTCCTGGCCGTGTAGGTCCTTGCTAAATAGGTAAACAAGCGAGCTATGCTAAAAGCGAAAACCAGTAGGAATGTCGGCCCAATAAAGACACGATACTGGCTACGAAACGCATCAATAGCCAGGATCTTGGCATAGTGATCAGGTAGGAAAAGCACAAGGCCGAGTACAGTAAGAACTGCAATCAAAAATGCCGCTGGCACCTTTCTGAAGTACTCCGCTAAGGCGGTAAGCTTGTCCATATCGCGGAACCCCCCGTTGTGAAAGCTAACAGTAAATATAGAGACCGATGGGTCCGGACATTTTTTAATATAGAGCCCCGCAAAATAAGACATTAACAAACTGATTATTAATTACTTTATCATTCTTCTGTCTCTATATGCACATATGAAAACCGGGACACGATACTGCTTCCAATCAAGCGCAAGGTTAATGACTGGTTCTCGCTGCAACCCGGCCATCCAACGGCTTGATTTGGAAGGGGCATGAACGGCCGGATGTGGCCGTGAAGAGACGGAGTAAGAGGCAAAAGACGGCCACCACCGGCCGATCACGATCTTTCCATATCACTATAGTGGACCTTGATTTATTGTCTGAAAATCAGGGTCCACTATAGCAGTCATCCAAATGTAGTGGCTAAAGGGACCGTTATTGGCTGCGGATTTAAGACATACAGGCTCAGCATCTGTTCAAGCATTGCGGTGCGCGTGTGTGGCGATGCCCGCCTCTAAAATCGCCTCCTTTAGATAGACATTTCGGCCCGCTTGGTTCATCCGCCGACGTTTCTGATCGCGCTCAATAGCCCGCTGCCAGCGCCGAGGGTCTGCGCCGGTCGGCAGCGCCTTCATAGAGGCCGGTTTTGGGATTTGCCAGGATGGCCATGGCGGCACCCCAGGCGTTGCCGTAGGTGAAGCGGTAACCCATTTTTTCCAGGGTCCGCTGTGTCGCCGGGGTGAGTAGACCGGGCTCGATCATGACGGTGGGCGGCTGCCATTGTTCATGGAAGCGCGGGGCGTCGACGGCCTGCTGCATGTTCATGCCGAAGTCGATCACGTTGAGGATGGTTTCGAGTGTGGTCGAGATTATGGTGGAGCCGCCGGGGCTGCCGGTGACCATGAACAGCTTGCCGTGGCGCAGCACGATGGTTGGCGACATGGAGCTGAGTGGGCGTTTGCCCGGCTCGATCTGGTTCACGCGCCCCTGCACGAGCCCGAAGCTGTTCGGGACGCCGGGTTTGGAGGTGAAGTCGTCCATTTCATTGTTGAGAAAAAAGCCGGTGTCGCCGGCGATCTGCCCGAGGCCGAAGAGGTAGTTGATGGTGTAGGTCACGCTGACGGCATTGCCGTGCGCATCGACTACGGAAAACTGGGTGGTGTTGGTGCCTTCGGCCGGCCCGAGACTGCCCTTGACCTCGCTGGAGGGCGTGGCGGCATCAGGTCGGATTTGCGCGCGGATTTTGGCGGCATGCGCGGGCGATAGCAGTTCGCGGATGGGGTTGTGTACGAAGGCGGGGTCGCCGAGATAGGTGTTGCGATCGGCGAAGGCGTGGCGCTCGGCTTCGATGAGGTAGTGCAGGGTCTTGACCGAGGCGTAGCCCCACTCGCCAAGCGGATAGGGTTTGACGATCTGTAGGATCTCGCAGATCGTGGTGCCGCCCGAGCTGGGCGGCGGGTCGGAGACGATGGTGTAGCCGCGGTAGTCGCATTCGACCGGCTTGGCCCATCGAACGGTGTAGTCCGCGAAATCCTGCAGGCTGAGGATGCCTCGATGCTGCGCGCTGGCCGCGACGATGGCCTTGGCGATGCGGCCGCGATAGAAGGCGTGGGTGCCGCCTTCGGCGATGCGTTCGAGGGTGCGTGCGAGCTGCGGCTGGCGCAGGCGCTCGCCCGCGCGCCAGGGCTGACCGTGGTTGAGGAAGATGGCGTCGACGTTGGGGTATTTGCGGAAGTCGTCGGCGCGGCCGTCGAGGATGTGTGCGTCGCCGGGATCGAGGATGTAGCCCTTACGCGCGAGCGCGATGGCCGGTGCCATGACGGTCTTCAGCGGCAGGGTGCCGTATTGGGTCAGCGCGGCATTGAGGCCCATCACCGTGCCAGGCACGCCGACGCCGAGGTAGCTGTGCGTGCTCAGGCCGGGTACGACCTCGCCTTGTGCGTTCTGGAACAGTTTGGGATAGGCCTTGAGCGGCGCTTTCTCGCGGAAGTCGAGAAAGCGGTTCTCGCCGTTGGCGAGGTGGATCACCATGAATCCGCCACCGCCGATGTTGCCGCAGCAGGGATGCACCACCGCAAGCGCATAGCCGATGGCCACCGCCGCATCGATGGCGTTGCCGCCTTCGCGCAGGATGCGCACGCCCACGCGCGTTGCCAGATGCTGCGCGGTGACCACCATCGCGTGCTTCGCCTCGACCGGCCGAAGGCCTGCGAGGCTTTCGAGCGGGGAGATGTTTCTGCCGTAGTCCAACGCCTGAGCAGAGATGCCGGGCTTGGCATCGCCAGCGCCCGCCAGCACATTCGTGGCGATCAATGCCAGACCGACCGCAATCAGCAAGGTGACGCTGCGCATGATCATTCCCCCTTTAAGCCAATGACCGGACCTCGGTGTCCGCCCCGCACGAGCATAGCCGGTTCCGGCGGGCATTCGGGGTTGGGGGCTATGAGGGTAGTTGGCGCAGGCGCTGCGCCTATCCACCCTGTAGGGGCGGGGCAGGGGCTTAGGGGGAGTAAGAATGATGGCGCGCCCGAGAGGATTCGAACCTCTGGCCTCTGCCTCCGGAGGGCAGCGCTCTATCCAGCTGAGCTACGGGCGCGGGGGGACAAAGCATACTGTGTTGACGCAGGCGCGTCCATTGCGGTGACGGGGGTCAGGCGAGGCCTGGCAGCAGGCCGCGAATTCCCAGGGCCATGAACTGGACGGCGATGGCGGCGAGCAGCAGGCCGAGGACGCGGGTGGCGATGCGAATGCCGGTCTCCCCAAGCTTGGCGGACAGCGGCACGGCTACGCGCAGGGTGGCGTAGACGACGCCGGCGACGATGAGAATATTGAGTAGCAGTGCGAGATAGCCGAGCCAACCTCGTGCGTTCTGTGCGGTGATGATGACGGTGGAGATGCTACCGGGCCCTGCGAGCAGCGGGATGGCGAGCGGGACTACGGCAACGTCGTCCTTGGCCACGCCTTCCTGAGTTTCTTCCGGAGTATTGCGCGCGCGGTTGGGGCTGCCCTGCAGCATGTGAATGGCCATGAGCAGGATCAGCAGGCCGCCGCCAACACGGAAGGCGTCGAGGTCGATGCCGAAGAGCTGCAGGATGTACTGCCCGGCGAGCGCGGCGGCGAGCAGTGTGACGCCGACCGCGATGGCGGTGGTGCGCGAGGTGCGCAGCCGGTCTCCAGCGGTTTGATCGCCGGTCACGGCGACGAAGATGGGAACGGCTCCGACGGGGTTCACGATCGCGAGCAGGGCGACGAGTGCGCGGAGTGCGTCGGTTAGGTGATCGGGTGACATATTGGTGCAGGTGCCCTAGGCGAGTCGATTTTGCAGCGAACATACGCCGCTGGATAAGGGCTTGGCAAACGAAGACGAGAGAAGACGAGAATTGAGACCAAAAGGAGACAATGTGGGGCGAAAAGCAGGTGATGCGCACCAGGATGATACGCTTCAGCGCACGAGTGAGGCCTAAAATGGTTGCATCACACAACGAATGGGTATCAAAATCTCGCCACACAGACATCGAAATGGTGCGTACGGGGTTTTTGCGTACCATCTTGGTGCATAAGTTGTCCCAATGGGCATCGGGAATGTATCCAACCGACTGAATTGCCGGTTTTGAGCGACATGGCACGAGTTGTGCTTTTCTCTGCGCCATGCGCTCGACGCGCATTCGATAGCTGTGAATGGCTTGTATAAAGCGTTTTGTTGTTAATTGTTCAGTAAACTTGCTAGGGGGAATCATACGTGATGAATGTGAAGAACGTGTTTACGCCGAAGGCCGCCGCACTTGCCGCTGCCATGAGTCTGGCCTTTGCCGGCGCCGCCGCGCATGCTGCGCCGACCGCTACGATTTTCGGTGGCCTGGGCATCGCCGGTTACTACAACACTCCGACTGCCAATCCGGGCGGTAGTTCTGCCTACGATATCTCCAGCGACGGCAGCCGTATCGGCATCAAGGGTGACCTGGGCAAAACCGGTGATACCACCTTCATGTACGAGTACATGATGAACGTGAATCCGGTGCAGTCGGGTTCCAGCTCTTCGCCAACCACCTATACCGCCTTCCTGGGCGCCAAGGGTGGCTGGGGCACCGTGATGGTCGGCCGTCCGTTCACGCCGTTCTATACCGACATCGTGTCCGTGTTCAACCCCTTCTGGTGGTTCTACACGACCAACGTCGACGTCAAGCAGATGGATAAGGCGATCGTCTACACCACCCCGACCATGGGTGGCTTCAACATGTCGGCCTCGCTGTCCAACATGAGCAAGGGTTCGACCAGCGGCTCCAAGGACGAGACCAACGTCACGCTGACCGGCACCTACACGGCCGGCCCGCTGAGCTTCGCTGCTGGTTATGTTGGTTTCTCGAAGTACGGCGACGGTACTCACGAGTACAGCCAGTCCGCTTCGACCACCGTCTGGGGCACGGCGATCAATACCTATGCCGGCGAGCTGCTCAAGAGCAAGGTCGCAGCCCGCGCCAGCTATAACGAAGGTCCGCTGTCCGTGAACCTGGGCCTGTTCTCCTACAAGCCGACCAGCAAAATCTACAACGGCACGACGACGGCGCAGAACGACAACGCCATCAATACCGTCAGCCTCTGGGCGAGCTACATGGTCGCGCCGAAGTGGACGCTGATGGGGGATATATCCTCGACGAGTCAGAGCGATATGAGCATTGCCAACACGAACTATAAAGGCAAGAAGGGTACGATCACGACCTTCAGCGTAGCCTACGCTCCAGTGGACGCGGTCGCCCTGTTCGCCGAGTACCAGTACTACGGCAAGGATGCCGCTGTCAGCGGTCTGGATGGCGTCAATTCCGGTACCCGCGCCAACGGTCAGCTGGCAATCGGCGGTTACTACAGCTTCTAAGGCGTTCAAGCTTGATGTGAAAATACCGGGTGCCCCTAGGGGTGCCCGGTTTTGTTTCTGGGGCTGGTGTATAAATGCCTCGTTACTGTCTCCGCGGCGCGATTATCTTGTCGACGGAGAGCACTTGGGCCTGGTCGTGCCGGTGGCATGAACCGGGGTGTTTCAATTGAACGTACTACCGAGCAGCCATCTTCAAAAAACCATGGATACCAACATAATTCGGCGTGTCCGAGCGACCCGGTTTGCGGCGGCGTGGCGTCGCCCAGAATATGAGGACACGAGATGCTAGAGGTCACCGAGCTGGGTAAGGATTTCGGCGGCCTACAGGCCATAGACAACGTTTCCTTCACCTTGCAGAAAAATACCATTACCGGGTTGATCGGTCCGAACGGGGCGGGCAAGACCACCCTCTTCAATACCATCGCCGGCGTCTACAAACCGACTCGCGGCAGCATTACCTTCAATGGCGAGGCCATCGATGGGCTTTCGCCACACCGGATTTTTCACAAGGGCCTGGTGCGTACCTTCCAGATTCCCAGACCCTTCCCCGACATGAGCGTGCTTGAGAACCTCATGGTGGTGCCTCCGCGTCAGTATGGGGAACAGTTCTGGAACAACTGGTTCCGCCGTGGCCGAGTCCGCCAGCAGGAACAGGAGATACACGAGAAGGCCCGTGAGACGCTCAAGTTCCTGAATCTGGAACGCGTGACTCACGAGCAGGCCAAGAATCTGTCCGGTGGACAGCAGAAGCTGGTGGAGATCGGTCGCGCGCTGATGGCAGATCCGCAGCTGATCCTGCTCGACGAGCCGGGTGCGGGCGTGAATCCCTCGCTGCTCGCCGAAATCATCGAGCGCATACGTGAGCTGCACGATAAGGGCATCACCTTCCTGCTCATCGAACACAACATGGACATGGTCATGAATCTCTGCGACCCCATCTTGGTGATGGCCAACGGGAAACTGTTGATGGAGGGCGATGCGCAAACAGTGCGCACCGATCGCGCGTGCTTGACGCCTACCTGGGAGGCAGCCCCGATGAGTGAAGCGATGCTCAAGGTCGATAATCTCATGGCTGGTTACAATCCGGGTGTGCCGATCCTCCGTGGCGCGACCATTGAGGTGATGCCAGGCGAGATCGTCACCGTGCTGGGCCCCAACGGCGCGGGCAAGTCCACATTGATCAAGTCCATCGCCGGACTGGTGCCGGTCTTCTCCGGCAAAGTCACCTTGGAGGGCCGCGATATCACCGCCCTGGCACCGCACACGATGGTGCAACAGGGCTTGGCCTACGTCCCCCAGAACAACAACGTGTTTGCCCGTCTGAGCGTGCAGGAAAACCTGGAAATGGGGGCCTACACGCGCAAGGAAGGCCTCGAACAGCGTCTGCAAGAGACCTATGCGCTGTTTCCGGATCTCGCACGGCTGCGGCATCACCCGGCGGGTAAGCTCTCGGGCGGACAGCGGCAGATGGTTGCCTTCGGTCGAGCACTGATGGTCAGCCCCAAATTATTGATGCTGGACGAACCCTCTGCGGGCCTGTCGCCGAAACTGGTGGGCATGGTCTTCAAGAACGTGCAGGAGGTACGCGATACCGGCGTCACCATCCTGATGGTGGAACAAAATGCCAAGGCCGGGCTGATGATCTCCGATCGCGGCTATGTCCTGGCGGAAGGCAAGGAGCAAATCATGGACAAGGCGGATGCGCTATTGCGCAACCCCGAGATCGGCGAGCTGTATCTGGGCTCCAAGGGGGGATTGCTATGATCGGCCAATATCTCGCGGACGGTATCGTTCTCGGCTCGACGATTGCGCTCGGCGCGATCGGTTTGACGCTGACCTACAACATTCTTAACTTCGCCAATTTCGCGCATGGCTCCCTGCTGTCCTGGGGCGCCTATTTCGGCTTGGTGTTCGTGATGGCCTTTTCCGGCGTGCAGGGTGGGACCTTCGGGTCTCTGTCCTTCGGCTGGCCCTTCATCGTCGCGCTGATCGGTGCTGCGGTGCTGACCTCTGGGTTGGCCTTGTTGGTCGACTGGTTGGTGTTCCGTCCACTGCGACGCAGCAATATTCAGGTGGCGCTGGTGTTCGCCTCTTTCGGTGCTTCGCTGTTGTTGCGCAACTTCATCGTCGTGTTCTTCGGCCCGGAGCCGCGCTATTACAGCAATTCCATCCAGATGGCCAAGGAGATTCTGCCCGGTGTGCGCATGACCGCGGATCAGATTTTCGTGGTCGTCCTGGCCGCGGTGCTGGTGGTGGTGCTGCATTTGTTCCTGACGCGCACCAAGCTGGGCAAGGCCATGCGCGCGACCGCCGACAATCTTGCGCTGGCACAAGTTACCGGGATCAACGTGCAGGGCGTTGTGCGCTGGACCTGGGTGGTCGGCGCCTCATTGGCTGCGGTGGCCGGTATGTTCTTCGGTCTCACGGTCCAGGTTCTGCCTGAAATGGGCTTCAACCTGGTCTTGCCCTTATTCGCGGCGGCGATTCTGGGCGGCATCGGTAGCGTTTACGGCGCGGTACTGGGTGGCCTCGTCATCGGCATCGCACAGGACGTGTCGGTCATGTTCATTTCCCCGGCCTACAAGCCGGCGGTAGCCTTCGTGATCATGATTGTGGTCCTGCTCGTACGTCCGACCGGCATTCTCGGAGAAAAGAAATGAGCGGCCTGGTTTCCTATCTCGTATTTTTCCTGATCCTCGCCGCCATTTATGGCGTTGTCTCACTGGGGCTGAACCTGCAGTGGGGTTACACGGGTCTGTTCAATATTGGCGTCGCCGGTTTTTTCGCGGTGGGCGCATATACCTACGCGATCCTCGCCAGCCCGGTGACCTCTGGGCATCTGGGCGGTTTCAACGTGCCCATCCCGCTGAGCATGGTTGCGGCGATGTTGGTCACTGGTGTGGCGGCGCTGGTCATTGGGTTTCCGACACTGCGGCTGCGTGACGATTACCTAGCCATCGCCACCATCGGCATTGCCTTCAGCATCCAGCTGGTGGCGATGAACACCCAGTGGCTCACAGGCGGTACGCAGGGCATCTATAACATCCCGCAGCCGCTGGCGAACGTCTTCAAGTCGAACTTCGAGTACAACGTGTTCTTCCTGGCGATGGTCTTGCTCATCCTGTTCGTGGTGTACATCGCGCTGGAGCGCATGGTGCATTCGCCCTGGGGCCGGGTATTGATGGCGATACGCGAGGATGAAACCGCGGCCAGCTCGGTCGGCAAGAACGCGTTCAGTTACCGCCTGCAGTCATTCGTGATCGGTTCCATGATCATGGGATTGGGTGGCGCGCTGTACGCCTGTTTCATCAAATACATCAGTCCGCAGGATTTCCAGCCGGTGCTGACCTTCCAGATCTGGGCGATGCTGATCATCGGCGGTAGCGGCAACAATCGCGGTGCGGTACTGGGTGCGCTGCTGGTTTGGATGCTGTGGAGCGGCAGCGGCACGCTGGTCCAGGCGATTCTGCCGGCGAGTCTGCAGGTTAAGGGTGGCGCCTTCCAGATCATCTTGATCGGCTTGGTGCTGATGCTGACGTTGATCTTCAAGCCCAGAGGAATCCTGGGTAACCGGAGAGCGATCATTCCCAGGGCCAAACAGGCGCCTTGAGAAGAAGAAATTGCGGGTGCGTGCCGGGCGGCACGCGCCCGCAGCAGGCAGATAATAAGGACAATGATTTAAAGACTGGGTGGGATAACGGGTAAGGCATTCAATCTGTTGTTAATAATGTGTCCACCAATGGACCTTGATGAGGGGTAATTACATGGTGTCTAAAAAACTGACAAAGTCGATGTTCGCGGGCGTGGCGGCCGGCGTACTGTCAATGGCCGCGATCAATGCGCATGCCGAGTGCACGACCACCATCGGTGGCGTGATGGCCTTGACCGGTTCGCTGGGTGCGTTAGGTCAGCAGATCGGCGAGGGTGCTCAGCTCGCGGTCAGCGATATCAATGCGGCCGGCGGTGTGAATGGTTGCAAGTTGAAATTCGACCTTTACGACGATCAGACCAATCCCGCCGTGGGCGTAGATGCGGCCAAGAAATTGGTGGACATCAATCGCGTACCGGTCATCATCGGCGCACTGTCCAGCGGCGTCAGCATGGCCATTCTGACTTCGGTGACCAGCTCCGCGCATGTGGTGCAGATTTCGCCCGCGTCGACCTCGCCGACCTTCACCCAGCTCGCCCAGGAAGGCCGCACTGGCGGTTACTGGTTCCGTACCGTGCCTTCCGATGCCCTGCAGGGTACGGCGATGGCCATGCTGGCGCATCAGCACGGCCTCAAGAGCGTGGCGGTGATGTACATCAACAACCCTTACGGTACTGGTCTGGCCGGCAAGTTTGCGAACTATTTCAAGAAGATGGGTGGCACGGTGACTGCCGAGGTGCCTTACAACGACAAACAGCCTTCCTATCGTTCCGAGGTCAATCAGGCCCTGTCAGGTAAACCGCAGGCCCTGTTCCTGGTCGGTTATCCGGGCGACGGCACCACCGTGGCGCGCGAATGGATATCCGCCGGCGGCCCGATGACCTTCCTGCTACCGGATGGCCTGGAGTCGCAGAAGTTTGTCGACGACGTGGGTCCGCAGTACCTCAAGACGGTCTACGGCACCGCTGCGGGTTCCGAGAAGACGCCTTCGCTGGCAACCTTTAAGGAAAACTTCAAGAAGAAGCACGGCAGCTACCCGACCCAGGCTTACATGACCAATGCCTATGACGCCGTCATGATTGCCGCATTGGCCATGGAATCCGGCAAGAGTGACAAGGCGCCGACCATTCGTGACAACATCCGCAAGGTGACGGGTATGGGCGGCACGCCTATCTATGCCGGCGTCGATGGCTTCAAGAAGGCTTCTATGCTGCTCAAAGCCGGCAAAAAAGTGCATTACGTCGGTGCTTCCGGCCCGCTGAGCTTCGACCAGTACGGCGACGTGACGGCGCCGATGGTGGTGTGGACGGTCAAGGGCGGCAAGGTTGCCGAGACCGGGATGATTAAAGTTGACGCGATCAACAAGGTGCTCAAGCAG
Organism: Acidihalobacter yilgarnensis; assembly: GCF_001753245.1. NCBI lineage: Bacteria > Pseudomonadati > Pseudomonadota > Gammaproteobacteria > Chromatiales > Ectothiorhodospiraceae > Acidihalobacter > Acidihalobacter yilgarnensis. The sequence continues at coordinate 3,279,903 of NZ_CP017415.1, read as the reverse complement.
TACGCCAAATAGGCAATACACTCGATAAGACGTCAATATGGTGTGTGCGACGCCCGGGTGATTGTCCGGGCGTCGAGATCCCGTACAAGGGGCGTCACACAGATGTAACGCGTGTCTGGAAAACCCGCAGCAGAGCCCGTCTTGACTGACGGGAATGGCCGAGTGGAGATGTGCGCGAGGAGGGGTCGGGCATCACAGGTGGGCCAATGGCCCCCTCTAACTCGGATGTTTCGCTTTCTCATTGAGGAGATACACGAATGCGCTACAAACCTTATCTGGCGACTGCCTTGTTGGCCGCGCTGCCCATGGTGGGGCATGCCGCCTCCAGCGATTGCAGTATCCCCATCGGTGCAGTCCTGCCGCTGACCGGTTCGCTCAGCGCAACCGGCCAGGAGAACGTCAAGGCCGTGCAGCTGGCGGTCGAGGAGTTCAACAAGGCCGGCGGCATCAATGGATGTACGCTCAAGGCGATGATCTATGATTCGCAGACCCAGCCCTCGACGGGTGTCGATGCGGCCAAGAAGCTGATCGACATCAACCACGTGCCGGCCCTGGTCGGCGCCTATTCCAGTGGCGTGTCGATGGCGATCCTGACTTCGGCCACGGCCCCCTCCAAGGTGGTGCAGATTTCCGCCGGGTCGACATCACCAGCGTTTACCCAATTGGCCAAAGAAGGCAAGACGGGTGGTTACTGGTTCCGTACCTGCCCTTCGGACGCCCTGCAAGGCGTGGCCATGGCCTATGTGGCCAAGGAAAAAGCCCATCTCAAGAAGGTGGCGGTCATTTACCTGAACAATCCCTATGGTCTGGGGTTGGCTGATCGCTTTAAGGATGCCTTCACCGCCTATGGCGGCAAGGTGACCTCGATGGTGGTTTACAACCCGCAGCAGCCTTCATACCGCTCAGAGGTTGCCAAGGCGCTGGCAGGCCACCCACAGGCCTTGTTCTTGGTTGCTTATCCGAACGAGGGTGCGACCATCCTGCGTGAATGGATCAGCAATGGCGGTGCGCAGAAGTACCTGTTCCCGGATGCGCTCAATGCCCCGCAGTTCATCACCAGCGTCGGTGCGAAATATCTAGACGGCCATGTTTGGGGAACGGTGCCCGGCAGTATGGATACCCCCAGTCTGCCGATCGTGAAGAAGGCATTCAAGGCGGCTTACGGGCATGATTTTACCCAGCCTTACGATGCGAATGCCTACGATGCTGTTGCGACTATCGCGCTGGCGATGGAGGCGGGCAAGTGCAGCACCGGCACCTGCATCAAGGATCACATCCGTAGCGTGACCGGCGATCCGAAGGGCACGCCTGTCGAAGCCGGCGTCGCTGGTTTCAAAAAGGCTCGCAAGCTGCTGGCCGAGGGCAAGACAATCCGCTATGTCGGCGCCTCCGGTGATCTGAACTTCGATCCCCAGGGTGACGTGCAGGGGCCGGAAGTGGTCTGGCAGGTCGAGGGGGGCAACATCGTCAACAAGCAGACCATGAGTGCTGACGAGATCGCAGTGATCACCAAGAAGCTGGGCCTGAAGTAATCAGCGAGGTCTACGAAAAGTGTCGCCCGTGGGTACAAGCTTGCGGGCGGCACTCGTTACGAACGCACCATTGTGGTGCAAATCTGCTCCTTCATCGGGGTGATGCTGGCCGTTCGTCCTGTTCGCGGCTATGCTGTGTAAAGCTGGTGATACAGTTTTTTCGGCCATGAGGGTGATATGTCAGCACCTGGCCCGATATCTGCATGTGAGTAGTGTCTTACGTATCGGGGGATACGCATAGGCGATCGGCGGTCGCACGGACACGTGATACGGCCGGGGAGTAACGCGCAGCCGGGGGGCTCGCGCGCCATAAAATACAGACAGTCAATAACAATCATGAGGGCTAATCATGCATAAATTACGCTGGATGGCGGTTGGTACCGCCTTTTCGTTTGCCATGGTGGCGGGAACTGCCCACGCCGGTGCCACCTTCGACGCCGTCAAAAATAAAGGCTATGTGCAGTGTGGCGTTAGCACGGGTCTACCCGGCTTTTCCAATACCGATGACAAAGGGCATTGGAAGGGCATGGACGTGGATGTTTGTCGCGCTGTCGCTGCGGCAATGTTTGGCGACGCCAACAAAGTACGGTACACCCCGCTGACCGCCAAGGAGCGTTTCACCGCACTGCAGTCAGGAGAGGTTGATGTGCTGTCACGTAATACGACCTGGACGCTGACCCGCGATGCTTCACTCGGGATCAATTTTGCCGGCGTGAATTATTACGATGGCCAGGGGTTCATGGTGAAGAAGGCGCTGGGGGTCAAGAGCGCCAAGGATCTAAGTGGCGCGACCGTCTGCGTACAATCCGGCACGACGACTGAACTCAATCTTGCCGATTATTTCCGCAGCCAGCATATGCAGTTCAAACCGGTGACCTTCGATACCTCCGACGCTACCGTGAAGGCATTCGACGCGGGTCGTTGTGACGTACTGACCTCCGATCAATCTCAGTTGTATGCGTTGCGGATTCTGTTGGCCAACCCGGATAGCGCCGAGGTGTTGCCCGAAATTATTTCCAAAGAACCGCTGGGCCCGTCGGTGCGACAGGGCGACGATGAATGGTTCAATCTTGTGAAGTGGAGCTTGTTTGCGATGTTGGATGCCGAAAATCTCGGTATTACCTCGAAAAACATCGATTCGCTCAAGGCCGATAGCAATAACCCAGCGATTCAGCGTTTCATCGGGGTCAAGGGAGGCTTGGGCAAAATGCTCGGGGTTTCCGACGGGTGGGCTTATGACATCGTCAAGCAGGTTGGTAATTACAGTGAATCCTTCGAGCGGAATGTGGGCATGTCATCACCGCTGAAGATCCGCCGCGGCCTGAATGCCCTCTGGAATCAGGGCGGCATCCAGTACGCTCCGCCGATTCGCTGACACGACTTCGGTCGAATTGTGAACGCCCCAGGGGGAGCACGCCCCCCCTGGGCTTTATCAATACGGGATCAATCGATGTCCGCTCCTCCCAAGGAACCACTCGTACCGGGACGCCCAAGCCTGATGAGCAACCCGCGGGTTCGCGCGATCATATTCCAGGCGCTGGTCTTGGGCGCAGTATTCGCATTGCTCGGCTATGTTTTTCACAATACGGTCAGCAATCTTGAGCAAAGAGGTATCTCCACGGGCTTCGGTTTTTTGGATCGAGAAGCCGGTTTCGGTATTATCCAAAGCCTGATTCCGTATACCCCTTCATCGACCTACGGCCGCACCTTTCTGGTTGGGCTGGTTAACACCTTGCTGGTTTCGGTCATGGGTATTGTGCTGGCCACGCTGGTGGGTCTGGTAGTCGGTATCGGCAGGCTGTCGAAGAATTGGCTGATTGCTCGCCTGGCCGGAATCTATATCGAGACCTTCCGCAATATTCCTTTATTGTTGCAGGTGCTGTTTTGGTATTTTGCCGTGTTGCAGGCACTACCCGCACCGCGCCAGAGTTTGTCGATCGGAGAATGGGCATTCCTGAACATCCGCGGCGTCTATTTGCCGGGACCGGTGCCGGGTACTGGATTCGGTTATGTAGTGCTGAGCCTGCTGGTTGCGATTGTATTGGTCGTCTGGCTCGCACGTTGGGCGCACCGTCGGCAATTGCGTACCGGACAGCCTTTTCACACGGTCTATGCCTCGCTGGCTTTGTTGGTGGGGCTGCCGGCATTGAGTTTTGTGCTGCTGGGTATGCCGCTGACTTGGTCGCTGCCAAGCCTGCATGGCTTCAATTTTACCGGTGGCATCACCATGATCCCCGAGCTGACAGCACTGCTGTTGGCTCTGACCATCTACACCGCTTCCTCAATTGCGGAAATCGTCCGTTCGGGCATCCTCGCGGTTAGCCATGGGCAGACCGAGGCGGCCCGTTCGTTGGGATTAAATCCCGGCAATACCACACGCTTGGTTGTCTTGCCGCAGGCGCTTCGGGTGATCATTCCACCGCTGACCAGCCAATACCTGAATTTGGTCAAAAACTCATCTCTCGCTACCGCAATTGGTTACCCGGATCTGGTCAACGTTTTTGCGGGGACGACGCTCAATCAAACGGGGCAGGCGGTGGTGATCATCGGCATGACCATGGCGGTTTATCTCACGCTGAGCTTGCTGATCTCGCTGTTCATGAACTGGTACAACCAGCGGGTTGCGCTCATTGAGCGTTGAGCGCGGCACCGAGGAATTCATATGAAGGAATACCAACCGCATCCGGATTTGCCGCCGCCATCTTCGCAAGTAGGCGCGATTGGATGGCTTAGACGCAATCTGTTTTCCACGCCGCTCAATTCGCTATTGACATTGGTTGCGGCCTATCTGCTTTATCTGACGGTGCCCCCGGTTGTCGAGTGGGCATTCATCAAGGCTTCGTGGGTGGGTAGCGATCGCAGCGCTTGTACCGCAGGTGGGGCTTGCTGGGTGTTCATCGAGGCTCGCTTTAGCCAGTTTATCTATGGGTTCTATCCGCCGGATCAGTTGTGGCGCGTTAATGTCGGTGCTTTATTGCTCGTTGGCCTCTTGGCCTGGTTGATGCTTCGCGGCATGCCGGGTAAGCGCTGGGTGGGCTTGTTTACGCTGCTTGTCTTCCCGTTCGTGGCCTTCGCCTTGTTTCACGGTGGCGTGGCGGGTTTGCCAGTGGTGAGAACCACGCAATGGGGCGGCTTGATGTTGACCTTGATCTTGTCATCGGTCGGTATCGTGGCGGCACTACCCCTCGGCATCCTGCTGGCACTGGGACGTCGTTCACAGATGCCCATTGTGCGTGCATTGTGCGTCGCTTTCATCGAGTTGTGGCGCGGCGTGCCCTTGATCACGGTATTGTTTATGGCCTCCGTGATGTTGCCTTTATTCATGCCAGAGGGCGCCGATGTCGATAAATTAATGCGCGCGTTGATCGGTATTGCGTTATTTCAGTCAGCCTATATCGCGGAAGTCGTGCGCGGGGGTCTTCAGGCGATACCCAGAGGCCAGCAGGAAGCAGCAGCTTCGCTGGGATTGAATTACTGGAAATTGATGGCGCTGGTGATTCTGCCGCAGGCCCTCAAGCTCGTGATTCCTGGCTTGGTGACCACCTTTATCGAGTTGTTCAAAGACACCACGCTGGTTTCGATTATCGGCTTGTTCGACCTGCTCGGAATCGTGCAGTCGGCCTTTACTGATCCCAAGTGGCTGGGTTTCGCGCTGGAGGGATTCGTCTTCGCTGGCGCGCTGTACTGGCTGTTTTGTTTTGGCATGTCGCGCTACAGCATGCGTTTGGAACGTCGTTACGATACCGGACACAAGCGCTGAAAATAATGTTCACCGAGGGGCGACACACCAGCTCCCTGCCATTTTATTTGACCGAGGGGAAGACCATGCCGGAGGCATCCAATCATACTCTTGCCGACGCGGCTACGCCTGATGTCATGATTGAAATCATCGGCATGCATAAATGGTATGGCGAGTTTCATGTGCTCAAGGACATCAATCTGGTCGTGCGCCAAGGCGAACGCATTGTGGTGTGCGGACCATCGGGCTCAGGCAAATCGACGATGATCCGTTGTATCAACCGCTTGGAGGAGCATCAACGCGGCAAGATCCTGGTTGAAGGTATCGAGCTGACCGAGGATGTGAAGAAAATCGAGCACATCCGAAAGGAAGTGGGCATGGTCTTCCAACACTTCAATCTTTTTCCGCATCTGTCGGTGCTCGACAATTGCTGTCTCGCACCGATCTGGGTGCGCAAGATGTCGCGCAAGGAGGCCGAGGCTCAGGCCATGACCTATCTTGAGCGTGTACAGATTGCCAATCAGGCGCACAAATTTCCGGGGCAGCTATCGGGGGGGCAGCAACAGCGCGTTGCTATCGCGCGAAGCCTGTGCATGAATCCGAAGATCATGTTGTTCGACGAACCCACCTCGGCGTTGGACCCCGAAATGATCAAGGAGGTGTTGGAGGTCATGACTGGGTTGGCCGAAGATGGTATGACCATGGTCTGCGTGACCCACGAAATGGGCTTCGCTAAACAGGTTGCTGATCGGGTGATCTTCATGGATGCCGGGCAGATCGTCGAGGAAAATGTGCCCGCGGAATTTTTCAGCAACCCGCGCAATGAGCGTACACGTCTGTTCCTGAGTCAGATACTGCAACATTAAGGCGATCCCGTGAGGTGTGGTGCCGGCGTCGATGAAACATTAGAATCGAACGACACCCGGCCTGGGCAAGGTCGGTTGCGGATAATCACAACAACGACGAAGGCGATGCCATGACGTCGCCGTCAGGGGGGATATGGGAGATCACAAACCGAGAATGGATGCTACCTCGCGCATTCTCATGGTCGTATCCATGGGATTGCTGCTGTTGGTGGCGGTGTTTTTCATCAGTGGGCTGGTAAAGCATATCGATTCGGTCGGATCGGTGGATAGTGCGAAGGCTTCGTCCACGAACACAGCGGAGACCGCTGAGCGTATCCGACCGGTGGGTGAGGTTAGATCTGAAGATGTGACGAAACCGAGACCTATTCTGTCGGGCAAGCAGATCGTCGGCAGCGTGTGTATACAGTGCCATGGCAGCGGTGTACTTGGTGCGCCCAAGATTGGCAGCCATGGCTTGTGGGCCGCGCGCGTGGGTCAGGGTTATGATGTGTTACTCAAGCATGCTGAAGAGGGTTTCAAGAATATGCCTGCGCGAGGCGGCGATCCGCGATTGGGTAATGATGACCTCAAACGTGCGATTGCCTATATGGTGGGCGAGTCAGGTTTTAGCCCGCCTACCGGTTGGCGGACGGTCGGGATGCCGAGCACTGGCGCTACCGAAGCCAAGTCTTGAGTGTGATGGGGGTCGGCTAAATTTAGCCGCGCATCCCCGCCCAGCGGTCCATGGCTCGATACCCGAGCGCCTCGGCAAGGTGGTGGCTGCTGATGTCCTGCGCTGCCTCGATATCCGCTATGGTCCGCGCGACCTTAAGTATCCGGTGGTAGGCGCGAGCCGAGAGACGAAACCGAACCATCGCTTGTTCCAACAGTTCACGCTCTTGCGTCGTCAGCACGCAATGTTGTTCGACGCCGCGCGTGTTGAGCAAGGCATTCGGTGTGCCTTGTCGCGCCAATTGTCTTGCCCGCGCAGCCAGCACACGTGTCCTGACCTCGGCGCTCGATTCCCCGCGAGGGGCCTCTTGTCTTAGTGCCTCACGCGGTAGTTGCGGCACCTCGATTTGCAGATCTATGCGATCCAGCAAGGGAGCCGATAGTCGTGCGCGGTAGCGCCGCTGTTGTTCGGGTGTGCATTCGCAGCCGGGCCCCAAGTCACAGGCGCGTCCCTGGGGACAGGGATTCATTGCGGCGATCAGTTGGAAGCGCGCTGGGAATTGTGCCTGCCGCGCAGCTCGCGAAATGGTGATATGCCCGGTCTCCATGGGCTCACGTAGTACATCGAGGTCGCGTCGGTCGAACTCGGTCAATTCGTCCAGAAACAAGATGCCATGATGCGCCAGAGAGACTTCCCCCGGGCGCGGCTGAGAGCCGCCGCCGGCCAACGCGACACCGGATGCCGTGTGATGCGGACTGCGGATCGGGCGCCGTCCCCAATCTTGAGGGTTGAAGCCTTGCTCGCTGACCGACGCGACGATAGCGGCGCCTAGCGCCTCTTCGGTGGTCATGTCGGGCAAAATGGTCGCCAAACGAGTGGCCAGCATGGTCTTGCCGGTACCCGGCGGTCCGATCATCAGCATGATTGGACCTATTAGGGTCTGTAATCTACAATCAACATAATGCGCATCGCCTACTCCTATATCCGCATGTCTACCCCAGAGCAACTTCGGGGCGACAGCCTGCGACGTCAACTCACGGCATCCGAGGAGTGGTGTCGCCACCATGGCTATGTGTTCGATTCGTCAATGCGCGATCTTGGCGTCTCAGCGTACCGCGGGGCTAATCGCCTTAGAGGGGCTTTAGGTCGGTTTATCGAACTTGCCGAGAGTGGCGAGATAGAGCCCGGCAGCGCGTTGCTGATTGAGTCTCTGGATAGGCTCAGTCGCGAAGAGATACTAACCGCATTGGGGTTGTTTACCCGGCTGCTAAGTGCGGGTGTCGAAGTAATCACTCTTGCAGACGGGCAACACTATACGCGCGAGTCCATCAATAACGTCGGCAACTTGGTCATCTCTCTGTTTGTAATGGCTCGGGCGCACGAAGAATCGGCGATGAAAAGCCACCGGCTATCGGCCGCATGGGCGGCGAAACGTAGCAATGCGTTCACTGCTCCACTCACTTCGAGAGTGCCGCATTGGCTACGACTTGATCGGGGAACGAATCGGATAGTTGAAATTTCAGAGCGTGCACAAATAGTCCGAGAAATATTCAAAAGCATCACCGCTGGCTTAGGCCGGCGCCGTATCATCCGCGATCTGAACGAGAGAGGCGTGCCGCCATTTGGATCCGGTCAAATGTGGCATGAAAGCTATGTTTCGAAAATACTTGCCAATCGAGCAGTACTTGGCGAATACCAGCCTTATACGGGAAGAGGTCGGGATCGGCGGCCCTCCGGCGACCCTATTCAGCACTACTATCCAGTCATCATCGACGAACAAATGTTCTACCTCGCGCAAGCGGCATCATCTGCGCGCCGATTGCAGGGTGGGCGTCGCGGACAAAGGTTCTCTAATTTATTGATGGGGATGGGACGCTGCGCAAAATGCGGTGGGACAATGCGGTATGTAAACAAAGGAGCCAATCCCAAATCTGGTGGTCCCTACTTGGTGTGCTCCCACGCCATTGCGGGTAGCCAATGCGATCATCGACGGCACTACCCGTATCGCGGAATTGAGGCCATCTTTCTAAACATCATCTCCGAACACATAGACCTCGTAGCGGCGACCGAAGTCGAGCGTCAGAAATTAGCGGAGACGACACGAGAGAACGCAGCGTTAAACGCGAAACTGGCAGAGCAGGATCGGGCCATTGAAAACTACACGAGTTTGTTCGAGTTGGCCGATCCGGAAAGTCTAGGGCCGATCCAGCGGCGCTATACAGATATCCTTGCTCAGCGCCTCGAAACCCAGATGCGGATCGAGGAGCTACGCGGTACTGCAGCCCAAAGATCATCAGCTAGTGGTGATCTCGATGATGCGTTGTTTGGGGTCTTGCACCAGGCGGGTAAATCGACCGAAGAGCAGTTTGTGCGTCGGGCGCGGTTTAATCAGGCTTTGCGACACCATATCCAGGTAATTGAATTCACTCCTAGCGGTTACATAACGGCGCTGCTGACGGATGGCGAACGGATTTCACTCACAAATACTCAAAATCATGAGGACTTCAAGAAAGATATGCGGGTTGCTGAATATGTAATCGGAGCTGCGGCCGATAATGGATTGGATCACTGGGTTGATCAGCAGACGTGGAACACCTCACCCCGGCCGATCAGCTAAGTCGGCATATCCATCCATTCGCTGGGAACTGTTCACACATAAATAATATATCGACGATCAGCGCGAAGTGAATGAAGAACTTGAAGAGGACAATGAGTTGGTTGAAGCACGAGAATATCCTTCTGAATTCCCTGAGGCGACGAAACTGCCCCCCTCTCCACCTCGTTTCGCTTTTTGTACAGTTCCCGGTCGTGTTCCCATACGGTCAGCCGGGTTCGCTTGGCTGGTACGACGAGGCGTGAATGACCAGGAGCCACCGACAACCTCGGGATAAGGCCGATCAGCGTCACCAAATGGCTCCTAGGGTTGTGAGCTGAGACCGCCCCTGTTGACTAGGCGTGACCTATGGCAAGATCGGTGGGCAGCGCACCCACTCCCGAAGATGTCTGAGCCTGACAAGGCGATGTGCTGGCTTACAGACCTGCGGAAAGAAACGCCTGACTACGATCCAGACCATCTTGCTAGACTGTTTTTAAAAGCTAGCCTTCATAGCGTGGACAACTTCTTTCAGCGCGTAAGGAGAAGCGTCAACCTTCTAGAACGACCAATCCACACAGCGAGCAAAAATCGTAGGACTTGGTACGGTTACAGTCCGTATAACCCCGTAATGGTCGGCAAACTCTTAGATATCTACCGAGTCATGCACAACTTCGTAGAGGCGGGTAAGGATGGAGAGACGCCCGCAATGAGACTCGGTCTGGCGAAGGGTTTGATCTCTCCAGAAGATATCATTTATTTTAATAACTGATTACCTACACATTAATTACAAAATATCCTGCCAGAACACTGCTTTTATCGTGGGTAATTTAAATAAAACATGGAGCGTTTCCAACATGAATCGTGAAACAATTGAAATAAACGAAGCATTAAATAGACTTGATAAATATTCAGAATTATATCAAGGCAAGCGGCTTTATCGTAGAAGGATGGTCCTTGTTCTAATTGAGGAGAAATGGGTCTTTTTGGTGGGCGCAATAACTCCTCTCGAAAGCCCGAAAAATGGCGAAGCAACCGCGCACTATTACGGCAACGCTATCTTGCGAGAAGATTATCTAGATACGAACGAAGTTCGCTGTTTTTATGAGGAGTTAGGTCAGCGCTTCTTTATGCTCGAGGATAAAAAGGTAATTTTTGAGCTCTCTTCGAATCAAGGAGGCTATACGCATTATTTCAGAAACAACAACTACATGAAACGAAGCGGCGATGTTTATGAGACAAATGTAAATAATAGGAACATCTTGCCCAGTGAGCCCCTCATAAATTCCGATTCGCCGTTCTTCCCAGACGTCTACGAAGCAGCAGCTTACTGGCTTGACATCAGCGTGTATAACAGATCAAGCGATAGTAGGAACTGGTCTCTTATGCTCATCCTGCCTGAATGCAGGGCGGGCTTATTTGATGTCAGAAAATTTGGAGAAGAACTCTCGTTGAAAGTTGAGCAAGATCCAAGCCACCCTGAATTAGTTATTAAGTGTATCTACTGGTCGGGCGGTAAAATCCATCATCTTGAGCCAACAATTATAGGTGGCGCATGTAGCCTCAACTTCCCTTCTGGTACAGGGCGTGTTGAGTTGGCATTAATTAGAGAGCGCAATGAATTGATTGACTTGATCCGAATTGAGAACTTTGAAGCAGGGATTGGTGAATTTGATCACGTTAACCTAGGGCATGCTTCGCTCTCTAGAAAGGTTGGCGAGGCTAGGATGTTAGGAGAGGGGCCAAGACTAGAATTTAAGCCATTTATATCTCCGAAGGATGCATACAAATACACAGAACTCTTAGAGACTGTGGCAGCGTTCTCGAACTCGGCTGGGGGGTCTGCCTATATCGGCATAAGAGACGATGGAGCACTTTCTGGAATTAACGACCCATCAGAAGGAGAGTCTCGCTTCTTTGGCTCCTACTACAAGTGCTCTCTCGATAAAGAATCTTGCTGTAAATATTCAGACGACATAAAAAGATTAATCAACGACAAACTTGTAAATCACGCAGAAGAGATTACTTATGAATTTGCAAATATTGCTGAGGTTTACATTTTAATAATCGACGTTCCAGAGTCTACAAACAAGCCGGTTCACATCAAAGACCAAAGAGATATCTTTGTCAGAAGGGGAGCTAATAATATACGCCTTTACCCTCATGAATATGGGTCATATATTTGTGACCATGGACGCCCCGCCTCTGAGCTTAGTATGTTTTGATAAGCATCTCTGAGAAGTGTTGTGCTCTCAACCCCAAAAACAAATGATCCCGTGAATTTCTACGATAGGCTCTAATTTTAGAAAAGCCAACCCCATCGGATGAGCCTAAAATCACCATTACTGGAAGCGCGGGTAGATTCGTAGCTTTGATCGTAACTCGATGGAGCGTTTTTCTATCGGTTTTGCTCATCTCTGGAGGGGAATTTGGGTGAGAGTGCCATTCGCCAATGTAGGTCTCGCGCCCCTCAGTTAACTCAAAGTGCTCTTGCAGTTTTTGTTGTTGATAGATGTCATCCGGCTTCATGAAATAGGAAGATCGCACGGCTTTCGGACCAGCATCGACAAGGGCGGTAATAACTCTATGCTCCCTGTTAACGTAACCTAAAAGCATGCCACCAGTTTCATCTGGATCATTTTTTAAAGCATCAGAATAGACATGATCAATTAAGAGGTTAGAAGGAAGCCATAGTATTTCGCTATTTCTTCTAATCATCGTGGTGTTGGCAACTTTGGTGCCTATCTAGACTGTGTGTTTTCCAATTTGGAACTGTGGGTTGATCGGAGGTTGGGTCCCATTGTGACAGCACTGCGATATCCCACGTGAAATCCTGGTATTTATCTTCGTCAGGCGCATCTCTGCCCAAGGTTGCCACAGCCAATCTTGCCGCCAGCTGAGAAACTTGGTCTAGATCAAAACCTGTTCCACGAAATGTTGGGTGAAAACAGCCTACTGGTTGTACATCAGGCTTGTCTTCAGCTGGCGGGAGATCAATGCCTCCGTCTGGAACTGGCGCACCCGCCGCGCGGGCATTGACGGCATCGATCATGTGATACTGAAAGCATTCGTAGCAACCCAGAGTTGCGCCTGGAATACTCCTGCCAACAACGCCACCCCATCCTCCATTAGAGGCATAAGCCCAAACATACGGGATGCCGTGTTCTCTCGCTAATGATTCAAGGTAACGATTAATCGATACTTCAGCTGTTGCATCTATAACGATATCAGCCGAAGCAATCGATGCAAGAAACTGTTCGTAGGGGACCGCCGTACTAGCTTCTGCCACACCTACTTTATAGTCAATTGAGGTAGCACGAAGAGGCGGATACTGTTGCTGTAAATTATTCGCTATGCACGCAGCTTTCCTATCGCCTAGAGCTGAAAACCCATAAAGCCAACGTGGTATGTTCCCAATTTGAACAGAATCACAATCAACACATACCAGTTCACCAATCCCAGATCTTGCTAATTGCCAGGCTAAAGGAGATCCAATAGCTCCTAAGCCAACAACTACGGCTTTCTTGCTTTCTAGATATTGTGTTCTGGGTGTTCTGGCCCACCTTGTCTCAGGTGAAAATTGCTCTGCGCGTATAACACTGGTCGCGAGATCTGTTGTAATCTGAAATGCTTGCGGTGCTTGCGGTGCTTGTGCAACTAGCATGGGAACAAGCATACGAGTAATAAAAACCCAATTATAGAGAATGTCGTCAGCTGTGTTTTTTTCCTCTGGAATTAATAAACCAATTAGGTCTGGAACGCCTATTGTTTTTTCCAATCCTGGCCATTCTTCGCGCGCTTCCTTAAGAATATCGTTTGGGTCGTTCGGTATGGTTTCAAGTCGTAACCATCGACCTGCAATATCAGGGATGCCTCGTAGTTGACCATCCCAATGCACACCCATAGATAAGTCCCCTAACGAGTCCCCAGTTTCTGATTGAATCTGGGCAACGCATCCTCGTACGTAATGAGGGATATTTGCTGAGGGAAGGACTTTCCAGGATAAATAGCCTCGCTTAACACCAGGAGGGATGACCCAATCACCTGTCACCATAAAACTTAACGCGGAATAGTTGACGTATCCTGTTTGCCTTAACCCTTCTTGTGCCTCCAAAACTGTGTCATCGCCTCGGTGTGCCCGCAAAATATCCTTAACTTGTTTATTTAGGAAGGCGACAAGAAAGTCTCGTGAGCCATTCCAGCTGTCTCCGGGGTTTTCCAGGAGGCATAGCTCGTGAGCAGGGTTGACGTGTGTTCCACGCGGAAAGGTCGGAGCTAATATACGGAAAGGGAACGCAGGATAGTTTGGGGGAAAGGTGACCGTTAAGGGATGACCTTGGAAGCCTGCGTCTTCATGATCGGGATCCGGGTAAGTGACTGATAGGGTCAAAAAGCCAGATTCCCTACCGTCATCCAGTATGGAGTAAGGGAATCCGGCCCAATCAAGCCATTCAAGCTCAAACTCAAGTCGACTGGGATCTATGTCAAACCAGTGATTCATCGACCGACTGGTCTGTTACCTGGGACATTGGGTGCGCGATGCTTTCCTGGCGGGACGTCGTTAGGCGGACCAGGCGGGCGATGATCTGGTCCATGTTGCTTATCATGGTGATGGGTCTTGTCTTCTTTTTCGGTATCTTTGTCTGACATAAGCGGGCTCCATAAGGTGAATAGAAGAAAACAAGCAAAGGCTTGTCCACATTGGTTATTGGGGCGTACTACTCACATTCAAGTCAGAAGGGAAGCGGCACCCCCTCTTTGGTATAGCGAAACGATCTACCAAACCGACACGCCGCTTGTAATCATCCAAAGGACAGCCAGCTAAGCTGCTATAAGCGGTATGGGAACTGGTCTCAGCCCCCATACCGCACTTTCAACACGTTAACTTAACGCCTAGGCGAAGCGCCACCGATTTGCGATTTCATCTAGCGTGAAGAACGCACTCTTTCTCTGGCAATGGCATGATCAACCGTCAGGATGACTACATTTCACTACGGTACGGGCACACATTCTTGACGCCCAACGTTTGAATTCAACGGCCTGCACGGCTTTTCGCGCAGGTCCGGTGGAATGATGGGTTAGGCGCATGGCATTAGCTTTGCGAGTTTCTTGTTAATCAACTCAATATCCTTCTGCCAATCGTCAGATCCATTCCTTCGCTCCTCAAATCCTGCCTTTGCCGCAAGCAGATATTCGATGGCGGAATTGACAGCACCTAACTTGATACATGCTTCCGCCATGTCCTTCTGAAAAATAGGAGTTGCGATCTTCTTTAGGAACGTAGCTCGCTTGTCCAACTCAAGGATGCTCTCCCCGACGGAGAGAACGCATTGATAGTTCTTTCCCTTTTTCGCCGCTCTAAGGCAACGCTGAAAAAGTCTCTTACCTCTGCGAAAATTGAGTTGCCCTGACAACCAATTGGGATCGTGACGATGAAACAGCAGACACTGGCAATGGCAGCGGACCAAGGTGAAGGATTCGAGGTCCATCGACGAGCGACGCGTCGTGATGTGTTTCTTTCGACGATGGAGCCACTCGTGCCTTGGTCAGCGTTGTGCGCGGTGATTGAACCCCACTACCCGAAGGCGGGGAAGGGTCGCCCCCCGGTGGGACTGGAACGGATGCTGCGGATGTATTTCGTGCAGCACTGGTTCAACCTGGCTGACGAGGCGTGTGAAGAAGCGCTACTGGACAGCACGGCGCTGCGGCGATTCGTGGGCATTGACCTGGGCCGAGAGCGGGTCCCGGACGGAACGACCCTGTTGAAATTTCGTCGCTTACTGGAGCAGCACGACCTGGGTGCGTCGTTGTTCGCGCAGGTCAATCAGACCCTGCGGGACCGAGGCCTGAAGGTCGGCACTGGAACGATCGTCGACGCCACGATCATCGGTGCGCCGAGTTCAACGAAGAACGCCCGCAAGGCGCGCGATCCCGACATGCATCAGACCCGCAAGGGTCAGCAATGGTATTTCGGCATGAAGCTGCACATCGGTGTGGACAGTCGTACCGGGTTGGTGCACAGCGCGGCGGTGACCGCCGCCAACGTGCACGATAAACACCTGCTCGCGGACCTGCTGCACGGCGAGGAACGTCGGGTCTATGGCGACAGCGCCTACGCCAGTCAAAAAGCGCTGATTCGGGCGCATGCCCCTCGGGCGAAGGACTTTACCAACCAACGCATACGCAAGGGTGGCGAAGTCGACGAGGCCGAGCGTTCGCGTAATCGCAACAAGTCACGGATCCGCGCCCGGGTCGAGCACGTTTTCGCCGTCGTGAAGCGACTGTGGGGGTTCAGCAAAGTGCGTTACCGAGGTTTGGACAAGAATGCGAACCGCAGTTTCGTGGCGCTCGGACTGGCCAACTTATACCTGTCGCGCCCCCGAGTACCCGCATGATGAACCGTTGCGGGCCAACAACGCGCCTCAAGGCGCGTAAATAGTGAAAACCAGGAACAGAAAACCGTAATCTGGCCGCCTGACTACGGGCAAAACGTATCAGACGTGATGATGGATTAATGCAGCCGCTTATTCAGCGTTGCCCTAAGCGCATTTCGCAGCTGAACAAAGTTTTCAAATAGCGCGTCATTCCACTGTTCGGTCATTCAGTACGCCTCAAATGATCTAGGGCGATGATGCATTCATCATTGCGGCAATTTCGGCTTCTGTGAAAGTCTTCTTACAACCGCTACATCGAAAGCTAACGTAATCGTCAAAGTCGTTGTACGGTTGGACGGAATTCCGAGTGTTGATGATTTCCTTGCCGCAGACAGGGCACTGTAGGATGAGGTTTTCGGTCATAGCAACGCTCCCGTGAAATGAATATCGAATGCGCCTAACGCCAAGCTCAGCCGAGGAAGGCCGCCCCGCGGCCTGACGTCGGCTGGAGCGACGTGTTATAAGTCACTTACTCACACTCATTTAAAACAAGATTTCTGAATTTTGCCCAGCCATAAATATACTCCTTCATTTCTTCAACTCTTGAGTCGGCAGACGACTTTCCAGAACGTATTCCGATAATTGATTGTTGCGATAGCAGCCAGTTCACGAGACCAAGACTGTCAAATGATGGCACATCCAAATCGGAATATCCTGGATTTAACCAATGGACAAACAAGAAAAAGCCATTATCAACAAAATACTTATATGTAGTTTTCACATCATCTCTGTATTGAGTTGAGCAAAGCACAATCCTTGGCTCTTTTTCTGCAATTAGATCACCCACATACGTTTCGCGTTCCTCTGGTGATCCGCTAACCAAAAACACATTAACGTATTCACAATCATTGAAATACAGGCGACGCTCTTCTTTTCCGGTTCTTACAGTAGAGCCAAATAGCGTATTCCACGTATGATTTTTCCCCGAGTTTCGATTACCGAGGACAGCTATGAGTAATTTTTCCATTTATACTCCGAGTGCTGATTGTGACTTATAACAGTAAATATAGAGACCGACGGGTCCGGACATTCTTTAATATAGAGACCCACGTAAACAGAGATTAACCGGCCGATTCTTCAGCACTTTATCATCCCTCTGTCTCTATATCCATGTATGAAAATGGGGACATGACGCTGGCGCCCATCCAGAGTTAGGCTAACGACAGGTTCCCGCAGCTGCACTCCTGTCGTCCATCGGACAGATACGGAAGAGCATGAACGACCGGATGTGGCCGAAAGCGCCAGTTGAGCGCCGATCCCAAAACCAGCCACTCGCATCATACCGCCGTACTGCTTGATCGTCTGCTTGGCCGTCGACTGGTACGGCTGCCGAGGCGGCGGAATAATCCATCAGTCGTTCGGGTCTTGGTCCGCCCTGACCTGATGGCCATACCAGCCGATCCCATCCACTACCGGGCGCCAGCCTACCGGGTCCATGTCCAGACGGATCATGCACATCGATCTCGACGCCTTTTTCGCGGCGGTCGAGCAACGCGATCATCCGGAGTGGCGAGGCCGTCCCCTGGTGGTCGGCGCAGCACCCGGCCAGCGCGGCGTGGTGGCGACCTGTTCCTACGAGGCCCGGCGTTATGGCGTCCACTCAGCCATGCCGATTTCGGAGGCCGCGCGCCGGTTGCCGGCCGACACGGTCTATGTGCGTCCGCGCATGGCGCATTATGCCGCCGTCTCGCAGTGCATCATGGCGGCACTCAACACGATTTCGCCCGTGGTCGAACCGGTCTCGATCGACGAGGCCTACCTGGACGTGTCCGGTCTCGAACGCCTGGTGGGGCCACCTGAGATGATCGGTCAACGCGCCAAGCAGGTAATCGCCGATGCCGTGGGCCTGACCGCCTCGGTGGGTATCGGACCGAACCGCCTGATCGCGAAGCTGGCCTCGGAGTACCACAAGCCTGACGGGCTGATGGTGGTGCCCTCGGCGCGGGTGCAGGCCTTTCTCGATCCGATGCCACTGACCGCGCTCCGCGGCCTCGGCGGCAAGGCCGCTGCGGTGCTGCATGACCTCGGACTTCGCACCGTCAAAGACGTGCGCCTGGCCGATGCCACGCAGCTGATTCAGCATCTCGGTGCGCACGCCGCCCGGCGCTTCCAGGATCAGGCCTGTGGCATCGCCTCCGATGTCCTGCACACCGACACGGTGCGCAAGTCCATCTCCAAGGAGACCACCTTCGCCGAGGACATCACCGATCCGGTGCTCCTGCGCGACACCCTGCTGTGGGCGGCACAGGAGATCGGCCATACCGCCCGCCAGGCGGGCCTGAAGGGCTCCACGGTGACCCTCAAGCTGCGCTTTCGGGGATTCAAGACCCATACCCGGCAACGGACACTCCCCGTGCCCACGGCCGACGACGACGTGCTCTACCGTCATGCCTGGGCGCTCTACCAAGAAGGGGACTGGGCGGCACGTCCGGTCCGGCTGATCGGCCTCGGCCTGGCCGGCTGGGATGCCACAGCGCCCACCCAGTCCGATCTGTTCGCCGAGGTTGAGCCTGCGCCCGCAACAGGTCGAGAGCCGCTCTACGCGACGCTCGATCGCATCAGCGACCGATTCGGCCGTGGCGCCGTGCATTGGGGGGTGCGACGTAAACCGTAGCGATATGGAGGCGAGGGTGTGTGAGCCCCGACCTCGTGCCCGGACTCGGCCCCTTGCCGCTACCCCCGCTAACCCCTCACCCCGCCTCCGGCGGGGTCGGCCCCTCGGGCCGGGGGTGGGTTGGCACGGCACCCACGTCTTGGCCTGCCCAGCGGTGCACGCACCGACCGTCGCGGGGTGATCAGACATCTCTGTCTGCCGAGTCCTCATCCGCCAGCCACTGCGCCAACGTAAAGACCTCGACGCGTCTGGCGATGTACTCCGCGACCGGGAGATGGTTTTTGCCTTGCTGGAGCTTGTTGTTCCCCCTGAGGCGGTACGTCTCCGCTGCCGCCTCCACCGAGAAGGCCGCTGCATAACGCTCTCGCTGATACTTCGTGGTGACGATGACGATCACCTTCAGCAGCGCAGGTGGCGATGCTTCGGCCGAAGCATCCACAGGATACGTCCCAGACGCTTGTGCCTGGCGGTGCGCGAGGTCGAGGGCACGATGATGCGCCGCCTGGTCTTGAGCCCGGAAAAGCGCGGCATAGAGGTTGACCCAGTGCGCAAGGCGCAAGTCGTTCTTGGGGCTGCGCTCGTACTCAACCCAGACTTGGTTAAGCCCCGGTGCGCCGTCAAAGTCCAACACCATATCCGGGATCAGATCATGGGCCTGATCGCTGTACATCCGCCGAGTCTCGGGTTCGCTCCAGTACATCAGCATCCCCAAATGGTCCGTGCCGAGGAAGATCCGTTGCAGATCGAGTAAGTGCTGCATGCTGCCCCAGGCGGGGCGAGGGGTGCCGTCATGCAGTCGGATGATCCGTGAGTCCAAGTCCAAGTGCTCATGGCACCAGGCGCGCCCCGCTTCGGACAACGCATAGACCCGCTTGCCGTCGAGAAGTCGATGTCCGATGGGTACCTGACAGGCTTTAAGCCAACCCTCGCGCATGAGCTGATAGGCTATCCGTGGGCGGTTCGATTCTAAGAACGTCTGGATCATTTTGGCCAGCGTCCGGTCGCTGACGAACTGCCAGCGCAGGGTCCAGAGCAAGCAATGTTCGAGTATCTTCTGATGGCGCTCTTTGGCCGATGTGGCATAGCGGGCGATGTCGTGTTTGGGCATGATTAGAGACCTCCTGTCGTGTGGGGAAAAGCACGTCAGAAGGTCTAGGGGAAAATTTAAATTGGGAGGCTCGACAGGATGACCGCTCGGCCGTCCAGAGCGCCCATCCTGAGCGGTCAATCAGGATGGTCAGCGATTCTCGCCGACTGGAGATCCCGTCACAGTACCTGTCACCGCCGACCGACCTATTTGTCAGCGCGGTGACGGGTAAGGTGACGGATGGCCGGGTGCGGTCAAAGGCGTGTGATCGCCCGAGCCTGTGGACCGACCGCACACCCCTCTCCCTACGGTCGAGGGCGGCTGAACGCCGCCGCTACGCGGTTGTACGGCCTCGGCGCTGGACGCGCCGCCCCAGACTCGGACGACACCTCCGCTACGCTTCGCGGACGCTCCGCGTCCTTGACGGGCACGCCGCGCGAAGCGCGGCAACCCGCTGGCGCGGGCTGCATTCCGCCACGCTACGCTGGCTGGAATTTGCCGAGTCGCGTTGCGCCCCGGTGTCGGCACGGGCAGCCCCCGCGCCAGCCGCCCTGTGGGTCGGCTGTCACGCGGACCGCACGCCCCTCCACCCTGCCAGCGGGTTGCCGCGCTTCGCTCGGCGTGCCGGGGCGTTGCCCCCCAGATCCGACCGCTCGCTGGGGCTCGCTCACGACCTCGGTTCGGCCGGAACCGCAACCCGCCCGCCAGGCGCACGGGGTGCGCCCGTCATGCGGATTGCCTGTCCCGACCTCTCTCGGCGCGTGTCCGGACCCGGCTCCCCCCGGCCCTTCGCTGGCGCTTCGGGGGCTGCGGGCTGTACGCCCTGCGCCCCGCCTTCGGCGGCCCCCGCAGACCGAAGGCGGGGTGCGTTTGGCTACGATCACAATGCGTGTACAGGTGGCCCAGCGTATGGTTCGGGCTGGTCACTCCGGCGGCCACCGGGCACTGTTCGCCCTTCGCCTCCGTTCGAGGGGTGTGCTCCAACGTAGAAGGACAAGGACCACAAACGCTGACTAAATCAGCGCATTCCTAACGCCGTTTCCAAATCCACGACGAACTTCAATCCGCCGACGGCAACAGCGGCTTGTCCAGTTCTTTAAGGAATGCATTGTGCTTCGCCGTCGCGATCCGGATCGCCTTCTCGATTTTCACCAAGCTCGCATGGGTCTCATCCAGGCTGATTTCTTTCTCGCTCACCGCCGTGCTGATGTAGCGCGAGATGTTCAGGTTGTAACCTTCCGCGGCGATGCGCTCCATGCCGATGCGCTTTGAGTAGCGGTCCTCTTCCTTGCGGAATTGGTAGGCCTCAATGATCTTGGCGATGTGCTCTTGCGTCAGTTGGTTCTGGCGTTTGCCTTTCACAAAGTGCTCGGCGGCGTTGATGAACAGCACGTCATCGGGCTTCTTGCACTTCTTGAGCACGAGGATGCAGACCGGGATGCCGGTGGAGTAGAACAGGTTCGCGGGCAGGCCGATGACGGTGTCGATGTGGCCGTCTTTGAGCAGCTTGGTGCGGATGCGCTCCTCCGCGCCGCCACGGAACAGCACGCCGTGGGGCAGGATGATGGCCATCACGCCTTCGTCTTTGAGGAAGTGAAAGCCGTGCAGCAGGAAGGCGAAATCGGCGGCGGATTTGGGGGCCAGTCCATGGTTCTTGAAGCGGACGTCGTCACCCATGGCGGCCGTGGGCTCCCAGCGGTAGCTGAACGGCGGATTGGCGACGATGGCATCGAAGCTGGGTTTCTTGGCGGGATTCAGCTCGCGCAGGATGTCCCAATCGTTCGTTAGCGTGTCGCCGTGATAGATCTCGAACTCCGTGTCCTTCACCCCGTGCAGCAGCATGTTCATGCGCGCCAGGTTGTAAGTGGTGATGTTCTTTTCCTGTCCGTAAATCTTGCCGATGCCGTGCGGACCCATGCGCTTGCGCACGTTCAGCAGCAGGGAACCGGAGCCGCAGGCGAAGTCGAGCACACTGGCCAGGCGCTCTTTCTTGCCGGTGGCGGGTTCCTGGCTGTCGAGGGTGACGATGGCGGACAGGATGTCGGAAATCTGCTGCGGGGTGTAGAACTCGCCCGCCTTCTTGCCGGAACCGGCGGCAAACTGGCCAATCAGGTATTCGTAGGCATCGCCCAGGGCATCGATGCCGGTGGAGAATTCCGCCAGCCCTTTGGCGATCTCCGCGATGATGGCGCAGAGCTTGGCGTTGCGGTCTTCATATTTCCGGCCGAGCTTGTCCGAGCCGAGGTTGATCTCCGAGAACAGACCGTTGAAGGTGCTCTCGAAGGACTCGTTTTCGATGTATTTGAAACCCGCCTGTAGCGTGTTGAGCAGTTCGCCATTCTGGGTGCGGGCCAGATTGGCGATGCTGTTCCAGAGGTGCTGCGGCTGGATGACGTAATGCACCTTGCGGCGCATTTGTTTCTCGAACGCGATGGTGTCGTCCGGGTTGTTGGCATACCACAGCGTCAGCGGCACGCTGCGGTCGTCCGCAGCGAGCGTGGGGTAGTCTTTGCCCAGCTCCTTCTTCGCGGCCGTCTCATAATTGTCCGAGAGGTAGCGCAGGAAGAGGAAGGACAGCATGTAGTCGCGGAAATCGTCCGCGTTCATCGCGCCGCGCAGGGTGTCGGCGATGTTCCAGAGGGTCTTGCCCAGTTGTTTTTGGTCGAGGTCGTTCATTTCTTTGGGCGCCGTTTGATTTGGTTTTCGAGGGCTTTCAGTTCGGCTTCGTCCTGCTGATCGGCTTCCAGCGCTTCCTGTTGTTTGCGGTGCTGGTCGTAGTCGAGATAGAGCGCGTTCGTCTTGATCTCCATGTGCTCATGGCTGATGGAGCCCGCGTGAGCGAGCAGCGGGAAGCCGTTGGCGGTGATGATCTGGTCTACGTTGCCCTTCCAGAAACTCATGCGGGTTTCCTGCTTGCTCTTGGCGCGCAGTTCGGCGGTTTCCAGAAAGATGACCACCAGCCGGTTCAGGGTGTCGATCTCGTCCTCGGTCAGGTAGTTCTTGGCCACGAGGATGTCCGCCTTGCGCACCGTGTCGCCCTTCCAGGCGAGCAGGCCGAAATGCGGATCGGCGGGATTTGCACGGGTGGTGATGAGCTCGGCGGCGGTTTTCTGTGTCACGGCGAAGATCAGAAGGTTCTGCACCGTGGCGAAGAAAGCCTGCGTGGCTTTGTCTGTCTTGTCGTAGTCGCTGCTCAGGGCGAAGAGGTCGCGCACCTTCTGGTAAAAACGCTTCTCGGAGGCCCGGATATCGCGGATGCGCGCCAGCATCTCGTCGAAGTGGTCGGGGCGGCCATCCGGGTTCTTCAGCCGCTCGTCATCCATCACGAAACCCTTGACGAGGTATTCCTTGAGCACCGTGGAGGCCCAGCGGCGGAACTGCACGCCACGCGGCGAGCGCACCCGGTAGCCCACGGCCAGAATGGCGTCGAGATTGTAGAGCGTGAGCGTGCGCTGCACCTCGCGGCTGCCCTCGATTTGAACTGTCAAGGATTCCTTGACAGTTGCCGCCGCATCCAGCTCCCCGTCCGCGAAGAGGTTCTTCAGGTGCAGGGAAATGTTCTGCTTGGTGGCATCGAAGAGTTCCGCCATCTCAAGCTGCGTCAGCCAAACGGTCTGATTCTCCGTGCGGAGCTGGATTTGGCTGCTGCCGTCTTCCGTGGTGTACAGAATGATGTCGGTCATGACGTAACTCACCTAAAAAGCTCTAATTGAGGTGATGAGTGGTTAGTAGGGGATTGAAGGGAAATTGCAGCAAATCTGCTAATTGCCTCATCACTAATTGGAGTATCTATCTCCTCACCGTTATACGACAACACCCGTATAACTAAATATTTCACCTTGCTAGATGGCCGCTTAACCAACTGAACCCGCATGATGTCTGTTGTATGTAACGGCAATAAATCAAGCTTTATTTTTTCCCAAAACTTTCCAGTTAAATCCTTGTCGAAAGCGAAGGCATTTTCCGTGTCGTCAAGAATTTTAATTTTTCCGCGCCAAGATCGCTTTCCTTTCCAATCTGGGCTATGCACGGTTATGTCAGTTTCTCCAAGATATATTGGCTCATCATCAGGTATGTCTTTTATGTACAGATGAAAATTATTTCTAGGAATGGGTGGGACATCTCCCAAGCGGAAGCTATCTATGCAGTCGTCTTTCTGAAACTGTTGATAAATATTATTCTTATGCTTGACACATTCTTTTGGAAATTCTTCGGGGATTTCAGACGCTTTCCTTGTGACAAACTCGTTAATTATCCGAACTATTTCTGTATGCCCTTTTTTTCCCCAGTCGTCAGCAGTTTCTCCGGTTAGTAATGCAATAAATGGGCTTGCGCCGATAAAGCTAACGGCAAAAATAAGATTTGTTTTCCAGCCGCCTTCTTGAGGTGTGCCGATATGTATATCAACGACAAGCCTGAAAAAATCAGCGATTTCTCTGTAAGACTCAATGAAAACAACAAGTGAGTTTGCATTTATTTCATGCTTGCCTTGGAGATTTCCGAAGTGAATGGGCAGAAATTCAGTAGCCATACATTACACTCCTTCACGTGAAGGGAAAAGCTGCTGCATCAACCCTTTCTTGTGGGTCTTGAGGGCGTCGAGCTTTTGGGTTTCGGCGGTGATCAAGCCGTCGAGGCTGGTGAGGCAGTCAGCGATGCGTTGTTGTTCCGGAATTCCCGGACGGCAAAAGCTGAGCTTTACAAATACTGCTGACTTGATGCCCTTAGCCGTTGATCCAGTGCTGTGAAAATCGATCTCTTCCTGCATTGTTGGACCAAGCAGGGAGTGGAAGAGAAACTCGGGAAGGCATCTTTCAGTTTTGGAGCGGAGAGTGAGAATCCGTTGCCCCAACGCAAATCTTCCAGTGCTAGGGAAGAGTGCCACATTGCCAAGGGGTGCCTCGGTGGTAAAAAGTATATCCCCCTCCTTCGGGATGCCTTTGGACATCCAACCTTCGTATTGATCCTCTTCGATGTATTCGTCATTAGTCATGTCGAGCCAGCCGAACCGCACGTTTTTCGCGGTGATTAGCGGGACACCTGATTCCGATTTCGGTGGGGCTTTCCCTCTGTAATCGATTACCTTCTTGAGACAGTTAGAGAGTTCTTCGCACTCCCACTCCCCGGCATTTTGGAATTCGGGAAGCGGAGGCGGGGTTGGGTTTCGCCTTCGCGGGGGAAAAGTTGCTGCATCAGCCCTTTTTTATGGGTCTTGAGCGCGTCCAGTTTCCGGGCTTGGGCGGCCATCAGCTCGTCCACGGTGCTCAGGCACTCGGCGATTTTTTGTTGTTCGGGGAGTGATGGAACAGCGGTTTCGATTTTCTCGATATTCGTCTTCGATAAGCTTGGCACACCTCCCGCTTCATTGTGCTTGAGCCAATCGATACTTTGAAAAATCGAGAAGATAAATTTCGGCAGGCATTGATTGAAAGAGTGGGTATAAAACAATGTATCTACCGTCCAAAACTTCCCAGTCAGGAACATTGGATTATTGATTGTCCCCTTTCTGCCGATGCACACGCTTTCCCCATCGTAGAGGTATTCATCGACTGAACGCATGTAGCCGCCAGACCCGTAAACAGGAACGTCTCCCGGCGCGAGGTGCTTATGGTCTCTGCCGTTTCCAATCGAGAACAGCTTTGCAAATGGCTTACTCTCCCACCCCACCGAATCCCGGAACTCCGGAAAGCGCAGCTTGGGCGTCAACGTGGGTTTGTCATCGGGCTTCGGGGTCGTGGTGTTCGCCTTACTGCTCATACGCGCTGAGTCCTGAGATGTCGCGGCCTTGGGCGCGTTTGGTAAGCAGGGGGTACAGATCGTCCATGAGGGCGAGTTCGGCCTGGGTGCGGGCTTTCCAGCCGAGTTCCAGCGGAGCCATGAGGTCGCTCAATTGCTCGCCGTCGAAAATCATCCGTTGCAGGATGCCGTCCACGAAGCTTTGCAGGGCGGCGGTGGCGAGGTGGTGCTTGGCGGCGATGGTGGCGAGTTCGGCGGCGTCCTTTTCCGCCTTGAAGCGGGTGTAGCCATCGCGGATGGCGGCCTCAGACAGGCCTTCGCCCGCTTTCAGGGTGGCGATGTAGGCGGCGATGTCCTCGCGCTCGTTCATGAACTTGGCATCGGACTGGATGAGGCCGATGAGCTGCTCGCGGCTCATCTTCTGCTTGCCCGGCGTCTGCTGGGAGAAGCGGGAGATGAGACCCATGATGTAGTCGTAATCAATGAGGGCGGAGGCAAAGAGGACGAACTCGAAATCGAGCTGGTCCACGCCATCCGGCGCGGGCTTATCGCTGCCTTTACCCTGCTGGGCTTTGAGGCGCTGGGCGGTTTCCAGATAGGCACCGCGGAAGCCGAGCAGGTTTTCCTTGGGCAGGATGTGCTCGATGGTGGCAGCGTTGTCGTCGGTGAGGTCGGTGTATTGGTCGAGCTGGGTTTTGAGACGCTGCACTTCCTTGAAGTGGTTGATGAAGGCGGCGCGGGCTTCATCGCCCTTGAGATTGGGCACGGCCTCCGGGGCGGTGGCCAGGCCCTGGGATTGCATGAAGTCGTCGAGCTTTTGCACGGCAGCATCGAGTTTTTCGATGACGACGGGGGCCTTATCCACGAGCCAGATTTTCCGGGCTTCCTCGCCGGATTTTTCACCGGAGAAAAGCGCGATGCCAGCATCGACGGCATCCTGCTGCTGGCGGAAGTCGAGGATGTTGCCGTAGGGCTTGGTGCCGTTGAGCACGCGGTTGGTACGGGAGAAGGCCTGGATCAAGCCGTGGTACTTGAGGTTCTTGTCCACGTACAAAGTGTTTAGGTATTTGGAATCGAAGCCAGTGAGCAGCATATCCACCACGATGGTGATGTCGATCTTTTCTGAGTGCGGATGATCTGCGTTAGGCCACTGCTGATCCTTGATGCGCTTTTGCACATCCTGATAGTAAAGGTCGAACTCGCCGAGGGTGTGGTTGGTGCTGTAGCGGGTGTTGTAGTCAGCGAGGATGGCTTTGAGGGCGGCTTTTTTACGCTCGATTTCCTTTTTCTTTTTTTCAGCGTCCTCACCGGCTTGGATCGTGTATTCGAGTGATTCCTGCGGCAGGTCCTCTTGAATCTGCTTCACATCCGGGTTCCCTTCGGCAGGGGGCGAAAAGACGCAGGCGATGTTCAGCGGCTGGAAGTCGGGGTCAGCCGCCTGTCTTTCCTGTTGAATCGTTGTGAACAAGCCTTGGTATTCGATGGCGTCGTTAATCGACGCGGTCGCAAGCAGCGCATTGAATCTGCGCTGGCCGGTGGCGGCGTCGTGCTTGGCGAGGATGGCCTCGATGATCGCTTTCTTTGCAAGGGGCTCGCCCGGTTTCGGGAGCTTTTTGCCTTCTGGCTTGAAGTAATCGACGTGGAAACGCAGGACATTGCCGTCTTCAATGGCGTGGGTGATGGTGTAGGCGTGGAGTTCTTTCTGGAAGAGATCCTCGGTGGTCTGTAACGATGCTTCATCTCCTTCGATCTTCAGCGAGGTGGCGTTTTGTTCGAAGATAGGCGTGCCGGTGAAGCCGAAGAGCTGGGCTTTGGGGAAAAACGCTTTGATCGCCTGATGGTTGTCGCCGAACTGGGAGCGGTGGCACTCGTCGAAGATGAAGACGATGCGCTTGTCGCGCAGCGGTTCGAGCTGCTCTTTGTAGGTCAGTTGGTCGTTATTTTTCCGCTGCTTGTTGCGCTTGCTGTTTTCGTCCAACGCGAGGCCAAGCTTTTGGATGGTGGTGACGATGACCTTGTCGGCGTAGTCGTCTGACAGCAGGCGCCGCACCAATGTGCCGGTGTTGGTGTTTCCCTCGACGCAGCCTTCCTGGAACTTGTTGAATTCCTCGCGGGTCTGCCGGTCGAGGTCTTTGCGGTCCACGACAAACAGACATTTTTCGATGTCGGGATTGTCCTTGAGCAGCGTGGAGGCCTTGAAGGACGTGAGCGTCTTGCCGCTGCCCGTGGTGTGCCAGATGTAGCCGTTGCCGCAGTTCTGGTGGATGCAGTCCACGATCTGCTTTACGGCATAGACCTGATACGGGCGCATCATCATGAGCTTTTGCTCGCTGGCGATGAGCACCATGTAGCGGTTGATGGTCTGGCCGAGGGTGCATTTGACGAGGAAGGTCTCGGCGAAGCTGTCGAGGTGGGTGATCTTCGTGTTCGCCTCGTCGGCAAACTGATAGATGGGCAGGAAGCGCTCGTCCTGATTGAAGGCGAAGTGGCGGGGGTGGTTGTTGGCGAAATACCAGGTGTCGGTGCGGTTGCTGACGATGAAGAGCTGGAGGAAGCACAGCAACGTCTTGGTATAGCCGTTGCCGGGGTCGTTCTTGTAATCGACGATCTGCTCCATGGCCCGGCGCGGGCTGACACTGAGCGTCTTCAGCTCGATCTGCACACAGGGCACGCCGTTGATGAGCAGGAGGACGTCGTAGCGGTGGTGGCTGTTGTCGGTGTTGATGCGGAGCTGGTTGACGACCTCGAACGTGTTTTTGCACCAGTCCTTGATGTTGACCAAGGTGTAGTTCAGCGGCGTGCCGTCGTCGCGGATGAAGCTGTTGCGCTCGCGCAGGGTGCGGGCGGCGGTGAAGACATCGGGAGTGATGATCTCCTCCAGCAGACGCGGGAATTCACCATCGGTGAGGCTGACGCGATTGAGGGCCTCGAATTTTTCGCGGAAGTTTTTCTCTAACGCGGCGCGGTCGCGAATGTCTTCGCGATAGTCGTACTTGAGGCTTTGGAGTTTGCCGATGAAGCCGTATTCGATGGCGTCCTCCCGGACGACGGAACTCGGGGTATCAGAAGGCCGGCTGTAGGTGTCTTTTGAATGAGGCATGACTAGCAGTGGATAGAGGTCATTGGATTCGTGCGGCGCGACAAAACCCGATCACCTTGGCGTGAAGGACGGGAAGGGAGTCGCGGCCTTTGAGCATGGAGTACATACGCTGGAGGGTGCAGGTGCAGGTGTCGATCTGCTTGCCCTGCAGGCGCTGAAGGAAAACGAGGTGAAGGTCTTGCCCGAGCCAGCGACCATTTGAATAAGGGCAAGTGGTCACGCGTAATCCGGTGCCGCTTCGCGCACGCCCTGGGCGACCATGCCCAACCATTCGGCAAACAGCGCCGGGGTGTGGAAGGTGAACACGCGGCGCTGCGTGGATGCTCACCGTCGACGCATCCTGCACCGCCCAGCCCGGCGCCTGCAGCAGCCGGTCGATGTCTTTCCTGGCTTGTTGTTCTGGTTGGATCACGCCTGGGGCCTCGCTGAGGACCAGCGGAGGGTATCACACCCGGCCAATCAGCCTGCCTGGCAGAGGCTATGATAATTAGAAGATTGAATTGCCATCAAACCCCACCGTTCTGGGCCCTTGTTTTGTTGTACTTCAGTATCCAGGCACGGATTACCCTTTTACATAAGAATGGGGCTAATAGGTCCGATCATCAGCAAGTTGTGTCCGCCTGCCGCCGCGACTTCAAGCGCACGCCTTGCCTGGTGTTGTCCCCGGATATCGGACAAGTCGGTATCCCATCGCTCGGGAATCTGCTGAGGCTGTGACCGATGCAGCGCAAGCCGCTCGCGCCCCGCAAGGTGCGCGCAGACCTGCAACAGGTGATTGGCGGCGTACAGCGGCAATCCTTCAACCAGTCCAGCCTCGCTCACGCATTGCTCGGGTACGAGCAGCGAGCGCCCTGCAGCGCGCGTGGCCAGTGCGGCGGGTAGCGCGCCGCGAATCCCACGTAAATGCCCATCGAGCGCCAGTTCGCCGATGAATTCGATTTCGTCGAGTGATTCCGCGGGTAACTGGCCCGATGCCGCGAGAATACCGAGGGCGATGGGCAGATCGAAGCGTCCACCTTCTTTGGGCAGGTCCGCCGGCGCCAGATTCACGGTGATGCGGCGTGCGGGAAATTCGAAGTGGCTATTGAGAATGGCGGCACGGACGCGGTCCTTGCTTTCGCGAACTGCGGCTTCAGGCAAGCCGACGATGGACAGGCTAGGCAGGCCATTGGATAGATGTACTTCAACGCAAACCTCGGGCGCGTCAATGCCGAGTTGCGCACGAGTGTAGACGCGAGCCAGCGACATCATGCGGCTCAGTATAGTGAGTGGATCAGGATGCTATTCCCCTGGCGCCTGAGTCGATGGCGGGGTGATGCCCAGTTTTTCCTCCAGAAGACGCACGCGTGTCTCCATGCGCTCCAGTTTTTCGCGTGTTCTGGCCAGGACCGCGGACTGTACCTCGAATTCCTCGCGACTGACGAGGTCGAGTCGCTGCATTGCACCACTCAATCCGGCGCGTACGGTCTTACCGACATCTTGCTGCGCGGTACGCAAAGAATCGGGTACGGCCTTGCCTAGTTTCGATGCGAAATCATCGAAGGGTCGTTTTTCGAACATCTTCGCCTCTCATTCGTGTTGATCCGATTAACTTAGGAGTCTAGCGGCATCACGAGCTGAAGGCTAACGTGACGTAAATGGCCGATTTAAGTATCGAACAAGGTTGTTTGTAGTGTGGACGGTTGAGTTCCCGCAGACTCGATGTTTAGAACATTTCATTAAGAAGATGGTGAGGTTTGTTCTGAGGCGCATGGTGCCTGCCCACAAACAGAGCTTGTCGGCTCTTGTGTATTGATAACTTTAATCGATCGACTTCATTAGGAAAAATTAATAGAAAAAACTAATCGATTTTCGCACCAATTTAGATCTGTGACTAAATTTTCGCACCATTTTAGTGCCTGATGCGCAGCTGAGGCCGCTTATCTCGTCTCGAGGCGCCGCTGTAATCGCGCCGTCATCAATAAGTGCTGACTGGCACGTTAACTGCTATCACGCAAAGACGTGTGTGTCCCAATGCACACTGTCCGTTTTTAGTGACATCCATGTCAGTCATTTGGAGTGCAGATATGAGCCTGAAGAAGCGGTTTCGGCCTAGCAAAATTGTGATTGCCCTGAGTGCGGGTATGGCGATGGCAGGAGTGGCCATTACGGCCCGTGCCGCGCCAACCGCGACGATTTACGGGATGGTAGGTGTTGTTGGTAGCTACAACACGGCTACTACCGGTGGGCAGAAATCAACTTATGGCATTCAGAACAATATCAGCCAAGTCGGCGTGAAGGGTGACTTGGGTGAGGCCGGGGGCACGAAATTCATTTATAACTATGACATGTCCGTCGATCCTACATCTGCGATCGGATCGCCCTCAACATACTGGGCGTATTTGGGCGCGACCGGGCCCTGGGGAACGCTCAAGGCCGGTCGACTTGAATCGACCTATTTCAATGATGTGGTATTGCCCTTCACACCTTTTTGGTGGATGTATCCCACCGTAGTAGCAAATTTCGAGCAGGACAAGGCGATTTCTTACGTTTCGCCGACTATGGGGGGATTTACAGTATCTGCCGAGGGCTTCAACATCGGGAAGGGTTCGTCTGCCAGCAGCAAGTCGACGAACAATTACGGGCTTTCTGGCACCTATACGACGGGTGATTTCAGCTTCGCGGCAGGTTTTGAGAGCTTTTCCAAGTACGGGGATGGCGCCGCTAAGTACAGTGCATCGCCTTCGCAGACCGTATGGTTGACGCCGGTAAACGAATATTCCGGCGTATTGCTTAAGAATAAGGTGGGCCTGCGGGGTACTTACAGCTCGGGACCTTTGACTGTCAGTGTGGGGGGCTTCGGTTTCAAGCCCACGTCCATGCTGCTGACGGCGACGCAGAATACACATGAGATTTATACCTATCTTGCGACCGCGAGCTATGCCTTCAATCCGAAATGGACTGTGATGGGCAATGTGTCGACCACGACGCAGGGTGCTAGCGGCACGTTGTCTCGTACGCGCGGCACACTGACTACGCTGGGCTTGGCCTATGCGCCAATTAGCAGTGTGGCGTTCTACGCCGAATATCAGTATGCGGACAAAAAGGCCGTGGAAAGTGGATTGGACAGCGATGTGCTGGATGCTGCCGCAAGTTCGGTGGCGGTTCCCGGCACGAAGGCTGCTAGCCAATTCGTTATTGGGGGTACGTACAGCTTCTAGTTTGTTCCGTTTGTTTCGTTCTTGAAAAAATCCGGGCGCTCGTCGCCCGGATTTTTTTGTGTCCCATATTGGTGCGGCAGCCGAGCTTCATGAGGGAGTATACGGTTATTGACGTAGCATCATCGCACCATAATGGTGCGATGATGCTTGCGTTCTCTGGATGATTGTCGCTTTTTTGTATTAAAAACAATGGTCTTGTTTGGCCTTCTTTAAATGGCACGCCCCCTGCATGTCTGTGCCTCAAGCCCGCGTCGCAGGGTGCCAAGCCAATTAGGAGTGATTGCTATGGAAACGGGAGGCAAACAGGTATGAAGCTGCTCATCGCCATTATCAAACCCTTCAAGCTCGACGAGGTTCGGGAGGCGCTTTCCGAAATCGGCGTCAAGGGGATCACCGTCGCGGAGGTCAAGGGCTTCGGGCGTCAGAAGGGACACACCGAACTCTACCGCGGCGCGGAATACGTGGTGGATTTTCTACCCAAGGTGAAGATCGAGGTTGCTCTGGACGACGCTTTGGTCGATCAGGCCATCGAGGCCATCAGCAAGGCAGCCAGCACCGGCAAGATCGGCGACGGCAAGATATTCCTGTGCCCGCTTGAGCAGGCCATTCGTATCCGTACCGGCGAAACCGGTAGCGAAGCCCTTTAAGGCTATAAAAATCTAGATGAGGAAACTTTCGATGAAATCTAAGCACGCATTGGGAGCGATCGGGGGACTGTTCGGCTTGGTGGGCTTGTGGATGCTCCCGGGTTTGGCCATGGCTGCCGACGCAACACCGAAGATCAACTCGGGCGACACCGCCTGGATGCTGACATCCACCGCATTGGTTCTGATGATGACCATACCGGGCGTAGCGCTTTTCTACGGTGGCATGGTACGCAAGAAAAATCTGATTTCAGTGGCGGCGAAGACCTTTGCCGTGACCTGTTTGATCACGGCCGTCTGGACGATTATCGGCTATTCGCTGGCCTTCACTTCGGGTAATGGTTTCGTCGGTGGCCTGAGTCGCTTCTTCCTGAGCGGCATGGGTTACAACGCGATGAGCGGGACCATCCCCGAATCGGTGTTCATGACCTTCCAGATGACCTTTGCCATCATTACTCCGGCACTGATCATCGGCTCGATCGTCGAACGCATGAAATTCTCGGCAATGTTGTGGTTCATGGGCTTGTGGTCGGTGTTGGTTTATTCGCCGATCGCGCACATGGTCTGGGGTCCGGGTGGCTGGTTGGGTGGCGACGGCGTGCTCGACTTTGCGGGAGGCACGGTGGTGCATATCAACGCGGGTGTGGCCGGTCTGGTGGCTGCACTGGTGTTGGGCAAGCGTAAGGGGTACCGCAAGGATCCGATGCCGCCTGTGAACGTGGTGTTCACCATGGCCGGTGCCGCATTGCTGTGGGTCGGTTGGTTCGGTTTCAATGCGGGTTCTGCTGTGGCCGCCAACGCGACTGCTGGCATGGCCATGGCCGTGACCCAGATCGCAACCGGCATTGCCGCGCTGTCGTGGATGTTCGCCGAGTGGGCGGCTCGTGGCAAACCCACTCTGCTGGGCATGAGTTCGGGTGCGGTGGCTGGTCTTGTGGCGATCACCCCGGCTTCCGGTTTCGTGGGGCCGACCGGTGCCATCGTGATTGGTATCGCTGCCGGCGTGCTCTGCTTCTGGGCCTCGGTCTACCTCAAGAACATGCTCGGTTATGACGATTCGCTCGATGCCTTTGGCGTCCATGCGGTCGGCGGCATCGTCGGTGCGATGTTGACCGGCATTTTTGCGGCCGCGATGTTCGGTGGTGCCGGCTTGTCCGACGCGGCTGGCGGCAGCATCATGCATCAGCTCGGTATTCAGGGGTTCGGTGTCATGGTGACGATTGTGTACGACGCGATCATGACCTTCATTATCATCAAGGTAATCGACGTAATCATGGGTATCCGTGTGACGGAAGAGGATGAGGTCGAGGGCCTCGACGTTTCCCAGCACGGTGAGCAGGTCTACGAATAACAATCAAGCGATTGTGTTCAATCGAACGGGCGCCACTGGCGCCCGTTCTTTTTTATCTCTCCTTTATCTCGCTGGGCTCGAATGATCGGCGCGATCCCCGCATAATCCCCGCCCCATGAATGCCTCACATCCCAAAAGCGACGACGTTGCGCGGACATCCCAGCGTTTGAGCGTGGAAGGCTTACGCACTCCAGTAGTCGGTCCTTACTCGCTGTCGCTCGCAGCGGGCGAGTGTGTCGTGTTGACCGGACCGTCTGGAAGCGGCAAGTCGCTGCTTTTACGTGCAATCTGCGATCTCGACCCGTCCACAGGCATGGTGTTCCTGAATGGTCGAATGCGAGACGACTTCCCACCACGCGATTGGCGACGCTCGGTCGGGCTGTTGCCCGCGGAACCGGCTTGGTGGGCGGAGGTGGTGGGCGAGCATTTCCCGCAGGGTAGCGACGGCGTGCTCGAGGCGCTTGGCTTCGGACCGGAAGTGATGGGTTGGGAGGTGATGCGTGCATCCAGCGGCGAGCGCCAGCGCCTGGCGCTCGCGCGAATGCTGCAACTGCGACCCCAGGTGCTGCTGCTTGACGAGCCGACCGCGAATCTCGACGCCGACAACCGTGCGCGCGTGGAGTCGGTGGTGCGCGAGTATCTCGCGGACAGCCTCGCAGCCGCCCTGTGGGTGACGCACGACCCGGCACAGGCGAGCCGTGTCGGCGACCGCGAACTGGTGATGCGCGCGGGTCAGCTGGAGGAGATCGCATGCATTTGATCGTGTTGACGCCGTTTGAGCTGGGTTTGGCGGCGCTGCTGATCTTGGCGCTGGCCGGCCTGAGTCTGGCGCTGAGTCTGGGGCTGGCGCGTACGCTACTGATTTCGGCCGTGCGCACAACTTTACAGCTCTGGCTGGTGGGGCTGGTGCTCAAGACATTGTTTGCGCATGCCAGCCCGCTGTGGATCGGTCTGCTGGCGGTCTTCATGCTGGTGGTCGCCGGTCGCGAGGTCATGGCGCGTCAGCAGCGTCGGTTCAGCGGCGGTTGGGGGTACGGTGTGGGCGCGCTGGCGCTCTCCGTGCCGAGTCTGGTGATCATCCTGCTCACCTTGCTGGTGATCCTGCGGCCGGAACCTTGGTACGCACCGCAATATGCGATCCCACTGCTCGGCATGCTGATCGGCAACTCGATGACCGGGGCTGCTATTGGCCTCGACCGACTGACGCAGACGGCTTGGCGCCAGCGGACGGTTATCGAGGCACGCCTGATGCTCGGACAGCGCTGGGACGAGGCGATGGCCGACATCCGCCGAGAGTCCGCGCGCGCCGGGCTGATCCCGATCATTAACTCCATGGCCGCGGCGGGTGTCGTTAGCCTGCCGGGTATGATGACCGGGCAGATCCTGGCCGGCTCGTCGCCGACCGAGGCTGTGCGTTACCAGATTCTGATCATGTTTCTGATCGCCGCCAACACCGGTTTCTCCGCGCTCGGCGGCGTCTGGCTCGGTTCGCGCCGGCTGTTCGACGAACGGGAAAGGCTGCGTCTCGATCGATTGAAATCGTGATCCGCTGCCGCATCGCGGCGGATGGCGGCATACTGGACTGGAAACGGATCGCAGGGGTGGGGGGAATGCGCACGAACCGAATGGAAGCATTCAGCGACGGCGTGATGGCGATCATCATCACCATCATGGTGTTGGAAATGAAGGTGCCGCACGGCGAACAGATCGACGCGCTGCGGCCACTGTTGCCTGTGTTGCTGAGCTACGTGCTCAGCTACGTCTATATCGGCATCTACTGGAACAACCATCACCACCTGCTGCACGCGACCGAGCGTATCGGCGGTGGGGTCCTGTGGGCGAACCTGCACCTGCTGTTCTGGCTCTCGTTGTTCCCTTTTGTGACCAGCTGGATGGGCGAGAACCACTTTGCGGCGGCGCCAACGGCGCTTTACGGCGGCGTGCTGCTGATGGCAGCCATCGCCTACAGCATCCTGGTGCGCAGCATTATCGCGCACGAAGGTCGCGACTCCAGGGTCGCACGCGCGATCGGTGGTGATTTCAAGGGCATACTGTCAATTCTGCTGTACGCCGCAGCGATCCCATTGGCCTATTGGGTCCACTGGGCGGCGCAGGTGGTTTACGTGCTGGTCGCGCTGATGTGGCTGGTGCCCGACCGCCGGATCGAGCGCCACCTTATCGACTGAGGACTCAGCCCCGCTCGTCCTGCAGCAGGCCGGCCACGCGCTCGCGCACCTCGTCGCGCACGCGGCGGAACTCGGTCATGATTTCCTCCTCCGTGCCGGTGGCCTTGGCCGGGTCTTCGAGCGGCCAGTGCAGCTTGCGTACGCCGTGCGGCAGTACTGGGCAGTGTTCGTCGGCATGGCCGCAGACCGTGACCACGAGGTCGGCAGCGGCGATCATGGCGTCGCTGACGCGGGTCGATTCCTGATCGCTGATGTCGACGCCGGCCTCGGCCATCACCGCGATCGCACGCGGATTTTTGCCGTGAGATTCGATGCCGGCGGAGGTGATCTCGAAGTCGTTGCCGCCGAGTCGACGGGCCCAACCTTCGGCCATCTGACTGCGGCAGGAGTTGCCGGTGCATAGGAACAGGATGGATTTTGGATTCATCAAGAGACTCCGACTCCGTTCAGGAATGACCCACCAGCGGCAGCCAGACGGCCAGCGCGAGCAGGGTGACGATCAGGACCGGTGGGGTGATGATCAGCCCGACCTTCATGTACTGGCCCCAGGTGATGGTTTCGCCCTTGCGCGCGAGCACGTGCAGCCACAGCAGGGTGGCGAGGCTGCCGATAGGCGTGAACTTGGGGCCGAGATCACAGCCGATGACGTTGGCGTAGATCATGGCTTCACGGCTGGCTGCGCTCAGGCCATGGCTCTGATCGATGGCCAGCGCGCCGACCAGCACGCTTGGCATGTTGTTCATCACCGAGGACAGCGCGGCGCTCAGGAAGCCGGTGCCGAGTGCGGAAATCGTCGGCCCGTGGCCACCCAGCCATTCCAGAATCCGCGCGAGGTAGGCCGTGAGCCCCGCATTGCGTAGGCCGTAGACCACGAGGTACATGCCCAGGCTGAAGATCACGATCTGCCAGGGTGCCTCCTTGAGCACCTTGCGCACAGGGATGATGCCGCCGCGACCGCCACGATGCCAGCGCCCGGCGAGTGCGAGCAGGATCAGCGCGCCTGCGCCAGTGACCACGGAGACGGGCACGCCGAACTGCGCGGTGACGAAGTAGGCCGTGAGCAGCGTGCCGAGCAGCGGGAAACTGGCACGGAAGACCAGCGGGTCACGGATCGCGTGAGCGGGCGCCTCCAGCCCGTCGAGGGCGTAGCGTTCTGGCAGGTCGCGGCGGAAGTATAGCCAGAGGACGACCAGTGTTGCGGCGAGCGCGGCGAGGTCTACGGGAATCATCACCTGCGCGTAGCGGTCGAAGGGGATGGCGAAATAGTTGGCGCTGACGATATTGACGAGATTCGAGATGATCAGCGGCAGGCTGGTGGTGTCGGCGACGAAGCCGGTAGCGATCACGAAGGCCAGCGCGCCGGCGGGTTTGAAGCCCAGGCGCAGCAGGATGGCGAGCACGATCGGTGTGAGCAGTAGCGCGGCGCCATCGTTGGCGAAGAAGGCGGCGATCAGGGCGCCCAGCAGGATTACCAGCGGGAACAACCGTCGTCCGCTGCCACCACCCCAGCGCGCGACATGCAGGGCGGCCCAGTGGAAGAAGCCGGCCTCGTCCAGAGTCAGCGAGATGATGATGAGGCCAACGAAGGTGAAGGTGGCGTCCCAGACGATGTGCCAGACGATGGGGATGTCGTGCGGCGTGATCACGCCGGTGGCCAGTGCCAGCAGGGCGCCGCCCGTCGCGCTCCAGCCGATGCCCAGCCCGCGTGGCTGCCAGATGACGAAAACGAGGGTGATCAGGAAGATCGCGAGCGCTAACATGAGATGATGTCCGGGCGAGAGAATCGGCCGCGAGTATAATCGTTTACCCGTATATATCAAATAGCAGATGTGTGACCGACATGACGCCTGAACGCTTTTTCCGAGCCCTTTCCGACCCGACGCGACTGCGCTGTCTGATGCTGATGCAGCGTGCCGGCGAACTTTGCGTGTGCGAGTTGACGGAGGCGCTGGAGATGGCGCAGCCCAAGATTTCGCGACATCTGGCCAGCCTGCGCGAAGCGGAGGTGGTTACCGACCGGCGTGACGGGTTGTGGGTGTTTTACCGACTGCGCGAGGATCTCCCGCCCTGGGTGCGCGAGATTCTGGCAGTGAGTGCCGATTCGTTGCACGGGCAGGCGCCCTTCGCGGAGGACGCTGCCCGTCTGCAGCCGATGACCACGCGCCCGCGCAACGGATGTTGCGCGGCCTAGCTACCTGAGCAGCTCGCGGCGGACGAATTCCGGCACCGCCATCGAAGCGCGGTGGATGGCGTCGTTGTAATAGTGCGTTTCGAATACCTTGTTCTCGCACTGTTCTTCGCGCAGAAAGGTGACCGGTGCCGATTTGGCGGCGAGCGTGGCCGACCACCAGCCGGAGGGGTAGACCGGCTGCGGATAGAAGAGTGTCAGCGTGTCGAGGAAGCCGCTCTTGCGCATCTCGTCGTGCATCGGTCGGATGATGCTGGCGCTGTGATAGAGCGGCGATTCGCTCTGCTGGGCGAGCAGGCCGTCCTCACCGAGTGCGCGTAGGCAGTCGCGGTAGAAAGGCTCTGAGAAAAGGCCCTTGGCCGGGCCGACAGGGTCGGTACTGTCGATGATGATGACGTCGATGGAGCCGGGTTCGGCCTCCTTCATCCAGCGGATACCGTCGCCGAAGAAGAATTCCGCGCGCGGGTCGCCGTTGGATTCGCACAGTGCCGGGAAGAACTGCTCGGACACGCGGGTCACGCGCTCGTCGATCTCGACCTGGACCACCGATTCGACTTCGGGATGTTTGAGCACCTCGCGCAGGGTGCCGCAGTCGCCGCCGCCGACAATGACCACGCGGCGCGGTTGCAAGTGGCTGAACAGGGCGGGGTGGGTCATCATCTCGTGATAGATGAAATTGTCGCGGTCGGAGAGCATGACCAGTCCGTCGATGGTCATGAGATTCCCGTAGCCCTCGGTCTCGAAGACCTCGATGCGCTGGTAGTCCGATTGCTCGTCGTGCAGCTTGCGCTTGACCTTGAGCGAAAACGCGCTGCCCGCGTCCGCGTGGATCTCTGTGTACCAGTTCTGATCGAGCGCCATGCGCCAGTCTCCTTGAAGCGGGTGCGAGGCGCTATTATACGGACTCACTTGGGTCAGGGGTCAGGGCATGACGGAATGGTCGATCGACGCGGCGCGCCGGCTTTACAACACGGCGACCTGGAGCGGCGGATACTTCGATGTGGCGGCCGACGGGCATGTCCAGGCGCGCGGGCGCAGCGGCGAGTCGCTGGATCTGGCCGAGCTTACCGAAACACTGCTCGGACAGGGGCTGCGCCTGCCGATGCTGGTGCGCTTCAATCACATCCTGCGCGACCGTGTAGATACCCTGTGCGGTGCCTTCGACCGGGCTCGCACACAGCATGATTACCCCGGCGGTTATACGGCGGTCTACCCGATCAAGGTGAATCAACAGCGCAGCGTGGTTGACGAAATCCTGCGTCACGGTGGCGAGCGTGTGGGATTGGAGGCTGGCAGTAAACCGGAGCTGATGGCGGTGCTCGCCCTCGCACGTCCGGGCGGAGTAATCGTCTGCAATGGCTACAAGGACCGCGAATACATGCGGCTGGCGTTGCTTGGGCGCCGCCTCGGTCATCGCCCCTACATCGTCATCGAGAAACCCTCCGAGCTGGCCCTGGTCGTCGAGGCAGCTCGTGAGCTGGGTGTGCGCCCCTTGCTCGGTCTACGCGTGCGTCTGTCCTCCGTCGGTAGCGGCAACTGGCAGAACACGGGTGGTGAAAAGGGTAAGTTCGGCCTCTCGGCCTCGCAGGCGCTGCGCCTGATCGAACGGCTGCGTGAGGCGTCGATGCTCGATTGCCTGGAATTGCTGCATTTCCACATGGGGTCGCAGCTGGCGAATATCCGCGACATTCAGCGTGGTGTACGCGAGGCCGCGCGCTATTACGCCGAGCTGCGTCGCCTGGGCGCGCCATTGCGCATCGCGGATGTCGGCGGCGGACTGGGCGTGGACTACGAGGGCTCGCGCTCGCGCAATTATTGCTCGATGAATTACAGCGTCCAGGAATATGCCGCCAACATCGTGCGCACCCTGCACGAAGTCTGTCGCGACGAGGACATGCCGCCGCCGGATATCTTCACCGAGGCGGGACGAGCCATGACGGCGCATCACGCGGTGCTTGTGACCGAGGTGATCGACGTGGAGTCGGCCGGCGAACCGGAGCTTGGCGGGGCGCCGGGTGAGGACGAACCGGTGATTCTGCAAGACCTTTGGCGCTTGGCGGAAGCTGCCGGCACGCAGCCGGCGGGCGAAATTTACCACGACGCGGCCTACTGGCTGAGCGAAGCACAAGGCATGTACACGCATGGCGTGCTCGATCTGGCTCAACGCGCCCGTGCCGAGGAGCTATACGTGATCATCTGTCAGCGGTTGTCGGCAGGGCTGGACGGGCAATCCAAGGTTGAGCGCGACATGCTGGAGGATCTGCGTGAACGCCTCGCGGACAAGGTTTTCTGCAACTTCTCGGTATTCCAGTCAATTCCGGACGTGTGGGCCATCGATCAGATATTTCCGATCATGCCACTGCACCGGCTCGACCAGCGACCGACGCGCCGCGGCGTGCTGCAGGATCTGACTTGCGATTCCGATGGCCACGTCGAGCGCTATGTGGTCGGTGCTGACCTCGAGACCAGCCTGCCGCTGCATGCCTGGCGGCGCGGCGAGCGTTATCTACTGGGCATTTTCCTGGTGGGGGCCTACCAGGAAATTCTCGGCGATCTGCATAATCTCTTCGGCGACACCGATGCGATCAATGTCGATCTCGACCCGGAAGGTGGTTACCGACTGGCGCCTGTCGAGGCGGGCGATGCGATCTCGGAATTGCTAAGCTACGTGCATTTCGACCCCGAGGAACTGCTGGCTGCCTATCGCCGCAAGGTGGAAGCTGCCGGGCTACCCTCGGAGGAGGCCGCGCGCGTACTGGCCGAACTTGAGACCGGGTTGAGCGGATACACCTATCTGGAAGACTGACGGGTATCCGTCGGGGAGGGGCATGACGCAGTCGGTGATCTGGTTGTTCGTGGCATCGCTGGCGTTGCTGATCATAGGCAGCCTTGCGCTGATCCGTTGCGCCTTTCGCGAGGCATTGTTGTGGGGACTGTTCGCCTTGCTGCTGCCGCCGGTATTGCTGTGGTATGCGATGACGCGCTGGCGGCAGACCCAATACAGTGTCTACACCATTGCGGCCAGCCTGCTGCTGATGACCGCGTCGCTCTATGGCGGCGCTGCCGCGCCGGTAGCCGACTACCTTCAGCAATCCTCACTGGCGCCGGTGCTGACCGTCTACGGCTGGAATGGGCGCATTACCTTGCCGTTTACCACCGATCGGGATATCCCGGTGCCCAATGCCGCCGAGGTGGAAGCGCTGCGCGCAGAGGAGACGAGCGCACGGCGACGCGCACCGGCCGCAACCACCGTCACGGAAAAGTCCGTTTCGACGCCTGCGCCAACACCTGTGTTGCGTTATCAGGCCGCTGCATTCGATGTGCTTGCGCATTACACTGGCAGGCAGATACGAGTGCATGTCATGGGCGGTGGCGTGATCGAAGGCGTGCTGGTGGCGGTGGGCGGGGATGGCATCACGGTCGATGCCGCCCAATCCACGGGGACCGTGGGCTACGCACTGACCTGGAGTCGGCTGGCGAGGGTGGAGGTGTATGCGCCTGTCGGCAGCGTGCGGGCGCCAACACGGTCCGTAACGACGGTCGATCTTCCCGCCACGACCACTGGAGCTGCGTCGCCATGATTTGTTACGTGTACCGGAGTCGCCGCCGCGCGGACGCTTACCTTTACCTGCCTTGCCAGGACGATTTCTCAGCGGTGCCCGATGCGCTGATGCAGATGTTCGGTATGGCCGAGTTCGCCCTGGAGTTCGAATTGACCCCGGTACGTCGACTGGCTCAGGCGGATGCGGAGCAGGTACTGGGCAATTTGCGCGAACAGGGTTTTCATCTGCAAATGCCGCCCGCCAACGACCGACCATTCTAACGCGTGCCTTGGGTTTGTGCCGCCAGTCCCCTAGCGCACTATTTTTGTGCGAGCGGCGTCGGGCTTCCTGTGTTGCCTGCACATATACAGGGTGGCATGCACCTTGCTGGATACCCTTCCATCAGCAGACATTGTTCGGGAGTCAGGGTGTGACCCAACGGAAACGGCGGCGGAGGCGCGGCGTATGACGGCCGCCGCCGAGATGCTGGCCGAGGATGGCATCGCGGGCGAAGGCTGGAAGGCGAGCCTGACGCTCGCCTTCGGCCAGCGCGACGGTCGCAGTTATGTGCGGCACCGGCAACACGTCGGTCCGTTGCTGATTCAACGCCCTTTCCATCCCGAGGGCGACGTCTGCCATGCCTATCTGCTGCATCCGCCTGCGGGGGTGGTCGGTGGCGACCGCCTGCGGGTCGAGGTACAGATTGACCCTGGTGCGCATGCGTTGTTGACGACGCCATCCGCCGGCAAATTTTATTCGAGCCCGCGGGCGCACGCACGTTTGACGCAGCATTTACGGGTGGCAGCCGGTGGCGTGCTTGAATGGTTGCCGCAGGAGACGATCGTTTTCGAAGACGCTAGGGCCGAGTTGTCCACCTACGTCGAACTGACGGGGGGCGCGCGGTATCTGGGGTGGGAGATCGTCTGCCTCGGTCGTCCCGCGGCGGGCACCGGCTTTGGACGGGGGTATTGGCGTCAGCGGCTGGAGGTGAGCCGCGACGGCCGGCCGCTACTGATCGAGCGCTTGGCGCTGGAT
Organism: Acidihalobacter yilgarnensis; assembly: GCF_001753245.1. NCBI lineage: Bacteria > Pseudomonadati > Pseudomonadota > Gammaproteobacteria > Chromatiales > Ectothiorhodospiraceae > Acidihalobacter > Acidihalobacter yilgarnensis. Next base: position 3,237,404 of record NZ_CP017415.1, on the reverse strand, counting down.
ACCGGCGATCCTCTGCTCGCCGCGGTCTGGGGCCTGCAGGGATATGCAGTGAGCGCCACATTATTATGTACCGTGCCCGAGTGCTTCAAGATGGATGCCCTGTTCGAAGCTGGGTTAGGCGAGCCGCTGATTGGACGTGGCGGCGTCACGGTGGTGGATGGCTTGTTGGTGGCGCGTTGTCTCGGTGGCGAGGCTGCGGATGCGCGGGCTTGGTTCGAAGCGTTGTGGGCATGGCTGCGTCCGAGAGTCTTCGACCGCCCAGCCTGCCCGCCGCGTATTTGGCGTACTTGAACGGATCGGCGGCCGGAACGGAATCACCCAGGAGATTTAAGTGGAATTACTGCCCAAGGAAAAGGACAAGTTGTTACTGTTCACAGCGGCTCTACTGGCGGAGCGGCGCAAGGCGCGCGGTCTCAAGCTCAACTACCCGGAGGCGGTCGCCTACATCAGCGCCGCGATCCTGGAGGGTGCCCGCGACGGCCGGACCGTCGCCGAGCTGATGGATTACGGGACCACCATACTGGGTCGCGACGATGTTATGGAGGGTATCCCGGAAATGATCCCCGAGGTCCAGGTGGAGGCCACGTTCCCCGACGGCACCAAGTTGGTCACCGTGCATCACCCGATCCCCTGACGGGGCAACACGTTAGCCCAGGAGCATTCGCATGTATCGAGAAGAAGTCACCGAGGCCGTGCTTGAGGCCAAACGCGCCAAGGGCTTGACCTGGGCCGCGCTCGCCAAGGTTGTAGGCCGTCATCCCGTATGGACCACCTCCGCGCTGTTGGGGCAGCAGTCGATGAGCGAAGACGAGGCCACCGCCGCGGTCGCCTTGCTCGGACTCGATCCGGCCTACGTTGCACCGCTGACCGAGTCTCCGCTCAAGGGCTCGCTGGACAGCGACGTACCCACTGACCCGCTGATCTATCGCCTGCACGAAATCACCCAGGTCTACGGCAGCACCATCAAGGCGCTGATCCATGAGGAATTCGGTGACGGCATCATGAGTGCTATCGATTTCGAGCTGGATATCGAGCGGGTATCCGATCCCAAGGGCGACCGCGTGAAGATTACCTACAACGGCAAATTCCTGCCTTATCGCAAATGGTGAGCCGCCGATGATTCCCGGAGAGCTGCTGCCCGCCGAAGGCGAGATCGAGATCAACACCGGTCGCGAGACGCTCACTGTGCGCGTGGCCAATACTGGCGACCGCCCGATTCAGGTCGGCTCGCATTACCATTTCTACGAGACCAACGCCGCGCTGGACTTCGATCGGGAGGCCGCGCGTGGCTTCCGGCTGAACATTCCGGCCGGCACCGCCGTGCGCTTCGAGCCCGGGCAGACGCGCGAAGTTGAGCTGGTCGCGCTGGCCGGTACGCGCACGGTCTACGGTTTCAACGGACGCATCATGGGAGCACTGGACGCATGAGCCGCACGATCGACCGCCGCGCCTATGCGGAGATGTACGGGCCCACCGTGGGCGACCGTGTGCGCCTCGGCGACACCGCACTGGTGATCGAGGTGGAGGAGGACCGTACGATCTACGGCGAGGAAGTCAAATTCGGTGGCGGCAAGGTCATCCGCGACGGTATGGGCCAAAGTCAGCGTCTCGCCGCTGAGGTCGCCGATACGGTCATCACCAACGCCCTGATCCTCGACTGGTGGGGTGTGGTCAAGGCTGACATCGGTCTCAAGGCCGGCCGCATCATGAGTATCGGCAAGGCCGGCAATCCGGACATCCAGCCGGGCGTGGACATGATTATCGGCGCGGGGACCGAAATCATCGCTGGCGAGGGGTTGATCGTCACCGCCGGGGGATCGACGCGCACATCCACTTCATCTGCCCGCAGCAGATTGAGGAGGCGCTGATGTCCGGCGTCACCACCCTGCTGGGTGGTGGCACCGGGCCGGCTGCTGGTACCAACGCGACGACGTGCACGCCAGGGCCTTGGTACATCCACCGCATGTTGGAGGCCGCCGAGAGTTTTCCGATGAATATCGGATTTCTCGGCAAGGGCAACGCCAGCCTGTCCGCACCGCTGACCGAGCAGGTGGCGGCCGGCGTTATGGGCCTCAAGCTACACGAGGACTGGGGCACCACCCCCGCGGCCATCGACAACTGCCTGGCCGTTGCCGAGCGCGAAGATGTGCAGGTCGCCATCCACACCGACACGCTGAACGAATCCGGTTTCGTCGAGGATACCCTGGCCGCCTTCAAGGGCCGTACCATCCATACCTATCACACCGAGGGTGCCGGCGGCGGGCATGCGCCGGACATCATCAAGGCCTGCGGCGAACCCAACGTACTGCCGTCCTCCACCAATCCGACGCGGCCCTACACCGTGAATACCGTGGACGAGCATCTCGACATGCTCATGGTCTGCCACCACCTCGATCCGAACATTCCCGAGGACGTCGCTTTTGCCGATTCGCGCATTCGCCGCGAGACCATCGCCGCCGAGGACATCCTCCACGACCTCGGCGCCTTCTCCATGATCGCCTCCGACTCGCAGGCCATGGGTCGGGTCGGCGAGGTCATTACCCGCACCTGGCAGACTGCGCACAAGATGAAGGTCCAGCGCGGTAGTCTGGGCAGCGATCCATCGCGGCACGACAACCTGCGCGCGCGGCGCTACGTTGCCAAATACACGGTCAACCCGGCCATCGCCCACGGTATTGCCCACGAGGTCGGTTCCGTCGAGGTCGGTAAGCTGGCGGATCTCGTGTTGTGGAAGCCGGCCTTCTTCGGCGCCAAGCCGGCGATGATCATCAAGGGTGGCATGATCGCCGCCGCGCCCATGGGCGATCCCAACGCCTCGATCCCCACGCCGCAGCCGGTGCATTACCGGCCGATGTTCGCGGCCTTTGGCGGCGCGCGCGCCGCAACGCGGCTGAGCTTCGTCTCGCGCGCCGCGCTGGAGGCCGGGGTGGCCGAGGCGCTGGGTTTACGTTCAGGCGTGGTTGCGGTGAAGGGGACCCGCGACATTGGTAAGCGCGACATGAAGCTCAACGACTACATGCCCCGCATGGAGGTTGATCCGCAGACCTACGCAGTGCGTGCCGACGGCGAGTTGCTGACCTGCGATCCGGCTGCAGAACTCCCACTCGCGCAGCGCTACTTCCTCTTCTGAGGTGTGTGCGGGGCGGCGCCGCCCCGCCCCGCCTTGCTCCGCACATCGCCCTCTTTGCCGCCGCACGCGCCAGACCCGCGCCCGTCATTTGCCAACCCGTAAAGGTTCATCCCCAGGGCGGGCATGGTGATGGAATCGGCGTCGCGGCCGGGCATATACTGTCGTTCGCCGTTTGGGGAGCCAACAGATGGGTCTGACGGCATGAAAACATAATTCAGGCTATCAGGGAGAGAATGAGATGATCAGTCAAGAACAGGTCATGCCCGGTGCGGCGGGTGGCTCGGGTGATGCCGATCTGCGCGCGGTCAGACGCGTGCGTAATTTCTGGTTGGCCTTCGTGGCCTTTGCTTTTGCACTGACGTTGGTCTTTGCTGTCGCCAGTCTGCAGGGTTTGCAGAAGGCCCCTGAGGTGCCCACGGGTCCGCAGGTTGGCTGGGAAAGCCAGGACCAGACGCAACGCCTCGATGCGAGAGACTACCTGCGTTCGACGGAGATGCTCTCAAAGTGGATTTTGGCCGAGGTGGCCGTCGTCCTGGGCGCGATCGAAATCAGTCTGGCGTTGTCGCTCTACCTGCGCACCCTGCGTCGGAGCGGTGCCGCGCCGCTACCGGGTAAGCGCATCGTGCCGAATATCCTGCGTACCGCGGATCGGCGATATATCCACGATCACCTGCCGCAGGAGGTGGCCACGGCCTACATGTTGCTGAGCGGTTTGGCATTGGGCTCGGCGGTCATCGCCGGTTTCCTGATCCTGGACAGCACCACCTGGATATTGGCCGCGATCATTTCCGGCAACTGGTGATCCCGTCGCCGCTGGCGGGAGACCGCCAGCGGTATCCCGCCATCTCGGGTTAAGATGCCGTCGCGATATTTCAGGCGAAACTTCGCATGCGACACTTTGTCACTGTATCGATGGCCAAACCCACCCTATAGTCGCTCGAACAGCGCCGCGGCAGACGGCGCGGGCCACCCCGTTGCCAACGGCGTGAGGCGAAGATGGCCACCTACGAATCAGTTCAGGAGGATTACCAGTGTCAGAATGGGTATCGGATAAACCCGCGCCGGCGCCCGTCGCCAGATTGGGGCGCGCGCATCTGTTGGGCTTGGGTCTCGGCAGCCTTGTTGGCTTCATCACGATGCTCGCCTTTTCGGCACTGCTGTCGCTCGGGCCCGCGCCACCGCCGCTCCATCCGCACCCCACGGCTCGCCTTGCCCGTGACGTCCCGGACGTTATCTTCAAAGCACCGAGCTATACGGGCTTCGTCAATCAGAATGGAGACAAGATTTCATCCAGCGCCTTCGATGGCAAAGTTCGCGTGGTGTCTTTCTTGTTTCCGCTATGTTCGAGCATGTGCCCGGTGATCGCCTCGCACATCGTGGATCTCGAACAGCAGGTGAAACAGGCCGGGCTCGCTGACCGCGTGCGGATGGTGTCCTTCAACGTGGCTGCGGGTAAGACTTCACCGGCCGAAATGGCTGCCTTCATGCGCGAATATGGCGGCGATCCGAAAAGCCCGACGTGGCAATTTTTGACCGCCAGCCCCGCAGCGATGAGCCGGGTTGTCCGCGATGGATACCATGAGTATTTCCAGATGATCTCGCTGGAGGCGGAGAACAAGATTTTCGCCGAACAGCAGAAGGCAGGTACGTACAATTACATGCCCAACATGCAGAACAAGCTGGCCAACAAGGTCAATCCCGATTTCGACGTGACCCACAGCAGCTCGCTGATTCTGGTCGGCCCACACGGTAACGTGCGCTACGTGATGAACGATGCCGATACGGTGCCGGTGCCGGTGATACTGAAGAAAATCGAAGGCCTGCTCAAGGCCAATGGAGCATGAATATGCGCATCTTCGGATCGATTTTGCGTACCGACGCCGACCGGCAGGGATTCTGGTACAGCGCTGGTATCGGCGTGTTCATAGGGCTGCTGATTGGATCGGCATTCACCAGTATTCTGGGGATTGTGCACTTACACTCGACGGCCTCGAAGGCACAGCAGGCCCAGGCCGCGGTGCGGGCGGAAGGCCCGCCGATGGCGCTCAAGCGTGGCCCGCTCGCGCCCGCCGTCAAGGGCTTCGTGGATCAGAACGGCAAGTCGGTGACTACACAGGATCTGCTTGGCAAGGTACGTATCGTGACCTTCCTGTCGCCGCTGGGTAATCACTACAGCCCGCTGGTCGTCTCCAACCTGATGAATCTTTACCAGGAACTCCATAACGACGGTCTGCTGGGGAAACATGTCGTCTTCGTGTCTTACAACGTCGATCCGGCACATACCGGGCCGAGTGAAATGAGCGCCTTTATCAAGCAGATTGCCGGGCTGAACCCGGTGACCGCGGAGTGGCGGTTCCTGACGGCCGATCCTGCCACGATGCGCAAGCTCGTGACCGACGGTTATGGTGTTCGCTATCGTCAGATCGGCGCCGCTGAATACGCCAAGCTGGCTGCCGCACAGCGACAGCATGGGGAATATCTCTACGCGACGGCGGTCAATCCGCTGGCCAGTCAGTACAAGCCGGATTACCACGTGGTTGATCACGACGAGATGGTGATCGTCGGTCCGCGCGACCATATCTGGGCGCGTATCCCCGATGCCAGCAGCTACTCCAACGGCGACCTGATGCGCTTTATCGCCACACTGCTCAAGCTGCCCGGTATGCCGGGGGCGAATCAGCCGGTGCCTGCCGGTAGCCTCTAACGTGTCGCTGGTTCCCGGGTCTGCCGACCGGCACCTCGGGAACCGATCCAGGCGAGAAATTCCCGTTCGCCAATCGGCACGCTGTAACGGTAGCCCTGATGTATGCGACAACCGAGGTCATCCAGCAGGCGCGCCTGCGCATCCGTTTCCACACCTTCGGCCACCACCTTCAACCCGAGATGTTGTGCCACCGACAGAATCGATCGGATGATGGCCGTATTGTCGTCGTTCGTGCGCAGCTCGCGCACGAAGGATTGGTCGATCTTCAAGGTGGTGATGGGGAGTTGCTGCAAATAGCGCAGCGAAGAATAGCCGGTACCGAAATCGTCTAGGGCGAAGCGGATACCATGCCCGGCGAGTTCACGCATCTTGCTGCGCGTTTCCACGATGTCGTCGAGGAGCACGCTCTCGGTCAGTTCCAATTCGAGATGGTTGCCGCTCAGACCGTATGTGCCGAGGCAGTCGAGCACGTGCGGGACGAAGTCCGCCTGGAAGAACTGGCGGGGGCTGACGTTGACCGATAGCGGCAGGGTTGGGTTGCCGGGCATGAGATGACGCCAGCGGGAAAGCGTCGCGCAGGCCGTGCGCAGCACCCAATTGCCGACCGGTAGGATCAGGCCGCTGTCCTCGGCCACGGGGATAAACTCGGCGGGCATGACGCGGCCGTATCCGGGGCGATTCCAGCGCAGCAGTGCCTCGACACCGACCGGTCGGCTGTCGGAATCGACCTGGGGTTGGAAGACCAACTCGAATTCATCCTCTTCCAATGCATGGCGCAGGGCATTTTCGATGCTCAAGCGGGTGCGCACGGCGTCAAGCATGCCGGGCTGGTAGAAGGCCAGGCCGTTGCGCCCGCGTTCCTTGACCTGGTAAAGAGCGGTATCGGCGCGTGTCAGTACGGTTTCTGCGTCCTCGCGATCCACTGGATAGATGGCGATGCCGAGGCTCGCGGTCAGGTGCAAAGGGTTGCCCTGGTGCTGGTAAGGGGCGGCGATGATTTCTCTGAGCTTATCTGCTGCCTGACGTGCCTGTTCGGTCGCGTGTGCTAGTTGTGCGTCGAGACCGGTGAGCACGACCACGAATTCGTCCCCGCCAAAGCGCGCGACCGTGTCCTCGTCGCGAATATTTTCGCTCAGTCGGCGTGCGACGGCTTCGAGCAGGTGATCGCCCACACGATGACCGAGGGCGTCGTTGATGCGCTTGAAGTGGTCGAGATCGATAAATACGGCGGCGCCATGTCGAGCGTGGCGACGGCACCGCGAAAGGTCACGACCCAGACGCTCGCTCAGCAGGCGTCGGTTGGGCAGGGCGGTGAGCGTGTCATGATGCGTCTGAAAATCCAGATTTTCCTGTGCCTGTTTGTAGGCCGAAAGATCCTGGAAATGACCTACAAAGTGGCTCGTCGCGCCGCTCTCATCGCGTACGTCGGCCACGGTGGCGCTCACCGGCAGACGACGCCCGTCATGGGTGACGAGCCGACATTCGCCAGCCCAGAAGCCTTTGTGCTCAAGTGCATTGATCATTGAACGGCGCTCAGCTTCGCCGGCCTCGTCGGTCGATAGCAGCTCACGGGCCGGGCGTCCGACAAGCGCCTCCTCGGAGTAGCCAGACAACCGGCTGGCCGCTTCATTGATGCGCAGAACGTATCCGGCACGGTCGGTGATCAGAATGCCTTCCTGACTGCGGAAGGTGGTGGCTGCAAGGCGCAGATCGGCGTCGGCCTGTATCTGTGAATCCCGCGCGTGCAGCAGTTCGAGGAGGGTGTTGCGCGCGCGCAGGGCGGAGAGCGTGACCATGACCAGAAACAAGGCCGCCATGAAGGCCATGGGCAGACTCACTGAGCTGCTCGTGAGCAACAGACTGGCGATCAACGGGAGTAGGGCGGGTATGAGATAGGCGAGTGCGGCGCTGAACATGGCCGAAAGCGTGGTCACTGCGCCTGCACCCATACCGGCGAGCACGAAAATCAGAAACATCTGGTGCAGCGGGTCGTCGGGTGGGTAGAGGAGGAAGGCGGCCGCGCCCCATAAAATACCGGAAAACAACACTTCGACGAGGAGGCGCGCAACCCAGCGCGATTGCTCGGATATCTGTGGCGGGTAGCGGGTATAGCGGTAGTAGCCGAAAAAACGCCAGGCCGTGAGCAGCGCAACGGCACCCAGCCAGGTGGAAATGATTTCCATGGGGATCAAGGGGCTTTGCACGATGCCGAGAACAGCGGCGTTGAGCAATGCAGCGAGTAAGGCGATTGGCATTGCGTCGTACAGGATGCGCAGTTGCTCAGCTCGGATGCGCACCGTATTCTGCCCGTCCCAGCTAAGGGTGTTTAGGCTTATCGCCTTTGTAAACAAGCTCTTAACCTCTATTATGAATATAATTTATAAGGTTTGAAGAGTATACCAAAAGTTGAGTGGAGGTATTCGGGCGTCGTGCGGCTGCGTACTTGGCTTGCCCCGACTGCACTCGACGAGGGGGGCTTCGAGGCTGACGGTTCTCGGGTGCATCATCCGAATCATTGAGAGAAGGAGCCGTGACGTTAGGCTGCGGGTCGTATGATGAGGAGGAGTTGAGGGGCTTATTGGGTGTTGAGGTCATCGAGTAGCGCGAGCACTTCTACGCCCGCTTCGACTGCACCCTCAAGATAGCCACCGTTGCGTTCGGCGGATTCGGTGCCCGCGAATAGTAGGCGCCCGTCCCACAGCGAGCGGCCGAGGCCGCCCAGGCCGTAGTCGGGGTGTCCGGGCGGGGGGACTTCATCTGCAGGGGTCGCGGTTAGGGGCGATTCACTCCAGTCCTTGATCAGGCATTCAATAGGTGTGCGGGCCTGCGGGCCGAACAGACGTTCGAGCTGATCGAGCCCGCGGGCGATCAATGCCTCGTGACCGAGTGCGCGGCGTGCGGCCGCCGGCACGCCGTAGAACCCGAACAATGCGTGGGGACCGCCTTCGTGCGGCGAGGCGTCGTAGATTTCGGTCAGCGGCCCACGTCGACTGAAGGCCTCGCCGGATAACCCTTGTTCGCGCCAGAAAGGGTGTTCGTAAAGGGCCACGAGCTTGGCGTGCGCGGCCATCCAGGTGGGGGTCGAGGTCAGGTGTTTTTGCAAGGAGGATGGCAGGGGCGGCTCGAAGGTGATTTCCGAGGCGATCAGGCGTGGCGGCAAGGCCAGCACGACCCGGCGCGCCTGCCGGATCGCGGTGCCAGTGGCGTCGCGATGGTGTATCGCCACGCCGCCGCCAGCGATGGCCTCGATGCGGGTCGCGGTGTGCCCGAGTAGCATTCGTCCAGCTGGCAGGCTGGCGCATAGCGCTTCGATCAAGCGACCGGCGCCACCTGCGATTCGCCGCGATTCGCCGTGCGGCGACTGGCCTTCCATGCGCTGCGGTTCGGCTTGCGACGCGTCCTCATACAGTCCCGCGCCCTCGATCGCCTGCGCAAACAGCGGTAGATCGAGCGCCTGGATCAGCTCGTCCATCAGGGGTTGGAAGTGAGGCCATACCCATGCCGGGCCGAGGTCGAAGCGGGCATCTGCCGTCGCTGCCAGTCGTGTCGGCGCTCGACTGAGGATACGCCCGCCGGCCCGTTCGCGGGCTTCTAGAACGGTGAAGTCCGCGCCGGCAAGCGCCAATGCCCGTGCGATGTACAGGCCGCTGAGGCCGGCACCGATGATCACGCAGTCCTGTTGCATACGGGGTGTCCCGGCTAGTGGGTCGAGCCGCTTACTTTACTTTACGGCATGCCAAGGCGTTGTAAAACGTCACGAACCGCCGGTTTTATTCCTAGACGACCGGTCGTATTGTGCGTTGTATGTCACGACCCAAGCGCAGTCACGGTAATCGGGAGCGCCTGCTTGAACGCGGGCTGGCCAGCCTATGTGAAACCGGATATCACGGAACCGGCCTGCAGAATATGTTGACTGCGGAAGCCGTGCCCAAGGGGTCGTTTTATCACTACTCCCCCAGTAAGGATGCCTTTGCGGCGGAGAGCATTGGCCATTACGCCGAGGGTGTGTTTGCAGACTGGGATGCTTACTTCGCCCGCGCCGGCGATGATGCCCTGGCTGCTCTGCGCGGGTATTTTCGAGCGCGCGTCTTGGCCTTGTAGGCCAACGGCCTGCGTGGCTGTCTGATCGGCAATCTCGCCGCCGAGCTGGGAGGCGCGAGCCCAGACTGTCGGACGCGCATGGCTGAATCCGTGGCCGAGTGGCGGGTGCGTGTCGCGCTGCAGATTTCCCGTGCGCAGTGGCAGGGCACGGTCCGGCGCGATCGGGATGCGGCGGTACTGGCAGCCTACTTGTGGGATGTCTGACAAGGCGGTTTGCTCGCCATGAAGCTCGCACCATCAACCGATGGTCTGACACAGGCGATCGATATGACCCTGGACGATGTCTTCGCGCCACGCGACTGACACCCATCGTCCATCCATCCGGACGTCGTCACCGACGACGTCGATCCATTCGTGTCTAATCCGGCCAAGGGAGGTCAGCATGCAGAATTTCACCTTTTACAATCCGACTCGGATTCTATTCGGAAAGGGCAAAATTGCAGGTATCGCCGACGAAATTCCCGCGGGTAGCCGGGTATTGATGACCTATGGTGGCGGCAGTATCAGGACCAACGGCGTTTACGACCAGGTGATGGCCGCACTCGCCGGATTCACCGTATTCGAGTTCGGCGGGATTGAGGCAAATCCCCGCTTTGAGACGCTGATGCGCGCGGTTGAACGATGCCGCGAGGACTCCATCGACTTCCTGCTCGCCGTCGGCGGTGGTTCGGTGATCGACGGCACCAAGTTCATTGCCGCGGCCCGCTACCACGAAGGCGATGCCTGGGCACTGTTGTCCGAACAGGCACCGATCAAGCGCGCGCTGCCGCTGGCCTCGGTGCTGACCTTGCCCGCGACCGGCTCGGAAATGAATGCCGGTGGTGTGATCACCCGCGAGGCCACGCATGAAAAACTGCCTTTCCGCAGTCCGCTGCTTTACCCGCGCTTTTCGGTGCTGGATCCATCCACGACCTTCACGTTGCCACTGCGGCAGGTCGCCAATGGCGTGGTCGATGCCTTTACCCACACCGTCGAGCAATATCTGACCTATCCGGTCAATGCGCCGCTGCAGGATCGCTTCGCGGAAGGTCTGCTGCAGACGTTGATCGAAGAGGGCCCCAAGGCGCTGGCGCAGCTTGATGATTACGACGCTCGCGCGAATGTGATGTGGTGCGCCACCCTGGCGCTCAACGGGCTGATCGGAGCCGGTGTGCCGCAGGATTGGACAACGCACATGATCGGCCATGAGCTTACCGCGCTGCACGGGCTCGATCACGCACAGACGCTGGCCATCGTGCTGCCGGGCACGCTGCGGCGTCGGCGTGTCGCCAAGCGGGACAAACTGGTGCAGTACGGCCGGCGTGTCTGGGGTATCGATGCGACCGACGAAGAGGTGGTGATCGATCAGGCCATTGAGCGCACCCGGCACTTCTTTGAATCGATGAACGTCAAGACCCGTCTGTCCGACTACGGCATCGGCCGCGAGGCCATTCCGCCGCTGCTGGAGGGACTCGAACGCCACGGCATGATTAGACTCGGCGGGCATGCCGACGTGACCCCGGACATCAGCCGCGAGATTCTGGAGCTGTGCGCATGAGCGCGGCCGACCCGGTAACGAATCGCCGGATCGTGCTGGCGCGGCGTCCCGTCGGCATGCCAGTGCCCGAGGATTTCCGCTTGGAGAACGGGCCGGTGCCAGAGCCCGAGGCGGGCGAGATGCTGTGCCGCACGCTGTACCTGTCGGTCGATCCCTACATGCGCGGGCGGATGAACGACGGCCCGTCCTACGCGCCGGGGGTGGGCTTGGGCGAGGTCATGGTCGGCGGCAGCGTGAGCCGGGTTGTGAGCTCGCGGCTCGATGGCTACGCGCCCGGCGATCTCGTGGCCGGCTTCAACGGTTGGCAGGATTACGCGCTTTCAAACGGCGAACGTATCCGCCGCGTCGACCCGGCCGTGGCCCCGCCGCAGGCCTTTCTCGGTACGCTGGGCATGACGGGCTTGACTGCCTACGTGGGGCTGCTCGACATTGCCGATCCGCAACCCGGCGAGACGGTGGCGGTGGCCGCGGCGGCGGGTGCGGTGGGCTCGATGGTGGTTCAGTTCGCAGCGTTGCGCGGGTGTCGGGTGGTCGCGATCGCGGGTTCTGCCGACAAATGCGCCTACGCTCGCGATGAACTCGGCGCGGATGTCGCGCTGGATTATCACGACCTGCACTTCCCCGAGGCGCTGGAGGCGGCTTGCCCGCAGGGTATTGACGTCTATTTCGAGAACGTCGGCGGTGCCGTGCTCGAAGCCGTACTGCCGCTGCTCAATCTCGGCGCGCGCGTACCCGTGTGCGGTCAGATCGCACATTACAATGACACGGCCCCCGCGACAGGCCCGGATCGCTTGCCACGCTTCGTGATGAGCGTGCTCGCGCGACGGTTGCGCGTGCAGGGTTTCATCGTCGGCGATCATCTGGGCCGACTGGCGGATTTCAACCGCGATGTCGGTCAGTGGCTGCGCGAGGGCCGAATCCACCACCGTGAGGATGTCGTCGACGGTCTGGAAAATGCCCCGGAGGCCTTTATCGATCTGCTCCGCGGGGGTAATCTCGGTAAGCGTCTGATTCGCGTGGCGCCGGAGGATGCGACCACGGTTTGAGGCGCGTCGCGACGGCATCTGAGTCCGCCAAGCACAACGAGAGAGGCTGCATGAGCTGTCAGGTCGTCGCGTTTCCATGGCCCTGCCGCGCGTGCGGCGGCAGTCTTTGAGCGCCGCCCTGCGCGTCGCCCTGTTTCCTTCCTGCATGGCGGAGGGTTTCTATCCGCGTGCGGTCGAGGACGCCCGCTGGTTGTTGCGTGCCGCCGGCGCGGAGGTGACGACGCCGACGGCGGCTACCTGCTGCGGCCAACCGGCCTACAGCACCGGTCACCACGCGGATGCACGCGCGATGATGCGGCAGTGCCTCGACGCCTTCGACGGTGCTGATTACGTGGTCCTGCCTTCCGGCAGCTGCGCCAGCATGTTGCGGTGTTTCGCCCCTGGGCTGATGGCCGGCTCGGACGCGGCGCCGGCAGCCGACGCGCTCGCCACTCGCAGCTACGAACTGGCACAATTTCTCGACGACGTGGTGGGCTGGCATCCGCCTTCGGATTCGCTGGCAGGCCGACGGCTGGTGGTGCACCACGGTTGCCATGCTTTGCGCGAGCTGCGCGCGGCCGGTGCCGCCGAAAACCTGTTGCGCGCCGCCGGGGCGGAACTCCTGTCCTGGCCAGCGCAGCACGAATGCTGCGGCTTCGGCGGCGCCTTCGCGGTGAAGATGCCAGAGGTGTCCGCCGCCATGGCCGATCGCAAGCTGGATACGTTGCCAGCGGCGGAGCTGCTGGTCAGCGCCGACCCCGGCTGCCTGTTGCAGCTCGCCGGGCGAGCCGCCGCTACCGGCCGTTCGTTGCCGGTCCGACATCTGGCCAGCGTGCTGCGGGAGGCCGCCGATGGCGCATGAGTCACGCATCGATTACCGTGCGAACGCGAATGCCATTCTGCGCGACACCCCCGGTGTACGCGAGGCCGTCACCCGCGCCACGACGCATTTCGACGCCAATCGCGAACAGGCCTACGGCGAGATCGACGAGGTTGCGCTGCGCGACTGGGCGGCCGGCCTGCGCCGACACGTGCTCGCCAATCTGGATCGTTATCTGAGTCAGGCGGAGGAAAATCTGACCGCTCACGGCGTCGAAGTACACTGGGCGGATGACGCCGACGAGGCGCTCGCGGTGCTTGAAACCCTGGTGCGACGCCACGAGGTCCGGCGCGTGGTCAAGGGCAAGAGCATGCTCTCCGAGGAGATCGGCACCAACGCGGCGCTTGCGCGCCAGGGCGTCGAGGTGTTCGAGACCGATCTCGGCGAATACATCATCCAGCTCGCCGGCGAGCATCCCAGTCACATCATCGCCCCGGCGATTCACCGTTCCGTTGAGGACATCGCGGAGCAATTCGAGGCCCAGCTCGGCACCGCCCGCGACGCCGATCCAGACGCGCTTGCCGCCGCGGCGCGTGAACGTTTGCGCGAGGCCTTTCTCTCCGCTGACATGGGTATCACCGGCGCCAATTTTGTGGTCGCCGACACGGGTACCGTGGCGCTGGTCGAGAATGAAGGCAACATCCGTATCAGCACCTCGATTCCGCGCGTACATGTGGCCTTTGTCGGTATCGAGAAAGTGGTGCCGCGGCTTGCCGATCTCGGTAGCCTGTTGCCGTTGATTAGCCGCGCGGCCACTGGCCAGCGGCTCGGCAACTACGTCAGCCTGATTTCCGGCCCGCGCCGCGCCGACGAACCGGATGGCCCCGAGGCGGTGCACGTGGTTTTTGTCGACAACGGCCGCAGTGCGCTGCTCGGTGATTTGGAGCAGGGTGAGGCGCTGGCCTGCATCCGCTGCGGTGCCTGCCTCAACACCTGCCCGGTGTTCCGCCAGACCGGTGGGCACCCCTATCAATGGGCCTATTCCGGGCCCATCGGTGCGGTGTTGGCGCCAGCGTTGCTCGGTCTTGAACGCGCCTGGATGCTGCCGCAGGCCTCGACTCTGTGCGGTGCCTGCGAGGACGTTTGCCCGGTCCGCATCCCACTGCCGCGGATGCTGGTCACCTGGCGTCAGCGCGCGGCCGATGCCGGACTCGGCTTCACCGGCGAAACGATGGCGATCAAGGCCTATCGTTGGGTCGCAACGCACCCTGGTTTGTTCCATCGCACGATGCGTATGCTGGGCGGGCCGCTGGGTCATGCCCTCGGCGGCGCGCCGGTGCTCACGGAATGGACGCGTTTCCGCGTACTGCCGCCAGCGGATAACGCCGAGAGAGACAAAAAATGAAACCCACAATGCTGGCGCGTATCCGCGAGGCGGCAGCGCGCCGTCCCGACCCCGGTCTGATGTCGCCGCCACCGCGACCATCCGTCGCCGACGCGCGCGCGCTGCTCGAGCGCCGCTTCGGCGACAACGGTATCGAATGGTTGGTATTCGCCGACGAAACAGCAGCGCGCGACTGGTTGACCGGATTCGCGGTCGATTTCGAGAGCGCCGCGGTCAGTCAATGGGTGCCGGAGAGTCTGGCGCCGCCGCTGCCCACCGCGCCGCCGGAGACTGCCGCGCTCGGTGTCAGCCGCGCGCGCCTGGCAGTGGCCGAGTCGGGCACGCTGATTTTGGACGCCCGTGAGGGCCGGCGCACGCATCTGTTGCCGCCGACGCACCTGATCTGGTTGGCAACCGGCGACGTGGTTGCGGACCTGCCCTCGGCACTCGCGCGCCTGGGCGGCGCGTTGCCCTCGGCGGTCGGTTTGCACTCGGGGCCCTCGCGCTCCGCCGACATCGGCGGGGTGCTGGTTCAGGGCGTGCACGGCCCCGGTCGCGTGATGGTAGTCATGCTGCCCTCTATTTCCCCGCCCCCGCGCTCGGGTAAGCTCAGCCCACTTCGGGGCGGCAAGGCCGTTCCCGCCGATCCGGAATTCGAGCGGGCATCATCGTATGGCCTATGTGTATTTGTTGGTGGCGATCATCAGCGAGGTGATTGCCACTACCGCCCTCAAGAGCGCGGCGGGTTTCACCCGTCCGCTGCCCAGCGCGATCGTGGTGCTCGGCTACGGCACCGCGTTCTATTGCCTGAGCCTGGTGCTGCGTAGCCTGCCGGTAAGCATCACCTACGCCATCTGGTCCGGGCTCGGCATCGTGCTGGTGACCCTGGCGGGCGCGCTGGTCTATAAGCAGATTCCCGATCTGGCGGCCTGGATCGGCATGGGGCTGATCATCGCCGGGGTGCTCGTCATTAATCTCTATTCCCGTACTGTGGTGCATCCATGAACCCATGCAGACTACTACCTCCCGCGTCCGCCATCGTTTTGCTGGCCGGCCTGCTGTTCGGCCTCGCCGCCCAGGCTGACGCGCGCTACCGTATCACCGATCTCGACCTACTGCCCGGCGGGCATGGCAGTCAGGCCACGGCCATCAACGCGCGCGGCGAGGCCGCCGGCTCTGCGGTCAACCGGCACGGAGTGCTGCATGCCGTGCGCTGGCGTCTCCGTCGCGAGGTACAGGATCTGGGGCTGCTGCCGGGGGCGCACAACGCCCGCGCCTTCGGCATCAACGTGCGCGGCGAGGTGATCGGGGAAATGGGCATGCGCACTGGCGTGGAGCAGGCCTTTCTGTGGCGGCCGCGTTACGGGTTGCGCGCCCTGGGCACCCTGGGTGGGCGTAACAGCGTTGGCTTCGGCATTAATGCCGTCGGCGAAATCACCGGTACCGCCGATACCCGCAAAGGGCGGGGCCATGCCTTCCTGTGGCGACCGGGACGTGGCATGCGCGATCTCGGCACGCTCGGCGGGCATAGCAGCGACGGCATTGCGATCAATGATCGCAATGAAATCGTCGGCCAGTCGACGACACGATCCGGCACAATGCGGGCCTTCATCTGGACATTGCAGCGCGGCATGACCGATCTCGGCACCCTGGGTGGGCGCAACAGTAATGCCACAGCGATCGACAGCCGCGGTGCGATCACTGGCGCCGCCGAAACCTCGGCCCATGTCATGCACGCCTTCCTGTGGACGCCGGACGCTGGGATGCGCGACCTCGGCACACTCGGCGGCACCAGTACCGGTCTTGGCGTCAACGAGTGGGACGAGGTGGTCGGTATGTCCATGACCGGCAAGGGTGCGATGCGCGCCTTTCTGTGGACCTCGACGACGGGTATGCGGCCACTCGACGCGCTGATTCCGAAGGGCAGTGGCTGGACGCTGGTGATGGCCAACGCGATCAATGCGCGCGGACAGATCGTGGGCGTGGGTCGCTACCATGGCGAGGAACACGCCTTTCTGCTGACGCCGCGCCCCGAATATCGGCAGGCGACCGACCGCGCACGCTGAAATGGCATGCCGCCATTACGGCCGGGATGCGCAAAACCAGTTCGGCGGCGCGGGGCACGGTGCCGGATACAAGTGGAGACGGCGGACGTAGGCGGGGGGATAAGGCTTTGCATGCGGCTATCCTGTTGTTCGATGAGGTCGAGGTACTCGACTTCGCCGGTCCGTTCGAGGTGCTGTCCACCGCCTCGCGGCTGGCGCTGCGCGATGGTCAGCCAGCGCCCTTCGAGGTCTTTACGGTTGCCGAGACGGCCGCGCCGGTGCGT
Source organism: Acidihalobacter yilgarnensis (assembly GCF_001753245.1). NCBI lineage: Bacteria > Pseudomonadati > Pseudomonadota > Gammaproteobacteria > Chromatiales > Ectothiorhodospiraceae > Acidihalobacter > Acidihalobacter yilgarnensis. The sequence goes on along the minus strand of NZ_CP017415.1, from coordinate 3,220,374 downwards.
GCGCGCGGCGGCTTGCAGGTGAACCCCGACCACGCGCTCGCGCAATGTCCGTCCCCGACGTTGCTGCTAGTGCCAGGCGGCGACGTCAGCGGCGCCCTGCAGCGCCCCGCGCTGATCGACTGGATCGCCCGTACGGGCGCACAGGCCAAACTGACGGCCTCGGTCTGCACCGGCGCCTTCCTGCTGGCCGAGGCCGGCCTGCTGCGCGGTCGCCGGGTGACCACGCATTGGGAGGATTTGGGCGACTTGCGAGATGCCTACCCGGATCTCGATGTCGTGCCGGGCGTGCGTTGGGTTGATGCCGGCGACCGCGTCACCTCCGCAGGCATCACCGCAGGGATCGATATGAGCCTGCACCTCGTCGCCCGGCTGGCCGGCGAGCCATTGGCGCTGAGAACCGCGCGGCAGATGGACTTCGAGTGGCGCCGCGAGGGGGAGTGAGTGCGGCAGGTGAGCCGCACGGGCCATTCTGACGATGGCGCCGCGAGGCTCGGGTTTTGCGCGCCACGACCCACCTACAGCGAAAGCATTAGTTTGCCGGCGAAGACGATGAGGATGGCGCCCATGGTGCGTTCGAACCAGGGGCCCATGCGCTCGAATACCTGCCGTGTGCGCGGGTGGGTGAAGAAAATACTGACGAATACGAACCACAGGGCATTGACGGCGCACATCCAGAGACCGAACAGGATCTGGATTTTCATGGGCGTGCCGGGGTTGATCACCGTCGTGAAAATGGCGAGGAAAAATAGCGTGGCCTTCGGGTTGGTGGCGTTGGTGAGAAATCCGATCCAAAAGGCTTTTTTGATGCTCTGCGCGGGGTGCTGCGTCATGTCCGTGCCGGAAGCCGATAATTCGGGGATCGATTGGATCGGGCTGGCGTGGCTCCGGAGCATTTTGAAACCCAAATACACGATATAAAGCCCACCGACGATTTTGGCAGTGCCCAGCAGCCACGGCGTGGTGTGAATGAGGGCGCCCACGCCGATCAGGGTATACAGCACGTGCAAAGAAATACCCGCACCAATGCCGATGGCCGTGACAATCCCGGCCAGCCGTCCGAAGCGTATGCTTTGGCGCACGGTGATCACGAAATCGGGGCCGGGAATGACGACGGCCATGAAGTGAATTGTCGCCAGCGTGATGAATTCATTCAGATAGTTGATATGCATGTTCAGCTCCATACGACGAGCGGCGCCGTCGGACCGCGATAACCGATAAAACACGATAAACTCAGGCGCGACTGGTGCCGGCCAGGCGTTACGGCGTGCATTCTTGTCGAGTCGAAAATGATCAGATCACCGGGTTCCGGCCGCACCTCGACGTCAGGGTGGCCGAGTACGTCCGGGTGTATGCCGTAGCAATCGCCACGGATTCCGTCGAATTCGTCGGGCGTGAGAAATCGATCCCAGATTTGCAGGGCGCCGCCCTCATCGGGCATTTTCAGATAGATATTGCAGGCCAGTTGCGCCCGCAGGCTCCGCGCCTCCTCGGTGCCTGGCGCATCCTTTTCAAGGATGTCGTGGTGGGCGAGGAAATGGATGCCGGGCTCGACGATCCTGGAGAGCCCGACGTGCATTTTCCTGCCGTACAGGCTGGCGAGATTTGCGCCGACTGGCCATAGCTCGTCGAGCATGCAGCGGAGCGTGTCCATGGGTGAGAGATAGGGCGCGCATTTCTCGCGAAGTTCGTGAATACCCCTCACGGCATCATCGAAATATTTTTCCATGAGCCCGCGTTTTCTTTCCGTTTCGTAAAAGGCCATGCCGATGCGCCCAATGCTCGGCGCGTTGATGTACCGGGAAAAACCCTTGCCCAGAATTTTTTCGCCGAGCAGCACGGCGAGTTCTTGAGGGATGTATTGTCTGATGACCGCTGCAGTATCCGTTCCGTCGACCAGTCGTTTAAGCAGGGGCAGATCGAGTGTGCTGTTCTCGTTAAGCATGGCGCCTCCGGTGGATCGTGTGGATCTGAGCGCGGCGGCTGACGGTTTTTTTGTCTGTGCTTGTTTTTATGCCCGCACGTCGTATGCGATGGTGGTGCTGCCCTTCGAGTGTTTGATGCCGCGCAGCACGATCTCGCCGATTTCACCGGTCGAGGTGACATGCGTGCCACCGCAGGGGAAAGGTTGCAGGCCACCGAAGCCGATCGTGCGGAAGCCGTCCGCATCGACCACCACTTGTCTTGGGAGGTTCTGGCGGACCAACCCGTGCAGGCGTTCCTGCAAGGCCGTTTCGTCTAGCGTCTGCGCGTGGTCGCCGGCCTTGAAGGTCACGCTGGCCTTGTCCTGCGCATGATTGGCCTTGATTGGACGCCAACCGAGCAGGGCACCGAGATTGCCGATGAGGTGGCCCGCCGAGTGCAGCCGAGAATGTAGGTGCCGGAGTACCTCGTCGATCCGGGTCTCGACGTTGCCTGGGGTCACAGGCGTTTCCGCGTGGTGGATGATTACGTCCTGTTCCTGGGTGACGTGCTGTATCCGGGCATCGGCGATCCACCCCTGGTCGGCGGGTTGTCCGCCGCCCTGCGGGTGAAATAGGGTTTCGCGCAGGATGATCCGGTACGCGCCATCGTTACCGCTGCAGGAGAGTACGCGGGCGCTGGAGGCCGATTGGTCACTGAGGAAATATTTGCGTAGGGTCATGGCCATCGGGTCGCGGTTGATGCGCCAACGAGTATATCGACCGCTCCTTAAGCTGATAACATGGCCATTTCTCAAATGACTGTTGCGCCATGAGCAATAATCTTCCGATTTCGTTATTGGGTGAAATGGCCATTTTCGTCCGGGTCGTGGAACGCGGCAGTTTTACGGGCGCGGCACGCGAGCTCGGGATGTCGACCTCGTCCGTGAGTCGCAGCATTTCAAGGCTTGAGCGCGCGCTGGGCACGAAGTTGTTGCAGCGCACGACCCGTCGCCTGCGTCTGAGCGAGAGCGGTCAGGCCATCCACGAGCGCTGTCTGGATATGATGAGCGCAGCTCGGTCGATCGTGTCGATCAGCGAGGAGTACGGGCGTGAGGTCAGTGGTTCGATACGGGTGAGCGCGCCGAAGGCGATCGGCCGGGTGCTGATCCACCCGCACATCCTGCGTTTTCTCGACACCTATACCAAGGCCGACGTTCGCCTCGTGCTGGATGACCGCCATGTGGATTTGATCGACGGCGATGTCGACATGGTGTTGCGGGTGACGGACCGGCCTCCGCCGGGGCTGGCCGGCCGACGTCTATCGAAGATCGAGCACGCGATTTGTGCGACGCCGCAGTATCTGGCCAAGCACGGCACGCCGACGCACCCGCGCGACCTCGTCGAGCACAGCTGTCTGTGCCTGGGTGAAATGCCCGGCGACGCGCGCTGGCGGTTCAAGTGTGGCGACGAAGCGGTAACGGTCAACGTACGCGGTCGCTATTGGGCCAACCATACGGAGGTCCGCCTCGAAGGCGTGCAGGCGCATCTGGGCATTGGCAGCCTGCCTTTTTTTACCGCACGACGCGCGTTGCACCGTGGCGAAATCGTGCGCGTGCTGCCCGAATGGGAATTCATCACGGGCTACTGCGGCGATCTCTGGCTGCTGTACACGCCAACCCGCTACATGCCGCTCAAATTCCGGGTATTCATCGACCATCTGGCGGCGGGCCTGGAGCACGAGCCGGCATTGGACATGACCGAGCCAGCCGGGACGAATGCTCAGGCGAATCCCGGGTCCGTATGACCGTGCGTGAGCGTACGGTGGTGGGGAGATGGGCGTCTGGCGGGTCATCGAGCGCCACCTGCTGACCCAGCTTCAGGATCGGGATGGGTAGACGTTGGGTGGACTGTCTGAACCGCGCGCAGAACCCCGCGGCGCGCCTGTTGTCTGATGGCGGAATAGGAGATTGACGCATGGAAGACGAGGCGACGCGAACCCGCCGGGCAACCGCTGGTTATGCGCTTGCCTTGCTCGCGACAGTGGTGTGGTCGGGCAATTTTTTGGTGGTGCGCGGTCTTTCGGATGCACTATCGCCAGTCAGTCTCGCCTTCTGGCGCTGGGTGGTGGCGATCGCGGTACTGGCACCCTTCAGCTGGCGGGGCCTGCGCGAGGACTGGCCTGCGCTGCGCGCTCACGGGCGCTATCTTGCGCTGACTTCGCTGCTTGGGGTGAGCGTCTTCAACACCGCGATCTATGTCGCCGGGCGCACGGTGGCGGCGGTCGATCTGTCGATCATCGCGGCCAGTTCGCCGGTGTTTGTGATCCTGCTGACGCGGGTGTTCCACCGCGAACCTCTGGGCTCAGGCCGCCTCGCGGGCGTGGCGCTATCCCTAGGTGGCGTGATCTGGCTGGTCACCGATGGCCAGCCGGAGCACCTGTTGCATCTGGCGCTGGGGTCTGGCGATCTGGTGATGCTGGGGGCAGCCCTGAGCTTCGCCGGCTATACCCTGCTGGTTCGGCAGCGGCCGGCGGGTGTGCGGTTGCAGAGCTTCGCGTTGAGCAGCTTCGTGCTCGGGCTTGTGTTTCTCACGCCGATCTACCTCTGGTCCGCGTGGGATTTGCCCGCCCGGATACCGGATACGCCGGTGCTGCTGGCGATTCTCTACGTGGGCGTGTTTGCCTCGGTGGTCGCTTATTTGGCCTGGAACGCGGCCATTGCGCGCATCGGCCCCTCGCGCGCGGCGGTGGTTTATTACGCCATCCCGGTGTTCAGTGGACTCGGCGGCTGGCTGCTGCTCGACGAGCCGATTAGTGCCGCGGACGCCGTCAGTGCGATCCTGATCGTCGCTGGCATCGTGATGGCCAATCGGCAGGGTCGTGAGATGCGCCGCTGTTGATTCCGTACCGTCCAGAAACGTATCGACGCGTCCTCGGCAGTGAGGCTTGGAGCGCCAAAGACAGGAGTGAACGTCATGAACGAAGATCTGCAACTGGAATCCGCACGCAGCGCGGTGATTGCCATCGACCTGCAACGCGGCATCGTGGGGATGGACACCGTGCCCCACGTACCTGGGGTGGTCGTCGAGCGCTGCGCGCGCCTGCTGGCAGCAGCGCGCGAAGCCGATGCCACACGCGTGTTGGTCCACGTCGGTGGTGGTGCCGACGGACGCGATCGCTTGAGTCCCGACGCCGACCAGCCGATGCCGGCCGGCCCGCCGCCAGCGGGTTTTTCCGATCTGGTGCACGAGGTTGGTCCCGAGGCTGGTGATGTGGTGATCTTCAAGCGCCAGTGGGGCGCCTTTTATGGCACCGATCTCGATCTGCAGTTGCGTCGCCGCGGCATCGACACCCTGATCCTCTGCGGCATCGCCACCGAATTTGGCGTCGAAAGCACCGCGCGCGACGCCTATGAGCGCGGTTATCGACTGATCTTCGTATCCGACGCGATGACGGGACGTACGCAGGAGAGCCACGACAACGCTTTGCGACGCATTTTTCCGCGCATTGGTCGGGTGCGTGAGACGGCTACCGTGCTCGACGCGCTGGCGACCGCGCACTGAGCGCGCACACGCCGCGCGGTACCTTGTGGCGGCTGACCCCGGTTGCCTTGATGGGTGGATTGGGTGCCGGGCTGGTGTTCCCGATCCTGCCGGCGCTGGGTCCGCAGCTCGGCATCTCCGGCTTCATGATCGGGTTGATTCTCTCGGCCAACCGCATCACCCGTCTCGCCTTCGACGCCCCGGCAGGCCATCTCATCGACCGACTGGGTGGCCGCGGGCCGATCACCTTTGGTTTGCTCATTGAGGGGATCGGCATTCTGTGCTTCAGTCTGGCGCTACGCGTGGGCCCGGCCGCTGGTTGGCTGTTGTTCGGTCGCGCCATCTTCGGAATCGGCTCGGCCCTGCTGATGGTCGGCATCCAGGCCACTGCGCTGGGCGTTTCCACGCGCCAGGATCGTGGACGCAAGATGGCCAGCGTGCGTATCGCCATGAGCTTGGGAGCGCCGATGGGCATGGCACTCGGCGGACTGTTAGCCGAACGCTATTCCAACGACACCGCCTTTCTCGTCGGCGCGGCGAGCACCTTTGTGGCGGCGGCGATTGCCGCACGCCTGATCCCGCAGGTGCCACACAGTGTGCGGGTGCCCGCGTCGCACGAGGGCCTGATGACGCGTCTGCGCGCGCTGGCCGCGCTGCCGGCTTTCCCGTTCATGGCCACCGCCTGGGGTTTCAACCTGCTGATCTTCCTGAGTGTGCAGGGTGTGATGCTGGCTACCCTGGTGCTGCTGGTGCAGGCGCGGCACATTGAGTTGTTCGGACTGGCCAACCAGGGCAGTGCAGGACTCGCCATGGGTGTGATGATGGGGGGTGCCTCGCTCGCGGGATTGGCCCTCGGGCGGATCATCGACCGCCTGCACCTGCGCAGTAGCCTGCTGATTCCTGCGCTGACGGGGCTGGCGGCTGGCTTCATGGTGCTCGCATTCGCGCACGGTACCGACATGTTATTGGTCGGCGTGCTGCTGATTGGAGGCACCTTTAATGGAGTGAGCTTGCCGCTGCTGGCCCTGCTGGGCGATGTGACGCCGCCGGCTGCCTATGGGCGCGCGATGGGGATGTACCAGATTTTCGGCGATATCGGCGGTAGCCTCGGACCGATGGTCGGCATCGAGCTTTTTTTGCGCTTCGGGGCGGAGACGGTTTATCTCGCGCTGGGCATGCTGATTTTGTCGAGTCTGAGTGCCGCGTTCTGGGTGCGCCGGCGCGAGGGTGTTTGGTGCGGGCGTGCCGGTTGAGTGAGCGTTAAGTCGGCGCCTGTCGCGACAGGGCGGGCGCCGCGCCGGTGACGAAGCGCGCGTGGCGTGCCCAGGCGTTGGCCAGCGCCGCGCGTACGGCGTCGGGTGCCGGGCGCGCCGGTGGTGCGGGAGCGCTCGGCGTGCCGAGCAGGCCGCTAAGTGCCAGATGCTCCGCGCACATAGCCGGGTCGTCGCCGGCGAGCAGCGATTCGCAGGCCAGTGCGGACCAGGCGGCAGCCAGCATATCGGGTGCCAGCCCACTCGTGGCTGCGTTCAGCGTCGTCTCCACGATCCCGGCCACGGCGGTCGCCATCGCCGGGAGGCAAACGACCTGCAAGGCCCAATAACCGCCCGTGCCGCGTTCGTCACGCATGGAGTGAAGGCCATAGGCCAGCCCGCGTGCGCGCAGGGTGCGAAATAGGGGGGCGGAAAGCCCGCCGCACAGGGCGCGTTCGGCCAGTGCGAGTGCGCTTGCCTCCGTCGTCCCACGCCGCGGAGCCGGCATCAGCCAGAGCAGCCCCGGTGGGCCGCCGTCGGCCAGTGCCTCGCGCAGTCCGCTGCGCCAGTGCAGAGCGGAATCGGTTGCCGTCGATGCGTTTGTGGATGTGGGCAATTCGCCGAGGGCGGCGCAGGCGGCCACGGCTTCGGCATGCGTCAAATCGCCGGCCACGCCCACACACAACGCGTCGCCGCGCAGCTCGCGGGCGATGAAGCGGCGCAGTGCCTCTGGTGTGGCGTGCGCCAGCGTGTCGGCCGGAGGGCAGGGGGGCGGTCTGCCGAGGCAGCGGGCGTGGGCCTGTTCCAGCGCCGTATCGCCTTCGGCGAAGCGCTCGCGCCGGATGGCCTCGCGCTCGCGTTGAAAATCGTCCTCAATGACCACGTCTGTGCCGAGCGCGAGACGCCGTGACAATCGGCCGATGGCCTCGGATAGTCGCGCCATCGAGGTGTGGGCGTGAAACACGCTGTATTCGTGATTACTCCAGGCATTGACGCGTCCGCCCATGGCGTCGAAGGCGGCCAGATCGTCCGGGTCGTCGGGGAATAACAGATGCTCCGCGAGGTGCGCGAGCCCTGCTTCCCCAGCGCCCTCGGCATGCGCGCCGCCGCCCCAGGCGATGGCCGCCGCGGCGCTCGCGCGGCCAGGCTGGTGCAGACTGACTACGCGCACGCCATTGGCCAGCCGACTGACCTCAGGTGCCGGGTTCACATGCGTGCCGTCGCCAGGGCGCGGCGGTAATAGGCGAAGGCCAGCGCCCAGCCAGCCAGCATGATGACCGTCACGGCGATGCCGATTTGGCTGAAGTCCAGCGTCTCCAATGCACCCCACAGCCCGTGGTGTAGCCCCAGCGCGGGGCCAGCAATTGCAGCCATTCGATCGATCCGATGGTCAGCGCGAGCAGCACGGAAAGCCCGGTCAATGCCGTGTTGAAGTAGAGCTTGCGTTCGGCATCGGCCAGCGCCCAGTCGTAGGCGCGCAGCATGACGATACCGTCCAGGGTATCCATCAGGCTCATCGCCGCGGTGAACAGCAACGGGAACACCATCACACCCCACAGCGGCAGGTGGCCGTTCTGCGCGGCGGCGGCCGAGATGCCAAGGATGGCGATCTCGCTGGCGGTGTCGAAGCCCAGGCCAAACAGCAGGCCGACGGGATACATCTTCCAGCTGCGGTCGATGTGCCGGTAGACGCCGCGCAGCAGCCGCGCGAACAGCCCTCGGCGCTGCAGCAGCGATTCCAGTTCGGCGTCGCTCGGCGCGGGTTCGCCCCAGCGACGGCGCGCGCGGAAGGCGCGCCACAGGCGCGAAAACACGAACAGATTAATCAGGCCGATCAGGGTGAGAAAGGCGGCCGAGACCAGCGTACCCACCAGTCCGCCCCAGTGTTGCAGCATCGGTAGCTGCGCCTGCGTGGCACGCACCGCCAGCACCAGCGCCGCGGACAGGCCGAAAACCACCGTGGAGTGGCCGAGGGAGAAGAACAGGCCGACGCCCAACGGCCGCTGGCCCTCGTGGCGCAGCTTGCGGGTGACGTTGTCGATGGCCGCGATGTGATCGGCGTCGAAGGCGTGACGCAGGCCGAAGCCATAGGCCAGCGCGCCGATGCCGAGCAGCGCCGCATCGGTGGTGGCGAGCCCGGCCAGCAGGCCCCAGGCCAGCAGATTGAGGGCGATCAGCAGCGTGCCGATGATCCAGGATGGCCGCGCCGGGCGCGGCATCGTCGTGGCAGACATGTGGTGCTCCTTGTGTCCGGTCCGCTCGTTGATCCGGCCACCCGCGCCCGGGCGGGTGACCGGATCAAGCCTATACCGCAATCTCGCGTCAGGCTATTCGCCCCAGCCGCGGATGATGTGGCGGTGGCTACCCATCTTGCCGTGCGCGACCAGCGTGCCGAGCACGTCGACGATCGCGCGGGTGGCCATCAGCGAGGTGATGTCGGAAATGTCGTAGGGCGGAGAGACCTCGACCACCTCCATGCCGCAGATGCCCTCCTTGGCCACCGCGCCGAGCAGATAGAGGATTTCGCGCGGCAGGAAGCCGCCCGGTTCGGGCCAGCCGGTGCCGGGCACGAAGCCGGCGTCGACGCTGTCGATGTCGAAGCTCAGATAGACCGCATCGGCATCCTTCCAGGCGTACTCCAGGGCAATCTCGGCGACCTTGTCGAGGCCAAGGCGTTCCACGTCGTGCATGGTGATGATGGTGGTCTCGCGGTTGCGCGCCTCCTTGACCGCCTCGCGCGGGACCTGCCAGCCGCCGATGCCGATCTGCACCAGGTTGGTCGCCGGTACGTTGGGCAGATTGGTGGCGTGGAACCACGGCGTGGTGTGCATGCGCTCGTCGAGATCCTTTTCCTGGATGTCGGCGTGGCGGTCGAAGTGGATGATGCCGATGCGCTTGTCGGTCTGACGGGCGATGCCGCGCACGGTGGCGAAGCCAATGGAGTGGTCGCCACCGAGGATGATCGGCATGGCACCGCTGGCGAACACATGGCCGACCGCGTTGCTGATCTGGTCGAAGGTCTTTTCGATATTGGCGGGAATGGTGAAGATATCGCCGACATCGCACATGTTCATCTGTTCGCGCAGATCCACGCCGATTTCGTAGTTGTAAGGCGTATAAAGCGCCGAGATGCGGCGAATGCCCTGCGGCCCGAAGCGTGCGCCGGGTCGGTAGGTGGTGCCGCCGTCGAAGGGAGCGCCGATGATCGCGGCGTCGTACTTGCCCACGTCGCGCACGTCTTCCACGTAGGGCGCCTTCATGAAGGTATTGATACCCGCAAAGTGCGGCAGCTCGCCGCGCGCGAAGGTTGGGATCGTTTTGTCGTCGAGGCTCTCGGCGCCGGGCAGACCCAGGCGTAGGCAGCGTTCCTGTTCGGCCTGCCAGGCCACGTCGGGAAGGTCCGCTTCGTGGTGCGCCATCTTCCAGCCCTGCAGGCCGGAACGGTCGAACGAGGGGTGGTGACGGTGACCCGTAGCGGGACGGGCGAACCCAGGTTGACGGGGTTTTTTGACGTACATGCTCAGTCTCCTTGGTTCGTTTGGGCGGTATTGCGCAGGTGCCGGGTCATGCGTTCGAGCATTTCCAGGTCGCGCTGGACGCCGGTGGTTTGCCGGATACGATCGAGGATCGTCTTTTTCTGCGCGAGGAAATCCGGCGCGAGCTTGAGATCCTGGTTTCGCTCCAGCGGGGGTGGCAGGTCGATGTCGTAGATCGAATCGACGTGGCCGGGATTGGGGGCGAGCACGACCACGCGGTCGGCGAGATAGATCGCCTCGTCGACGTCGTGGGTGACGAATACGATGGTGGTCTTCTCCAGTTCGAAGACGTGCAGGATGAGGTCGTGCATAACCTCGCGGGTCTGCGCGTCCAGCGCCCCGAAGGGTTCGTCCATCAGCAGGACTTCCGGGCGTGACATCAGTGCGCGGGCAATGGCCACGCGCTGGCGCATGCCGCCGGAGAGCGCGTTGGGGTAGCTGTTCTTGACCTTCTCCAGACCCATCAGCGCGAGCAGGGCATAGGATCGGTCGACCGCCGAGGCGGCGTCGGCCGTGCTCGCGTCGCGCACGTGCGCATCGAGCTGGCGACAGAAGCGGATGTTTTCGATCACGGTCAGCCAGGGATAGAGGCTGTAGTCCTGAAACACCATCACGCGGTCCTTGCCGGGGCCGTGGATGGGTTGACCGTCGATCCGTATCTCGCCCTCGGTGAGGGTTTCCAGCCCGCCGATGATGCGCAGCAGGGTCGATTTGCCGCAGCCGGAGGCGCCGACCAGGGCGAGGAACTCGTTGGGGCGCACGTCGAGGTCGATGGCATCGAGCGCATGAAACGCGCGCTCGCGGGTGATGAAGTGCTTGCCGAGGCCGCGCACGGCGATCTTGGGTGTGCTCGCGTGTGTCATGTGTGGCGCCTCAGGCACGGTGCAGCCAGGGGAAAGCCCGGCGGTGCAGTAGGCGGAACAGCTGATCCATGATCAGACCGATGGTGCCGATCAGCAGAATGCCGCCGAAGATCTTGCCGGTCTGCAGGAAGCGCTGCGCCTGCAGGATGGCGTATCCCAGGCCGGAATTGGCGGCGACCATTTCGGCCACCACCAGATAGGTCCAGGCCCAGCCGAGGGTCACGCGCAGGGTGTCGACGATGTCGGGCAGGGCCGAGCGGAAGATCACGCGCGAAACGATTTCGCCGCGATTCGCGCCCATGGTCTGTGCTGCCTCGATCTGCGCGGCGGGCACGTGGCGCACGTTCTCGGAAATCATCAGCACCATCTGAAAGAAGGTGCCGATCCAGATGATGCTGATCTTGGCACCCTCGCCGATGCCCACCCACAGCAGGACCAGCGGCACGAAGGCCACCGCGGGCAGGTAGCGTGCGAATTCGACCATGGGTTCGAAGAAGGCCTGCACCGGCCTGAAGCTACCGATGTACAGGCCGAGCGGGATGGCCATCGCCGCCGAGAGCACGAAGCCCGCGGTGACGCGGAAGATGCTGATCTGGGTGTCGTTGATCAGGTTGCCTTGCCCGTACCACTGGGCCAGACGGTGAACCACCTGCGGTGGCGACGGCAGGAAGAGTTGTGGCACCCACCCGCTGTCGGACAATCCCCACCAGCTGCCAAGCATCAGCAGAAAGCTGAACAGGGCGATGGAGACATATTGCCAGCGCGGCAGGTCGCCGCGGACGGCCCACAGGCCGTCCCCCTTCGCGACGGGACGGGTCGCCTTTCCGGCCGACGGTGCCGTCGCCAGCGCGGCGGGTGTCGGCGTCAGGCTGGTTTCTCGTATCGCGCTCATGTCTATACCTCGCTTGGAGAATGGGACGCTGGGGCCGCGAAGGGGGTCGGACTCACTTCGACGCGTGTTCGACCAGGCTCGGGTCGATGAACATCGCGGGCTCCGGCATCTTGGAGATGGCCCCGGCCTTGATCAGGAACTTCGCCGTGTCGGGCGTGCTGTTGTACAGCGATACCGGCGAGTGCCCTGGCTTCATCGCTTCGCGGTTCAGCTTGGCGCCAAACAAGCGGGTGCCCGCCAGCGACAGGGCATACTCCTTGGGCTGCAGGCCCACGTGCGGCGCCATGATCTTCGCCGCGGCCTCCGGGTGCGCGTGCACGAAACGGACCACCGCGAACCAGGCCTTGACCATGCCCTCGAAGTCCTTGCGATGCGCCTTGATCGCCGCCTCGCGAGCAACCACGAGATCAGGGATCAGGCCGGGCGCGTCCTTACTGGTGAACAGGGGGTGGCCCTTGTGGCTGTTCGTGATGCGATTGATCCAGGGATTCCACACGCCGGCGCCGTCGATGCGACCGGAGATCAGCGCGGCGGCGGCGTCGCCAGTGCTCATGTTGACGATCTTCACGTCCTTCTGGGTCATGCCGTGACGGTGCAGCGCGGTGTCGGCCAGGTAGTTCTCGATCGAATACTGTTCGAGGCCGATGGTCTTGCCCTTAAGGTCGGCGAAAGTCTTGATGCTGTTGCTCACCATCAGCGCGTCGTTGCCGGCCGAATTGTCGGTGACCAGGATGGTCTTGAGCGGCAGACCTTTTTCCAGCGGGGCCAACGTATCGATGAGGGCCTGGCTGTTGGCGTCGAGCTGCCCGGCGGACAGGGCGTTGACCGAGTCGATGTAGTTCGGGAACCAGACCAGCTTCACGTGCGCGTCGTACTTCTTGAAGTAACCCTTTTCCTGAGCGATGTACCAGGCCACCCAGCCCGGCCAGTCGCTGATGCCGAGCGTGATTTCGGCGCGCGCGGTGGACATGAATATCACCGGCGCGAGCAGGGCGAGCATCAAGGTGGCGATCAGTTTCTTGCTGCGTTTCATGACAATCACTCTCCGTGTTGGGGCACCCCTGGGGGTGCCGAAGCGGGGTGCCCGTGCCGACACCCGCGCGAAAAAAAGCCCGAGGAGTGAATACGTGTGCGTATTCGCTCTCCCGGGCTTTTATCCCGCCGTGTAGCCCCGCATCCGGGGCCGGCCACTCTCGGTCCAGTCCCCGGTGGTCCGGGCGGAACCCTAGTCGCCTTGAATGCTATGTCGTCTATGGCTTGTCTGTGCGGCTGGCTCCGTATGCCTTGAATGCCTTGTCATCGGTAAAGCATGAATGGTGCCAATGCGGCCATGCTGTATGAGCGCGGCTTTGTCGCCGGTATTCGTATGCCGTATTCGGGAATCGGGGCGCCCGATATGCCTTATCGGGGTGCACGCCGGGTCGATCCGCCCCCGAGCAGTGCGCGACGCCGGTCTGGGCACGCGGCATAATTAGACGCACCCGACACGCACGGACAAGGAGGGCAGATGGATCGCAAGAGGCATTGGGAACAGGTCTACCGTGACAAGTCACCGCTGGAGGTGAGCTGGTATCAGGCCGAGCCAGCGCTGTCGCTGGCGTTGATTGAGGCCACGGGTTGCCCGCACGATGCGGCGATCATCGACGTCGGCGGCGGCGCATCGGTGCTGGTCGACCGCCTGCTTGAGGCGGGATACCAGCATCCGGCCGTGCTCGATCTTGCCGGTGCCGCGCTTGAACATGCCCGACGCCGGCTCGGCGCGTGCGCCGACGCGGTCGAATGGTTCGAGGCCGACGTGACCACGTTTGATCCGCCGCACGCCTTCGACCTCTGGCACGACCGCGCCGTGTTCCACTTTCTCACCGAGGCCGACGACCGCCGCCGCTACCGCGACACGTTGTTGCGCGCGCTGTGCCCCGGCGGCCACTTGATCCTCGCCGCCTTCGCCGTCGGCGGCCCCGAACGCTGCAGTGGGCTGGAGGTGGTGCAGTACGATGTCGACCGCGTCCTCGCCCTGTTCGGAGACGACTTCGATCTGATTGAAATGCGCGAAGAATCCCACCAGACCCCCGGCGGCGCGGCACAGCGCTTCGGTTACTTCCGCCTCGTCCGGCGCGGCCCCGCGAGCTGATGGGTCGAATAGGATTGTCGCGACAGAACCGGCCGAGGGTGCAGCCGGCAGCGTGTCCGCGCAGCGGTATGTCGAAGGCGTCTTCGACAAAATACCTGGCCGTCACCGTGCGAGACCGTCAGCGCGCCGCGTACCGGCCCCTCGACACGGAAGCGCGGCTACGCCTGATACTGAAGGTCGGCTTTGTATCCGCCGACAGCCGGCGCAATGGTAATTCGACCCACGCCTGATCTGCGTGCTGCGCCGATGCTGAGCGGGGTCGCCGCCGATCTCCGGGGCCGTGGTGGACTTGCGTGACCGACCCGGTAAACTGGCTCGTTTTACATCAAGAGCTGGCCCATGAGACCCCTAATCCGATTCTTCTTCAGAACCGTCCGTTTAGTGTTGACGCCATTCGTCATCACCATCGACCGCATGACCACCCCCAAGGGCATCGACCGCCCGGCCGACGTGCAGGCGAAGATCGACGAAGAAACCCGTGCGCTCACGCTGTACCACTTCCGCTCCTGCCCGTTCTGCATCAAGACCCGCCGCGCCATGAAGCGGATGTCGTTGAACATCGAATTGCGCGACACCCAGCACGACCCCGAAAACCGCGAAGCGCTGCATCGTGGCGGTGGCGAGATCAAGGTGCCCTGCCTGCGCATCGAGGAGACGGATGGCGAGGTGCGCTGGATGTACGAATCGGACGCCATCATCGAATATCTCACCCGGCGCTTCGCGCCCAGCCAAGCAGCCTAACGCGGTCGTTCGGGCCTCGCCGATTCCGAAGCCTCGCGCCCGGAATCGGCAAGTGTTGGGAGATTAATCTGAATGACGACACCGCGTGATTTGCGGGGTCTGCGGTCGATGCTGTGCAACCAGTTGTGTCCTGCGTTGATGGTCGGTGTCCGTAGTGAAGCCATTAACCATGGCTTGAAAGCGCCTAAGAGCCCGTGGCGATTCACATCACCAATGTATTGGAAATATCGAGGCTCTAGAACGTATTGCATCAGACAAGCCGACCGCCACCGTCGATATGTAAGACCTCGCCATTCATGTAGCCATTGGTAAGCAGAAATATGATCGCGTCAGCGACCTCTTCCGGAGTTCCGACGCGACCGACAGGTAAAGACTTCGTTGCCGCTCGAAAAATCCCGGCTCGGATGTCAGCTCCAAGACTATCGAATAAGGCGGTGTCAATCAGACCAGGGGCAATAACATTGACCCTGATAGGACTCAGTTCGAGTGCAAGCGACTGCGCTAGTGCTTCGATGCCGCGTACTGCCATCGCGGTGAGTGCTGTTCCTTGACCTGTGGGGCGATCCGAATATTGTCCACCCGTTAACACGATTGATCCTTGAAACGACATCAGCGGCAAGGCTGCCTTGATAACGTAAAGCGCTCCCGCGATACGCTCGTCGACTGCCCGTAACAGACGATCCGGATCTGACTCAGCGACAAGCCCTGCCTGAAGGCTACCGGCAGTGATGACCAGATGGTCTATCGGCGACATGTTTGCGAAAACCGTCTCAATCTGAGTGCGGTCGCTGATATCGGCAACGCCTGTTCTTGCGCCTCCGATGTCCTTCGATGCCAGTTCCAGTCGCTCGGCATTGCGACCGATGAGCGTCGCAGAGGCGCCCCTCGCTTTGGCGGTAGCAGCGGTCGCTAAGCCGATACCTGCACTACCGCCGACTATGACGATATGGGTGTCAGTAAGGGGTTGCGTCAAGCATGAGTTCATTGTCTGGTTTTCCTGGATTTGGGAACCAGGACATTAAGTCATTCCTTTTTTCTAAGTAATGTGTATGAATGGCATATGCATCATGCCCAAAAGGAATGACGTGGACACATTGCAGGCACTGCAAAATTTTATTCGTGTCGTTGAGCTAGGTTCATTTACAGCCGCAGCGCATGAAGCTGATGTTACCCAGCCCACCATGAGTAAAATAATTTCCAAGTTAGAGCATGAGTTAGGGGTCCGCTTAATCAAGCGGAGTACGACGGCCCTCGTCCTCACGGACGAAGGCCGTCGACTCTATGATCGAACCAAGGGTTTGCTCGAAGAATATACCGACACAGTTGCCGAGGTTCGCGGTCAGACAACGCAGGCGGTTGGCAAACTCGTCGTCGCGGCTCCTGTCGGGCTTGGTGAATTACGGCTCAATAGCCTTGCGATAGAATTTCTAACTGACTACCCAGAAATTGAGCTAGAGCTCGTTCTGAGTGATCGAATCGTGGATTTGGTTGAGGAAGGCGTTGACTTGGCGATCCGGTTAAGCGCGGATCTCCCTCCCAATGTCATCGCTAGAAAACTTGCTTCATCTCCCCGTCTCTTAGTAGCCCATAGCTCATATCTTGAAACCGCCCCTCCTCTTGACGACCCCGAAGCGCTTAGTAGGCATTCGTATATCCGATTTGGCGGCATTGCATCGCTAAGTCAGCTTGAGTTTGTCAGCGGCGATAAGATCGTTGTTGTTACGCCAGTGGGCCGCTATCGGATCAATAGTTCGTTGGCGCTTAAGCAATGTTTTCTGGCAGGGGTGGGCTTGGGCACGGCTCCCGCCTGGTTGGTGCAAGATTTGATTGACGATGGCTCGCTCGTTCATTTATTGCCAGAGTGGACGCTGGATTCACAGCCTCTATACTTGGTTTACCCATCCAGGCGCTATCTTCCGCAGCGAGCGATGGCACTCATCCAATTTCTCTGTCGACGCCTTCCAGAACTACCGGGTTTTAATGCCGTAAACAAATGATGGATTTACAGAGAAGCGCTAATTGCAGTTTGTTCGAATCGCAACATTATTGAGTGTGATTGGGCATTTTTAATGCCGGGGTATGGCGGCATGAATCATTGGAAACAGTCAATCAGTTGGCCGGCTGCCGTTAAGAACTGATCGATGTCGATCAATAAAGTTGGATGTGACCAGGATGTGAGTCATGAACGGTAGAATTAGGCCCTAATCAGTCATTTGCATGATTCCCCGATGCCGTCGGCAATCTCGCGCTTTGCGGACATTGGAAGAACGACTACGAAGGGCCCAAAAATCTGGAGGTGATTCACCTGATACCCATTTACGCAGGGTTAATTTGGTGAAGTCCAGCCGATTTCACGCAAAATCATACCAACAAGATGCACACTTGTTTCTGCATCCTCAGGATCTACAGTGCGTACTATTGAGCCATCAGCTGCTCGCGATTCGTGTTCAGCGGATTTTCCGCGTGGATGCAATCTGTTAATGATGAAGGCAGCACTTCGGATTACCTCCCTTCCGTCGGGAATATTGGTAATTACATCCTTTAGATCTTTTCCAGAAACGCACTCTCCGATCCATGCGGCTAACACTACCCTAGCGGTTTCTCTCGCTGCGTCGACCGTTGCTATCTCCTGTTGACGCCGTGAGGTGTCAACTAATGCATCAAGCTGCCTTATTACTAAAGACCGATTGACAGCAGTGCGCGCCAAGTCACATATTTGGTCAGCTAGGTCAGGGATAGTCCCCAGAAGTGAAGTGGCTCGAAGGGTCAGTAAGATATGACCTATGGTTAGTTTCTCTACTCCGATTATACGCCATAAGGTTTCGAAACCGTCGCTGCCAATACGGATGTGCTGACCTAAAATATCGTTTTGTGTACTTGGCGTATTCCACGGAGTATAAGAAACTGACGGGGGCATAGTAAGCCAATTATGTTGGTTTAACCCATTAACAATTACTTGGCCGAAATCAAGATGCGTAGGCCCTCCTATATATAGCCGGCCACGCCTAATCCGAGTGACAGGATCAAAGTCATCCTCGCGGAATACCACTTGGTCTCCAGGCGTTGTAGGCTCTTTAATAAATTCACATTTGACTGTACTCAACACCGGCATAGGAACGACTGCGTGGACCTCATTATAGTCGCCTTCGTAAAAGCGGTTTTTCCAAATAGCAAGTACATTCATGACGTAACAATCCTTCTTGGATAGTGAAATAATTCTGCTCTACCTACAACGCAGAATGCACTTTCTTGGGTAAAAAAACAGACTCTTGATGATGATTGAAACCAGGCTGCTAGTGGCTGAGCTCAGAACCGTATCCTCCGCTTTGTCTGAAGTCGACCCACTGCTGCCGGTCGTATATCGGCACGCCGCTGTTTGCCCCAGACCCGACACAGCGGTCCTTCAACGCCTGAGCTCGGGTGCGCTTGAGGCGATACGTGCTTTTGTGATGGCAACAGTACGTAGCGGGTCAATCGTCACCTGCAGCGATTTGTTAGATCGCACCGCCACGAATTACCTGCTCACAAAGTTTTGTCCCAAGAACATCGTTTGTCAGAGTTGATTTGACGGCTTTGCCCCAGGCCTTCCGTTCCTCGTCAGGGAGCGCATCAGACAATGCGAGCAGTCGGCGCCTTTCCCACTCATCTGACCTGTCGAAATATTCACGAATTGTGAGAAATTCTGATCGTGTAAGTCTCCCTTTCAATCCCTCGAGCGCGATCATCGAAGCGTATGTGGAAACGTCCTTTGCAGGCGTTTTGTATAGCTGAATAAGTGCATTCTTTCGAAAGTATACTGATGAGCTCAATAATCTGGCTACGGAAGCGCAATGCCACTCAAACGAATAAAGCTCTCCCGTATCAATCAGTGTTGCGTACATATCTGCTAGTCGATTACGCTCAGCTTCCGGAATGAACTTTGAATTTTTAAGTAACATATCGATGAAGTAATCGAGTCCGTATAGGTATCGACTGCAAACGGTGGCAATCTGCATCAAAAGGTCGAACCTCTTTTGCACCAACGCTGCTATTACCACTTTCTGAATCCCAGAAAAATCGACAATGGTCTGCTTCGACAAGAGCGTAAGCTCCTTATCCAAATCGATACCCTTGAAGGATTCATGCTTGTCCTCAGAAGGCATAACAAATTTTCTGGCGATTCTGTTGTAGCCACCAGTTAGCTTTGTAATCACCTTAAGAACCGTTTCCGCCGCCTGCTCCTCGTCATGCTGCTCAGACTCATCTTCCTGACCTTTTTTCTTGGCCTTACTGATCTGCGTCTTCCCTGTGTTCAACATCAACCCATCACGAAATAATCGAGTGGTCAGTTTGTTCATCCACTCCTGAGCCACAAGCAAACTCGGAGCAAAAATCCTGTAATCATCGACGTAGCGGGTAAACTTAATTTCCTCGGCCAGCAAATATTGATCAATGTCGATAAGTGCGGCCTCTGCAAGAATACGACTAGCTACGTTACCTACTGGAATCCCGTAGCTATCCTTTCGTGACCAAAAGAGGAGTAAATCGTTTGTGTATCTGACGAGCGCTGGATCGACGCCAATACTTAAAAGCGTAGATTCGATGCGATGGATATTGACGCGATCGTAAAACGCAGCGATGTCGCAAGACACAACAAACTCACAATCTTCAGACTCTGCACGTTCTCTCGTATTTTCGCGCCAGTTTGAATAACCGATGTTTTTGTCAAAGATGCCGTCAGGATTCGGCGAGAATCGGCAAGAATAGACAATATTCTCTGATGACGGAATACGGGCGTTCTCAACAACCTCGGCATATTGAAAAACAATGGCCAAGAATTTTGCTAGGCAACTGGGACTTATGATTGCCGCCTTCCTATAATCGAAAATGTACCTATTTTTTGGCGTCAAAATGTATTGTAAAGGCCGAAACTCCATCTCAAAGACATTGCCACGCTTCAGCTTTGCCTTCACATCGGATTCGAAGTCAGCCCGAAATTGCTCGATCAGACCTAGCTCTAGTGACTCGGACGTAATATCACTGCATCCGTCCCTGAGGATGCTCTCAACTGCGAGTTCTACCGCATCATTTCTGTTCATAATTTCTCGCGCGATTTAACGCCCGGCTTAGGGGCAGACTCGGAACTGCGAAGCAGCGGAGAGGTCGTCCCAGCCCCCTAAATTATTTAGTCTCACCTAGCAACATCAGATTGAATCGTCACCAGTTTTCCAGACACCATACAACTGCCCTTTAATCGTTGTCCTGTACATACATCAGACAGATAAGGTTGATGTCCGTTCATGGGAGAAGGCTGACGGTCAAATGTGGTAAACAAGGAGGGTGCAGTTGGCCGAATGCCGCCGATGTTTCTTATCCAGAAACAGATATTCGCATGATACTGCCATAGGATGCATCCGTCCGCCATCGTCGCCGATGGCCTCGACTGAAGATCGCGCGCTTCCATCAGCATTTTCTATCTTCCTCCTCTCGCTTTCACCTGGTTAGTGCCCTGGGGTTTCGGTGTTCGGCGGGCTTGACGCCGTGCGATTTGAGTTTCTGGTGTGTGGGAGTATGGCGATACGAGGGCGTTGACTGTACCCGGTTGAGATGGCCGTAGATGAATTGCTTGATCATCGTCCCCGGAGGATGGCCAGGGTGGCCAGGGTGGTCTGTGGCCTTGGGATTAACCTTGAAACCCAATGCATCCAAGTCAAATACATCAACGACGCGAACCGTGTTGTTTGGCAACGAAATCGTCGAGTCTTTTGAGAGCGACGTGGTTTACTGTCGCTTATTGTCCTCGATAAAACGTTTCATTATGCCCCCAAATACCCACCTCAATATTCAGGATCGGAATGTCACTCGATGAATCTAGGATCGAATCTTGTCTCGGGATTCAGTATCGCGGATTAGTGCCCGCTCGCGTGGCACGATCTGGAGACCAAGGTGATTGAATTGGTGATCCGCAGAAAACGATAACTTATTTTTATATCTCCTGATCTGAGTTTTTGAGCGCGCTCGTACGCCAGTCGATAACCAATGCTTATAATTACCAGATGTTAATGTTCAAAAAATAATTAGTTCATTCTGCTGTTACCAATCATTCACGGTTTCCAGTTCAACATAATTGAGCATCCTCTGATATTTCAAGATGCACACATGAAGATTGCTTCAAATTCTCGTGCGGCCTTGTCTTCATGCAATAAATCACAAAAACTCCAGGAGAATACCGTGTATCTGTTTAAGCGAAGTGCAGTCGCTGCTGCGATTGTATCTGTATTGGGTTGCCCAATGGTTGTGCATGCAGCCGACGTCATGAGTCTTGGAACCGTTGACGCTAATGTCAAGAAAAGCCATCAAGCAGGTCATTCAGACAGCACGGTTCTCAGTGATCAAAAAAAACTGACATCAACACAGACGATAAAAACGGTATCCAAGAACAATATTTTATTGTTTGGCCCGGATGCTGGTGGCATGCAGGCACTCAGTATTCTCCCCAACGTTTTGATCAGCAGTTATAACGCAAGTAGCGTTTCTTCTCGCGCCACCATTTCGATGCGTGGGGTAAAAGTTGGGTACAACAGCATACCCGGCGATCTGGAAACGAATGGCATTACCGCAGAACTCGATGGCATCCCATTGAACAGTTTGAGTCAAGGCACGGGCTGGCACTCTCCTGAAGTACCCGTCGGCGGATTAATGTCCGGCACCAACGTGATACAAGGCCCCGGAAATCCCGACAATCGGTGGTATGACAGTCTTGGCGGCACCATCAATTTCATCCCCATTCAGCCAACTTCGAGTGCTAATACCAGCATCAGTCTATCGGGCGGAAGTTTTGGCACCAATGTGATTTCTGCGGTGCATGACACGGGAGAAATTGATGGATGGTCGACGGTCATCGGGCTGGCCCACGCGGGGAGTCATTCCATCAGAAATACATCGGATACCTGGCCATCCAATACCTATCAGTTTTATGTGAAGACCAAGAAGTCGTTTGCAGGTGGATCATTCAGCGCGGGCGCGTATGCGATCAACAATGACGAGTTCCGCCCAAACATGATCCCTGTCGTGCCCAATAGCGAGATTCATGTCAATGGGCTGAATGGGACTGGGCCTTTGTACAGCCAACAGACATCTGGATTCTATTCGGCGCTGCCGAAGTCAGTATGGTTCAAGCACAACTACGTGAAGGACTACATGGCGTGGTCGCATCTGCATCTGGATCTATCATCCAGCCTCAAGTTATCGAACAGTCTCTGGTTCAGAAATGGGAATATTTACCATTATCGAGTGAACTCGGGTTATGACGCCGGGTCGACGACGAATGTCGAAAACTATCACGAGCATTCTTACAATCTTGGTGACAAGCTTGTCTTCGATCAAGCGATCGGCGATGCAAACCTGGTCAGTTTCGGTGGCTGGTTGATCATGTCCAAGGCCAGAAGCAATTACCTGGGTTATGCACCGACGCTGGGTTATAACAATTACAATCCCAGCGCTGTTTACTTCAACACGACGTATAGCACCTATTCGGCCGCGTTTTTACAGGACACCATTAAACTCACGCCTGCGCTCACCATCGTACCCGGCATTAGCATAAACGGCTTTCAGACGGACTGGGTGAACAATAGTCGCTCAGAGACGCTCCATTTGTATCCAGCCGGGGTGCCCACTGATCCCAACTACAGCTACGATACCAACCCTAATGTTTCCAGCAACTTTCTCAAAACCGAACCTTCTGTCGGCATTAATTGGAAACTCGAAAAGTCGATGTCGGTGTTCGCCAATTACGGCATCGCTTACCAGAACCCCACCGCCGGTAATTATGATAATTACCCTATAAACATCAGTACTCTGCAGCCTGTTAGGGCCGCCACATATGATCTGGGGTGGCGCTTCCTGGGGCGTCATGTTCTCGGGTTCAAGAAGATGACAGCATCGATCGAGTACTTCCACACCAAGATGGATCATCAGACGATTCCGCGTAACATCGCCGGCAGCCCCGTCACCACTTTTGGATATGGTGCGGCGACCATGCAGGGTGTGGATGCCCAGTTTGCCGGAACACTCGATACGCATTGGTCTGGTTTTGCCAATTTTGGCTGGCTCAAGAGCAACTGGGATTCGTATTTATCGACAACGAATAACACCTACTACAATGGGTACCCAGTTTCTAACTCACCCTCGACTACTTTCAATGCTGGCGCAAATTACAAGTGGTATCTTTCGACCTCAGCTATCACCACCACGCTGTGGGATCAGTACGTAGGCCATAGCTATTTATGGGACAACAACAATGGGGCGCCTACGAATCAGAAAACGCCCGCTTACAATCTTGTCAATCTGTCAATTTCAGATGACACCCGGGTTTTCAATCAGATAATTCCCGGACTCAAGTATGCGACCATTTCCCTGAGGGTCTTGAATATCCTGGACAAGAAATACAATTCCACGGAGTACATTTCAAGCGGCGGCTATTTCGGCACCACTTCGTCTGGGTATATCATCGCCAACCCGGGCGCACCGAGAAGCGCATACTTGTCGATTACTGCGAAATTCTAAATTCTTAGATGAGTACCCTGGGCACCGAGCATTCAATCAATGCTCGGTGCCCAATTCAGACAGGCTGAAACACTGGGTTTGCCGGACACAAGCAATCGCGCGGATATTGCTCTTGACTGCCCGATTCTGGCTGAAAGCCGTAACGTCTTTTGTCCAGAAACAGATATGCGCATGATGTGGCCATAGGCCGCGCCGTCAGCCATGTCATCGAATGGGCTCGACTGTAGATCGAGCGCCTGCATGATCATCTTCTATCTTCCACCTCACCGCTCGCGCTTTTCCCCGATTAGCAGGCTGTTGAAATTGGCCGCGATTTCTCGGCATTTTGGGCGCGAAAGATCGTCTGCAAATGCCGATACGGATGAATTACGCCAATTGTTGGGTCAATGGTTCTGGAAATCGGTGTTTCGGACGCAGTAATCCCTCGAATGACAGCCCTCAACATGCCGCCACCCCCAGATTGCGCATCCGAACCAGGTTGTAGGCGGCCATCGTCAGCACGAACTGAAAGTCGAGCTTCTCGGGACCTACAAACCGGCTCTTGCGCAGCCCACCGATCGTCTTCGCCCACCCAAAGCATTCCTCGATCCGCTTGCGGATCGTCTGGCTGCTGCGGTAGCCAGGATGTGCCGTGGTACGTCCATCGATCGCCGACGTACGCCGGGTGTCGTTCTGCGCAACGTGTGGCGTGGCGTTCGCCTCGCGAAGCCGCCGCACGAAGCCCCGTGTGTCGTAGTTCTTGTCCGCGCCCACGGTCACCCGATGCGTGCCTGTGAGCGCTTCGACCATCTCGGCACCCACCTCCCGTTCGGCCCGGCCCGTCGCCTGACTGACCCGCGCATCGACCACCAGGCCGTGGCGGTTCTCCATCAGCAGATGGCCCATGTAGCTGAGCTTGGCGGTCGTGCCTTGGCTCTTGCGAAAGAGAAAGGCCTGCGGGTCGGTCTTCGAGGCATGGGTGTCGCGCGTGCGGCGCTCACCGCGGAAGTCCACCGAGGGGTTGCGGCCGCCGCCCTGCGTCGGCGGTTCGTCTTCATCCTTCGGCCGATAGCTCTTGAGCGAAGCCAGGGCCTCGATCAGGGTGCCGTCGACGCTGAAATGCTCCCTGGACAGCAGATCCGCACCCCGGGCCTGCTTGAGCACCTGGGCAAAAAAGCGGTGCGCCACTTCGCCCTCAAGCAACCGATCGCGGTTCTTGGTGAACGTCGAGTGGTGCCAGACCTTGTCATCCATCGAAAAGCCCACGAACCAGCGAAATAGCAGGTTGTAGTCGAGCTGCTCCATCAGCTGGCGTTCGCTTCGAATCGAGTACAGCACCATCAGCAGCTGGGCCCGCAGCAGCTTCTCCGGTGGGATCGAGTCGCGCCCCAGTCCTGCGTAAAGCGCATCGAAGTCGCCATCCAATGCCGCAAGCGCCTCATCGGCCATCTGCCGGATCGGCCGAAGTGGGTGATCCTTCGGCACTCGTTGCTCCGGACTCACCGTGCTGAACAGCCCGTCCTGCTGAATATCAGCTCCTCGCATCTTCGCTATCGTCCTTATTTATCCGAGACCCCATCTTCGACAATCTGGGGAGTTTTTCAACAGCCTGTTAGCGTGCAACGGGGTGTCGGTATTCGGCGGGTTTGATGCCGTGTGATTTGAGTTTCTGGTGTACGGCACGCGTGGTGACGCCCAGTTCGCGGGCGACGGCGCGGATCTGGCCACGATAGCGTTGCAGGCTGTCCTGAATCGCGCGGCGCTCGGCGGCGCTGGCGGCCTGGTGTTTGAGTGCTCGTAGGTTGACGCCATCGGCTGGTGCGCCGGCCGATGTGCCGCCGGGCAATTCGAGGACATGTTCGATCAACGGCCCCTCGGTGAACAGGAAGGCGCGTTCGAGTAGATTTTCCAGCTCGCGGATGTTGCCCGGCCAGTCGTGGCTGACGAGTTGATGCCAGGCCTCTGAGCCGAGTATTTTTTCTGCAACGCCGTATTTTTCCGATAAGCGCCTGAGGATGTGATTGGCCAGCGCGGAGAGGTCGTCGATGCGGCGGCGCAGCGGCGGGATGTCGATCGGTACGACGTTGAGACGGTAATAGAGGTCGTGGCGAAAACCGCCTTCACGCAGCAGGCCGGTCATGTCCTGATTGGTGGCCGCAAGGATGCGCACGTCCGCCGCCAGGGTTTGGCTGCCGCCGACGCGTTCGAAGGTGCCTTCCTGGAGCACGCGCAGCAGCTTGACCTGTACCGCGAGCGGCAGTGAATTGATTTCGTCGAGGAATAACGTGCCGCCGTCGGCACGCTCGAAATAGCCGTGATGCACGTCGTAGGCGCCAGTGAAGGCGCCGCGTTCGTGACCGAACAGCTCGGTCTCGACCAGTCCCTCGGGAATGGCGCCGCAGTTGATGGTGACGAAGGGTTTGTCGTGGCGCTTGCCGAGCGCGTGGATCGTGCGCGCGATGATCTCTTTGCCGACGCCGGTTTCCCCGGTAATCAATACGCTGGCGTCGGTCGGGGCAACGACCCTGGCCACGCGTAGCGCGGCACGCATGGCGGGGGACTCGGCAACCATATGAATCGCGGGGGCGGTGTGCTTCGTGGTCTTGCGGTTGGCACACCAGGTGTCGCTGAGCTTGCGCTGCAGTTCGGGGTCTTCTCCGCCCACCAGCGACGAACTGACGGTGCCGTCGCGGGACTGGTATTCGTCTCCCGGCTGTCCCTGTGCCAATGCGGGTTCGACGAAAATTCGTGCCTCACAGCAGCCGTCGCCGGTGGCGATGCGCTTGTGCAGATGAACCTTGGCATAGCCGAAATTGCGCGCGCCGATGGCGCCGAAGACGCTGGAGGTCATGCGGCAAAGCTCGGGGGCCTGCATCACGGCATCGCCAAAGGGACAGACGTGATTGACTACGCTGACGTAGCCGGGCGCG
Organism: Acidihalobacter yilgarnensis; assembly: GCF_001753245.1. Classification (NCBI taxonomy): domain Bacteria; kingdom Pseudomonadati; phylum Pseudomonadota; class Gammaproteobacteria; order Chromatiales; family Ectothiorhodospiraceae; genus Acidihalobacter; species Acidihalobacter yilgarnensis. The sequence goes on along the minus strand of NZ_CP017415.1, from coordinate 3,194,067 downwards.
CTGGAGGTGCGCGAAAATTTGCCGCCGATCTGATTCTTGATCTCCACGATCAGACTGGCGTAGCGGTCTTGGTCGAGCGGGGCGTCGGCGTCGAGCGACTGCTGTTCGCGCCCGGCCGATTCCAGGCAGCTCGCGGCGGCCAGCCCCAAGTGCTCGATGTAGCGCAACCGATCGCGGGCCTCCAGGCTGCCGAGTTGTCCCGCGACCTTGATGCTCTGGACGATGAAGGCCTGCAGAAAGGCCACAGGATTGAGGGGTGATGGATGCGATGCGGACATGTTCGACCTCGACGGCGTTCAGTCAGGCGACAAGTCTAGGCCGCGCAGCAGATGACTGCTGAAGCCTTACTTCGCATGGCTGTGCGGTCGTCCAGCCGCACAGGCGGGGCAGCTTGCGGTGCCGGTGCTCAGGCTGCGCATGGCCGCTTCCCGCCCTCGCGTGAACGCCCCGTGCAGAGCGGGTGCGCCGGGCAGGCGCGCGGTCTTCGCGTGGCAGGCCGGGCAGGGGGGATTGTCTGCCTGGTAGGCGCAGGACGCCTCGAAGCGGTGGCCGCAATCGTGGCAGGCAAAGTCGTAAATCGGCATGGCGATCTCCTTCGGGTGAACGGGCGTACGCTACCTGCAGCCGGTAGGCTATTTGGCGCCCATTGCCTTGTCGGTATTCACCTTCTCACCCACACGGACGTGCGGCGGGCGTAGATGTCCGGTTTCGACTTCCCAGATCCAGCCGCTCACCGTCACGTGATCGGGAATCAGCGAGTGTTTACGGACGTATTCGATCTGCTTGGCGCAGACTTCGTCCACATCGCTGTACATCTTGATCCACTTGCCGAAGGCACCGGCCTTGAGGGTCATTTCTGGAAGGTCCGGGTCGAGCTGCACGTTGTCAACATCGATGCCCTTTTCCTTGAGCGCGTTGACGAGTGTTTCCGTGTGCGCCGACATCATGCCGCACTCGGTGTGATTGATGATCACAATCTCCTGTGTGCCGAAGAAGTTGCAGGTGAGCATGGCCGAACGGATGGCGTCGTCGGTGATCAGTCCGCCCGCGTTGCGGAAGACGTGCGCATCGCCGCGGTCGCCGCGAATACCCAGCGCTTCGTCCACCGGCAGGCGTTCGTCCATGCAGGCGCAGACCCAGAGTCTGCGGTTGTTGGGGATGCCCATCTGGCGGCGGAGTGCCCACTGTTTGCGGCTTTCGAAATCGGCTTCGAGCTGCTGTTTGAGTGACATGGTCGTGACTCCTTTGCTGATGCTGTGTTTTGGTATGGCTGCAGGTAGCAGACACAGACATAGCAAGAGACGAGCCAGTCGAGAAATTTTTGTAACTGATTGATTTTAATTGAGTTGATCGTTCCGGCGCGCAGTGTGGCTTCACTCGTAAACGGCCCGCGCGAGCGGAATTATTAGTAATATCAATCGCATCCGGAGTGAAGCCATGCTTCACAGACTGTGAAGCAAAACTTCGCGGCGCTGGATTGCCAGGGAACATCGGCGCAGAAATCGACGCAGGATTATACGAGGTACACGCAATCGCCAATCTGAAAATCACCGCCTTCGACGGTCGCGCCATAAATACCCAGGTTTTGATCCGCAGCCTTGACGATGGTGCGGAGAATCGAAGGATCGGCGACGACACCCGGTTGAGGCCGGGTGACCGCACCGCATCTCGGTGTGGTCGCGCTGCAATCGATCGTGGCTTGCCCGAGGTTCAGGCGCTTGCCTAGCCATGCCTGTTCGAGCAATCCCGTCGCATCGGGGAGCGTGTCGATGACGATATTGGGACGAAAACGCCGCACATCCCAATCCGACTGGGGATGCTGTTGTTTCAAGTGGGCGAGTGTTGCGGTCGTGATCAGATGAAAAGGCGCCACTAAAAAAATGTTCCAGGAACCGAGACGTAGTCGACCATCGATTGTGGCAGCTGGCTGAAATCGGGTAGCGGTTCATCGGGTTCGCGGTCGAAGGTGGCCTTTAGTTCATCGAGCCAAGTGTGATCGTCCAATTTGTGACGACGGTAAAAATCGAGATCCGAAATTGGGCGGAGCGGTTCCAGCGTGGAGGCATGACCGACCAGTGCGGATAGGCGGGCATGGATATCCGCGTGATCACTGCCGGAAACGGACCCGTCGGGAAAGGTGATGTCGACCTGCTCATCCGCGCTATCGGGCTCCATATTCCTGCTTCGAGCGGTGCAACGAAGCAGCTCTGGCCGAAATTTTCAGCTTTGAATTTCTTTGCGGGCAAGGTCGCGTAATGCCCAAATGCGGTCGCCATCCAGTCCCTGCTCGCCGAGCCTGCCGGATATCAGTGGTTCGCCGGCCATGCCCTTGACTGGGTAGCGCCATATTTCTTTGATTTCGCCGATTTTGGTCATGCCGCTTTAGCCAAGGCAGGAAAATGAATCTGCTGTAAAATGAATCGATGAGGTTTCAGATATTTTCTGGTGTGGCGGCTATATGCGAAATTCCGCCGTGTTCATGCCTGCGCTGACGCGCGGGCATGAACACGGCGGTATCGGCCCCATGTGTACGAGTGGCCGTCATGCGTTCCGGTGTGCGCATGGAACGATGTGGGAAAACAAGCATCAATCTCGTTGTTTTATTTTTTTCTTTTCCAGTTTTTGAGCCTTTTTCTCTTTGAGCGTTTTTTCAGGTTTCTTTTTTTCGCTTCGTTTTGAATCCATGCCCTTGCTCATATGATTTGTCCTGTCGTTGTCAATCGAATTCAGAGGGCCGTCGTGCTCGCAGTGCCGATTGATGGATCCGGCTTGTTTGTCGAGCAATGCCGCCCGGTCGTTGTGTGCACAATTTAGGTTGGCGCTCATGCCTCTTGAAGTGTAACGGCGTCTCAAGGGCGGTGGGCAGCAGGCGTCGCTTCTTTCGGAACGCTTCGATACCTGTCGTGTGTCAGTTGGTACATGTATATGCAAGGGTATCCACGAGTGGCGATCCCCATTCGCCAAGCATCGACTGATTCCGGGCTTTTGTAAAGCGTAGATCCATGCGTTAGCGCGTGGCCCCGCGTGCCGGGTTAGATTGTTATTGATCGAAACCGCAGCGGTGCTGGGAGGGGTGGCACGGGCCACTCCAATGGCTTGATTGATTGTCGCTCTGGCTGAAATTCAATAAGACTCCTGCCAGAGTGGCCGAATTACGAAACATCCGTTGGGGCGCCCGCCGCAGCGCCTTCGGTAAGTATCGTCTCGGATCACGGAAAAATTGTTCTTCAATGGCGAAGTGATTCTACGTCGCTGATCTGCATGTGGAGGTCCATCCTGATGGGATTTCGTCCAGGGCATTCGATGTTGAATATGCAATGTATTACGATGCAACTTGATTGATAAACGTGAGTTAAAGGTTTTGCAAAATAGCTGATTGTTTTGGTTGTTGATTTTAATTCATTGCTCTCACGCATGAATTTGTATCCACATGAAATTTAATCTGATGTTTCTGAATCTGGATGTTTTCGGGTGTTTCTGTTTGTGGTGGGCAACCACTCGGATCGTATCTGCGCTCATTGCACCCTATTCCGGAACCTAGGCGAGACTCAATGAGCCATCGATGTGCAGAGAGTCGATTGTGATGCGGTTATTTACACATAGAAGTGACATTCGAGCGCCCGTATCCGCTGTTATATCAATTGCAAATACAAGTTGATAGCGGTGGTGGGCTGTAATCTTCATCCAGCCGAATTAGATATCACGAGTTTTGATTTGGAAGACGGATGGGATATATCTAGCTACGAAAATGATGTCGTGGTGGTGGAGACGCATGACGCCTTCGATGGCCATATCCACACCGAGTAGGATCTGCCGTCTAAGGTGCTGCGTGTCCTTTTCTAAACCCGCAAAACGGGCCGATCATGATTCGCGGGGCGGAGCTGGGCGATGTGGTAGCGGTGTATAACGAGAGCATGAAGCCGCGCGGTGAAAATCCCATGGGCACCTGCTGCAGGATTCCAGAATTCGGTGCGCTCACAGGCACGGAATATACCGCGATGCTGAATGACCCGCTGCCGGAGAAGGTTCGCCGCATTCCGCTCGACGACGAAAACATCTACTGGAGCGGGCGCAACACCCGGCGCTACTGACCGCACATCGGCACCCTCGGCCTGTCGCCGGAAATCGATTCCATTAATTCGCTGCTTGGTCGGGTTGAGCGGGTGGCTCGCGGTGATCCGGTTCACGTTCGGTCCGATCATCACCCAATCGGCGATCTCCAGCCCCCTCATGTCGTAGACGGAGCAGCCCTGGTTGATGATGGCCTTGCGCCCGTGCGGATGTTGCGCCCGCCCTCCGTGTAGAGCGGCGGGTTCAGCGTGAAGGTCTCATCGACCGAGTGGCCGGTCAATTCGCTGGCCAGCGCTCCGATTGTCACATCGCCCTCGAAGCCGAGTCGGTTCAGTTCCGTAGTCAGGCGCATCACCCTTTTGACGTCGGTGGCGATCACGTCCCACTCGGGGTTCTGAATCGGTATGCGTCGGGTCGGTGGGCGCGAGCTGGCATTCATGGTTCAAGTTGTCTGGTGCGCGAGGGCATGCGCAGTCACTTCGCCTATGGCGCTGCAGTCAGTGGCCATGACGGTGATGTGCGTCGGGAAAGTGCGCATGGGTGTGCGTCTGCGGTTCGTGTCGGTGGGCATGGCTGTGGCGGGTGCCGGGGGCGACTGGAAACGGGTGTGTGTGTTGGTGGTGTTCGTCGTGGATGTGCATGTGCTCGTGCAGCAGCGCCTCGTGTGTATGCCGGTGTGCGTGATGCTCGGTCAGGTGCAGCCAGGTACCCAAGGCCATCAACATGCCTGCGACCAGCAGCTTCAGGGTGAAGGGCTCGCCCATCAGTACCGCGAGGGCGGCGCCGAAAAACGGTGCCGCCGAAAAATACGCGCCGGTGCGGGCCGTGCCGAGATGGCGCAGCCCGGCGACGAACAGCGTTAGGCTGACGCCGTAGGCCATCAGGCCGAGGAGCATCGCTCCGGTGATCGCGGACGGACTCGGCAAGGTGGCGCCCAGCGCCAATGCCAATCCCAGGTTGACGATGCCCGCGACGAGCCCCTTGATGCCGGCGATCCAGGTGGCGTCGCTGAGCGAGACCTTGCGTGTCAGGTTGTTGTCGATGCCCCAGGCGAAGCAGGCGCCCAGGATCGCCAGCGAGGGCCACCATCCGGCGAAGCGGGCTTCGCCCGGCCAGCTGATCACCACCGCGCCCAGTACGATGGCGGCCATGCCCAGCGCGATGCGCCGGTCGAAATTTTCCTTGAAGGCGAACCAGGCCAGCAGCGCGGTGAACACGCTCTCGGCATTGAGCAGTAACGACGCCCCGGTGGCCGGCATGCGGGTCAGACCGAACATCAGCAGGACCGGCCCGACGATGCCGCCGGCCGCCACGGCGCCGGCGAACCAGAGGGTTTCGGTGCGGGAAATGGACACGCGCGGGGCTCGCGTGGCGATGCGGTACGCCATCAGTCCAATGCCCGAGCCGAGGTAGAGCAGACCGGCGAGTAGCCACGGTCCGACGTCGTTCAGCAGTGCCTTGGCCAGCGGCGTTCCGGCGCCGAACAGCAGGGCCGCGGCCAGCGCGGCCATGACGCCCGGGTTACGTATGCCCGATTGGGTGTCCACCTGATTGTCCCCGTCCAGTGAAATGAACCGAGTCGTCTAGCGTAGCCGAGCGGGCCGCGTCGGCCAACAGCCTGGAGCGGTTTTCCGCGGGGAAGTTACAGCGTCTCGTGCGTCCCGTCGCAGAAGGGCGGGTTGCCGGTACGCTTGCAGCCGCAGAGGTGGACGGTTTCCGTGCGTTCAGCGGTGAACTGGAGCGGGGTGAATCCGGTGGGGGTGTGCGCGCCGTCGCAGAAGGGCTGTTTGCGGCTGTATCCGCAGGCGCACCAGAAGTAGGATTTGTTCGCCTCCACGGCGACGGCGTACGGTCCCTTGCGGGCTATCTTGGGTTGTTCGCTCATGTCGTTGTGCCTCACGTGTTCGGTTGGGTCATGCGGATGGAATCGACCCGGGTTTTTCACTGGATCGACGTTGGATATTCGACTGCCGACGAACTGCCGACGATACGCTGGTTTCCCACGTGGTGACGAATAAAGGGGCGACGTCCGAGGTCGGGACGCCGCCCGGCGTGCGGGCAACCATTGACGCGATCAGGCCATGTCGAAGCGGTCGAGCATCATCACCTTGGTCCACGCGGCGACGAAGTCCTCGACGAATCGCGCCTGGGCGTCCGCGCTGCCGTAGTACTCGGCGAGGGCGCGCAGCTCTGCGTTCGAGCCAAAGACGAGGTCGACCCGCGTCGCGGTCCACCGGTGTTCGCCGGTGCGCCGGTCGCGGCCCTCGAACAGTTCCTCCGCCTCGGACGTCGGCGTCCATGCCGTGCCCATGTCCAACAGATTCACGAAGAAATCATTGCTCAGGATCTCCGGTCGGCTGGTGAACACGCCATGGTGGGTCTGCTCGAAGTTGGCACCAAGCACGCGCAGTCCACCAACGAGTAAGGTCATCTCGGGCGGGGTCAGCGTGAGCAGCTGTGCCCGGTCCACCAGCAGCGCCTCGGCCGGCACTGTGTAGCGCGCCTTCTGGTAGTTGCGGAAGCCGTCGGCGATGGGCTCCAGCACGGCGAAGGCGTCCACGTCGGTTTGTGCCGGCGTCGCATCCATGCGGCCCGGCGTGAACGGCACGTCGACCGGGTGGCCGGCGCGCCGTGCGGCCTCCTCGATGCCGGCATTGCCCGCAAGCACGATGAGATCGGCTATCGAAACCCGCTTGCCGCCTGTTTCTGTGCGGTCGAATGCGTCGCGGATGCCTTCCAGCACGGCCAGCACCTTCGCCAGTCGCGTCGGCTCGTTCACCGCCCAGTCCTTCTGCGGTGCCAGGCGGATGCGGGCACCGTTCGCGCCGCCACGCATGTCTGAGCCGCGGAAGGTGGAGGCCGAGGCCCAGGCAGTGGACACCAGCTCGGAGACCGAAAGATTCGCACCGAGGATCTGCGCCTTGAGGTCAGCGATGTCGTGCGCGTCGATCAGCGCGTGGTCCACTGTCGGGATCGGGTCCTGCCAGATCAGTGTCTCGGAGGGCACTTCCGGGCCGAGGTAGCGTGTGCGCGGTCCCATGTCGCGATGAGTGAGCTTGAACCAGGCGCGCGCGAAGGCGTCGGCGAACGCATCCGGGTTGTCCATGAAGTGCCGCGAGATCTTCTCGTAGGCCGGGTCGAAGCGCAGCGCGAGGTCGGTGGTGAGCATGGTCGGCACGTGGCGCTGCGCCGGGTCGTGCGCGTCCGGGATCTCGCCCGTGCCTGCGCCATCCTTGGGTATCCACTGGTGCGCACCCGCCGGGCTCTTCGTCAGTTCCCATTCGTAGCCGAACAGGTTTTCGAAGAAGTAGTGGCTCCACTGTGTGGGCGATTGCGTCCAGGTGACCTCCAGGCCGCTGGTGATCGTGTCGCCAGCCTTGCCGCTGCCGTAGCGGCTGTGCCAGCCGAGGCCCTGCGCCTCGATGGGCGCGGCCTCGGGTTCGGGGCCGATCAGCGCCGCGTCACCCGCGCCGTGGGTCTTGCCGAAGGTGTGACCGCCGGCAATAAGCGCCACGGTTTCCTCGTCGTTCATCGCCATCCGCGCGAAGGTCTCGCGAATGTCATGGGCCGAGGCGATCGGGTCCGGGTGGCCGTTGGGGCCTTCTGGATTCACGTAGATCAAGCCCATCTGCACGGCGGCGAGGGGGTGTTCCAGGGCTTCGTGTTCGCCGGCGTAGCGCTGATCGTCCAACCAGGTCTTTTCCGAACCCCAGTAGGTGTCCTTTTCAGGCTCCCAGATGTCCACACGACCACCCGCGAACCCGAAGGTCTTGAAGCCCATCGATTCCAGCGCGACGTTGCCGGTGAGGATGATGAGATCGGCCCAGGAGAGACTGCGCCCGTACTTCTGCTTGATCGGCCAGAGCAGGCGCCGCGCCTTGTCCAGGTTGACGTTGTCCGGCCAGCTGTTGACTGGCGCAAAACGTTGATTGGCGGTCCCGGCGCCGCCGCGACCGTCGCCGGTGCGGTAGGTGCCCGCGCTGTGCCACGCCATGCGCATGAAGAACGGGCCGTAATGGCCGAAGTCGGCCGGCCACCAGTCTTGCGAATCCGTCATCAGCGCGTGTAGGTCGCGCTTCACAGCTTCGAGGTCGAGTTGCCTGAACGCCGCGGCGTAGTCGATGCCGCGCATCGGATTGGACTGGGGAGCGTGCTGGCGCAGGATGTCCAGGCGCAGCTGATTGGGCCACCAGTCGTGGTTGGCGGTTCCACCGCCGGCGGTTTGATGAAACGGGCATTGGTTGGCTGACATGACGATTCCTCCATAGGGGCTGATACGTGGCTTTCGCCAGTTACCTACCTGTATAGGCCGTCATGAGCAATTAATAAAATAAATTATTCCTAAGTTCTAAATAGTTATTTTCAATGACTGGGTCTGCAGGTTGATATTGTCTGGCCGTGGGTGGAATGCCGGAGTAGTGGTTCCGGGGCACACGCGTGCGTTTATGCCGGTGGGGCGCCGGCACCTCGCTCGCTGTCCAGCGAGTTCATTTGGGGCGCCGGATAGCGGCTGCCGGCGACGGCATCTTCCGGGGTAGCGCGTTCGAGGGTTATGAGGTCGGCCGCATCGAGGGTCAGGTCGAGCGCGCCGAGTGCCTCGGCAAGCTGTTCGGGGCGGCGTGCACCGATCAGGGGCACGATGTCGACGCCCTGCGCTGCGACCCAGGCAATAGCGAGTTGGGCGACGGTGGCGCCCTTGATGGCAGCGATGCGCTCAAGCGTTTCGACGACTGCGAGGTTGCGTTCCACGTTGCCGGACTGGAATCGCGGGAATCGCGCGCGGCCGTCGCCCGTCGTCGCGGCACCGGGCCGCCAGTGTCCGCCGAGCAAGCCGCGCGAGAGCACGCCATAGGCGGTGATGCCGATGCCGAGTTCGCGGCAGGTTCGCAGGATGCCGTGTTCGATGCCGCGCGAGATCAGAGAATATTCGATCTGCAGGTCGCAGATGGGGTGTACGGTGGCGGCGCGTCGCAGGGTTTCCGGGCCGACCTCGGAGAGGCCGATGTGGCGTACGTAACCGGCCTGCACCAGGTCGGCGATGGCGCCAATGGTGTCTTCGATGGGCACCTGCGGGTCGAGGCGCGCGGGGCGATAGATGTCGATGTGATCGACACCGAGTCGCTGCAGCGAGTAGGCGATGAAATTCTTCAGTGCGGCGGGGCGGGCGTCGAAGCCCGACCAGCCACCGGCGGGGTCGCGCAGGGCGCCGAATTTCACGCTGAGCAGGGCGGCTTCACGCGGTTGACCCTTGAGCGCCTCGGCAATGAGCAGTTCGTTGTGCCCCATGCCGTAGAAGTCGCCGGTATCGAGCAGGGTGATGCCGGCTTCCAGTGCGGCGTGGATGGTCCGAATGGCGGCCGCGCGGTCGGTCGGGCCATACATGCCTGACATGCTCATGCAGCCGAGTCCGAGTGTGGCGGTCTGTGGTCCAGTCTTGCCCAGTCGTCTTGGATCCAAGGTCAATTCCCCCGTCGGGTGTCGGATGAGGCGCCCCAGTGCCCCTGTTTGCAACCGTGGCGTCGCCACCGGTTGACCTGAGTGGCATTGTGGAAATCAGACCGTGCGCTGCGGGTGGGGTTCCCCGAGGTGGGTTACGCCGGGGTCAGCGTGCGTTTGCGCGTCCATCCAGCAGGGCCTCGGGCGGGCCAGGATAACCGAAGAAATAGCCCTGCTGCCGGCGACAGCCGAGGTTGAGCAGGGCATCGCGCTGCTCAATCGTTTCCACGCCTTCGGCCATGACTTCGAGATCCAGGCTTTCGCCGAGCGCGAGGATGGTGCGGACGATGGCCGTGTCGTTGGGGTCGACGAGCAGATCGCGGACGAACGATTGGTCGATCTTGAGCTGATCCAGCGGCAGGCGCTTGAGGTAACTCAGCGAGGAGTAGCCGGTGCCGAAATCGTCCAGCGAGAAGCGTACGCCGCGTGCCTTGAGTGCCTTCATCTTCGCGATCAGGTTGTCGATGTCGTCGGCCAGCAGGGTCTCGGTTAGCTCTAGCCCCAGATGTGTCGGATCTGCGCCGGTTTCGTCGAGAGTCCGCAGGACTTCGGAGACGAAGTCCGGGTGGTGAAACTGACGCGCGCTGACGTTGACCGAAAGAACCAACCCGGCGTATTCGGGCTTACCTTGCCAGGCCACGAGCTGTAGGCAGGCGGTATGCAGTATCCAGCGGCCGAGCATCAGGATCTGGCCAGTGGATTCGGCCACGGGGATGAACACGGCGGGAGAGACCAGGCCATCCCTCGGGTGTTGCCAGCGGACCAGTGCCTCTGCGCCGAGCAAGCGCCCTTCGCAACCGACCTGGGGCTGGTAGAGCAGGATGAACTGTTCGTGCTTGAGGGCCTCATGCAGTTCGGTTTCCACGGCCGCACGCGCCGACAGCGAGGCTTGCATCATGGGGTTGAAGAACTTGACTTGATCGCGTCCGCTGGCCTTGGCTTCGTACATGGCCATGTCGGCGCGCTTGAGCAGCTCCTCGACGCGATGATCGGCTTCGGAAAACAGCGCCACGCCGATACTGGCCGTGATGTTGTAGATGCCGTTGTCGAGCTGGAACGGTTCGGTGAAGGCCTGCAGCAGTTTACGCGCGATGTTTTCCACGTCGGAAATCGCCGTGTCGAGTGTTTCGCCCAAGTTTTCCATCAGCAGTACAAATTCATCGCCGCCGAGTCGGGCGAGCGTGTCGTTGTGACGCACTTGGGCGCCGAGGCGGGTGGCGGCCTGCCCCAGCAAAATATCGCCCTGCCCATGGCCAAGGGTGTCGTTGAGTATTTTGAAGTTGTCCAGATCGATGAACAGCAGGGCGCCAACCGACTGGCTGCGCACGTAGTTGTCGAGTGCGTGTTTGGCTCGGTCCAGCAGCAGGCTTCGGTTGGGCAGGCCGGTCAATGGATCGTAGAAGGCCAGCTGGTGGATTTTCTGCTGATTGCGCTTGTGCTCCGTGAAGTCGGTGGCAATGCCGCATAACGCATAAATCTCACCGTCGTCGTCTCGCAGGGGTTGTTTGACGGTCAGATAGGTGCGTCGTAGAACGCCGTTCGCGGAGCGGTTTTCCTCTTCGACGGTCAGGCGCTCGCCGTGTTCGAGTACGCGGCGGTCGTCGACGCGCATTCGAATCGCGACCTCCGGGGTGTACAACACATCGTCGGTTTGCCCGAGGATTTTTTTTGCAGGCAGGCCGACCAGCTCCGCCTGTCGATGGTTGACGTATTGGTAGCGTAGCTCGGTGTCTTTGATGTAAATGCAGGCGTCGACGCTGTCGAGAATGAGGGCGAGTTTGTCCTCGGTGATCCTCAGATGACGGTCTTGCGCAAGTACCTGTCGGCGTTGCACCCACATCGCCAGCAACGCAAGTGACAGTAAGCCACCGAGCGCGCCCAGCCCCCACCAGAACAGCACTGGAATATGGGTCTCGCGCGCGGTGGTTTTCCAGTGATCGAGGATGCGGTAGTAAGGCGATTGGGGGGTGGTTTCCCATTGTTCGAGATAAAAGTCGATGGCATTGAGCAGCGCCTGGCCCCGTCCCTTGGGTGCAGCGAAGAACAGTTGAGAAGGCTGGAAAATGATCGGCGTGCTATCCAGGTGATATTGCCGCGCTTCGGCGTCGCCGAAAAAATAATTCGTAGCCACGGCATCGGCCTTGCCGCTGGCGGCCAATTCGAAGGCAGCGTTAAGGTTCTCGGTGGGCATGAAAACCACGCCGCGGATGCCGTAATTGCGGGCCATTTCGCTTAGGTAGGTCTCTTGAATGGAGCCGGAGAGGACGGCAACGCGCTTGTCGCTCAGATCGCGGATGGACATCAGGCGGACGTTTGGATTTCGGTACAGCTCGGACCAACTGTAGAGCGTGGGTGTCTTGCCGAAATCCATGAGCTGGGCGCGTGGCTTATTGAAGGCGACGTCGGGCATCAGATCGATCTGCCCGGCCTGCAATTTTTCCAGGCATTGGCGCCAGGAACAAACGACCGGCTCGATGGTCCAGCCCTCGCGATCCGCGATGGCGTAGAGCAGATCGCCGAAGATGCCCGAAATCCTGCCGCGAGCGAAAAATATCTTGGGTGGATTTTGGTAGACGCCGACGCGAACGGTGCGTGGGCTTGCCACGGCGCTGGTGCCGATCATCCCCAGCAGGCAGAGTACCAGCCAGATGGTCCGATGGCCGAGGTGCCCGCGAGTTCTGGCCAGGGTCGGGCGGCCATGTAGTCGTATGGTTCTGTCCTGACGCATACCCTCTCCGCAGCTCGTCCAAGCCATTCGCCTGCGCTGCAGTCCGGAACCGGAATTGTTCTGTTGGGCCCGATACGGTTGTCGGGCATCTTGGCACGATGGGTCCGGCGACCATAATGAATATATAGCGGTTATCGGCCGGCAATTCTCATACTGAAGCGCGCGAGGCGTTTAGCGTGCTGTGTCGAGCGCAGCAGACCAGTCCTGACGTAGCAGGCCGTATAAGATGAGATCTTCATAGTCTTCCCAGCGCCGGGCGTGCTGGCGCAGCATGCCCTCCGGTTGCAGGCCGAGCTTGTCCAACATCCGGCCGGATGCGGGATTGCGGACGAAGTGAGAGGCGTGGATGCGGTTTAAACCCCGTTCGATAAAGCCATGGCGCAACACGGCCTTGCCGGCCTCGGTACAATAACCTCGCCCCCAATACGGTCGGCCGATCCAGTAACCTAATTCGGCGCGCTCGAAGCGTGGCTCTATGGTCAGGCCGATGGCGCCGATCAGTGTGCCGCCCTCGCGCAGGGTGATGGCGAAATTCTGTAGATGGCCCGATTTGAGGGCGGCATCGTGGCCGGCGATCCAGGCCTCGGCCATGCCCACTTCATAGGGATGGGGTACGTTCAGGGTGGTGTCGGCGATGGCGCGGTCGCCCGCCAGACGTTGCACGTCTGGCGCATCCGCATGGTTAAAGGCGCGCAGCAAGAGGCGCGTGGTCAGCAGCGTCGGGTCCGGCATGCCCGTTCTCCGCAAGATGTCGAGGTGTGTGCCGAGTATATCCGTGCGTATATGACATGCGTGCACCAAGGCAAATCGCAGGTCGCAGGTATTACACTGGTGAGTTCGGTCGCCGATGGCGCAGCCGGGTCGAGGCAATTCATCATGGGAGATTGGCAATATGCGCAAGCTGTATACGTCGGGTTCGAGTTGGGAACAATCCATTGGTTATTCGCGCGCAGTACAGGTCGGCGAAACACTGTATGTGTCGGCCACGGCGGCGAGTGGACCGGACGGCAAGATCGTCGGCGGCGATCTGTACGCGCAGACACAGTACATCCTGCAGAAGCTGGGCAAGGTATTGGCCGAGGCTGGGTTCGGCTTCGAGGACGTGGTGCAGAGCCGGCTCTACGTGACCGATATCGCCCAATGGCAGGAGGCGGGTCGGGCGCATGGCGAAGTGTTTGGCGAGATCCGCCCCGCGCTGACGCTGCTGCATGTGCTGCCCTTTCTTGACCCGGAAATGCTCGTCGAGGTGGAAATTACCGCAACGCGGGTATCGGGCACACGTTGATAACGTTTGTTCGTCCATATTGTCGCCGCCGGAGCGTCCGGTCGGTGGCAAGTTGGCCTGCGGGGTATTAGGCTCAGTCTGACCAATCAATCATTCGAATGACGCTTGCCAGACGGTTTGTGTACACGGCATCGCACGGTAGCTGGGGAATGAGTCATGAGACTGGGTGCCAAATTCGGCCTGATGGTGGGGATCGCGACCGTGATGACCGCGGGTATTCTCGGCGTGTTGACCTACCGTCAGGTCAGCACGCTGCTGGAGCACGACGTGGTCGAGGTTCAGCTGACCACGTCGCATGGCGTTCTTGCCAAGATCGATGATGCATTGAGCTATGCGCGGCGCGATATGCGTATCTTGGCCGGGAGTGAATTTCTCAAGGTCTACGTCGCTTCGCCAGCCTATCGTACGGCGCAGAATACCCAGCTCCTGCAGAACGAGCTGCGCGAGCGTGCCGAATATACGGGGCCCTGGCATGGCTTGACGGTGTTCGATCGCAAGGGGACATTCCTGTTGACGACGGATCCCTACACGGCGATTCGCAGCCTGAACAACCCCATGATTGCCGACGCGTTCAGAGTGGCCTTGAGCGGACGTTTCTACAACTCCGGCTTGATCGAGGCGCAGCCGGGCGGGGAGCGGACGTTGATTTTCGCAATGCCGATACGTGAGCGCGAGGGTGAGCCGCCCGGAGGCGAGCGGGACGAAGGCGGCGAGGCTCGTGGCGAGCAGGACGAGGGATTGGTCATCGGCGTGATACTGGCGCAGTATCGCTGGTCCACGATCGCGAGTCTCGTCGAACGTGCAGCACCGCCGGATGGGGGGATTTATCTGCTCGATGCGGCGGGGCATGCCATCGCCGCGAAAGGCGGGGTGATGAGCGATGCGCACAGTGCCGACTTTGAGCGGCACGACATCATGCAGCAGATAGCGGGTGTCGGTCGAAATGAGGTGGTGCGTACCCAGGATGCCGATGGCCGGGCTATGTTATCAACGCACATGGTATTGGCGGATGGTCGCTTCCCGAGCTTGGGCTGGGGGCTGGTGATCGAGCAACCGGAGACCGCTATTTTTGCACCCGCGCGGCGGCTGGCGTGGCGGACCGTCATGATCGTGACCGGAGTACTGGCCATCCTGGCGTTGACCTTGGCGATGTTCGGGTATCGACTGACGCGACCGCTGGCTCGTCTGGCACGCATGGCCGAACACATTGGGCGCGGTGATTTTCGCGAGCGGCTGCACTACGGTGGTCGCGACGAGGTAGGCAAGCTCGCCGCCAGTTTCAATGCGATGGCCGTGCATCTGCAAGCACACGAGGCGCAGCTGCTTTCTGCAAAAAATCGCATCCAGAGTATCGTCGATACGGTGCCCGGCATTCTTTATTCGGCTTCGTCGCAAGGACTGCGCCTGACTTATGTCAGCCCGGCCGCGGAGCCCTTGCTGGGCTTTATTGCCGAGGATTTTGCCGCCGATCCGGGGTTGCGCGGGAAGCTGATTCTGGATGAGGATCGTGAGCGAATCATCGGGGAGATCGGTGACGCGAAGAAGGCCGGTAAGGATTTCGTCGTGAATTATCGTGCGCTGCATCGCGACGGCCAAACGGTCGTTTGGATCGAGGATCGCGGTAGTTGGGAGCGCGACGGAACAGGCCAAATCGTGGCGCTGCATGGTCTGATGACCGATATCACGGAGCGCAAGCAGCACGAGGCGCAACTGGCACGCGCCACTCGCGCACTGAACCTTCTGCACAGTCACGACCGCTTGTTGGCGCGTGCGACCAGCGAATCCGAATGGGTGCACGGTATCTGTGAAGGGCTAGTTGAGGGAGATCGATATGCCTGTGCCTGGATCGGTCTGATCGACCCCGAGCGGCCGGATGAGCCGGTGCGTGTTGCCGCTTATCTTGGCGCGGATAGCACCTTCGTCGCGTTGGCCGCATCAAGCAGCGAGCCGGCGCAGGATCGGCTTCCCCATAATCATGCGATGCGCGAGCGGCGGGTATGCGTGGTGGATGATTTACTTGAGATGGGCGGTACCGAGGCGTGGGCACAACGTGTGCTTGAACGTGGCTTCGCGTCCCTCGCCGCCTTGCCATTGATCGGTGAAAACGGGGTGCTTGGTGCGATCACGCTTTACAGCGAAAAACCGGGTAAATTTGATGAACAGGAGCTGGTGTTGCTCGACGAGCTGAGCGCGAACCTTGCCTATGGCCTGGAAGTTCTGCGTAGCCGCTCACGCAATTTAAAGTCTGTGGAAGCCTGAAGGCATCGGCTGGTTGTGGGCTCCTGCCGGATTTATTCATAAAACGCGGGAAATGGCTTGCGGCTGCGCCAGAAGGCCATGTCGTGATTGGGCCATAGTACGGCACCGGTTTCACGTGCCGTGCGTTTGAGCTTACGGATGCTCGCCAACGCCATATCCTCGCGCTCCTGCCAGCACAGGCCAGGGGCGATTTCCTGTTCCAGATTTTCGGTCAGGTCCGCTGCATCGCCGGCAAGGATGATCGGCGCGCCCTTGGGTAGTTCGACGTAGAGTGACATGTGTCCTGCGGTGTGGCCGGGACTCTCGATCGCGCGAACACCGGGGACCAGCTCGTATTCACCTTCCGCGTAGCGCCAGCGGTAGTCACCGGCGAAATCGTCCTGAAAATAGGCCTCATCGGCTTGTGCACGCGCGGCCTCCCATTCACGCCGGTGTACGTGAATCTCCGCACCGCAGACCTCGCACAGGCCACCGGCGTGGTCGAAGTGCAGGTGCCCGACGAACACGAGGTCGATGTCCTCGGGGGCCAGGCCGAGGCGGGCGAGGCGATTGGGTAGACGATCCTCCTCGCGCATCACCGGTGGGCCGAAGGGGAAGGCAGCGTCGTCGTAGTGCCGCGCGCGTAGGGCCGGCTCGCTGAGCTTGGCGTAATCGCAGCCGACGTCGTAAAGAATGCGGCCCTGCGCGGTCTCGATGAGATAGGCGAGAATCGGTGCCTCGATGAATTCTCCGTGTCCTCGATGACGCGTGGACAGGGTTTTTTCATAGCGGTGGATGCCGGTGAGCAGGGGGATGAGGCGGGTGGCCTGAGTCATGCGGTTTCTCCCGGTGAGGGCATCTGCCAGATGCGTAGCAGGGCGTCGGTGTCGATTACGGTGCCGAAGATACCGCCCTCGCCGCCGATCATGGCAAGCGCGGCGGCATGCAGCGTGGGGTCGGTCGCGGCGCAGGCGTCGGCGACCGTGGTGCAACGGTAGCCCCGATCTACGGCCGCGCGTAGCGTGGAATGCACGCAGACGTCCATGGTGACGCCGGTGAGAATGAGATGACGGATACCGGCGTCATCCAGCAACCGTGCGAGCCCGGTCGCGTGGAAGGCATCGTAGCCGGGCTTGTCGACCACCGCCTCGCCCGTCAGCGGTGCGAGTGCGTCGATAATGCCGTGACCGTATTCGCCGCGGATCAGCAGTCGGCCGAGTGGACCAGGACTGCCGATCGGTGCACCCGCCATCGCGCAGCGCTCGCGTTTGGCGGCTGTCAGATCGGCAAGATCGGGGCGATGGCCCTCTCGTGTGTATACCCGGGTCAGCCCCTGTCTGCGTGCCGCTGCCAGTAGCCGTGCAATATTCTGGATCGGCTGACGTAGGCGTGCGATGTCCAGGCCGACGTGCGCGGCGTAACCCTCGGGTTCGCAGAAGTCGCGCTGCATGTCGATCACCAGCAGGGCGGTGCCGTGCAGCGGTGCGGGGGGTGCCGTCATGGCGGGTCAAAGGCCACACGTACGGCGTCGGCAAGGCCGCTACAAACCACTTCGGCCAGATGCTCGCCCTTGGCAGCCGTTGCACCTCGGGCAGACGAAAGTACGCCCGAGGCCGGTACACGTTCGGTTTCTGGCGGATAGAGGTCGTAGGGCGGGAAGTTCGCCGCGTCGTCGTCGGGGATGAGGTCCGGTCGGACCAGCTCGGGATGGAAGTGGAGCATCAGCGAGGTTTCGATCACCGCGGCGTGCTCCAGGGCGAAGCCGGGGAAGCCATCGGGGGAGACCTCGCGGAGCACGTCTTCCGTACAGAAGTCCCAGTATTCGGTGCGCAGCACGCGCAGGCCGCAGTCATGTCCAAGGTCGCGCAGGGCGAGGTCGATGCCTTCGATCAGGAACCATTGGTTTTCGTAGTGACCGTCGATCAGCGCGAGTTTGCGCACGCCGTGCCGCGCGAACTCGCGGATCACGTCGCGCGCGAGCTGGCTCAAATGGTCACCGTCAAGGCTGGTGGTGCCGGGGAAGTGTTGGCCGCCGCCGCAGCGCGGCTGGGACTTGTAGCCGTAAGAAAGTGCTGGCGCGACGATGCCGCCGGTGCGTCGTGCGGCTTCGCAGGCCACGGCGGTCGACAGTAGTGCGTCGACACCCAGCGGGAGGTGTGGGCCGTGCTGTTCGAGCGAGCCGCAGGGTAGGAACACGACCGGTTCCGCGGCGTCGATCCGGCGGCGGTATTCCACCCAGCTCATGCGTTCCATGCGGACTTCGGTCATGCGTGTCTCCTGGTGGGACGGGCTCAGGTCATCAAGGCGCCGCCATTGGGGCCGAGGGTTTGACCGCAGTAAAAAGCTGCGTGCGTCGAGGCGAGAAAGACGGCCGTAGTGGCGATTTCCTCGGGGCGTCCCAGTCGTCCCATGGGAATGTCGACCTCGTGGGCGATGACGGCTGGGCTCATCAGCGCGGGGTCAAGCATTTCGGTAGCCACCGGTCCGGGGGCGATGGCGTTGATGCGGATTGCCGGCGCGAATTCGCGCGCCAGCGAGCGGGTCAGGGCGATCACGCCGGCCTTGGCGCTGGTGTAGGCGGTATAACCTGCGCGTCCGAGGTAACCCAGCTCGGACGCGATGTTGATGATGCAACCGTGTCCGCGCGCGACCATCGCGGGTAGTACGGCCTGGCAGCATAGGAATACACCCTTGAGATCGGTATTGATCACGCGATCCCATTCGTCTTCGCGCATATCGAGAAACGGGCGTTCGAGCACGATGCCGGCATTGTTGATCAGCATGTCGATGCCGTCGAGCGCGGCTGTGGCGGCGTCGATCATGGCATCGATCTGTCTCCGGTCGGTGACGTCTGCCTTGCAAGCGATCGCGCGGACCCCGCGCTCGCGCAGGTAGGCGACGACCGCTTCAGCCTCCCTACGCCGACCGAGGTGATTGACGGCGACCCGTGCGCCGGCCTCGCCGAAGGCCAGCGCAGTGGCGCGGCCGATACCGCTGGCAGCGCCGGTGACCAGTACGGTCTTGCCACTCAGATCGATCTGCATACTCAGACCGCCGTGAGAAAGGAAACGCCGACGGCGCCGATGAATCCGTCGGCCCGTCCCGGCCCCTCAGTGACTTCCCCATAGCCATCACCGAGCAGGCGCGCGAGGCGGTTGCGGTGATAACTGCGCATCAATTCGCGCATGGGCAATACCTGAGGGTTGTGTTCGCCGTAAAGCTCGCGATGCAGCATCGGCAAACGGAACCAGGGCACGCTGGCGCGGGCATGATGTGCGTTGTGGTAGACGAAGTTCAGTGTCAGCAGGTTGAGCCAGGGATGGTGTACCGATACCAGATTGGAGTATGTGTTGCGGTATTCGTATTCGCGGTCGCGCGGGGGCATGTCTGGCGGCTTGCCGCTGGCGAGCAGCGGGTAGGCTTCGTAGGTGTGCTGGAAGGCGTCGGCGAAGCGCAATACCGTGAGAAACAGCAGATAGGCGATGGCGTAGAGCCACAGCGCCCGAGGAGCGTATCCGCCAAGGGCTGCGAACAACGTAAGGCGTATCGCCAGGATGGTGAGTACGCGACCGCGTCTGGTGCGCTGTTCGGGCGAGATGAAGGGCATGGCGACGACGAAGCCGTGCATGATCAGCTCCACCGCGGGTATGTGTAGCCATTCAAGGGCAAACACGATGCGGCGCAAGGGTGTCGGCAGACGCAACAGGAAGGCACGGTAGTCGAAGGTAATAACGTCGGCGCGGTCGGCGTGGTGGCGCAGGTGCTTGCGCCGCAGGTTGTCGAAGGGCGCGTAGCAGGCGCCCGTGATCCAGGTCATCATGGTGCCGAAACGGTCGTTCATCGTACGTTGGCGGAAGATCGTCAGGTGCGCGAATTCGTGGATGAAATAGGCGGCGATCACCAGCGTATGTGCCGTCAGTAGGATGCCGATGGCGTTGAGCGCGGGGTTGTGTCGGGTGAGCAGCCACACGCCGAAGGCATAGCCGAGGGTTGCGTAGGCGAGGGCCGCCCAGGTCACCGCTGTGCCTCCGGGCTCGCGCGGCGCGAAGGCCGCAAACCTCGGTGTCAATGAAGTCATGAGGATGCCTCCCTTGCATGGCTGCACATTGCCGATTAGTGGCCAGCAGCGATGGCGTCGACGAAGTACGGATAAAGCGTCTCGTGGAGATCGGGCATTTTCTTGATGGACCCGTTGGCCATCAAAATACCGCCGATCACTTGGCCACTGGTGTAGAAGGAGTCGATTTTCTTCGAGCGTTTGAAATTCTCCCAAGCCTGCTTGGGTGTCGGGTTATGGATGCCATCGAGCTGACCCGGTACCTCGTCCGCTTTGATGCCCATGGCTTCGGCGATGTAGGCGGCAGCTTGTTTCGGGTGGGATTTCATGTAGGCAAGGCCGTCGTAGTAACCCTCGACGATGCCTTTGACTTCGGCCTTGTGGCTGACGATGTAGCGATGTTTGAACACCAGGACGTCGGTGATCAAGCCGGGTGCCTCGCGGCTGGAAAAGAGGACGTGGAAACGCTTGCCGCCGTCGGCCTTGATGATCGAGGAGACGCTGGGTTGGTACGTGACGCCGATCTTGACGTTGCCACCAATCAGCGCGGCGGGGACGGCGCCGGGGTCCATGTTGACCGAGTGCACATCCTTGAGGCTCATGCCGTTTTTCTGCAGTGCGTAGGCGAGCAGAAAGGCCGAGGGCGACATGGCGTTGTAGGCGATCGCCTTGCCCTTGATCTGTGAAATCCGGGTGATGTCATCGGTGGAGACTATGGCGTCGGCGCCGCTGGAGTAGTCGATGGGTAGCGCGACCTGCAGATCCCAGCCCTTGGTTGCGCCCGGCAACACCTGATCGTAGGTGAGGGTGGCGCCGTCGATCGCACCGCCCTCAACGGCGGCAGGCATGGTGGCGTTGTCCGAAAAATTGGTGAATTTGACCTTTACGCCGTGTTTCTCGAAGGCGTGAATATGCTCGGCGACATAGAGTGGTGCGTAGCCGATCCAGACCACGGTACCGATGCTGATCGTGGGCATCGCGCTGGCGACGTTCGCGCCCAGCGTGGCGCCGGTGAATAGAAGGCTGACGATGAGTTTGATCGTAAATTTCCGGTTCATGCCCGTTCTCCTGAGTATTGGCGCAGCCAAAAAACAAAAAGCCCGGGGAGGAATACAACCGTATTCGCTCTCCCGGGCTTTTATCCCGCCGTGTAGCTCCGCAGCCGGAGCCGGTGACTCTCGGTCCAGACCCCAGTTTTCGGGCGGAACCCTAGTCGCCTTTAAATCCGTGTTTTCAGATAAAAATTCGTGTGTCGATTCCCGGTGTTTCGATTTTGGGTGATTGAGCACAATTGGTGCCAGAAGTTGATTGGCCCCGAATTTTTTCAACTTATCCTTTTTATTTCATGTGGATAGGTTGTGTCCGCGAGGTTGGTGACAACGTCGTTATGACGCGGAGAGTGCCTCGCTGCGGGGCGTATGTTCGGTGAGGCGCCTCGCCCCGGTGCATCCCGCGACCCGGCTTCACCCTCAGGAGGCGTCGTAACCTCCGCCACCGGGAGTCTCGACAATCAACAGGTTGCCAGCCATGGTTTCGCGCTGGCTGTAGGCGTCTAGATCTTCCTCGCGACCGTTGGCGCGGATCAGATGATTGATGCCGGTGATGCCGGTGATGCCGGTGATGCCGGTGATGCCGGGTTGACATGGTGCGCCGCCTGCCAGCCCAAAGGGCTCGGTATTGCGGCGGTTGGAGAGCAGGCGCAGGCGGCGTACGACTCGACTGATCTTGACGTTGCCGGCGGCGACCGCAGCGGGTGACGCGGGCGCGAGCAGGGAGCAGGGAGCAGGGAGCTGTGCGGCACGATGAGGTGAATCGATTTGCGGCCGCCGTCATTGAATGGAATATCTTGTTCGATCAGGGTGCGCAGCTAATGCAGAGTATGGCGGCGCTGGCGGCGGTCATGGGGTGTTGAAGTTGTACTCGCGCGGCGACGAGTTGCTGGTGAATCGGCAGTCGTCTCACCCCGTGAATGGTCGATGGAGACGGCTACGGCGATGTGCGCGCCGGCCTTCTGGCAGGCGTTTGTGCAGCGCGCGCACGGCGGCTTCCGCGTTGTCTTGGATATGTCGCCTTATAGCCCGAGGACTTTGGCGGGGACTTGTTGGCCGGCCGGGGACAGGCGTGGCGTGCACAGAGCGCACCACCACGGGGAAGCCGTACACATTCGTGCGAGCCTCCGATAAGCTGTCACGCCCGGTGTCCTATGGAGTGCGCGATGTCTGCGGAACTGATCCGAATCGAGTCCATGGCCGCGGCCGGTGCCGTGCCGGATGCCAGCCTGACACTGCCCTTCGAGCTGCGTCAGCGTAGCCGTTTACGTGCCCGGCTTGACGATGGCGAGGAGGTCGGCCTGTTTTTGCCGCGCGGGCGGGTACTGCGCCACGGTGACTGTCTGCGCACGGCCGATGGCCGCGTGATCGAGGTGCGCGCCTCGCCGGAGACGGTGTCCACCGTGCATGCGAGCGATGCCCTGGATCTACTACGCGCGGCGTATCATCTTGGCAATCGTCATGTGCCGCTCCAGATCGCGACCGACTGGCTGCGGTATGCGCACGATTACGTTCTTGACGACATGGTGCGCGGACTGGGACTCGTGGTGAATGTCGAACAGTCCCCCTTCGAACCGGAGGCGGGAGCCTACGGGGGCGGACCTGCGCATGGTCATGACCATGATCATGCGCATGCCCACGATCAAGCGCATGAACGCTGAAGGCATGGGCGATCTTGCCCTGCTGCGGTTGATGCAACTGGTGAGTCCGGCGCTGCCAGTCGGTGCCTACGCCTATTCGCAAGGCCTGGAGGCTGCCGTAGAGGCGGGCTGGGTGCATGATGAGGCGACTGCTGCCCAGTGGATCGATGGCGTGCTCGCGCATGGCATGGCCCATGCCGACCTGCCCCTGTTGGCCCGGCTTCAGGCTGCTTGGGCGGCGGGCGACGTCGCGTCGGTATCCCGCTGGACGGATGTGTTGTATGCCTTGCGCGAAACTGCCGAGCTGCGCGAGGAAGACTGTCAGCTCGGCGGCGCGTTGGCGCACGTGCTCGTCGGGCTTGGCGTTTCCGAGGCCGATGAATGGCTGAAACGCCGCCCGGTCGCCTTTGCGACGCTGTTTGCGTTGGCAGCATCGCATTGGCGGATTCCGGCGCGTCAGGCGGTGTTAGGCTATGCGTGGACTTGGGCTGAAAATCAGGTCGCGGCGGCAATTAAACTGGTGCCGTTGGGGCAATCTGCCGGCCAGCGAATGTTGAGCGGTGTGATCGTGGGCCTGTCGGGCCACATAGACCTTGCCCTGTCCCTGCCCGACGAAGCGCTGGGTCGCTCGGCCCCTGGTTACGCGCTCGCCAGTACGGCACATGCGCGTCAATATTCACGTCTGTTCCGGTCATGAATTGGTGAGGACATTGGAGTGAAAACGGATTCGGCGGTATTGCGTGTGGGTATCGGCGGCCCGGTCGGCTCGGGCAAGACGGCACTGGTCGAAGCCTTGTGCAAGCACCTGCGCGACCGCTACGAACTGGCGGTGGTCACCAACGATATTTATACCCGCGAGGATGCCGAATTTCTCATCCGTCACGACGCCTTGCCGGTCGAGCGCATCGTCGGCGTGGAGACGGGCGGGTGCCCGCATACGGCCATTCGTGAGGATGCTTCGATGAATCTTGCCGCCGTGCGTGATCTGGTCGGACGCATCGCGGGGCTTGATGTGGTATTTGTTGAGAGCGGTGGCGACAATCTCAGTGCGACCTTCAGCCCCGAACTTTCGGACCTGACGATCTATGTGATTGACGTATCCGCCGGCGACAAGATTCCGCGCAAGGGCGGGCCCGGTATCACCAAATCTGACCTGCTGGTGATCAACAAGATCGATCTCGCACCGCACGTCGGGGCTTCGCTGGAGGTAATGGATCGCGACGCGCGTCGGATGCGTGGCGAGCGCCCATTCGTATTCACCAATATCCGGGCCGGTGAGGGCGTGGCAGCGATCGCCGATTTCATCGAGACGCGTGGCATGTTGGCTTGAGCCATTGATGCGCGTGCAGACTTCATGGGAGGAGAGCGTGACCGTGGACTGGTTGTTGAAGGTACACCTCACTAGCGCGATGCTGTCGCTGACGGGTTTCATCGCGCGCGGCGTGTGGATGATCCGCAGCTCGCCGAAACTGCGTGCGCCCCTGACGCGCGTGCTACCACACGTGATTGATACCGTGTTGCTGCTCAGCGGTTTGTGGCTGGCATTCCGCCTGCGTCTGTCGCCGTTGCAGCATGCTTGGTTTGCGGCCAAGTTGAGCGGTGTGTTGGCTTACATCGGCCTGGGTGCGGTAGCGCTGCGTTATGGGCGGACGCGTACCGTCCGCACGATGGCTTGGTGCGGTGCGTTGGGGGTATTCATATATATATTGAGCGTGGCGCTGACTCATCGGCCCATGCCCTTCCTACCTGGATAGGAGGCAGCATGAACATGCAACTGATCGACCTCGCCGCGCGCGGTGGGCAGACCGAACATCATTATCTGCTGGGGCAGCTGCGCGGTCTCGCCCGTGGCGACGCGGCGGTCGTGGTGACCTACGACGACCCGCGTATTTTGCTCGATGCCCTGACATTGGAACTGCGTAACGGCATTTACTGGGACGTTACCGAGGCCGGCCCACCGGCGTGGCGCGTGCGGGTCCGACGCCGCGAAGACGTGGCCGCGAGCGATCTCGTAGATTTGTTGACCCGCGATCACGTGCGTGTAGATCATCTGTTCGCGACGGCGTTACACCGCAGCAATGCAGGAGATATGGCTGCCGCATTGCCGAGTTTCCGGGTGTTTGCAGCCTGTCTTAGGCGCCACGTGGAGACAGAAAACGAGATCGTGGTGCCCGCGCTGTCGCTGCCACGCTCGCCGCGTGGCGACGATCCGACGTCCATCATGCTGCATGAACATGAAGCGATTATCGAGCACACGGTCATGATCGAGGAGATGCTCGATGAAGGCCTGGACGATGCCGGTATGCTCGCCCCCTTTTTCGCCATCATTTCCGGGCAACTGGCCAAGCACGAGTGGCGAGAAGAGACCAATTTGTTCCCGCACTGGATGCGGGCGCTGCGTCATGAGCCTGCGATTGCCGACGAACTGTTCCCGCGGGCGCAGGCGCTGGTGACCGCGGGCGACGAGGCGGCGGCCTCGGTCGGCATTGCCTGAGTACTGGATTCGCGATCAGTCGGATTGGTTGCGCATATGGTCGGCGGTGCGCATTAGCGCTTCTCGCAGCGAAATAACGAGCGCGTGCTCCAGTCCCTGTTCGGCGAGTGCGCGGTCCATGCACAGCATCCACTGATCGCGTTCGCGGCGGCCGATGGCGAAGGGCAGATGGCGCCGCCGCAACATGGGATGGCCGTATTCCTCGACGTAGAGCGGCGGGCCGCCGAGCCAGCCTGACAGGAACTTGAACAACTTTTCCTCCGAATCGGCAAGTCTCTGTGGGTGCAGCCCACGGATCTCTTGCGCCTCCGGCAGCGTGTCCATCAGGGTGTAGAAACGATTCACCAGCCGGCGCAGGGCAGCCTCGCCACCCAGGCGCTCGTAGGGAGATGCGATAGGGAGATTGGATTGGGACATGACGGCGAATTTGGCTTGTGCGGATCGAAAGTTGAGGATTTGCATGCGCCGCGCAAGGTTTCCAGATACAATTGCGGGCCCTTGGATAACCGTACCATACAAGCACTATGACCCGCTCTATTCGTAATATCGCGATCATCGCTCACGTCGACCACGGCAAGACCACCCTGGTGGACAAGCTGTTGCGGCAGTCCGGCACATTCGACGCCCGTGCGGAGCTCGTGGAGCGGATCATGGACTCCAACGACCTGGAAAAAGAGCGAGGGATCACCATCCTCGCCAAGAATACCGCCATCGATTGGCAGGGATATCACATCAACATCGTCGATACACCCGGCCACGCCGATTTCGGCGGCGAAGTCGAGCGCGTGATGTCGATGGTCGATTCCGTATTGCTGTTGGTCGACGCCGTGGATGGGCCGATGCCGCAGACGCGTTTCGTGACTCAGAAGGCGCTGGCGCAGGGCCTGCGCCCGATCGTGGTGATCAATAAGGTCGATCGGCCTGGCGCCCGCCCGGACTGGGTGGTCGACCAGACCTTCGATTTGTTCGATCGTCTCGGCGCGACCGACGAGCAACTCGACTTCCCGGTCCTCTTCGCTTCGGCGCTGCATGGTTATGCGGGCATGAGTGCGGATGTGCGCGAGGGCAATATGGACCCGCTGTTCCAGGCGATTGTCGAGCATGTACAGCCGCCCGAGGTCGACCCGGAAGGACCGCTGCAGCTGCAGGTTAGCTCGTTGGACTACAACAGCTACGTCGGCGTGATCGGTATTGCGCGGATTGCGCGCGGTCGCATCAAGACCAACACCACGGTGGTGGTGGTGGATCGCGAAGGTAATCGGCGCAATGGCCGCGTGTTGCAGGTACTCGGTTTTCATGGACTTGAGCGCGTCGAGGTGCCCGAGGCCGAGGCCGGCGACATTATCGCCTTCACCGGGCTCGATCCGCTCAATATTTCGGATACCTTGTGTGCGCCTGGCCATGCCGAGGCGTTGCCGCCGTTGACCGTGGACGAGCCCACGGTAAGCATGACCTTCCAGGTGAATACCTCACCGTTCGCTGGCCGCGATGGCAAGTACGTGACCAGCCGCCAGATCCGTGAGCGTTTGACGCGCGAGCTCGTACATAACGTCGCGCTACGCGTTGAGGAAGCGGATGATCCGGATAAATTCAAGGTTTCCGGGCGTGGCGAGTTGCATCTATCCGTGCTCATCGAAAATATGCGTCGAGAGGGCTACGAAGTCGGCGTTTCGCGCCCAGAGGTCATCGTGCGCGAGGTTGATGGTGTCCGCGAAGAGCCTTATGAGCAATTGACCGTCGACGTCGAGGATGATCACCAGGGCACCGTGATGCAGAAACTCGGTGAGCGTGGTGGCGATCTCAAGAATATGGTCCCAGACGGTCAGGGACGTGTACGCCTCGACTACCTGATTCCAGCGCGTGGCTTGATCGGTTTCCGTACCGAATTTCTGACCGCAACTCAGGGTACGGGTCTGCTATATAACGTGTTCGATCATTACGCACCGATCAAGCGCGGTGAGTTCGGTCAGCGTATCAATGGCGTATTGATCGCCAATGGTGCGGGTAAGGCACTCGGTTACGCACTGTTCAGCCTGCAGGAGCGTGGACGCTTGTTTATCGGTCCCGGCGAAGAAGTCTATGAAGGTATGATCGTGGGTATCCATTCCCGCGAGAACGATCTCGTGGTAAACCCGCTCAAGGCCAAGCAGCTGACGAACATCCGCGCCGCAGGTACCGACGAGAACATCCTGTTGACACCGCCTATCCGCATGACGCTGGAGCAGGCACTGGAATTCATCGACGACGACGAGTTGGTCGAAGTGACGCCGCATCATATTCGCATGCGCAAGAAGTTCCTGTTGGAACACGAGCGCAAGCGGTCGGCACGGGCGACGGCCTGATCGTAGTCTGATCCGGCCTCCCCGTAATCCCCACAAGGTTTGCGGGAGGTATGCATGTCGCAAGCAGTACCGTTGAGGCGCCCCACGGCCGGCGTCCCCGATGACGTGGCATTGCAGCGGCCACGTATCCTGATCGTCGACGACTCTCCGACGATGTGCTTGGCGATGAGCCGCCTGCTGGCCGGCGATTTCGAGGTGGTCGAGGCCAACGATGGCGATGCTGCCTGGGATATCATCAGCAGCGACGCGAGTATTCAGGTGGTGTTCACCGACCTGATGATGCCGGCGATGAACGGTTTTCAGCTGCTGCGTTTGATTCGCGAATCGGTTCACCCCCGCATCAATCAGCTGCCGGTGATTATCATCACCGGGCATACGGATGATGAGCGCATGCAGCGCCGCGCGATGCACCTGGGCGCGACCGACTTCATTACCAAGCCCTTCGATTCCCTCCAGCTACGCGCCCGCGCGCGTTCGTATGCGCACCTCGATCAAACGACACGCAAACTCCAGCGTGCGACGAAGGCGCTTGAGCTCGAATCGACCATCGACACCCTGACGGGCTTGGCCAATCGTCAATATCTGATGAAGCACGGGCCTGAGCTGCTGTCATTCGCGATCCGCCATGCGACACCGATATCGTTGCTGCGCATTAATATTGACCGATTCAATGTGCTCGAACAGAAAAAAGGCGAGGGCGTTGCCGAGAAGGTAATGGTCAATATCGCACGTATCATTGCTTCCTGTGTGCGAAGCGAGGACACGGTCGCCCGTATCGGTCGCGCGGATTTTGCGGTGCTGATGTTGGGTGCAGGCGTGGCATCGGCGCGAGCGACAGCCGAAAAAATCCACCAGATCATGCGTAAGACCGGCTATAGAAGCGGACAAACCCGGTTCCGCATGACAGTCAGTGAAGGGTTGGTCGCCCCCGCGCTGACGGAATCCTTGCGATTCGAGGAGGTGCTGAAAGTCGCGGAATCGCGTCTACAGCGAGGCATGCGGGAAGGTGGCGACCAACTGATCTTCGAGCAGGAGTCCGATTCGGGGCCCATGATGCTCCCGCAAGAGGAGTCGCTAACACTCGATGAGGCCTTGGTGCTGGTGCGTGCGGGTGAAACCGCGAAGGTCGGTGTTCAGCTCAAGCGGCTCATGATCAGGCTTTACCCTTTGCTGGTGTTCGGCAATCGTCAATTAGACCTCGGGCTGGACGATGGCCTGTCGCGCATGCGCGAACGTCTGAAATCATATTGATAACAATAACTTATCAACAAGCGGCGCACACGGCTCGTACCGTAGGTGTGCCGATGTCGCGTATCTATATGAGAATTATATAATATTCATATATCAGAGAATAATATGAACTGATAGGTCTTATCATAAACTTTGATTTTGATCGGCAAGATTATTGGGATATAAAAGCCACCACGGTAAACAGGCAACATTACAAACACGTTGTCTGGAGCGAAAGGGTTCCAGGCAGTCGATAACCAAAGTCAGGAGAGACGCAAGGACGCGACCGAGGCAGTAAAGCCATTCGGCGTTTCTTTAGCATAAAAACCCATGATTACAGGTTTCGATCAATACAGGTGGCTGAGACTCGGTGGGGCGGTTTTCATCGTCTTGCTGTTTTTCGTGCTTGTGAAGCCTGCCTTGGCGTCCTTGGCCGCGATCGCCCAGAATGGCGCGCCACCTTCCGCTCACGTACATGCAAACGCGCTGCGCCGTGATCGCGTGACATCTCATGGAGAACATACGCGCGCCAGTGCGGTTGACCGCGCGGTCATGGAAGATAACCGTGCGTTGTTCGAGTTCACTGAGCCCAAGAGTCCCTATAGTGTCGTGAGTTTTGGTTTCCTCTGCTTTGCTTTGTTGATTCTGCTGGCTGCGTCGTTGAGCGCGCTCATGGGTCGCCGCCTTCGCGATCCGATAGAAAGCGACTTAGGCAGCAAGCATTCACCGCTTTACCTGGCGACCCTCCGCCTCCGTATTTAGTACCCCTTCTCATGACGCGTAGCTGGCACCTTAAGAGATGCCAGTCGACCGCGTCTGTCTGTAGTTCAGATATCCCGTTCCAAGCCCGAATTTTTTGATTCAAAAGCTGTGCAAATCGGTTGGGCGTATCCGTCGTATCGAGACGGAGTGTCGAAGAAACCGAATGCCTGAGGTGTGTGTTTCGAATCGGTGGTCCGTCGCCGGTGATTGCTTGATCGTGTGACCTTGTTCAATTTGGGAGGAGAGTATGAATCGAATGAAATTTTCAGCTGGCAAGCTTGCCACGGCGCTGGTCGTTGGCGGTGCCGCGATGGTGGGTGCGCAGGAAGCGCATGCCGTTCCATCGTTTGCAAGGCAGCTGGGCGTGTCCTGCGCGGCCTGTCATACGGTCGAACCGCAGCTGACCTCGTTTGGCCGTCAGTTCAAGTCGCTGGCCTACACCTTCAACTCCGGTAGCGGCAACACCATCGGATACGAGCAGGACAATCAGAAGCGCCTTGCGATCGACAAGATTCCGCCGATCGCCTTGATGTTGATCGCGGATCAGAGCTGGCAGAACAAGGGCGCATCGACCCCGAATCCGTCGGCCGATTTCCCCGGTCAGTACAGCCTGTTCTACGCCGGCCGTGCAGGCACCGATCTGGGCGTGTTCTCGCAGTTGACGTGGGATCCGACGACCAATTCCGTCGGCATCGACAATACCGACGTGCGTTACGCCAAGGAATCGCAGGTGGGTGGCGGCAACCTCGTCTGGGGTCTGGACGCCAACAACGCGCCGGGTGTGGGCGATTTGTGGCAGGACACCCCGATCTGGGGCTTCCCGTTCTACTCGCCTGTGCAGGGTACGGGCGGCGCAGCCGACGGCACCTTGTTGGGTAATGTCGTGTTGCAGCAGACCTCGGCCGGCGCCGGTGGTTATGTTTGGTACAACAACACCTGGTATGCACAGGTCATGTTCTATCGTGGCATGAACCCGGGCAGCACGGTCAATACGTTGCAGGGCACGCTGGCCAACACCGCGCCTTACTGGCGTTTGGCCTATTCGCACGAAGGCGGCGTGAATTCGTGGGAAGTCGGCACCTTCGGTATCGATGCGAAGGCCTATCAGAGTGGTGCGACGGGTGGCCCGGAAGTCGGCTATCTTGATACCGCAGTCGATGGCCAGTACGAGCATGTAGCTACGAACTACAGCTATACGATTCGTGCTTCCTACATTCACGAGAAGCTGACCGTCCCCACGGTTTCGGGCAATCCGACTGTGAACCAGTATCAGGTCAACGGCCAGTACTACTGGCACCGCAAGTATGGCGTGGTCGGTCAGTACTTCGGTACCAGCGGCACCAAGAGCGACAAGCTCTGGGGTGGCCCGACCAACACCGGCGCTACCACGCCGCTGCTGACCAGCGACGTCGCCAGCACCACCGGCAGCCCGGACACCGCCGGCGAGATCCTGCAGCTCAACTATCTGCCCTGGATCAACACCAAGTTCGGTATGCAGTACGTGGCGTTCAACAAGTTCGATGGCGCTGCCAAGAACGCGTCGGACAACAACACGTTCTCGGTGTTTATGTGGATCATGATGTGATCTAAACAACCGCCCCGGCGCAGAGTGGCCTGCGCCGGGGCGGTTTCTGTCGGAACCCAAGACCTTCCAAAATTTTAGA
The DNA here is from genome assembly GCF_001753245.1 of Acidihalobacter yilgarnensis. NCBI lineage: Bacteria > Pseudomonadati > Pseudomonadota > Gammaproteobacteria > Chromatiales > Ectothiorhodospiraceae > Acidihalobacter > Acidihalobacter yilgarnensis. The sequence continues at coordinate 3,163,011 of NZ_CP017415.1, read as the reverse complement.
CAACCAGCGCTCATTGGAGAGATTGATAATGGCTCAGTCAAGCACACCCGGGGTCGCACCAAAGGGGGGTGGTCAGGTGCTCGTCGCGCTGATCATCTTCGTGATTTTATTTGTAGCAGGATGGTATTGGACCAGGACGACACAGCCGACGTCGGGCGGCAATATGTTGGCCGATGGGTATCATCATTACACGATTGACGAGCATGATTTTTACTATGAACCGGGCCATTTGACATGGCATGTCGGTGAAAAGGTAGAAGTGACATTGGTCAATAAAAATCATGCGAAACCCGGTCAGAACCATCAATGGAACATGGGTCGCGGTTTGGCATCGGATGCGACGGGTTTCGTGGAACACCGCGAACCGACAGGTTGGAAGACCAATTTCTTTGCGGGCGTGACCATCAACACCAAGTCTGGTGTGGAAAAAATCCAAAAAGATTTTTCGGTCAGCCTGACGCCGGGACAACATTTCACCTTCAAGTTCATCGTGCCGAACAAGCCCGGCAAGTGGACGTATGGCTGTTTCCTCCAGAACGGTCAGCATTTTCTGGATGGCATGAAGGGTGTGGTCGACGTAGTGCCGGCTAGCGGCAACTAAATGCGCTCCGTGCACGAAACAAACACATATTGAGTGCGGGCATGACCCCGAATTTGCCTTGATTGAGGTATTCAGCGCATGAAAAGAAATCTTTGGAGAGACTTCATCAACGTCGTCATTATCTGGGCGATATTGATACCGATCGCGCAGACCTTTGTATTCTGGTCTGTCGATCATTTATGGCCGGCAGTGGCGAGTCTGCAGGGAGAGATCACCAAGGACGCGATCACCTTTATTTACCACGTGACGGTGGTGGTGTTCATTCTGGTGACCGTGCCCTTCGTGTATGCCGCGATCGTGCATCGGGTGCCGCTGGACGACAAGCAGAGTGCACAGATTCACCGCCACGCGTTCGGCCCGTTCACGCTGGCCTGGTTGGGGATTTCGATCATGATCAACACGGTCGTGTTCGTGTATCCGGGCATGGTTGGTCTGGAGCAGCTGTGGAATATCGCAGCCGACGCCAAGGACCCGCTGGTCGTCGACGTGACCGGTCAGCAGTGGCAGTGGTCGTTCAGCTATCCCAAGCAGGGCGTGATGAACTCGCGCGTTCTGGAGGTGCCGGTTGATCAGCCGATCAAGTTCATCGTCAAGACCGATGACGTCATGCACTCCTTCTGGGTGCCCATCTGGGGAATCAAGCAGGCACTGGTGCCTGGCGAAACCCGCTCGATCGTGATCACGCCGACCGAGGAAGTCACCACCGATCAGAACCCGCTGGCTCGCGTGCAGTGCAGCTGGGACTGCGGACTGGGCCACGCGCAGATGCGCGCCGTGGTGAAGGTGGTGTCGGACAAGGAATTCAAGGCATGGGTTGCCAACCAGAGCTTCTAAGCATCGTCCCTCCGAACGACTCAGTTATGACAAGAGGTAAATGAAATGTCATCGGTAATTTCATCAAGTCAGAATAGGGCCGGCAGCCCGCGAGGGATCACCTTCGCAGACTGGTGGCCGCTAGCCCGCGGAGTGCTGTGGGCCGGCATCGGCTATATGATCGGCACGCTGATCGTGGCCTTAATCGAGCATGGTTCGCTGGCTTCGCCGCGCGAACTGACGGCGGGCTACATTTTTGGCCTGATCGGCTGGTTCATGGGCATTGGCGTGTGGGAAGGCTGGGTCAAGCCCTCCTTCGGCGGCGAGGAGACCTGGATCAACAAGGGCGTGGGGCGTTACTTCCGCTTCGGCACCGAGGCCAAGGCCACCGCGACCCGCTACACGATCTTCGCGATCGCGACCTTCTTCATCGCCGGCATGCTGGCGATGGCCATCCGTATCGACCTGCTGTCGCCGCATGGCATGTTCTTCGCGAACAAGCAGCAATACAACGAGGCCTTCAGTATCCACGGCACGTTGATGCTGCTCGCGGTAGCGGCCTTGGCGATCCTTGGCGGTATCGGCAACTATATATTGCCGCCGATGATCGGCGCGCGTCAGGTGGTGTATCCGAAGCTGATGGGTATCAGCTCGTGGTTCGTGCCGCCGGCGGTGGTTGCGGTTGCGATGAGCCCGATGGTGGGCGGTTACGAGAGCGGCTGGATGGGTTTCCCGCCGCTGGCGCAGCTCGGCGGCACCGGCATCATTTTCTACTTCATGGGTGGTGCTACTCTGCTGCTCTCCTCTTGGGCCGGTTCCATCAACTTCGTTGCAACCTTGGTGTTCATGCGCGCCAGAGGCATGACCCTGTCTCGGGTGCCGATGTTCGTTTGGGGCATTGCCTCAGCCGCCGTGCTGCTGATTATTTTCGTGCCCTATACGGCAAGCGCCTTCCTGTTCAACCTGTTCGACATGATCGTGGGGACGAAATTCTTCGCGCTCAAGGGTGGCATCACGCTGGCCTACCAGGATATGTTCTGGTGGCTGTTCCATCCCGAGGTCTACGTGTTCGTGCTGCCTGCATGGGCCCTGTGGCTTGAAATGATCGTGGTGTTCACGCGTCGCAGCCTGTTCGGCCGCGGTTGGGCGATCGCAGGTTTTGTCGGTATCGTGGCGATTTCCGGCGCGGTGGGCGTGCATCACTTCTTCACCCAGGTCAGCGACGTGCGCTTGCCCATCATCATGGGCGTGACCGAGATGGTGTCCGTGCCGACGGGCTTCTTCTATCTGGCGGCGATCGGCACCCTCTGGGGCGGTCGTATTCGAATGACCTCGCCGATGTTGCTCGTGCTGATGTCGATGGTGAACTTCCTGATCGGCGGTTTGACGGGCGTGTTCAACTCTGACGTTCCGGCGAACTTCCAGATCCACAACACCTTCTTCGTCATCGGGCATTTCCATTACACGATTCTGGGCGGGATGTTGTTCACCTGGATCGCCGCGCTGTATTACTACTTCCCGAAGGTTACGGGGCGCATGGTGAACGAGTTCTGGGCGAAGTTTCACGCTTGGTGGTTCTTCACCTTCTTCAATCTCACCTTCTTCGCGATGTTCATCGTGGGTCTCGACGGCATGAATCGCCGTGTCGCGACCTATCTGCCGTACCTGCAGTCGCTGAACGAGTGGATCTCGATCAATGCGTTCCTGCTCGGCGCGGGCTTCCTGATTCCGTTGGTGAACCTGGTCTACAGCTACTACCGTGGCCCGATCGCCAGCGACAATCCCTGGGGTTCCAAGACCCTGGATTGGCAGATGCCGACGCCGCCGCCTTACGAGAACTTCCCGTTCGGCAAGGACCCCGTGGTGGTGGGCGATTTCTACAACTACGAGGAAAACGCACCGGATCCGGTGATCTGGGTGGAGACCAAGCAGGGCGCCTAAGGCGCCTTGCTGGTCCGCGACACGACCAAATACCTGTTGAGGAAATAAGGCAATGGAACTAGACGAAGCAAAGGCCTACGTGAACGGGATTCTCGATCCTGCCCCAGCGCGCGCCAAGCGTGGCGCGTTCGGGCTGATCCTGTTGTCGTCGACGATCTTTTTCATCCCGCTGTTTGCCGCGCGCTTTTTGTGGGCCTACGCGGACAAGCCCGCGGGCATCAACTACGTCTTTTGGACGGTACTCACCCTGATCATGATCGCAAGCCTGTTCCCGACCTCGGGTGCGGTCAAGGCGGCCTACCAGGGCGAAAATAGTGGCATCGCGCGCAATCTTTCGATCGCACTGCTGATGATCACGCTCGTGGCCATCGGGATCATTTATCAATGGTTCACCGGCACGATCCCGATCGATAGCCGTTACGGTGAGAACCTGTACACCGACACGGTCGCTTTTGTGATCATGATGTCCCTCGCGCACTTTGCCTTCATGGCTTACGTGTCGGCGAGCTCGAAGGGCAAGATCCGCGCCGCACAGGCCTGGAAAATCCATAACGCGGTGGATTTCTGGCGCCTGCTGGTCGTCATGTGGGTCCTGTTCTATGTGATTTATTTCATTATCTGATCGCGTGGAGGTCAACGAGATGGCTATCCCAGCACATTCGCATGCATTACCGCATATGCATATTCCGGCATTGCATTTCATCATCCCTCACACCGTTGGTTTACCGGCGTGGTGGTGGACGGGAACATTCATGCTGGTCCCCTGGACGTGTTTTACCGTATTCCTGCTTTGGTTTTACCGGAATGCGCGTAAGGAAGAAGAACTGCGTATTCAGAAGATTGAAGAAGTATTGAGTTAAGGCGTTAATACCTGACGCCGGTAATGCCGGCGTCAGGTCCGCCTGAGGTATTAGGGATTTAACCCAAGGGATTTTGGAGTTCACGATGGAACAGCGGCGCCATGAAATGATGAACGACCCGATGCGCTGGACGCGCCGGCTCGCCGTCGTGGCCTTGTTGCTGACTTTCGTGATGATTGTTCTCGGCTCGTATGTGCGTCTCTCGAAGGCCGGTTTGAGCTGCCCGAGTTGGCCACTGTGCTATGGGCACGTCACGCCACCAGGTGTGCCGCAGGCAAGCGATATCGCGCATGCCACGACGGCAGTCGGTGATACGGCCGCACGAGAATGGAAGGAAATGATCCACCGTTATGTCGCGGGTACACTCGGCATGACCATATTCGCTTTGTTACTGGTCTCAATCCGTAATCGCAAGCAGATGGGGCAACCTGTAAAACTGACCGCTTTTATCTCGTTGTGGGTCATCGTGCAGGCGTTGCTCGGCATGGTTACAGTAACCCTGTTGCTCGACCCGCTGATTGTTACCGGCCACCTGATTGGAGGGATGGTGATGCTGGGAACCCTGTTATGGCTGGTATTCAGAAGCAGCCGCCTGATGAGACTTGGGCCGACGGAACTGGGCCGGGTGGCACTGATGGGTGGGTTGAGGCTGTGGGCCGGTCTGGCACTACTGGTGGTATGCACGCAGATATTTCTCGGTGCATGGACCAGTACGAATTATGCCGCGTGGGCGTGCTATGGCTTTCCAACCTGTAATGGTCATTGGTGGCCGGAGGGCATGGATTTCGACAAGGCGTTCGTATTCTGGCATCGCTTGGGTATCGATTATCAGGGCGGTGTATTGGGTGGCGGCGCACGTGTGGCCATTCAGGTGGTGCACCGTATCGGTGCGATGGTCACCACGCTGGTCGTCGGCGGGCTGGGTTTATACCTAGTGCTGACCACGAAGGTCGGTAAGCTACGGATTCTGGGCGTTTGTTTGCTTGCCAGTCTGGCGTTGCAACTCGCATTGGGTATTTCCATGGTGAGTTTCGGTCTGCCGTTTTATATCGAATGGGCGCATACGCCAGGCGCGGCGCTGCTACTGTCTGCGGTTATTTCGGTGAATTTTTTGCTGTGGTCGACGGGATATGCCTATGTGCATGGCCGCGTTGGATCGGTGGTCTACGGCCAAGTATGAGCGTTGCCGATCCTATAACAACAGTACATCTCGAGGAGAGTTGATATGCGTCAAGATGAGGAGCGTAGCCTGGCCGGGGAACCCGAGCTGCCCGTCGTGAGTGTGGCGACGAACGGGATGGCCGGTTTGAGTTGGGCCTACGTTTGGCGTCAGATGCAGGCCTACTACGCCTTAACCAAGCCGCGTGTAGTGGCCTTGATCCTGTTTACCGCGATTGTCGGCATGTTGTTGGCAACGCCGGGCATCATCCCGATCGGTACCTTGCTCTTTGGCACCATTGGTATTGGACTGGGCTCGGCTTCCGCCGCTGCGGTCAATCATGTGATCGATCAACACATGGACGCCAAGATGTCACGTACCGCCTGGCGCCCGATTGCCACCGGAGGCCTCGGCACCTTCCAAGGGCTGGGTTTCGCGGCGTTATTGGCTGCGCTTTCGATGATTGTGTTGGTTGAGTGGGTCAACGTCGAAACGGCGGTGTTGACGCTGTCGGCGATGATCGGATACGCCATCATCTATACCGGCTTCCTCAAGCGCCGTACCCCGCAGAACATCGTTTGGGGCGGAGCGGCCGGCGCGGTACCGCCGGTATTGGGCTGGTGCGCCGTGACCGGACATGTGACTTATGAGTCGATTGTGCTTTTCTCGATTATTTTTTTCTGGACGCCGCCACATTTCTGGGCGTTGGCGTTGCATTACAAGGATGACTACGCGAAGGCAAAAATTCCCATGCTACCGGTGACACATGGCGAGGAGCACACGCGCACGCAGATCCTGATTTATACCGTGATTCTGGTGCTCGTGACCCTGCTGCCCTTCATTATGGGTACTGCGGGCTGGCTTTATCTCACCGGTGCGGTGGTGTTCAATCTGGGCTTCCTGGGATATGCCGTTAAGCTGAAGTTCAGGCGGAAGGCGAATACTGCAATCAGGATGTTCACGTTCTCGATCGTTTATCTGATGGGGATTTTTAGCGCCTTACTGATCGACCACTACATCACCATCCTGCGTAGTGTGCTGTCGTGAAGCGTGTGAACCGGAGGTGACCGGAGTTAGTCATGCCAAGGAACCAACAGCGTGAGCGAGATTCGGTTGGCGGCAGGCAAATACTGCTGATCAGTGCAATATGGGCCGTGGCTGTGCTCGGGGGCTGTATTTTTTTATCGAGTACATCTTTTGGCATTAGATTAGAAAAACATGAGATCGAGAGTGGGTGCGTTATTTTGAGGAAAGGTATGTCATGCCCAAATTGGCGGTAAGCACGTCATCAGGTGCTCGCGATGGGGTTGTGACGATGGCTGTGCAGCGATAGATGCACAATTTTGTCTGAGGAGGAAAGTATGAAGAAGGATAAGTTCGTGAAAAACCGCATCGTCAAGATGATTGCCGGCGTCGCTGGCGTGAGTGCGTTGCTGGCCGTGGGTATTGCCCAAGCCGGCGTGACGACCGTCGGCAAGCCTGGTGTCGTCAAGCTGATGAAGGCGGACACCGGTAAGGTGAGTGGCAAGAACGAAGTGACCTACTCTGGAGCCACCCCACATACAGTGATTGAGCAGGTGTTGCCCGGCTTCCCATTCCCTTCGTTCGAGGCGGATAAGCAAACCAACCCAACACTGGTTTACGATGCTGGAGTCAAGAAGGTCACGATCACCGTGATCAACACCAACGGTGGTGCCGAGCACAGCTTCATGATCACCAAGAAGGGTCCTCCGTTCTCGGCGATGCCTAACCCGAGTTCGCTGCATGCGATGGCAGAAGTGCCGGAGCTGCCTGCGGCCAGCGGTGGCCAGTTCAACACCGATACCGTTGAATGGACGCCGCCAGGCGCAGGAACGTACTACTATCTGTGCAAGACGCCGGGTCATGCCTCGACCGGCATGTTTGGCAAGATCATCGTTAAGTAAGAAACGCTCGCCGGACGTAATGTCCATCGAGTGAGACTCATTGGCCGCGGGCCTTGGCCCGCGGCACTTTGTCTGGCCGCATCGTATGGTCGATTCGAGCCGGGCGACAACACAGCGTGTGGAGTGAGTGCCATGACACCATTGGATATCGCCGGACTGATTGTGGGCGCGGGCATTATTGTGGTCGTGAAGTTGATGGTGACCGGCGTCAGCATGGTCGCAACCTGGGTGCAGCGCACCGAGGATATGATGCGAGTTAAGCAGGAAAAGATTTTCGCAGCCCGTAAGTAGTCGAACCGATCTCGCGATCGCGGCTCAAGCAGAGGCCGCGCATGGTTCGCGAACGCATTGCCTGCCACTGCCCGCATACGCGGGCGGTGGTGTTCTCGTCGAGTATGAGTGACCACGATCTGCTTGGCACGCATCTCGAATCAAGGCGAAGTTGCAATGATGGCCACTAAATTGGCTGGCTTCGGCTAGATTCGTTGGCTCCACCCCTCGGGTAGTGTCCCCGACGTTGATGCTCTGCTTCTAGAACGGTTATGGGCTGCGGTCAATGTCTTGATGTAGTGGCGCCGGGATTATGATGCTCCACCCAGGGTTTTCGGGTATTTAGGCCTACTCGGCATTGTGACCGAGTCTGGCAAGATATTGCTTAAGCGTGGATGAGGTGAGTTCGCCACGGTGGATCGCGACGATATTCCCGGCTGCGTTGTAGAAAATCGTGGTGGGATAGCCAAGCACCCCGAAGAATTTGCTCAGGCGCGTGTTCGTATCCAGTAATATGTGCGCTGGCGTAAGCCCGATTTTTTCGGCGTAAGCCTTGACGTTGGCGCGTGAATCGCCCTGTTCCGCGAAATAAAATTGCATATTCGGATATTGGTGGCTGGCCTTCATGAGCAGCGGGAGCTCTGCCCGGCACGGTGGACACCAAGTTGCCCAAAGATTGATGATCAGCGGTTTTCCGTTGAGCTTGCCCAACATTACGGTATGGCCTGCGAGCGATTCGAGGCTGAGTGCCGGCAGGGCACCGGGTGCTGGATGATCGGCGTCATAACGCCAAAGAAAGCCGCCGAGAATGAGTAGCACAATGGCTGGAATCAGAATTTTGCGATAACGGTTGTGGCGCGGTGAGGCGGCGGGCATGCGGTAGGCTCCGTGCGTGTGCGATAGGACCGGCCGCGTGGTGTGTGACGGCTCGGCAAGTGGTAGTCAGGCAGGCGATTCGACATCGCCCCCAATTCAGGGAGTAGGAGGTTACGTGATGGGCCTGGAGCAGTTCAAGCGCTACAAAACGCCGGTAACGGGCCTGGTATTGGGGGGGTGATCGGTTTGTTGGTAGCCATTGCGCTAGGCGGTGTTCTGCCTTGGCGTCCGCCACCGACGAAACCCGATGTTGCGGCGGCGGGTGATCCGCCACGGATGATGTTCAAGGCGCCGGTATTTAATGGATTCGTGAATCAGCAGGGCCGTGCGGTTTCTTCCGACGCCTATGCGGGAAAGGTCCTGGTGGTTACGTTCATGTATCCGTATTGCACCCGCGTTTGCCCATCGCTGGCTTCCCGCATGGTCAATCTCGAAACCTTGTTGCGCCAGCGCGGACTGCAAAATCGAGTACAGCTGCTGAGCTTCAATGTCGACCCGGAAGGGAGTGGGCCCGCGGAAATGAGCCGCTTCATGCAGCAGTATGGTGCTGATCCAGCCGATGGCCTTTGGCAGTTTTTAACGGCGCCAGTCGCAGTGACCGAGCGCGTAGTGCAACAAGGCTTTCACGCCAACTACGAAAAAATAGCCGTGGATGCGGTTGATCAGGTTTTTGCGGCGCAGCGTCAAAATGGTAGCTACCGTTACATGCCGGTCATGGCGAATCCTTTGGCGGATGCCGCGCATCCTGCTTACGACATCATTCACAATAGCTCGGCGATCATCGTCGGACCGAAGGGCGTCGTACGTTATGTCTTGGGTCAGGCCGATACCGTATCCGTGGCGGCCATGATGAATGACATCATCCGCGTGTTGCAGGCGAACAAGGGCGCATGACAATGCAAAACGAGGACTTCAACCAACGTTCATATTTCTGGTTCAGCATCTCGATCGGAATTTTCGTCGGCCTGGTATTCGGCTTCGCCATATCGAGCTTTGTCAGCACGGTGCGGCTGCATGACGCGACGCGCTACACCGAATCGAAATCGATGAACGAGATGATGAAATCGCAGGTCGAGCGCGGGCGATTCGGTAAGGCGCCGCGCTTCAGCGATTTGATCAACCAGAACGGGCAGAAAGTGTCGTCAGATCAGTTCGACGGGAAGGTGCAAGTCGTCAGTTTCATCGCGCCCTACGGCGTGGATAGCAGCCCGGTGATCGTCAGCCATCTGATGAATCTCTACGAAGAACTCAAGCAAAGCCATTTGTTGGGCAGCAAAGTCGTGTTCGTCTCCTATAACCTCGATCCTGAGCATGCGGGAACGGCGGTGATGTCTCATTTCATGAAGGCGATTGCCGGGCTCGAACCCGCCGATGCGGATAACTGGGCATTTTTGACGGGTAGCGAGTCGAGCATCGGTGGGATCGTGGCGGGTCGTTACGCCGTGCACTATCGCCCGCTCGATACGGCCGCATATCAGGCATATGCAACGCGGATGAAGCAGCAAGGTTTGTTTGACTACGCGCCGGCAGTCAATCCACTGACGCAAAATGCGCCAGCACACAAACGTATCGTCGGGCACGATGAATTGGTATTGGTCGCACCCAACGGCGATATACACGTCAAAATCAGACAAGCGAGTGCTTATCCGAATGATCGGATACTCCACGATATTGCCGCAATGCTGAAGTTGCCGGGCATGGGTAAGCCCTGATTGAATGGCGGCGTCAGCCGCTATGATCTGCATGGCACGTGTTAGCGCTGGCGCTAACACGTGCGTGTGAAGCGCGTTTAATAAGCGCGTTTAATTAAGATCCCTTCGAGTCTCGATCCCCTTCTGAATCCTAAAGCGATAGCACCTGACGGAAACGCGGTGCCAGATGGGCGTGCGCGTCATGCTCGGTCCTGTGATGACCATCAGGGCCCTCATCGCTGACCCATTGTGAAATGAATCACTTCAGCGGTGGCTCGTTTCGCTCCACTTTTCGTGCGTATTGGATTGAGATTATTGCCTGCGGCGTCATATGTGCGCCTAAGTTTATATCTATTAAATGATTGTTTTATATAGTTTTTATTTAAGTTTATTCGGTTTCATGTGTTGAATTTATGCTCGGATAAGAAATTTGGCACGAAACCCGCAATGGTAGTCCTGCCCAAGGCTGACATTCAGAGGACAGAGATGACCGTACGCAAAGAAAAGCAGGAGGAACGCCGGGAGTTTCTCAGTTCCAGCGTAAAGCTCGCCGGTGCAGCCACCGTGGGTGCGCTGGGTGTGCCCATGCTGGATGGCCTGAATCCAAGTGCGGCCGTCGAGGCCGCTTCTAGTGTCGAGATCGACGTAACCAAGGTGCCGCCTGGTGGACAGGTAACCGTACCCTGGCAGGGTAAGGCGGTCATGGTGATGAATCGTACACCGGCGATGTTGGCGACCCTTGAAAAGGTGCAGGCGCAGGGAATTTTGAAGGACCCCGATCTCAAGGTGCCGCAGCAACCGCCCTACGCGAAGAACATCTACCGCGCGCGTATGGAACAGAAAAACATGCTCGTGCTGGTGCGTATCTGCACGCACATGTGCTGCATTCCCCTCTACAAACCTAAACCGAATTCGGTCCGACCCGGTTGGTTGGGCGGTTTCCACTGCCCGTGCCATGGGTCCATGTATGACCTCTCGGCGCGCGTCATCGTGACCTCGCCAGCGCCGCGCAATATGGCTATTCCGGAATACCACTATGAAAACGGCGGCAAGAAGGTGGTGGTGACCAAAATGTGGCCCAAGGCGAAGCTGTGCTGAAGCACGCGACTACTACGGCGCGTAAATCGGTGGCGGATCGTAAGGAGCGGATGTGATGGCGAGTGTAAATGCGAGTGCGGCGCCCGACTTGGGCACCAAGGTCAAGGCGTTGAGATCGCGCTTCTGGCGCGTGCTGGGGGCAATGTCGATCGTATTGATCGGCATTCAGTTCATCACCGGTGTTTTTCTGTTGATGAGTTATCACCCGGGTGGTGCCGACGGCTCCGGTGCATACAACTCCGTGATGAGCATCATGTACGACGTGCGTTGGGGGTGGCTGGTGCGCTACATCCACACGACCGGCGCCTCTTTGCTGTTCATCATCGTCTACATCCACATGTTTCGTGCCCTCTGGGATCGCACGTACAAGAAACGCAACGGCAAGGTATGGCTGTGGGGCGTCAGCTTATTGGTGCTGCTCATGGGTGAGGAATTTTTCGGCTACATCTTGCCCTACGGCAATATGTCGCTATGGGGCGGCATGGTGATCACCAACCTGTTCGGTTCCATCCCGTTGATCGGACACGACCTGATCACCTGGATTCGCGGCGGTCCGCTGGTTAGCACGCCCACGATCAATCGTTTTATGGCGTTTCACGTTGCGGTCATCCCGATGGCGCTGGTCGCGTTGATCGTGATGCATCTGCAGAACCTTTATGCGCTCCGAATCGAGCAGGAAGCCAGCCGCTCCGCGCAACGTTGAGCGTCCGTCGGCACCTCGTTGGCTCACGGACGGAATCCCAATGATCGAGGTTTAAATCATGGTGTCAGAACAAAAACGTGTGGTGGTAATCGGCAACGGCATGGCCGGTAGCCGGTTCGTTAAGGAACTGCTCAAGCAGGCGCCGGGCGGCTATCAGGTGATCGTCTTCGGCGATGAGCCCTATTCGGCTTACGATCGCATCCAGCTCAGTCCGTTGCTGGCTAATGAGCGTTCGCTGCCGGATATCATGATCGACGACGAGGTTTGGGTCGGCGATGGCGGGAACCGGCTCTACAAGGGGCATCGCATCGTCAGCGTGGATCGCGAGCGCAAGATCGTGACCTCCGACCAGGGTGTGACCGAGGCCTACGACTATCTCGTCTTCGCGGTGGGCTCCAAGCCGATGGTGCCACCGATTCCAGGTCGCGAACTGCCGGAAGTGACGGTCTTCCGCACGATCGATGATGTGGACTACATGCTCGAACGCGCAGGGAAGCATACGCATGTCGTGGTGATCGGCGGCGGTTTGCTGGGTCTTGAGGCCGCCAACGCATTACGCGTTCAGGGTGCAGAAGTCGCCGTCGTACATCTCGCGGATTGGCTGATGGAGCGGCAACTCGACGCGGGTAGTTCGGCGCTGCTGCAGCGCCGCCTGGAAGACAAAGGTATCGTCTTCCACATCCCGCGGATGACGGAATCCATCGTTGGTGAGGAGCACGTCGAGGCCGTGCGCTTTCAGCGCGGCGAGGAGATACGCGCCGACATGGTGGTGGTTTGCGCAGGTATCGTACCTGACGTGGAACTCGCCAAATCGATCGGCCTTAAGGTCGATCGAGGCATCGTGATCAACGACCAGCTTGAAACCAGTGATCCATCGATCTTCGCGATCGGCGAGTGCGTCCAGCATAAAGGGCGGACCTACGGATTGGTCGACCCGTGTTACGAACAGGCACGAGTGCTCGCTCGCTACATGTCCGGTGAAGTCGAGGCGAGCTATAACGGTTCATTGCCATCCACGCAGCTCAAGATCACGGGTATAGATCTGTATTCGCAGGGGCAGATCATGGGCGGGGACGGCATCGACGAACTGGTGTACGTTGACGCGCGCAGCGGTATCTACAAAAAGGCCTGCATCAAGAACAACCGCGTGGCGGGCTGTATTTTGTACGGGGATGTCGCACTGTCCCAATGGTTCAAGGAATTAATACGTAACGGTGAGGATATTTCAGATCGCCGCGATGTGCTGCTGACCGGTGGTAGCGGAGGTGGTGAGGCCGTCGACGTAGTCAGTAATCTGCCCGACGATGCCGAGATTTGTACCTGCAATTCGGTCAGTAAGGGTGAAATTATCAGTGCGATCAAAATGCACAGTTTGTCTACTGTGGAAGATGTGCGTCTCACTACGCGCGCCGCATCATCATGCGGTACCTGCTCGCGTCAAGTCGAACAGATATTGTCGATGACATTGGGTTCTGAATATGCGGACTCAACGCCTAAGCCAGTGAACATCACGTTTGATTTGTTTTCATATTTTCGCGAAAAGGATCTTTTTTTCTACGCATTTTTGGGTACGATCTTCACAGCTATCGTGTTTTTCGAGCCGACATTTTTCAATATCTTCATCGATCAAGATAATTCAACACCGGCGAATACACTTCAATCGCCGGCCGATGTTCGCCCGTTGTTCTTCCTCGGGCCGTTTTACGCGATTCTGCGTTCGATATCCGATAAGCACCTCGGTGTTTTCATGATGACACTGGCCATTGTGGTCATGTTCCTGGTGCCCTTCCTGGACAACACGCCAGAGGCTCGCGTCAAGAAGCACCCGTTGTTTGATAACACATACAAAGTGCTGCTTATTTTCATGATCGTCTGCTACATCGTCCTCGGGTGGATCGGTTTCGAGCCGGCGACGCCCGTGCTAGCGATGTGGGGACGTTGGTTCACCATCGGTTACTTCGCGTTTTTTGTGGCAATGCCGCTGCTGAGCCTGGTGCGACGATGGACCACGCGGCGGTATGCGGGCGGCGAGACCTGATCGCATGAAGACGACGATGCACCAGGCATCCCATCCAATCGGAGTGAACTGAAATGGCAATACAAATCCGCATGGCAACGATCCTGATCCTGATGCTAGGGATGCTGTCGACGAGTGCGTGTGAAGCGGAAGCTGCTCCCGTACTGCGCATGCCGCACTACACCATGAACAAGGAGACCGTGATTCGCGGCGCCGAATATTTCGGTCAAAACTGCTTCTCCTGCCATAGCGTGGAACATCTGCGTTATATGAATCTGATGACTGGCTTGGGGATGACTCAAAAGGAACTGGATAAATTTGTGATGCGTCCTGATGGCGCGAACATTCATGGTGGCATGACCGTCACCATGACGGAGAAGGAAGCGCAAAAATTCTTCGGCAAGCCACCACCGGATTTGTCGCAGATCGAACGTTATCTGGGGCCTGATTTTATCTATACGTATCTAACCAGTTTTTACCTGGATAACAGTCGCCCGACAGGTTGGAACAACCATGTGTTTCCGAGCGTAGCCATGCCCAATGTTTTAGCTGCGTACGGCGGTCAGTATCTCAAGGATGGGCAGCTTTACCGCAAGGGTTCGATGACGCCGGCGCAATACAAAACCATGGTGGTCGATATCGTTGCTTTCCTACGCTATGCCAGCGACCCCTCAGTGCTCGAGCGCCACCGGATCGGCCCTTACGTGGTGGGTGGGTTCGGATTGGCGACCGTGGTGGGTTTCATTATCGCGATTCTCTAATCGCAGGATCGGGTAACTGCCAAGGGTTGACGTTACCTGCATGAACAGAACGGACGAGGAATGGACATGGAACCTAGTTTGACGAATGCCGCATCCGGAAATTCCTACAAGAGTGGCCTCTGGGCCATTGTCTTCGGTATGCCGCTGGTGCTCGACCTGGGAATTCCCGGCATCGTGAATTTGGTTTTATTCGCGTTGGTCATGCTGGCCTTGAGCATGACTTACCGCATAGCCGAGCGAGCGGAACGCAGGGCGTTACTGCTATCGGCGATGAGCGCTGGGTTTTTCGTGACAGCACCGAATTTCAAGGAAATGTATCCACTGACGGCGCCGCTCGTGGTGTTGCTGGTTTCGCTGACGTTCTATTACATTTTTCTTTTCATCCGTGAAATTCTCAGGAGCGACAAATGATGAATTGGGATGCGTTCAGGGCGTATGGACGATCGCCCGCCGTTTGTTCGCTTGCCGCTATCCTCATGTTGGCGTTATTGGGCCCAGCGCAGGCTGACCCGAAAAATGGCGTGATCGGCGTGATCAGTGGTGGTAATCCGGAATTGGGCAAGACAGATGCAAAAACCATGTGCATCGTTTGCCATGGCGCGGCGGGTATTTCGCCCGTGCAGGGATTTCCCGATCTGGCAGGTCAGTGGCCGCAATATCTACTTAAGCAGTTGCACGATTTCATGTCGAAAAAGCGAGACGATCCACTCGCCAAGGGCACGATGATCGATGCGGTCAAGACCATACATGGTCAACAGGAAATGAAGGATTTGGTTGCCTTTTTCGGTTCGCTACCGCCGCCGAAAGCGAAGCCGGTACCGACAGATACCCAGGCGAAGGCACTCTGGGCCGCTGGCAAGTCGATTTACTTCGGTGGTATCCGTTTAACCGATGTCCCGGCTTGCGAGGCTTGCCATAGCACTACCGGTGCAGGTACCCCACCCGAATTTCCGCGCTTGGCTGGGCAGGATAAAACTTATCTCGTCGAGCAACTGACCTATTTCCATGATGGTACGCGTGCGAACGACCCCAATGGGATCATGCGGGACATCGCAGGCCGTCTGGACAAGCAGGAAATTCTCGCCTTGGCTACGTTCATCCCCACGTTGTCGGGGGGAATCCGACGACACAGTTGCCACATCCCACTGACGATGACAGCGGAGATTGAAGCGTATGTCGCCTATCAATGATCAGGAAGGTGATTCTGGAGTCAAGGAATCGGAACAGGGAAGCCGACTCAAATTCGAGTGCCATGGCTTCGAGTGTGTCAGTAAAGGTTTACACGCCATGCTCGCGGTCGGTGTCTTGCTCGAATTGGTGAGTGGCAACAGCGTATTTCGCGCGGGTCCATTCGATCACATGTGGATGCACGATGCGCTGGCCGTGACCCTGGTGTTGGCGATCGCGTTCCAGTGGCGCTGGTGGTCTGGCGTGCGCGCTTCATCCATTGGCTGGGGAAGTAAGTTGAGCCAGGGCCTTGGCGTGATCGCAGTGAGCTTGTTATGCCTGACCGGATTTCTCGGTGTGCTGTTCGGTGTCTTCGATCAAGGTGGTGCGGTCCGGTTGTTCGCGGAGGATCTCACGGCGCACCATTATCTGGTTTACGGCGTGTGGCTGTATCTTGCGAGCCACCTGATTTTCACTATGGCGCAGCAGTTCAATGCCAACCCCGTATTCGCCGGTCAAAACGGACGACGTCGGGGCGGCCTGTAACGACCCGTAAGGTCAAACGAGCACCTCGGGATTCTGGGTGCGGGTCTTCCGCACCCTGCTTCTTGCCTCCTCCCCGGATCGCCACTCGGCGACGGTTGCGCTTTCTATGCGCACGTATTTTTCTCAAGTGTTCCTATGCTGTGCCGAAAACCTATATCGAGCCGACTACTCTAAATCGAGGCCTCGATAATCTCTGACAGCGACCATATGGGGCTTGGCGCACTTGCGAGGGGGAGACATGCTGCTGAATCGTCTGACCATTCAGTCCAAAATCATTTCCGCCACTGGACTTGCCATTGTCCTGATGTCGGTCGCATTGGCCGTCTCGTTATTGGGAATCCGCGACATACGCGACGCGTTCGTCAATTTCATCGAGCATGACCAGACGCGTTTGAATACGTTACAGGTGATGTACGGTGCAGGTCTGCTGTCGGGCATTTCGACGCGCAACAAGGTGTTCGAGCCGGATCTCAAGCCGGCGCGCAAGGTTACCGAGACGGCAATCGCACGTTTTAATGCCGCGCTTGCCCGCGCAGAGGGAGCTTATCGAGGCAATCCGAGGGCGCTCGCGGATTTACGAGAGGTGGCAAAGAGTTGGCAGGTCAATAGCGCGCTTAAGCTAAGGGTGATCGACTTGGTCGAGGCCGGCAAGACGAGCGAGGCGCGCGACCTCCTGGTCCAGCAGGAAACCAAGACCTGGCGACCCATCCGCATTGCCTTACAGAATCTTATGAAGCGCGAACAGGCCAGTTTTGGACAAACCCGCGACGGCGTGATTGCGCAGGTGGATGCCAGCTTTCGCCTGGGGGCCTTGATCGGTCTCGTGGCAGCGGTGGTCGGACTTCTGCTTTCGGTACTCCTGGGGCGATCGATCACGCGTGGCCTGCGTGCAGCCACCCGCGCGCTTTCGGACATCGCAGAGGGGGAGGGCGATCTTACTCGACGATTGCCAGAGGACATCGGCGGGCGTGACGAAGTGGCCCAGCTGGCGGCATCGTTCAACCGCTTCGTCGGTAAGGTGCAGGCATTGGTCGCCGAGGTGGCGACCTCAAGCCAACAGATTGCGGGCGCCTCCGAGCGCATGTCGGGGATCACTCGGATGACCTATGAAGGCGTGCAGCGTCAGCAGCGCGAGACCGAACAGGTGGCAACCGCCATGAATGAGATGACCACGACCGTACAGGTGGTGGCGCGTCACGCCAGTGAAGCGGCCGACGCGACTCATGAGGCAAGCCGGGAAGCCGGCGCGGGACAGGCTGAGGTCCAGCGTACGGTGGAGGTCATCAACACCCTGGCTAGCGAGGTGGAAAAGGCTGGTGGCGTGATCAAGAAGCTGGAGGCAGACAGCGTGCAGATCGGCACTGTTCTGGATGTGATCCGCGGGATTGCCGAGCAGACCAATTTACTGGCCCTCAATGCGGCCATCGAGGCGGCACGGGCAGGCGAGCAAGGGCGAGGCTTCGCCGTCGTGGCCGACGAGGTACGTACGTTGGCCAGCCGTACCCAGCAATCTACTGAGGAAATCCAGGGCATGATCGAGCGCTTGCAAGCTGGGGCTCGTGATGCGGTGACTGCGATGGAAGGTGGTCAGGCGCGTGCCGAATTGAGCGTCGATCAGGCTGCGCGCGCCGGCGCGTCGTTGGGCGCGATTACCGGCGCAGTTACCCGAATCAACGACATGAATCTACAGATCGCAAGTGCCGCGGAAGAGCAAAGTCACGTTGCAGAGGAGATCAACCGTAACGTGCTGACCATCAACGAAGTCGCCGAAATTAGTGCCGAGGGTGCTCAGCAGACGGCCAGTGCGGGGGAGGAACTCAAGGGGTTGGCGAGCCAGTTACAGCGGTTGGTCGGGCGATTCCGCATCTGAATCGCGCATTGCACGTGCCGGGCGCGACGGCGATGGACGGCCATCTGATAGACTCGCGCGGATGGATGTTACCGATTTACTTTCCGGACTTAACGATGCCCAGCGCGAGGCTGTCAGCGCGCCATCTGGGCCGGTGCTGGTGCTCGCCGGCGCTGGCAGCGGCAAGACCCGCGTATTGACCCACCGCATTGCCTGGCTGATCCGCGTTGAAAGCATTTCGCCCTATAGCCTGCTGGCGGTGACCTTTACCAACAAGGCGGCGCACGAGATGCGCGGGCGTATCGAGGCGCTGATGGGCGTGCCCGCGGGTGGCATGTGGATCGGCACCTTCCACGGTCTTGCCCACCGTCTGTTGCGAGCGCATTGGCGTGAAGCCGGTCTGCCGCAAGGCTTTCAGATTCTCGATAACGAAGACCAACTGCGTTTGGTCAAACGCGTCTTGCGTGGGCTGAATCTGGACGAGGCGCACTGGCCGCCCAAGCAGGTGCAGTGGTTCATCAATGGCCGTAAGGACGAGGGTTTGCGTCCGCAACATCTGGACGATACCGGAGACCCGACCCAGGCGCAGTTCGTGCGCTTGTACAGTGCCTACGAGGCGGCTTGCCGTCAGGCTGGCGTGGTGGATTTCGCCGAGTTGCTGCTGCGAGCCCTGGAGTTGATCCGCGATAACGAAGCCCTGCAGCGGCACTATCAGCAGCGCTTCCGCCATCTCCTGGTGGACGAGTTCCAGGACACCAACGCACTGCAGTATGCCTGGCTGCGAATACTGGCGGGCGCGCGCAATCCGGTGTTTGCGGTAGGCGATGACGACCAGTCGATCTACGGATGGCGTGGCGCCCGTATCGAGCACATTCAGCAGTTCGCGCGTGATTTTCCCGGCACCCAGACGGTGCGCCTGGAGCAGAACTACCGTTCCACCCAGACGATCCTCGATGCAGCCAACGCGGTCATTGCGAACAATACCGGGCGTTTGGGCAAGCAGCTCTGGGCGGATGGCGCCAAGGGCGATCCGGTGCAGCTGTACCTGGCCTATAACGACCTTGACGAAGCGCGCTACGTGGTCGATCAGGTCGCCGACTGGGCGGCGCAGGGACATCGTCGGGACGAAGTCGCCGTGCTCTACCGCTCGAATGCGCAGTCTCGCGTATTGGAAGAGGCGCTGATCGCCCGCGGGATGCCTTACCGCGTGTATGGCGGGCTGCGCTTCTTCGAGCGCGCCGAGATCAAGGACGCACTGGCTTATCTGCGCCTCCTGGCCAACCGTCATGACGATACCTCCTTCGAGCGCGTGGTCAATCAACCGACCCGCGGTATCGGTGAGCGCAGCCTGCAGGCAATCCGTGATCGAGCCCGGATGCAGGGTTGCGCACTCTGGGAGGCGGCCCGAGCGTTGGTGGCCGAATCAGGCATGGCCGCGCGAGCGGCGCGCGCGATCATCGGTTTTCTGGATATGGTCGATGGTATGGGTGAAGCCTGCGCCGATCTGGAACTCTACCAACAGGTCGAGCACGTTATTGGCGCCAGCGGGTTGCGCGCGCATTTTGCAGCCGACAAGAGCGAGCGCGCCGAGGCGCGCGTAGAAAACCTCGACGAATTGGTCAACGCGGCGCGTGGTTTCGCGCCGGACCCCGAGCAGCACGCCGACATGACGCCGTTGATTGCCTTTTTGTCGCACGCGGCGCTGGAGGCGGGTGAAGGGCAGGGGGACAGTTGGGAGGATTGCGTGCAACTGATGACCTTGCACAGCGCCAAGGGTCTGGAGTTTCCGCTGGTGTTCCTCGCCGGCATGGAGGAAGGGCTGTTCCCGCACCGCATGTCCATCGAGGAACCCGGCCGCCTGGAGGAGGAACGGCGCCTGTGCTACGTAGGTATCACCCGCGCACGCAGCCGCCTCGTACTGACCGCTGCAGAGACGCGTCGGCTTCACGGGCAGCAGACCTACAATCCACCCTCGCGTTTTATCGGCGAGATTCCCGTCGCGCTGATCGAGGAAGTGCGCCCTCGCGTGCGTGCGCACGCGCCGACTTTTACGCCGCGCCCGGTAGCGACTCCGGTGCGTGGGCGCGTCGGCGTGGGTGGTTTGAGCATTGGCCAGCGAGTCACACACGCCAAGTTCGGAGAGGGCGTGGTGCTCGACTGTGAGGGGCAGGGTCCGCAGGCGCGGGTCGAGGTCAATTTCAATGCGCACGGCAGCAAGTGGCTGGTGCTCAGTTATGCCAAGCTCGAACCCGTAGCCTGAGCGCGAAGTCCGGCGCGGACATTATGCCGCGCCGGGCAGGCGCTAGAAACGAGAACCGATTCCGATCCCGATGCCGAACTGGAACCGGGGGGCGGTTCGTATCGGTTCGATGGGCCACAGGTGCATCGCCTGCGCAGTCACGACCGGATAATTGTAGGGTTGCTGACCGATTTCCCCTGGCTTGAAGGCGCTGACATGACCGATGACGGTTAGCTCGCGCCCAGGGGCGTAGATCAGCGGTTCCAAAAAACCGGCCTCGCGGACGATGAAGCGCCCGAGGGTCGATTCGTGCAGTTTCGGACGCAGGGCGTCATTCAACGGATAGGCGAGCACCGTGATGAGGGTGGCATGCGCCTCGTTGTCGATCTTCACGATGGTCCCACCCCAGGCCACCGGCGTTGCGGGTGCGCGGGCGTTGCGGGAGACCGCCTGAGGTGCGGGTGCCGTTTGTGCTTGTTGCGTGAGGGTGGGCGCGAAAGGCGGCGTTGTCGCGCAGCCGCCGAGCACGAGCGCGAAGCCGACACCTGCGAGCGCTTGCAGGCCTACCCGGTAACGCATGGGTTTGGCGAAGACTGTGGGCATCAGCGCCGCCACCACGGTGAGTAATAGGGATAGGGCCCAGGCCAGCCCCAGGGGCTACAGAAAGGGTTGTTCCAGCAAGGCCCTCCAGGTACGTAACGCACGTTGCGGAATCTGGGCCATAGATGCGGGGCGCCCGCCTGCAACACCGGGAAACGGTAGTCGTAGCCACCGATGCGATGCGTCTCGACCTTGACGATGTCGCCCGCAACGGTAATCTCGCGCCCCTTGGCATACAGTGCGGGGTCATAGAAACCAGGGGAGCAGGCGATGAAGCGGCCCTCGCTAACGGTGCGTTCGCGCAACGGTTCGCCTTCGCTGTCCAGCGGCAGAGCCAGGACCTCGAAGCAGGTGCGCGCGGTTTCGGGGCGCGTATCCACGAGAATACCGCCCCAGCGCACGCGGCTGCCGGTAGCGGTGCCCGCCGCGGCCATCTCTGGCGATACGGCGGCATAGGGTCCGGCAGGGGCAACGGGGTTGACGGCGCAGCCGCCCAGGAGCAGTGCGGGTAGTGCCATCCAGAGACGTCTGATCATGCGATCCTCGCCGGCAACGGCCGGTCACGTCGGGTGACGCGCCCATCATCCCACAGCGTATCGTGTGTCGGGAAGTGGCCGCACACGGTTTTAGAGTGTTCCTGTCTCGGGTAGTTCTGTGCGCGGGCTATTGTGCCGGCGCTCGCTCTGGCACACTCCGGCCATGTTCGGAGAACCCATCACCTCATTGGCTGTTGCCGGGGAGCTGCTGATCCGGCTGATCGTCGTCATCCGGATTTTGGTGCGGCGCAACGGTCAGCCCAGCGCTCGACTGGCCTGGATCGTGGTCGTCATGCTGGTGCCGGTGGCCGGGCCGCTGCTTTACCTGATGGTGGGCGAGGTACGCCTTGGGCGGCGACGTCTGCGTCTGCACACCATGCTGCGCGAACACCAACGCGAGGTGTTGGGCGTGCCCCACGAAGACCATCCCGCTGCGTTGGCGCCGGATTACGCGCCGATTGCGGCACTGGCGCAATCGGTGGGGGGGACGCGTGCCCGCAGGGGCAATCAGATCCGCTTGATCAGCGATTCGGCTGCCCTGATTGATGCCTTGGTTGGCGATATCGACACGGCTCATCTGCACTGCCATTTGCTCTCGTACATCTATCTCCCGGATGCTTCCGGGCATGCCGTAGCCGAGGCACTGATCCGCGCGGCCCGTCGCGGAGTGCCCTGCCGTCTGCTGGTGGATGCCATCGGTTCCAAGGCGTTTCTGGCTTCGCCGCTCAGACGCCATCTGGACCAGGCGGGCGTCGAGGTGGTGGCCTCGTTGCCGGTCAGCCCGTTACGCGCGCTGCTGGCACGTATGGACATCCGCAATCATCGCAAGCTGGCGGTGATCGACGGTGTGATCGCTTATGCCGGCAGTCAGAACATCGCCGACGCGGCCTTTGCACCCAAGGCGCGCTACGCGCCTTGGGTGGATGCCTCGGTACGTATTCGAGGCCCGGTCGCCTGGGATCTGCAGCGCCTGTTCGTCGAGGACTGGTTCCTCGATAGCCGCGAGTGGCTGGGCGAGGTGCTGAGCATCCGCCCCGAGCCGGAGCTGGGTGGTATCGATGCCCAGATCATCGGCACCGGGCCGATGTCGTACAACTATGCCATGCGCCAAGTGCAGCAGGCCGCCTTGCATCTGGCGCGCGAAGAGGTCGTGATCACTTCGCCCTATCTCGTGCCCGATGAGGGGACCATCGCCTCGATTCACGCCACCGCCCGCTGCGGCACGCGCATGCGCTTGGTAGTGCCGGCCCGCAACGATTCGCGCATGGTGGCGGCGGCCAGCCGCAGTTTCTACGCCGATTTGCTCGAAAGCGGTGTGGAGATTCTCGAATACCGGCGCGGCCTGTTGCACGCCAAGACGCTGACGGTGGACGGCCGCCTGAGTATTCTGGGTTCGGCGAATCTCGATCGGCGCAGTTTTGAGATCAATTTCGAGGTGTCGGTGATTGTCTATAGCGAGCCCTTCACGCAGGAGCTGCGTGCGCTACAGGGACGTTACATGGTGGATGCAGGCGCCGTCGACCCCGCGCGTTGGTTGCGCCTGTCCTGGCCGCGCCGACTTTACTACAACACGGCTGGACTGCTCGGCGCGCTACTCTGAGCCCGATCAACGCGCTCCAACGTCGATGTTGGCGAACAGGGTTTTGATCGGGTATGGGTTGCGCCGGCCTGTTCCGCAAAATGGCCGTCGTGGGTCGTGAACAGGATCACGCGTCGTTCCCGCTCGGCGGCGAAGCGTGCATACAGATAGGTCCGCGCGGCGACATCCAGTCCATTGCTGGGTTCGTCGGATGAGCCGTGTCTGGCGACAAAGCGGCCACCCCGCGCTACAACCCCCTTCGAGTCGAGTCGTAGTGCTGCAAATCTATCCGCAGTGCGACCATGGTGGACCGCTCGCGCGCTGATGCCGTCGCGTTGAATTCAAGGCAAACCTATTTGGATCGCGCGGACGGGGCAAAAAAAAGGCCCCGGCTCGAAGGCTGGGGCCATGCAATTCGACTTGAAGGGGGAGACAAGTCGTCCCGCCTTGCGGCGGGTGAGCGCCGGGCTAAGCGCTCATAACCTCTGACCGGGCGTTAGTGGAAAAGTTTCATGCCGTTCGGTTCAGGGCAAAAAAAAGGCCCCGGCTCGAAGGCTGGGGCCATGCAATTCGACTTGAAGGGGGGGAGACAAGTCGTCCCGCCTTGCGGCGGGTGAGCGCTGGGCTAAGCGCTCACAAACTCAGACCGGACGTTAGGGGAAAAGTTTCATGCCGTTCGGCTCAGGCAAAAAAAAGGCCCCGGCTCGAAGGCTGGGGCCATGCAATTCGACTTGAAGGGGGGGAGACAAGTCGTCCCCGCCTTGCGGCGGGTGAGCGCCGGGCTAAGCGCTCACAAACTCAGACCGGACAGTTTGTGAAAAGTTTCATACGGGTGGGCCGTGTATAAAAAAGAAGCCCCGGCACAGGGCCGGGGCAGTTGCATCGACTTGAAGGGGGGGAGACAAGTCGTCCCCGCCTTGCGGCGGGTGAGTGCGGGCTAAGCACTCATAACGTCAGACCGGGCAGTTTGTGAAAAGTTTCACGTCACGCCACGCAGTGGTGTGGCGAGATTTTCGACAGGGCATTAAAGAAAACCCCGGCACGGGGCCGGGGCAAGAAATCATCGACTTGAAGGGGGAGACAAGTCGAGCCCGCCAGGGAGACGGCGGGAGCGCCGGGCTAAGCGCTTAAATACTTTGATGGCGTTGGAACGCCGGAGTTCGGTTCGGATTCATCCGATTTTCTTATTCTCGTCACGCGGATTTAATGAGCGGCATTCCAGTCAGGGCCTATGCCGATGTCGACTACCAGGGGGACATCGAGCGCGGCGGCACCTTCCATATGGATACGGATCGTGTCGCGTGCGGCGTCGATACGCGACTCGGGGACTTCCAATACGAGTTCGTCGTGTACCTGCATGATCAGGCGGATGTCCTCGGCCTCACGTTCGATCCAGCCATCTACTGCGAGCATGGCACGCTTGATGATATCGGCGGCGGTGCCTTGCATGGGCGCATTGATGGCGACGCGTTCGGCCTGTGCGCGTCGCTGGGCGTTGCGCGATCGAATCTCAGGCAGATGCAGGCGACGCCCGAATAGCGTTTCGACATAGCCGCGTTCGGCCGCCTGCGCGCGCGTTGCCTCCATGTAGCGATGTACACCTGGGTAGCGTACGAAGTAGCGGTCGACGTAGGCCTGAGCGTCATTGCGTCCGATACCGAGCTGTTTGGCCAATCCAAAGGCGGACATCCCGTAGATCAGGCCGAAGTTGATGGCCTTCGCGGCACGCCGCTGATCCGTGTCAACTGCTTCCGGCGCGACGCCGAAAACTTCCGCAGCGGTGGCGCGATGGATGTCTTGCCCTGCCGCGAAGGCGCGTCGCAGGCCTTCATCTCCCGACAGATGGGCCATGATCCGCAGCTCGATCTGTGAGTAATCCGCTGCCAGGAGCAGATGCCCCGGCGGTGCCACGAAGGCTTGGCGGATGCGCCGCCCGGCCTCGGTGCGCACGGGGATGTTCTGCAGGTTGGGATCGGAGGACGACAATCGTCCGGTCGAGGCCACTGCCTGGTGATAAGAGGTGTGTACCCGTCCGGTGTCGGGGTCGATACGCTCGGGTAGGCGGTCGGTATAGGTCGATTTGAGCTTGGCGAGGGTCCGGTGTTCGAGGATGACCCTCGGCAGTTCGTGCTGTAGGGCGAGTTCTTCAAGCACGTCTTCCGCGGTGGATGGTTGGCCCTTGGGTGTCTTGCGGATCACCGGCAAGCCCATCTGGCCGTAAAGGATGTCCTGAATCTGCTTGGGTGAGCCGAGGTTGAAGGCGCTGCCGGCGATCTCGCGCGCCTCGCGTTCGAGGCGGCTCATCTGCGCCGCCAATTCGGCGCTCTGAACGCGCAATTGCGCGGCATTCACGCACACGCCGTTCCATTCCATACGCGAGAGTACCCGGACCAACGGGATTTCGATTTCCTCGTAAACCTGCCGTTGCTTCTCGTTCTGGCTGAGTTTCGGCCAGAACACCTCGTGTAGCGAGAGGGTCATGTCGGCGTCTTCGGCGGCGTAGGGTGTGGCGTCGTCGATGGCGACCGCGCTGAAGGGGATCTGTTTGGCACCCTTGCCGGCGACATCCGCGTAGGCAATGTTGTGGTGGCCCAGGTGAGCTTGGCAAAGGGTATCAAGATCGTGGCGCGTGGCGGTTGAATCGAGGATGTAGGATTCGAGCATGGTGTCGTGGCGAATGCCTTCCAGAGCAATGCCATGGTGTAGCAGTACATTACGGTCGTACTTGAGGTGGTGTCCGACCTTGGCGCGGGCAGGGTCCTCGAGTAGCGGTTTGAGTCGTGCGAGCGTGCGTTCGCGGTCGAGTTGCTCGGGTGCGCCGGGGTAGTCGTGCGCCAACGGCACGTAGGCCGCCTCGCCAGGGCGTATCGCGAACGATAGGCCGACGATACGTGCCTGCATGTAGTCCAGACTGGTGGTCTCGGTGTCGAAGGCAATCAGTTCGGCGCCCTCGATGCGTTCGAGCCAGCGTTCGAGTGCGCCCTCGTCAAGGATGGCCTCGTAGGTGCCGGTGGTTGATGGGGGGGCTTGTCGTCGCCCGTCGCCTCCGCCTCTTCGGGTGTGAGCTCGCGCAGCCAGGAGGTGAAGCCGAACTCGCCGAGTTGCTCGCGCAGTATTTCCAGGTCTGGCGGCGCGAGTGCCAGGGTTTCCGGGCGGTAATCGAGATCAAGATCGGTGCGTAGGGTTACCAGCTCGCGGGAGCGTGGCAGATCGTCCAGCGCGCGGCGCAGGTTGTCGCCGACCTTGCCCTTGATTTCGTCGGCGTGAGCGATGACGCCGTCGAGCGTGTCATAAGCCGCCAACCACTTCACTGCGGTCTTCGGGCCGCATTTCTCCACGCCGGGTACATTGTCCACGCTGTCGCCGATCAGCGCGAGATAGTCGATGATGCGTTCGGGTGGAACGCCGAATTTCTCGATCACACCCGCGCGGTCGAGTACGGCACCGCTCATGGTGTTGACCAGGGTGATGTGGATATCGACGAGCTGCGCGAGATCCTTGTCGCCGGACGAGATCACCACGTGCTCGCCCCGCTCGGCGGCGCGCCGGGCCAGTGCGCCGATCACATCGTCGGCCTCGACGCCGTCGACGACCAGGATCGGCAATCCCATGGCGCGCAGCAGGGCATGCAGCGGCTGGATTTGTGCCGCGAGATCCTCAGGCATGGGCGGACGATGGGCCTTGTATTCGGCGTATAACTCGTCGCGGAAGGTCTTGCCCTTGGCGTCGAAGACCACGGCCAGGTGGGTGGGTTGATAGTCCTTCAGCAATCGACGAAGCATGTTCGCGACCCCGTAGATCGCACCAGTAGGCGCGCCCATTGGGCTGGTCAGTGGCGGCAGCGCGTGGAAGGCGCGGTACAGGTAGGAGGAGCCGTCGACGAGGACGAGGGGGGCTTGGCTCATGGACTTCGCACAGTAACGGGTAGTGCCATAGGTTACCTGCGATACGTCAGTAATTGCAGCGTGCCTTATGCCGAAGCGCTATTTGTGTTAAAACGGCGGCCTTTTCCTCGATGCATACGCGGTAGATCCTATGAACCTGCACGACCGCCCGCACCACCCCGAATTGTGGCCCCTGAACGACTCGGAGCTGACCCGCGAGAGCTGGAAAATTTTCCAGGTCATGGCCGAATTTGTGGAGGGCTTCGAGCGCTTGGCGCGTATCCGGCCGTCGGTGAGTATCTTCGGTTCGGCACGCATACCGCAGGAAAGCCCGCTCTACCGGTTGACCGAAGACATTGCGCTGCGTTTGTCGGAGGCCGGCTTTGCCGTGGTCAGCGGTGGTGGGCCAGGGCTCATGGAGGCCGCCAACAAGGGTGCGTATCAGGGCAAATCGTTATCCGTCGGGCTCAACATCCAGTTGCCACACGAGCAAAACAGCAACGACTACCAGGATCTTTCACTGACCTTTCGCCATTTTTTCTCGCGCAAGGTCATGTTCGTCAAATACGCCTCGGCCTATGTGGTGCTACCCGGTGGTTTCGGCACGTTGGACGAGCTGGCCGAGATACTGACCCTGGTGCAGACCGGCAAGACGCGGCGTATTCCCATCATTCTGGTCCACAGCCCTTTCTGGGACGGGTTGTTGACGTGGTTTCGCGAAGTACTCGTGACCGAGGGCACGATCAGTGCTGCCGACATCGATTTGATGACCGTGGTGGATAACGCGGCGGATGCGGTCAACGCGATTTTTGATCATTACGAGCAACGCGACTTCGAGCCTTCGCCGGAGGAGCGCGAGCGCCTGCTGGATCTTTAGGTCATGCCCACCCTCTCGGTACCGCCCATCGATGTCGTTGCACTGCGGTCGTTTCTTGCTGCCTACGGAACCGATGAAATGCTTGCCGACGAGTTGCCGGTCGCGATGTCTATGGCGAGCGCCTATCGACTGAGAACTTCGCAAGGGGCTCGACTATTGCACCTGTTCGACGAGGGTGAGGCCCAGCAGGCGGCGATGGTTGCGACCTTGTTCCTTTGTCTGCAGGGTGCCGATATTCCGTGTCCGAATCCCGTTGCCGATCATGATGGTCGGTTGTTCGGCTGGCTCGGCGGTCGATCCGCGATCCTGAGTGCCTGTCCTGCGGGGCGGGTCTTGGCGTCCCATACAGCCGCGCACTGCGCCAGGGTCGGTGAATTGCTGGCGCGTCTGCATCGGCTCGCGGGGCAATGCGTGCCCGTACAAACAACGGGCTCGACGGTACGCGAGTGGCGAGATATCGCACCGATGCTGGCGCCCGAGCTGGCCGCCGCCGATGCGGCGTTGCTGCGTGACGAAATACGCTTTCAGGGTCTGTATCGCTTCAGTGATCTGCCACAAGGCCTCATACATGGCGATATCGCTCCTGAGGCGCTGCTCTTCGACGATGGGCGTCTATGTGGCGTCCTGGGTCTTGAACGCGCCCGCACGGATGCTCGGCTGCGTGATCTGGCCATTGCGACGACCGCGTGCTGTTCGCTAGCGGACGGTAGCCTGGACCCCGAACGCGTACTGGCGATGCTTGAGGCCTACCATGCGGTTGTCGTACTGACCCCGATCGAGCGGGGTGCCTGGCCGGTCATGCTACGCGCTGCCGCGTTGCAGCAATGGGTGCGCGCCTTGCAGCATGAAGAGCGGGCCGACCCCAGCGTAGCGGCGGCCAAGGCCCGGCTGCTTGACCGCATTGCGCGCGAAGGTGAATTACAGCGCCTCTGGCCCTGAGTCCGATTGGGGAGGCTCGGCGTTTAGAGGTGGCACCTCGTCAAAGGCAAGCCATTCATCAAGACGCGCTTGTGCCGCGTCCAACCCCTCGCCGCTGAGCGAAGAAAACAGCTGCGCGCTGGCGTCATAACCCTCTCTGGCAAGTTGCTGCTCAACTTCGCGCAGCGTCGCGATGGCGGGGCCCCGTTTGAGTTTGTCCGCCTTGGTGAGCAGGATGTGGATTGGCACCCCCCCTCGCGGCAATGGTTCAACAGTTGATCGTCGAGCGGAGTCATGGGATGGCGGATATCCATCAGCAGGATCAAGCCCGCAAGCGCCGAGCGCCCGAGCAGGTACTGACGGAGCATGGGTCCCCACTGCTGTTGCTGCGATTTGGCCACCTTGGCATAGCCGTAGCCGGGCAGATCGACTAGGTAACGGTCGTCGGATACGGTGAAAAAGTTGATCTGCTGGGTGCGCCCCGGTGTCTTACTGGTGCGCGCCAGTGATTTCTGGTGGCATATCCGGTTCAGAGCGCTGGATTTGCCCGCGTTGGAGCGACCGGCGAAGGCCGCCTCGCGTACGCTGTCGGTTGGCATCCCCCGCAAACTGGTGGCGCTGGTGAGGAATTGCGTGTTCTGGTAGCGCTTGTGCATGCAGGCCCTTTTGCCGTGACTGGAGGGCTATGGTATAAGCCGTGAATAATAATGACTATAAAAACGGACGCCCGGGCAGGGCGGTCCGCATCATAACAAGGCCCTGGTACGGCCAGATGGGGGGATGTGATGATCAGCAGATGGAAGGTGTCGGCTGCCTTGGCGGTCTTTCTGTTCGCCGGCAGTCAGGCGTATGCGGCGGGCAACCCCGCCATAGGGCAACGGTTGTCGACCACGTGCGCCGCCTGTCATGGCGCCAGTGGTAGCGGCCTGAATCCGCAATACCCCAATCTTGCCGGGCAAAACTTCAAATATCTCGTCAAACAGCTCACCGACTTCAAGGACGGTCGCCGCAAGAATGCCATCATGAATGGCATGACGGCGAAGCTGAGCGCAGAGGATATCGATCATCTCGCGGCTTTCTTCGCCAGTCAGACACCCAGATCGGCAACCGGGGATCAGCGGTTGGTCAAGATGGGCGAGGCCGTTTATCGCGGCGGCGATTTTGGACGTGCGGTGCCGGCCTGTATGGCCTGTCATGCGCCCAACGGTGTCGGCAACGCGCCGGCGGGTTACCCGCGTCTGGGCGGGCAGCACGCGGAATATGTCGTCAGTCAGCTGGAGGCCTTCGCCAGGGGTACACGCGACAATGACCCCAATCAGATGATGCGAGACATTGCTTCGCGTATGAGCGAGCAACAAATGCGAGCGGTGGCACAGTACATACAGGGCCTGTATTGAGTATCGCAGTATCGTTCCAAGCGCGCGGCGCCAGGCCATTACGGGCTGCTGCGCAGAACTATCGACCTGTCGAGTATCCTTTGTTAAAGGGTAGTGGGGGAGTGGCATGAAAATACGTAGCATCCTCGTAGGGTTATTGGCCGTGCTGGTCTCGTCGGCCTCCCTGGCGGAAACCACGCCGCAAACAGGTACGACGGCGGGCGATGTGAGCATCGGTAAGCAACTATCGGCCAGCTGCGTAGCCTGCCATGGCGTCACCGGCACCAGCGTGTCGCCGGACTTTCCGAATTTGGCGGGTCTGAGCGCGGACTATCTCTACAAGCAGTTGGTGAATTTCAAGCAGGGTGAGCGCAAGAATGTGATCATGAATGCCATGGTCGCGGCACTCACGGAGGGCAATCTGCGTGCGCTGGCTGCCTACTATGCGAGCCAGTCACCATCAGCGCCGGAGACCGCGCCTGCTGGTGATGCGGCTATCGTGGCGTTCGGCGAACGCATCTATCGCGAGGGTGCCGCAGGTGCGGGTATCAGCGCCTGCATTCGCTGCCACGGTGTAGGCGGCGCTGGGCAGCTCGATCATTTCCCCCGCTTGGCCGGCCAGCATGCGAAGTATCTGGTAGCCCAGCTCGAGGCTTTCAAGAGTGGTTCCCGCGTGAACGATGCTGGCAAGATGATGGCGCATGTGGTGGCCGGGATGGATAAAAAAGAAATGGAAGCCGTCGCGCTTTATTTGCAGGGGCTTCACTGATCGGGCTTTGCCAGATACTTTCCACAGCACGGCAGCGCGGAACTTTTGACTGGTCGTCGACACTAAAATGGTCCAAGCTGTGTCCTTTTTATCCTTGCATCCGCGAATTGAATCATGAGCCAAGCCGCTACCCTTACGCCACGCCCCTCGCCGCGGGCGCCGCAGAGTACTTCCCGCATTCTGCTGGAATTCCTGGGATCGATGAACTTGGCGGTGACGCTGCTGGTGGTCGTGGGCATCGCGGCCATCATCGGCACAGTGCTCAAGCAGGACCAGCCCTATAGCGATTACCTGCTGCGGTTTGGGCCCTACTGGTTCAAGGTCTTTCGGGATCTGGGGCTCTACGACGTTTATTCAGCCACCTGGTTCGTCTTCATCATGAGTTTTCTGGTGGTGTCGACCAGCGTTTGCGTCTATCGGAACGGGCCGCGGATGCTACGCGAAATGCGTCAGTACCGGCTCAAGGTGCAGGCCAAGTCGCTTCGATTGATGCGCCATCACGTCGAGCAGGAGACGATTGTTGATGTTTCTGGGGTGGAGGCGCGGGCCAAGCGGCTGCTGGAGAATCACGGCTATCGCGTACGCGAGCAGGACCACGGCGACCATCGCGTGCTTGCGGCGATGCGCGGTCGTTTCAACCGCTTCGGTTATCTGCTGACGCATATCGGCATCGTGGTAATCCTCATCGGCGGAATGCTCGACAGCAACATGTTTCTCAAGATGGCGGTTGCACTCGGTAAGCTCAAGGTCGAGACACAGGACATCCCGGTGTCGCAGGTACCTGCCTCCAGTCGCATCGGCACATGGAACCCTTCTTATCGCGGCAATGTCAGTATTCCAGAAGGGTCTTCCGCCAATGTGCTATTCCTGCAACTCAAGGACGGTTATGTGGTGCAGCAGTTGCCGTTCACCGTGGCGGTGAAGAAGTTCACCGTGAAGCACTACATCACGGGGCAGCCGAAAGATTTCGAGAGCGAGGTGGTCGTTCAAGACACCAAGACCGGGAAGACGGTGCACGACGTGATTCGCGTCAACCACCCTCTGGATTTCGATGGTGACAAGATATTTCAGGCGAGCTTTGGCGACGGCGGTTCCAAGCTGCAGTTCAATATCTGGTCGCTGGTTGGAACCAGTAAGCCGTTGGATTTCAAGGGCACGGTGTTTGGCAAGTACGCGCTGGACACGCAGGATGGTAAGCGTCAGCTCGAAATCGACAATTTCCGGATGTACAACATCGAGCAGGTGCCGGGGCAGAATGGTGAAACAAAACCGCGTGATCTCGGCCCCAGCGTGACCTTCAAGCTACGCAATGCCCAAGGCGTGGCGAACGAATATGTCAATTATCTGGTGCCGCAGCAGGTGGATGGCACGAGCTATTTCCTCAGTGGCGTGCGTACCGAGCCCAATCAGCCTTACCGATACCTGCATGTTCCTATGGGCCCGAACGGGGGCGTAAAACGCTTTATGCAGTTTGCAGAGGCCTTGCATTCGAAGCCCATACTGGATGACGTAGCCGCCAATATGGCCAGCACCACGCTCAAGGCGATGGGCTCGGGCGAGAATGCCTCAACGCACGATAAAATCGAGGCATCAATCAAGCGTATCCTGCAGTTGTTCGCCCAGGGCGGTTATCCTTCCGTGGTGGAAAGCGTGCGTGAGCGCGTGCCCGCGGACCGACAGAAGGAGGCGGCGGATGCCTTTCTGAAGGTACTCAACGCGGGGCTTGAGGGCGTTTATCGACGCGTGCTGGCGCAAGACGGTGTGACCGCGCCGACGCAAAAGGACTGGAATTTCTTCCAAGCAGCGGTCCCGTCGCTCAGCGTGCTGCCGCTATACGGTTCGCCAGTATATTTGCAGATGACCGATTTCAAACAGATTCAGGCGGCGGGTCTCCAGATCACCCGTTACCCCGGCGCGACGGTGGTTTATATTGGCGCCCTGATGTTGCTTTCGGGTATTTTCCTGATGTTTTTCGTTTCACACCGCCGCTTTTGGTTGCGTACAGAACCCAGAGGCGATGGCGGCACCCGGGTGCTCTTTGCGGGTACCAGCAACCGTAATATGATGGAATTCGACAACCACTTTACCGAGCTCAAAGACGCGCTATTCAGTAAGCTTCGGCCATGACCGGGCCGCTTGGCGCTGGCCAACAGAGGAGGATCCACCGCGATGTCGTCCGTACCGCATGATCTTATGGAAGGGCTCGAAAAGCCCTCGTTCCTACGCCGATTACGCCCGTTGGACTGGGCCTGGGCAGCCGTGGTGCTCGCCGGGGCCATCTTTGTCTACGTCCATTTCAACAGCCAGATGTGGTATTGGCAGGAGAGCATTCTTGCGCTTGCTGCCGGATCTTTGATCGCCGTAGGTTGGAATTGGCGACCTATGCAGGTTCTGAGCATTGTCGTGGCGGCGGTCAGCTTGTTCGCGATCTGGCTCTACGGTTCGGACTATAACGCCCAGATGACCAACCCGGTGCTGCACTACGTGCTGTCCAGCCCGGCCGGCATCGCCTGGATGAACGGACTACTGGTCGCGTCCACCGTGGCTTATGTATTTGGTTTAGTGGTGAAGAGCGACCGCATCTCCGAGCTGAGCCTTCGTGCCGGTAGCTGGTTGGCCTGGAGCGGAGTTGCCATGGGCTTCATTTCGCTGATGGTGCGGTGGCGCGAGTCCTACCTGATCCGCCCGAGCTTTGGGCATATCCCCGTTAGCGATCTCTTCGATGTGTTCGTGTTGTTTTGTTCCCTGACCACATTGCTATATCTGTATTTCGAGTCCAAGTATCGCAACCGGGCGCTAGGTGCGCTGGCCATGCTGATCGTCTCCGCGGCGGTAGGTTTCCTGATCTATTACACCGTCGTGTGGCATGCCGACAAGATTGAGCCGCTGATTCCGGCGCTGCAAAGCTTCTGGATGAAGATTCACGTACCGGCCAATTTCGTCGGATACGGTGCCTTCTCGTTTTCGGCAATGGTGGGTGCGGCCTATCTTGTGCGCCTGCGTGCGGAGCGACTCAATCCGCAAGGGCGCATTGCCAGTCGCCTGCCAAGCCTGGAGCTGATGGACGATGTAATGTACCGCTACAATGCCCTGGGTTTTGCCTTCTTCACCTTGGCAACCATCTTGGGTGCGATGTGGGCGGCTGAGGCATGGGGTGGTTACTGGTCCTGGGATCCCAAGGAAACCTGGGCGTTGATCGTGTGGCTCAACTATGCGGCGTGGTTGCACATGCGCTTCACCAAGGGCTGGCGCGGCAAGCCGATGGCCTTGTGGTCGCTGGTGGGTCTCGGTGTGGTCACATTCTGTTTCCTTGGCGTCAATATCTGGCTGTCCGGCTTGCACTCATACGGCAAGCTCTGAGCCTAGATTCGTCTGCGGAGATCATGCAATGTGGCGTCTGTGGACGGTACTGCTGCTCCTGTTCCCGCTGGCCGCGATGGCCAGCGGGACCGCCGAAACCTTTGACGAGGGCATCGATTATCAGTTGATCGCGCCGCGTCCCACGTTGCCGGTCAATACGTCCGGGGGCAAGGTTCAAGTCGCGGAATTTTTCTGGTATCAATGTCCGCATTGCGCGAATCTCGAACCCAAGCTCGAGCATTGGCTGAGTCACGACAAACCGGCCGGTGCCGAGTTTGTACGGGTGCCGGCGGTGTTGGCGCCTAACTGGTTCTTCATGGCTCGCGTCTTCTATACCGCTGAGCTGCTCGGTGTCGAAGAACGGATGACGCCAGTGTTGTTCAAGGCCATACAGGCTCAAGGTGCCCGCATGGAGAACCTGGACGGGGTCACCGCGTTGTTCGCGCAGCATGGCGTCAGTGAGCATCGCTTCAAGGCGGCATTCGAATCACTGTCGGTCGAGACCCACGTACGTCGCGCGATCCAGCTGACGCGTGAATATGGTATTACCGGGGTGCCGACGCTGGTCGTGGATGGGCGTTATCGGGTGAACCCGAATCAGGCGGGCAGCTATGCGCGCATGTTCCAGATTGTCGACTATCTTGTGCGCAAGGTTAGGGCGGAGCAGAGTACCAAAGCGGCTACGTCCGACGGCGGTGCTTGAGCCGGACGGACAGATGGCCGACACTGGGCTTGTGAACAATGCCCTTGCCAGTCCGCATCCCAGTCGCCAGCACATTCGTCTGCTGAGCTACAACATCCAGGTCGGCATCACGACCTCACGTTACCGCCATTATCTGACGCATAGCTGGAAGCATGTGTTGCCTTATCCGGAACGCATGGCAACCCTGCGGTCGATCGCGCGGTTTATCGCGGACTTCGATCTGGTGGGTCTGCAGGAGATCGATGTCGGCAGTCTGCGTACCGGTTTCGTGGACCAGGCGGAATTCCTGGCGCAGACCGCGATGTTCCCTCATTGGTATAGCCAAACTAACCGTCGGCTCGGACACTTCGCGCGTCACGCCCTCGGACTTCTGGGGCGCTACAATGCGCGCCGTGTGATAGCGCACCGCTTGCCCGGTCCAATCCCTGGGCGTGGGGCGCTTGAGGTGCACTTCGGGCCCGTACAGGAGCCCTTGGTGGTGATCCTGCTACACCTGTCCTTGGGACGCCGTACGCGCCGACTTCAGTTCGAATACGTGGCCAGATTGGTCAACCAGTATCGGCATGTGGTGGTGATGGGCGATCTGAACTGTACGCCGGAGGCGGGTGAACTGCTCGCACTGACGCAAACGACCGACCTTCGCATGGCGGAACATGGTGCCGCGACCTATCCCAGCTGGCGACCGGTGCAATCATTCGATCACATCCTGGCGAGTCCCACTCTGGAGGCTCGGGAATTTCAAGCCTACCCCGTCAATTATTCGGACCACCTGCCTGTCGGACTTGAGCTGATTTTGCCGGCTGGATTCAATCTGTATGACGACGCCGCCCCGCCGCTGGGACGGATCGTGGGACACTGAACGAACTCAAACCCGATTCGCGAGGGTGTGCGATGGACCGTTTTCCCGTGATCATGGGCGAAGTGCTGTTCGACTGCTTCGGTGACGACAGCGTCCTGGGCGGCGCACCCTTCAACGTCGCCTGGCACCTTCAGGGCTTCGGTCTCAATCCGCGTTTTGTCAGCCGAGTGGGCGCGGACGCGCTGGGAGCAGAGGCGCGTGCGCGCATGCAGGATTGGGGGCTCGATACCCGCTGGCTTGCGATAGATCCCGAGCATCCGACGGGCCGCGTGTCGGTGCATCTGACGGACGGACAGCCGAGCTACGATATTCTGCCAGCACAAGCCTATGACTATATCCTGCCGCCGGATGCTCTCGGCGGGTGCGGCGACAGCTTGTTTTACCACGGCAGTTTGGTCGCGCGCAGCGAGGTTTCGCGGGCCACTCTGCTGGGGTTGCGCGCCGCGTTTGCCGGGCGAGTGTTCGTAGACGTCAATTTACGCGACCCTTGGTGGTCAATGGTCACGCTTTGGCCACTGGTGGTCGGCGCCGCCTGGCTCAAATTGAATGAGGACGAGGCCATCAGACTAGTGGAGGCCGGCGATGCCGCCCGGCTTGCACGCGAGCGGCAGGCGGGACGGGTGGTGCTGACGCGGGGCGCACAGGGAGCGGATGTGTATGATGGGCGCGAGCATTTGCATCACGTCACGCCACCGACCGTTGTCGATCTAGTCGACGCCGTGGGAGCCGGCGACGCCTTCAGTGCGGTTGTCATTCTGGGTTTGATCGAGGATTGGGCGTGGCCGGTCCTGTTGAGACGGGCGACCGCATTCGCCGCTCGCGTGTGCGGATGGCGAGGGGCGCTGAGCGACGACCGCACCATTTACCGGGAGATATTGAGTGACTGGAGGGGAACGGCAAGCAGCTGAGCGGGAAGGCTGGTATCTGATGCACATCAGCCTACACGGCTTGGTGCGCGGACAGGATATCGAGCTGGGGCGCGATGCGGATACCGGCGGGCAAATCCAGTACGTGGTCGAGCTAACGCGTGCATTGGCCAAGCTCGATCGCGTGGCGCGAGTCGATTTGCTGACGCGTCGTATCGAGGACCCGCGCGTTGCGGATGATTACCGCCGCGAAGAGGAGCCCCTGGACGAGGCAGGACGTGCGCGCATCGTGCGTATCCCCTTCGGCCCTCGGCGCTATTTGCGCAAGGAACGCCTCTGGCTCTATCTCGACTGCTTCGTAGACTTGGCGTTGCAGTACATCCGCCGCGTTGGCCGCGTGCCCGACGTGATTCATGCGCACTATGCCGATGCTGGACGTGCCGGCGCGCGGCTGGCCGCATTGCTCGGTGTGCCCCTCATCTTCACCGGGCATTCTCTGGGCCGGGAAAAGCGTCGGCTGCTGCTCGGGCGCGGCCAGGACGAGGCACTGATCGAGAGCCGCTATCAGCTCAGCCGCCGCATCGAAGCCGAAGAACACGCGCTCGACATGGCGTCGCTGGTGGTCGCCAGCACGCGTCAGGAGGTCGATAGCCAGTACGCGCTCTATGATAACCACGAACATCGGCGCGTCGCGGTCATCCCTCCGGGCGTGGATATCTCGCGCTTCCACCCGGCGGTCAAGAACGAGCGGGTGGGCAACTGCGTACACGGCATCGAGCGCTTTCTGCGTCACCCCAGGCGGCCATGGATTCTCGCCCTGGCCCGCGCAGACGAGCGCAAGAACCTCGCGACCTTGGTCAAGGCTTACGGTGCGCACCCGGATTTGCGAGAACGCGCCAATCTCGTGTTGGTGGCCGGCGTGCGTGAACATGTCGCCGAGCTGGAAAAGGGCGCGAGTCGGGTCTGGCGTGAGCTATTGGAGTTGATCGACGATTACGACCTCTATGGCCACATCGCCTACCCCAAGCAGCATTCGGCCGATGACGTGCCGTGCATCTACCGGGGTGCGACCGCCAGTGGCGGGTTGTTCGTCAACCCTGCTTGGACCGAACCCTTCGGCCTGACATTGATCGAGGCGGCGGCCAGCGGCCTGCCGGTGATCGCGACCGACGATGGCGGCCCACAGGAAATCCTGCGCCACTGTCGCAACGGCATGCTGATAGACCCGCATGACGCCGATGGCCTCGGCCAGGCTTTGTCGGATGCGCTGGCCGACCGACGCCGCTGGCGCCTC
Source organism: Acidihalobacter yilgarnensis (assembly GCF_001753245.1). Taxonomy (NCBI): domain Bacteria; kingdom Pseudomonadati; phylum Pseudomonadota; class Gammaproteobacteria; order Chromatiales; family Ectothiorhodospiraceae; genus Acidihalobacter; species Acidihalobacter yilgarnensis. The sequence continues at coordinate 3,124,874 of NZ_CP017415.1, read as the reverse complement.
TGGTCGCAACGTGGTTCGCATGGCGTGCGTCAGCACTACACCTGGCTTGGACACGCCGAGCATTATCTGCGCGAGCTGGGTCGTATTTCGCGTCGCCGCCAGCGTAGCAAGGCATCTAAGAGCCGCCTGCCCACGGTCGATCGCATGCTCATCTGTGATATCGACAATACCTTGATCGGTGACCGTGGTGCGTTGGCGAAGCTGGTGAAGGTCATCGAAGCTGCCGGTCACAGCCTTGCCTTCGGCATCGCCACCGGTCGACGCCTCGACAGCGCGGTGCGCATACTCAAGGAATGGGGCGCGCCAGTGCCGGATTTGTTGATCACCGCGGTGGGCAGCGAGGTGCACTATGGCGCGAACCCACAGGCCGACCATGAATGGAGTCAGCATATCGATTTTCGCTGGGATCGCGAGGCGATTTTCGAGACGTTGCGCGAACTGCCGGGCTTGCGTCTACAACCGGCTAGCGAACAGCGCAGGCACAAGGTGAGTTATTACGCGGACCCCACGCGCATGCCGGGCGTGCCGGCGATCCGCCGTGCATTGCGTCGCCGCGGCGTACACGTCAACGTGATCTACTCACACCAGGCCTACATCGACATTCTGCCGATTCGCGCTTCGAAGGGGCTGGCGGTCCGCTTCGTGGCAGATCGCTGGGGGCTGAGCATGGATCATGTTCTCGTCGCCGGGGATTCCGGCAACGACGAGGAAATGCTGATCGGCCACAGTCTCGGCGTGGTGGTTGGCAACCACAGCCCGGAGCTTGAACACCTCAAGGGCCGGAAGCGGGTGTATTTCGCACGTGACGCGCATGCGGCCGGCGTACTCGAAGGCATCGAACACTACCGGTTCCTAGGCAAGATATTGCAACCGCGCTACGACTGACCGGAGCTGATTCCGGCACCACCCATTCAAGGAGGCGCATATGTCGGAAGACGTGACGGACGGGGCCATCGGCGAACTGCGCGAATATGCGGAACGTCATCGCGAAACCCTCTACCTCCTACTGCGCGGGTTGAGCGCGGACACACGGCGCCACTGGCTGCGCAGTGATCTATGGGATCACTACCTCGAATTTCTGGCTGCGCGCGGCGAGGTGCCGGTGGACGGGCCGCTGACCCGCTTCGTTGCAGCCGCCGAAGAGGCAGTAGTCGACGCCCCCTGGCTGGGTTTTTCCGTACGTCCCGGTGTCGGCTTCCGCTACTACCTGCGCATCAATGCGGAAACCCTGCATATCGATGGCCTCGATGTTTCCGAATTCCTGGCGTACAAGGAGCGGATGGTGCTCGCGCAGCCCGAGCTGCCCTGGCAGCTCGAATTCGATATCGCGCCCTTCAATCGCGAATTCCCGCGCCTGGAAGAGGCGCGTTCCATCGGCCGTGGCGTGGAATTTCTCAATCGAGGCCTGTCCAGCCAACTGTTTCAGGAGTCTGGGCGCCGCGCGCAGAGCCTGCTCGATTTTTTGCGTGTACACGCCTACCGCGGACAGCAGCTGATGCTGGGCGAACAGATCCGCGACGTCGCCGCACTGCGTTCGGCCTTGCGCCGTGCGGAGCGTGCGCTGGCGCACCAAGCACCGGACACGCCTTGGGCGGAGCTGGCGCCTTTGCTCAAACCGCTGGGCTTCGAACCGGGCTGGGGGCGTGATGCGGCACACGCGGTGGAGACCCTGCGCCTGCTTTCCGACATTCTGGAGGCGCCGGACCCAGCGGTACTTGAACGCTTCCTGGCGCGAGTGCCGATGATTTTCAATCTCTTGATCCTCTCGCCGCACGGCTACTTCGGGCAGGCCAACGTGCTCGGGCGCCCGGATACCGGTGGGCAGGTCGTGTACATCCTTGATCAGGTGCGTGCGCTTGAGCGGGAGATGCGCGCGCGGCTTGAGGAGCAGGGGCTGGACATCGAACCCAATATTGTCGTCGTCACGCGCCTGATCCCGGAGGCGGACGGCACCACCTGTAACGAGCCACTAGAGCCGATCTCGGGCACGCGCGCCTCGCGCATCCTGCGTGTGCCCTTCCGTAATCCAGAGGGCGACGTGGTGCCGCACTGGATTTCGCGCTTCGAAATATGGCCCTACCTCGAACGCTTCGCCGGCGAGGTGCAACAGGCGGTGATCGCGGAGCTGGACGGTCGGCCAGATTTGATCATCGGCAATTATTCCGATGGCAATCTCGTGGCCAGTTTGCTGGCCAACCGCATGGGCGTGACCCAGTGCAACATCGCGCACGCGCTGGAAAAAACCAAGTACCTGTTCTCCGACCTGTACTGGCGCGAGAATGATGCCGAATACCACTTCGCCACCCAATACACCGCAGACCTGATTGCGATGAACGCGGCCGATTTTATCGTGACCAGCACCTATCAGGAGATCGCCGGCACAGACGACAGCATCGGCCAATACGAGAGCTACGAATCCTTTACCCTGCCATCGTTGTACCGTGTGGTGCGCGGGATCGACATCTTCGATCCCAAGTTCAATATCGTTTCGCCGGGCGCCGATGCCGACGTCTATTTCTCTTATACCGAGACCGAGCGCCGCGTGACCGGCCTGCACGCCGAATTAGACGAACTCGTGTTCGGTGGTCCAAGCGCCTCGGCACGAGGGCAGTTCGAGGTGCCCGATCGACCGTTATTGTTCACCATGGCGCGCCTTGACCGGATCAAGAACATCGCCGGTCTGGTCGAGTGGTACGGCGCCAACGAGCGTTTGCGCGCGGGCGCCAATCTGCTAGTGATCGCAGGTCACATCGATCCTGGGGCTTCAGATGACCGCGAGGAACAGGCGCAGATTGCGCAGATGCACACGCTGTTCGAGCGCTATGGATTGGACGGCCAGGTGCGCTGGCTGGGTATACGTCTGGACAAGACGCTAGCCGGTGAGCTGTACCGTTACATCGCGGACCTGCGCGGCGCCTTCGTGCAGCCGGCGTTGTTCGAGGCCTTCGGTTTGACCGTGATCGAAGCGATGAGCTCCGGCCTGCCGACCTTTGCCACGCGTTACGGTGGTCCGCTCGAAATCATTGTCGACGGCGTATCGGGTTTCCACATCGACCCGAACCATGGTGAGGCGGCGAGCGACAAGATGGCGGATTTCATCGCACAGTGCGCCGAGACGCCCGGTTATTGGGAGCGGATTGCCGAGGCCTCGCTGCAACGCGTCGCCAGTCGCTACACCTGGGCGTTGTACGCGGAGCGAATGATGACGTTGTCGCGGGTCTACGGCTTCTGGAAATACGTCACCAACTTCGAGCGTGCCGAAACCCGGCGCTATCTTGAAATGTTCTACGGTTTGCAATGGCGGCCGATGGCCGCCGCGATGGAGGCCGAACGGCATCCCTGATGCGCTAGGGAGGGTGATGGTGGGCGGGTGGCGTGATGCCAGCACGTTGAGCCAGCCGGCGGATGTCCTCAATAATCCATTGTCCGGCTTCGTGGCGCACCAATCCCTCACGTCGAAAGCCTTGCAGGAGGCGTGTGACGACCACGCGCACGCTGCCGATCAGATGCGCCAGCTCCTCCTGCGGTAAACCGCGCAGCAGTGGCGACCGCTGTGGTGTCTCGTCGGCAAGATGGCTGAGCAGCAGGCGCGCCAGGCGCGTCTGGGTATCCTCCAGTGCGAGATCGGCGGCGAGATTTTCCAGTGCACGTAGGCGCGCGGCGACATAGCGCATCAGTGCCCGGCGCAGGGCGGGCTGCGACTCCAACCATGACCGCCATGCATCCAACGGTGCCGACAGCGTGCTGGTGGGCTCCAGTGTCTCGCACAGGACCGCATGCGGTTGTCCGTCCAGTAGCGTGACCAGATTGAAGCCATCGCCGGGGCCGAGAATTTCCAGGCTGAGTTCGCGCCCGCTATGGGATGCGGCGCGGCTGATCTTCACCCGGCCACGTTCGATCAGGTAGAAGCGCTCGCCAGTGTCGGCCCCGTTCAAAGCGGGCGTGCGCCCCGGCCAGTTCATACGGGTCATGCTGGCAAGCATCCGTTCGATGTCTACCGTAGCCATGCCCTCGAACAAAGGAGAGTGATGGATTGGCTTGAAGGTTTCCGGTGATTCCATTGGCATTCCGTCGGCTCGTGTCCAAGCAGTTGGCGAGTCGGCAGCCCGGCCTCGGTGGTGGTTGGTCGGATTTTATCGCGCACACGGATCGAACGGGTGGGTGGGCAGTCTAGTGGATTGCGCGGTACCGGTCAGCCACCGGACAGCGCGCCCAAGCGATTCGGTTGCAGCAGTCGGATCTCGCGACCGATCAGTGTGATGAGGCCACGTTGGAGGAAGGTCGCGAGCAGGCGACTCAGTGTCTCGGTGCGCATGCCCAGATGGTTGGCGATTTCCTGCCGGCTCAGCGGTAGACGGAAAGCGCATGACGAATAACCGCGTTCCGCGAAGCGTGCCGACAGCTCCAGCAGGAAGCCCGCCAAGCGCTGTTCGACGGTTTTGACCGCGATTTCAAGCTGACGCCGGTGGCTGCGGGTGAGCGCGCGACTGGTCTGTAGACAGATGCGCTCACGCAGCCCAGGGTGGGCGCTGGCCAGCTGAGCGAGCGACTCGTGACTCAGCTCACACAGCTGAGTGGATTCCAGCGCCACGCTGGTCGTGACATAGGTGCTGGCGTGCAGCTCTTCCAGCCCGAGCGTATCGCCGGGCAAGTGATAGTCGCAAATGATCTCGCGTCCGCCGCGCCAGGCCAGCGAGGTTCTCACGCTGCCGGCATGGACGATCAGTAGACGCCGCACGGGTTCGCCGGCACGGTAGATCGTATCGCCCCGGTGTACCGGTCTGAGCGCATGGACATGATGGCCGATGGCGTCCAGATGTTGGGTCGGGATGGCGGCAATCACGCAACGCGCGCGGAGATGGCAGGAGGTGCAGGAGGCAAGCATCGTCTTGCGCCTGACGAGCCAGTCGTTACTGTGCCCATCGTCACCCATCGCGTCGTCCCGTTTCTTAAAGGCCCTTCACGATACCGAGCGGTCGGCTCCCGCGGCGTGACTCAGGTTACTAGAACTTAACGAAACTTAGTGCAGAGCATCTTGCCTGCCAAGCGTCATCAATACGCACCCTTCACAGTTGGACTCGGACTCGGCGCTCCTGGTTTAGTTCTTGAGATAGACCAGATCCCAGACGTCGTGACCTAGGCGCTGGCCACGACGCTCGAACTTGGTTTCGGGGCGGTCGCCAGGCCCGGGCGCCCAGGCAACCGGGCCGTGGGCATTGACGAAATCCGGTGTGGATTCCATCACCTCCAGCATGTGTTCTGCGTACTCGGCCCAATCTGTGGCCAGATGTAGATGCCCGCCGACGGCGAGCTTGCGTGCCAGGCGGGCCACGAACGCGGGTTGGACCAGTCGGCGTTTGTGGTGGCGCTTCTTGTGCCAGGGGTCGGGGAAGAATATTTGCACCGTGGCCAGCGCCGCGTCGGGGATGCGCCGTTCCAGCACCTCCACGGCGTCGGCGCAAAACAGGCGCACGTTGGTGAGACCGTCGCGCTCGACCAACTGCAGCAGGTGACCGATGCCGGGGCGGTGCACCTCAATGCCGATGTAATCGCGTTCCGGGTGACGCGTGGCCTGATCGGCCAGCGATTCGCCATCGCCGAAGCCGATTTCCAGTGTGACCGGTGCCGTGCGCCCAAACAGGTCGGGCAAGGACAAAGGCGGGTCTTCTGCGTCGAGCAGATAACGTGGGCCGAGCGTATCGATGGCGCGCTGCTGGCCACGCGTCAGGCGGCCCTCGCGGCGCACGAAGCTGCGGATGCGGCGGATGGTCGTCGTATCGGTCACTTGGAGTCGCTTGCCCGGGTACTGGCGCCCGGGTGTAGGTCAGAAGAAGGTGCCGTCGATCGGCGAGGAGGCCGAGGCGTAGCGCTTACGTGGCATACGTCCGGCGCGGAAGGCCTCGCGGCCTGCTTCGATGGCCTTGCGCATGGCCGAGGCCATCATCACGGGCTGGCGCGCGGCCGCGATGGCGGTGTTCATCAGCACGCCGTCGCAACCCAGCTCCATGGCAATCGCCGCGTCGGAGGCGGTGCCCACGCCGGCATCGACGATGATCGGCACCTGCGCATTCTCGATGATTTCGAGGATGTTGTAGGGATTGCGGATGCCCAGCCCCGAGCCGATGGGTGCAGCCAGTGGCATCACTGCCACGCAGCCCATTTCCTCCAGACGGCGGGCGATGATCGGGTCGTCGTTGGTGTAGACCATGACCTCGAAGCCGTCGGCGATCAGCGTCTCGGCGGCATCCAGGGTCTCGATGACGTGCGGGAACAGCGTCTTCTCGTCGCCCAGCACCTCTAGCTTGACCAGGTTGTGGCCATCCAGCAGCTCGCGCGCCAGTCGGCAGGTACGCACGGCTTCCTTGGCGGAATAGCAGCCAGCCGTGTTCGGCAGCAGGGTGTAGCGGTCGAGCGGGATGACGTCGAGCAGGTTGGGTTCGCCGGGGTTTTGCCCGATGTTGGTACGGCGAATGGCAACGGTGATGATCTCGGCGCCGCTGGCCTCGACCGCCGCCTGGGTCTCGCTCAGGTCCTTGTATTTGCCGGTCCCGACCAGCAGGCGTGAGCTGAATTCGCGCGTGCCGATGCGCAGGATGTCCGCCTGCGTCGATGCGGTCTCGAAGGTGTCCGGATTGCTTGCCATGGTGACGCTCGCTCTGCGTTCAGCCGCCGCCGATGGCATGCACGATTTCCACGCGGTCCTGTGCATCGAGCCGATATTCGTCGAATCGGCTGCGCGGAAGGACCTCCTCGTTGACCTCCAGTGCGAGCCGGCGGCCTTCGAGTTCGAGCAGGGCCACGAGTTCGCGTGCCGTGAGGCCGTCGGGGACTTCGTGCGTCTGTCCGTTGAGGATGATCTGCATATCGCTTCGGGCGGTAGCGGGAATGTGGGCGCCTATTCTACAACACCGCGCCGCCCTCCGGCGGATGGCCGAGTGTGCTTAGCTTGCCCTGCCGCCTGTCCGCCCCGTAGAATCGCCTTCGCGCGGGTGTAGTTCAATGGTAGAACGGCAGCTTCCCAAGCTGCATACGAGGGTTCGATTCCCTTCACCCGCTCCATTGCCATCTTCTTCCCCTTCCCCAGACACAGCTACCCAGGATAATCCGGCCATCCGTGGCCGCTACTCGCCTGTCCTTTCCGTGCGCGGCGGCAGCAACGGGTACATGACCATCAGGTAGAGGTAGACCAGTGCGTAGATGATGGTGGTGCCGAGTACGTCGCCGCCGACCCCGGTCACGGCACCGTAGGGGCCGCCCCAGCCTTCCGCGGTGGTCCACACGCCCAGCGAATAGACCAAGCCGAAGGGCAGCAGGTAGCGCATGCCGCGGTTGGTCAGCAGGCTGATGGCGATGAGGGTCTCGGCCACGGCGGCGAAAATGCCGAAGGTTTCCTGCCCAACCAAGTGGATGGCGCCCACGAATATCTGGATGTAGGCGACGATCCAGCCGGGTTGACCGGCTTCCGATTGCACGAGATAGCTCAGCGAGTGATGGATGAAATAGGGCGCCCATTTCCAGGCTGCGTCGAAGGCCCAGAGCGCTCCGAACAACAGGCGTAGCGTGCGATAGCGCCGTGCGCGTGCGCCGTCGTCGTCCGGTGCACCTGCCGCCGGCTCGGCGAGCAGGATGGTGATGAATACCAGCGAGTAGACGATCAATGTGCCCGGATCGGTGGCGCCCTGGGTATAGGGACCGCCCAAGTGGCCGTTGAGCGTCCACATGATGAAGGTGAAGACTGCGCCAACCCAGGCGAAGGGCCTGACCCACAGCCCGGTCAGCAACGAGAGGGCGAGCAGCGCGCCGATGAGGATTGTGAATAGCGCCACTTCCGGGGCACCGATCGCGGCGATCAGATTCATGGCGCCGTGCGTATAGGCGACGTACCAGGCGGCTTGTCCGTGATGCGCGGCGATGGATTTGAGAAACAGCCCGTCGATGTAGGCCGGGTGCAGCTGGTAGAGCACGTTGAACACCCAGATGAGCCCGAACACGATACGTAATGCGCGGAAGGCGGCACGCTGCGAGGTGCGATCGTGCAGGTCCCACTGGATGCGCGTGGCGGGTTGCGTGGGCATGACGTCGGCCATGTTGACATCCTCGATGGTGGTATCCGGGCGAGGGAGTGTCCATGCTCGGTGATTATGGTTGTCGTGCCTGTCGATAGACCACGAGGCCGTCCGGCCGTTCCCCTGCATCAGTCTCCGGCGGGCGGAGATAGACGGAGCAAGCCGGCATAAAGCACGGGAGCCAGCCACAGCGAAGCGAAGAGCGCGAGGCTCAGCCCGCCCATCACCGCGATGGCCAGCGGTTTGAGCAGGTCGGTGCCGCGACCGACGCCGATGGCGATGGGCAGGAAACCCAGCACGTCGGCGAGCATGGTCATCAGGATCGGGCGCAGGCGCGCGCGCGCCGAGCGTGTCACGGCGGCGGCGTTAGGCAGGCGACCGGTACGGCTGCGTGCCAGCGAGAAGATCAGAATGACGTTGTTGACGGCGATGGAGGACACCAGCAGCAGGCCGAGAAAGGCGGTGCTGTCGAGCGGGGTGCCCGTCAGTCGCAAAGCGAGGAAGGCCCCCGGTGCTGAGAGCACGACGGCGGCGAGCGCAGCCATGGCGGGGCGTTGGCCGGAGAATTGGAAGCCAAGCAGGATGAGGAGTATGAGGACCGCTCCGGCCAGAATCAGGCTCATCTGGCGAAACCCCTGGGCCTGCTGGCGGTAGTAGCCGCCAACCACAGCGGTGATGCCTGGGGGCAGGTGCGCCGCGCGGATCTCACGGTGCAGCACGGCAGCCGCGGCAGTCAGCCCTTCACCGGGTTTGGGCGCCATCCATAGGTAGGCGTAGGGCACGAGGTTGTCGTGAGTGACGTACGGCACCTCGCCCTTGAGCCGCACATGCGCGACTTGCCCGAGTGGGGTGAGCGTGCCGTCCGGCAGGCGTAGCGGCAGATCGGCTAGGGTTTGCGGTGTTTCTCCAGGCGTATCGAGGCGAACGCGGATGGGTAGAATCTGTTCGCCGCGCAGCAGAAAGCCGGCCTTTCGGCCCCACTCGGCCGTGCGTACCTGATCGGCGATGCCTGCGCCATCGATGCCGAGGAGCCGCGCTCGGGCACGCGGCTCCAGTGCGATCTCCGGCCCCGCCGAGGGTGACTTGAACACGGTGTCCTCGAAGTGTCCGCTGGCGCGTATCCGCGCCTGTAGTTGATGGCCATAGCGTTGCAGCTCGGCCGGGTTTTTGCCGAACAGCAAGATTGACAGCGGCGAGTGCGAGCCGGATAGATTCTCCAGGCGATTGCTCATGATCTGGTGCAGTTTGAGTTCGATGAGGTCCGGCTGCGCGGCGCGGAACTGCCGGCGCAGTGTCTGCATCATGGCCTCGGTGGTCGTGTGCCGGTCGCGGTGGAGTATGACCACGAGGTCGCCCTTGTTCGAGGTGGCGCGCGAATTTTCCAGACTGCGCCCGACCACCACGGATACGCGGGCCACGGCCGGATCGCGTGCGGCGACTGCGGCCAACCGACGACCGGTGGCCAATGTTTCGCCAGTGGGTGTGCCCACCGGCGTGCGAAAGGGCACGGCAATGGCGCCTTCGTCCCAGTGTGGCAGGAAGGCCGTCGGCAGGCCGAGGCCCGCGAGCAGGCCGGCCGCGATCAGCACGGCGACGACCGGTAGTGCGAGCCAGGGCCGACGCAGGCCGCTACGCAACAGGCGGTCGTAGCCCAGCCGTAGGCGGCGGACCCAGCGCCAGGGGTGCTCGGGCCGGGATGGGCGCTGTGCCAGCCATGCGGCCAGCACCGGGGTGAGTCCGAGGGCCACCAGTTGCGACACCAGCAGCGCGATCACGATGGCCAGCGCCATGTGCCGGAACAGCAGGCCAAGCGTGCCGGAAAGGAAAATCAGTGGCAGAAACACCACCGTCGAGGTCACGGTGGCGAGGGTCATCAGCGGTAGTATTTCGCCGCAGGCGGCCAGCGCGGTACGCCGGCGGGTGGCGCGATCCGCATTTGCGGGCAGCCCACGCAACCCGCGTTCCATGACCACGATGGCGTGATCGATCAGCGCACCGATAGCGGCGGTTAGCCCGCCGAGGGTCATGATGTTGATGCCGAAGCCCAGCGCGTGTAGCACCAGGAAGGTGCCAGCCAGCGCGAGTGGCACGACGAGCAGCGTCGCCAGTGCACTGTCCAGGCGCCGTAAAAACAGCAACACCACCAGCCACGCGATCGCGGTGCCGAGCAGTAGCGCGATCCACACGTCGTCGAGACTGTGACTGACCAGACCGCTGAAGTCGTAGATACGCACGAGCTGCGCACCGGGCGGCAGATCGGCGCGCAGCGCGACAACCCGTGCGTGTACTTGCCCGGCGACGGCGACCACATTGGCACCGGCTTGCGCGGAGACGTCGATCAGCAGGGCGTGGCGATAGCCGGCCACCGCCGCGCCGATGACGCGTGGTGGCGGTCCGACCTTCACGCTACCCAGCGCGCTCAGGGGGATGGCGACTCTTGCACCGTCTGGATCGTGGGCGCCGAGCGGCAGCATTAGCCGACCGAGTGCGGCGGTGCTGGCCGGCCGTGGCTGAGCGACGAGTACGAACTGTTGGTGGAAGGCGTTGATCAGCCCGGCGTAGAACGGTCCCTGTGCGTGGCGTAGTGCAGTCACCACCTGCCCGGCGTCCAGATGGTGCTCGGCCAGCCGGCGCGGCGACAGGCGCAAGGTGACCTCGGGCCAGCCGCGGCCGGTATCGTTGACCTGATAGACCCCGCGCACGGATAGCAATGCCGGTCGGATGTTGAAGGCATACAACGGCATCATCGCCGCGCTGTCGCTGCGGTTGGAGACCAACGCGTACTGGGCGAATGGCTGGATGTGTGGCGTCATCAGGCGCACGGTCATGCGCGCCCCCGGCGGCAGGGGTATTTGCGCCAGCCGTGCCTGCAGCATCAGATAGGCGGTTTGCGGTGAGACGTGGCTGTCGAAATACACGTGCAGCTTGGACAGGCCGACCCCGGACTGCGACTTGACCAGACGCACCCCGGCGACGCCCTTGGCCGCCTGCTCCAGCGGCTCGGTGACCTCCAGCAGCATGTACTTCACTGGCAGATTGGCGTCGCTGACCAGCACGGTGACGCGTGGGAAGTCGATATCGGGGAATACGCTGCGCGGCAGCGCTCCCAGCGCGAGCCAGCCGGCGGCGAGCAACGCCAGCGCCAGCAGCGTCAGCGTGGCGCGATTGATCCAGAGGAAATCGAGGTAGCGTCTCATGCGCCTGGCGCACGCACGTTGACGACGGTGCCGTTCGCGACCGAGCCGGCCCCTTGTGCGATCACGGGTTCTCCCGCGTGCAGCGGGCCGTCGACCCAGACATGGCGGCGTCCGAGGTGGACGAGGGTGACCTTCACCGCGCGTGCGCGGCCTTGATCGACCGTGAATACCTCGGCCTGCGATCCGCGCATCACCAGCGCCGCACGCGGTAATTGCCAGGCTCGCCCGGCGGCACTCGGCAGAGACAGTCGCAGCCATTCGCCCGGCAGGCGTCCTTGATGTTCGGGGCGTACGAAGACCTCCACCAGACCGTCGTGCCGTGCGCTGTCGCCGATCGAGACGATCTGGCCCTGGCCGTGCCAGTCGTCGCCGGAGAGTCTCACCTGTGCCCCCGTGCGAAGCCGTCGCGATGCGCTCGGCGGCACGTAGGTACGTACCCAGGTGGCGCCGGCGCCGGACAGGCGGGCCACTGGGGAGCCGGCGGCGACGGTCTCGCCGGGCGGCAGCAGATAGCGCACCGTGCCCGCGACCGGAGCCGTCAGCCGTGTTTGCCGAAGCGTTTCTTGCAGGGCCGCGAGCCTGTCAGCGGCGGTGGCAACGCGGGTGGCCGCCTGCTGTAGCTGGCCGTGGGTGTCGAGTCGTTCGTGGTACAGCGCGCGCGCATGGCCGAGCAGCTTGCGGTCGAGGACGAGCGTGCGGTGCGCGGCGGCGATGCGGGCATCCAGGCCGGGCGGCACGATGCGCGCGATCATATGTCCGCGCGCCACGTGCGCGCCCTCGATCGCGAAGGGGCCCTCAAGCCGTCCACTCACCGGCGCCCTCAGGGTGACCTGCGCGCGACTGCGCACCTCGCCGAGCGCCGAAATCCGGGCATTCCAGGAAGTCAAGCGCGCTGGGGAGATGTCGACGGCGTAGCCGGAGCCGGCCATCGCGGCCAAGGGGCTGAGCGTCAGCAGGGCGGCGAGGCCGAGGATCGTGGTCGATCGGGTATGCATGGTTGAGGGTCCTGTCCGGCGCGCGGGCAGGCGTCGGTAATCAGCAGACCGAATGGTGCGGACAGGGTTCCTGCGCAGGGTGTGGATGTAATGAAGCGTTAATGTCGGGGATGTGGCGGCGAACCACGAAATGGCGTGGCGGTCGAGACTTCGGTGTCGCCGTAGGTGCGTTGCCCAGACGGTGATCCGCTCGTCTTGGTGCCGTCCCCGCTGTCGGGGGCGGGCACCCGGCAAGGTCTTTCAGGCGGCCTCGGTCTCGGTCTCAGCTTTGGCCTGCTGCAGGTGCACGTCCATCTGCGGGTAGGGAATGCCGATGCCGCTGGCGTCGAAACGCAGCTTGATCGCCTCCAGCAGGTCGCAGCGCGCGTTCCAGTAGTCGGCGGAGGCGACCCAGGGGCGGATGTAGAGGTTCACGCTGCTGTCGGCCAGATCCATCACGCCGCAGGTGGCGGCCGGCTCCTTGAGGACGCGCGCGTCCTCGGCCAGGATCGCCTCGACGATCGCCTTGGCCTTGCGGATGTCGGCGTCGTAGCTGATGCCCACCACGAGGTCGATGCGGCGGGTGTCGCGTGCGGAATAGTTGGTGATCACGTCGTTGTAGATCTTGCCGTTGGGCACGGTGATCTCGCGGTTGTCCGGCGTACGCATCACCGAGTTGAACACGCGTACGTGCTCGACCACGCCGAGTACCCCACCGGCCTCGACGAAGTCGCCCGACTTGAAGGGCTTGAATACCAGCAGCAGCACGCCGGCGGCGAAGTTCGACAGAGAGTTCTGCAGGGCGAGGCCGACGGCCAGACCGGCGGCGCCGAGAATGGCGATCAGCGAGGTGGTTTGTACGCCGAGCTGACCCAGGGCCGCGATGACCACCACTACTTGCAGAAACGCCTTGGTGATGGACTCCAGAAAGCGCACCAACATGGCGTCCATGCGCGCCTTGGCGAATGCCTTGCCGATCAGATGCGTGATCGTACCGGCCAACCAGAGGCCGATCGCGAGCACGGCCAGCGCCATCAGGAGCTTGATGCCCCACGGAATGGCGTAGGCCTGCAGTAATTGATGCCAGTCGAGCTTGCCGGGGTCGAGCAGCTGGTTCATGGTGTGTGGCCCTTGGAATGTGTGGATTGACGTGACGTCGAGTTCCTAGTGTAGTCGCGCATCAATGGCGGTTGCCGACGGCACCCATACTACGGAAGACTGTGCCGCATGTTCCATATCCACCACAGCAACCGCATGGAATGGCTGCTCGACGCGCTGGCGGATGTCTGCGGCGAGGCGCCGGCCGACCCGTTCGAGGCGGAGCAGGTGGTGGTGCAAAATCCGGGTATGGCGCGCTGGTTGGCACTGGGCTTGGCCGAGCGCACGGGTGTGGCAGCCAATCTTGAATTTCCGTTGCTCGCCACCTTCGTCTGGCGTCTCTACGCCGGTCAGCTCGATGCGGTGCCCGAACAGTCGCCGCTCGACCGCGAGGTGCTGCTGTGGCGGCTGATGACGTTATTGCCGGCGCAGCTCGAAGACCCCGCCTATGCGCCGTTGCGCCACTACCTGCGCGGGGCCGACGAACCGCTGCGCCGTTACCAGCTCGCGTGCCGCATTGCCGACCTGTTCGACCAGTATCTGGTGTTCCGCGCCGAGCGGGTGCTCGCCTGGGAGGCCGGCGAGGAAGACCACTGGCAGGCGCGGCTGTGGCGCACGTTATGCGCGGGCGGGCGTCCGAGCCACCGCGCCCGCTTGTATGCGGCGTTTGGCGAGCGTGCGCGTACCGGCGCGCTGCGCCGTGGCGATCTGCCGGCACGCGTGTCGTTATTCGGTTTGACCGCGATTCCACCGGCCTATATCGAAGTGTTGCGCGCGATCGCCGAGGTCATCGACGTGCACCTGTTCGTGCTCAACCCCTCGCTGAACTACTGGGGCGACATCGTTGACGAGCGCATGCTTGCCAGGCTGCGCGCCCGGCGCGCGCGGCTTGGCCGCACGGACGAGGCCGATCATCTGAGCGTCGGCAATCCTCTGCTTGCCTCGTTGGGCCAGCAAGGGCGCGACCTGGTCGACCTGCTGCACGCCGGTGCGAGCGAGGATCACGAGCGTTACGCTCCACCCGAACGGCTCGACCTGCTCGGCTTGCTGCAGCTCGATATTCTTTTGTTGCAGACGCGCGGGGACGGCGAGGGCGAACAACCGCCGCTGCCGCTCGCGCCGGAAGATCGCTCCGTGCAGGTGCACAGCGCGCACGGCCCGATGCGCGAGGTGCAGATACTGCACGACCGCCTGCTGGCACTGTTCGAGGACTGCGAGGGGCTGACACCGCGCGACATCGTGGTCATGGCGCCGGACATCGACGCCTATGCACCCTACGTCGAGGCCGTGTTCGGCGCGGCGCCGCCCGAGCGCCATATCCCCTGGTCCATCGCCGACCGTCATGCGGCCGCCGAATCGCCGCTGGCGGCGACCCTGGCGACGCTGTTGGCATTGCCGCAAAGTCGTCTGACCGTCTCCGAAGTCCTGACGTTGCTGGAAGATGCCGTCGTTATGCGCCGCCTGGGCTTGGACGACGGCGGGCTGGAGCGCGTGCGCCGCTGGGTGCGCGAGGCCAATATCCGCTGGGGGCTCGATGCAGGCATGCGCGCCGAGCTGGGGTTGCCGGCCGAGGATGCGGCGAGCTGGGCCTTCGGCCTGCGCCGCCTGCTCTTGGGCTATGCGATGCCCCCGAACGAAGGGCGGTTGTTCGCCGGCATCGCTCCCTATACGGACATTGAGGGCAATGAGGCGAGAGACCTTGGCCTGCTAGCCGATTTTATCGAACGCCTCGGTGCCTGGCGCACACGCCTTGCCCAGCCGCGTACTGCCGCCGCCTGGGCGGATACGCTCGGTGCGTTGCTCGACGATTGCCTCCTTCCTGACGAAGACGAGACGCGCTTCCTGCAGCAGGTGCGTGAGGTGCTGGAGACCTTACGCGGGCATTGCCAAGTGGCCGGCTTCGCCGAGGACATCGAGCTGGCGGTGGTGCGTGATCATCTGCGCGGACGGCTTGAAGATGCGCACGGCGGGCAGGCCTTCCTCGACGGTCGGGTCAGCTTCTGCAACATGGTGCCCATGCGCAGTATCCCGTTCCGCGTGGTTTGCCTGCTGGGCATGAACGATGGCGACTATCCGCGTGTGCAGCGCCCGCTGGGTTTCGATCTGATCGCCGAGCAACCGCAACGGGGCGACCGCTCGCGACGCGAGGACGATCGCTACCTGTTCCTGGAGGCGTTGCTGTCGGCGCGCGAGGTGTTTTACGTCAGCTACGTCGGGCGCGACATCCGCAGCAACGCCGAGCGCGTGCCCTCGGTACTGCTCGGCGAGTTGCTGGAAACCATTGAACGGGGATTCCGTGCGCCCGACGGGGGAGCGGTGCGCCCGTGCGTGGTGGTCGAGCACCCGCTGCAGCCCTTCAGCCCGCGTTATTTCACCGACGACGAGCGCCTGTTCAGCTACGCCGCCGAGTGGCTGCCGGCCTCGGCACATGCCGGCATCGGTGCCTTCCTCGGCGAGCCGTTGCCGGAGCCGGTGGCGGATGGGGCGCTCCCCTGGCGTGAGCTGGAGCTGGGCGAACTCGCCGTGTTTCTCGTACACCCCGCACGTTACCTACTCGAACGGCGCCTCGGTATCTACCTGCGCGAATACGACGCGCAAGCGGAAGACAGCGAGGCCTTCGCGCTGGATCACCTGGGGGCCTGGCAGCTCAAGAGCCAGGCGCTGGCGCTGGCGCTGTCCGGGCACGAGGCCGGCGAGCTGCGCGCACGCGCGCTGGCGGACGGCAGCCTGCCCAGCGCCGGTTTCGGCGAGCAGGCCTTCGCGCACGCCGTCGAGGCTGTACCGGCCTTCGCCGATGCGTTGCGCACGCTCGGCGCGGAGGCGCCGAGCGAGACCCTAGAGCTGGATCGCGTGTTCGGCGACTGTCGCTTGCGCGGTTGGGTGCGTGGCGTCGGTGCTGGCGGCCTGCTGCGTTACCGACCGGGCAAGTTGCGCGCGCAGGATCGCCTGCGCTTGTGGCTGGAGCACCTGGTGCTCAATGCGCTGGTGCCATCCGGCGTCGAGCCGGTCAGTGTGTTTCGCGCCGAGGACCGAATGTTGCGTCTCGGTCCGGTGGCGGACGCCGTTGATCGGCTGGCCGATCTGGTTGATCTGTTCCGTGCGGGTTGGTGCGCGCCGCTGCCGTTCTTTCCCGAGACCAGTCAGGTTTACGCCGAGCGCCTGCTGCGTCGGGGCGAGGATGCGAGTGAGGCGCGGATGGCGGCCGAAAAGGTCTGGCGCGGCAGTGACTTTGCCGCCGGCGACGGCGACGATGCCTACAATCAGCTGGCCTTCCGCGGGCGCGATCCACTACTGGGCGCAGACTTCGCCGAGCTGGCGCGGCGTGTCTATGAACCGCTGCTGCTGGCCGAGTCGGAGGACGGCGCATGATGCGGCCGCTGGATACGCAGACCTTTCCCCTGCAGGGCGTACAGCTCATCGAGGCCAGCGCGGGCACGGGCAAGACCTACACCATCGCCAATCTCTACCTGCGTCTGGTGCTGGAATGTCAGCTGCCGGTGCCCCAGATCCTGGTGGTGACCTTCACCAAGGCCGCCACGCAGGAGTTGCGCGCACGCATCCGGGCTCGCCTGCACGAGGCCCGTCAGCGACTCCTGAGCGGCGCGGTTTGCGACGACGGCGATCTGGGCAGCCTCGTGCTGCGCGCCACGAGCGGCGTCGTGGCGCAGGGGACGCGCCTCGACGCCGCCGCCGCGACGGCGCTGCTCGACGCCGCGCTTACGCATATGGACGAAGCGGCGGTCTATACCATTCACGGTTTCGCCCAGCGCATGCTCACCGACCATGCCTTCGAGAGCGGCGCGCCCTTCGAGGCCGAGCTGTTGGGCGACGAGCAGAACCTGCGCCGCGCGGCGGTCGAGGATTTCTGGCGCCGTCGCTTCTACGGTGCGCCAGAGGATGACGTTGCCTGGGCCTCTGCCGAATGGGGTACGCCGGAGGGCCTGTATCGGCAGATTGCAGCCTTGCTGGGGCGCGATGCCGCTCGCCTGTTGCCGGAAGACATTGCGGACATCGTGCAGACCTTGGCCACCCGTTGGGCGACGCTGCGCACAGGCCTGATCGATGCCTGGGCCGCAGAAGGAGAGGCCGCGTGCGAGCAGCTGCGGGCCAGTCCCGCGCTCAACCGCAACCGCTACCGTGCCGCCAGCGTGATGCGGGCCATCGATGCCCTCGCCGATTGGTTGGGCGGCAATCCATCGCAGGGCGAACTGCCCGAACGGATTGATCTGTTCACCCCGGCCAAGTTGACGCTGGCGACCAAGAAGGGCCACGACACCCCATCCGGTCCGTTGTTCGATCTGTGCGCGGAACTCGAAGCATTGGCGCCGAGACTGGCCCGTGCGCGCCGTGCGGTGCTGCTCCGCGAGGCCGTGTGCTTCACGCGAGAGGCGGTTGCGACGCACAAGCGGGCTCGCCGCCTGCTGGCCTACGACGACCTGCTGAGTCAGCTCGATGCGGTGCTGTCGGGGGAGGACGGCGCGGCCCTGGCCGAACGCATCCGCGCCCGTTTCCCCATCGCCATGATCGATGAATTCCAGGACACCGATCCGCTGCAGTACCGTATCTTTAGTGCCGTGTACGCCGTGGCGGATGCCGCGCAGCCCGCGGAAACGGCATCCACTCAACCGGCAAGCGGTGAGCGCGCGGAATGTGCGCGCGCCAATGCCCTGTTCATGATCGGCGACCCCAAGCAGGCCATCTATGGCTTCCGTGGTGCCGATATCTTTGCCTACTTCAAGGCCCAGCGCGAAGCGGGGGAGCATGCCTACACCCTCACGACCAACTGGCGTTCCGGTAGCGCGCTGATCGACGCCATTAACCGCCTGTTCGGTGCATGTGAGCGCCCGTTCGTGTTCGAGGAGATCGGGTTCCATCCCGTGCAGGCCTCGATCACGGCCGATGCGACGCCGCTACTGCTCAATGGCGTGGCGCCGCCGCCATTGATGTGTTGGTGGCTGGGGCACGACGCCAAGCCGCCACGCCCCAGCGCGCTCATGCCCTCGGTGGCCGCCGCCTGTGCCCACGAGATCGCCCGTCTGCTGGCCTGCGCGGAGGCGGGCGATGCGTGTCTGGGCGACAGGCCGCTGGTCGCACGCGACCTTGCGGTGCTGGTACGCGACCGCGTCGAGGCACGCATCGTGCGCACGGCGCTGGCGCACGCGGGCATTGCCAGCGTATTCCTGACGCGCGACAGCATTTTTGCCACGGCGGAGGCCGAGGCCTTGCGTCGCCTGCTGCGTGCCGTGGCCGAACCCGGTGACGCCCGCGCCCTGCGTGCGGCGCTGGCCACCGATCTGATCGGCGCCAATGCAACGGCGCTGGAGGCACTCAACCACGACGAGGCCACCTGGGAGTCGTGGCTCGGACACTTCCAGCGCGCACAGATGCACTGGCGCGAGCATGGCTTCATGGCGATGTTCACGCAGTTGCTCGGCGATTGCGCCATCGCGCACCGGCTCCTGGCCGAGCCCGACGGCGAGCGGCGCATGACCAATCTGCTGCAGCTCGGCGAACTGCTCGCGGTGGCCGCGGGCGAGCGCAGTGGTTTCGAGTCTCTGCTGCGCTGGCTGGATGCGCGCATTGCCGATCCGGACGGCGAGGACGAGGCCCAGCAGCTGCGTCTGGAAAGCGACGAGTCGCTGGTGCAGGTGGTTACGATCCACGCCTCCAAGGGCCTGGAATACCCGCTGGTATTCCTGCCGTTTCCCTGGCGTGTGCGCGCCATCGATCCGGACAAGGCCAACGATGACGGCAAACCCTTTCTGTTTCACGCGCAAGAGGATGAGACGCTGTGCGCCGATCTCGGCAGCGAGGCGCGGGTAGCGCATGCAAAGCGCGCCGAGCAGGAACGTCTGGCGGAGGATCTGCGCCTGCTCTACGTCGCGCTCACCCGTGCCCGCCAGCGCCTCTATCTGAGCTGGGGGGCGGTGGCCGGCGCCGAGCAGTCCGCGCTTGCCTGGCTGCTACACGGCGGGGTCGGCATGATCGGGCAGGACGAGGCCGCGATTCGCGCCGACTTGTTCCGGCTCAACGCAGGCGGCGAACGCCTCGAATTGCGCGAATTGCCATCAGATCGCGCGGTGCCGTTGCCGCCGGTGGATGCCGCGGTGCGGCGCGCGCGGCGCTTCGCCGGTCGTGTCGATGCCGGGTGGCGCGTGACCAGTTACTCCGGGCTCGTCGCTGACCACGGCACGCGGCCCGAGTTGCCGGACTATGATGCCGTGGCGCTGGATGAGGTCTCATCGAACCCGCCCGCGCGCACCGTTCGCGATGCTTTTGCCTTTCCGCGCGGCGCGCGCGCGGGCTTGTTCCTGCATGCCTTGCTGGAAAGGCTGGATTTTCCGCAGGCGCAGGGCGAAATACTGGCCCAGGCCGTGCGTGCAGGCTTGCAGCTGCACGGCTTCGCGGCGGATTGGCAGCCAGCCATCGAGGCCTTGGTCCGCCAGGTGCTGGACACTCCGCTCGACGATGCCGGTTTGCGTCTGCGCGACATCGCCCGCACGGATCGCCGCGACGAGCTGGCCTTCTATTATCCCTTCGCACCGCTGTCGTCGCGCGCGCTCAACACGTTGCTGGCGCGCCGTGGTTCGCTCGCGCTTGATGGCGCGGGGCTGAGCTTCAATCCGCTGCGCGGCATGATGAAGGGCTTCATCGACCTCGTGTTCCGCCGCGACGGGCGCTACTACCTCGCCGACTACAAGTCCAATCATCTCGGCGACCGCGCCGAAGATTACGCACAGGGGAATCTCGCCGAGGCCATGCGCGAGCACCGCTACGACCTGCAGTACCTCATTTACTGCGTGGCCCTGCACCGGCACCTGCGCGCCCGCCTGCCGGGCTACGACTACGCACGCGATTTCGGCGGCGTGTTCTATCTCTTCCTGCGCGGCATGCGCCCGGCCGACGGCCCACGCCTCGGCGTATACCACGACCGCCCCGAGTCCGGGCTGATCGACGCGCTGGACGCCCTGTTCACCGGCGAGGCGGGCGGGGCATGAGCGCACGCGAGACCTTGCAGCGTGCCGCCGCGCTCGGCCTGATCCGCGCGCTGGACGATCACTTCGCGCGTCTGATCGACGACCTTGCCGACAACGCGCCGGACGGCGTGCTGTTCGCCGCGGCCCTCGCCAGCCACCAGACCGGCGAGGGCGATGTGTGTCTGCACCTTGCCGACTGGGCCGGGCAGTCGCCCTTCGAGGCGCTGCCCGCGCTGCGTCTGCCGCTGCTCGCCGAATGGCGCGCGATGCTCTCCGCCTGTCCAGCGGTCGGGACCGACGCGACCGCGCCGCTGGTGCTCGACGGCGACACGCTCTACCTCGCGCGCTACTGGGCCTTCGAGACCGCGCTCGCCGCCGCCCTGCGCGGGCGCGCGGAGGATTGGGCAGAGGGCGTGGATCGCGCGCGGCTCGCTGCCGGCCTGCGCCGGCTGCTCGGCGAGGACGACGCCGCGGCAGATCAGCGCCGCGCCGCCGCGCTCGCCGTGCTACGCCGGCTGGCGGTGATCTCGGGCGGCCCCGGCACCGGCAAGACGCGCACCGTCACCGCCATCCTCGCGCTGCTGCTCGAACAGACGCCCACGCTGCGCGTGGCGCTGGCCGCGCCCACCGGCAAGGCCGCCGCGCGGCTGGCCGAGTCGATCCAGGCCGCCAAGCGCGAGCTGCCGCTGAGCGAAGACCTGCGCGCGGCAATTCCCGAGCGCACGCACACGCTGCACCGCCTGCTCGGCATCGTGCCGGGGCGTAGCCAGCCGCGGCGCGACGCGGACAATCCGCTGCACGTCGACCTGCTGGTAATCGATGAAGCCTCGATGGTGGACCTGCCGCTGCTCGCCCGCGCGCTCGCCGCCCTGCCGCCGCACGCGCGGCTGATCCTGCTTGGCGACCGCGGCCAGCTCGCCTCGGTGGAGGCTGGCGCCGTGCTCGCGGATATCTGCGGTGAGGGCGCCCTGTCGGGCTATTCGGAGACGATGCGCGTGGCGCTGGACGAGACCGCAGGCGAGGCGCCGGTGCCGGTGGAAGACGGCGCGGCTTCGCCGATGGCCGACAGCGTGACCTTGCTCGCACACAGCTACCGCTTCGCGCAGGCGGGCGGCATCGCCGCGCTGGCGCGGGCGGTGAACGCCGGCGACGCGGACGCGGCGCTCGCCGAGTTCGACGCCGGCTGGCCGGACCTCGCGCTGGCACCGCCCGCGCCGCTGGAGCCACGCCTGGGCGAGCGGCTGGACGAGGCGCTGTCGGCCCTGTTCGGCGCCGCCGGTCCCGCCGAGGCACTGGCCGCGCTCGGCCGGCTGCGCATCCTCTGCGCGCTGCGCGAGGGGCCGTTCGGCGTGACGGAAATCAACGCGCTGGTCGAGCGCCATGTGCGCCGCCGCTTCGGCGTCGACACGCATCGCCCCTGGTATCGTGGCCGGCCGGTGATGGTGCAGGGCAACGACTACACCCTCGAACTCTTCAACGGCGACGTCGGTATCACCTGGCCGGACGAAAACGACCAGCTGCGCGTGTACTTCGAGGGCGCAGACGGCGGGCTCAAGCGCGTGCATCCGGGCCGTATGCCGGCGCACGAAACCGTCTACGCCATGACCGTACACAAAAGCCAGGGCTCGGAGTTCGACGAGGTGCTGCTGATCCTGCCGCGCCAGGATGTGCGCGTGCTGACCCGCGAGCTGCTCTACACCGGCATCACCCGCGCCCGCCATCGCGTGGAGCTGTGGGCCGATCCGGTGATCGCCGCCGCCGCCGTCGCCCGCCGCGTACGTCGTGCTTCGGGGCTGCGCGCGCGGCTTTGGGGCGGCTGACGGCGGGCAGGTAGCGCTGACGGCGGTGTCGGGCGGACTGGCGCGAATGCCGGGTTCATGCAGACTGGCGGGCGCTGCCGTTGAGCAGGAAGGCCAGCGCGTCCATCACGTGATTGGCGACCGCGGACGGCGGGCTGAGATAGAAATTCGTCCAGGCCACGGCGCGCTCCTCGTCGTAGAGCGACGACCGATCCGGGTGGGCCTGCTCCCAGGCCAGACGCACGGCGTGGCCGATGATGACGTCCAGGAACAGGGTGTTGTCGATGCGCAGCCCAGGGTTCTTCCACATCACCACCATCAGGACCTGCAAGGCCTCGCTATAGAGCTGGCGCGCGTCCGCCGCGGGCGTCTTGTTGAGAAGGTGCTCGACCCGGTCCTGAAACTGTTTTTCGCCGCGCGTCATGTCGGCGCACAGCTTGTGATCGAGGCGGCGCTTGGGGTTCCACTGATCCCCGATCACCAGGCCGCGACTCTGGTTGACGATGTCCCAGACGCCCTCGAAGAAGGCGTCGGGGTAGCGTCCGATGCTGCCCTGGATGGCGCGCCATCGGTGCCAGTCGCCGGCATCCGTGTTGTCCGGGTCCATGCTGTCGTCGAAATGCACCCGCAGCATGCCGCTGGAATCGGCGGAGACGTGCATGTGCTCGGATTGGCGCATGGCGTCCTGCGCCGCGTGGTAGTGCTGCAGCACGTCGCGCAGGGCGCTGGCCAGTTCGTGCGGCTCCATGTCCATCAGCACATCCAGCGCGCCGCTCATCGTCGGCTGCTCGGTGCGACGCTGGCGTACCGCGATCAGGTGCAGCAGCTGGCCGGCGCGGATCAGGCTCATGTTTTCCAGCAGCTCCGGATGCGAGCGCACCATCAGACCCAGGTTCAGGATCAGCTCCTGGGTGAGGATCTGCGCGCGCGGATCGTCGGCGTTGAATTCGCGGATGGTATGCAGGATCTCGTCGGCGCCGACCGGGCGGCGGAAGGTGGAGTGGCGGTTGTAGGAGCGCGAGACGCTGAATGCCTTTTGCTGCACCACGATGTCGGTGGCGGCGCCCTCCAGGTCGATATCGTGCTTGCGCAGCGCGTTCGCGCTCAGTCGGATCAGCCGCCAGTGCCTGGCCTCGCAGGCGCGCAGGTAGACCTCTTCGAGCAGGTCGCGGACCCGTGCCGGGCGATCTTGCATGTCTTGCAGGGCGGTCATGAAATCCAGGCCGTGACGCGTTTCCAGTTCCAGTAGCGCCTCGAATTGCGTCTGTAGGCTGCCGCTGCGGGTGACGGTCTGGATCAACGACTCGTCGGGCAGCGTGTGCAGTGCGAGTTGAACGGCGGCTACGGTTTCGTCGGTTTCCGAGGCCTGCATCAGCGTGAAGCAGGGGCGGTCCGCCATCTCGTCCGGTTCGTCCGGAAAGCGGTAGCCGTGCAGCATGTCGATGCGTTCGCGCCCCGTGGTGGGCAGAAAACCCGCCAGACGGCCGAGCTGCACGGGGGTTTCGCCAACCCGGCCCTCGCGACAGGCTTCCATGAATTGCAGCAGGGCGCGGCTGCCTTTTTCCCCCAACATGCGCGCCTTCACCACCATCACCACCAGCGGCCGGCCGGAGGCATCCCATTGCTTGCTGACGTAGGCCAGCTCCATCTTCAGGCGTTCGACCAGCAGCACGTTGTCCAGCGCGAGATAGAAATCGTGCCGATTCATGAACTGCGGCTGGAACACCATCCGCCGACCTTCGAAGGTGTATAGCAGGCTGGTGGCCAAGCCGCGCAGATGGCGCAGCGGGCGGCCGCTGAGCCCCAGGCGCGGATTGCATCCGAGCTGGCAATAGGCCTCGGCCAGGCTCTCGGCATCGTGTACCTGGATAGGCGCCACCTCGGCGAGCGTCTCGCTCTTGATGCCCTGTTCCTCCAGGCGCGCCTTGACGGCCGGCGACTCGGCCAGCAGCGCGAACTGCACGCGGCGGCCGCGTTGCCGGCCGATACGCAGGCGCCGGCCGAGCGGGTCGATGTCCGACACATCCAGCAGACCGTCCTGGATCAACGCGCCGAGGATATACAGGCTCTGCGCCCACACCAGCGGCACGTTCTCGTTCGGCTCGCGCTGCTGGCTGTGCGGATGGGTTTTCTCCGCCTCGATCAGCCCGGCCGGCACGCGATAAAGCTCGGGCAGCAGCCGCTCGCCGTCGCGCTCGACCAGCAACGATTCGAGTTTTTCCCGATAGCTGCGCGCCATGCCCTCGTCGCCGCGATACAGGTGGTAGAGCAGCAGATAGGTGAAAAACAGCGGCCACTCGCATTCGATGTGCTCGAACTGCAACATTTCCTCGGGTTCGTAATGCAGGCGGTCCGAGTCTTCGATCGCTGTCTGGTGGCCGTCGCGCAGGAAGCGCGCGCAACCGTATTCGCCCTGCAGCTTGCCCACCACATCGGCGACTGTCTCCTCGACCAGCGCACGGTCTTCCACCGCGAAGGCGGGGTAGCCGAGCACGCTCAGGGTCGCGGCGTCGATCTCCTTGGACAGCGACTCCTTGGGCAGCATGGATTCCAGTGTGATGCGCGCGCGCGCGATCTCGTCCGGCACCACGTGGATCACCGAGGCCTGCCCGCCGCCCGGGCCGAACAGGTTGAATCCGCTCATCGCCTCCAGCGCCGCCTTGGCCATGCCCACCGAGCTGCTGTTCACCTCGGCGATGCCGTGATTGATCTTGTTGCCGCGCTCCCAAATGCCGTAGTCCGGGGTGCGGTAGGCGCGCCCGATGTAGTGCACCAGGTTCTGCACGAAGTTCACCTCGTCGAGGGTGAACACGATGCGCAGGCCCGAGGCGATCATCTGCGCCAGCATCAGCAGGAACAGTGAAGTCGCATCCAATTGCAGATGCCCCCATTCGTCGTCGCCGACGACCGCATCGCCCGTTTCCGTGTCGTATTTCGCGTGCAGCGCGTCGAGCGGGTCCAGGGTCTGCTTGAAGCGCTCCACCTTGGGCGACTGACGCATCATCGCGGTCAGCAGCCCGCGCATCAGCTTGACCACGCTCTGCTCCAGCAATAGGGTGCGCCCGCCGCTCTCGTCCAGCCGGCGATAGGCCAGCCCCACCCCCCAGGCGGCCAGGATGCTGTACACGTTGTCGCGCACCCAAGCATCGGTGTAATCGCCGTGGGCGGTGATCGCGGTGCTGGCCGGCAGCAGGCCGGTGATGGGGTGCTGGCGCGACAGGATGATGCGCGAGACCTGCTGGTAATACGTGTCGAGCGGGTCGAACGAGCCTTGGATCATCCGCGGTTTCCGTGGGTGAAGTGCCTGTGGTGATCATGCGTTGGGTCGTGCGTGGCCGGCAGTTTGCACCATCCCGGCGCATGTGGGCGCGGCCGGGCCCGCATCGGCGCTCAGTTTGCCTCCCTGAAGTCCGCAGCGCCAGCGCAGCGGCGTTGCAGACCGTTCCGCGCGCGCACCCAGCCCCTATGGCAAGCAATAACGGCGTCACGTCGAGCCATCGGGTATCCGCCCCGCGATCCCGTCGGTGACGACATTGCCCCTAAGTTGCGTGCGGGAACTTTTCGGCCATCAAGCGGCCTGACTTATCACAGACGCCACGCGCGACCGCGCGCGGCGAACGGCGCCCCCAGCGACGGGCGCCGCCAAGGGGGAAAGCCGCCATGATCGAACGCATATCCGACCTGCCGCCCGGCGTCGTGGGCCTGACCGCCTCCGGTCAAGTCACCGCCGAAGACTACGAAACCGTCGTCATCCCCGCCGTCGAAGCGGCACTGAAGGCGCACGACAAAATCCGCCTGCTCTACCACATCGGCCCCGACTGGACCGGCTTCACCGCCGGTGCGATGTGGGACGATGCCAAGGTCGGCCTCACGCATCGGGCCGCCTGGGAAAAGGTCGCCGTCGTCACGGACGTGCCGTGGATACACGCCGGCATGAAATATTTCGGCTTCACGATTCCGGGGGAGGTGAGGTTGTTTGGGAATGGAGAGCTGGATGAGGCGAAGGTGTGGGTAGCGGGGTAAGGCGATATCGGGATGAGGTGTGGTGCAATAAGGCTAGACCTGACACCGTCCGTGCGCTGTATTTTTCTTTAGGATTCACTGTATGCCCAGCATCCTCGTCAAAAATACAAAAAATAAAAATTTGGAATGGCGGAATATTACATTTCCTGAAAATAGTGAAATTCCAGTTGATGTCATTTTGTTTGATAAGTTGATCAATGAGTTTGTCCCTGTTTACGGAAAATGTGGTTTGACTTGGGATGAAAATAAATTTAGGGATGAATTGAAAAAAATACATCCACCTGAAAAATTACGATTGCTTAAGAATGTTGGTCAATGGCTAAAAGCCAACGTGTTGGCGGCTCTTATTGTAGCCGTAATTACAATCATCCTTGGCTACTATATGCCCAAGTGGTTATAGGTGGCACAAGACAAAATCCACTAATTCATGCCGGCAAACAAGGCGGTGTGGTTATGACCATATCCAGAGAATCGAGATCAGGTTCAGATTTGTAGTATTTGGTCGGCGTCCGGGCGAAGCCATTAAAAAAGGGTATCCGGAATCTAGCGTTGAACTCAGCGATGAGGATGGAGCTGCCTCTTGTTGAATGCCGGTCGTCGCAGAAGAATCGATGTTCGTACCAAGTTGTTGAAAAGTCATTGGCGCAACAGGCTCAGGTCGGTCGATTATTCAATTTATTGGGTATCCGTATTTCAGTGTGATTGACCACAGCGCGCAGGTACAAGTACGTTCCTTGAAAGCAGACAGTTGATTAGGGACACTGATAGGCAAGAGTCGGCCAGGAGGAGTCGGTCGCCGCTTCAATAACTTAGCCAGTTGAATGGCTGTTTCTGAATACAGCGGTCTCATCTGGAAGCAATGCGGCTCAACAGAGTCTAATGAACCTGTAGCGTTTTAAGTAAGGCCTTTACCTAGACTGTTGTTTTGTCTCTCAGATCTTTCTATATCTCTGAGCATTAGTGAATGCTTTATATGAATTTGGAGTATCAACATGAAACTCAATGATCACGACCATGGGGATCTGGTCGCTATTATGCGAAACAAAAGAGCAGCCATGCTTATTTGGAGTGTTTACCTCGAAGGAGATTTGCACACACAAGACCCGAAGCTACTCGAGCTGGATAAATCCAAACGGGAGGATTTACAGGCGCTTTTGAAATGCCCCGGATGGTTCGAGGTTTTTGGTGATGGCAAACGATTTAAAGTTTCTTCTGCGGTTAGATCCGAGATTGGTCATAATTTACAAGAGAGAGTGCCCGGTGATTTGTCTGAACAAGAAGTGATAGATCAAGTAATTTTGCCATTGGGTCAGAATTACGAGTCGTGGCTTAGCCAAGACATTGTAGATCGCTTTAGTAGTCAATGGAGTCCAGCGGTGTCTAGATTTGCTCGGTGAGCGTACAAGCTACACAGCCACGGGCCTACTATAACTACACTTTAGGTAAACGCCTTACGTTTTTAGCCGACGGATTCCATATGGTTGAACTTGGCCGTAATTTAAACCCTTGAACTTGAGTGTTAGATTGTAATGATTTGGTTTCATAAAGGACGTATACCTGATGGACCGTGGCAATTCCTATCGGTTACGTACAATGGCTTACGTGATATTGAGGATACTCTTTCAACAGACATCGACCTTACGGAAGGTTTAGGGTGTATATCAATAACAGGGCGAATGCAGGCATATCGTAAAGCCGTCCTGCATCGTGTGCTTGATCTAACGAGAGGGGTGGTTGTTTGTTGGAATGAAAGGGCGCTCGTTGGTTCACTTGTATGTGCACGTTCATTGCTCGAAACACTGGCAATCTTTCATTCGTTTCTCAAGCGCGCCGATAAAGAGGTCAAGGCAAAGGAATGGGAAACGTTAAGTCGCCTCGTTGACGCATATGCGTTCTCCACATCTTCTGGTCCCGATAAAAAGAACAAATCCACAGAGAGTCCACCAAGAGTAAATGCGGCTGTTATTGAATTTATAAAAAACACCCAAAAGGACAAGGAGCAGTTTTGGGAACAAATATGCGACGACGCGCATCCAAATGGCAAAAGAATGATGTTGTATGGCGGGTTATTGCAGGATTCTCGGTATATCGATAAGCCCATAGAGGAGAATGAGCGTGGGTTGTTTCCTGCTGTATACAACTCGCTTTATTCTTGCTGTTGGTTGATTAGCGCAATACTGGATTTCGATGTCCTTCTTGAAGAAATTAGATATGGTGGTGACTTGCCAGAAGATCACGAGTTAATGGTGAAACGCACGAGAGTAATGGGGTCAGGTCCATAATTGTAACATTCGCCAACCCCGATATTAAATATCGCCACACGGTTTCGGGCGCGAATCAGCTTTCTTGCTTTTGATCTGACGTAACGACGCGCCCGAGTCCATTTCTTTATTCGCGTAAAGAAATGGACGAAAGAAACGCGCCCGAAACGCCTTGTCCCTACGGGCAGACCTCGCCCGCACACGCAGTCGAGGGGCGCAGCAGGCAATCGCCATCCGGGCGAAGCCTGCTCGGGCGGCGTCCTGCCGCCCGACCCCACGTCGGCACGCACGGGCGAGGCAAGGCGTAACCGGGTATCAAGATCAAAGGCGAAGCCGCTTCGCGACGGTGACGCGCTGCGCTTGTGTCTTTTCCTACCCTCTTATCGCCTTGCCTCGTGGGGATGCGACTGGACGGGGCGGCTCGGAGGACCCGGGCCGAGCAGCCTGCGCCTGGATGGCGCTTGGCTGCGACCCCGGCCAGATGGATTCACACGAGGTCGCCCGTGGGGCCCAGGCGATCCGGGGCGAATTTCTTGGGTAACTTTCTTTGTTCGTCCAAAGAAAGTTACTCGCACGCCCGCCCGCACCGGAGCCATTAAAAAAAGCGGTCGTTGAAAGCGTGTGAAACCATCTCGCCGCTTTCTACTCACTGCTTCTAACCACTTCACGCTTCGCTCAAAGCGTGTGAAACTCTCCTCCCATATTTTCCCTTGAGCCGAATAACGTCCTTATTCGGCTCACAGGTATCCATCCGTGGGCGGAAGCGCTATGCCGGCGTAGATGGACTAGATTTGGCAACATCCCGACTGACCGTCACGCAGCGGGCGGCCGCATCAGCAGTTATGACCTTGCCTGGTCCTCGCCGGACGGCGGCTGACCATCAACGGAGAGAATCACATGCGCGTGCAATGTAGTTGCGGAAACGTCGAGCTGGAAATATCAGCCGAGCCGATGGCCCAGTTTTTCTGTCATTGCGACGACTGCCAGGCCGCGCATGGCGCGGCGTACGTGCCCGAGTCGGTCTATCGCGCCGATGAGGTGATGGTCGTCAAGGGCGAGCCGGCGGCGTGGGCGCTGGAGCGCAATCCGCGCGCGTTTTGCCGCGACTGCGGCACGCGCTTGTTCATCGAGGTCACCGCGCTGCGGCTGCGGGGCGTGAATGGATACATGCTGCCGGCCGGGGCGTTTCGGCCTGAATATCACATGCAGTGCCGGTTTGCCCGGCAACCCATCCAGGACGGGCTGCCGCACTATCGGGCTATCGCCCCGCAATTCGGCGGGCCGGATGAGTGCGTAGCCTGGTAAGGCGTCGGTGGCCACGCCACGACTGCTTCGCAAGTGATGTCGCCATCGTGCAGGGCCTGCGCGACTGTCTGGCTCCGCGCCATTCGCAGACGCAGCCCGCGCCAGCCGATATCATCGTCGCTGCTTCCTGATACGAGCCGATGCCGGAGATGACTGTACGGACAAGCGATACCCTGGATCGAGACATCGACCGGCGCGGCGTGATGGGTGCGGTGGTGACTTCCATGTCTTGGGCCGCGACCGGGGTGTGGGTGAATCTTGCGCCCGCGCTGTCGCCGCTGGCGCTGGTCGCGTGGCGGCTGTTGCTGGCGGCGGCGCTGTTCTGGCTGCTGTTCCCCCGCGTGCGGCGCGGCTTCGGGCTGCAGGCTTGGGGGCTGGGCGCGATGTTGGTGGCGTATTACCTGGCTGCGGTGTTCGCGTTTCAGCACGCACCGGTGGGCGAGGTGGCCCTGTGCATCGGCTGCGCGCCGCTGTTCGTGTTGCTGTATCAGGCGCTGATCGGCCGGTGGCCGACGTGGCGCGAGATTGTGGCGGTGGCGTTGACGCTGGCGGGTCTTGTCGTGATGGTTTGGCCTGGGCTGCTTGGCACGGGCGTGGCGCGGATGTGGTCGGGATTGCTGGTGGCGCTGGTGGCCGCCGCGCTGACGGCGGCTTATGCGACGCTGCACCGGCGACTGGCCCTGCGGCAGCGTGCGCCCAGCGGTGCCGAGATCGGCCGCACGGCCTTCGCACCGCTGGGCGCGGCGTTGCTGGCTGTGGCCTGGTTGCATGGGCCGAGCGTCCGTGTGCTGCCGCTGGAGATATTGCCCGTGATCGCGGTGATTGGTCTTGGCATTGTGTCGACGGCGCTGCCCACCGTGGCGGTCGCCGTGGCTTCCAGCCGTCTGCCTGCGTTCCTCAACACCCTGATCCGGCTGACGACCCCGCTGTTCGCGACCGGTTTCGGCTGGGCCTTCCTTGCGCAGCAGCCAACGGCCTGGACGGTTGCCGGCGGTGCGCTGATCCTGTCCGGCCTGTTCGTGCAGGGTGTGCGCGCCAGGGAATAGGCTGATTGATTGCCCGCAGGGCGGGATAGGTCAAAGTAATCGAACAATCGTGCCGCGTGGGGGTCTGAATTATCGATAAAAACCACTTTATTCGTATCGCGATGACTTTCCGGGGAGGTCTTGTCATGCGGCGAATTTGTCTTGTCGGTCCTCGCGCCATCCGGTCTTTCCTGTTGGTGCTAAGCAGCTTCTCAGCGGTCGGTGCGGCAGCCGCAATGCCCTGTCCGATCCGCTCTACGCGTGTCAGGCAACATTCGCCGAAGCGGGCGTGAAGCATGATTTCCCTAACTAACCCTTACTGCGCGAGATGCGCAACAGCTGTGCGGAAAAGGCGGCCGGCATGGCTGGATTCCGGAGCGGCTATTGCGGCTGTATGACGGATGCGGTGTCGGCCACGCCGGGTGTGAACGGGCAATAACGGGGCCAGCCTCGTGCATGCGCGGCTGGGGGGGCGACGCAGGCGCGAGGTTGCCGTCGTATGGCCGGCATGCATGGGTATGTTTTTCCTGAGTTCGGCGAATGAGCGCGAGCGGTCGGGCACCGCTCCGCAAATCGCGTGGAGCGCGACGCATTTCCAGATTGTTTGTCTGGATAATTATTCGGTTATCGACAAGACAAAATAACCATCTGTATTAATCGTGTTGTTCTCTGCGACATATCGTCGCAGATCGCCGTAAATACCTCTGAAAGTCGCGACATATCGTCGCAGAAACCAGTCTGGCTATTGGACCTTGTGAAGGTATCGAATAGGGTGTGCGCGCTTATCTGTATTTCAGGGATTCGATATCGCAATCGACAGCCGGAGTCATGGCCATTCGCCTGTCCGCCAGGTGTCGATTGAGATTAATTCTGCGACAGGGATTTGGTCGCGTAGCCGCCTTCATTCGAGAGGATAATGATGAAAAACAAGCTTCCCACGCTTGCAGGAGTGATATGTCGTAACCAGGGTCTTGCCCCTTTTGCCAAAAAAATGCTGGCGGTGTCGATTGCATCCGCTGCCTGTGGTTTTCCGTATGCCGCATTTGCCGAGACAACGGCCATACATGTCCCGGTGGTGACCATCAATACTGCCACTTCGTGGGAAGCGGAGATGGGCGCGCAGGTGTTGTCGCCCGCGGCGGTAAAAAATTATGGAATGAAAACCAGTAATACGGCCGATATGTTGAACAGCATTCTCGGTGGCAGCGTGTTCAAGACGGGTGGCGTGTCTGGATTTCCGGTCGTGCATGGCCTGATGGATGATCAACTGCATTTGTCGTTCGCCGGCATGCAGCTCAATTCCGCCTGCCCGAATCACATGAATCCGATTCTTTCTTATCTCTTTCCGAGCCAGCTCGGCGGGATGACGGCCTATACCGGTATCGTGCCGGTGAGTGCGGATGGCGATAGTATCGGTGCTTCGGTCATCGTGCATCCCGCGCCGCCGAAATTCGCGATGCCGGGCAAGACCCTGTCCAGTGGAGAAATCGGTGGGTATTACCATACCAACGGCGACGCGACGGGCGCGCATCTGGCCGCGACCATCGCCAACGACGCCTTCAGCATGAAATACAGCGGCGATGTAGCGCATGCCTCGGACTACAAAGCTGGCGGTGATTTCCATGCGGCGGGCCCGGCGGCTATGGGACGGGGCTCGATCGGCGCGGACGTGGTGGGATCGTCTGCCTACAGCACCAATAATCAGATGCTGGAGTTCGCCTATCGACACGGCACGCAACTGACCAGTCTGTCGGTTAATTGGCAGAATATTCCCCATGAGTATTATCCGAACCAGCGGATGGACATGGTGGCGAATAAGAGCACCCTGATCCATTTCAATTATCGTGATCGCTTCGACTGGGGCAATATCAAGCTGCACGTGTATCACCAGGACGTACGCCATACGATGAATCTCGGCAGCGACAAGCAATATCAGTACGGCACCACGCCGGGCATGCCGATGAAGTCGCACGGCCATATCGACGGCGTCAAGCTCGACGGCATGATCCACCTGGATCACGGCGATTTTCTGCGCGCAGGCCTGCTGCTTCATTCATTCCGGCTGAACGATTACTGGCCGCCCTCGGGCACTGGGATGATGGCGCCGAATACGTTCAATAATATCAATGACGGGCATAGCAACCGCTACGATGCGTATCTCGAGTGGCATCGCCAGTGGGCACCGCGCTGGACGACGCTGGTGGGCGTGCGCGGCGATACGGTCGAGCAGAATGCAGGCGATGTACATGGCTACAACATGATGTACAACACGCAGGCGGCGACGTTCAATGCGCAGTCTCATCAAAAAACCGATCACGACTGGGACTGGAGTGCGATCGCCAAATTCAAACCGAGCGATATGCAGAAATACACCTTCGGTGTGATGCGACAGGAACGTTCGCCGAATTTGTATCAGCGCTACACCTGGTCCTCGATGCCGATGATCGCGGTGATGAATAATATGGTCGGTGACGGTAACGGTTATGTGGGTAATCTGAATTTGAAACCCGAGGTTGCCTACACCGCTGATATCAGTGGCCAATGGGCCAACACGCAAGAGCATCCGTGGGTCGTTAATGCCGATGCGTATCTGACGCAGATACACGATTATATCGGTGAGCAGTGCGCTCCCGGCACTACCTGTCATGCTGGAAAATTCAATATTCTACAGTACACCAATCAGCAGGCTCGCATGGCTGGCGCCGACTTGATGGGCAAGGTGAGCGTGGCGCAGACGCAGGCGGCAGGCGAGTTTTTTCTGAACGGTAAAATCAGCTACATACACGCTCGCAACACGAGCACGCACCAGGGTCTTTTCGGCATCGCACCCTGGCAGGGGGATGTTGAACTCAGCCAGAGCACAGTGCACTGGAACAATGCCGTCGCGGTGCAATTTGTCGGCGCGAAAACAAATGTTTCGCAAATTCAAAGCGAACCGAAGACGGGTGCCTACGCGATCGTGAATCTGCACGCGACCTATACGCAGGGCAACGTGACGGTTCGCGCTGGCATCGATAACCTGTTCAACCGGCTGTATTACAACCCGCAGGACGGCGTCTATGTCGGCCAGGGTATGACCATGATGCTCAACGGCGTGCCCGCTGGCATTACGGTGCCTGGCCCCGGCCGTTCGTTTGATATCGGCTTCGACGCGCGCTTTGCGTAGTGCGGGTTTGCGGGATGCGTGGAGAGGTCGCGCATCCCGCCCTGCCGGGTGTCAGGTTTGGTCGTTGCCGATTTCCGCGCTATCCGCATTCAGGCAGACCGCGAGTTCCGAGCGCAGGCGTTCGCTGCCGAGCGCCCTGAGCGCGTCGATGTTGCGTTGAGGGATGGCCTCGGGGTCCGGGTAATGTTCCAGAGCCGCGTTCAGGCTGCTTTGACGCAACAGGTGCAGCATGGGGTGAGGGGAGCGGTTGGTATAATTTTCCGCGTCTTCGGGCTGGGTGTCGGCGAACTGGTAGTCGGGGTGAAAGCTGGCGATCTGGAAATCCTCGCCATGGCCCAGGTCTTCGATGAGCGCGTCAGCAAGATCGAGAAAATCGTTGTAATCGAGAAAATCCTGCAACACGCCGGGGTGGATCAGCAGCGTGGTTTCGATTACCTCGCGCGGTGTGTCGCGCAGTTTCAACAATTCGTCGCGCAGCTCCGTCAGCAGGTCTTCGGCCCGGTCGGCGCCGGAAGCGACATAGCGAATGCGCTGGGTTTCGAAGGGGCCTCGCGCGAACGGGCACAGGTCGTGGGCGATGACCACGCGCGCCAGCCAGCTGCGGGTTTGGGCTACGGCGTTGGCGGGCTCCGGCCGTGGATGGGCCGTGTTCGTATCGCGGGTCATGGGGCAGCTCTTGAGTGAGGGTGGTTCGCTCGGGCGGGTCGCGTGTCGTTCAATTTCGTCGCGCCGGCTTTCGCTGGCGGAGCCTAACAGGAAACGCGTGCGGCTGCCGGTCTGTGGGAGAACGCACCGTGCGCCATTACGATATCCGCGTGCCGGCCACACGGCGTCCCCGGCGATCCATGCGGCATCGCCGTCAGCAGTGGCTCGGCGATGCCTCGATGCGCACATGGCGGCCGGCTCGGGCGCCCGCAGTGTGTCCACGAAGCATGGGATCAATACCTGCGCCGACGTTATGGCGACTCCACGTAGGACCAATGCAGTTCTCGCTGGTCGACGCTGTCGATCAGACCGGCCGCGATCAGGGCCGCAGGCAGCTGCGTGAACGGTAATGAACCGCCGAGGGTTACGCGTAGCGGCTCGCCGTCGAGCGGTGGCAGGGTCGCTGTGTCACTGGGATGTGCACGGCGCAACGCGCGAAGATGCAGGGCGAAGCCCGCAAACGGATGCGTCGTATGCACGCCGAAGGGGCGGAGTTTCACCGGCCGGCCGCTGGCACGGCGTACGGTGTCGGCCAAATCAGCGAAGCTGAGTCGATATCCCGGAAAGTCGAATACCGCGTAGATGGGCAAGGCGCTATCGTGGTCGAGTAGCCGGCCGGTCGCGTTTGCGACGTCGGGCAGATTGGCCCAGGTGTGTACATGATCGGGTCCGTCGGGATGATAGAGCCGATATCCAGCGGGCATATCGACGAGCAACTGCGAGAGCAGACCATTCGAGGTGTGTGCCCCAATGAGGTCGACAGAGCGTATCAACGCGCCACTGGGTGCTGTATGACCTACCGCCGCTGGTGCGACATCTTGGCGAAGGGTTGCAGTCGCCACCGTGCGGTGCGCACGATGGACTCAGCAGATGGAGGCGCGCGAGTTACGGTGGTTCCTGCCCGCCGATTGGGCGGCATCGCTATTTCTTCCGGTTGTACGCGCTGGGCGCGGTGCTTGAGTTCGCCGTGCCGCCGGAGCGCGATACCTTGCTCGCCGCGATGCGCGCGGGCAGGTGATCGCGGAAGCGGATCTGATGGGCATCTACCAGCGTACGTTGGCAGGCGATAACGGGAGTGCCGACTCGCTAGCTGATCAGGCCTGGGGTATTGACCGCGAGCGTGGTTTCGGTGGCGGTTTCGAGGATCAGCGGCACGGGCTGTGCGTCGGGGATCGGCTGGGGTTTGCCGATCCAGAACCCCTGCGCGTAGTCGATGCCGATCTCGCGCAAACGCTCGATGACGGATTCCGTTTCCACATATTCGGCGACGGTCTTGATGCCGAGTACGCGGCCGATGTCGCAGATCGAGGTGACGATGGCGTGGTCGAGATTGTCGTCGAGCAGGTCGCGGATGAAGCACCCGTCGATCTTGATGTAATCGACCGGCAGGTCCTTGAGGTAGGCGAAGGAGGACATGCCGCTGCCGAAATCGTCGAGCGAAAAACGCACGCCTCGCGCCTTGAGGGTATGGATGAACAGCCGCGCATGGCTCAGGTTGGTGATCGCCGCGGTCTCGGTGATTTCGAAGCACAGGCTGGCGGGGTTCACGCCGGTGGCCTCGATGCGCTCGATGATGAAGTCGGCGAGGCTGGCGTCGCCGAGGCTCTGTCCCGAGAGGTTGATGGAGTAGGTGTGCGCCTCGCTGCCGGGTTGCGCTTGCTGGCGGGAGAGCAGATCGAGCACATTGCGGATCACCCAGCGATCGATCGAGGGCATCAGGAAATAGCGTTCCGCGGTGGGGATGAAGCTCATCGGCGGAGAGATATGGCCGTGTTCGTCGCGGTAACGCAGCAGCACCTCGCAGTGGGCCGGTTGGGCATCTGGGTTCAAGGCACTGATACTTTGGCAGTAGAGTACGAAGTGATCGTGTTCCAGGGCTTCGCGGATGCGATTGGCCCATTCCATTTCCTGACCCCTGAGCGCCAGTTGACTGGCTTTCTCGTCGTAGACCTCGATGCGGTTGCGGCCGTTGTCCTTGGCGAGATAGCAGGCGGCATCCACGGCGCTGAGCAGGCGCGTGATGTCGCCACCGAAGGCGTTGATGCTGACCAGCCCGGCGCTGATCCCGATGCTGAAGGTGCGGTCCTTCCAGGAAAAGCGGAAATGCTCGACCGTCTCACGGAGTTTTTCGGCAAGGCGTTTGGCCATCACCGGCGGGCAGTCGCGCATGATCACGCCGAATTCGTCGCCACCGAGTCGGGCGATGGCGTCGGCCTCACGGAAGCAGCTGCGTAGCAGCAAACTCAGCTGTTTGAGCAATTCGTCGCCGGCGATATGGCCGCTGGTGTCGTTGACCAGCTTGAAGTGGTCGAGGTCGAAATAGACCAGTGCATGCTCGCGTTCGTCTTCCTGGCAGGAATGGATGGCCTCGCGCAGGCGTTCGTCGAACTCGGTGCGGTTGTACAGTCCGGTCAGTGCGTCATGACGGGCCTGATAGTTGAGTTTGCGCGTCAGTTCCTGGCGCTGGCTGATGTCGCGGAAGACGATGACCGCGCCGATCAGGCTGCCGTCGTCGTCGCGGATGGGGGAGGCCATCAGGTCTACGGCGATTTCGTTGTTGTCGTCCGCGTTGATCAGGTTGACCGAGGGCAGTCGCGAGGTACGGTGCTCCTCGAATACCGCGTCCATGGGCAACGTGACTGGCCGGCGGGTGGTTTCGTGGAGAATGGCCAGAATGTTCGCCACGGGCTGGTTCAGCGCGGCCTCGGTGAGCCAGCCGGTCATTTTTTCGGCCATCGGGTTGAGGTGGATCACGTGACCATCAAGGTCGGTGGTGATCACGCCGTCGGCAATGGCGTCGAGCGTTACTTGCCCGCGAATCTGTTCGTGATGCAGGGCGCGGGAGGTATCTGCGATACGGTGCTTGAGCACGCGCTCGATGTGTTCGCGGTCGGCCAGGCGCGTTTCGATCAGCACGATCAGCAAAGTGGCCGCCAGCAGGATGACGGTCACGCCGCCGAGGGCTACCGCGATCCAGAAGCGCCCGAGGTCGTTGCCGTCGGTAGCGAGGTTGATGGTGCCAAGCGCCTGGGGGCTGATCGGGGTGTATCCAACCGCAGCCATACCGGTGTAGTGCATGCCGCAGATGGCGATGCCCATGGCCAGCGAGGCCGCTAGGCGCAGGCGCATCGGGGGGATGTCGAATCCTGCCCGGCGCGCGAGATGGTAGGTCATCCACAGCGCCGCCGTGGCGGCGACCACCGCGATCAGAATCGAGATGCCCAGGATCGTCAGGTCGTAATGCGGGCGTGCCGGCATGATCATTGCCGCCATGCCGATGTAATGCATGGCCGCAATGCCCGCGCCCATCAGCAGGCCGCTAAGGCCTAGCCGGAGGGTGCCGAGTTGGCTGCGAGTGGCAATATGCAGGGCGAAGCCCGAGGACGCGATGGCGACCAGCATCGAGAGCGCCGTCAGCGGGATGTTGTAGTGAATGTGCATACCGGTTTCATAGGCCAGCATGCCGATGAAGTGCATCGACCAGATGCCAAGCCCCATGACCACGGCGCCGGTGACCAGCCAGATATCCGCACGCCTGCCCGCTTCTTGATTGGTCACGCGGCGGGCAAGTTCCAGTGCGGTGAACGAGGCCATCGTGGCGACCACGAAGGACAGAACGACCAGCGGCATGTTGTAGGCGGTATGTATGTAAGTCATGGGGGGGGCCAGTTAAAGAACTTGTGCTGATGTATGGGCTGTATGGCGGTTTGCGCGGCCCAACTCGCGAATAGGGATGCTTATCGCCAAATTTAATTGGAAGTGTATCCAAAGATGCGGCAAAGTGCTTGTTTGGCCGATCCGCGCATTTCGTGATCCGGGTCAAGGGGGGCATGGTGAGCTGGGGCTAGAGTGATGGTCGTCCCACCCAACACGGTGGGCTATTGCACAAAGGGAGTGTCCATCTATGAAAAAAACCGCACAGTCATTACGTCTCGCCGGTCTTGCTTTGATACTTGCGGGTCTGTCGGCCCCGGTGCTCGCATCGCCAAAGGTCAATCAGGCCGACGCCACCAAGTTGCTTGCGTACGTTCAGTCCAATGGTCTTGCCTGCATGAGTTGCCACGCGGTCGATCATCGCGTGATCGGCCCCGCCTGGGCGGACGTGGCATTGCGCTACCACGGCAAATCGAATGCCGAAGCAGATGTGAGCAAGGCCATTGCCAACGGCAGTACCGGTTTATGGTCCGGGTATCCGCCCATGCCCCCGGGTATGGCCAGCGCCGCACAAGCCCCCGTACTGGCCAAGCTGATTCTCCATTTGGTGGACTGACGTCGGCAGACTCGTTTTGCTTCATGCAAGACTCAGCTTGATGCAGCTTCGCGCACGGTCGTTGACGTAGCGGCCTGTCCCGCTACGGGCGTTAACGCGCATCGGGCAAGGCGCAGCGGCCCGCGTGCCGGCCTGGGTGGCACCTGGTGGGGGATTGGCGCGGGCTGTGCATTGCATTCGTGTGGAACCGCGCATCCGTGTCGGGTGCGTGGCGAGATCGAGCCACCGGAGGCGATATCATGACGATGCGTGCGCCCGCTCCTGGCCGCTCCTGGGACCCGGCGATCCGCTGGTTGCACCTGGGGATGGCCCTGACGATTACCTTCCAGCTGTTTAGTAGCCTCGACATGTCCACTCCGCAGACCGCTGATGTGTTTTTGATGCATCAGATCATCGGAGTTACCGCCGCTTGCCTGGTCACGGCGCACTGGGTGTGGATCGTGCGTTATCGCCAGGGGTGGTATCTGAACCAGCTGTTCCCGTGGTATCCGAGCGGTCGGCGCGCGGTGCTGGCCGACCTGCGCGGCCTGTTGCGCGGGCAACTGCCAGAATCGGGTCCGCGCGTGGGACTGCCGAGTTATGTCCACGGCCTCGGCTTTCTGATCATGACGGGGATGGGTTTGACCGGGGTGCTCAATCTGCTGCTCAGGCCTTCCTTCAAGGGCATGCACGGGGCCGCGATGTTCACGGCAGTTTCCGAGATGCATAACCTCATTTCCTATCTTGCCTGGGCCTACTGGCTGGGGCATGTCGGCATCGTGTTGATACACCAGCTGTCGCGCCAACCGGTGGTGTCGTCGATGTTCTGGCCACGACGAGTGCGTCAGGAATGATCGGGATGGCGAGATGGCGGGTGGCGATTGGTCTGATGGCGCTGTTGCCGTTGGCTGCCTGGGCGGACATGAGTCCGACACAGGGGCATCGATTGGCGGTGATGGCGCTGGGGCATGACGTCAAGGCTTATCTCCGGCTCGACGTGGCTGCCCACGCGGGCGATGCGGTGGCGATGAACTGGCTGGGTGCCTACTGGGAAAGTGCCGGCGATCCACTGCGCGCGCGCAGCGACTATCTGCGTGCGGCGACGTCCGGTAATCGCACGGCGGCGCTCAATCTGGGATATCTCTATCGCTTCGGTCGGGGTGTGCCGGAGAACCCTGCGCAGGCGGTGGTCTGGTATCGGCGCGCGGCACAGCTGGGCAGCGCCCATGCCTTGGCGGAATTGGGCAATGCCTATTACCTTGGCCAGGGGGTGCGCCAGGATCGGACGCAGGCATATCGTTGGTATTGGCTGGCGGCGCGCCGCTCGCCGCAGTGGCGGTCGGTTTTGGGTGCGTTGGCGGCTGAGATCGGTCCAAGCGCCACGGCCCGCGCAAAGGATGCCGCCCGCGCTTGGCTGACGGCGCGAGAGGTGCGGCCGTGAGGCGTGTGCTGGTGGCCGGCGGGGCTTCCGACAATGCACATTCCCGGATCTATCATGCCCTTTACACCGTGCATGAGCGCTGGTCCATCGGTTGCGTCATTCATGGCGGGCACAGTGAAACCGATCATCTGGCCGAGGCCTGGGCCAAGCAGCAGGGCATTCCCACCGAGGTATTCGCAGCGGATTGGCGCGGGCAGGGGTTTGCGGCCGGCCCGGCCAGCCATCGGCGCATGTTCGAGCAGGGTTGCCCGGATTTCGTGGTGGCCTTTCCGGGCGGCAGAGGCACGCCGGATCTGGTGGAGCGCGCCCGCACCTTGGGCCTGCCGGTGCTAGACCTGCGGCGGCCGGCTGGGGCGGTCGGCGGGGTTTAGTGACGTACCGGGCGCTTCTGAAGCTTTCGTTGCAGCGTTCGACGATGCATGCCCAGCTTGCGCGCAGTCTCCGAGATGTTGCCCTGACACTGCTGCAGGACTTGCTGGATGTGTTCCCATTCCAGGCGTTTGACTGAGCAGGGCCGTTCGGCCGGGCTGATGCCGGGGTTGCCTTCATCTCGATGCAAGGCGGCGACGACTTCGTCAGCATCGACCGGCTTGGTCAGGTAGTACGTGGCGCCGAGCTTGATGGCCTCGACGGCGGTGGCGATGCTCGCATAGCCGGTGAGAATGACGGCCCGGATGCCGGGCGAGATGCGGGTCAGGCGGTCGATCAGCTCAAGGCCGGAATCGTCGCCCAGGCGCAGGTCTACCACGGCATAGGAAGGTCGGTGATCCTCCGCGAGGCGTTCGGCGTCGGCCAGATCGCGGGCAGCGATCACGTCGTAGCCCCGCTCGGCGAGTGCCCGAGAGAGCACATGACGAAAAATTTCGTCATCCTCGGCCAGCAGCAGTGACGGGTGAGGATCATTGCGTGTTTTCAAGGCGGTGTGGTTCATGGTTTCAGGTCGCTGAGAGTCGGTTGAGTGGCAGCTCGACCCGGGCGCAGGTGCCGCCACCCGGACGGTCGAGCAAGGAGACCTGGCCGCCGACACGCTTGATGGCGGCGTGGGCCAGGTAGAGGCCGAGACCCAAGCCCTGCTCCTTGGTGGAGAAGGGCGACTGTCCGACCGTGGCGGAGGCCGCCGGCGCCAATCCCGCGCCACGGTCGCAGACCTCCAGTATCAGGTGTTCGCTGTCCCATTCCGCATTCAGCTCGACTGCCTGCGGTGAAGCGTCCGCAGCATTGTTGAGCATGGTGATAATGGCTTGCGACAGGGTGCGTTCAGTGAGGATTCTGGGCAGGGATTCCGGGCCGTCGAGACGCGGCGTGACCGCCACGCCGGGGCGCATGCGGGTCCATTGCTCCAGGGTGTCGAGTAGGTAGCCGCGAACGGGCACGACGTGCCCGGCCTGGGCCTGCTGGCCGCCGGCCGACGCGGATATTTCGCCGAGTGCCTCCTTGCAGCGGTCGATTTGCCCACGCATTAGTCCAAGGCTTTCCTGCAGTTCTTCGTATTCAGGCCCCCGATAGCGTCGACGTAGTTCGCCGGTCAGCGTGGCCAGGGTGGCCAGTGGCGTACCGAGTTCATGTGCGGCGCCGGCTGAGAGCATGCCCAGTGCGACCAGGCGCTCGTTGCGCAGGGTCTCCTCGCGCGCCAGCGCCAGGGTGCGCTCGCGTTGGCGCAGGGTCTCGGCCATGCCGACCACGAAGTACGCGATCAGCGCGGAATTGATCACGAAGCGCAACCACATGCCGGTCACCATGGGGTCGAAGCCGGTAGCCACATCGCCGAGGGAGGGTGGCATGGGCACGAAATGCGTCATCAACCAGCTGTAGGCGACCACGGTGATGCCGGCAAGCAGCCAGGTGTAATAGGGCCGCAGCACGGTGGCTGCGATGGTCAGCGGTAGCAGGAAGAGCCCGACGAAGGGGTTGGTCGCACCGCCTGTGAAATACAACACACCAGTGAGCGCGCCGATATCCAGCAGCAACTGGAACAGGAACTCGCGCTCGCCGCAGTCACGGGCGCTTTGCAGCCGCAGCCAGGTCAGCACGTTGATGACGGCCAGGCCACCGATGATCTGCAACAGTGGGTCGAGGGGGAGGTGAATGCGGTAGATTTCGCGCGCGACAATGATCGCGCCCAACTGAGCCGCGACGGCGAGATTGCGCATCACGTACAGGCGCTGGAGGTTGACCTTGCCGGGGCGTCCCGGGCTGCGCGCGTCTACGCTGGCTTCAGCGTTCATGCTTTTCCCCTGATGGCTTTCCCGATCTGAAGCGCTGATGCCGGGATTTATGCTTGGCTGTTTCGAGCCGTGAAGGGCGATGATAGTTCCATTTTCTACCGCAAATCATCTGGTTTATGACAACGCGAGTGTCCTGCGACGATGTGTCGCAGGACAGAAGATTGTTTTTGTGATGATAATCCACCCTTATCAGAAACCATTATATTTTCAGGAGAGGGT
Source organism: Acidihalobacter yilgarnensis (assembly GCF_001753245.1). Classification (NCBI taxonomy): domain Bacteria; kingdom Pseudomonadati; phylum Pseudomonadota; class Gammaproteobacteria; order Chromatiales; family Ectothiorhodospiraceae; genus Acidihalobacter; species Acidihalobacter yilgarnensis. The sequence goes on along the minus strand of NZ_CP017415.1, from coordinate 3,082,144 downwards.
CAGGATGCGACAGAATAAACTCAAGCGCTTGGGCGTCGGTATCGTGGTGTCGGCGGCATTGGCCGCGCCTGTGGCGTCATGGGCACACGCGGTGGCTGGCATGCGCGTGTTTCCGGCGACCATGAGCTTCGACGACCCGGGGGTTGCCAACGAATTTTCCACCAATTACAGCCAAACCAAGGCCGACGGTGTGACCACCAAGAACCTGGGTTTGGCATATTCCAAGACGATCACCAAGCGCTTTGGCCTGAGTGTGGCCTCGGACTACAACTGGATCAGTCAGCCCGGCACGCCGAATCAGAGCGGTTGGGACAACATTACCGTCGGGGCTGCTTACCAGTTGTTCGTCAACGGTCCGCATGAGGCGATAGGCATGTTGGCCTTGAGCGATACCCTGGCCAATAGCGGCAGTGGTGGGATGGATAGCAATTATTCGACGGTTTCCCCCGAATTCGCCTTCGGCAAGGGCATGGGTGATTTGCCCTGGTCGATGCGCTATTTGCGCCCGCTGGCGGTCTCGGGCGCGATCTCGATGGACATGCCTTCCGATGCGACCCAGCCGCGCATGCTCAACGTCGGCGTGTCGTTGCAGTACAGCATTCCGTACCTGCAGAGCTTTGTGAAATACGCGGGCCTGAAGGCGCCGTTCAACAACATGGTGCCCATCGTGGAGTACACCATGTCGCGTTGCGCAGGCAACTACTCGGTGTGCCAGAACAGCGGTAATCTCGATGCCACCGGCTCGGTAAATCCGGGCGTGATCTGGGTCGGCAAGTATTATCAGCTGGGCATCGAGGCGCAGATCCCGGCGACTCGCGCCTCGGGCAATCATGTCGGTATCCTGGTCGGTATCGATGTATACCTCGACGACGTGTTGCCGCATAGCCTCGGTGCGCCGATCTTCGGTTGAGCCGGAGACCAAGACCGGCCTTGAGCCGGCGGGCAGGGGGCGACCCATATCAACAGGAGTAGTTAGATGTTGCGTAGCGTGAAGCAGTTCGGGATCGTTTTCGGCCTGCTGGCCGGTTTCTCCATGGCGGCACCGGCGTGGGCACACGCCTTCCCGGTGAAGTCCTCGCCTCAGGTGGGGGCTACGGAAGCGAGCGCACCCAAACAGGTTCGCATCTGGTTCGATGCCGATCTCAATGCCTTGTTTTCGAAGATTACCGTCGAGAGCGGCGCCGGGCAGGTCGTCAACACCGGCGGCAGCCAGGTGCCGGCTAGCAACCCGAGATTGCTTGAGACGAACCTCAAGCCACTGGCACCAGGCCAGTACTGGGTACAGTGGAGCGTCGTCGCGCGCGATGGCCACCATACAGAGGGCAAGTTCCCGTTCAATGTGAAATAGGCGGGCGCGATGGAATCCTTCTTCGTTCTGGCGACCTGGCTGGACGTCATGGCCATCTCGGCATGCGCCGGTGTGTTGGCCTGCGCGATTTGGGTGATACCCCGGCACGCGCCGGGGTATTTTCATGCGCGACTCTGGGCGGGTTTGGGGATCGCGCTGGCGCTGCTGACCGTGGCCAGCGGCGTATTGTTGGCCTCGCGTACACTCGAATTCAGCGGTGCTGCGTTCTCCGCCTTGCCGACTTATCTGCCGCTGGTCGTGCATAAGACGCACTTCGGTCTCATCTGGCAGACGCGTATGGTCGCGGTGGCCATCCTGTGGGTGTGTTGGTTGGTGGGATTCGTGCGCGGCTGGCGCGGTGCCGCTGCGTGGCTGGCGATGGTCGTATTGCTGGTGGTGGTGTTTTCACGCAGCGCAACCGGGCATGCCGGCGATCAGGGTATCTACTCAATCGGTGTCTGGGTCGACTGTGTGCATGTGCTGTCCAGCGGTATCTGGGTGGGTGGGCTGTTTGCCATGTCGTTGCTTGTGTTCCCGGCGCTGATGAGACAGGTGGATGTCGAGCGCATGCTCTCGGTCGAGGTGTTCGCCCGTCTGTCGAGCGTCGCCACGATTGCATTGATCGCGATTGTGGTTTCTGGGGTGTACAACGCCTGGGGTGGCTTGGAGCGGGTGGACGACCTGTGGCAGAGCCGGTACGGACAGGTGTTGTCATTCAAGGTGATACTGGTCGCATGGATGGTCTATCTCGGTGGCCACAATCGCTACCACAAGCTTCCAGCGCTTCGCCGCTGGGTCGGTTTGCCCGTCGGCCGGTCATCATTCTGGGCACGCGTACCCGGCTGGCAGCCACTCTCTACCGCGCCTGGTGGGGCCCACCTGCTGTCGCGCTGCGCCCGTGCCGTTCATATCGAGAGCGTTCTGGGTGTGCTGGTGCTGGCGGCAGCGTCAGTGCTGCATCACGGTATGCCCCCGGCAGACATGCGCCACATGGGATTTGCGCCTGCGCCTGCCGTCGCGGTTGTTGTCCCCTTCGTGCGGCAGGGTTCGCAGGCCTAGCCGCGCGAACCGTTCGAATCCCCCGGCGCATCCGGGTCGGAAGGCGTTTCATCGAGCAATCGGCGAATGCGCGGTTCCGACTGCGCACCGACCACGATGCGTGCAATGTGTCCCCCGCGTATTACGACCAGACTTGGCGTTGCCATGACGCCAAGTCCCTTGGCCAGCGTCACCTCACGTTCGGCGTCGAGGCAGGCGATGTCGCCGCGTTCCTGCGCCAAGCGCTCGATGATCGGGGTCATGCCCCGGCACATGACGCAGTGGCTGCTCCAGAAGTAGACTGCAGCCTTGTCGGGCACGCCTGCCGGAAATACGCGCTCCAGCCCGAGGGCGGCTTGTCCGCGTTGCCGGCGCGCGCGCCACAGGGGTCGCCACTGCCAGGCGAGATAGCCGACGATGACCGTTGGGATTAAATAGGATGCGATGGACATGACGTGGACCAGAGTGAACGAATCCGCAGCTTACACCCGCCGATGGCGGCTGGCGCATGCGGGCGGCACGCGAATGAGGCGAGGCGCGCTGCATGGTTAACGCCACTCAGAATATGGCCGTTTTCTGCGATTTCGAGAACGTGGCGCTTGGTGTGCGCGACGCGCGTTACGCGCGTTTCGACATGCAGAAGATCCTGGAGCGCCTGCTGCTCAAGGGGAATATCGTGGTCAAGAAGGCTTACTGCGACTGGGAGCGCTACAAGGAATACAAGGCAGCCATGCACGAGGCGGCCTTCGAACTGATCGAGATACCGCATGTGCGCCAGTCGGGCAAGAATTCGGCCGACATCCGCATGGTCGTGGACGCACTGGATCTGTGTTACACCAAGGCGCACCTCGATACCTTCGTGATCGTTAGCGGTGACTCGGATTTTTCGCCGCTGGTCAGCAAGTTGCGAGAGAACAACAAGGTCGTGATCGGGGTGGGTGTCAAGGAATCGACCTCGGACCTGTTGATCGCCAATTGCGACGAGTTTATCTATTACGACGACCTTGTGCGGGCGACCGCCAAGCCGCGTCGTACCACGCCCAAGAAGCCCGCACCCAAGGCCCAGGCGACGCGCAAGAACGCGCCGGGCAGCGGGGAGATCGAGGCCGATCAGGCCGAAGCCGATGGCGAGACTCGCCGCCAGGAGGGGCTGGAGCAGCTGATGGCGACGGTGGAGGATCTGTTCGAGGAACGAGGCGAGGAGGAGAAGGTCTGGGGTTCGATGGTCAAGCAGGCGCTCAAGCGTCGCAAGCCAGGTTTCAGCGAGTCCTATTATGGTTTCCGTACCTTCAGTACCTTGTTGGAGGAGGCTCAGACTAGGGGGCTGTTGGTGCTTGAGCATGATGAGAAATCAGGGGGTTACATTATCCGCGCCTATACCCAGGAAGATTGAGTCATGCCACCGAACGAAACCTTGAATGAGGATAGCGCCGATGTTCTGGTCAAATCACGAAACAAGCGCCTTGCCGGGCGCGGAGCAGGCCTTGCCTGGCCGCAATGAGCCGTTGCCGTTGCCGGCACCCCATAGAGTGACGGGGCGTAGTTTGCTGCCGCCTTATCCCGCAACATCGCATTTGGCGACCTTCGGTCTGGGTTGTTTCTGGGGCGCGGAGCGACGCTTCTGGCAAGTGCCGGGCGTTTGGGTGACTGCCGTCGGTTATGCCGGTGGATATACGCGAAATCCCACTTATGATGAAGTTTGTTCGGGCTTGACCGGGCATGCCGAGGTGGTGCGTGTGGTCTACGATCCTGACGCGATTACCTATGCCGAGCTGTTGTGCTGTTTCTGGGAGAGTCACGATCCGACGCAGGGCATGCGCCAGGGTAATGACGTCGGCACCCAGTACCGCTCGCTTATTCTTGCTCACGATGCAGCCTCGCTGGCAATCGCCGAGGCTTCGCGCACGGCCTACCAGACGGCTTTGAGTGCTGCCGGTTGTGGGGAGATCACCACCGAGATCGGTCTCATGGAAACCTTCTATCTGGCGGAGGATTATCACCAGCAATACCTGGCCCAGCACCCGGCTGGTTATTGCGGCCTTGGCGGAACCCGCGTGGCGTGCCCGTCGCTGACCCCGATGGGCCGCGCGAAAGAGGATTGAAGATGTCGGATTGCCTGATCGATGCCGATGCCCTCGCGCGTGCGCTGAACGCGCACGCGTCGATAGTCTTGGTCGACTGTCGTTTCGATCTCGCACACCCGAACGCGGGGCGACAGGCCTATCTGGCCGGGCATCTGCCCGGTGCGGTGTATGCGCATCTCGATGAGGCGCTTTCCGGACATCTTGGACCAGATACGGGGCGTCATCCGCTGCCGACGCCTGAGGCGTTCGGCGCGCGTTGCGGCGAGTGGGGGATCTGCCCCGGGGTGCGTGTGGTTGCCTACGACGACGCCGGTGGTGTCTATGCGGCACGGTTATGGTGGCTGCTGCGCTGGCTCGGCCACGCCGATGTCTGCGTACTCGATGGTGGCGTGCAGGCCTGGTTGGCCGCTGGCCATGCACTGGAGACGCAGTCATCGGTGCCGACGCCACGAAGCTTCACCGGCACGCCGCGCGTAGACCTTAGCCTGGGGGTGGAGGCGCTGCAGACCGCACTGGCGGATCGCCGATGTTGCCTGATCGATGTGCGGGCCGCCGCGCGCTACAGGGGGGAGGTCGAACCCATCGACCCGGTGGCGGGGCATGTGCCCGGTGCGGTGAACCATCCCTTCACCCACTTGCTGGATGAACGTGGACATTTTTTGCCTGCCGCAGCGCTACGTGAGCAGATTGAATCGCTGCTATCGGGTGCGCCCGCCGAGACGGTCGTCGCCATGTGCGGATCGGGCGTAACCGCCTGCCACTTGCTGCTGGCCATGACGCATGCCGGTTTGCCCGGCGGGCGACTGTATCCGGGGTCGTGGAGCGAGTGGATTCGGGACCCGACACGCCCGATCGCCTAGGGGTATGGATTTGTGCTTATGCCCGCATAACTCAGGCTTGTTGTAATCATTTCGATTGTCTAAACTTATGGTGCCTTAAGTCATCTCCCTCCAGCCGGGGAGTGGTAGCGTCATCCCCCGGCCCGACTTGAGGTCTGCAGATGTTCTCCATTGGGTCCGGCCTTTGTGCCGGACCTTTTTTATTCTGGTGAACCGATTCGCGACGGCGAATGCGTTATCGTCAAACCTCCTAATCCGGCGCTCGCGTGAGTGCCATGCAGTGATACAGGAGGTATGGCCATGAAGGCGATTCAGATGTTGGCGGCGGGTGGTCCGGAGGTGTTGCAGCTTGCCGAGGTGGCGGAACCGGCTATAGACGGGGCCGGCCAGGTCAAGGTGCGTGTACATGCCGCCGGGGTCAATCCGATCGATACCAAACTGCGCAGCCGCGGTCTGTTTTTTCCGGATGCATTGCCGGCCATTCTCGGGCTCGATGGCGCCGGCGTGATCTGCGAAGTCGGCGCGGGTGTGAACGCATTCAAACCCGGCGATGAGGTTTGGTATTGCAACGGCGGTCTGGGCCGAGAGCCGGGCAGTTACGCCGAATATGTCGTGCTGGAGGCATCCCTCGCGCGGCGAAAACCCAAATCGATCGATTTTGCGGAGGCCGCGGCCGGGCCGTTGGTTCTGCTGACGGCCTGGGAAGGATTGTTCGATCGCGCCGCTTTGCAGGCTGGGCAGACGGTGCTCGTGCATGCAGGGGCCGGTGGCGTTGGCCACGTTGCGATCCAACTGGCCAAATGGGCTGGCGCGCGCGTGGTGACCACCGTTGGGACGGCCGAGAAGGCGGCCTTCGTCCGCGCGTTGGGGGCGGACCACGTGATCGATTATCGGCGTGAGGATTTCGTTGAGGCGATCGCAAAGTGGACCGACGGACGGGGTGTGGATGTGTGCTTCGATACGGTCGGCGGCGAAACCTTCACGCGCAGCATCGACGCCACGGCCCATTACGGCAGTCTGATTACGTTGCTCGAGCCCGCCGCCGGCACGGTTTGGAGAGAGGCGCGTACGCGTAATCTCAAGATTGGTTTTGAGCTGATGCTGACGCCGTTGATGCGTGATCTTCCGGAGGCGCGGGCGCATCAGGGCGAGATTCTGGATCGCTGCGCCGAACTCATCGATCAGGGATGCCTACGCCTGCACGTCAGCCACCGCTATGTGCTCGCCGAAGCGGCGGCAGCGCATACGCAAATCGAGGGAGGACGGGTACAAGGCAAGCTCGTGCTGCTGCCCTGACGGGGACGCCGGGCTATTCGGCTGGGCGTGGCGGTGTTGGGTAGGGAAAGGCGGCGATCTTGCCGCCGGCCTGCGTGCCGGCCTCGGCGAGGATGCGATTGGTACCGGCCTTTTCGACCTCGTCGATGCGCACCACCGACTGCAATGGAATATAGCTGCGCTTGACGCCCGCGAACTCGGCCTTGAGACGCTCTTCTGCGGGGTCGACGAGGACCGCGGAGCGTTCGCCGAAGACGATGTCCTCAACTTCGAGAAAGGCGTACATGCTGCTCTGCGCGATCTTGCGTGCGTGCAGCTCGTACAGGCTCCCTTGGTTGTGGAAAACGATGCGATAAATACGTGATTTGTCCATGGGTGTCGAAGGTAATGGCTATGCGGGCTGATATGGGGGGCATGATCGCACGGTGCAATCACGTGCGCTCGAAATTCCTGAAGAACTTGTGCAAAAACCTTCAGCTGACAGGAGGCGGGCGCGGGTTAGGATCAGTTCATTCATTCGTATTTTACAGGCCACGCCGGAGGCATGGAAATGCTCAAGCTACGCAAGAGCGAGGAACGCGGTCGAGGCAGTCATGGCTGGTTGAACAGCCACCATAGTTTCTCGTTCGCCGGCTATCACGATCCGAGCCATATGGGTGTTTCGTATCTGCGTGTGATCAATGAGGATCGGGTCGCGCCTGGCGCAGGATTCGCCACGCACGCGCACCGGGACATGGAAATCGTGAGTTACGTGCTTGAGGGGGCGTTGGAGCATCGCGATAACTTGGGTAACCGCGCACTGATCCAACCCGGCGAGGTGCAGCGCATGAGCGCGGGTACTGGCGTCAGCCACAGTGAATACAATGCCTCGGATACGCTGCCGGTGCACTTTCTGCAGATATGGGTGCTGCCCGATACGGCGGGGCTTGAGCCAAGCTACGAACAACGCGCCTATTCGACCGCCGAGCGGACGGCGCGCTGGCGCCTGGTTGCCTCCGGGGATGGCCGCGAAGGTTCCGTGCGGGTGCATCAGGATATGGCCTTGTACGCGACCCTGCTGCCGGCTGGTGAGGTAGTCGAATTTGTGCCGGCATCGGCGCGAGTGGCGTACTTGTTCATTGCCCGTGGTACGGGGGAACTCAACGGCCTGTCTTTGAGTCCCGGCGATGCGGTCGAGGCCGATGCGCAGGAGGTCTTGCGGCTGACGGCCACTGGGGAGATCGAGGCGTTGCTCTTCGATCTGCCGCAGTTGGGCGGGGCGGTGGGTTAATCGATGATGCCCTCGACCCAGTCGAGCCGGGAGAGTCGGGAGAGGAACCAGTCCAGCGCGAGGCCTTCGGTGTTTTCGCGCCAGGCGAGGGCCAAGCGGGGGTGCGCTATGTCCGTGGCGACCTTGCGGGCGAGTAATCGCCCGCTGGCAAGATCTCGTGCGACCAGATGGCGTGGCATGTAGCCAATGCCCAGGCCGCGGCAGTGTGCCTCGCGTTTGGCCTCCATGCTGGGTAAGGTGAGTATGTCTTGCGTGCCGGCGATACCGGAACTGCGGGGCGGCAGATGGCGAGAGGAGTCGGCCGCCACGATGACGCGATGCTGGCGAATTATCGACTCCGGTATCGGCTCCTCGACGCGTGCCAGCGGGTGCTGCGGCGCTACCACGAAGACGAAGCTGACCTCGCCCAGCGGCCGCACGTTGTAGCCACCCTCCGGTGGGCCGTCGCCGGGGGCACCGACGATGAGGTCCGCGCGCCCGCTCATCAGCGCATCCCAATTGCCGCCGAAGGTTTCTTCGCTCAGGCGCAGTCGGGTGGCATGTCCAGCGTCGTAGAATTCGCCCAGGATGGCGTAGAGCCGTGCGACCGGGATGAGGTCGCTGATGGCGATGCGCAGCTCTGTTTCCCAGCCGGTGGCAACCCGTTTGACCAGGGATTCGAGATCGTCTGCGGCGCGCAGCAGGTGCCGGCCTTCCTGTACCAGTTTGCGCCCCGCAGGCGTCAGTCGCGCACGGTGGCCGCTGCGGTCGAACAGCGCCAGATCCAGATCCTGCTCTAGCTTTTGTACCGTATAGGTCACAGCCGAGGGTACGCGATGCAGGGTCTCGGCCGCGGCGGCGAAACTGCCCTTGCGATCGATGGCATCGAGCACATTGAGGGCATCCAGAGTGATGCGCATGGTGAGGTTCCAGCGGTGATTCGCAGCGATTATAGGCCTATCGCTTGCTGGGCGGGTCCACATTACTCCAGGTAGCGGCGGACCAGCCACCAACCCAGAATCACGCCGGCCACCGTGCCCACGCTGCTGAGCGCGATGGCGAGCCCGGTACCATCGGGCTGTCCAAGATCCCAGCCGAGCCAACTGCCGAGGGTGGCCCCTCCCATCGTTGCCAGTCGCATCATGTTAAGCGCTCCACGTCGTTGAATGGCGACGGTGGACGGGGCTTGCGCCAGGGATGTTAGACTTGCTCTCCGCCGCTTCCCCGGCGATTCCGGGGCCCGTCCAACCAACTGTTTTTAAGGTGACACTATGCGCATTGTGACTGTGCTTGGAGCCGGTCTGCTGGCGGCGAGTTCCGCGGCAATGGCCAATGGCCTGGATTTTCAACTCGGCAATAATACCGCCCAGCTTGAGTTCTACACCGGGTCGAGTGCCCTAGGCTATAGCGGGGGCGAGGTGGGTTTCGGTGGTTTCGTCAACAGTCGCCACGACGTGATCGGCAATGCCAGCGTCAAGGTTGAGGGACTGGCCGCCGGACAAACTCCCCTGAGCTTCGGCCTCGGCGTCAAGGCCTATGCAGGGTCTATCGACAAACCCAATGTCAATGTGGGGGCTATCGCACTGGGTGGCCTGGTCAAATACACTATTCCCTACCGCATGCCCATGGCCGTGGTGTTAGAGGGCTATTACGCGCCCAATATCACGACCTTCGGTCAGGGCAAGTCCTTATCTGACCTCAGCCTGGATTACCAGATCGAGGTGACTCCTGGCGCGACGGCCTATGTCGGCTATCGCGTCTTGCAGGCGAACCTGAAGAATTATGGGGAATACAAGCTCGACAACGCCCTGCACGTCGGCATCCGACTCCATTTCTGATCCGCAAGGCTCGCGGGCGGTGTCGCATGCGCCGCTCGCGGCCGGCGATTTTTCTGCGGAAATCGTGGAAATCCGGCGCGAATCGCCGACCATCAAGTCTTTTTGGTTGGATTACGGCGAACAACCGGTGGGCTTTCTGCCGGGTCAGTGGATCGATTTATATGCCCGCGTCGGGGACCGGGTTGAGGTGGGGGGGTACTCCATCGTCTCCGAACCGGGGGTGCGGGGGCGCCTGCAACTGGCCGTCAAGGACTCCGCGACCCACGCGGTCACCCACTACCTGCACAGCAGCGCGCGCGTCGGCGACGTGGTCGGTATTTCCGGCGGGCAGGGTGTTTTCCGTTATGAGCGTGCGATGGGCGACCGCCTAGTGCTGCTGGCTGGCGGGATCGGCGTGACCCCCCTGCTGAGCATTCTGCGATACGTATATGCGTCGGCGGCGGGCGTGTCGGCGACCTTGATCTACAGCGTCAGCGACCCACAGGACATCCTGTTCCGAGAGGAACTCGATGCGATGAGTGCGGCCCGCGACAATATCCGCTGTTTCTACACAGTGACCCAGCCGCTCAATCGTGACTGGAGCGGATTCGAGGGGCGTATCAATCGCGTATTACTCGATGAGGCGGGGGTCGATTGTGACGCCTTGTACTATTTTTGCGGGCCGCCGGGCTTCGTCGACGACATGGCGCGGGATCTGCAGCACGGCGGGTTGTCGCCGACGCAGTTGATCTACGAGAAATGGTGGTAGCACGGGTTTGCCAGTGTACTCAGGGCAAAGATCCCCAGAGGACATGTTGCAGCAGAATCAGTGTGGCCACGGTCATGGCGCCAATAGACGCGAGCAGCACGCCAGCCGCCGCAACGTCTTTGGCTCGCCCGATCAAGGGGTGGTGCTCGGGGTGCAGGGCATCGGCAAGGCACTCGATGGCGGTGTTGACGGCCTCAGCAACCCACACCAGTGCGATAGTCAGCGCCAGCAGAGTCCACTCGCCTGCAGCGAGATGTAGCGCAAGACCCGCGGCGATGACGATGAGTGTCGCCGCCAGGTGCAGGCGGGCGTTGGCTTGAGTACGCAACATCCAGCGCAGGCCGCGCCAGGCATGCCCCATGCTGTGCAGCCGGGCTCTCGGGTGCATATTGGGGGCTGGCATCCTTAGCCGCCGGTGGCGAAGGTGAATCGCATCGACAGATCCGTAGCGCGCAGATGCTTGGTCAGTGAGCCGACGGAGACGAAATCGACGCCGGTTTCCGCGATCCGCCGCAACTGCGTTTCGTCCACGCCACCGGAAACCTCAAGCTGTGCGCGACCGGCGGCAATACCGACCGCCGTGCGCATGTCTTCAAGGCTGTAGTCGTCCAGCATGACGATGTCGGCGCCCGCAGTGAGTGCCTCATCCAGTTCGCCGAGGTGTTCGGTCTCGACCTCTACCTTCACGCCGGGTGCGATCTCGTGCGCGCGCCGCACCGCCGCAGCGATGGAGCCGGCAGCGGCGATGTGGTTTTCCTTGATCAGGATGGCGTCATAGAGACCCATGCGGTGATTGTGACCGCCGCCGCAGGCGACCGCGTATTTTTGCGCCGCCCGCAGCCCAGGCAGAGTTTTCCGGGTGTCGAGCAGGCGTGTGCGCGTGCCTTCGAGTAGCCGCACGTAATGCCGTGTCGCGGTGGCGGTGCCGGAGAGCGTCTGCAGGAAGTTGAGTGCGGTGCGTTCGCCGCTCAGCAGCGGTCTTGCCGGACCCGTGAGCGTGCACAGGCACGCGTTTGCCAATGCTGCTTCTCCTTCTTCGATCGCCCACTCGATTGAGATGGCGGGAGAGAGCTGACGGAAGACGGCCTCGAACCAGGCTTGCCCGCAGATGAGTGCGTCCTCGCGGGTGATCACTTCGGCGCGCGCAGTGATGTTCTCGGGAACCAGTGCGGCAGTGAGGTCGCCGCCACCGATGTCCTCGGCCAACGCGGTCCGCACGTTGGCTTCGATGGCTTCGATCGGCAGGGGTGGGCGATGAGTAGGGGGCATGTGCTACGGGCTCGTGATTAAACGCTTGAGGATGCTCGAGCTAGCGCCCCTGATCAAGGCCTCGCCGCCGGATCTGGTGCTTTTCCAGCTCCACCAGCAAGTAAACGATCAGCGCCAGCGCAATCATGGGTGGCCAGGCGTACCAGGGTAGCGCTTGGGTGGAGAACAGGGCCTGCATTGGGGGTGCGTAAGTAAACAGCAGCTGGATGACGGCGGTGAGCGCCAGCGCGAGCAGCACCCAGGGATTACCGCTCAGGCCGTCTCGGCTGATGGTCGAGGCGCTCAGATAGCGGGCGTTGAGCAGATAGGCCATTTCGCCGAGTACCAACATGTTGACGGCGGCTGTGCGCGCGACATCGAGATCGGCACCGAGGCGGAGGGTGCCGTAGAAGACCAGGTCGACTGCGGCGAGCAGAAGGACCGACACTAGGGCGATGCGCCAGAGCAGCAGCGGTGAAATCAGAGGGGTGCGCGGCTGGCGCGGTGGGCGACGCATGACCCCGGCCTCCGGACGCTCGAAGGCCAGCGCCAGGGACAACGTGACGGCGGTGATCATATTGATCCAGAGAATTTGCACCGCTGTGATTGGCAGTAAGGCATTGGTCCCGACCGCAGACATGATGACCAGTGCCTCGGCACCGTTGGTCGGCAGGATGAACAGGATCGATTTGCGGATGTTGTCGTAGGCCGTGCGGCCCTCCTCGATGCCGGCCACGATCCCCGCGAAGTTGTCGTCGGTAAGCACGATTTCGGCGGCCTCCTTGGCGGCCTCGGTGCCTTTGCGCCCCATGGCGACCCCGACATCGGCGCGCTTGAGTGCCGGTGTGTCGTTGACGCCGTCGCCGGTCATCGCGATCACGTGGCCATCCTGTTGCAGTGCCTGGATCAGGCGCAGCTTGTGCTCGGGAGCCATGCGCGCGAATACCGCGGTGTCGCGCACGATGCCGGCCAGCGCGGCCTCGTTGAGGGCATCCAGCGCGCTACCCGTGAGTGGCGGCCGTGCGCCGCTGATGCCCAGGCTCGCCGCGATGGCTGCGGCGGTGCGTACATGGTCGCCGGTGATCATCTTCACGCTGACGCCGGCACTGGCGGCGTGCGCCACGGCGGCAGCGGCCTCCTCCCGCGGTGGGTCGATGAATCCGGCAAAACCGAGCAGACTGAAGCCACCTTCGAGCGCCGCGTGACTCAGCGAGTCGGTTGAAGGCGGCATGGTGCGCACGGCCAAGGCCAATATGCGCTGGCCGGTATCCGCCAACGATTCCAAGTGCGTCTGCCAGTAATCCGGGTCAATCGGCTCGTCGACGCCGTCGCGGCGTTGCGACGTACAGCGTGCGAGCACGCGTTCGGGGGCGCCCTTGAGTGCGATGAAGAGATGTGCCTGACGGTCGTGATGAAGTGTCGCCATCATTTGCAGACCGGCATCGAAGGGAATGGCATCAATCCGCGGCCAAGCCTCGGTCTCGACGGCGAGGTCCAGTCCCTGCTTGCGCGCCACCGCGACCAGCGCGGCGTCAATGGGGTCGCCCACGGCAGACCACTGATTGTTGAGCTGTTCGATGCCGCCATCGTTGCACAGCAGGCCGCTCCGTAGCAGCTCCGTGAGATCGCCGGGATTGGGTGTCGAGGCGGACCCATCCACGGTCTTGATCCGACCCTCTGGCGAATAGCCGACGCCTTCGACCCAATAGTAGGCGCTGGCCGTCAGCAGGGAGACCACGGTCATTTCGTTACGCGTCAGTGTGCCGGTCTTGTCGCTGCAGATGACGCTGACCGCACCGAGCGTCTCGACCGCCGGTAGTCGTCGAATGATGACGTGACGCTCGGCCATGCGCCGCACGCCGATCGCCAGCGTGATGGTGATGATCGCCGGCAGGCCTTCAGGAATGGCAGCCACCGCAAAGGCGACAGCGGCGAGGAACATGTCGAGCATGTCTTGTTGGTGCAGCCAGACGCCAAAGGCGAATGTGAGCGTGGCCAGGGCGAGGATGCCGAGCGTCAGTAGTCGGGCGAGCCCCTGTATCTGAAGTAGCAGCGGTGTGGTCAGTGGTTCGATATCGGCAAGCAGGGCGTTGATGCGCCCAAGTTCGGTGTCGCCCGCGGTGGCGATGACGACGCCGGTGGCCTGTCCACCGACGACCAACGTGCCCGAATAGGCCATGTTGCGGCGGTCGGCAAGCGGGGTATCGGGTGCTAAAGGCGCGACTTGCTTATCGGCCGGCAGCGATTCGCCGGTCAGATTGGATTCGTCGACACGCAGGTTTCGGGTGTGCAGCAGGCGTAAATCGGCGGGTACGCGGTCGCCCGCCTCAAGACGGACAATGTCGCCGGGAACCAGTGCCTGCGCATCAACCTGATGCAGCACGCCGCCGCGCATGACGGTGGCTTTGGGTGAGAGCATTGCGCGGATGGCAGCCATGGCATGCTCGGCTCGCCCCTCCTGCAGAAAGCCGATCAGGGCATTGATCACGACTACGCCGAGTATCACTCCGGCATCTACCCAGTGCCGCAGCAGCAGCGTGATGCCGCCGGCTGCCAATAACACGTAGATCAGCAGATTGTGGAATTGGGCCAGGAAACGTCGCAACGGGCCGCGTTGGGCGGGGGCGGGTAGGCGATTGGGGCCATGCTGACGCAGACGTTCGTCCGCATTGGCGGGGTCAAGCCCGCCAGGCGGGCTATCGAGCCGTTCATGTATCGCTTCGGCCAGCAGGGCATGCCAAGCCGGTACACTGTCGCTGTGCTCTGGCATCGTCTATATCAGTATATTACTGCCTGCTCGGATCGAATCCGATGAAGGCGTATAATGTTCGTTTTTTGTATGGGCTTTCAAGCCCGTTCTCGCAGGAGGTCAGACTTGGAAGCCGGTGCCCGCCGTAGTGTCCCCGTTTGGGTAAAAACGCTGTTTCCGTTCATGGCTTGGCTGCCGAACGTGGATCGCCGCAGTTTCCGCACCGACCTGATGGCCGGACTGACCGGCGCCGTGGTGGTGCTGCCGCAGGGCGTGGCCTTCGCGGCGATCGCGGGCATGCCACTGGAATACGGTCTCTATGCTGCCATGGTACCGGCTATCATCGCAGCGCTGTTCGGTTCCTCCTGGCATCTGGTATCGGGGCCGACCACGGCCGGCTCCATCGTGTTGTTCTCGGTACTCTCCGCCTATGCAGAGCCGGGTACGGCCCACTATGTCGCCCTGGCGCTTACGCTGACGTTCATGGTGGGCGTAATCGAGTTGGGCCTGGGTTTCGCGCGCCTCGGCACCCTGGTGAACTTCATCTCGCACTCGGTAGTGATCGGCTTCACCGCCGGCGCGGCGATTCTGATCGCGGCCAGCCAGCTCAAACACTTCCTGGGCATGGATATTCCGCGCGGCCTGCATCCCCACGAGGTGCTGCTGCATATCGGAGCGCACATCATCGAGGTGAATCCTTACGTTGTGGCGGTGAGCGTCGCGACGCTGGTCTCGGGTCTGCTGTTCAAACGTTTCCTGCCCAAGTTCCCGTACATGATCGCCGCGATGATTCTCGGTAGCGTGGTTGCCTACCTGCTGAATTCGTCGCTGGGACAGGCCGTCACGGGTATCAAGACCGTGGGTGCTTTGCCAGCGGCACTGCCCCCACTTTCCATGCCGGATTTTTCGCCGGAGACGATCAAGCACCTGCTGCCGGGTGCCATTGCCGTGACTTTGTTTGCACTCACTGAGGCCGTATCGATCTCGCGTTCGCTTGCGGTCCGCTCCGGTCAGCACGTGGACGGTAACCAGGAGTTCATCGGGCAAGGGCTGTCCAACATGATCGGCAGCTTTTTCTCGGCCTATGTTGCCACGGGTTCCTTCAACCGCAGCGGCGTGAATTATGCCGCTGGCGCGCGTACGCCGCTGGCGGCGGTCTTTGCTGGTCTGTTGTTGATGATCGTCGTGCTGCTGGTGGCGCCGCTCGCGACGTACCTGCCCAATGCGGCGATGGCTGGCATTCTGATGCTGGTGGCCTGGGGCTTGATCGATTTCCACCACATTTCGCTGATCTTCAAGACCAGCCGAACCGAGGCTGCCGTACTCGCCGTGACCTTTTTCTCCACGCTCCTGATGGAACTGGAGTTTGCGATCATGGTCGGCATCATTGCCTCGTTGCTGGTGTATCTGAATCGTACCTCGCGGCCCAGCGTGCGCGTGCGCGTACCCGATCCGAGACTGCCCAACCGCAAATTCAACAGCGACTCGGCGCTGCCCGAATGCCCGCAGCTCAAGATCGTACGCGTCGACGGCTCGCTGTTTTTCGGTGCGGTGAATTACGTCGCCGAGCGGCTGCGCGAATTCACCGAGCATGAGCCGCGACAGAAACACCTGTTGCTCATCGCTTCCGGCGTCAATTTTGTGGATGTCGCCGGTGCCGAGTTCATCACCCGCGAGGCTACCAGCCGCCGCGCCGCGGGTGGCAGTCTGTCGCTTTACCGGCTCAAGGAGGAGCCTTGGAATACGCTCAGACGAGGCGACTATCTCGACAAAATTGGCTGGGACAACGTCTATCTGAACAAGGGCGAGGCCATCGCCGATATCGTGCGCCGCAAACTTGATCACGACATTTGCCGACACTGCAATCGCCGCATATTCAACGAATGCAAGGCCATGCCGGGTCCTGAAGCACCGTTGATCGATTGAATTGGGCGGCCGGCGCCGTTTCACCGCGCCGCTTTACGCGGGTGGATCGGCTTCTTTCTGTTGGTCTAGCGTCTTCAGGTACTGCTGAGTCAGCGCGAGAAAACGCGGCGTGGGCCCGATATCCTCGTACACCGGGTCGCCAAATTCGTCCTCGCGCAGGATGCGTGGACCGGGTTCGTAGGGGAGCGTGGCTTCCAGATCTGCGAGTGCCGCCCGCAACAGATCGTTTGCAATATGCCCAAGCGAGTGTCCTGGGTACATGTCCTCCAGCGCGTGTAACTGCGCTACTGTGACGGCGTCTAGACGCAATTGAATCGTACGTAGCCGATCACGCTGGCGGCTTTCCTGCGACCAGCGATCAAGTAAATGGCGTACTTCCATATACTGGCGCTCCTTGCCGTTATGCCGTTTTTAGTGCTGTAGCGGTGGGGCGTGCTCGTAGCGGATAGGGGCGTCCGAAGGTTGTGGCTCCACGCCGGCTGCCTGCAATTTGGCACTCAAGTCGGTTGCCAAATCTCCCAGCTCTGGGTGCGCCAACAGGCCGTCAAGCAGGTCTTGTGCCTTGGATGCATTGAGCGTAACGGTAACGGATTTCTTGTCCTGTTTTACAATGCGCATAATCTTAGTCCTCCGAAACCGGGTGCCGCGGGTGATGCTCGTCGAAGGCATGCGGCGGCTGCCGGAAGGTATGGGAGGCATCGTAATAGGCCTCCTGTAGCAGGCTGGCGAATTCGAGCGCGCCATTGGTCAGGTCCACTGCGTGCTTGTTAATGGCCTGATAGAGTTTTTCAGCGGAAAGGATGTCGATTTCGATGGAAAAGTGGCCATCGTCCAGCCGGGTCACGTTCATCTTGGACCTCCGTGCTTACGTGTGTGTGCCATCCTTCTATTGATTAGGACCATGCGCTGGCGGCGAGGGTTCCCCCGTACCGTCGATGCCTGTCGCGTATACCATAGCGCAGCCGTCGCCGGGCATCTTGCCTGGGCGACGGCCGGTGAGGATGGAGATGGCGGATTCTGACAGCCCGGCACAGGAGCATGAGCCCTTCATGCACGATCTGGAGCCCCAGTCGCGAAGAGACTGGCAAGTCGTCGCCGCGGCGACGGTCGGTCGGCCGGTTTGCTTCGCAGATGAACTTGCGGACGGTGGTGCGGGACCCGAATTGATCGTGATCCCACCGGGCAGCTTCGAGATGGGCTCGCCCCAAACCGAACCAGGTCGAGGACCGGAGGAAGGACCGGTGCGCTATCTAAGGTTGCGTCGGGCCTATGCGTTGGGCCGTTGTGCGGTGACTGCGGACGATTTCGCGCGTTACGCGCGAGCCAGTGGCTGGCGACCACGGGCTGAACTGATTCGCACACAGGGGCGGCAGCCGATGATCAACCTCCGCCCGCGAGAGGTTACGGCTTATCTGGCCTGGCTGTCGACAGAGACTGGGGAATATTATCGACTACCAACAGAGGGTGAGTGGGAGTACGCCGCGCGTGCCGGTAGCCGTACACCGTTCGCCTTCGGCGAGCAGGTCGATTGCCGGCAGGTCTGCTTCAATCCGGCCTTTCCCTACCCCCCCGGCACGCGGCGTTGGCACGTGGCGGGCTGTGCGTCGGCCGCTCGCTTGCGCGAGACCGGCAGTCTGCCAGCGAATCTGTGGGGTTTGCACGAAATGCACGGCAACATATGGGAGCTGACCGCCAGTCCATGGAGTGAGGACCATACTGGTGCGGAACCCGACGGGCACGCTCACCCGCCGCCGGGTTCGTCAACGCGATGGGTTACACGCGGCGGATCCTGGTTTGACCCGGCGGTGCTCGCACGCAGCGCCGCCCGGCGACCGCGGCTGGCCGACGAACTCGACACCAATCTTGGTTTCAGGGTGCTGCGCGAGTTGGCTTGAGAACCCGGGTTGTCTCTGCATTCAGCTCATTGCGGCGAAGGCCTGCTGCGCCGAGGCCAGCGTGGCTTGGATTTCGTCCTTGCCGTGGGCGCTGGAAACGAAGCCGGACTCGTAAGCCGAAGGTGCGAGGTAGATGCCTTCGTCGAGCATGCCGTGGAAGAACAGGCGGAAGCGGTCGGCGTCGCAGGCCATGACGTCCGAAAAGCGGGTGACCGCCGGCGCATCGGTGAAGAACAGTCCGAACATGGCGCCGACTTGGTTGATCCGCAGCGCTACGCCGGCCTCGGTCGCGGCGACCTCGAGTCCTTCAATCAGATGCCGGGTGGTGTGTGTCAAATGTTCGTGGAAGCCGGGTACCGAGATCAACTCCAGGGTCTTGAGACCCGCGGCCATCGCCAGTGGATTGCCCGATAGTGTGCCGGCCTGATACACGGGGCCGAGGGGCGCGAGCTGTTCCATGATCTTGCGGCGACCGCCGAAGGCACCTACGGGCATACCGCCGCCGATGATCTTGCCGAGTGTGGTCAGGTCCGGTTGGATACCGTAGAGCGCCTGTGCGCCGCCGAGGGCGACGCGGAAGCCGGTCATTACCTCATCGAAGATCAGCAGGGCGCCGTAGCGGTCGCATAGGGTGCGCAGCCCCTCCAGGAAGCCAGGCACGGGAGGGATGCAGCCCATGTTGCCGGCAACCGGCTCGACGATGATGCAGGCAATTTGCCCGCCGACATGGGAGAAGGCCTCGGCGGTGGCGTCAAGATCGTTATAGGGCAGCGTCAGGGTATGTTCGGCGAGCGCAGCGGGTACGCCGGGTGAATCCGGCACACCGAGCGTGAGCGCACCGGAGCCAGCCTTGACCAGCAAGCTGTCAGCATGGCCGTGGTAGCAGCCTTGAAATTTGACGATCTTGTCGCGGCCGGTGAAGCCCCGTGCGAGCCGGATCGCGCTCATGGTCGCCTCGGTACCCGAGTTGACCATGCGCACCATATCCATCGACGGCACGAGTTCGCAGACGCGCTCGGCCATCTCGGTTTCTAGTTCGGTCGGCGCACCAAAGGACAGACCGTGGGCGGCCGCTTCCTGCACGACAGCGACGACCTCTGGGTGTGCATGACCGAGGATCATGGGCCCCACGAGCCCACGTAGTCGATGTAACGGCGACCGTCGGTGGCGTGCAGATAGGCACCCTCGGCACGCTCGATGAACAGAGGTTCGCCGCCGACACCCTTGAAGGCGCGTACCGGCGAATTGACGCCACCGGGAATGTGGCGCTGGGCGCGGTCAAAGCGTGCGTGGGTGTCGCTCATGGGTTCGGTCCTCGTGCATGTCGCCAAAGGCGGCAGTGTACCCGATGGCCGTAAGATGGTGGCGGATCAGCCGGTTTTGAACAGCATGGACAGGCGCCGTGCGGCGGTGCGAATGTCCGCAACCCCGAACACTGCACTGACGACTGCGATCAGGTTGGCGCCGGCGGCGATCACGGCCGCGGCGTTGCCGGCGTCGATCCCGCCGATGGCGCAAACCGGGCGGCCGAACGTGCGGGCGTCGTGGATCAGCGCCAGCCCGGCGGCTACGGCCTCGGGCTTGGTCTGCGATGGGTAAAGGCTGCCGAAGGCGAGGTAATCGGCGCCCGCCGCCGCGGCTTCGCGGGCGAGGTCGAGGCGGTTGTAGCAGGATATGCCGATCACGGCCTCGGGGCCGAGCCGCGCGCGTGCCTCGGCCAAAGGCGCATCGTCCGCGCCGATGTGCAGCCCGTCTGCGCCGCAGGCGACGGCGAGGTCGAGGTCGTCGTTGACGATAAAGCCGGCCCCTTGTTCGTGGCAAAGACGCTGCAGGGCGCGTGCCTCAGCGAGGCGGCGCGTCTCGTCGTCGCCTTTGTCGCGGTATTGCAGCCAGCGCGCGCCACCTGCCAGGGCTTCGCCCGCAGCCTCAATGAGCCGGTTACCCGGAGTCAGGTGGGCGTCGGTGATGACGTAGAGGCCGCCGAGAGGTGGCCGATGTCTGCTGGCGCTAATGACCGCCGCCTCCGTCACGTGCCCAGAACAGTCGGTCAGGAATTGCCTGTCCGCTGCCCAGCGCATGCGCACCCTGCAGGCTGCGCCAGGTGTAGGACTGTGCTCGCCTGACGGCGGCGGCGGGTGATTCGCCCTGCGCGATCAGTGCGGCGCAGGCGGAGGCGAGGGTGCAGCCCGAGCCGTGGTATTCGCCCGGCAGGCGCGGCCATTCATAACGTTCGATCAGGCCGTGGTTGCCATAGAGCCGATTGATCACGGCCTCGCTTCGCGCGTGGGTGCCGGTGATCAAGGCATACTCGACGCCAGCCTCAAGCAACGCCATGCCTCCGGCGTCGATGGAGTCCGCGCCGGGCGCGAGCCGATAAGCCTCCGGCACGTTCGGAGTGACCAGAGTGCACAGTGGCAGCAGCAGTTCGCGCAGGGCGTCAAGGGCGCCGTGCCCGGCGAGTTCGCCGCCGCCGCCGGCCTGCAGCACGGGGTCGAGTACAACCGGTATACGGGGGTGGTCTCGTAGCAGAGTATGTACGGCTTCAATGATGTCGACTTCGCCGAGCATGCCGAGCTTGATGGCGCCGACAGGCATGTCGTCGAGTATCGCGCGGGCTTGCTCGACGATTAGCGTGGCGGGCAGAGCGTGGTAATCGTGGACGCGGCGGGTGTCTTGTACGGTGACGGCCGTGACCACCGGCGCGGGGTGCCCGCCGAGGCTCAGTACCGTTGCGATATCGGCCGCAAGGCCAGCACCGCCGGTCGGGTCGATCCCCGCGATGCACAGGACGATGGGAGGGAGTTGATTACCGTTCATATCAGGTCCGCTACGTATCCTCAGAGGGGGTTACGTCCAAGCATGTAAGAGTGGAGAATATCGCGCTTTTGTCTTGCAAGCCTAGGAGGCTGCGTGTGAAGACGTACATGTGTGTGATCTGCGGCTTTATCTATGATGAGGCGAAGGGGCTGCCCGAGGAGGGCATCGCGCCTGGGACGCGCTGGGATGATGTCCCATTGACCTGGACCTGCCCGGAATGCGGCGCGAGCAAGGAAGACTTCGAGATGGTCGAGGTTTAAGGCCATTGATGCAGATATCCGCATGCGGCGCGTGCGGAGAGGGAAGGATGGCAATGGATGAGATGATCGTATTGCTTGCCGCACAGGCCGCTACGCCGAAGGTGGTCGTGAACGAGGCGCTGGAAGCCGCTTTGCGCGGCCTGGATCGGCGTATCGAGGCCTTGAGCGCGGCGCTGGAGGTGGAATATCTGGGGCCAGGCATCGGTATGCAGGACATGGATGCGGAGCACGTCTTCAGGCTCGTGGTACGTCACCATGTGTGGGATGTTGCCCATTCTGGCTGGGGTTTGAAGGTCTGCGATGCCCTGCCCAACGGCGGCTTGCGCCCGATGTGGCCGATTTACGGTGTGGGCCGCCTGCGCAAACAACAGCTGGTCAAGACGCTGCCCGCGTTCTTTCAAGGCTATATGGCGGCCGTTGTCGCCGCCGGCAAGGCGCAGAGTTCCGCGGGACTTGAGCTTCAGGCGTTGGCTGAAAGTTTCGGCTGAGCGGTGGCACGTAGATCGAGTATCGGCCAGCCACGGGCATTGGCGGCGGCAATCAGCTTGTCGTCAGGGTTGACGGCCACAGGGTGGTCGACGCGTTCGAGCAGTGGTAGGTCGTTGTGCGAATCGCTGTAGAACCACGACTCGGCCTCCGCCAAAGCCGGTCTTGACGACAGCCATTCGTCCAGGCGAGCGACCTTGCCCTCGCGAAAGGCGGGGATGCCTTCGATCTCGGCGACATACCGGTCATCGACCCTGCGCGGCTCGGTGGCGATTAGGTGTTCGATGGCAAACAACTCCGCAATCGGTCGGGTGACGAAGCTGTTGGTGGCCGTGATCAGGACCAGCGTATCGCCGCTATCTCGATGGCGCTTCACCAGCGCGCGGGCCGCATCAGTGATCATGGGTTCGATGCGTTCGCGCAGATAGCGTGCCCGCCAGGATTTCAGCATTTCGATCGGATGCGCTGCCAGGGGCGCGAAGGCAAAGCGCGCGAAGGCGTGGATGTCCAGTGTGCCGGCGGCATAGTCGGCATAGAATTGCTCATTGATCCGGTTGCTGGCCTCGCGATCGACGATACCTTCGTCCATCAGGAAGCGCGCCCATTCGTGGTCGCTGTCGCCGTTGAGCAGGGTGTGGTCGAGGTCGAAAAGGGCAAGTCCCATGATTTTCCCAAGCGTGGATGAAGGCATTTTCATTGTAGCGGTTGCCGCTTATGCCGTCATTTGCCGAATGTCCGCGCTTATGGAAAAATGGCCCGTGGGTTCAGGTCGCTACTGGGGTTTGCAAGTGATTGATTCGGACGGATTTAGGCATAACGTTGGGATCATCCTGAGCAACGCCGAGGGGCGCGTCTTCTGGGGTAAACGTATCGGTCAGTGTGCCTGGCAGTTTCCGCAGGGCGGTATTCGCGCGGACGAGTCCCCCGAGCAGGCGATGTATCGCGAGCTTTGGGAGGAGACTGGGCTTGAGGCTAGGCATGTCAGCCTCGTCGGCCGTACACGTGGTTGGTTACGCTACCGCCTACCCAAAAATTTGGTGAGACGTCATGCGTCGCCACGTTGTATCGGTCAGAAACAGGTATGGTTTCTGCTCAGTCTCGACTGTGACGAAAGCTGTTTCGATCTGGCGGCCTCGACCAAACCTGAATTCGATGGTTGGCGTTGGGTGGATTACTGGCAGCCGATGGAGGAAGTCGTGTTCTTCAAGCGCAAAGTCTATCGACGTGCCCTGAACGAGCTGTCGCCACTTCTGTTCGGCACCGAGACGGACGAGCCGCTACCGCTTTTGGTGCAAGGGCCGGCACGTCGTGTGTCCTGATGACGATCATGCCACGGTGACGCCGGGAGACGAGTCCTTGCAACAACCGTTGCTGAAGACCTTGCAGCGGATCGTCGAGGCCGTCGGTGCGGCGGAATCGACGGGCGAAGCCCTGCGTGTACTGGTTGCGCGCGTACGAGCCGCGCTCGAGGTTGATGTCAGCTCAATGTACCTGGTGATGCCTGGACGTGAGCGCCTGGTATTGATGGCCACCGAAGGTCTGAATCAGGCCGCGGTCGGGCAGGTGCAGCTGGATTTTGACGAGGGTTTGGTCGGACTGGTGGCGCAAAGGGCCGAGCCGGTCAATCTGGACGAGGCGCCGGATCACCCCCGCTACAAATTCTTCCCAGAAACGGGTGAACAGCGTTATCACGCCTTTCTCGGCGTACCCATCATTCATCGCCGCCGTGTCCTCGGTGTCTTGGTGGTGCAGCAGCGTGTGAGTCGCAGCTTCGACGACGGTGCGGTTGCCCTGCTATCGACCCTCGCGGTACAGATTGCGGTGGCTATCCGGCAAGCCGAGCTGTCGGGTGAAATCCTGCGGCTACTGCGTGGTGAGTTGCCTACCGACTTGATCATTACCGGGTTGGGTGGTTCGCCCGGCGTCGGCATCGGCGTGGGCCGCGTGGCCTATTCCCAATCCGATCTTGAGCGCATTCCGGACCGCCCGGCGAGCGATATCGCGGCGGAGGTCTTGGCCTTCCGGCAAGCGGTGGAAGCGGTGCGGGGGGAGATGGCGAATATCCGCGCGCGCATGGTGGACGTGCTGCCCGCCGAGGAGCAGGCGCTGTTCGATGCCTACACGATGATGTTGGCGAGTGAGCATCTCATCGAGGGCACGGTGGGACGTATCGAAAGCGGTAGCTGGGCGCCGGCGGCGCTGCGTGACACCGTACGGCAATACGCGCGCGCCTTCGAGGAGATGGACGACGCCTACTTGCGCGAACGGGCCAGCGACATCCGTGATCTTGGCCGGCGTATCTTGGCGCAGCTGCTCAGTCAGGTTCGCAGCGAATCGCCGATGCCCGAGCGTACGGTGCTGATCGGTGAGGATGTGTCCGCCGCGCAGCTGGCCGAGATTCCACCGGGTTGTCTCGTCGGGGTCGTGTCGGCGCGTGGGTCTAGCTCTTCGCACGTGGCGATTCTCGCGCGCGCGTTGGGTATTCCTGCCGTTATGGGGGCTGAGAATCTGCCGGTCGGTCGCCTGGAGGGACGGGAATTGGTGGTCGATGGCTACCAGGGCCGGCTGTTCATCCAGCCGGGTCCTCAGGTACGCCGCGAATTCGAGCGGCTGGCGCGTGAGGAGCGCGAGCTGTCCGAGGGGCTGAATGCGCTGGCCCAGGAACCGGCGTTGACGCCCGACGGGCGATTGATGCCGATCTACGTGAATACCGGCTTGCTTGCAGACGTTGAACCGGCGCTCAAGTGCGGCGCCGAGGGCGTGGGACTCTATCGCACGGAATTCCCCTTCATGGTGCGCGATCGCTTCCCCTCGGAAGAAGCGCAAGTGCCGACTTACCGACAAATGTTAGCCGCCTTTTACCCGCGCCCGGTTACCCTGCGTACCCTGGATATCGGGGGCGACAAGCCTTTGCCCTACTTCCCGGTGAGCGAGGACAATCCGTTCCTCGGGTGGCGCGGGATACGCGTTACCCTTGATCACCCGGAAATTTTCCTGACCCAGATCAGAGCGATGCTGCGAGCCAACGTCGGGCTCGGCAACCTCCGCGTGATGTTCCCCATGATCAGTGCCGTCAGCGAGTTGGATGAGGCTTGTCGGCTGCTTGGTCGTGCGGCCGATGAGCTGCGCGAAGAGGGTTTGGTGATGTCGTCTCTGCAGGTGGGGGTGATGATCGAAGTGCCTTCGGCGGTCTATCTGGCCGAGTCACTCGCGCGGCGGGTGGATTATCTGAGCGTGGGTACCAACGATCTGGTCCAGTATTTGCTTGCAGTGGATCGGAACAATAGCCGCGTGGCGGATCTCTACCGGCCTCTACACCCGGCGGTACTCCAGGCCTTACGTCAGGCGAGGGAAGGTGCGCGTCGGGCGGGCAAGCCGATATACGTATGTGGCGAAATGGCCAGCGATCCGGCGGCTGTGATTCTGCTCATGGGTATGGACTACGACGGCCTCAGCGTCAGCGTGGCGGGCCTAACGCGGGTGAAGTGGGTGGTACGTAGCTTCACGATGGATGCTGCCCGTGCCCTGACGGATGAAGCACTGACCCTGGAAGACCCGGATCATGTGCGCGAGCTACTCAACGGCGCGCTCGTGGATGCTGGTCTCGGCGGGCTGGTCCGACCCGGTAAGCGTTGATCGCGGACACAGGGTTTAACTGTTGCCTTGCTTTGGCAGCATGCGCTTGACGCGCGCAGCCAGCTTGTCGATGTTCACGTTGCCGATCTTCTGGTAGACCACACGGCCCTGCGGGTCGATCAGGAAGGAGGTAGGCGTTAGTCGGATGGTGCCGAAGGCCTTGGAGATCGCGTCGGTGCGGTCGATGGTGATTGGATAGGGGATGTGCCGGTCGCGTTGCATGGTGCGGACCTGCGAGGGGACGTCGTAGGACATCGCCACGCCAATAATTTCAAAACCCTGCGGGGAAAGCTTGTTATACAGTTGGGCCAAATGTGGGATTTCTGCTACGCAACCGGGACAACTGGTCGCCCAGAAATTGATCAGCACGGGATGGCCGCGCAGGGCGTGCAGGTCGATGGTCTTGCCGTCCAGCAGGGTCATGCGCACATTGGGTGCGGTATTGCCGGCCGGCGCCAGCCAGAGCCAGCCGGCGAGCGCGATCAGCACGAGGGCGGCGAGTCCGATGGCAAAGTCCCGGGTCTTCATCTTCATGGTGGCAATCCTGTCGGTCGATAGCGGCTCGAAGCCGCATTAGCTTAGCCCCCTGTCGCATGCGAGGGAAGGTGCCTACAGGGTCACAGGCCGAACAAGACCACGGTGGCCAAGCCCAGGAACGAGGCGTAACCGATCACGTCGGTGAAGGTGGTCAGTATCACGCTGCCGGCGATTGCGGGATCGACACCGAAGCGGCGCAGCAGCGGCGGCAACGTGACGCCAACGACGGCAGCCGCGAACAGGTTGATGATCATGGCCACGGCGATGATGACACCGATACGCAGGCTGTCGAACCAGATCAGCGCGATCAGTGCGACCACGAGCGCCCAGAGCAGGCCGTTGATCGCGCCGACGGCGATTTCCTTGCTGAAGATCCAGCGCAGGTTGCCGCGATTGACTTGATCAAGGGCGAGTCCGCGCACGACCAGGGTCAGCGTCTGGCTGCCGGCGATGCCGCCCATGCTGGCGACGATGGGCATGAGTACGGCGAGGGCTACCGAGCGTTGGATGGTGTACTCGAACAGACCGATCACCCAGGAGGCGAGAAAGGCGGTGGCGAGGTTGATGCCCAACCAGACCGCCCGTCGACGTGAGCTGCGTATCACTGGCGCGAAGATGTCCTCATCCTCGCTCAGACCGGCGCGGCCCATGACCGAGTGGTCCGCCTGCTCGCGGATGACGTCGACGACGTCATCGATGGTGATGCGCCCGAGCAGCACGCCGGCGTCGTTGACGACCGGCGCGGAGATCAGATCGTGATCCTCGAACATCTTGGCGACTTCGTGTGCCGGGGTTTCCGCGGGGATGCCGGCACTGGCCCCGTCCATGACCTCGGCGACGGTGTGTTCCGGGTCCTGTGTGAGCAGAGCGGACAGCGCGAGCAGACCGAGAAATTTGTCATAACGATTGACCACGATCAGCTTGTCGGTCAGGTCCGGTAGCGCGCCGCGCAAGCGCAGATAACGCAGCACTACGTCCAAGGTCACGTCCGCGCGCACGGTGACGGTGTCGGTGTCCATCAGGCCGCCGGCGCTGTCCTCCGGATAGGAGAGGATCGCCTCCAGGCGTTGCCGGCGTTGCTTGTCCATACCCTCCAGGGTTTCCTGGAGTACCGCATGGGGCAGGTCCTGAATTAGGTCGGCGAGGTCGTCGACATCCAGGCTGTGGGCGGCCTGGATGAGCTCCTCGGCATCCATGCCTTGGATCAGGCTTTGCCGGACTTCATCGCCCAGATGCAACAGCACTTCGCCGTCGTATTCGGGATCGACTAGCTCCCAGACGAGCTCGCGTTGCGCCGGTGGCATGGATTCGAGGAGGTGGGCAATTTCCGCCGGATGCAGCGCATTGAGCATGCGTCTGGCCTGCTGCATGGTGCCTGTTTGCAGGGTCGCGGAAATGAGTTCGAGATTGCTGGCGATGCGTCTAGTCGGTTCCGGGTCGGCCATGGCGCGTGCTCGTGTTTGATGTAGGCGGACGTTTGCAGTGTAACAGTCGCCGGAATCGGGGGTGCGGCGGGCTTATGGGGCCACAGCGAGGTCTTGATTGATGCCGTCGAGCAGTTCAGCGCGCGCGGAGCGCCCCGCCGTCGCAATCAGTGCATCGGCCGCTGCACTCAGGGTGTACGCGTCGGAGTGACGGATGACGTGACGGATTTCGGCGAGTCGATTGACCGGCACACTGAATTCGCGCAATCCCATGCCGAGGAGTAGCCGGGTGTAGCGCACGTCGCCAGCCATCTCGCCGCACATGGCGACCGGAATGCCGGCGCGCGCGCCGCCTTCCAGGGTCAGGCGGATCAGTTGGAGGACCGCTGGATGCAGTGGGTCATAAAGATGATTGACCGTCTCGTCGGTGCGGTCGATGGCTAACGTGTATTGAATCAGGTCGTTGGTGCCGATCGATAGAAAGTCGAGGCGTCGCGCGAAACTTTCGGCGGTCAGTGCCGCGGCGGGGACCTCGATCATGGCGCCGATACCCAGAGTGGGATCGAAGGGGCGCCCGCTCCGGCGTAATAGTGCGCGCTGCTCCTCGATCAGGTTCAGACATTGATCGAGTTCGGACAGATCGGTCAGCATCGGTAGCATCAGGCGCACCGGGCCATGGGCAGAGGCGCGCAGGATTGCGCGGATCTGGGGGGCGAACAGCGTCGGCTCGCGCAGGCTCAGGCGAACGGCACGTAGCCCCAGGGCCGGGTTGGGCGATATCGGCCCGTCTCGTTGATCGGCGTCGAAAAGCTTATCGCCGCCGAGGTCGTAGGTGCGGATCGTCAGCGTCTCGCCACCCAGGGCGCGCAGTGCTCGGCGATAGGCCCGTAATTGCTCCTCTTCGTCTGGCGGGGTTTTGCGGTTGATGTAGAGGAACTCGGTCCGGTACAGGCCGACGCCGGTTGGTCCGAGTCGTCGCAGTGCGGGGAGGTCTGTGTCGAGTTCGATGTTGGCCTGCAGGGTGACTGCTGCCCCATCTCGCGTGATGCTTGGCAGGCGTATCGCCTTGGCCAGTGTTGCCCGGCGCGCGCGTTCGTTACGCAGGCGCTCGCGAAAGTGGCGTTTTAGCGAGATGGCACCGTCTGCCAGCACGAGCCCGGCATCACCGTCGATGATCAGCATTTCGCCATTGCTTAGTAGGCGAAGTGCAGCATGTGTGCCGACCACGGCAGGTAGTTCAAGACTGCGCAACAGGATTGCGGTGTGTGAGAGGGGGCCGCCAAATTCGGTGATCACACCCGCGACACGCGCTTGGTGAAGACTGGCGATGTCGGCGGGAGAGAGGTCATCGGCAACCACGATATCGCCGCGAGTTACCGGCATGACGGCCGTTTCCTTGCCAGCGAGCAGACGTTGGATGCGGCCGATGACGTGGGCAACGTCATCCCGACGCGTGCGTAGATACGGGTCCTCCATAGCATCGAAGGCCGCCACCAGTTCATCGTGCTGGAGCTTGAGCGCCCATTCCGCATTGCAACGCAACCGGCGGATATGCTGAATCGGTTCGCGCGCGAGCAGGTTGTCTTCCAGCATCAGCAGATGGGTGTCGATAAAGGTGCCGACATCGGCAGGCGCGTGCGCCGGGATGCGGGCACGAACGGCCTTGAGCTCGGCCTTGGCACGCCGTAGCGCATGACGAAAGCGCTTGACTTCATTGGGCAGGGCATCTGCCGGTAGTCGTCGTTCGGTAACCTCTGGCGCTTCCTGCGCATAGCGATATGCGCGACCGATGGCGATGCCGCGGGAGACACCGATGCCGTTGAGCAACAGGCTCATTGTGGAGCTTTCCTTGGCTTGCGAGCGGAGGTGGAGGCGGGCATCAAACCGGATGGAACCCGCTTATACGGCGCTCTTGAATCTCGTTTATAGCACCAAGCCGGGTGGGGCCGCTCGTCAGCTTCCCTCACCGAAGCGGTCGGCGATCAACGCGGATATCTCCACGAGGGCCTGTTCTGCGTCGATACCTTCTGCATGGAGAGTCAGCGTGCTGCCCTGAGCGGCGGCGAGCATCATGACTCCCATGATGCTCTTGCCGTTCACCCGCCGGCCATTACGTTCGAGTTCGATGTGCGCGTTGAAGCGGCTGGCGAGGCTGACCAGGCGGGCAGCGGCACGGGCATGTAGCCCGAGGCGGTTGACGATGCTGACTTCAGTCTGCGCCATGCGTACTCACCTCCTGACAATTGAGAACGCCATCGTGTCCGCCGCTCAATGCCTTGTCTTTGAGGGCGTCGAGGCTCAGCGTCGGATAGTTGAAAATCCGGATCAACATCGGCAGGTTGAGCCCTGCAAGGATACGAACCTGGTGGTTGTCGTCGCAAAGACGGCAGGCGATGTTGCTGGGCGTGGAACCAAACATGTCGGTGAGCACCAGGATGCCGCTACCGGCGTCGAGCCGGTCGCACAGCTCACGGGCGCGTTTGAGAATCTCATCAGGGTCTGAGGCGGGGGAAACCGCGAGGTTGGCAACGGTAAGCGGTGTCGCACGTAGCATGCTGCGTGCCGTTTCCATGAGGTCCGCGCCGAGGCGGTTATGCGTGATGAGTAAAATTCCCACGGACATGGTGCGACGTGCCTATGCGGTAACGGGTGGCAATGGATGGGGATCGGGCATCAGCCAAGCTCCCGGTGACGGATCGTGATTTCGGTACCGCGTTCGTCTCGGAAGGCGTCGCCGAGCCTTTGTACGAGATAGACCGAGCGGTGCTGTCCGCCGGTGCAGCCGATGGAAACCGTCAGGTAGCTGCGATTTTCGGCCTCGAAGCGCGGGATCCATGTTTGCAGAAAGCGCTGGATGTCGTGGTACATGTCTTCGACCATCGGGTGGGAAGAAAGATACTGCTGTACAGAAGGGTCAAGCCCAGTCTGGTTACGCAGGCGCGGTTCCCAGTGGGGATTGGGCAGGCAGCGGACGTCGAAAATGAAATCGGAGTCTCCTGGCACGCCGTGCTTGAAACCAAAGGACTGGAACTGCAGCGATAGCGAACCGACATGGCTGCGTCCGATGCGCTCGCGGATCTGGGCGCTTAGCTGATGAACGTTGCTGCGCGTCGTGTCGATGGTCAGATCGGCGTGTTCGGCAATGACCGCGAGCAGCGAGCGCTCCAGGTGTATCGCCTCGATCAGGGGGAGCCCTTTACGTGATAAGGGATGCTTGCGGCGGGTTTCGCTGAAGCGCTTGATCAGCGTGTCAATCTCGGCCTGCAGGTAGATGATTTCAAGTTGAACGCCCCGCGAACGGATGTCTTGAAGCACTTCCTTGAAGCCGCGCAGTTCTTCGATGCCGCTACGCGCATCGATGCCGACGGCCGCCTCGTCGTAGAGTTTCACTTTGGGGCTGAGCAGGTTGTCGACGAAGGCCGGGAGCAGGCCGAGGTGCAAATTGTCTATGCAATACAGACCCTCGTCCTCGAGGGCATGCAAGGCAACGGTCTTGCCGGAGCCCGAAAGGCCGCTGATGATGATCAGTCTCACGATTCGCTCTCGAGGCGTTGTTGCTGTCGCTGAATCAGGTCGTCCGCTGCATCATAACCGGATTGCAGCAACAGGTGTTTGCGTACAGAGGCTTCGACCAGGACCGCCAGGTTACGGCTGGGCGCGACGGGGATTTCGATGACGGGTATCTCAACCCCGAGCAGGCGTCGGATGCGCGTGATCCCGTACAGTCGATGCTCGTCCTCGTGACGGGTGCTGTGGCTGTGGCGCAGGTCTATGATTAGCCTGAGATATTTGTTCAGTTTGATTGCATTGTCACCGTACATGGCGCGCACATTGAGTATGCCGAGCCCGCGTACCTCCAGCATATCCTGCAGGACGTGTGGGCAGCGTCCCTGCAGGATATCCGGCGTGATGCGGGCGAACTCGGGTGCGTCGTCCGCGACCAGGCGATGACCTCGGGTGATCAATTCCAGTGCCAATTCGCTTTTGCCCACATTGCTGTCACCGGTGAGCAGCAGGCCAGTGCCGAGCACTTCCATGAACACGCCATGTGTGGTGGTAGTCTCGGCGAGTGCCTCGCTGAGGAAATAGCGTAATGTGCTGATGAGTTCGTGCGTGGCCAGGGGGGAAACGAGCAGCGCGATACCCGCATGCTCGGCAAGTTCGATCATCCGGGTGTCCGGAGATTCTCCGCCACCGACGACGATCACGACGCTCTCGCCGTTGAGCAGTTGTGACAGGGCGTGCTCGCGGGTGGTGGTGTCGAGTTGCTGCAGATAGGCGAATTCGCGGCTACCCAGTACCTGTACGCAGTGCGGGTGTATCAGGTTGAGATGGCCTACCAGGGTGGCGCCGCCCCAGTGAGTATCGGCCGCAGACAGACGCTGCCCTCCGCTCGAACGTCCCGCCACCCAGGAAAGTTCGAGGCGTTTGCCGAGGGCTTGATAGAGGGTTTCAGCGGAGAGCGTGGCGTCCATGACGTCGCCTAGGCGGCGTGCCTGGCATCCCAGTCATTGAGCAGTCCCAGGGCGGACTCGCTGTCGTGGGCACCCCGTAGTTGTTGCACGGTGATCGGGTCGCTGAACAACTGAGCCAGTCTTGAGAGCGTGTCCAGGTGTTCGCTGGTGCACTCCTCGGGGACCACCAGGGCGAACAGAAGATCAACCGGCGCCTGGTCGGGGGCATCGAAATCGATGCCCCCGTTCAATTTGATGAAGGCGGCCTGGGTTTCCTTGAGGCCAGCCATGCGGCCGTGCGGTATCGCTACGCCATGTCCCAAGCCGGTACTGCCCAGGCGCTCGCGTGCGAGCAGGGTATCGAAGACCTCATTGGAGGAAACCTGTCCACCCTTGGCCAGGAGTTCGCTTAGTGCCTCCAGTGCCCGCTTTTTACTGTGGATGTCCGCATCGTTGAGGATGCGTTCGGTCGTGAGTAATTCGCCTATCTGCATGGTTCAGGTGTCGCCTGTGTGTTTCAGATGGCCGTGCGTTTGGTCGCTTCGGCCTTGTGATGGTCTTTGGTCTTTTCCTTGTGCTTGATCACCTGCCGGTCGAGCTTGTCGACGAGCGAGTCGATAGCGGCATACATGTCTTCGTCGACGGCATCTGCGAAGAGTTGGTTGCCGCTGAGGTTCAGACTGGCTTCGGCCTTCTGACGCAATTTCTCTACGGAAAGAATTACGTGGACATCGATCATATTGTCGAAGTGTCGTTCGAGACGCTGGAATTTGTCGCTTACGTAGTCGCGTAGTGCATCGGTCAACTCTACGTGGTGCCCAGACAGGTTGATTTGCATACGATACTCCTCGTTGAGGGCTGTGTCTTAACTGCCCATTTGGGGGCGGTGCCATCATGGCCGACGTTGCTCGCCGTCCGCGGTTCCCTGTGCGGGGCGTGGACGGCGGGTAACATCTCCCACCGCCGGGTTTCGACGCTGGCGCCCGACTGTGCTCCCTGGTCACGGCCGGAATGCGGGTGTCGGTCCGTATTGCGCCAAGTCGAAGAATTTTGTGAGATCTCCATGATTTGAGTCTAGTTGAGTCGTTTGCGATCGCTGGAGGACGGAATGTTCATGCCCTCTCGGTATTTGGCGACCGTGCGGCGCGCAACCTGTATCCCCTTCTCGCTGAGCAGATCTGCGATCTTGCTGTCCGACAAAGGTTTGTCGCCGGGTTCGGATTCGACCAGTTTGCGGATCATGGCGCGAATCGCGACTGCGGAGCATTCACCGCCATCGGCGGTACCGACGTGGCTGGAGAAGAAGTACTTGAATTCGAAGATGCCGCGGGGCGTGTACATGTATTTCTGGGTAGTGACGCGAGAGATGGTCGATTCGTGCATTTCGACCTGTTCCGCAATGTCGCGCAGGACCAGGGGCTTCATCGCCTCCTCGCCATATTCGAGAAACCCCCTCTGCTGCTCGACGATGGCAGTGGCGACACGTAGCAAGGTTTCGTTACGGCTTTGCAGGCTTTTGATGAACCAGCGCGCTTCCTGCAGCTGATTTTTCATGTAGGTGTTGTCAACGCTGCTGTCTGCGCGCCGTACCATTGATGCGTAGGTGGAATTCAAGCGTAGGCGCGGCGCAACTTCAGAGTTGAGCTCCACGCGCCAGCGCTGACCCTGTTTGCGGACCGTCACGTCGGGGACGATATATTCGGGTCGGCTATTGCTGATCTGTGCACCAGGCCGCGGATTGAGCGACTGGATCAGTGCGATGGTTTCCTGCAGGCCAGCCTCGTCCAGTTCCAGGTGGCGCATCAGTGCCTTGAGATCGTGATTCCCGAGCAGGTCGATATGGGATTGCACCAAGCGCCGCGCCTGTATCAACCACGGTATATCTTGTGGCATCTCAGAAAGTTGTATGTCGAGGCATTCCGCCAGATTGCGGGCGCCGCAACCTGGAGGATCTAGCCGTTGCACGAGATGGAGGACGGCCTCGATGTCCTCGATTTCGAGATCGGCCTGCAATTGCGCGGCGAGTGATCCACGGATGTTCTCGATATCCTCCTGAAGATAACCGTCACCGCCGATCGAGTCGATCAGGGTCATGGCGATCAGGCGATCCTGCTCGTTCATGGGTGCCAAGTGCACTTGCCAGAGCAGATGATCGATCAGCGACTCGCCATCGCCGCTTTGTGATTCGTAGGGGTCGCGGTCATCGGCTTCGGACGAGCCGGAGCCCGCTGCGGTTGGCGGCTCGTAAATATCGTCCCAGGCACTGTCGACCGGCAATTCGTCTGGGATGGTGTCTTGGGATGGGTTGTCTTCGGCGGCGCCTTCGCGAGATTCGCCGTTGATTTGCTCGCCATCCGCGCCCTCAACTCGCCCGGAATCCTCGTCGACCTCGAGCATCGGGTTGGTTTCCAGGACTTCCTGAATATGTGTCTGTAGCTCGAGTGTCGAGTACTGCAATAGGCGTATGGCCTGCTGCAGTTGAGGCGTCATCGCCAGGGATTGCCCCAGCCGGAGTTGAAGTGAAGGCTTGATCATCGCGTTTGATGTTTATCTTGAATTCGCGTTTAACGCAATGGTCATCGTCGGACTCTTGGGTATCTCGGGTTGCTTACAGGCGGAAGTCCTGACCCAGATAGACCTCGCGGGCCTTCTGGTTGTCCAGGATATCTTCCGGGGTGCCTTCGGCAAGCACATGCCCGTCGCTCAATATATAGGCGCGCTGACAGATGCCGAGGGTCTCACGTACGTTATGGTCGGTAATCAAGACGCCAATATCCCGGTCGCTCAAATGTCGCACGATGCGCTGAATATCGAGCACCGAGATGGGATCGACACCGGCAAAGGGTTCGTCTAGCAGGATGAATGCGGGCTCGGCTGCCAAGGCACGGGCAATCTCCACACGCCGTCGTTCACCACCGGAGAGGCTGAATCCGCGACTGCTGCGAATATGCCCGATCTGCAGTTCATCCAGCAGACTTTCCAGGGTTTCATTCTGTGCCTTGGGGTCGAAATTGTCACGCAGTTCGAGTACCGCGCGGATATTGTCTTCGACGCTGAGGCGGCGGAATACCGAGGCTTCCTGAGGCAGATAGCCGACGCCCATGCGCGCGCGCGCATGCATGGGGAATCGGGTGATGTCCTGATCATTGAGGCGAATATGGCCAGAATCTGGCTGGATCAGGCCCACGATGATGTAAAAGCAGGTGGTTTTACCCGCGCCGTTGGGGCCGAGCAAGCCGACGATCTCACCGCTGCCCACGTCAAGCGACACCCCGCCAAGGACGTCGCGGCCGCGATAGCGTTTGGTGAGATCCGTGACGCTGAGTACGCTCATGGCGTGGATTTCTCCGCGCCGCCTTGGCCGCCGGGGACCAAAGTTGCCTTAACGCGATTGCCGGGCGCGCCAGCGGTGACGACACCGCTCTTCGTATCGTAGACGATGCGCGCGCTGCTGAAGGTGTTGCGTTCCTGGATCAGTTTGGCCTGTCCGTCGAGGTGGATTTCCTGGTTGCCGGGCAGATACAGCATGTGCGTGGCGTGTCCCTTCACCGGTTTGCCCTTGGGCGTGACATCGCTGAAGCTGGCGGGAGCCCCATCCATCGTCAGCCGTTCGACCGGGCCCTTGGGTGGTGCAATTACGGTCAGGCGTTCACCATCAATCGTCAGCGCGTTCTGCGTCACGTGGACGTGCCCGGTGTAGATGCCTATGCCGGTTTTCTGATCGAAATGGAATCGGTCTGCGCTGATGTGAACAGGGGCGTTACGCGAAACGGGGGGCGCACACCAGGCGTTCAGGGGCAACGATAGGGCGAATGCCGCTATCAGCCAGAATCGGCGTGCCCGTGTACGTCGACCGCTGGCGGCCCGTGAATCAGTGGGATGTCGTTGGGCGTGTGTAAACACTGTGCACGTCCTTTAGGAGGTCGATGAACTGCTGCTTGAAATTTGCACTCAGGCCAATGCCTTGCGTGACATACCCAGGACCCTCGATGCGGGTGGGGGCCGGGCTCGTCGCGGTCTGTTGACGGGTATCGACCGTCACGTTACTGGAAATCACGTGAATCGTCTGTCCCTGCGTGTTCTGTCTTGTGATGAGCACACGCTCTGGCATCTGCACGATGGTGTCGCCGGGCAGCAGGATGGCGCTGGGCGAGCGTAGCGTTACCGGCGGACCGCGCTCAGGATATACCACCAACACCGGATCGGTCAGCCGGGTGAGTCGGTCCGGTAGGGTATGTGTAAGGTGTACTGCCTGCAGGCGATAGCGGCGGTGCCCGTTGCTGCGCCACTGGGTCAGTGTCACGCCCTCTGCGGCGTAGTCCGTGCCGTGTGTCAGAGGCTCCATTTTGAGCGGCGGCGGCAGCGAATGTCGCGCGAGCCAGTAACCGAGCATGAGGGTAAGGGCCAGCGCGGCGCCTGTGAGCAGGCGCTGTAGGCTCATGTGAGATAAGCCGCGATCAGGCGTTCGTATTGCCCCTGGGCCCGCATGATCAGCTCGCAGGCTTCGCGCGCGGCGCCCTGCCCGCCGGCGCGTGTGGTGACCCAGTGCGCATGTGCCAGGACCTCCGGTGCGGCGTCGGCGACCGCGATGCCGAGTCCCGCGCGTCGCATGACCGGCAAGTCGACGAGGTCGTCGCCGACGAAGGCCGCAGCCGAGGGTGGCAGCGCCAGCGTCGATAGCAGATCCTCGAAGGCCGGCAGTTTGTCGCGGCGACCCTGGATGACGTGTTCGATGTCCAGGTCGGCGGCGCGGCGACTGACCACCTGCGAGCGGCGCCCGGTGAGTATTGCCAGGGTTACGCCGCTGTCCTTGAGCATGCGCATACCGTGTCCGTCACGCGAGTTGAAGGACTTGTATTCCTGTCCGTCGTCGCCGAGAAACAGGCGGCCGTCGGTGAGCACGCCGTCGACGTCGAAAACCATAAGGCGCACGGCGCGTGCGCGTTCGAGTACATCGTCGGATACGGCCGCTGCCCTGTTCGTTGGTGTGTTCATTAAACGACCCCCGCGCGCATCAGGTCGTGCATATTCAGTGCACCGACGAGGCTGCCATCCTCGTCGACGACGGGCAGCGCCTGAATGCGGTGATCCTCCATCAGCTTGACGATCTCGGCGGCGAGCATTTCGGGCCGCGCAGTCTTGCAATCCGCTGTCATTACTTCGCTGATCGGTGTGCGGTGAATGTCGAGCGCCGCATCCAGGGTGCGCCGCAGGTCGCCATCGGTGTACACGCCGACCACGCGCCCCGCCATTACGACAGCGGTCATGCCGAGGCCTTTGCGCGTGATTTCCAACAGTGCCTGGCTGAGGATGGTGTCGGGGCGAACCATGGGGATGTCGTCGCCCTGGCGCATGACGTCGGCCACATGCAGCAGTAGGCGGCGGCCGAGGCGGCCGCCGGGGTGTGAGCGTGCGAAATCCTCGGCGGTGAAGCCGCGGGCTTCGAGTAGGGCGATGGCCAACGCATCACCCATCGCCAACGTGGCCGTGGTGCTCGATGTCGGCGCCAGACCCAGTGGGCAGGCCTCACGGGCCACGCTGACGTCGATGTGCACGGTCGCCTCCCGCGCGAGGCTGGATTCAGGACGTCCGGTAAGCGCAATCAGCGGGATGCCCAAGCGGCGGATGATCGGCAGGATAGTGAGGATTTCATCGGTTTCGCCTGAGTTTGACAGGGCCAGTACGACGTCGTGCGCGGTGACCATGCCTAGGTCGCCGTGGCTGGCCTCACCGGGGTGGACGAAAAAGGCCGGCGTGCCGGTGCTGGCCAGCGTCGCGGCGATTTTGCCGCCGATGTGTCCCGATTTGCCCATGCCGAGGACGACGATGCGTCCCTCGCAGGCGTGTAGGTGATGGCAGGCGCGGACGAAGGCGCCGTCTATCCGTTCGGACAGGGCGGCGACCGCCTCGCTTTCGGTGCGGATCACGGCGAGGCCGAGAGTGATGAGTTGTTGGTCGTCGAGGGGCATGGGGGTTACGCGGTCCAGTAGAGCCAGCATTCGTAGCCGATGAAGGCGCCGAGCAGGACGCCGCCTTCGACGCGATTGATGCGTCTGGGCTGGCGGCCGTAGGCGAATAGGAAGAGCAAGGCGGTGAAGCCCAGCATCAGAGGGTAGTCGCGTGTCAGCACCTCATGTGGCACCGGGCCTGGTGCGATTAGTCCGGGGAGGCCGAGTACTCCTAGGATGTTGAATAAATTGGAACCGATGACATTGCCCAGTGCGATGTCGGGTTCGCCGCGGCGCGCGCTGAGTATGGTGGTGGCCAGTTCAGGCAGGCTGGTGCCGATGGCGACCACGGTCAGGCCGATCACGAGATCGCTCACACCCAGAGTGTGGGCGATGGCTACGGCGCCCCAGACCAGCAGTTTGGCGCCGCCGAGCAATACGGCAATGCCCAGCGCGAACCAGCCCAGTGCGGCAGACGTGGACATTGGTGGCGGTTGCTCGTCGAGTATTTCCTCGGCGAGCGCGTCGTCGGCGCGCGCCCGGCGTGCCGACCAGACCATCCAGACCAGTAGCATGACCAGTCCCAGCAGCAGCGCGCTGCCCTCCGGTCGCGCGAGGCGCCCGTCGGCGAGCAGGGCATAGCCGAGCAACATGACCACCAGCAGCAGCGGCAATTCGCGTTTGAGTAGTTTCGAATTGACGGTGAGCGGGGCGATTAGCGCGGTCGCGCCCAGCACCAGACCGATGTTGGTGATGTTCGAGCCGATGGCGTTGCCGATACCAAGACCGGCATTGCCGTCCCAGGCAGCCATTGCGGAGACGAGTAATTCTGGCGCAGAGGTGCCCATGCCAACGATGGTCAGGCCGATGACCAGCGGTGGTACACCGAAGTTGCGGGCTAGGGCCGCGGCTCCGAGCACGAAGCGATCCGCGCTCCAGATCAGGAGGGCGAAGCCGGCGATGATGGCGAGGACGGCTAGCAGCACGCTCGATGACTTCCTTGCGAGGCCCGGTTAAATGGGCAGGAACGCGAAATTATACATGGGGGGCCATGAAAAGCCGTCGCCAGCATCCGGTGGGGTGCCTGTATGGCATGAAGCGTGTTGGCCATTCCTGCCTTAGCTTGCATGCCAACCGTTTGCGGCACGTCGTACGCACTCGGCTATGTCGCAGCTCGGCGTGAAGTCTAACGCCCGTTGCGCCTGCCGGGTGTCGAGCACGAGCGAATAGCGGAGTCCCTGCACCCAGCCGGGCTCGCCGGCCGCGGGCGTCAGCCGCCAAGCCAGTCGATGCAGTCCGCCCAAGATCGCAGGCGGTACCGGCAGCCGTATACGGCGCACTAGGCCGAGCATGTCGCGTAGGCTCATCGGTGGATCGGCGGCGAGGTTGAAGATGCCTGCTGCACGTCGCACCAGCGCTTGCGCGATGGCATGGGCCACATCTTGTTCCCAGATACATTGGGTCAGCGGCGCAGGGTGGGCGAAGGGATAGATGGGTTGGCGCAGGACGCTGTTGAGTAGCGGGTGTGCGTGCGCACCCACGATGGCGTGTGGCCGTAGGCGAGTCATAGACAGGTGTGGGTGCATCGCTGCAAACGCAGCCAGCCAGTGCTCGACCGCGATTTTGTCCTCGGCATAGGCGAAGCCGGGCATGGCGCGTAGCGGCGCGGACTCCGTCAGGCGGGGCGGGTTGTCCGGCCAGGCCCCGTAGACGGCGGCGCTGGACACGAAAATCGCCTGACGTAGTCCGGCGTGCGCCGCAGCCTCGAAGGCCCGGTGAGTGCCGTCGATGTTGACGCTGCGTATCGTTGCGCGGTCGTGCCGTTGCCGACCGAGGCCGCCGCCCATGAGCACGAAGGCCAAGTGCACCAGCGCGTCGGCGCCTTCGAACACGGCGCCTGTCCCTAGGGCGCGCACATCGGCTAGGTGGTGTCGATAGCGAGGGTCGGCGAAGGGTGCTGGATGAGTGTCTATCCCGGTGACCGCATCGGCCACTCCCGAGGCCAGAAGGTAAGGCACGAGTACGCGTCCGAGTCGCCCGGCGCTACCGGTGACGACGACGTGCATCAGTCGCTGAGCGCCGGCATCACATGCTCGGCAAACAGTCGCATCGCGTCGGTGGTCTGTGCTTGTGGCAGCACGCCTGCTCCGAAGGCCAGGAGTACGTGATCCACGCCTGCGTTCTTGAGGGCAGTCAGTCTCTCGATGCAATGCGCCGGGTTGCCGACCACGGTCATGCCCAGGGTTTCCAGCGCACCGAGGGTGAGCGCCTTGCCCATGAGTCCGCGGAAGGCGCCGAAGCGGCGGTAATACTCGTAGCCCTCGTAGAGATGTTCTAGTACGCCGCGGGTCTGCCCCAGTAGTTGACGGTAGAACCAGACGAGGCCCTCGCGTGCTTGATTGCGCGCGGTGTGGTGGTCGGGATGACAGTGGATGCCGATGGTCATGGCAACGCGCGGGTTGAGGTGGGCGCCCCCTGGTGCTGTGCCGTGCTCTCGCTGCCAGGCTTCACGGTAATGGCGGATGTCTTCGCGGACCATGAACCAGGGTTTGAATGGGCCGACCAGCACGCCGACGCCTTGTCGTGCGGCGAGTTCGAAGCTCTCCGGGCTGACTGCGGCGGTCCAAATCGGCGGGTGCGGTTTCTGGAGGGGGTGCGGTAGTACGGCAAGTTCAGTGAAGTCGAAATGTTGGCCGTGGAAGTCGACTTGGCCTTTGGCAAAGGCCTGCCGGATTACGGCGAGGGACTCTTCGGTATAGCTGCGACTGTCGCGCATCTCGCGGCCAAAGGCCTGGTATTCCTGTGGCGAAAATCCCCGCCCGAAACCGAATTCGACACGGCCTCCAGAGAGGATATCGAGTGTGGCCAGACGTTCGGCGACCCGTATCGGGTGGTGGTAGGGCAGCGGGACGATGGCGTGGCCGAGACGCAGGCGCTGCGTGCGCTGCGAGGCGGCAGCCAGAAATAGCTCTGGGGCCGTGCTGTGTGAATATTCCGGCATAAAATGATGCTCGACGAGCCAGCCGGTGGTGAATCCGAGATCCTCGGCCAGAACCCATTGCGCCAGAGTGTCCTCGAATACCTCGCGCTCGTCGCGATTGCCTAGGGTCGGCACGGATAGTTCGTTGAATAGATCGAAATGCATGACCTGCATTCTATCGCTTGGGCCGTCATTCTGTCCGGTCACGGCTTGTGTGCTGGGATATAGAATGGCGCCGAACAATCAAGCATCGGATGAGGTGTCGTGTGACCCGTGTGGAAATCGGCGTGTGGGACTGGCTGCGGCCGGATTGGCTGATGGCTTATTACCCCTCGGATCTGCCGGTTGACTGGCGTCCGGCCTATTATGCCAACGACTATGCTTGTGTTGGCTTGCCGGCTAGCAGCTGGACGCCAGCCGATCTGTCGCGGTGGTCGGAAGAGACGGGTGAGACATTGGTCTATTGGCTTGGCTGCGGACCGGGTCAGCTGGCCAGCCAGGACCTGGCTGGCGTTTTGAAGGCGCTTGGTCGGCAGCTTGCCGGCATCTGTTTCGAGGCGGTCGAGCCCGCAGCGGCTCGTGAATTGATGAATGTGCTGCGGCGAACCGTGCCGTCGGCTGGCTACGCGGCCGACCCCCCCTCCCCGGCGTCGGGGCGCCCTGGCGCGCAGAGCGCGCCGACCGGCCTGCCGCACTGGGTATTTACCGACCGATGCCGGGCGACGACGTGCGTAAGCGTCGCGCACTTCTCGAATCTTTTGCTACCGTGCCAGGCCCGGTGGAGCGCTGCCTGTTGGTCGATGGCCCGCCCACCATCGTGGATGAATGCCGGGCGCTGTGTGTGATGCTGGGTTTGTAGGCCTTGCCCGGTGGAAGGTTGACAGTTCGGGCGGACTCTTTGAGACTGCTACGTTTTCCGCA
Source organism: Acidihalobacter yilgarnensis (assembly GCF_001753245.1). Classification (NCBI taxonomy): domain Bacteria; kingdom Pseudomonadati; phylum Pseudomonadota; class Gammaproteobacteria; order Chromatiales; family Ectothiorhodospiraceae; genus Acidihalobacter; species Acidihalobacter yilgarnensis. The sequence continues at coordinate 3,040,444 of NZ_CP017415.1, read as the reverse complement.
ATGGATGCGGTTTGGGGTGCCATGCTGGACCAAAACGCTAAGCCGCTGATTGAGGTTCAGGATCTGGCCTTTCGCCGCGGCGGTCGTGTCATCTTTGATGGGTTGAATATCGTGGTGCCGCGAGGCCGTGTGACCGCCATCATGGGGCCGAGCGGCACCGGCAAGACCACCTTGCTCAAGATCATCGGCGGGCAGCTCAGGCCGTCCCGAGGCCGCGTGCTGATAGACGGACAGGATGTGCACCGTCTCGCTCGCAGCGATCTGTATCGTCTGCGGCAGCGTATGGGCATGCTGTTTCAAAGCGGCGCATTGCTGACCGACCTCAATGCCTTCGAGAACGTGGCCTTCCCGCTACGCGAAAATACCCGTCTGCCCGAGGCGATCATTCGCCCGCTGGTGCTGATGAAGCTGCAGGCGGTCGGGCTACGTGGCGCTCGTGAGCTGATGCCCAGTGAGCTGTCGGGTGGCATGGCGAGGCGGGTGGCGCTGGCGCGCGCGATCATACTCGACCCCATGATGATCATGTACGACGAACCCTTTACCGGGCTCGATCCGATTACCCTAGGCACCATCGTAACGCTGATCAAACGCATTAACGACGGCCTTGGGTTGACTAGCATCGTGGTGTCGCACGACGTGCCAGAGACGTCGAGTATTGCCGACCTGATTTATCTTATCGCCGATGGCAAGGTGGTCGAGTCGGGCGCGCCGGTGGCCCTGCGCGAGACCGAATCGGCCTGGGCCACGCAATTTCTGCAGGGGCTGCCGGACGGACCGGTACCGTTCCATTACCCGGCGCCCGACTACGCCGACGACCTGCTGGGAGTGCGCTGACGTGTTGGACGCGATTGGAGGCATGGGGCGTTGGGCATTGGGTGTGCTGGGGCGTCTCGGACGTTCCGGGCTGTTTCTGTTACGCGTGCTCTCGGCGTTGCCGACGCCCTTGAGTCGCCCGATCCTGATTGTGCGCGAGATTTATTCGGTCGGGGTGCTGTCGTTTCTGATCATCACGGTTTCCGGGCTGTTCGTCGGCATGGTTCTGGGTTTGCAAGGTTATACGACCCTGGTCAAGTTCAATGCGACGGAATCGCTGGGCGTGGTCGTGGCGCTGTCGCTGGTGCGTGAGTTGGGCCCGGTGGTGACGGCGTTGCTGTTCGCTGGCCGTGCGGGTTCGGCGTTGACGGCGGAGATCGGGTTGATGAAGGCCACCGAGCAGCTCTCCGCGATGGAAATGATGGCGGTCGACCCCTTTCGGCGGGTGATCGCCCCCCGGTTTATCGCGGGCATCATTGCGATGCCGTTACTGGCCGCATTGTTTAGCGCGATCGGTGTGTTTGGTGGTTATCTGGTGGGGGTCAGCCTGCTGGGGGTCAACGACGGCGCCTTCTGGTCACAGATGCAGGGCAACGTGAGTTTTACCCATGATATTCTCAACGGCGTGATCAAGACCTTTGTCTTCGGGATCGTCGCCAGTTGGATTGCGGTATTCGAGGGTTACGATGCCGTCCCGACCTCAGCCGGTGTCAGCCGTGCGACCACTCGTACCGTCGTCAATACCTCGCTGGCCGTACTCGGTCTGGATTTTATCCTGACCGCCCTTATGTTCAGCGGTCATTAAGCCTCGGAGTCCCACGATGACTACGCGCTCCATCGAAATCCTTGTCGGTCTGTTCATTGCGGCCGGTTGCGCGGCACTACTGGTGCTGGCCATGAAGGTGAGCAACCTGACCGATTTCAGCGGTGGCAACGGCTATCAGGTCTATGCCTATTTCAACGACATCGGCGGGTTGAAGATCAATGCCCCGGTAACTGCCGCGGGTGTCCAGGTCGGGCGGGTCGATTCGATTCAATACGACTCCAAGAACTTTGAGGCCAAGGTGGTGATGAGCATCAAGGATCAGTACCACGATTTCCCGGTCGATAGTTCAGCGAGCATCTATACCGCGGGTTTGCTGGGCGCGCAGTACATCGCCTTGTCGCCGGGGGCTTCGGAACAATCGCTCAAGAGCGGGAGTCGAATCCAGTACACGCAGTCTGCCGTCGTGCTGGAGAAGATCATCGGGCAACTGATGGTCAAGTTGACCTCAAAGTAAGTCGAATCGAATCGAAGCGGAGATACGCGCATGATCGAACGAATCCTCAAACTGTTCGCCATGACTTGCCTGATGTTGTTTGCTACGGGGCAGGCGGCCTCGGCAGACACCGGTGCCCAGGCTCCGTTGAAGGTGGTGCAGACGGCGGTGGACCAGACCTTGCAGGCGTTACACACGCATACCAAGGCGCAGCTGTCATCACCGAAATATGTCAATCAGATGGTGTCCAGCATCATCTTGCCGGCGGTGGATGTCGAGGCGTCCGCAAGGTTGGTACTTGGGCGTTATTGGCGCACCGCGACCCCTGCCCAGCGCAGCGCGTTCGTCGAGCAGTTCAAGCTACTCTTGATCCATACCTACGCGAAGTCGCTGACCGAGTATACCGATAGCAAAGTTCGCTTCCTGACGAATCGGGATACGGTGAACGCACCCTTCGCGACCATATATACCCAGGTGCAGCGCAGCAGCCAGCAGCCGTTGGCGGTCGATTACAGCCTGATCAAGACAGAGGCAGGCTGGAAGGTCTATGACATCACTATTTCCGGCCTGAGTCTGGTGACAAACTATCGCACCACTTTCAGTCAGGAGATTGCGCAGACCAGCCTTGAGGCTCTAATCAAGCGGCTGGCCAAGCAGAACGAAGCCAACAACCAAGGCTCCGCATCCTCATGAGTGTGCCCGCCAGCCTGGATCGCGATGGCGAAGGCCGTTATCGCGTGAACGGTCCGATGACGGTCGCTACCGTACCCGCGTTGTGGCCGGTTTTGGAGCGCGCCGTGCGCGATACCGCCGATTTCGACCTGTCCTTGGGTGGCGTGACTCAAGCAGATAGCGCCGCAGTCGCCTGCCTGGTGGCCTGCTCGCGCGCCGCTCGCGGGCGAGTTCGCTTCACTGATATGCCCGAATCGATGCGGGTCATCGTCGAAGTCAGTGATCTCGGGGATCTGTTTGAATCCCGTGCTGGGTCCGCCTGACTGCCCCCCGAGGCGACGATGCGGTAAGATCAGCCCCTTTTTTGTTGAGCCGGTTGCGAAAACCGGCCGGATACGCGGTCGTTCATGGATAAGTTGCTGATCTACGGTGGTGGTCCCCTCGACGGGGAAATCCGCATCTCGGGCGCCAAGAACGCCGTCTTGCCCATCCTGGCCGCCACATTGCTGGCGGATGGGCCGATGCGCGTGTCTAACGTCCCGCATCTACACGATGTGACAACTACCATGGAGCTGTTGGGCCGAATGGGCGTGTCGTTGACCGTCGACGAGCGCCTCGGCATCGAGACCGATACCCGAGGTATCCATACCCTGCGGGCGGCCTACGAATTGGTCAAGACGATGCGTGCGTCGATCCTCGTGCTCGGTCCCTTGCTGGCGCGCTTCGGTGAGGCGGAGGTGTCGCTTCCGGGCGGCTGCGCGATCGGTTCGCGGCCGGTGAACATCCATGTGGAGGGTCTTCGCGCGATGGGTGCAGACATCGAGGTCGAAGGCGGTTATATCAAAGCTCGGGCCAAGCGCTTGCGCGGCGCGCGCTTAGTGCTCGATGTGGTGACCGTCACTGGCACGGAGAATCTGATGATGGCCGCCGCCCTGGCAGAGGGCCGGACCATCATCGAGAACGCCGCGAGGGAGCCGGAAGTCGTCGACTTGGCTGGGTGTCTGACCTGCATGGGCGCGCGGATCGAGGGCGCCGGCACCGATACCATCGTGATCGAAGGTGTCGATCGGCTCGTCGGTTGCGAATACGAGGTACTGCCCGATCGCATCGAGACGGGTACGTTTCTGGTGGCTGGAGCGATCACGGGTGGTCGGGTCAGGGTCAAGAAAACCCGGGCTTCACTGGTGGATTCTATATTGCAGAAGTTGCGCGCCGGTGGTGCCGAAATCACGGTGGGCGAGGACTGGATCGAGCTTGATATGCATGGTGAACGCCCTCGCGCAGTTGACTTACGAACCGCACCTTATCCGGCATTTCCCACCGATATGCAGGCGCAATTTACGGCGCTCAATGCCATTGCGAGCGGCACCGGTTCGATCACCGAGACCGTGTTCGAAAATCGATTCATGCACGTTCAGGAGCTGCAGCGGATGGGCGCGGATATCCGTGTGAACGGTAATACCGCGGTCATTCACGGCGTACCCCACCTTACTGGCGCACCGGTGATGGCAACGGATCTGAGGGCCTCGGCGAGTTTGATCCTCGCTGGACTGGTGGCGAAGGGCGAGACGATTGTGGATCGCATCTACCATATTGACCGAGGGTACGAGTGCATCGAGGAAAAATTGGCTCAGATCGGTGGGCGCATACGTCGGGTGGTGGGGTGATCGGCATGAGCGAGACGTTGACCATTGCGTTGTCCAAGGGGCGGATATTCAAAGATACGCTGCCCCTGTTGGCCGCCGCCGATATCGTGCCGGTCGATGATCCCGAAACCAGTCGCAAGCTCATTCTCGATACCAACGACCCGACGATCAAGCTGGTCATCATCCGTGCAACCGATGTCCCGACCTATGTGCGCTACGGCGCCGCGGACCTGGGCGTCGCCGGTAAGGATGTGCTGATGGAAAATGGTGGCGAAGGAATATACGAGCCATTGGACCTGCGTATTGCGCGTTGCCGCCTGATGGTCGCGGGTCTACCCGGTGGCTACGAGGGCGCCCGTCGGTTGCGAGTGGCGACCAAGTTCGTGAACGCGGCGCGTGCGCATTTTGCCGCTCAGGGACGCCAAGTCGAGGTCATCAAGCTTTACGGCTCGATGGAGCTTGCCCCGTTGGTTGGTCTGGCGGATTGCATCGTTGACCTCGTGGATACGGGTAACACGTTGCGTGCCAACGGTTTGGTGCCGTGGGAAGATATCGCGGATATCAGCTCCAGGCTGATTGTGAATAAGGCCTCGATGAAAATGAAGCATCGACGCGTACAGCGCATTATCGAGCAGTTGCGGCGTGCGGTCGATGGGGGCTGATGGCGCCGCGGCGTGGAGCCTTGAGGCGCATATTCATGTTACTCTCTGATCGAAAATGGCACTCGAAAGGTGCGGACCGGCGAGCCGCCTGCCCTGCCGGGTACGGGCATCTGGAAAGACATGCGTTACCAGACTGAAGATCTACGGATAAAGGCGATCCATGAGGTGAGCACCCCGGCGACGGTTCGTGAAGAACTGCCGTTGACCGACGAGAGTGCTCGCCTCGTTCACGATACTCGCCGACAGATCCACGACTTGCTGACCGGCAGCGACGATCGTGTGCTGGTGGTCGTCGGCCCCTGCTCGATTCACGACCCTGTCGCAGCCAAGGATTATGCTGAGCGTTTGCTGCGCGTCCGAGAATCGCTCAGCGACGATTTGCTCGTGGTCATGCGCGTGTACTTTGAAAAGCCGCGGACGACGGTTGGTTGGAAGGGGCTGATCAACGACCCAAACCTCGACAATAGCTTCCAGATCGACCGTGGCCTGCGCGTGGCGCGTCGGTTGTTGCTGGAACTGGCCGAGATGGGTATTCCAGCAGCGACCGAGTATCTCGACATCATCAGCCCGCAATACATTTCCGACCTGGTGAGTTGGGGGGCCATCGGGGCGCGTACGACCGAGAGCCAGGTGCACCGCGAACTGGCCTCGGGCCTTTCCTGTCCAGTTGGTTTCAAGAATGGAACTGATGGTGGGGTGCAGATCGCGATCGATGCCATCCGCTCAGCTTCGCAACCACATCACTTTCTGTCGCTGACCAAGGCTGGACGCTCCGCGATCTACACGACTAACGGGAATGAGGATTGTCACCTCATCCTGCGTGGTGGTTCGCGCGGCCCGAACTACGATGCCGAAAGCGTGCAGACGGTTGCAGAGCGTTTGCTCCAGGTGGGCTTGCCGCCGCGTCTGATGATCGATTGCAGTCACGCCAACAGCCGTAAGCAGGCTGATCGTCAGGTTGAGGTCGCGCGGGTGCTTGGCGAGCAGCTTGCGGCGGGCAGTGAATCTATCATCGGGGTGATGATAGAAAGCCATTTGGTGGCGGGCAGGCAGGACGTGGTACCGGGCCAGCCTTTGATCTATGGGCAAAGTATCACCGATGCCTGTCTGGGGTGGGACGAAACCGAGCAGCTATTGCGCAGGCTCGCGGAAGCCGTGAGCGCGCGCCGGGAAAACCATCGCCGACAACAGCAATTGGGCTGATCTAGATAAGCCGATCGACGGTGTAGCCCTATCTCCATCCCGTTCATCTAGCTCGAGGCCTCGAATATGCCCGATATCCATAGACTCGATACCCGTGACCGTGATTTTGCTGCACGCCTGGATGCCTTGCTGGCGTGGGAGAGTGTGGCGGATGGGGCTGTCATCGCTACGGTCAATGAAATTCTGGAAGGTGTCCGCACACGTAAGGACGCAGCGTTGCTCGAATACACGGCGCGTTTTGACCGGCTGAGTCGTGAGCATGGCGCCGACCTTGAAATTCCTGCCGAGCGTTTGTCACTCGCCTTGGAGCGTATTCCAGCGCCGCAGCGAGAGGCCTTGCGCACAGCGGCTGAGCGCATTCGTGCGTACGCCGAGCGCCAGCGCGTGGAGTCGTGGGTGTACACCGAAGCGGACGGGACCGTACTGGGTCAGCAGGTGAGCCCATTGGATCGTGTGGGCCTCTATGTCCCCGGCGGCAAGGCGGCGTATCCCTCGTCTGTGCTCATGAACGCGATCCCGGCAAAAGTCGCGGAGGTTGGTGAGCTGATCATGGTGGTGCCCACGCCCGGCGGTGAATTCAACGAACTGGTGCTCGCCGCCGCGGCGGTGGCCGGCGTGGATCGGGTCTTTACCATCGGTGGTGCGCAAGCGGTGGCTGCATTGGCCTATGGCACTGAAACCGTGCCCGCAGTCGACAAGATCGTTGGTCCCGGCAATATCTATGTGGCCGCCGCCAAGCGGCAGGTCTATGGCACCGTCGGTATCGATATGATCGCCGGCCCATCCGAGATACTGGTAGTCTGCGACGGGTTGACCGATCCGCGCTGGATTGCGGCCGATCTCTTTTCGCAGGCGGAGCACGACGAGGACGCGCAAGCCATACTGTTGTGCCCGGATCTGGCTTATATTGATCAGGTCGCTGAGGCGATGGATGCGCTGCTCACGGATATGCCGCGTGCAGACATCATTCGAACCTCGCTGCGCGCACGCGGTGCATTGATCCTTGTGCGTGATCTGGACGAGGCAGTCAGTCTTGCCAACCACATTGCGCCTGAACACCTGGAGCTGTCAGTCGCCGATCCGGGGGTGTTAGCGGCCCGCATTCACCATGCCGGCGCCATGTTTCTCGGGCGGCATACCGCCGAAGCCCTGGGTGATTATTGTGCCGGCCCGAATCACGTGCTGCCAACCTCGCGTACGGCCCGGTTTTCCTCGCCGCTGGGTGTCTACGACTTTCAGAAGCGCGCCAGCATCATCCATTGTTCCGCGGAAGGGTCTCGCTCACTCGGGCGAACCGCATCGGTGCTTGCGCGTGGCGAAGGGCTGATCGCACACGCACGCTCGGCCGAATACCGGGTGTCAGACGCGTCGGACTGAATCGCGTGAATCGTCATGCTCGCATGTAGGAGTCGAAAATCTCGATGGCGCAGCTGAGCGAAATTTGCCGTTATGCGGATGAGCTGCTTGGTGTAACGCGTTTTCGCGATTATGCGCCCAATGGTCTACAGGTCGAGGGCCGCGAAGAGGTTCGCAAGCTGGTGAGTGGCGTAACCGCGTCATTGGCGCTGATCGAGGCCGCACTCGACTTCGATGCTGATGCGATACTCGTTCATCATGGTTATTTCTGGCGCGGTGAACCTGCCGAAATCACCGGTTCTCGACGTCGACGTCTCAAGGCTCTGCTGGCCAACGATCTCAGCCTGATGGCCTACCATCTGCCGTTGGATGCACATCCAGAGCTGGGTAACAACGCGCAACTGGCCAAACGCCTGGGCTTCACGACGCTGGCGCCGCTGACCGCCGAGGGTGTCGGTTCAATCGGGCATCCAGAAATGCCGTTGACGCTCCACGACCTGGTTGCGCATATCACGCGTGTGCTGGGGCGTGAACCGCTCGTCATCCCAGCAGGGCCGGCGAGTATCGAACGTATCGCTTGGTGCACGGGTGCCGCTCAGGGCTATCTAGAGCAGGCGGCAACACAAGGCGCTCAGGCTTATTTGAGCGGTGAAATCTCGGAACAGACCGTGCATGCGGCTCGTGAAGCCGGTGTGCATTACCTGGCGGCGGGGCATCATGCGACCGAGCGTTACGGTGTTCAGGCCTTGGGCGAGTATTTAGCCGCACGCTGGGGTTTGGATCATCAGTTCGTCGACATCGATAATCCCGTTTGATGATGTCTGTGGCATCGTCGATGGCGTTCCCGTACACCTGTTCGTGGTGAAAGTGTTCATCGAGCGCCTTCCGTTAGCTCCCATATGTCCCCCTGCGCCATTGGTTTTTCGCCGTCTTCGTAGAGGCAGGCTTGACCTCGCCGAGTAGTTGATGGAAGCTTTGGACAGGCCGATTACCATAAAACGCCCGTAGAGGCGCGGTCGTGAGAACTACAATCACAAAGAACGAAGAAGGGGAGCAGGGATGGGAGCAGAGGACATCAATGTCCCGCGCCGTCGATTTCTGGTGGCCGCTACAGCCGCGCTTGGCGCGGTGGGCTCGGTTGCCGCGGCGGTGCCGTTTATCGCGTCGATGAGTCCCAGTGCCCGCGCGAGGGCCGCGGGGGCACCGGTCGATGTCGACATCAGCAAGATAGAGCCGGGGCAGATGCTCAGGGTCGCTTGGCGAGGCAAACCGGTGTGGGTGGTGCTGCGCACCCCTGAGATGCTGGCCGATTTGCCCAAAAACGATCCCAAGTTGCGAGACCCCAAGTCTCTGGAATCGATTCAACCGCCTTACTGCAAGAACGAATCCCGCGCGATCAAGCCGGAATACCTAGTCGTTGTCGGCATTTGTACTCACCTTGGTTGCTCACCGACCTACAGGCCAGAGTTGGCACCGCCGGACCTCGGCCCGGACTGGCGCGGAGGCTGGTTCTGCCCCTGTCATGGCTCACGTTACGATTTAGCCGCGCGGGTCTACAAGGACGTGCCGGCGCCGCTGAATATGGTTATTCCGCCCCATCACTATGAGGGCAAGGCGAGGATCGTGATCGGTGTGGGTCCCAAGGGGGTGGTCTGATGGCTGAAAAAGAGATAACGACGACAGGCTTGCTCGGTTGGATCGACAGGCGTTTCCCACTCTCCGTGGGCTGGCAAAATCATCTCTCCAAGTACTACGCACCTAAAAATTTCAACTTCTGGTATTTCTTCGGTTCGCTCGCGCTACTGATTCTCGTCATACAGATATTGACCGGGATATTCCTAACCATGCACTACAAGCCCGATGCCAAGCTTGCCTTTGCGTCGGTCGAATTCATTATGCGTGATGTGGAGTGGGGCTGGTTGATCCGATACATGCATTCGACCGGCGCCTCCGCCTTTTTTATCGTGATTTACCTGCATATGTTTCGCGGGCTCATGTACGGCTCCTTCAAGAAGCCGCGAGAATTGCTGTGGATATTCGGCATGTTGATCTATGTCGCATTGATGGCGGAGGCCTTCATGGGTTATTTGCTCCCCTGGGGGCAGATGTCCTACTGGGGGGCGCAGGTCATCATCTCGCTCTTCGGTGCGATTCCTTATGTGGGCAACGAATTGGCGCTGTGGATTCGTGGTGATTTTGTCGTATCCGATCCCACACTGAACCGTTTTTTTGCCCTGCATGTCATCGCCATGCCATTGGTATTGCTAGGGCTTGTGGTCGTCCATGTATTGGCGCTGCATGAGGTAGGTTCGAACAATCCCGATGGCGTCGAAATCAAGGCGCATAAGGATGTCCGCGGCGTACCTCTCGATGGCATTCCTTTCCACCCGTATTACACCGTCAAGGACATCATGGGGGTGGTCGTTTTCCTGGGATTGTATTTCGCAGTGGTGTTTTTCCAGCCTACGTTTTGGGGGCGCTTCATCGAATTCGACAACTTTATTCCTGCCGATTCGCTCAAGACTCCCCCGCACATTGCTCCAGTTTGGTACTTCACACCCTTTTATATGGTGCTGCGCTCGATACCGGATAAATTTCTCGGCGTGGTCGCCATGGGTCTATCGATCTTCGTGCTATTCGTCCTACCTTGGTTGGATCGCAATCCGGTCAAGTCGATTCGCTACCGTAGTGTGTTGCACAAGGCCAACATCATGGTTTTCGTGGTGGTTTTCGTGATTTTGGGTATATTGGGTACAAGGCACCCGACACCTTTTTTGACCGAAATGGGATTGCGTCTGTCGGAAGTTTATTTCAGCTTCTTCCTGATGCTGGTGTTTTTCAGCCGCATGCGACCCGCGCGTACGATATTGGCGGTGTACGTCGTCTGGATGAGCGCGATCATGCTGTACGACTTGGTGCGCGTCTCGGCCGAAACCAGCCACCTGGTGTTCACCAGCCTGCTGATTCCTGGTGGGTACGTCTCCGGATTACTGTTGCTCGCACTATTTTTCCCTTGGCTAGCGACTGACAAGGCGGTGCCGGAGAGGGTGCGATAATGAGAAAAATACTGCTCATCCTGTTGTGTGCGCTGCCCTTGATCGCTCAGCCAGCAGGGGCCGAAGAAGGTTTGCATCTGCGATCTGTCGATGTGGATATGACCGACAACGCTGCCTTGCAGCGTGGGGCGAAATATTTCGTCAATTACTGTCTCAGTTGTCATTCGTTGTCGGCGGTGCGGTACAACCTGTTCGAGCGCTTGGGCTTGACCCCGGAGCAGATTCGCGGGAACCTGATTTTCACTGACCGCAAGATTGGTGAGACGATGGCGGTGGCGATGCGCCCGGAGGATGCGAAACGATGGTTCGGCGCGCCACCGCCGGATTTGTCGGTGATTGCGCGCGCGCGGGGTGCTGATTGGTTGTATACCTACCTGACGACCTTCTATTTGGATGATACGCGGCCTACCGGCGTCAACAATCTGGCCTTTCCCAAGGTGGGTATGCCGGACGTCATTTGGCAGCTCCAAGGTTTACAGGCGGCGATCCCCCTATCGGGTGGCCCACATCAGAATTCGAGCGATGTGTCGATCGATCACCTGAATCTGGTCCAGCCGGGTACAATGACTCCAGTGGAGTATGAACACGCTGCGCAGGACCTCGTCGCTTTCCTGGTTTATGTTGGCGAACCGAGCAAGCTAGAACGTCAGCGATTGGGTTTATGGGTGCTGGCGTTCCTCGCATTGCTCTTTGTGGTGTCATACTTCCTGAAAAAGGAATACTGGAAGGACGTACGGCATTGATGGTGGCCGCCCGTCGTCGCTTCGGCCATGGTGCCGATGCAACGGTGGGATTTCCGCGAGAATGGCGAGCGTTCTGTCGATATACCGCCTGACGACGGAGTGATAGAGATGAGCCTGGTCGCCAACCGCCGTTCAGTGATGACTTTGTTTTCGGCACCCGATTGCCCTGACAGTCATCGCACCCGGATCGTCCTTGCGGAAAAGGATGTTACGGCCGATGTGATCCATATCGATCCTAGCCGCAAGCCTGAGGATCTGGTCGACCTCAACCCATACAACTCCGTGCCCACGCTCGTCGACCGGGACTTGGTTCTTTACGACGCGCGCGTGATCATTGAGTATCTTGACGAACGCTTTCCACATCCACCCTTGATGCCGGTTGATCCCGTCGCGCGCGCGAAGGCGCGGTTGTTGATGTACCGAATCGAGCGCGACTGGTACATCCCGATGGCCGAGCTTGCGGCAGCAGACAAGAAGAGCCAACCTCGATTGCGCAAGATCCTGCGCGAGAGTGTATTGTCCGCCACGCCATTGTTCATGGAGGCGAGGCCCTATCTTCTAGGCGAGGAATTCAGCTTGGTGGATTGCTCCGTCATCCCAGTGCTCTGGCGGCTCTCGGTCCATGGTATCCAGTTGCCACCTGCGGCCAAGGCTATGGCCGACTATACCCAACGGACCTTTGCTCGTGCTTCCGTACGCGCCAGTCTGAGTGATGTTGAACGCGACATGATTGCCTGAGTCAGTAATGAATTCCGCTTCCAATCAAATGACTTCGAGTCGTCCGTATCTATTGCGTGCGATATACCAGTGGGTTGTGGACAACAACCACACGCCCCATATGCTGGTTGATGCGAGTGGCGAGGATGTTCAGGTCCCGACGCAATTTGTCCAAGATGGCCGCATTGTGCTGAATGTCGCGCCGCAAGCCGTACAAGCGCTTAACTTGGGTGACGAATATGTCAGTTTCAGTGCGCGTTTTGCAGGTCGGGCGCAGGAGGTTTTCGTGCCTGTTCAGCGCGTGATGGCGGTTTATTCACGTGAAAATGGGCAAGGCATGATGTTCGGCGATGACGATACGTCTCCGCCATCCGGGGGGCCGGGGGGCACTACTGAGCCACGGCCGAATGGGCCGAGCAGTGGTCGCCCAGGCTTGCGCGTCGTCAAGTAATCGCGGCTGGCGGCAATGCCTTGTCGGCATTGAGCAGACCCAATGGATCGAATTGGTGCTTGATGCCCCGCATCAAAGTCAGCGTTGCCGCATCGATCTCAAGCGCAACATAGTCACGTTTGACAAGGCCCACCCCGTGTTCGCCCGAGAGGGTGCCTTCCAGTCGTAGCACCAATTCGAAAACCTCCTGCAGGCAATGTTCTGCCGCGGCGGCCTGTCTGGGATCGTCTGGGTCGATTAACAAGTTGACGTGGATGTTGCCATTGCCGGCATGCCCGAAATTGACGATGGTGATTTCGTGGCGGCGCCCGAGTGCCTGTAGACCCTCGATCAAGGCGGGAATGCGCGATACGGGCACGACAACGTCTTCGTTGATTTTCTTGGGTGCAATGGTGCGCAGCGCGGGTGAGAGGGCCTTGCGTGTGGCCCACAGTGCCTCGACTTCGGCTTGCGTGGTCGCTATTTTCACGGACAGACAGCCGCTGACTTTGGCGGCTCGCATGATCTCACCGACGGCTTCCTCCAGGCTTGTGGGTGGGCCATCCACCTCGATCATGAGCAACGCACCAGCGCCTTGTGGCAACTCGGCTCGCGAGTGGCTGCGGATCATTTCAATGGCGCTGCCGTCGATGAACTCCAGGGCACAAGGCACGACTGGTTGGGCCATGATCGCGGCGATGGCACGCGCGGCTGAATCCAGGTCGGCGTAGACCGCCTGAAGCGTGCGTTTCGCCGCGGGTTTGGGCGTGAGTTTGAGGACGGCCTCGGTGATGATTGCTAACGTACCCTCGGATCCGATGATCAACCGGGTCAGGTCATAGCCGACCACGCCCTTGGTGGTCATGACGCCGGTGCGGATGCTCCGGCCATCGCCGGTGACGGCACGTAGCCCGAGCGTATTTTCCCGTGGCGTACCATATTTAACGGCACGCGGTCCCGCCGAGTTGTAGGCGAGGTTGCCGCCGATGGTGCAAACGGCCGCGCTGGTTGGGTCGGGTGGCCAGAAAAAGCCATGCGCGGCGGCGGCTTGTTGAACCGCAAGATTGGTCGCGCCGGGTTGAGCAACGAGCAAGCGATTGTCAGGGTCGACCCGCAGGATTTTGTCCATGCGTTCGAGGCTGAGGACGAGTCCGCCATGAGTGGGTACGGTGGCGCCGGTCGTGCCGGTGCCGCGTCCCCGGGGTGTAATCGGAATGTGAAATTCGTTGCACAGACACACCAGAGAGACGATCTGGTCGTGTTCGCGAGGGAAGGCTACGGCTTCCGGAGGTGCGTGTCGCTTGGAATTGTCATAGCCGTACGTCCAGCAATCGCTGGCCTCGGTCAGGAGGTCGGCTGGGGGCAGTAAGTTGGCCAGTGCCGCGAGGAAATCGGGGGGCAGCGGCACGGGTTTCAAATATCGCCGAAGAGCTGGCGGTCAATGAGATCGCATAGGCAGTGGATCACGAGCAAATGTACCTCCTGAATGCGCGCGGTGCTTTCCGAAGGGACACATATCTCGATGTCTTCACCCGTCAGTACTTCGTGAAGCGCGCCGCCTCCGCGGCCACTCAGCGCAATCACGTGCATGCCGAGTTCCTGCGCGGCACGCGCGGCTTCTACCACATTGGCCGAATTGCCCGAGGTGGAGATCGCGAGTAGTAAATCGCCGGGTGCGCCCAGAGCGCGCAGCTGACGCGCAAAGACCTGATCGTAGCTGTAGTCATTGGCGATCGAGGTCAGCGTGGATGTGTCGGTGGTTAAGGCGATCGCGGGCAAACCGCGCCGCTCGCGCTCGAAGCGATTGAGCATTTCCGATGAAAAGTGTTGGGCGTCTCCGGCAGATCCGCCGTTGCCGCAGCTGAGTATTTTGTGTCCGCCGACGAGGGCGTAGGTCATTCGCCTAGCGGCGGCTTCTATCGGCTCCGCCAATATCTGCGCGGCCCGCGTCTTGGTGTCGATGCTGGCCATGAAATGTTGTTGTATGCGTTCGTTCACTCGCGAGTCCTGCAGATTGTCAGTATGAATCAGAAGTCCTGGGCCGAGAATGCATCTGGAATCCAGTCGATCTGGTTGTCGGGGCCCATGGCCACGACGTCGAAGCGTGCCGGTGTGTCGAGTCCGTGCCGCTGCAAATAATGTAGGGCGGTTGCGGTCAGTCGCCGCTGCTTTGCGGTATTCACGCTGGCGGCGGCACCGCCAAAACGTGCGGTATTGCGGTAGCGTACCTCAACGAATACCAGGGTTCGAACATCGGTCATGATGAGGTCTATTTCGCCAGCGCGACAACGATAGTTGCGTTCACGCAAGTGCAAGCCTCGCCCGGTCAGATAGTCGCAGGCACGTTGCTCGAAGTCTTCGCCGCGCTTAGGGGGGGCGGCATCGGCGGGTGTTGCCGTATCGGCCGCGAGGTTCCCGGCGACGGGTTTCGGTTGGCCGAGCAGCACGGGTAGGCCGTTGTCGAATTGTGCCCATTCGAGCTGTCGGATCAGTGTCTGGTCTGCGCTTATTTTTAGGTTGCCGGACAAGCCTGTGAAGCGCGCCCAGTCTTCGGAGGCGAGTCGCTTGAGATATGGCAGGACGTTGAAGGCATCTTCGCCTAGCGCGATCAGCCGCGGGTAGCGACGGCTGGCGTCGGGGAAATTCGTGTGCATGGCGGTTCGCGCGTCGGCCGCTGCGCCATGGGTATCGAGCAGTAGTGGCGCATCGTCGAAAATCAGGCCGTTGAGATCATGGTCGGCCCTGGGGTCGTGCGTGCCGCTGTAAGCTGTGGAGATGGAATAAATGGGCAGGCCGATTCCGTGATGAAAGCGGATTTGCGGCATCAGCAGGCGTGCCTGGCGGGGGTCGCCTGCGATGAAAATCATGTCGACATCCTGGCGACGCCGCGCCTCGAAGTCGACTGATCGTCCGATAGTGGCAGATACCGCCCGGCGCCTTGCGTTGCTGTTATCGATGTTGAGGGTGTTGACGATGGCGGGCGTGAAGTCGGAGGCGGTAGGGTCGTAGCGTCCCGTGGCCAGAACCTGCCCCCGAGCTGTTGAAAACGATCGGTAAAGGCCGTGGCCACCCGGCTGCCCCAGTTGCTGTCCGGCACGAGCACGATGGCGCGGCTGTGTCCGTCGAGGCTGGCTCGCTCGGCCACCTGACTGGCCTCGCTTTCGGGTATGAGCCCGAATTGATAGAGCTGTCCGGGGAGCGGGGTGCCGTTGGCCACTCGATTCAGCGCAAGGGTCGGCACGGAGAGCTGACCCGATTGCGCCAGCTGGGTGACGGCGTCGCGATCCAGTGGTCCGATGACGTATTGGGCGCCATTCCGCACCGCGCGAGCATAGAGGGTCATGATCTGGCTGGGTTGGACCGCCGCGGTGTCATATACACGCAGATTGACGTCGGGGGCATCCGTCTGCTGGCTGTGACGATAGTACGCGGTCAATACGCCGTCGAGAATCGCTTGGGCGACCGGTTCGAAGTGGCCGGAAAGCGGTAGCAATACGGCGATATGGGCCGGGTAGACCTGCATTGCCTGCCACTGAGCCTTCAAAGCATCGATAATAGGGTCGGCATCCGATATTTGTGGATATTGCTGGCGCCAGCGCGCGATGGCCTGGGTCAGTGCAGTGGGTGCGGCTGGCGTGGTTTTGGCGATCAGGGCTAGCGCAAGCCAGGACTTGAGTGTCGGTGTGCTGGCCTGCTGCAGCCACAGTCGCGTCTGTGTGGGGCTGGCCTGGCTGAGGGTTTCCCAGAGCGCGTGTCGATTGTCGTCGATGGCTTGAGCTTGCACCAGCATTGGCGCGCGCGCGATTCTGGCCTGGATGGCGCCCAGCAGATTGCCGTTGAGTTGCTCGGCCTGGGCGCGAACGTCAAGCAGTTCGGCGGCCACGGGGGCGGATAGGCCTGTGGTGTCGGTGGGTAAGGCAGCAAGGGCCTCACTGGGCTGATGCTCAAACAACGCCACGCGCGCGGCGAGTGTTGCCTTACTTGCAAGATCGTCTGGGCTCATGCCGGTCGGGCTGATGGCCTCGATAACGGCGCGCGCGCGAGTCGGTAGTCGGGCCTGCAGCAATAGCGAAGCGGCCTTGAGCATGAGTTGCTGGCGTTGTGGCGGGAGGAGGCTGGCTGCCGCCTTGAGGTAGGTGTCCGCGGCCATGGTCGGGTGGCCGGCCTGCAGCTGGGTCTGCGCCTGTTGCTCCCACGAGGCGACCTGATGCGTGGGTGTCTGCGCGCAGGCGCCCAGGAGCAGGACGACACACGAGGTCAGACTGAGTCGGGTGATGACGCGTCGGGTCATCGTATGGGTACGCCCGTGTATCATGGGCCCTATGCGCTTGAACGGGTGGCTCAGTATCTGGACTGGAAGGCAACGTGTCAATTGAAGAGAGTGTGCTTTACATCGTGGCCACGCCCCTGGGGAACCTCGGGGATATCAGCGACCGAGCCCGCGCGGTGTTGGGCGCAGTGGGATTGATTGCTGCGGAGGACACGCGTGTGACCCAGCGCCTGCTTTCCCATTTGGGTTTGAAGGCGCGATATTTGAGCTTGCATGAGCATAATGAGACCGCGCGCGTCCCTGTGATATTGCAGGCGCTGGCTGAGGGGCAGTCAGTGGCTCTGGTTTCCGACGCGGGCACGCCGCTGATCAGTGATCCGGGGTTCCGTCTGGTACGCGCGGTGCGCGAGGCTGGCTGGCGGGTTAGCCCTATTCCTGGGCCTAGCGCGGTGATCGCGGCACTATCGGTTTCAGGATTGCCAACGGATCGCTTCGTATTCGAGGGGTTTCTACCCGCACGGGGTGCCAAAAGGCGAACCTATCTGCAGGCGCTGGTGCGCGAGACCGGTACGCTTGTCTTTTATGAATCGAGTCACCGCATCGCGGATTGCCTTGAGGATATGGCACAGGCCTTCGGCACGGCGCGCCGTGCCGTGGTGGCACGAGAGCTGACCAAGCATTTTGAGCAAGTCGTTTCCGCGCCTTTGGGAGATTTGGTCGCCTGGATTGCGGTGAACGAGGATCATCGGCGCGGCGAGTTCGTGGTGATGGTGGAGGGTGCGACGGATGCCGTGCCCGACGATACATCCGGCATATCTGCGGCGCATGTGATTGCGGTGTTGGCGGCGGCGCTGCCGACGCGTCAGGCGGCGGATCTGGCCGCCCGCATCACGGGTGGTTCGCGACAGGCGTTGTACCGCGCTGCTCAACAGGCCAAGCAGGAGAGAGAAGGCGAATAATGTCCCGGCGGCAATCGCGCACTTGAGGCGATGCCGGCTGTGGTATTCTCCCGCGGGGAGTTGGCCAGGCAGTCGCTCCGTCTTTACGGCGGGGAGGAAAGTCCGGGCTCCGTAGGGCAGGATGCCAGGTAACGCCTGGGCGGCGCGAGCCGACGGAAAGTGCCACAGAAAATAAACCGCCGATGAGCCCTTCGGGGATACAGGTAAGGGTGAAAAGGTGCGGTAAGAGCGCACCGCGCGGGTGGCAACATACCGCGGCACGGTAAACCCCATCCGGAGCAAGACCAAATAGGGACGCTATGATGTGGCCCGCATCGCGTCCGGGTAGGTCGCTTGAGGCGTGCGGTGACGTACGTCCCAGATGAATGACTGTCCCCGACAGAACCCGGCTTATCGGCCGACTCCCCACCTTTCTCCACCCGACCGCCGCGAGTCACCACTCGGGCGGGGTGGCGGCCGCATTTTTCTCATGTTGTACATCATCTTTCGTATGCAACATCCTGATTGCACGGCGTTTGGTAGTCGTGGGTTGGTGTGCGTCCAGCTCTAGGCGTGACGTGTAAGCCATTGTGTATAAAAGACAATCTTCCAGATAGACGGCCTGTCGGCTTGCTTGACGCCACCTGATGCCGCACCTATAGTGTCGCGGTGTGGGGTGAAGTGGTGAAAAGTGGGTATTTGATCCTGGCACGATCCATCTGGCGGGGGTTCGCGTGTTTCGCGGTGTCACCAATCTCAATATCGATTCGAAGGGACGCGTGGCGATGCCGGCACGGTATCGCGATCGTCTGCGCGACTCGTGCGGGGGGCAGCTGGTGGTTACGGTGGATCGTGATGGCTGCTTGCTGGTTTACCCATTGCCAGAATGGGAGCGTATCGAGGCTTCCGTGATGGCGCGCCCGAATCTGAATCCACAAGTCCGGCAGCTGCAGCGCCTCTTCCTGGGATATGCGACGGACGTCGAAATGGATGGGCAGGCACGCATTCTGATCGCGCCCACCCTACGCGAACAGGCAAAACTGGATAAGCATGTGGTGTTGGTGGGGCAAGGTAACAAGTTCGAGCTTTGGGACGAGGCAATCTGGGCTGCTCAGCGTGACGAGTGGCTGCAATCTGATGCCTTCGAGGGCGGATTGAGCGAGGCGCTGGCCTCGTTGTCGCTCTAACGTGACGGAATCATCCTCGGGGCACCTGGCTGTTCTCCTGGAGGAGGCGGTGGCGGGACTGGCGATTAAGGCAGAGGGCGGGTACGTCGACGCGACCTTCGGTCGTGGCGGCCACAGTCGCGCGATGCTTGCCCGGCTGGGACCGGAAGGCCATTTGCTGGGACTGGATCGTGACCCAAGTGCAGTGGAGGCAGCGCGTGAACTTGCAGCCGTTGATCGTCGATTCTCTATTGAGCACGCCCCCTTTTCACATTTGGAATCGTGTTGGCGGGCGCATGCAGGCAATGCACAGGCACAAGGGGTCCTGATGGATCTGGGTGTTTCATCGCCACAACTGGATCAGGCGGAACGTGGCTTCGGCTTCATGCGTGACGGCCCGCTGGATATGCGTATGGATACGACATCCGGGGAACCTGCTGGCGACTGGATCAATACGGCCTCGGAGGCCGAGCTTTCCCGCGTGTTCTGGACATTTGGCGAAGAGCGCCATGCGCGCAGGATCGCGAGTCGTATCGTGCGCGAACGCGCGCTGGCCCCATTGACGCGTACCACACAACTGGCCGATCTGATCGCCGGGGTGGTTGGCCGCCGCGAACCAGGCAAGCATCCGGCCACGCGATGTTTCCAGGCCATTCGTATTCATGTGAATCGTGAATTGGACGAGCTGAGCGAGGCGTTGACACAGGCCGTCTCGATATTGTCGCCCGGCGGGCGGCTGGCGGTGATCAGTTTTCATTCCCTGGAGGACCGAATCGTCAAACGATTCATGCGTGAGCAGGCGCGTGGCGAACAGGCGCCGCGCAATTTGCCCGTGCGTGATTTACCGACACCGGGCCGGACGCTCAGTCTTGTCGGCAAGGCAATTCACGCCTCTGTGGCCGAGGTCGCGCACAACCCGCGTGCGCGCAGTGCGGTGTTGCGCGTGGCGGAGCGGCTGGCATGAACTGGACGGCGGTCGTCGTGGCGGGGCTTGCATTGTCGTTGATGGGCACCGCGTTAGGTGTGGTGTACAGCACTTACGAGACGCGTCAATTGTTTATCCGCCTGGAGCGTATCGACGCTCAGCGCGATGCCTTGAATGTGGAATGGGGAAGACTGGAGCTTGAGCAGAGCGTCTGGTCAGCCCATTCCCGCGTCGAGCGAATCGCGCGAGGCAAGCTGGATATGGTCATGCCCGACAGTTCGGACACGGTGTACATCAGCCCATGAATGCGCGCCCAGACTTCAAGCGACGCAGGCAACTGGTGCTGGGGCTATTCGGCGTCGGTGCCGTGGGGCTTTTGGGACGCGGCTTCGATCTGGAGGTTATGCGTGGAGCCTTCCTGCGTAAGCAGGGAGACGCGCGCGCTTTGCGCGTGGTGAATATGCCGGCACATCGAGGCATGATCCTGGACCGCAACGGACGCCCTTTGGCCATCAGCACGCCGATGGATTCTGTCTGGATCGATCCCCAGCAAGACAGTGATGCCAAAGGGCTGGCTCGCATGGCGGATTTACTCGGGCTTGATGCCGCCACCTTGATCGGGCAGGTTGAGCGCGCGCGCCAGGCCGGACGCGAATTCATTTGGGTCGAACGCCTGATCGATCCGGCCATGGGGCGCCGTATCGCTGCCCTCAAGGTTCCTGGCGTGGGGTTGATGCGCGAGTACAAGCGCTTCTATCCGATGGGCGAGGTGGGTTCCCATGTGCTCGGGTTCACGAATATCGACGATCAAGGTCAGGACGGACTGGAACTTGAATTCAACACCTGGTTGACCGGTAAACCGGGCGCCAAACGGGTCATCAAGAACGGTTTCGGTCAGATCGTTCAGAACGTGGATTTGATCCATTCGCCGCGACCGGGACGCAATCTGGTGACCAGCATCGACCAGCGGATCCAGTATCTCGCCTACCGCAGCCTCAAGGCCGCCGTGGTGGCGCATGGGGCGCGGTCCGGCTCCATCGTGATCATGGATCCGAGCAACGGCGCCATCGTTGCGATGGCCGATCAGCCTACCTTCAATCCGAACGTGCGCTCGGATTATGTGCCGCGCCTGTACCGCAACCGGGCGGTAACCGATGCCTACGAGCCCGGTTCGACCATGAAGCCTTTTACCTTGTCGGCAGCATTGTTGAGCGGGAAATATACCCCGAATACCGAGATCAATACGGGCCCTGGTTGGTACATGCTGGCGGGGCATACGATCAAGGACGATTCGGATTTCGGGCGGATCAATCTGACGCAAGTGCTGCAGGTATCGAGCAATGTGGCGGCGAGCAAGATTTCTCTGAGCCTGCCGCCGTATTACGTCTGGTCCATGTATCGAGATTTCGGTTTCGGACAGATTACCCACAGCGGTTTTCCAGGCGAATCGACAGGCACCTTGCACAACTACACCACTTGGCGCCCGATCGATCAGGCCACCATGGCTTACGGCTACGGCATCGCGGTCACTTCGCTGCAGTTGGCGCATGCCTACTGCGCATTGGCCAACGGCGGCATCCTGGCCCCGGCTACCTTCGTACAACCGACGGCACCCGTCGGCGGCAAGCGTGTGCTGCCGCAGCACATAGCCGATCAGATGCGCACGATGCTGCGTTCGGTGGTCACCCCCATGGGGACCGGCTATGCGGCGCATATTCCGGGTTATACCGTCGCCGGTAAGACCGGTACGGCGCATCGTCTGACCAGCCAGGGCGATTATGCGGAGGATAAGTACACGGCGGTGTTTGCGGGTATCGTTCCGGCAACCCGACCGCGGCTGGTTGCGGTGGTGATGATCGATGACCCGCAGGGCGGCAAATATTACGGTGGTCAGGTGGCGGCGCCCGTCTTCCGCGAGGTGATGTCCGGTGCGTTGCGCCTGCTCGATATCCCCCCGATGACATCGATGTAATGCAGGCAGGGCCTGTTCCGGAAGCCCAGGGAGCGGTGGCATGATCGCAGCGCGCGAATGGGTCTTGGGTGAGCTGCTTGCCGGATGGTGCGAACAGGCATTGCCGCAGAGCGCCACTATATCCGGGCTGACCCAGGACAGCCGGCGTGTCAGGCCGGGCGATGTCTTTGTCGCGTTGCCGGGTCTGCGCGAGCATGGCCTGACACACGCGGCGGACGCGGTGGCTCGCGGTGCAGTGGCCGTATTGGCCGATGGCGCGGCACGTAACCGTGAATGCGATGTTCGCGGGCTTGGCGTAGCAGTCTGCTGGATTGATGGACTCGCTGGAGAGCTGGGCGCCATTGCCGCGCGGTTTTACGGACAACCAGCGCGCCGCATGACGGTGATCGGCGTCACTGGCACCGATGGTAAAAGTTCGGTCACGCATTTTCTGGCCCAAGCGTTGGACCAGGACCGCGCTCGCGCGGGCATCATCGGCACACTGGGCAATGGCCTGGTCGATGCGCTTGAACCCAGCGGGTACACCACGCCGGATGCCGTCGGCGTACAGGCGGCCTTGGCCGATATGGCCGATGCCGGTGTGCGCTGGGCGGTCATGGAGGCTTCATCCCACGGTCTAGTGCAGGGGCGTCTGAATGCGGTGGGATTCAACCAGGCGATCTTGACCCAGCTGACGCGAGACCACCTCGACTATCACGGCAGCCAGGAGGCTTATGCGGCCGCCAAGCGGCGTCTATTCGAGGTGCCGGGGCTGGAGTACGCGATTCTCAATCTGGACGATGCGTTCGGACGGGAGCTGGCCGCGGGCCAGATCTCGGCTGGGCGTCGTATCGGTTATTCACTGTCGCCTCAGAAGCCGAAGAGCGACGACGTGGTCTGGGCCCGTCGTTTGCAAATGCTCAGCGATGGTTTCGTATTGGATGTGGTCACGCCTTGGGGTGAGAGCCAGATCGAAAGCACCTTGCTCGGGCGATTTAATGCGGCCAACTTGATGGCCGTGCTGGCCAGTTTGCTGGCGTTGGGTGTTCCATTGCCCGATGCCGTCGACCGTATGCGCGTCGTCCGCCCGGTGCCCGGACGCATGGAGCGCTTTGGCCAACCAGGGACTCCGGTCGCGGTAGTGGATTATGCGCATACACCGGGCGCGCTGGAGGCAGTGCTCACCAGCCTGCGCCGGCATGGCGCGGAGCGCTTGTGCTGTGTGTTCGGTGCCGGTGGCGACCGTGATCGCGGCAAGCGTTCGTTGATGGGTGCCGTTGCCACGCAGCTGGCCGATCGTGTCATCGTGACCGACGATAACCCGCGCAGCGAAGATCCGGCAGCAATCGTCGAGGATATTCTCTCCGGGTTGCCGCACCGTCAAGGCGTGGTGGTGATCCACGACCGTGTCGCCGCGGTGCGTCATGCACTGGATTCCGCTCGCCCGGGCGAGGTCGTACTGATCGCAGGCAAGGGGCACGAATCGATGCAGATCACTGCAGCCGGCGCGCAGCCCTGCAGCGACCGCGATACGGTTGCGGCATGGTTTGCCGCCCTGGAGGTCGCCTCGTGAATCAGTGGCGCCTCAGTCAAATCGCAGCATGGTCGCAGGGGCGGCTAGATGGGGAAGATGCGAACGTTGTCGGCGTGGGTACGGACAGCCGTGCACTGCCGGCGGGTGCCCTATTTGTGGCGCTCCGCGGCGAGCGCTTCGACGGTCACGACTACATCGGCCCAGATTTGTCCGCGGCGGCAGTCATGGTTTCTCATCCGGTTCGGGACGATCGTCCTCAGGTGATCGTCGACGACACTCTGGCTGGCCTAGGGCGATTTGCGAGCACCTGGCGCGAGCATTTGCCTACCCGTGTGGTCGGCCTCACCGGCAGTAATGGCAAGACCACCGTCAAGGAGATGCTGGCCTCGATACTGACGCAGGCAGGGCCGACACAATCGACCCGGGGCAATTTCAATAATCACATCGGTGTGCCCTTGAGCTTGCTGACCGTCGAGCCGTCGCATCATTACGCAGTGATCGAAATGGGCGCCAACCATGCCGGCGAGATTGCCGCGCTGACAGCGATGGCGCGTCCGCATGTCGCCTTGGTCAACAACGCGGGACCTGCGCACCTGGAGGGTTTTGGTGATCTAGCAGGCGTGGCGCGCGCCAAGGGCGAAATTTACGGTGGACTAGCGCCCGACGGCGTGGCCGTGATCAACGCGGATGATGCCTTTGCGGAAGATTGGTTGGCACTTAATTGCACGCGTCGCGTGTTGCGCTTTGGGATTGAGCAGCCAGCAGAGGTGCGCGGTCACTACCACGGCGGACATCTGCAGGCCGTCACACCGCTCGGTGAATTCGAGTTGGATCTGCCGTTGCCTGGTTATCACAACGCGATGAACGCGCTCGCAGCCACTGCGGCGGCTCTGGGTGCTGGTGCCGATCTAGGTGCCGTACGGGCGGGTCTGGCCAATGTCAGACCGGTTGCCGGGCGGCTGCGGCAATTGCAGGGAAGCGAAGGCATCATGATTCTGGACGACACCTATAATGCGAACCCCGGTTCGCTCTCGGCGGGTCTTGACGTCTTGGGCGAACAGCCTGGGACACATTGGCTGGTGCTAGGCGACATGGCGGAGTTAGGTGAGACGGCCCTCGCCTTGCACCGTGCGGCCGGTGAACGGGCGCGAGCGGGGGGCGTCGAGCGCTTGTTTACCCTAGGGCGCCTGAGCCATGAGGCAGCAGAGGCCTTCGGTGCAGGCGCGATCCATTGCCCGAATCTTGATGCCTTGGCGAACGCGGTAGGGCGGTCGGCGGATACCGCCGCGCGCCCGCTGACCATTCTGATCAAGGGCTCGCGCTCGATGGGTTTGGAGCGCTTGTTGGCGCGTCTGTTGCCGGATGGCGATGCGGCGCACGTAGGGGGGCATCATGCTGTATAGCCTCTTCGAGTTTCTGGCCCATTACTACAGCGGTTTTCACGTTTTTTCATATCTGACGATGCGTGCCATCCTGGGCGTGCTCACGGCGCTGTTGATCGGGCTGGTGATCGGCCCGAGCATGATCCGCCGCCTGCTGGCGCTCAAGATCGGCCAGCAGGTGCGCAATGACGGCCCGCAATCGCATCTCTCCAAGGCCGGCACGCCGACCATGGGGGGCGCACTGATCCTCGTGGGCGTGGCTGTCGCGACGATCCTGTGGAGCAATCTGGACAATCACTTCGTGTGGGTTGCGCTCGGCGTTACCCTGATGTTCGGTCTGGTTGGTGGCGTCGACGATTATCGCAAGCTGCGCTATGGCAATTCCAAGGGTTTGCCGGCGCGCGCCAAGTTCCTGTGGCAGTCGGTCATCGGTTTCGCCGCTGCGTTCTATCTGTTCTTTGCGGCAACAGAACCGGCCCAGACCGCCCTGCTGATGCCCTTCGTGAAGAACTGGATGATTCCCATGGGATGGGTGTTCATTCCCTTTACCTGGTTGGTCATCGTCGGTTCGAGCAATGCGGTCAATCTGACCGATGGTTTGGACGGGCTGGCGATTATGCCCACGGTCATGGTGGCCGGCGCACTCGCCGTATTCGTTTATCTGAGCGGCAATTACAAATTCGCGTTGTATCTGGGTATCCCGTATGTCCACGGCGTGGGCGAACTGGTGGTGTTCTGCGGTGCTCTGGTCGGCGCCGGGCTCGCTTTTCTGTGGTTCAACACCTACCCCGCGCAGGTCTTCATGGGCGATGTCGGCGCGCTGGCACTCGGCGCGGCGCTGGGTGTGGTCGCAGTCATGGTGCGCCAAGAGCTGGTGCTGCTGATTATGGGCGGCGTGTTCGTGATTGAGACCCTGTCGGTGATCCTGCAGGTGGGTTCTTACAAGCTGACGCGACGGCGGATATTCCAGATGGCGCCGTTGCATCACCATTTCGAGCTCAAGGGGTGGCCGGAGCCACGCGTGATCGTCCGTTTCTGGATCATCACCGTGATTCTGGTTCTGATCGGTCTGGCGAGTTTGAAGATCCGTTGAGATGAGCATGATGGCGCACAGGTGCGATGACATGGCGGTACCGCTCGACAACCTGGTGGTCGGTCTGGGTGCGACTGGCTTGTCGGTTGCGCGCCATCTCGCTGCGCGCGGGGAGTCGTTCGCGGTGGCCGACAGTCGAGCCGATCCGCCTGGGCTGGAGCGTCTCAAGGCCGAGTGCGTGCCATTGGAAATTCACCTGGGTGCCTTCGATCGCTCGCTATTCCACCGCGCACGTCGCCTGATCGTCAGTCCTGGCGTGGCCGTTTCCAGCCCCGCCATCCTGGAGGCGCAGGCTGCCGGTGCGGAGGTGTTGGGCGATATCGAGTTGTTCGCTCGTTGCGCCCATGCACCGGTGATCGCGATTACCGGCTCCAACGGTAAGAGTACGGTGACTACCCTGGTTGGCGAAATGGCCCGCAGGGCCGGTTTGAACGTCGTCATGGGCGGCAATCTTGGTACGCCAGCGCTGGATCTGTTAGCCGAACCGGAACCCGATCTTTACGTGCTGGAGCTGTCGAGCTTCCAGCTTGAAACCACCCATAGTCTGCGCCCGCGCGCGGCGGTCGTGCTCAACGTGAGCCCGGATCATCTGGATCGTTATGAGTCGATTGCCGCCTATGCGCAAGCCAAAGCTCGGGTGTACGCGGGTGCCGGACACTGCGTGGTCAACCGCGACGACCCGCTGGCGGCTTCGCTGGTGGGTGAATGCGCTACCACGGGATTTGGTTTGGGAGAGCCGCTGCTACCCGGTGACTATGGCCTGAGCTGCGTGGATGGGATTCATTGGCTGATGCGCGGACAGCGCCCGCTGCTTGCGGCGAATACGCTGCGCATGGCGGGGCGGCACAATCTGGCCAACGCACTGGCCGCCTTGGCGCTGGGCGACGAGGCGGGTTTGCCGTTGACAGCAATGCTGGCGGCGTTGCGAGATTTCCCTGGATTGCCGCACCGATGCCAATGGGTTGGGCAATATGGCGGTGCCGACTGGTACAACGATTCCAAGGGTACGAACGTGGGCGCCACGCTGGCGGCCATTGAGGGCCTCGACGGGCCGCTGGTACTGATCGCGGGCGGACAAGCCAAGGGGCAGGATTTCACATCACTGCGCGCGGCGCTGAGCGAACGGGCTCGCGGCGTGGTGTTGATCGGAATCGATGCGGCACGGCTGCGTGAAGCCTTGTCGGACGCCGTCCCTCTGGTCGAAGCAGCGGATATGGAGGCAGCAGTCCGGGCGGCGGCGGACTTCGCGCAGGCCGGCGACCGCGTGCTGCTGTCGCCTGCCTGCGCGAGCCTGGATATGTACGCGAATTATGCGGCTCGGGGCGATAGCTTCGTGCGTGCATTCGAGGCGCTATCCCATGACTAGTGCAACGCCCAATCTCGAACGCGCGCGCAGCATTACAGGACGCTTCAATGCGCTGTTCGGTGGTGCGGTTGATTTGCCGCTGTTGATCGTGACATTCGCCATTCTGGGTTTGGGCCTAGTGATGGTTGCCTCGTCATCGGTCAGCGTCGCGGCTAGGGATACGGGCAATGCCTTCTACTTCTTTGATCGCCAGGCGCTGTATGCGGTCTTGGGCATCGGCGGTGCATTGGTTGCGTTCAGTACTCGACTGGCGATCTGGGAGCGCTCGGGCATGGCGCTGCTCATGTTTACCTACTTTTTATTGCTGGTGGTACTGGTGCCTGGGATCGGGCATCAGGTCAACGGCAGTATTCGCTGGATCGGCTTCGGCCCATTCAATGTGCAGGTATCGGAGCCTACCAAGCTGTTCATGGCCATTTATCTGGCGGGTTTCCTCGTGCGCCGGCAGGGTGAGGTCTGCAACACCTTGCGCGGTTTTGCCAAGCCGATGTTGGTGATGGTCATCGCGGCGGCCTTGCTGCTGATCGAGCCGGACTACGGTAGTGCAGTGACGCTGCTCGCAATGGGGCTCGGTATGTTGTTCCTGGGGGGCGCGCGATTGAGTCAATTCGCGCTGTTTCTGGTGCTGACATTGATCGCGGTGGCTGTGCTCGCGGTCAGCTCGCCTTATCGTGTGGAGCGCCTGACCGGGTTCCTCAATCCGTGGGCGCACCCCTACAGCTCTGGCTATCAGCTAACGCAGTCGCTGATCGCGATCGGTGGTGGTTCCTGGTGGGGCGTCGGCCTCGGCGAGAGCGTGCAAAAACTGTTCTACCTGCCGGAGGCGCACAACGATTTCCTGTTCGCAGTACTCGCGGAGGAACTGGGTCTCGCCGGTATTGCACTGGTGGTGGGGATGTTTTCTTTCCTCGTGTTCAGGGGATTTCGCATCGGTGCGCGTGCCGCCTCAGCTGGCAACCCCTTTGCGGCCAATCTGGCTTACGGCCTGACCATCTGGATCGGCATGCAGGCATTCATCAATATGGCCGTGAACATGGGCATATTGCCGACCAAGGGACTGACCTTGCCGTTGATGAGTTACGGCGGGAGCAGCATGTTGGTCAATTGCATGGCTTTGGGCTTTCTGCAACGCATCCACCGCGAGACGGTCGAGGGCGATACAGCGCCGGCTCGTCCGCGTTCACGGCAGCGACGGAGGCGGGCGACATGAGCGCTTCGCGCCCGATCCTGATCATGGCGGGTGGTACCGGGGGACACGTATTCCCCGGGCTGGCCGTCGCACAGGCACTCGCACAACGGGGACAATCTGTGATGTGGCTGGGCACCCGGCGTGGTCTGGAGGCCAAGTTGGTGCCGGCCGCCGGTATCGAAATGGTCTGGATCGGCGTGGGTGGATTGCGTGGCAAGGGCTGGCGTACTTGGCTACTGGCACCAATGCGACTGGTGCGCGCGTTATGGCAGGCGGGTGGCGTACTTAGGCGCCTGCGGCCGCGAGCCGTGATCGGTTTCGGCGGCTTTGTGTCGGGCCCCGGCGGGGTGATGGCGGTCTTGATGCAAATACCCCTGTTCGTACACGAACAAAATGCCGTGCCGGGCATGACCAACCGCTGGCTGGCGCGTTTCAGCCGCACGGCCTTCACCGGTTTCCCAGTGGCGCTGCCGGGTGCCGCCGGCAAGACGGCCTATGTCGGCAATCCAGTACGTGCCGAGATCGCCGCACTGCCGACGCCGGAAGTGCGCTACGACGCGCGAACGGGTCCCCTGAAGTTGCTAGTGCTCGGTGGCAGTCAGGGGGCGC
The DNA here is from genome assembly GCF_001753245.1 of Acidihalobacter yilgarnensis. Lineage (NCBI taxonomy): Bacteria > Pseudomonadati > Pseudomonadota > Gammaproteobacteria > Chromatiales > Ectothiorhodospiraceae > Acidihalobacter > Acidihalobacter yilgarnensis. The sequence continues at coordinate 3,011,464 of NZ_CP017415.1, read as the reverse complement.
GCGCGCTCAATCGGCGCGTGCCCGGCGCACTGGCGCAGCTCGATCCGGCACGGCGGCCACAAATTCGTCACCAGGCTGGGGAACGGCATTATGACGATGCGCGCCAGGCCTACGCGCAGGCAGGTGTCGATGCAGAGATCGTCCCGTTCGTCGCCGATATGGCCGAGGCCTACGCCTGGGCTGACCTTGTACTTTGTCGCGCCGGCGCCCTTACCGTTGCCGAGCTCGCGGCGGCAGGTGTGGCTTCGATTCTGGTCCCGTTCCCGTATGCGGTCGATGACCATCAGCGCGCGAACGGCGCCTATCTGGCCGATACGGGCGCCGCTGTGCTGATCCCGGAATCCGAATTGGACGATGCGAAGCTGCTCGGTGCGTTCGCGGGGATCGCCGATCGCACTCGCCTGCGCACCATGGCAGTGGCGGCGCGCGCGCTGGCGCGTCCGCGCGCCGCCGAAGATGTTGCTGAAACCTGTCTCGCTGCAATGGGCGCGGTGAACGGACCGACTGGGGAGGATCGGGCATGAGTCAGGTCCGAGAACACATGGCGATGCGGCGCATTCGCAGAATCCACTTCGTGGGTGTCGGCGGTGCAGGCATGGGTGGCATCGCCGAGGTGTTGGCCAATCTGGGTTACGAGGTCAGTGGCTCCGATCAGACCGACAACGCGATGACGCGTCACCTTGCCGACTTGGGCGTGCGCGTTGATCGCGGCCACAACGCGGAACACGTCTCCGGCGTGGATGTGGTGGTCGTGTCGACGGCAGTGAAGGGCGACAACGTCGAACTCGCCGCGGCTCGCGCTGCACGCATTCCCGTGGTGCGCCGCGCCGAGATGCTTGCCGAGTTGATGCGCTTCCGTTACGGCATCGCGGTGGCGGGAACGCATGGCAAGACCACGACGACGAGCCTGGTCGCCAGCCTACTGGCCGAGGGTGGGCTTGATCCGACCTTCATCATCGGTGGGCGGCTCAACAGCACCGCGACACATTCGCGTCTGGGCGACAGCCACTATCTCGTGGCCGAGGCGGATGAGAGCGACGCCTCGTTTCTACATTTGCTGCCGATGATTTCCGTGGTCACGAACATCGATGCGGATCATCTGGGTACCTACGGGGGTGATTACGCCGAGCTTGAGCGCGTCTTTGTCGAGTTCATTCATCATCTGCCGTTCTACGGTCTGGCCGTGGTCTGCGTAGATGATTCCGGCGTACAGGCGATCCTGCCGCAGCTGAGCCGGCCGCTGCGCACCTATGGTATCGCCTGCACAGCCGATGTGATGGCGCGTGATATCCACTATGACGGGCCAAGCAGTCGCTTCGAGGTCAGTCTGCCAGGTCGGGCTGCGCCTTTGCCGGTGAGGTTGAGTCTGCCGGGGCGTCACAATGTCCTCAATGCACTGGCCGCCATTGCGGTCGCCCACGATCTGGGTGTGAGCGATGAGGCGATCCAGCGGGCACTGTCCGGTTTCCAGGGTATCGGCCGACGCTTCCAGATGGGGGGCGAGATTGAAACCGTACACGGCTCGGTATTGCTGGTGGACGACTATGGGCATCACCCGACCGAGATCGCAGCGACTGTCGATGCCGCCCGCAAGGCTTGGCCGACGCGTCGCCTGGTGGTTGCCTTCCAGCCACATCGCTACAGCCGTACCCGCGATCTTTTCGAGGACTTCGTCTCCGTACTTTCCGAGGTCGATGCGCTGGTCCTGATGGAGGTGTATGCCGCCGGTGAAGAGCCGATCGCCAATGCCGATGGACGCAGTTTGGCGCGCGCGATTCGCGCACGCGGGCGGGTCGAGCCGGTCTTCGTGGAGGAGGTAGAGCGCTTGCCGGAGACGTTGGTTGATCTTGTGCGTGGCGGCGATGTGGTATTGACCCTGGGTGCCGGTTCCATTGGTGCCGTTGCGGCGCGGCTACCCGTGCGATTACTCGCGCCGGGATTCGCGGATGGGGAGGGCGCATGATGACGTCTGCGGTCCACGGCCACAACCTGCGCGGTGAGCTGGTGCTCGATGCACCACTTGCTGCCTTGACCAGCTGGCGAACAGGTGGCCACGCCGATCGCCTGTACCGTCCCGCCGATCTTGCTGATCTGCGCAATTTTCTGCGTGAACTGCCGGATGACGAACCGCTGCTTTGGCTGGGATTGGGTAGCAATCTGTTGATACGGGACGGGGGGGTTCGCGGCACGGTGATCGCAACCCACGCGCGCCTAACCGAATTGCGCCGTGACGGCGACACAGGGTTGGTTGTCGGCGCCGGCGTGCCTTGCGCCAAGATCGCGCGCCTAGCCGCCCGGGAAGGGCTGAAGGGCGCGAATTTCTTCGCCGGCATACCAGGCACGTTCGGGGGGCGCTGGCGATGAATGCCGGAGCTTTTGGCGGTGAGACCTGGCCGCTGGTGACGCGCGTGACGACCATTGATCGCGAGGGTGCGCTTACCGTGCATACGCCAACCGATTACGAAATTTCCTACCGGCACGTCCGCGCGCGGACAGCAGGTGAAAGCTGGTTTGTGTGTGCGGAGCTTGCACTCGTGGCGGGCGGCGAACCCTTGACACTGCAGGCGGAAATTCGAAGTTTTCTGGCGCGCCGGAGCGATACGCAGCCGACTGGGGTCGCCTCCTGCGGCTCCGTATTCCGTAACCCACCCGGTGATTTTGCCGGTCGGCTTATCGAAGCAGCCGGGCTCAAGCGTTTGCAGCAAGGCGGTGCCATGGTGGCCGAACGGCACGCCAATTTTATTTTGAACACGGGCGCCGCCACGGCAAGCGATATCGAAGATTTGATCCTGGCGGTGCAGGCTCGCGTTGAAGCGCATGCGGGCGTTCGCTTGATACCTGAGGTGCGCATAGTGGGTGAACGGGAGATCCGGGTATGAGTGTGAATCCCAGGCGATTCGGCCGCGTCGCGGTCCTGATGGGTGGCTGGTCGGCGGAACGCGAGGTATCGCTCAACAGTGGCGCGGCGGTCACCGCTGCATTGCGCGCGGCCGGGGTCGACGCGGTCCCGGTCGACCTGCGCCGCGAGACCGTATTCGAGCAATTGGCCGCGGGCAGCTTCGACCGCTGCTTCATCGTCATGCATGGCACCGGCGGAGAGGATGGCACGCTCCAGGCGGTACTGGATCTGCTCGATTTGCCATACACCGGCAGCGGTGTGTTGGGTTCGGCGCTGGGCATGGACAAGTGGCGCTGTAAATTACTGTGGCAGTCGCTGGGTTTGCCGGCGGTGCCGGGCGAGCTACTCAGCGTGGCCAGCGATTTCACGGCGATTTCACAGCGCCTGGGATTGCCGCTGTTCGTCAAGCCATCGCAAGAAGGTTCGAGTGTCGGGGTCAGCAAGGTCGATCGCGCCGAGGATCTGCCGGCAGCTTATGCCGCGGCGGCAGGTTGTCATGGTGTGGTATTGGCCGAACCGGCGATGGCGGGTGGCGATTACACCGTCGCGGTGCTCGGCGATCAGGCGCTACCAGCGATTCGTATCGTGCCGGCCACCGAATTCTACGACTACGCGGCCAAATACACTCGTCACGATACTCGCTATCTCTGCCCTTGCGGCCTGTCGGAAGAGGTCGAGCAGGCCATGCGCGCAATGGCCATAGATGCCTTCGCGAGCGTGGGTGGCCAGGGTTGGGGGCGAGTGGATTTTCTACTGGACGCAGCTGGCAAGGCACACCTGGCTGAGGTCAACACCGTGCCAGGGATGACCGATCACAGTCTGGTACCGATGGCTGCTCGGGCGATGGGTATGGACATGTCGCAGTTGGTGTTACGCATCCTAGAGGACACGCTGCCGATGGACGAGCCGGTATGAGACATGAACAAAGGACGCAAAAAAATGCCTGCAATGACCTCGCGACGACGACCGAGAGTCGCCGCCGCGCGGACACCCGGTCAAGGGTTGGGTATCGGGCGTTGGGTGAGGCTCTCCGCGACGATACTTGTGTGCGCGGCGCTGATCGTGGGTGCGGACAGGCTGCGTGGCTGGCTGCTCTCGCCGGATACCTTGCCGATTCGTATCGTGAAGGTGAAGGGCGCGGGCGAACACATCTCATCGCAACAAGTGCAACAGGTCGTGGCATCGAATCTCAGCGGTGGATTTTTTGGCATCGACCTCAATGCGGTGGCTCACGCACTGACTGCCATCCCATGGGTCTATCGCGCGAACGTGCAGCGACGGTGGCCGGGCACATTGCTCATTCGCTTACAGCCGCAGCGGCCGTTCGCGTATTGGGGTCGCAAGGCCTTGTTGAACACGCAGGGCGATATTTTCACGCCGCCCGTGTCGACCTTTCCCAAGGGGCTGCCGGCCCTGAGTGGCCCAGATGGCAAGGAGCATGAGCTGATGCAGCGTTACCAGGCCACTCAGGCACTCTTTGCTACCGAAGGTCTACACGTGGTCGCGTTGCGCGAGGATGCGCGCCGCGCATACCGCTTGTGGTTTGCCAATGGCATCGAACTCGTCATCGGGCGGGATTGGAATGTGCGACGTATGGCGCGGCTGGCCGCAGCCTACGCCCGTGTATTGGCACCGAAGGCCGATGACATCAACAGGATTGATTTGCGTTATCCCAACGGCTTTGCCGTGGCCTGGAAACATTCAAACACCGATGGGGCTACGGCCCCCGCCAAGGAGTAGCAAAGCATGTCCAAGCGAGCGGACCGGGGCATGATCGTAGGCCTGGATATTGGTACCTCGAAGGTTGTCGCCATTGTTGGCGAGATCAATGCCGAGGGCACGATTGACATCGTCGGGATAGGCTCGCATCCCTCGCGTGGTCTTAAAAAGGGCGTCGTGGTCAATATCGAATCCACGGTGCAATCAATGCAGCGGGCGGTGGAAGAGGCCGAGCTGATGGCGGGGGTGCAGATTCACTCCGTCTATGCCGGGATCGCGGGTAGTCATATCCGCAGCCTCAATTCCCACGGCATTGTTGCGATCAAGGATAAGGAAGTCACCCAGAGCGATGTTGATCGGGTCATCGATGCGGCAAGAGCCGTGGCGATCCCGGCCGACCAGCAGGTACTTCATATCCTGCCGCAGGAATTCATTATCGACGACCAGGAAGGTATCCACGAGCCGGTGGGCATGTCCGGTGTGCGCCTGGAGGCCAAGGTGCATCTGGTTACCGGCGCGGTCAGTGCGGCACAAAACATCATTAAGTGTGTCCGTCGCTGTGGGCTCGAGGTTGAGGACATCATCCTGGAACAGCTCGCATCGAGTTACGCGGTGCTGACCGAAGATGAGAAAGAATTGGGCGTTTGCCTAGTCGACATCGGCGGCGGCACGACCGATCTGGCCGTGTTTACAGACGGTGCAATCCGGCACACGTCGGTCATTCCCATTGCGGGGGATCAGGTGACCAACGACATCGCGGTCGCGTTGCGTACACCGACGCAGTATGCCGAGGAAATCAAGATCAAATACGCCTGTGCACTTCGCCAGTTGGCGAATCCGGAGGAGACCATCGAGGTACCCAGTGTCGGTGATCGTCCATCCCGGCGGCTATCACGTCAGACCTTGGCCGAGGTGGTCGAGCCGCGCTACGAGGAATTACTCAGCTTGGTGCAAGCGGAGCTCAGGCGCAGCGGATACGAAGATTTGATCGCCGCGGGCATCGTGCTCACCGGCGGTTCTTCAAAAATGGAAGGCGCGCTTGATCTTGCCGAGGAGGTTTTCCACATGCCTGTACGACTGGGTGTCCCGCAGCACGTGTTCGGGCTTGCGGATGTGGTGCGCAATCCGATTCACGCGACGGGTGTCGGCCTTGTGCTTTACGGCAGCCGCGGACGGGGCGCAGGACGTTTGGAGCGACATCGTATGCCGACCTCATCGGACGGCGTTTGGCACCGTATGAAAAGTTGGTTCCAGGGGAATTTTTGAATTTTTGAATTATTGAATCCATAACGGATTTGGGAGGTTGCTATGTTCGAACTCGTAGATTCATTTGCACAGGATGCGGTTATCAAGGTCATCGGCGTGGGCGGCGGCGGCGGCAATGCTGTGCAGCACATGGTCAATGCCAGCATCGAGGGTGTAGATTTCATTTGCGCCAACACGGATGCCCAGGCACTTAAGAATCACAGCGCGAAGACGGTGCTGCAACTGGGCACCAATATCACCAAGGGTTTGGGAGCCGGCGCCAATCCAGAGCTTGGTCGCCAGGCTGCGATGGAGGATCGTGATCGGATTCGCGAGGTCATCGAAGGCGCCGATATGCTGTTCATCACGGCTGGTATGGGTGGTGGCACAGGGACCGGTGCGGCCCCGGTGGTGGCGCAGATCGCTCGCGAAATGGGCATTCTGACCGTCGCAGTGATCACTAAGCCCTTTCCATTCGAGGGACGTAGACGAATGGCGTCGGCCACAGCGGGCATCGAAGAGCTCGGCAAGCACGTCGACTCGTTAATCACTATCCCGAATGAAAAGTTGTTGTCCGTACTCGGTAAGGGTGTGACTTTGCTGGATGCGTTCAAGGCAGCCAATAACGTACTTTATGGTGCGGTTCAGGGCATCGCAGAATTGATCACGCGGCCAGGTTTGATCAACGTTGACTTTGCCGACGTGCGTACCGTGATGTCTGAAATGGGTATGGCGATGATGGGCACCGGCACCGGTTCTGGCGAAGGTCGTGCGCGTAGTGCGGCGCAGGCGGCGATCTCAAGTCCGTTGCTGGAGGACGTGAATATCGCTGGTGCCAAGGGCATTCTGGTGAATATTACCGCTGGTCTGGATTTCGCCATGGATGAGTTCGAGTCTGTGGGTTCGGAAATCGAGGCTTTGGCCCAGAACGACGCGACGGTGGTGATCGGCACCGTGATCGACCCGGATATGCAAGACGAGGTGCGCGTTACCTTGGTGGCGACTGGCCTGGGTAGCCGCGTGACTGAAACCGAGGTTCCTCCGTCACCATTTCCCAAAGCCGAGCATGAGCGTCTTGGTCGAGGTAATTACAAGGAGTACGACCGTCCGACGGTCATCCGTAAGCCACACCGCCATGATGAGCCGCCTGCACGTCAGATGACGGGTACGGACTACTTGGACATCCCCGCGTTTCTGCGTAAACAGGCGGATTGAGCCAGTCGAGAGTTTGGGCGGATTACGCGCAAAAATAGTGCGTGAACTTGCAGTCTGCGCTAACATGGGTCGTTTATAAGGCCTCTGAGCGGGCGTTTTTGGCCTGCTGGCTGGCGCGGATATTGCTCTTGCTGATGTATGCGGATCGGTTTCGACGGATGCTCCGCGTCGTCATGGACGAAATCATAGGGGATACAGGCATTGATCAGGCAGCGCACGCTTAAGAACGCGATTCGCGCGACAGGGGTGGGTCTTCATACGGGAGAGAAGGTCTTGCTCACCCTGCATCCTGCGCCGGTCGATGCCGGCGTGGTCTTCCGCCGGGTAGATTTGGACCCTGTCGTTTCGATCAAAGCGACGCCGCAGAATGTCGGAGACACGCGGCTGTCGACCACATTGGTGCAAGGTGGTACTTCCATCTCAACGGTCGAGCATCTGCTTTCGGCCGTGGCAGGCCTCGGGATCGACAACCTGACCGTTGATGTGAGCGCACCAGAGGTACCGATCATGGACGGCAGCGCCGGCCCCTTCGTGTTCCTGATTCAGTCGGCAGGTATCGTTGAGCAGCATGCGCCTAAACGCTATATCAGGATTAAGCAGCGCGTCACGGTCGAGGATGGCGATAAATGGGCCAGATTCGAACCGTTTGACGGTTTCAAGGTTGGTTTCGGCATCGACTTCGATCACCCGATGTTCAAGAACGGAGTGCAGTTCACCGAACTGGATTTCTCCAGCACTTCCTTCGTGAAGGAGGTCAGTCGTGCCCGCACTTTCGGTTTTATGCGCGACATTGAGACTTTGCGCGCGCGTAATTTGGCGTTGGGCGGCAGCTTGGAAAATGCGGTGGTGTTGGATGACTACCGGGTGCTGAACGAGGATGGTCTGCGCTACGAGGATGAGTTCGTCAAGCACAAGGTGTTGGATGCCATTGGCGATCTCTATTTGCTCGGCCACAGCCTGATTGGGGCCTTTACCGGCTACAAATCCGGTCATGCTCTGAATAATCGATTGCTGCGAGCGTTGATAGCGCAGGAAGGGGCTTGGGAGGAGGTGACCTTCGACGACGAGCGACTTGCACCGATCTCGTATTCCCAGCCGGTGGTTGCGCTGGGTTAGAGGGTGGCTACTTTGGGTTGCCGGGGTTCTTTAGCTATTGGCCGGTAGCCCCTCTGGTACGACCCGGATGCTGATTCGGGTACAGGTAGGACCATTCATAACCCCGTTGAGCCGTTCCAGCAACAATTGTTGCTGGAAACGCAGCGGTGCGACCCAGCTGCCACTGTCTGTGAGCAATTGGGCTGTGTCTCCTTCGATCCCGGCAAACCAAACATGCGCTGATAATTCCGGTGTCAGAGCCGACTTTAGCATCGACGAAATTCGAGCCATACGCTTGGCGCGTTCTAGCAGGGCTGCAGGTAGGAATTGGCTGGCGTGTTGCATAATAGGTGTCGGATCGGTCTCATCGGGCTTAAGCGGCCGCTCGTCAGAAGCGGGTATTGGCACGCGCTGTCAATTCGTTAGTGTAATCAATATTCAGAATGAAGGCGTGTGCGCCGACACGACTGGCGGCTATCGCGGGCAGCGAGTCGATAACGCAGTTTATGGGATATTAGCTCATGGCCATGGATATCATCGTTTTGGGGGTAAGGGTGGCGGCAGTCGCCACCTCGCGCTGGGTCGGTGGCACCATTGGACGCTGTTGGCAACAGGGGTATTGTTGCTGGTTGCGAGCCTGTTGTACGGGGGGTATCTGGTTGGGCAGGAATACGGTGTCCGCAACCTCGTCAATCATTGGCAGCAGACCATTACGCAGTCGCAGCGCGAGGTGAGGGTGACGCGTCAAACTGCTGATGCGCGGATTGATGCCCTCACGCGACGTCTTGGTGAATTGCAGGCCGATGTGATGCGCCTGGACGCGCTAGGCGGCAAACTCGTGAAAATGGCCAATCTCGATCCTCGTGAATTCGATTTCGGTCATCCGCCCGGGCAGGGCGGCCCCGACCCGAAGGGAGAAGAGGGGCACTTCAGTGCACCGGATATACAGCAGCAACTCGATGCTCTGTCGCAACAACTCAATGAACGGCAGGCGCAACTTGAGGTGCTCGGGCAGGTGCTTGCGCGGCGGCATTTGCGCGCGGAGACCACCCCCAAGGGCTGGCCCATCGAAAAGGGCTGGATTTCTTCTTATTACGGCATGAGAACCGACCCCTTTACCGGTCGGCCGGAATTTCACCCGGGCATCGACTTTGCCGGACGTGAAGGCGAGGCGGTGCAGGCGGTGGCCAGCGGCATTGTGATCCACGCGGGTCCCGATGGTGGCTATGGCAATATGGTCGAAATCGCGAGTGGCGACGGCTATTCGACCATATATGGCCACAATGAGCGGGTGGACGTAAAAATAGGCCAAGTAATCCGGCAGGGTCAGGTCATCGCACAGCTGGGTTCCACCGGGCGCTCCACCGGGCCGCACGTACATCTTGAAGTGCGCTATCAGGGGCATCCGATCAATCCGCTGCGTTTTATTCGCAAGCGGCGAGGTTGATGGCGCCCCGCGCCCGCGACCCAGCCTGCTGGTTTCTGCTACCATTCCGCATTCATTGCCCCTCCCTAAAACACATAAGGCGGATGGCTGCGCATGCTCGGCAAGGTCTTAACAAAGGTATTCGGTAGTCGCAACGAACGTCAGGTCAAGCGGTATGGGCGCCTAGTTGCCCGAATCAATGCACTAGAGCCTTCGTTCGAATCGTTGGACGATGCTTCGCTCAAAGGCAAGACCGATGAATTCAAGCAGCGGCTCGCGCAAGGCGAGGCGTTAGACGATCTGATGCCGGAGGCATTCGCCACCGTGCGTGAGGCGAGCCGCCGCGTATTGGGGATGCGTCACTATGACGTGCAGCTGATCGGTGGCATGGTGTTGCACGAGGGCAAAATCGCCGAAATGAAGACCGGCGAAGGTAAGACACTCGTCGCGACTTTGCCCACCTACCTTAATGGCCTGACCGGCCGCGGTGTGCATGTCATTACCGTGAATGATTATCTCGCCAGCCGTGACGCTGCCTGGATGAGTCGTTTGTATGGCTTTCTAGGGCTGAGCACTGGAGTAATCGTGGGCGGGCTGGACGCAGAACAACGTCGAGAGGCCTACAGCGCAGACGTGACCTACGGGACGAATAACGAATTCGGTTTCGACTACCTGCGTGACAATATGGCCTTCAGTGTCGAGGAGCGTGTCCAGCGGCCGCTCTACTACGCGGTGGTCGATGAAGTGGACTCGATCCTGATCGATGAGGCGCGCACACCCCTCATCATTTCCGGTCCGACCAACGAGAATTCAGAGCTTTACCTTAAGATCAACGCGTTGATACCCAAGCTCAGTCCACAGGCGGACGAGGAGGCTGAGGGTGATTATCTGGTTGATGAAAAGCTCAAGCAGGTATTGCTGTCTGAGGCGGGCCATCTGCATGTCGAGGCGCTGCTGGATGAGGCAGAACTGCTAGAGCAGGGCACCAGTCTATACGACGTGGCCAACATCGGTCTGATGCACCACCTCAACGCGGCCCTGCGTGCGAATGCGCTTTATCAGCGCAATGTGGACTATATCGTCAAGGACGGCGAGGTCATCATCGTCGATGAATTCACCGGGCGTACGATGCCGGGGCGGCGTTGGTCGGAGGGGCTGCATCAGGCGGTCGAGGCGAAGGAAGGGGTGCCCATACAGAACGAGAACCAGACGCTCGCTTCAATCACCTTCCAGAATTACTTCAGGCTTTACGAACGACTGTCCGGCATGACGGGTACGGCGGATACCGAGGCGTACGAATTTCAGCAGATCTATGGGCTTGAGGTGGTGGTTATCCCAACCAACCGGCCGCTGGCGCGTAAGGATTTTCACGACCTGATCTATCTCACCGCCGAGGAAAAATTTGAGGCGATCATCGAGGATATCCGGGAATGTGTGGAGTCTCAGCGTCCCGTGCTGGTCGGTACGGCTTCGATCGAAACCTCCGAGTACCTTGCCGCCAAGCTCAAGAAGCTCGATATTCGTCACGAAGTGCTCAATGCCAAGCAGCATCAACGTGAGGCCCAGATCGTCGCCGAAGCCGGCTTGCCTGGTGCGGTGACCATCGCGACCAATATGGCTGGCCGCGGTACGGACATCGTGTTGGGCGGTAGTCTGGAGGCGGAATACGCCAAGCATGGCGATGACCTGGACGAGGCTACGCGTGCCCAGTTGCGCGAAGCTTGGCAAGCGCGTCACGACGCGGTGGTTACCGCCGGCGGTTTGCACATCGTGGGTACTGAGCGTCACGAGTCACGCCGCATCGATAATCAGCTACGTGGTCGCGCCGGCCGTCAGGGCGATCCGGGTTCGACACGCTTCTATCTGTCGCTCGAAGACAACCTGATGCGCATCTTCGCCTCGGATCGTGTGAAGGGTCTGATGCAGCGATTGGGTATGCAGCAGGGCGAGGCGATCGAGAATGCCTGGGTTACGCGCGCGATCGAAAATGCTCAGCGCAAAGTTGAAGGCCACAATTTCGACATCCGCAAGAATTTGCTTGAATACGACGACGTCGCCAACGACCAACGCAAGGTCATCTACGAACAACGCTGGGAGCTGTTGACGGCCGAGAACGTACACGAGACCGTCGAATCCATACGCGAGGACGTAATCACCTCCGCTATCGATGCATGCGTTCCACGCGACAGTCTTGATGAACAGTGGGATATCGCCGAGCTGACCGATGCACTGACGCGAGATTTTGGGTTGGTGCTGCCTTTACAGCAATGGCTGGACGAGGACGACCACCTGGACGAGCAGGGCCTGCGTCATCGCATCCGCGAGGCGGCTGACGAACTGATGGCCAAAAAGGCTGCGGACTTCGGCGAGGAGCTGATGTACCGCATCGAGAAGGACATCATGTTGCAGGTGCTGGATAGCCAATGGAAGGAACATCTGGCGGCCATGGACTACCTGCGCCAGGGAATCGGCCTGCGTGGCTACGCACAGAAGGACCCCAAGCAGGAATACAAGCGCGAGGCCTTCACGATGTTCGAATCCATGCTTGAGGCCATGAAGCACGAGGTCGTGTCGGTATTGATGCGTATCCAGATGGCTTCGCCGGAAGAGCTTGATCGAGCCGAGGCGATGCAACGAAGCGCCACACCGATGCAGTTTTCGCACCCCGAGGCACAAAGTGCGCTCATGGCGAATGGCGATGAAGAGGCTGGGCCGCAACTACCCGAAGCGGGTGGGGCCGAGCCCTATCGGCGGGATCATCCCAAGGTTGGCCGTAACGATCCCTGCTGGTGCGGCTCGGGCAAGAAATTCAAACATTGTCACGGCCAGCTGAACTAAGAGACGAGATCCATGGCGGTCGGTTTGCAGATGCCTGGGCCATTACTGCCCATCAAAGGGATACAATTGGGCGTAGCCGCCGCAGGCATTCGTTACCGTGGACGTAACGACCTACTGGTGATTGCGGCAGATGTGGGTACGCAGGGTGCCGCGGTCTTTACGCGCAACGCCTTTTGCGCCGCTCCGGTGCAGTTGGCGCGTGACCACCTCGCAGAAATGGCACCACGCTTCCTGCTGGTCAATGCGGGTAATGCCAACGCAGGTACCGGTGAGCCCGGACTTGCCGCAGCACATGAAACTTGCCGGTTGCTCGCTGAACGAGGCGGGTGTGAGGTCGAGGCTGTGCTGCCGTTCTCGACCGGGGTGATCGGTGAGCCTTTGCCGGTAGCGCGCTTTCCTGCGGGTATCGCATCTGCCCTGCAAGGTCTTCATGAGGATGGTTGGCTAGAGGCAGCGCAGACCATCATGACCACGGATACCCTGCCCAAAGGGGCATCCAGGCAATTCGTGATCGATGGTCGTACGGTCACCTTGACCGGGATCGTCAAGGGCTCCGGCATGATCCACCCGGACATGGCGACCTTGCTGGTATTTATCGGCACGGATGCCAGTGTGCCGGGACCCGTGTTGAGACAGGCGCTGAACGCTGCCATGGCCGGTTCTTTCAATAGCATCACCGTCGATGGCGACACCTCCACCAACGACGCCTGTACGCTGTTGGCGACAGGGGCATCCGGTGTCGAGATCGACGATGCGGCCATGCCGGCTTATCGCCGATTTGCCGATGCACTGGCCGATCTGTGTCGTGAGCTGGCGCAGGCAGTGATTCGCGATGGGGAGGGCGCGACCAAGTTCGTTACCATCGAAGTTAGTGGCGCATACAGCGTTGAGGAGGCTCGACAGGTCGCGTTCACGGTGGCGAATTCGCCACTGGTCAAGACCGCTCTGTTCGCAAGTGACCCCAACTGGGGGCGCATCCTTGCAGCGGTCGGACGCTCGGGTATCCGTGATCTGGATACGCACCATGTCGATCTCGATATCAATGGTGTGCGCATCGTGACCGGAGGTGGTCGGGACCCGGCATACACTGAAGCACAGGGGCAGGCGGCACTGGCACAGGAGGCACTCCTGATTCGTATTGCGCTGTCGCGTGGTGAGGCTTCCACTCAGATCTGGACGACCGACCTGAGTTATGACTATGTGCGCATCAACGCCGATTACCGCAGTTGACGAGCAGGCTTGCCCCGATGACCGGTCGCTGGCGGTAGCGGTTGGCGTGATTGGCCGTGAGGACGGGTGTGTGCTGCTCTCACAGCGCCGCCCAGATGTACATCAGGGGGGCGCTGGGAATTTCCTGGCGGCAAACTGGAGCGGGGAGAGACCCCGGAACAGGCCTTAAGCCGCGAACTGAGCGAAGAGCTGGGTATAGACCCGATCAGTTACCATCCATTGATCACTATCCCATTTCGTTATCCAGAGCGCTCGGTGCGCCTGCATGTCTATCACGTTGATAGGTTTGTGGGCACACCGTCAGGTCGCGAGGGTCAGCCATTGAGGTGGTTCACGCCCGAGGCGCTTGGCTCGCTCAGCCTGCCTGACGCCAATCGGGGCATCGTGACGGCATTGCGTCTGCCGGATCGCTACCTCATTACGCCCGAACCAGAAGCAGACCACGCGGTCTTTCTCGACCGGCTTGAACAAGCCGTTAAGGGCGGTATCCGCCTCGTTCAGTTACGCGCGAAGACCTTGAGCAATGACCCGCTGCGGCGCTTGGCGGAAGCTGCCGTGATGATCTGCCAACGTTATGGTGCACGCCTGATGCTTAATGGCACGTTTGCCTTGGCTCGGGATATCGGTGCCGATGGCGTGCATTTGTCTTCGGCGGCACTTGCGAGTCTGCGCCTGGGTGATCGACCCACCGATCTCTGGTTGGGTGCATCCTGTCATGATGCTACCGAGCTGGCGCAGGCCGCTGCCTTACAGATTGAATTCGCGGTCTGTTCGCCTGTGCGCGCAACCCTGAGCCACCCGACTGCACCCGTGATCGGGTGGGTGGGGTTTGCCGAGCTATGCGCCCAGGCGGCATTCCCAGTCTATGCCTTGGGCGGTCTGCATTCATCGGACGTGGATCAGGCACGCAAATGGGGCGGACAGGGAATTGCCGCAATTCGAGGGTTATGGGATTGCGGTTCTGGGAGGGCGTAATGGACGGCGGAAGAAACAGCGTGCTTGTGACGGGTTTGCTGCTGTATGTGTTGCTGGCGGCGGGATGTGTACAGGCTGCGGAGGCTGCAACCTTGGTGCTGACGCCGCCGACGGGTTGCAACCCGTCGGCGGTAACCGGATGTACGGTCATGGGCGCGGGTTATCGGGCGACACTCAAGTTTGGTTCGTCCCCACGAACGCTCACGCCCTTGGTGCTTTCGCTGAAGTCGGATCCGGCGCCTATACATGCCGAGGTGCAATTCATCATGAAGGGCATGAATATGGGCGACAACCGATTTGCTTTTCGTAGCGAGGGGTACGGCGCGGCCAAAGTTTGGGTAGCCCGCGCAATGATTCCGGCCTGCGCCTCGGGTCGGGCCGACTGGATAGCGGTTGTGATTCTGGCGTATCCAAAGCGACAGGTAGAAATGCGGGTGCCGTTTACGACACCCTGAGGGGACACGCTAGAGTGCGCAGGTTGCCAGTTCGAAACTGATGTCTTCGTCGGTTTGGGTGGCGCGTGTGGCAATGTCGGGTTGGCGCAGGAAACGGATGCTGAAGCGGTGTTTGCCAGCGCTGATTTCGGGGTAGACAGGCGATGCTGCGTCGACCCGAACGCGCAGGATTTGTGTGGGCGTTTCAAGATTCAGCGTCTGCTGGAAAAACCCCTGGGTAGCGTGTTGACTGGTGGGAACCGCACTGTCTCGGACCAGCCCGAGGACGAGTCCCGTAGCTTCCATGACTTGATCAAAGGGTTCCGTCCAGGTCTTAAGCACAGCGCGCCGGAGTTCCGGTTTGCGTGATAGCCAGTAGTGATATGCCGGAAGGTCAAAGTCGCAGGTACCGCCGGGGATGCTCATGCGCTGCTTGATGCTGGCAAGCAGTTCGTTGCGTACCAGATGCTGAGCAAGTTGCCCGGACATCTCGTGGAGCTTACGACTGAGGTGGCGTAAGCGCTCGACGATTTCCTGCAGACGCTGTTGATCTACTCCGTTGTCAGCACTGAGCCGGCCGATATTGGCGGCCTGCCGATCGAGTTCTAGCATGAGGTCGTTTTTGACATCGACTCGATTGACTAGGCTGACGATTTCCAACAGCGAATTGAGTGCGCAGTGTGCGCGCCAGGTTTCTTCTCCCTCCATGGCGGAACGTAGGCGTTCCATAAGTACTTCGAGGCGCAAAAAGGTACGCATGCGTTCGTTGAGGGGCTGTTCGTAGGTAACAAAGTCGTTCACGCGGCCTTCCGGGTCAATGTTGTTCCGCCTATTTGCCTATTCTGCATATTTGTCTGCGCATTGCCATTTTCGAGGGCGGATAAATTCCGGTTCAGGCGATGCCATGCAGCTGGCGGTTGATATACGCGAGTTCAGGCGCAAGTTCTGTGCCCGAGCAGCGGCTCAGTGTATCGCGCATGCGCTGCCGATGTGTTTCCGGCAACACTGTGCCACGTGCATGGTAGGTTTCATGAAGATCGCCCCAGGCTAGAATTTCCAGGCTGTGGGCCTCTTGCTGTTGCGCTACTTCAATGGATTCCCTTAAGCAATGTTCGTGGTTTTGTCCATCTAGCGCGAGCAAACGCGCTTCGGCCAGCTTGCAGCCGGCGAAGAAGGCGCGTGAACCGGTGGCTTGCATGGTTTTCCAAGCCTGCGAGAGAATCCGCCAGCCGCGCACGCTATCGCCGGCCATGATGCAAGCATCGACGAGAATGAACTGAAAACCCGTGGCGCCGCCAGGCCAGAGCGCCGTCGCGCGATTCATTGCGGCTTCAGCATCATCCAGCCCCTCGCGTGATTTTCGATTGGCGGCGGTTGCCCATACGCTGGCAAGCGTGCCGACATCGCCCCACATGCGAAAACCATGTTCCTGGCACAGCGCGCCAAGGCGTTGGGCTGCAGTGGCAACCTCGTCGGACCGTCGACACCAGATGCGTGTGCCGATATAGGTAGCAAGGGCGGCCATGAGGGTCGCCGGGTGGTGACGAGTTTCCGCCATTTGCACGGCACGTTGGGTAAGTCGTAGCGCCTGATCGATGCGGCCGAGAAACCACATATTCCAGCCGAGGTAGCCGGTAGCCGTGATGTCAAAGTGCTGATCATTGCGTAGGAAATGATCGGTTTCCTGATCCTTATGGTCTAAACGAGACAGGGTTTCTTGCAGGTGATCGCATGCTCGATGAAAGTCGCCAAGCCATAACGATGCGTTGCCATACAGATAGTGCCCGAGCGCGGCGAAGACATTTGCGTGGACCGACTCGGCCAGCTCGATCATGCGTCCCGCGATGAGGCGACTTTCGCTGAAGGAATTGCGACTGCTCGCGCCGAACCAATAGCTGCGCAGCAGCGCCAGCCCGTGGCGGGGTTCGACGGCGTGTCGTTTGCTGATTTCCAGTGCGCGGCGGTAGAGGCGTTCGGATTTGGAATCGTAATATCCTTTGGTGATGGCGAGCGGGTATGCCAGCTGGATGAGTAGATCGAGCTCGGTTTCCCAGAACGCCTCGCGATCAGGGATGTGTTCAAGGAGCTGCAGGCCGCGCTCGAAATGGCTGACGGCCTCGGTATAGGCGGCCAGTGACGCTGCGTTGCGCCCGCTCTTGAGCCACCAGCCGATGGCCTCGGCGTACGCGCCGGTTTCCGTGAGATGCCAAGCGATCGCACCGGCATCGATGTCGTTGGCGTTTTGCAGCAGTGTGGCGAATTGGCGGTGCATCACCCGACGCTGGCTGCGGGTGGTAGATTGATAGGTGATTTGATGAACAAGCGCATGTGCGAATCGGTAGGTCGGGCCGTCATCGGATGAGCGCTCGATCAGGTGGCGCTGACTCAGGCGTCGGAGCCCTTCATCCACCGTTGCCTCCGGCAGTTCAAGCAGGCGCGCCAAGTGCGCGGTGCAGAATTCGCGTCCGATGACGGCCGCAGCGCGTAACAGAGGTTTGTCTTCGCAGGCTTGCTCGATACGCGTGCTGATGAGTTCCTGCAGCTTGCCCGGCAGCGTGTCGTCCAGCGCGTCGTCGTGGAGCATGTGCGTCAGCTCTACGATGAACATGGGATTGCCTTCGGACTGCTTGGCAATCACCAGGGCGAAATCGCTACTGGTCTTGTCAGGGGGGGCAATGCGTTGGGTCAGCTGCAACGAAGCGGACAGATCGAGTGGCTTGAGCTGAAGGATACGGGCGCGCTCGAGCAGATTGTTCGGGAGGCAGGCGGTGCTGCGCATGGTCAGGCACATGTGTATGCGTGACTGTGCGAGCCTCGTGGTCAGATAACCTAACAATGCCAAGGTGGAGGGGTCTGCCCAGTGCAAATCCTCGATCACGAGCAGGAGCGGTGTTGTCTGTGCGCTGGTTTCCAGCAGGCTGGCGACGGCCTCGGCGAGCTGGTGACGTTCGCCATCACCACTGTGTGTGCTCGCGGAATGTTCAGATAAACCCTCATCGCTTGGACGTGCCAGTAGCCATTGCAATGGCTTGATGATGCCGCCGCCGTCTCGGCTGGGGAAGCTGGTGTAGTGTGCCTCCAGCTTATGGGTCACGAGGGTATCTGGGTAATTGCGCGGCAAGTCGAGATGGCGCCTAAAAAAATGCATGACCGGGTGATAAGGCGTCTGCTTCATCAGGGGATCACAGTGCGTCTCGCGCAGTAGCGGCCGATCGATTTTATCGTGTAGCGCCTGTAGTAGCCGAGTTTTGCCGATACCTGCTTCGCCGACGAGTACGGTGACCACGCAACGTCCGCTCTGGACTTGGGTCCAGTCGTCGAGCAGGGACTCAAGTTCGACGTCGCGCCCGACCAGGGGCGGTTTTTGGGCTTGACCGTCCATCAGTACGCCTTGGTTGTCTCGGTGGACACGCCAGACGCCTAAGGGGCGGCTTTGCTCGGTCATCGTCAGGGGAGGGAGGGCGGATAGTTCGAAGTGCCCGCGAATACAGCGCCGCGTAGCCTCGCTAATCGCGATGATGCCTGGCGGTGTTGAAATCTGCAGGCGGAGCACGATGTCGGTGGTCAGCCCGATAGTGTCCGGCCGATTCGTCTCGTTAGTCAGAATGATCGGCCCGGTGTGTATGCCAATGGAAAGGCTGCGAGCCGTTTTTTCCGATATTCGACTGGCGACAGCGATAGCAGCGCGCACGGCGTGCGTGGTAGCCCGTTCGTCCGCAGTTGGCCAGCCGAAGTAGGCTAGAATGCCGGTGCTGCGTGCCACCGCGATCCAACCGTTGTGCTCCTCTATGGTACGGGCAGCGAGGGCGATGGGTTCGGCAACTGCGTCGGCGAAGGCTTCTGGGTCATCTATGTCCTGATAGCCGAAGCCGCAGCGTAGTACCGTGATCTGCCGATATTCGTGCCCGAGCCCGGGGTTGTTACCGCCGTGCCAGATATGCTTGTCTGCCTGCTCGTTTGGGGGCGCGGTAGCGGTTTGCTCAAGGCGCTCGAACAGGCGTCTGCTTTCGGCAGAGGGGGTGACACCCAGTTCGTGATCGAGCGATTCGACCATCGCATGGTAGTGGGCAATAGCGGCACTCCGCTGGCCGTTTTTGGCCAGCAGCTGTATCAGGCGTCGATGGCCGTCCTCATTCCAAGGGGCGAGATCGACGTAACGTTCTGCCCAGCGCAGGGCGGCCACCGTTTCGTTTTGTGACTCAAAGCGCGTGCAGGCTTCCTCAAGCAGGGCCAGCATGAGGCGATGCGTCTGCGTCCGCCGTCCTTCGATCCAGAGTGCGAATTCCTCACTCGTCTCGCTGCGCAGATCTTCCATGAACATGCCGCGATAGAGATTGAGTCGTCGGAGCAGTGACGCCGTGTCGACGTCACGTGCATGGGTGAATTGATCGAGGTCGAGCAGATAGTCGCTTTGCCGATTGAACCAGATGCGGTGGCGATCGGTTTCGAAGAAATTGCCTACCTTGCTGTTCCCCAAGAGGTTGCGTAGGCGGAACAGTGTCTGGCGCAGGTTGTGACGTCCTCGTTCGGCTGGCAGGTCCGGCCAGAGCATTTCGGCCAGAGCCTCTCGGCTGTGCGGACGAGCGCCCTCCACTGCCAGATAGGCCAGTAGCATGAATCCCTTGTCGTGCGGCGCGCCCGAAAACGGTCTGTTCTGAAATTCGATTTCGATCGGGCCGAGTAGGGAAAGTTTGAGAGCGTGCATCGTGTCGGCAACCCAATGAATCAGCCCACCCGATCACCGCTGACGGGCGCGTGACGGGGCTTTTTTTATGCTTTCCAGAAAGTGTATCAGGTTAAGGTCCGCGCGGTCTGTGAACAGGTTCCTCGTGTTTGCGATGATCCGCTCGCTTCACCATGTCGGCCGATTCTTATCGCCGGAGGATTTCGCAGCGCCTGACCGTCAGGGCATCCATGGGAATGACGGGCTTGTGACGGTTGCGGACTTAATCTCCGAGCATACGAAGAACATCGATTTAAAAAAGCAAAACGCGTTGTGGAACACCAGGCCATGGATACTCGGCCTGGACAATCCCGGGGCCTGATGGCGACGCGGTTTCAGGTCCGATCGGCGCGCGCCGCTTCGCGGTAGCGCATGTCGAGCTCGGCGATACGCGCGTCGAGGGTGTCGGTGTCGGCATCTTCGTTGCGAAGGATATCGTGCGCGGCCGAGAGCCGCCCCTCGCGCGATGCTTGCGCAGCGAGTATCGCGCGGACCTCTGGCTCCGAGGCTTTATCGCGCGCCATAACTCGGCGAATCTGAGTTTCCGGTGCGCAGTCGATGACGAGGATTCGATCAACCATGTCCTGCCAACCACTTTCGATCAGCAAGGGGATCATCAGCATGATATAGGGGGCTTCAGTCTGGGCGCTTGCCGCCTGCATCGTCGCGCGGATGCGCGGGTGAAGTATGGCCTCCAGGCGGCTTCTGGCACCGGCGTCGCCGAAAATGCGTAGACGTAACGCGCGTCGGTCAAGTCGCCCGTCCGCGTGTAGCAGGTCGGCGCCGAAGGCCTGTGTGATTGCTGCGAGTGCCGGCTGTCCCGGCTCGACCAGCTCGCGGGCGATGCGGTCGCTGTCGATGATCGGTATGCCGTGCGCCGCGAAACGTGCGGCCACGGTGGACTTGCCGCAGCCGATGCCTCCCGTCAGGCCGATCCGGTAGCTCATCCGCCAATATGCGCGAAGCGCAGATACGCGCCGGTCAGCGCGTGTCCCCACAGCAGGGCGATCCAACCAGCCGCCGCGAGATAGGGGCCGAAGGGTATGGGAATCTCGTGGTGGTGACGCCGAAAGGCCATCAGGGACAGCCCCGCGAGGGCGCCAACCAAGGAGGACAACAGTATGGTCAGTGGCAGTAGCTGCCAGCCGAACCACGCGCCGAGCAAGGCGAGCAGTTTGAAATCGCCGTAGCCCATGCCCTCTTTACCGGTCAGTAGGCGGAACAGGTGATAGATCAGCCACAGGCTCAAATAACCCGCCATCGCCCCGATGACGGCGTCGCGCAACGGTACGAATAGCCCGTCGATATTCAGCAGCAAGCCGAGCCATAGCAGCGGTAGGGTGATGCTGTCGGGCAGTAGCTGAGTTTCGAGATCGATGGCAGCAGCGGCGAGCAGACTCCAGCCGAGCACGGCCGCCGCCAGCGTTTCCCAGCTGAGGCCGAAACGCAATCCTGCCATTGCGGCAAGCAGGGCGCCCAGTAGCTCTATGATCGGGTAGCGTGGCGAAATCGGGGCACGGCAGGCAGCGCAGCGCCCGCGTTGCCAAAGATAACTGAGGATCGGGATGTTCTCGGTCGCTGCAATCATGTGCCCGCAATGCGGGCAAGATGAGCGAGGCACAACCAAGTTGTAAGTTTCGTTTTTTTGAGGATGCGCGTCGTCGTCCTCTGTGGGCGTGTGCGCTTCGGAGGCGCCCAGCTCGGCGCATTCGCGCCGCCACTGTAGCGCCATCATACGTGGAAGGCGGTGAATGACCACGTTCACGAAGCTTCCGATCACCAAGCCGGTTAGGATTAACAGAACGAGGTAGGGGATGGGTATCGGCAGGGTCATCGGGCTGGGTTCGCAGCATGGCTTCATTCGGCGGGGACGCGGTGCGCGTTCCCCGTGCTAGGGGTAGTTCAGACGACCTTGCCGAGATTGAAGATTGGCAGGTACATGGCGATAACCAGTCCGCCGACGATGACGCCGAGTATGACCATGATCAGCGGTTCGAGGAGAGTGGAGAGACCGTCGACCATGACGTCGACCTCCTCTTCGTAGAAGTCGGCGACCTTGGCGAGCATATTATCCAGTGCTCCCGATTCCTCGCCGATGGCTACCATCTGCAGGCTCATGTTGGGGAACAAATGCGTGAACTGGCGCATCGATTGACGCAACTGGGTGCCGGAGGAAGTATCGTCGCGCATTTTCATCGTGGCCTCGGCGTAATGCACGTTGCCGGTCGCGCCCGCTACCGATTCGAGCGCTTCGACCAGCGGCACGCCGGCTGCGAACATGGTGGACAGCGTCCGCGCAAAGCGAGCGATGGCCGATTTCCTGGCAAGCGCGCCGAAAATCGGCACGTGTAGCATCCAGCCGTCGATCATGCGATGAAATGCGTGCGAGCGTTTGTAGGCACGCGCGAACAACCAGATACCACCGCCGATAGCGGCGAAAATCGCCCACCACCATGCTTGAAAGAGCTTGGACAAGTGGATTACGAAGAGTGTAAAGGCGGGTAGGGAGGCGCCAAAACCATTGAACAGCGTCTGGAACTGAGGGACCACGAAGATGAGGAGGATGGCTGTGACAATGAAGGCGACCGTGACGACCGCGGCCGGATACATCATCGCCTTCTTGATCTTGGCCTTGATCGCTTCGGTTTTTTCCTTGTAGGTGGCAATTTTATCTAGAAGATTTTCCAGGGAACCGGATTGCTCACCGGCGCGGACGAGATTGACGAACAAGTCGTCGAACAGGTCTGGATAATGGGTCAGGGCATCTGCGAGTGTGTTACCGCCCTCGACGTTACCCTTGAGCCCGAAGACCATTTTCTGCATGGCGGGTTTGTCGTGCCCTTGCGCGATGATGTCCAGTGACTGAACCAGCGGTACGCCGGCACTCATCATGGTGGCGAGCTGGCGCGCGAGCACGGCGATGTCCTTGCCGTCGATCTTTTTGCCCCCACCGAACAACGATTTCGCTTTTTTCCGGATTTTGGTCGGATTGATGCCGTCCCGCCTGAGTTGCGACTTGAGCAAGGCCTCGCTCTGAGCTTCGTTTTCGCCCTTGATGCGGATGCCTTTTCGGTCAACGCCTTCCCAGACGAAGATGGATTTGCTCAGTGCCTTTTGTGCCATAGCTCGTCTCTACCCATGCAGTGTGGCGTCAGTGTGCTAGTCCTTGGTGACGCGGTTGAGTTCATCCAGGCTGGTCACGCCGTCTTTCACTTTTCTGAGGCCGGAGGCGCGGAGATCGTCGACCCCTTCTTTTTTGGCCTGCGCGGCGATATCCATGGCATTGCTACCCGCCATGATCATGCGTCCCATTTCGTCGGATACGGGCATGACTTGGTAAATGCCCAAGCGACCCTTGTAACCCCCGCTGCACTTGTTGCAGCCCTGTATGTTGGGCTTGTAGAGCTTGAAGGTGCCGACGTCGGCGGTATCAAAGCCTTCATCAAGCAAGGCTTCATTCGGCACGTCGTGTACCTGCTTGCAGTGGGGGCAGAGCCGTCTTGCTAGGCGTTGGGCGATGATGAGCGAAACCGAATTGGCGATGTTGTACGCCGGTACGCCCATGTTCATGAGGCGGGTCAGCGTCTGCGGTGCATCGTTGGTATGCAGCGTCGAGAGCACCAGATGCCCCGTCTGTGCGGCCTTGATCGAGATCTCCGCCGTTTCGAGATCGCGTATCTCACCGACCATTACGATGTCGGGATCCTGGCGCAAAAAGGCTCGCAGAGCCTCGGCGAAGGTCAAGCCGACCTTGGGATTGACGTTGACCTGGTTGATGCCAGGCATGTTGATTTCGGCCGGGTCCTCGGCAGTCGAGATATTTCGATCCTCGGTATTGAGGATGCCGAGGCCAGTGTAGAGTGTCACGGTCTTGCCGCTGCCGGTGGGGCCGGTGACCAAAATCATGCCGTATGGTTTTTTCAGCGCGCTCAGGTAAAGTCTGCGTTGCTCCTCCTCGAAGCCGAGGGCTTCAACACCGAGCTGGGCGCTGGTTGGGTCGAGTATACGCAGTACGATCTTCTCGCCGAACAATGTTGGCAAGCTGTTTACACGGAAATCGATCGCACGATTCTTGCTGATTTGGAGCTTGATGCGCCCGTCCTGCGGTTTGCGTCGCTCTACCACATCCATACGCGACATGACCTTGATGCGGGAGGATATCCGGGCCGCCATGGCGACCGGTGGGCGGGCAACTTCGTGGAGCATGCCGTCTATGCGTAGACGCAGGCGGAAGTATTTTTCGTAGGGTTCGAAGTGGATGTCCGAGGCGCCGCGCTTGATGGCATCGAGCAGCACCTTGTTGACGTAGCGCACCACGGGCGCGTCATCCTGATCCGGTGTGGAGGCGGCGTTGTTATCCTCCGGCGCCTCTGCGACTTCCAGTCGATCGAGTCCTTCGAGGTCCGAGTCGCCCATCAATTCGCTCATGGACGAATCCATGGCGCTCAGGACTTCCTCGATTGAGCGGTCGAGTTTGTCGTCCTCGACCATGAGCGGTTCGGTCTGGATGCCGGTATTGAACTTCAGCTCATCGACCGAGCCAAGATTCATGGGGTCTGAAATGGCGACGAAGAGTCGGTTCCCACGCTGAAACAGCGGCAGGGCCCGGTTTTGTCGAACCAACTTTTCGTTGATGAGCGCTTTGGGTAGATATTCGAGGTCGAACACCGACAGGTCGAACAGGGGGATGCCGAATTCTTCGGCAGCAGCGAGCGCAACCTGAGGAGGGGTCAGATGACTCTGCTTGATGAGCAGGCTGACCAGCGGAATGCGCTTTTGCTGCGACTGTTCTTGCAGCCCGTAGGCCTCCTCCTCCTTGAGCAGGCCACTACGAACCAGATGACGCGCGAGGCCACTAAGCCTCAGCTGCGTCGCAGGTGTTGACATGTGTTAGCTCCCAGGTGCTCTGTATTTTTAGCTTAATAATGTCAGTATGTTAGCGCGTACACATACAATGTCAACGTGGGTTTCGCAGATATGCGCCGTGCATAGACTATTCCTTCCACCAGAGGGCAGGGTGAACTTGAATGAAGCCGAACTCTAACGCTGGAGGCCGCCGTTGGCGGTTGCTGTGTTGGCGTCCGGGTAGGCTGGCTGCCGGCACGTTGCTGATGAGTCTGGCGATGGGGGCGAGAACCATCGGGCAAGGGCTGGTGTTTTTGATCGTCGCGCGAGTTCTAGGCACAAGCGGATACGGCGCATATGCGGCGGTGCTGGCCTTGGCGGCAACGATGGGCACCTTCGCAGGGATGGGTTCATCGACACTGATGGTACGGGATGTGGCTCGTGATCCTTCCACATTTGGCGTCGCGTGGGGTAATACGGTGGCGTCTCTGGCTGTGACGGCCCCCATGCTGTTGGCGCTATACGGAATGTTCGCATGGGCCGTTCTGCCTGTTGGGATCACGTGGTTAGCGATCATTTTCATCGGGCTTGCAGAGATCGTTTGCATGCCATTCACCCTGGCATGCATGAATGCATATCAGGGGCACGAGAGAATTGGTCGCGCAGCCAAGCTGCTGTTGCTGCCGATCGCGCCGCGTGTGATAGGCGTGCTGTGCCTGCTGGTTTTCACTATATGGGTGTCACCCCCGAATCTATTGGGACTCTGGGCGGTGTTGTACTTCGCCGCAAGTCTTACCGCAGCGATTTACTTGTCGTTTCTGGTGCGGCGAGATTTAGATAGGCCAATCCTGCCTTCACTCCGGATGGTTGTGTCGGTCATGCGGCGAGGCGCCGCCTACGCCGTGGGCGGAAGTTCACTCAAACTGTATGCCGATGCGGACAAGATCATGCTGGCGCGACTGGCAGACCTCGCGGCGGCCGGGGCCTATTCAGCTGGGTACCGCGTGGTCGATCTGGTTGTCATTCCGCTTCATGCGCTCTTGATGGCCGGCCTGCCGCGATTCTTCAAGATGGGTGCCGCAGGGAAAGCGTCTATGTTGAAATATGGCTTGAGGCTGTTACCCGTGCCTCTGCTGTATGCGGTTTTAGCTGGTGTTACCTTGTTCTGGCTTGCAGGCTGGTTACCCGTGATCATGGGTAACCAGTACCAGGCTGCGGTTGATGCGCTGAAGTGGTTGTGCTGGTTGCCGCTGGTTAGCCTGCCGCGCTTACTGACGCAGAATCTGTTGATTGGAGCAGATCGGGAGCGGGCGGCA
The DNA here is from genome assembly GCF_001753245.1 of Acidihalobacter yilgarnensis. Lineage (NCBI taxonomy): Bacteria > Pseudomonadati > Pseudomonadota > Gammaproteobacteria > Chromatiales > Ectothiorhodospiraceae > Acidihalobacter > Acidihalobacter yilgarnensis. The sequence continues at coordinate 2,985,504 of NZ_CP017415.1, read as the reverse complement.
GTGGCGGTTCTGGTGGCCGGTGCGGCCGTAAACATATTGTTGAATCTGTGGTTTATCCCATTGTGGAATTGGAAGGGCGCGGTACTAGCCACTTATGCATCGGAAATCGGCATGACCGTGTTGCTGTTGGGGCTTATGATTCCGTCTGGAAGGCGAAAATCCGGTATGGCATAAACAAGACATGCCGACCGATGGGGATGGAATTCGCTTGGAATTCGCTTGATCTGGACGGGTACCAGGAATGAGAATCGGGATCGACGCAACGCCGTTATCCGGCAGAATCACGGGTATCGGCCGGTATGTTTTGCAGATCATTCAGGAATTAGAAGGGTTGCTGCCGGAAGCGGAATTTTTCCTGTATACCCACGCGCCTTTGACGATGCAATTACCTGACCGCTGGATTTCCCGCATGGGAGGGCGGCGTTTCCCTTCCTCGTATTTTTGGCTGAAACGTTATGTGGGTAATTACTGCGAGAAGGACGGAATAGATATTTTCTGGGCGTCGAGAACGCTGTCGCCGCGCATGGTTGGAAACAAAAGAATTAAAATATTGAGCACGATTTACGACCTGAATTATCGGCTGTTTCCTGAGTCAATGCCTACGGTAACGCGCCTGGCGCATCGCTTGTGGTATGCGGCGGACGTGAGGTCGGCGGATGCGAGGGTTGCGATTTCATCAGGGACGGCCGACAGACTACTTAACGAACTGGGTGTTTCTGCCGACGCGATCGCGCGGCCGGGCGTTACCGTACCGTTTGGCCTTCAAAACATGAACGACGTGGCTGCAAGCCTGCGTGGCATGGGTGTGGAAAAGCCTTATTTCCTGGCCGTCGGGACGCTTGAGCCGCGCAAGAATTTGGAAACCTTATTGCAGGCATTCGTGCGTAGGAAACAACGTGGGGATTTTGAAGAATACAGACTGTACATTGTGGGTGCGTCCGGTTGGCAAAACCGGCGCTTGAAAGCCCTGTTGGACGAAGTGAAGGCGCTGGGCGTTCGCTGGCTGGGTTACGTTAGCGATGAGCAACTGGCCCAGATATACGCTGGCGCGGAGGCTTTTGTGTTCCCTTCACATTACGAAGGTTTCGGGATCCCCGCGTTGGAAGCCAGAACCTGCGGCACCCGGATACTTGCCTCTGACATACCCGAAATCCGGGAAGCTGGGGGACCGGATGCCGTGTACGTGCCGCCTACGGTGGCAGGTTTCGAGCGGGGTTTTGATGCCATCCTGGCTCGGCCGCGGCCGGTGGCGCTTCCTGCTTGCGGCTGGCGAGAGGCGGCGATGGTGATGGCGACGGAGTTACGCCGGCTGGCTGTGTCAACGCGCTAGTATGGATTCATATACGGCAATGTAGCGGTCGATCATGCGCGGCAGATCGAGATGCTTGGCCGCATGCTTGCCTGCGGCATTTCGGAGAGCGAGGAAAAGCTCCCCGTCCGCCGCCAGACGGCGTGCCGCATGAGCGAATTCCTCAATAGCCCCGAAGGTACAGAGGAGACCCGTGACGCCGTCCTCGACCACCTCGGGCAGGGCAGATCCGTTCGTGGCGATGACCGGAAGACCGCAGGCCTGGGCTTCCAGCGCGACCATGCCGAAGCCCTCAAGCCGTGACGGGAATAACAGCGCGTCGCATTGGTGATAGAGCTGGGCGAGCGCTTCGTCGCCCTCACAATGCGGTATCTGCTTCATGTTTGGCGGCAATGATGCGAACTCTCTGTCTCTAAGGCCGGTTCTCAGCCAAAGTTCGTACTCCTCTCCGAGGTTCCTCATGATCGGTGCGAGTAGGTCAGCGCCTTTGCGTGCCGACCAGTTGCCGATATAGAGCAGTCGAAACGGTCGGTGGCGCATGACTGGCGACGGGATGGGCTGAAACGGGCCATTGAGGTCAATGCCAATGGGAATTACGTCAATATCGTCGATACCAAAGACATCGTGCGTACGCGCCGCGGTGTAACGGCTGATGGCAATCACGCGGTCTGCCTGCCGCAATATGGCCCGTTCGACCGGCTTCACCCAAAGGCGATGGTAAAGCCGTTGCGGCAACGTTTTGTAAGGCATCAGCGCAGGATCATGCACGCTGTGCAACATGCTGGCGACCATCGGCAGGCGGGTGGGGATAAAACGCGGGTGCAGCCAGCTGTTGACGTGAACGATGTTGGCCCATGGTGGGGCGGGCGGAGACGGCACGCTCCAGGGCATGTATTCGGCGCGATGCGGCAGCCAGGTGATCTCGGCCCGTAGTCCGCGGGCGAGCAACCCATCGACGAGGCGTTCAGTGAATACGTCCGCACCGCTGCCTGCGCGGATGGCGGGGAACCAGACTGCGGGCGCAGGTCTATCTGGCTTTCTCATATGGATGCGGCGATGGGCGTCAGGCGATAAATAAGTGTCGGCATGAGCGGGGCCAAGCGCTCAAGCACGGGGTCTGGGAGGTTTGAAACGAGGTGTGCAAACCTGTTTTGGATGTTTTCTAGCGCGATGATTTCGCGCAGTGCTCGGGTTCCAAGATTGCGATATTCGAAGCCGGCTTCCATGAACAGCGACTCGATGTGCCGCTTGGACAATGGCTTGCAATCGTAAACCTTACCGCGTCGCATGAGCCGCAGATATGGGCTGCGCAGCGTGGGCGGGAGCCAGCTCAGGAAGGGTAAACCATAGTGCGGTTCCACCAACATCCATCGGTTCGGCATGGCGAAGTAGGCACATCCCTCCGGCCGCAGCACGCGGTGGATCTCCGTCAAATGCTGTTTTTGTGCGGACAGATCGCCTACGTGCTCGATCACATGATTGGTGATGACAATGTCGAAGGTGGCACCAGGAAACGGCAGGCAGGTATCGGTGACTTTTCGGAAGTCGTAGCCGTCTCGTATCTGGCGTTGATCGCAGGTGTCGACCGCGCTAACCGCGAATCTCCCGGAGGGGTGGGTGGCAAAATAATGAGCGATGCCACCCGCGCCGGTGCCGATTTCGAGCAGGCGCAATACGCTGTCCCCTCGCGCGAGCTCCAGTAATCGTTCAATCTTGGCCCCCTTGGCCATACGGCTACGCAGGTCCAGCGTGGCGTGCGGTAGATGGGAGGGGGCAGTCATCGTGGGGTGGTCTGGGACCGAAATGTCTCGCGCAGGTGTTGGCCGAAGGTCGTCCAGGCGAACTTGGACGCGAAGGCGCGACAGTTGGTGGCGCGTCCCGGAGTCGGTATCAGGCAAGCCAGTACCGCCTTTGCGAATGCCTCGTTGGCGTCAGGAGGGATCAAGTGGCCGCTGCGGGGGTCGCTAATGGCATCGGTTACTCCGCCCACGGAGAAGGCCACGGTCGGCAGGCCATGGGCAGCAGCTTCGATGGCGACCATGCCGAAGCCCTCGTTATCGTGCGCGCGTGCTTGTACGGGGAAGACGAGGACGTCGGCGGCAAAATAGGCGGCCTCGATTTCGGGGTTGTCCTGGTCGAATTCGCCCAGAAGGCGCACGGAGTGGTTTAGGCCGTTGGCGTCAAGGCTGTGCTCAATCAGCTGACGCTCACCCGTATGGCGGTTCAGCGCCTGTGTGGGCTCTTCGCCGATGACAACCAGTTTTGCTCGGGGCTGTGCGGTCACGATCATGGGCAGTATGTCGCGGATAAAGGGCGCGAGCCCCTTGCGCGCGGTAATTCGGCCGAGGTAGAGCATGACAGGGGCATCGTCTAGCCCGTGTCGTTCACGAAAGGCTGTGCGCCGGCTTGCGGCCAATGCCATGTCGGGCAAGGCGACGCCGGGGTGAAGTAGGGTCATCCGCTCCGGAAGGACGCCGGCCGCCAGGGCGAGATTCCGGGTGAATAGACTGTTGACCAGTACCTGGTCGAAATGACGGAAGCTGCGGCGCCAGAAAAGGCGATAGAGCGGGTGGCGCGCCTCGACGTCAAGGCCATGAAGGTAGACGACGCAGCGCGCGCCGGTCAGACGCGCGGCTAGCCAAGCGAGGGGCGCGGTGAGGCCGCTACCGGCGAGAATCAACCGTGGGCGTCGGCGACGCGCTTCGTCCAGGCTGTGCCATGCGGCCCCCAACAAAAAACGCCAAAGCGGACGCAGCGGAACCTCGTGAGCCTCGACACCGCTTGGCAGTTGCTCGCTACAGCCCTCCGGACCTACGACGCAAACCGCATATTCCGTGCGCAGCTCGTCCACGATATGCCACACGAGCCGTTCCATGCCGCCGATCAGTGGCGGCAGATTGCGTGTGATGACGAGTGCGACCGGCAGGCTCAAGGTGCTTCGTCGTCGGTTTGGGCGTACATCAGGTTCGCGATTTGTTCGGAAATCAGGCCGAGCAGGAACACCAGGGTGCCAGTGATGAACAGGAGCACACTCATGTTGGTAAAGGTGCCGTTATGCCAGAAAGTGAACACGTAACGTAGCAGACCGAGTGCAAAGAAGACCGCGCTGGCGGGCACAAAAACCTTGAGCGGGGAGTACAGCGTGCCGATCTTGAAGATGATCAGCAGGAAGCGCAGGCCGTCACGCAGGGGGCGGACGTGGCTCTTGCCGCCGCGTTTGAGTGCCTCGATCGGGAGATAGTCGACTGCGTAGCCGGCTCGGAAAAAGGCCATGGTAATGGTTGTCGGATAGGAAAAGCCGTTGGGCAGCAGGTAGAGAAAACGCCGAAAGCGCGCCGCACGGATTGCCCGGAAACCGGAAGTGAGGTCGCGTACAGCGTGTCCAGTTACCCAGCTCGCCAGCTGATTGTAGAGCGTATTGGCGGCCAATCGTCCCAATGAGGCTTGCGAACGGGCTTCGCGGGCACCGACCACCATGTCGTAACCCTGGCCGATGCGTGTGAGTAGCTGCGAGACGTCCTTGGGCTGATGTTGGCCGTCTGCGTCCATGAATACGATGATGTGGCCGGTGGCTGCGCGTGCGCCGCTCTTGATGGCCGCGCCGTTGCCCATGGCATAGGGGTGTCTTACGACGCGATCAGCGCCCTGCGTCGAGGCTACCGCGGCGGTTTCATCGGCCGACCCGTCGTCAACAACGATAATTTCGGCGTTCGGATGCAGGCGCCGTAGCTCGGGCAATAATACATTGAGATTGTCTGCTTCGTTGCGCGCAGGTAGGACGATGCTGATGGCGGGCTCAGTCATGCGGTGTCGTCTCGTTCGTTTTGGTCGCTGGCGTTCGGGCCTTGGCGGCGGCGCGGGCATCTATTTTGCGCGCCTCGGCAAGGCGATTGCGCAAATCCTTCAGGGCGTCGTCAAGATGATGGAGTCGATTGAGAGACTGCAGATGCACGATGCCGTCCTCTGCGGCCTTGAAATTGCCAAGGTAGATGTCGAGTCGTCCGAGGTTGATCCAGTACTGGGAAACCGTCGGTGCGAGCTTCACGGCCACCTGCATGAGGCTCAGTGCTAGAGGATAGTCGTGCAACACATTGAGCGCATAGTTGCTGTAGATGGTGATGATGTTGGCGCTGTTCGGGCTTTTTTCGAAGGCGGCCTGAAATACGCGGATCATTTGTGTGCGCGGAAATTGGCAGCTTTCGTCCATGGCGCAATTGACCATGGCGGTCAGTCCGTTGATGTCCTGTGCCGAGGCAGATCGGCGGGCGAGGGTGTCTTCGATATCCAGCCACCAGGCAGGCTTGAGCGGGAGCTTGAGTTTTGCATGCAGGATCAGCAGCGCTGAGGCCGGCAGAATGCTGGCATGCGGCACGGCGGCGGCCCGCTCCAGTGCCTGTGTGGCCAGTGGCAGCATCGGCGATTGGGCATTGGTGACCAGATTGGCGTAGGTGCGTCCAAGCCCATAGGTCGCGCGCGGTGAATTCGGGTGCGCCGCTGCGGAAATCACGGCGAAGCGTATGGGGTTGGCCCATTCGTGCACACGTAGCGCGGTGATGCCGGCATAGAGCGCGATCAGACCCACGATCAGCACTCGGCGCGGCAGCGCCAGTCGTTGAACCGGCGGTTCCAGCAGCGTCATCGAGAATAGCGCTAGCAGCAGGCCGATGTCGGGTAGATAGTTGCGCTGCTCGAAGACGAGTTCCAGGTTGAAGATAGTGGCGGTCATCAACTGGCCGCCCAGGAACCAGAGGATGCCGAGACTCAGTAACGGACGCGTGCGTCGCTGCCAGAGTGCGAGGGCGAGGATGAGCGCAAGCGCGATGATCGAGAGCAGTGTGGTGGGTGGCGAGAGCAGGCCGGTGGAGAAGGGAAAGTCGTCATGGTAGAGGCTGAGTACCCCGAGATTGGGCGCCAGCGACCAGGCGATGTAGAGCAGTACCACGCGCGGTTCGGTGAGCAGGCGCTGGTCCATCGTGAACAAGCGTTCTGAGTGTTCGAAGCTCGCGTGGATACCGGGCCACAACCAGAGCATGCCGAATATGCCCGGCAGTACGAGCACCAGCAGATAAAACGCGTACAGGCGAGCATCGCGCTTGCCGTTGGCGCGCGCGAAGCCGAACAGCGTCCACTCCAGGGCCAACGTGTAGATGGGCAAATTGGCACCAGATTCCTTGGCCAATACGGCGAGCGGGCCGAACACCAGCATTCCTAGGAGGATCAGCCAGAAGCCCTTCCGCCCTTCGAGCATGCGCAGTCGTCCGTGCAGATATAGTGCTACGCCGATCATGACGAAGCCGCCGGACAAGCTAGTCATGCGTTGCACGATGTAGAGCACCGCCGTCAGATTGATCGGCAGTAGCAGCCAGGCGGCGGTGATGGCGAGGGCGGTCCACGCGAGCAGTGCGGGCTCGAGATCGGGGCGGAAACGGCGACGATAGGCTTTGAGGATCAATGAGGCGACGGCAAACAAGAAGAAGCCATTGAGGGCGTGGATGACGATGTTCGTCGCCTTCATCGCATAAGGTCCGGGCCCCCAGAAGTACTCGTCCAGCGCGAAGCTCAGCATGCTGATCGGCCGGTCGAGGGGGCCTGAGTGCGAGGAAAAGGCGGCGGCAAGCAGCGTGTTCGGGTGCAAGTTATGGATGTGTAACCAGGCGTTGTCGACGATATTGCCGTAGTCATCCAGCACGAAGCCGCCATGCACACCGGGCCAGTAAATGAAGGCGGTCAGTAGTGCGGTGAGAATGAGGGTGATCCAGACGAGCAGGCGGGTTCGCGCAGACATGCGTGCCTCGGGCAGGAGTTAAGAGGGAATTGTAACGGACTCGCGCGGGCGCGAGTCCGTGGATGTACGCCTAGCGGCAGATCGCAGGCGCGTATTTTCCGGGCAGGGTGGCTGTGTTGGTGCTCAAGGGTGTTTGCGCGGGCTTGTTTGCCGCGTAGCAGATCCATTCGATCACGCCGCCGTGCGTCCAAGGCTGCAACAGCAGGGTTTTGCCATTGGCTGCGCCGCCAAGATTGTTTTTGTAGGTGATGGTGATCAGGCCTTGCGAGCCGATGGTGACGTTACTGGTGTTGGTGCCGGCAATCGTCGCGGGGAGCCCATAGCTTGCGTTGCCGCCGACTGTGGGGAAAGTGCCGAGGTTGCCGTAGGTGTCCCAGATGGCCGATTTGGCCGCGCCGGCGAGATTGAGGCCCTCCGTCACCTTGGCGCGGATGGTGTAGTCCTGGTAAGCAGGAATGGCGATGGCGGCCAGAATGCCGATGATGGCCACTACGATCATCAGTTCGATGAGGGTGAAGCCTTTTTGTCGTTGTTCGCTCATGTGTATTCGTCGGCGCTGGGGGTTCTCGCTTAGTTAAGCAAATCCCGAGCCATCATGCGGCCGCAATTGTATGTGGATGATTGAAATCTAGGCAAAAAAATGCCCCGCACAAGGCGGGGCGCCAACTCAGGCATAAAAAGCTTGCTTAGTTATGCTTAGCTTGCATTAGTTTGTCCTTAGTGATTTGTGGGTCGCAAGCGTTGCCTGTTGTTTTTTTGTTTTACTGGGTCGCTAATCGGCAGTTGGCAGGCGCATATTTGCCTGGCAAGGCCTTAGTCAGAGTGCTGGTAATGCTTCCTTGTGAAGTTGTTACAGTGGGATTGGCACCAGAAATACATACCCAGTTGATGCTGCCACCCGCAGGTACCGCGACAAGCTGTAGCTGATCACCCGTGGTAGAGTTGCCGAGTTCGTTATAGGTGATCGTGATCGCGTTGCTTAATACTGATACTGACTGAGTGTATTTACTTGAAATCGAGGCGGCAGGAGCAAGGCCAAAATACAAATTAGTGGTATTGGCTCCCCGAATGTCCCATTGGAGGCATACGTGGCGGAAACCGCAGTCTTGGCCGCAGCGGCCAGATTGATGCCGTCGGTGACCTTGGCGCGAATGGTGTAGTCCTGGTAGGCCGGGATGGCGATGGCGGCCAGGATGCCGATGATGGCCACCACGATCATCAGTTCGATCAGTGTGAAGCCCTGTTGAACCTTCTTCATTTTGAAATCTCCAGATGGCTTGTGTTCTGCGGGGTCCGCGAGGATGGGCCACATCGATGCCCTGGATGAGTATATACAGATATCGTGCCAGTGCCCCGGCGCTGGTGATGCTGGCGCGACCAGCCGAAATCGCGGGTGTGTCGCGTCATTTTCGGACGATTTGTGTCATCAGGTGACAAAAAACGTCACTCGATGCCCAGTTTCTTCAGGCGGTAGCGGAGCTGGCGGAAGCTGATCCCGAGCACTTCAGCCGCCTGCGTCTTGTTCCAGCGGGTCTGTTCAAGCGCGCGGCGGATGACTTCCCGCTGTTGGTTGGCGAGCTGGGTATCCAGTGCGGCTTCGCCAACGGCGAGAGGCGGGGGCGACGTCGTTGAGGCATTGCCTGCCGGGTTGGGCGGGGAGAGTCGCAGATCGCGGGCATAGAGTGTCTGGCCTTCGCATAGCGTGGCTGCGCGTTCGAGTATGTTCTCGAGTTCGCGGACATTGCCCGGAAAGGGATATTGCTCGAGTGCGTGCAGGGCACCATCGGCAAGCCGGAGAGAGGGGTGCCCCCAGCGCGAGGCGATACGTTCCAGGAGGTGGGTCGCCAGTAAGGGGAGGTCCTCGATGCGTTCGCGCAGAGGCGGTGCTTGCAGTTCGATCACGTTGAGGCGGAAATACAGGTCTTGCCGGAATCGGTTTGCGGCAACCTCGTCGGCGAGGTTTTTATGGGTGGCGCTGAGGATGCGCACATCCACCGGTGTTTCCTGGTTGGCGCCGACGGGCCTGATCCGCCGTTCCTGGATTGCGCGCAACAGCTTCACCTGCATGGCCAGCGGGAGGTCCGCGACCTCATCAAGAAACAGCGTGCCGCCATGGGCCGTCTGGAACAGACCGGGTCTATCGACGGTTGCCCCGGTGAAGCTGCCCTTGATATGACCGAAGAATTCGCTCTCCATCAGTTCTGGCGGGATGGCGCCACAGTTGACGGGCACGAAGGGCGCGGTGCGTCGCGGTCCCTGGTCGTGTATCTGACGGGCGATGAGTTCCTTGCCGGTGCCGGATTCGCCATGGATGTAGATCGGAGCCTGACTGCGCGCCAGCTTGGCGACCGTGTCGCGGATGCCCTGCATGGCCGGTGAATTGCCGAGCAAGGGTTGTCGCCGCCGGTCGGGTTGTTGTGGCGAATTTTCCTGGTTGAGCTTGAGCGCGCTGCCGACCAGCGCGCGTAGTCGTTCGAGATCGACAGGCTTGGCTACAAAATCGAAGGCCCCCGCCTTGAGTGCCGCGATGGCCGTTTCCATGGTGCCGTGCGCACTGATGACGGCAACGGGCAGTTCGGGGTGATGTTGCTGGATATAATCGACGAGCTGTATGCCAGAGCCATCGGGCAGTCGCAGGTCGGTGAGGCAAAGATCAAAGCGCGCGTCGCGGAGTAGATTGCCGGCTTCGCGGAGGTCGCCGGCGGCGTGGGTTTCAAGACCCATGCGCCCCAGGGTGATTTCCAGAAGCTCACGGATATCCGGTTCGTCGTCGACGATTAGAACGTGCTGGGTGCTCATGTCCAGCGGCGCATCTGTGGGTTGCAGGGTACGTACTTCATCATGACATCAATATAACGTGCATGTCGTAATGCCGCATCCCGATGGAGGCTGGCGCGCCGTCATGCACTTGCCGCCGAGCGTCGCACTGCTGGCAGGAAGCAGCGGAAGCAACTGCCGCCACTGGGCACGGGAATGTACTCGAGGTGGCCGCCATTCAGGGCACATAGCTCGCTCGCGATATACAGGCCGAGCCCGGTTCCGGAGGCAGAGGTCGTGAAAAAAGGCTCGAAGAGGTGGGCAATCACTTCGGGCGGCACGCCACTACCTTGGTCGATGACGTCCATGCGTATCTGTTGGGCGCCCGGTGGACGGTGGGCCGCGAAGGTCAATAGCAGTCTGCCGTCGCTCTTGCGGCGGCCATAGCGGCTGGCGTTCTCACACAAACTCCAGAAAATTTGCGCCAAGTGTCCCTCGTCGCAGATCGCCACAAGATTGGTGTCGTCAAGGTGCAGACGAAGCTCGGCACCGTCTTCACCTAGGCGGGTGCGAACCTCGCTGGCCTGTGTCTGCAGCCATATTTTCAGGTCGAGGGGGCGTGTGCGCGGCGGGTCCTTGCGCGACAGCCGTAGTACGTCGTCCACGATGGCATCCATGCGTGCGCCCTGGGTGCGGATGATTTCTACCAGGCGGGTGTCCTGGGCGTTGAGTGACGGTGATTCACGCAATAATTGCGCGGCATGGCTGATGGCGGATAAGGGATTGCGTATCTCGTGGGCGATGCTGGCGGCCAGGCGTCCCAAGGATGCCAGTTTGGCCGATTGTACCTGCGCGGCGAGTTCGGCCTGATCCTCAAGCATGATCAGGGTGGCTTGCCGGTCGAGGCCGAGCGGGGTGAATCGGATGCGCAGCTCCAACCCTTGTCCCGGTAGGGCAAGCGTGCGATGCAGTGCGTCGGGGTTGCTTTGCCATTGCCGGAACAGGGTAAAGAGGGCGGGCGAGAGGCGTTCCAGCGCGTCGAGGTGAGCGCCGCTGACATGCCCCATGAGCTGCCAGGCTGCGTCGTTGATGAGGCGGATTTGGGTATAGGCGGTTTGCTCCTGCAGGCCGCTCAGGTGCAGATAGATTTGATCGAACAGCAGGAGCAGGGAAGCGGCGGCGGCAGCGAACAGCGCGCTCAGTTCGGAGAGCAGGAGTCCGGCGGCGCCGATGGCCGGTATCAACAATACCTCGACGCCACTGGTAACCCCTCCGCTGCTATGGGCGAGCAGTGTGACCGCGAGTACATCGCCAGTGGCCAGCAGGTTGGCCTGCAATTGGAACGAGGGCCAGCGTAGGCGTGCCGTGACCAGTGCGATTAGGCCCAGGCCGAGGTAGACGAGCAGCGTGATGAAAAACAGCCCAGGTGATAGATGCCCTAGTGACTGTGGCGCGAGCCCGAAGCGCCATAAGGCTAGAAATAGGGCGGCGACGAACAAGCGGTAGAGATTGAAAAGCCGCAGGGGCTGCCAGCTCTGGCGTTCCTCGCCGGTACGCTCAATTTTGGGCATGCTTCAACGATTTCCCGACCGATCGTCCTCGAGGTGCTCGACAGAGCAGTAGTGACGATCGTGGTATGCGACCGCTTCGTCGGCGGGCAGATGGACGCCACAGCGTTCGCAACGCACCGTGTCCAGCTTGCGCATGGGGGGGCGCGTGGGCTGTTTCGGCAAGCGCTTCACGAAGCTGCGGTAAAAATAGTAGGCGACGGCGGCCAGTGCGAGCAGGAACAGCAATCGAGACATGATGCCCTCTGTCATCCGGGGTGGCTTTGCTCCCCCGCGTTTTTCCCGCACAATAAAGCACGGTCGTGAACGGCCGCCTGCTCGCGCCGCGAGCCCGGTCGTAGATGCGGCCAGCCTAACTGGTCTTAAGGATAAATCACTCGCCCATGCACCTGCACGAATATCAGGCCAAGGAGCTCTTCGCCCATTATGGGATCCCTGTACCGCGGGGCTTCCGGGTCGAGAGTGTTGGGGCGGTCGCCGAGGCGGTCGAAACCCTGGGAGGCGGCGCCTGGGTCGCCAAGGCTCAGGTGCATGCGGGCGGCAGGGGGAAGGCTGGTGGCGTGCAGCGGGTCGTGGGGCAGAAGTCTTTGCGCGAGACGGTCGGTTCCATGCTCGGCAGGCGCCTCATCACCGGGCAGACCGGGCCGGATGGCCTGCCGGTTTCATCGGTGCTGATCGAGGCGCTGACCGATATTCAGCGTGAGCTATATCTCAGCCTGCTCGTGGATCGATGCCATCACCGCGTGGCCGTGGTGGCATCGACCGCAGGCGGGATGGACATCGAACGCGTCGCCGTTGAAACCCCTGACCTGATATTGACTACCCATGCGCATCCGGTCGTGGGTCTGCAGCCCTGGCAGGGGCGTCGGCTCGGCTTCTCATTGGGGCTGACGGCACCTCAGGTTGGCCAGTTCAGCGCTCTGCTGACACGCCTTTATCGTCTCTTCATGGATACGGACGCCTCGCTGATCGAGATTAATCCGCTGGTCGTGACCGGCGGAGGCGATCTGCTGACCCTGGATGCCAAGATCAATCTGGACGATAACGCCCTCTATCGCCAGCAGCGTCTGGCGGCGCTGGACGATGAGACACAGACGGACCCCGCCGAGACGTTCGCTCGTGGACATGGGCTGAATTATATCCGCCTCGACGGAGATATCGGCTGCATGGTCAACGGCGCCGGACTGGCCATGGCGACCATGGATCTCATCAAACTCAGCGGCGGCCGGCCGGCGAATTTTCTGGATGTCGGCGGTGCGGCCACGGCCGAACGGGTGGCTGAGGCTTTCAAGCTGATCCTGTCCGGCGAGCATATCCGCGCCGTGCTGGTCAATATTTTCGGTGGGATCGTGCGTTGCGATCTGATTGCGGAAGGCATCGTGCAAGCCATCCGCGAGGTGGCCGTCGACGTACCGGTGGTGGTGCGACTCGAGGGGACGAATGCCGAGCGTGGACGCGCAATACTGGCCGAATCCGGATTGAATGTGCTGCCCGCGGCAGACTTGGCCGAGGCGGCCACCCAAGTGGTTTCGGCCGCGGGAGATGAGACATGAGCGTACTCGTCGATGCATCTACGCGCGTCATCTGCCAGGGATTTACCGGCAAACAAGGTACTTTTCATTCCGAGCAGGCCTTGGCCTATGGAACGCAGTTGGTCGGCGGGGTGACGCCGGGCAAGGGCGGGCAGACGCATCTCGGCCTTCCCGTATTCAATACCGTTCACGATGCCGTGAGACAAACCGGGGCAGGGGCCAGCATGATCTACGTCCCGGCGGCTTATGCGGCAGATGCCATCCTAGAGGCAGCCGATGCGGGCGTCCGGGTCATCGTGTGCATCACGGAAGGCATCCCGGTGATCGACATGTTGCGTGTGCGCGCCGCACTCGTCGATTACCCGGAAGCCCGCCTGATCGGGCCTAACTGTCCTGGCATCATCACTCCGGGTGGCTGCAAAATCGGCATTATGCCGGGAAGCATCCACATGCCGGGCCGCGTCGGCATTGTGTCTCGTTCCGGGACTCTGACCTACGAAGCGGTGCACCAGACTACGCGCGTGGGACTGGGGCAATCCACCTGCATTGGCATTGGCGGAGATCCCATTCAGGGTCTGGATTTCGTCGACTGCCTTAAGCTATTCAATGAAGACTCCCAGACTGAGGGGGTGATCCTGGTCGGCGAAATCGGCGGCCAGGCCGAGGAGGAGGCTGCGGCTTACATCCAGGCCCAGGTCAGCAAGCCGGTCGTGGCCTATATTGCTGGTGTCACGGCCCCTCCCGGGAAGCGCATGGGGCATGCGGGCGCGATCATTTCCGGTGGGCGCGGCACCGCTGCTCAGAAATTTTCCGTACTCGAGGCCGCTGGCGTCGCCATCGTGCATTCCCCCGATGCCATGGGCAGGCGGATGCACGAACTGCTAGTCGACCGGACATGAGCACAGCACTGCGGATTGTGCTCGCCCAGTGTAATCCGCTGGTCGGGGATGTGGAGGGTAATGCGCGCATGATCCTCGAACAGGTCCGCCTGGCGCGTGAGCGCATGGATGCCCAGCTGATTCTCTTTCCAGAGCTGGCGCTGACGGGTTATCCACCCGAGGATCTGCTGCTGCGCGCCTCGTTGCTGGGGCAGGTCGAGGCGGCGCTGGCGGCGATAGCCCCGCTGATCGATGATTGTCATATCGTGATCGGCGCGCCCTACCGGGACGACGTCGGATTGCGCAATGGCGCGGTGGTGCTGGGTAACGGTCGGGAGATCGCACGTTACGCGAAGCGTTGCCTGCCCAATTACAGCGTATTCGATGAGAAACGGTATTTCGTCGAAGGTACGCAACCCTGTGTCGTCTCCGTCGCTGGGATATCGGTGGGTCTGACCGTCTGCGAGGATATCTGGTACCCAGAGCCTGCACGTTCGACGTGTGACGCGGGCGCCGAATTATTGGTCAACATCAATGCCTCTCCCTTTCACGCGAGCAAGTACTCAGAGCGGCTCGAAACCTTGCGCATGCGCGTGGCGGAAACCGGCTTGCCGTTGATTTACGTGAACCAGGTGGGCGGGCAGGACGAATTACTATTTGACGGTCAATCGCTCGCCCTCGACGGTTCGGGTGCGCTGATCTTGCGCGCGCCTTCCTTTGAAACTGGGTTGTACCTCGTGCCGCATGCAGGAGGAGGCGAAGTGACCGAACTGGCGTCGCTGGAGGATCGGGAGGCGGATGCGTATCGGGCGCTGGTGCTGGGGGTGCGCGATTATGTCCGCAAAAACGGCTTCCCTGGTGCGGTGATCGGCCTGTCCGGTGGTATCGATTCAGCGCTGACGCTGGCCATTGCCGTCGATGCCCTGGGCGCAGAGGACGTACTCGCCGTGATGATGCCATCGCGTTATACGGCGCCGATGAGTCTGGAAGATGCACGTATTCAATGCGCCAACCTGGGTGTTCAGGCGCTTGAAATACCGATTGAGCGGCCCTTTCAGGCCTTTCTCGGCGTGTTGGAGCCCTTGCTCGCCGGACGCCCACCAGATGCCACCGAGGAAAACATCCAGGCACGCTGTCGAGGCGTGATTTTGATGGCGATTTCCAACAAGACCGGGCGTATGGTATTGACCACTGGCAACAAGAGTGAAATGGCGGTTGGTTATGCAACCTTGTATGGCGATATGGCCGGGGGATTCGCACCGCTCAAGGATGTACCCAAGACCCTGGTTTATCGATTGGCGCACTGGCGTAATCGCGAGCAATCGGTGATCCCGGAGCGTGTGTTGACCCGCCCCCCCTCGGCAGAACTTGCGCCAGATCAGAAGGATTCGGATTCGTTGCCGCCCTATGAGGTGCTGGATCCGATTCTTGAATATTTCGTCGAGCGCGATTGGTCGATCAGCGAGATCGTGACGGCCGGATACGACCGCGAGGTGGTCGAGCGCGTGGTTGGACTGGTGTTACATAATGAATACAAACGGCGGCAGGCGCCACCGGGCGTGCGTATCTCCCCGCGCGCCTTCGGCAAGGATCGACGTTATCCGATCACCTCTGGATACGGGCGAGCGATCCGTTGACGGACGATGGACCTGATCCCCGCGCACACAATGGACTCAAGGAGTAGACCCTATGAAGAAAGTTGAAGCGATCATCAAGCCGTTCAAGCTGGACGAAGTGCGTGCCGCGCTGATGGAGATCGGTATCGCGGGCATCACCGTGACCGAAGTGAAGGGCTTCGGTCGGCAGAAAGGACACACCGAGCTCTATAGGGGCGCGGAATACGTGGTCGATTTCCTGCCCAAGATCAAATTGGAGGTCGTCGTGGGTGATGATCAACTAGATGCCAGTATCGATGCGATCGTAAGCGCCGCGCATACGGGCAAGATCGGTGATGGCAAGTTGTTTGTGACGCCCGTCGAGCGAATCATTCGGATTCGCACCGGCGAGGAAGGTGAGGCCGCGATCTAGCGTGAGATCGATCCCCACGGCGCGGCCTTGCGAACTACGGATGGAAAATGATGTCATCCAAGCGTCGGCGTGTGGTTGCCTCGGGCAGCTCTGCGGGATAGCCGACCGTCAGCAGGGCAACCGCTCGCAGGTTCGGCGGGAGATCGAGTAACCGGGTTACCTCGACATCGTCGAAGTAACCAACCCAAGCGGAGGCAAGACCGGCCGCCGCTGCCGCCAGCTGGGCGTAGGTAGCGGCGATGGTTGCGTCTTGTAGCGCATAAAGATCCCGCCCACGATCGCCGAAGGTGAGTGCGGAATGTTCTGCGTCGGTGCAAAAAGCGAGGCATACCGGCGCTTCGGAGATGAATTGCTGTTCGGTGATTTGCGCGAGAGCGGCGCGATGTGCGGCATCCTCGATTACGCCTATCTGATAGGCCTGTAGATCACCGGCCGACGGCGCGGAGATCGCACTTTCGAGTATGGCGTGCAGTTTCTCCGCTTCGACCGGCATGTCGGCCTGATAGTGTCTGACCGAGTGTCGGCGGCGTATGGTCGTGAAGAAGTCACTCATACCGCCTCCCATTCAGTGCTTGACGACGCTTCCGGATGAATTGAGGGCCAGAACCTTGCGTGTCTGCTCGGCCAGGTCGGCCATCCCGAGCTTGTCGTAGCCCTTGATCATGATCTCGAGCGCGCGTGGCGTGTCGGATGCTCCGGGATATTCCTGCAATAGCTGCTTGCAGCGGTTGATGGCGGCGATGTAGGCGCCACGCTTCATATAATAGCCGGCCACATAAAGTTCGTGCTGCGCCAGCTCGTCGCGTAGAAAAAGCATGCGGCGCCGCGCGTCAGGGGCATAAGTACTGTGCGGATATTTTTCCACCAGTATCTTGAACGCAGCGAAGGATTCCTTGAGCGGCTTGACGTCGACGCGTGCCGGGTCGACTGGGAAAAGACGGTTCATGATCCCGGTATGGGCGTCGAAATTGGCTAGTCCCTGCATGTAATACGCATAGGCCACTTCGGGCGAGAGTGGATTTTCCTTGATATAGCGCTGCGCGGCCTCGACCGTGGATTTAGGCTCGTTCTGCTTGTAGTAGACGTAAATGGTCTCAAGCTGCGCCTGGCGGGCGTAGCTGCCGAAGGGGTAGTGCCCGCGCAAGGTTTCGAACATGTTTAGCGCACGGGTGTAGTTGCTGTCCTTGAGTGCCTGCGCTCCCGCCTTATAGTACTGCTCGGCGGTCAAGTGCTTGGTTTCGAGGGGCGTCGAGGCGCAACCGGCAAGGGCGGCGGCGAAGAGAACGAGAAGCGCGGTGTGTCGCCAGATATGCATGGCAGTCCTGGGTAAAAGCCTGAATAATAGCCGCCGAGTATAACTGACGCGATACCCTACGTATGCCCCCAAATGCCAGTCTAGAGTTCAACATCCCGGTAGAGCTTGCCGGTCGACGGGTGGACCAGGTACTGGCCCAACTCATGCCCGATTATTCCCGTACCCGGATCAAGGACTGGATCGAAGCCGGTCGCGTCACCTTGGACGGTCGAGTGCCGCGCCCGCGAGATAGCGTGAGCGGTGGAGAGGCCGTGCATGTGAGGCCCCTGGTGCCCGTGATGCACGAAGATCGTGCGCAGGACATCGCGCTGGACATTCGTTATGAGGACGATAGTTTGGTGGTGCTGAACAAACCGGCCGGTCTCGTGGTACACCCCGCGGCGGGTAACCGCGAGGGCACACTGCTCAATGCCTTGCTGCATCATTGCCCGGCGCTGGCAACTCAGCCGCGTGCAGGCATCGTGCATCGTCTCGACAAGGATACGAGTGGACTGATGGTCGTTGCTAAGACACCTGCTGCGCATCAGGTATTGGTGACCGCGCTGGCCGCGCATGACGTCAGCCGCGAATATCTGGCGCTGGTTCAGGGGGAGCTGATTGCTGGCGGGACGGTGGACGAGCCGATCGCGCGGCACGTGCGCGATCGCAAGCGCATGGGCGTGGTGCCGGGCGGTAAGCCGGCCGTCAGCCACTACCGCCTCGTCGAGCGTTTCATTGGGCATACGCTGTTACGGGTCAGTTTGGAGACCGGGCGGACGCATCAGATTCGCGTGCACATGTCGCATATACGACATCCCATCGTTGGAGACCCGGCTTATGGTGGGCGTCTGCGCCTGCCTCCTGGCGCGGGAGAGGCGCTGACGGAGACGATGCGCGGCTTTCGGCGCCAGGCGCTGCACGCCACCCGGTTGGCTCTGACACACCCGGCGACCGGTGAGGGAATGGCCTGGGAGGCGGAGCCTCCCGAGGATATGCTCACCTTGATCGACGCCCTGCGCGTACATGCTCGGTTGCGGGATGACTGATGCCCTGCCGGACGGCTGGCTGCGTCCGGATTGGCCGGCGCCGATAAAGGTTCAAGCCTTGACGACGACGCGTGTCGGCGGCATTAGTGAGGGCTTTTACAGCGGACTTAATCTGGGTGTGCACGTTGGCGACACGCCAGCGGTGGTGGCCGAGAATCGGATGCGTCTGCGGATTGCGGCGGGCTTGCCAAGCGAGCCAATATGGCTTTCTCAGGTGCACGGCCATGATGTCGCGACGCTGGCGGCGGACAGTGCCCCCGGTATCGAGGCAGATGCTGCGGTAACCACGAATCCGGGAATTGTCTGCGCCGTGCTGACCGCCGATTGTCTGCCGGTATTGTTCTGCGACCGCGCCGGAACGCGTGTGGGCGTTGCGCATGCCGGTTGGCGTGGGCTCGCGGATGGCGTATTGGAATCGACCGTGAGTGCGCTGGCAGCCCCGCCGGCGGAGCTGATGGCCTGGCTAGGGCCCGCAATCGGTCCGCGTGCCTTCGAGGTCGGCGATGAGGTGCGCGAGCGATTCTTGGATCAGGACCCACAGATGACTTCAGCATTCACCCCGTCGCCGCAAGGGCGTTGGCTGGCGGATCTGTACGTCTTGGCGCGTTTCAGACTGGCGCTTGCCGGGGTTACGGTGGTATACGGTGGACACTATTGTACTCACACGGATCCCTCCCGTTTTTACTCTTATCGCCGAGACGGCGTAACCGGACGCATGGCCAGTCTGATCTGGTTGGTGCGTTGACGCCGCCATGGCGCGCCGCATGATGCGGCAGGCTGCTTTGAGAGAGTCGTCTACGAGATCGAGCATGCGTATTGCGCGGGTGTTGGCTGGATTGCTGGTGGTGATGGGGCTGGCCGGCTGGGCAATCCTGGGGTTGCCACCGAATGGCCAGTTGGCGATAACGCCGGACTCCGTCAATTATCTGCGTGCGGCACATGACTTCATGGATGGTCATGGTCTGGATTTGTTCAATTTTGCCCTGTTCGATCCGCGCTATGTGGCATATACCGTATGGCCCCCCCTGTATCCGCTGCTCCTGAGTACAGGTCTTCCGCCGTTGCTGATTCAAGCGGGACTGATCGCCGGGCTGGCCGGATTTGCTTA
Source organism: Acidihalobacter yilgarnensis (assembly GCF_001753245.1). NCBI lineage: Bacteria > Pseudomonadati > Pseudomonadota > Gammaproteobacteria > Chromatiales > Ectothiorhodospiraceae > Acidihalobacter > Acidihalobacter yilgarnensis. The sequence continues at coordinate 2,966,199 of NZ_CP017415.1, read as the reverse complement.
TGGGTTACTGGTTCGGCTCGGTCGCTTTCCATCTCCGGTGGCGGTCGTATCGGCATTGGTCGTGAGCCTGACGTGGCCGCTGCTCGTGGATGCGAGTTACGTCTGGAGCGAGCCACTGGCCATGTTCTGGTTGTTCGCGGCACTGCTGGCATTGTCTGAGTTAGCCGCCGGCGGACCGCAAGAAATGCGCCGTATCGTGATGTATTGGTTGCTGGCCGTGTTGGCCGTCACACTGGCTGTCTATGCGCGCTATGCGGCATTGGTTTTTATCCCGGGGCTGATGCTGACTTTGTTGCGCGCGCCTCTGCCGTGGCGTAGACGTTGGTTTCTGATTGCGGCCACCCCCTGTGTTGCTTTGATTTTTCTGGCTCCGCTGTTACTGCACAATCTGATCGTGACTGGGCATTTGTCGGGCGGTGTGCGAGGGGCGTCGCACATGACCCTGCTGATGCTCCTATCGTCCGTGGTGTTCTACACCGGCTGGATATTCGGGAATGATCCCGAGACCCGGGCGGCTTTGGTTGTGTGTGTATTGGCACTTGTGCTGACCACGGTGGTCTATCTCGTGGATCGCGGACGGCTACCGGAAAAAACGAATTCAGACCCTGATGGCGGGACTCAATGGCTTGCCTGGATGGCAAGTGCTATGGCGCTGGCTTACCTCCTGGGGATCGTGTTGTTGCGTGCCTGGAAGGGTTTCGACTGGGGAACCCGTATCGTCAGTCCGGCAGCCCCAATGATACTGTTGGCAGTATCAGCCTGGGCCATGGTCGTATGGCGAGGTACACCAGTGATTTGGCAGCGGGTGGTGTTGGTACTGCCATTCGCGGGGATGCTTGGACTCGCGGGGTTGACCAGTTGGCAAATGCGAGCGGACGCTTGGCAGAACTGGCGTGCGCTGGGAACGCCGCAGTGGCAAATGAGCCCGCTAGGTATATACACAAACCTACGACCGGTAAAGTCGGTGCCGGTTAGCGGTATCGTGCTGGTTGCGCGCCCGGGCTTGATTAGCTTCCGGACGGGCTGGGATTGCCGCTACGTGCCGGCGGGCCCTTGGACGCACGTAGAATTGTTGCGCATCGCAGCTGCGGCACGAGCCTTGATGATCGAGAATCGACAGGCGGAACAGCTGGCACATGCGTTGAGAGGCGTGGTGCCGGACATGCGTGCATATAGAGTGGCTGGTGTTGCGATGGTGGTCTGGGGGCGTCTGCAACCCTTCGAGCATGGATAAAAGCGATGAATGAATGGCTGATGTTGACGGTGGTCGGTGAAGACCGCCCCGGGATCGTCGCGCGTTTGTCGCGCGAATTGGTCCAGGCCGGTGCGCATCTGGGCGAGGCCTCGATGCTCAGGCTCGGTGGTAGCTTTACCATGATGTTGATGGTGCGCGGCGATTTTGCGATTGACGCCTTGCGTGAAGATTTGGCGTCGGTCGGTGAGTCGCTGGCGCTGCATATCCATATCGACCCTATGACGGGTGATCTGCACCAACATCGGGTGCCTGAGGTGCGTGTGCACGTCCACGGTGCCGATCGGGTGGGTATCGTGGCTGAAGTGACCGAGGTGTTGGCCGGTATCGGCTTCGATATTTTTACCCTCGATTCGGATGTTGCCGGGCTGCACGCCGCGCCGATTTATGTGATGCAGATCGAAGGCGTGGCGGCTGATGGCGTCGAGGCGGTCGAGGCGGCACTTGCACCGCTGCGCGTACAGGGCATCGACGTGCGTGTCGAGGGTATTGAGACGCTGGTGGGGTAGCAGTGGCTGTTCTGGAGGTTTTGCATTGGCCGGATGAACGCCTGCGCCAGGTTTCGGAGGAAGTGGTGCTTTTTGACGCGGCATTACGGGCCTTCATCGGGGATCTCGAGGCGACTCGGCAGGCCGGTCCGTCGGCGGTGGGGATCGCGGCGCCTCAGGTTGGTTATCATCGTCGCATTGTCATCGTGGATTGTTCGCGGACACGCAAGCCCGTGCCCCATCACGGCCATTTGGTGCTGATCAACCCGGAAATCCTCTCGCGGGAGGGTTATGCGTTGGGACGGGAAGGTTGTCTTTCGGTACCCGATTACACGGGCAATGTGCCGCGCGCCGAGCACATTCGCCTACGCGCCCTAGACCCGGCGGGTGGCATACATGAGTACGACATGGAAGATTTCGAGGCGCGTGTTGTGCAGCATGAGATTGATCACCTCAATGGTCGCGTGTTCCTCGATCGGGTCGTGAACCGCCGTGCGGACGTGTTTCGACGCAAACGCTGATGATGCGTGTCGCCTAGCCCGCGCTGCGTCTCGGCGGCAGCAGGCTTCCCGGTGAATCGGCGCCGCCGGGGATGCCGGTGAAGGTGTCGAGATAGGCGCAGTAAGCGGAGGCGATGCCCATCGGCCCGACGATCAGAAGGCCCAGCCCAAAAGGAATCATGGCGATGATGACCAGTGCGAGGTAGATGAGGCTGAAGATCAGCCAGGCGCCTAGGTTACGCAGATTGGCGGCAAGGCTGAGCTTGAGTGCCGCCACTGGCTCCATGCCTGCCAACATGACCAGCGGTGTGGCGAAAAGCAGGGCGGCGGCATAGACCACAGCCAAGAGCAGGGCCAGCAGCAGCGCGAACAGGCCGACGCCCGCTCCGGCGCCCGCCAGTGCAGCCCCCCCCATATGTCCTGCACCCATGGCGCCGAATCCCATCAGGCTCATGATGAAGCTGCCGCCGATCAGCATGGCAATGGCCATTACGATCACATTCACGATCAGTGTCCACAGGCCGAGCGTGAGCATGCGACTCCGCAGCGTAGGCTCGTTGAAGGCTGCGAAGAGTTGTCCGAAGGTGGGTGGCTGTCCACGCGCGGTGGTTTCGATGGCCAGCAGCAGCCCGCCGCTCAAGCTCGGGGTCACCAGCAGGGCGATCAGCTGGCCGACGATCGGGATCAATCCGATCAGAAACATCATGACGATGAATATCAGGAAGAGCATGACCAGCATGCCAGGCTCGCGGCGGAAGATGTTCCAGCCCGCCGTGACCCATTCGACGCCGTGTGCCATGTTGAGCTTCCGGATTTCGTGCATCGCGTGTCCCCTTTGAAGGCTCGGCAAACATAACATGGGGGTATGTGGATGTGACATCCCGTCGTCAGCGGTTGAAAAACGCCGCTGCCGGCCGCATCCCTTAGTGCATTAACCGATTAATCGAGAGGGGAATTCGACATGCGCATGGATAAGCTGACCAGCAAATTCCAGATGGCGCTGGCCGACGCGCAATCGCTGGCTGTGGGACGGGATCACCAGTTCATCGAGCCGTTGCATCTGATGCGCGCGCTGCTGGATCAGGAAGGCGGTACGGTACGGCCTTTGCTGACCCAGTCGGGCATCAATGTGAACCAGCTTCGTGCCCGTTTGGACGAGGCCCTCGATGCCCTGCCTGTCGTCGAAGGGAGTGCCGGGGAGGTGCACCTGTCCAACGATCTGGTCAAACTTTTGAACGTAACCGACAAGCTGGCGCAGCGCCGTCAGGATTCTTATATTTCGTCCGAATTGTTCGCGCTGGCGGCGCTGGAGGTCAAGGGGCACCTGCAGGATCTGATGACCCAGTGTGGCGGCTCGCATGGCGCGGTCGAACAAGCGGTCGAGTCTTTACGTGGAGGAGCGAAGATCGAAGACCCGAACGCAGAAGAGCAGCGTCAGGCGCTGGAGAAATACACCATTGACCTGACCGAGCGAGCCGAACAGAGCAAGCTTGATCCGGTGATCGGGCGTGATGATGAAATCCGCCGTGCGATTCAGGTGCTGCAACGACGCACCAAGAATAATCCTGTGCTCATCGGCGCGCCGGGCGTCGGCAAGACGGCCATCGTCGAAGGATTGGCGCAGCGCATCATCAATGGAGAGGTGCCCGAGGGACTCAAACGCAAGCGCGTCCTGTCTCTCGACATGGGTTCACTGCTGGCGGGCGCCAAATTCCGCGGCGACTTCGAGGAACGGCTCAAGGCTGTGCTCAATGATATCGCCAAGGCCGAAGGCAACGTCATCCTGTTTATCGACGAGATCCATACCATGGTCGGCGCCGGCAAGGCCGAGGGCGCGATGGACGCTGGCAATATGCTCAAGCCAGCGCTGGCGCGGGGCGAGCTGCACTGCATCGGCGCCACCACGCTTGACGAATACCGGCAGTACCTCGAAAAAGATGCCGCGCTGGAGCGGCGTTTTCAAAAGGTGTTGGTCAACGAGCCGAGCGTGGAGGACACCATTGCTATCTTGCGCGGTCTCAAGGAACGCTACGAGGTTCACCACGGCGTCGAGATCACCGACCCGGCCATCGTCGCTGCAGCAACGCTTTCGCACCGCTACATCGCTGATCGTCAGTTGCCTGACAAGGCCATCGATCTGATCGATGAGGCCGCCAGCCGGATCCGTATGGAGATCGATTCCAAGCCGGAGGAGATGGACCGCCTGGAGCGTCGGTTGATTCAGCTCAAAATCGAACGCGAGGCGTTGAAGAAGGAATCCGACGAGGCCTCGCGCAAGCGACTGGCGGATCTTGAAGATCAGATTGAGAAGCTCGAGCGCGAGTATTCGGATCTGGATGAGATCTGGAAGTCCGAAAAGGCTGCGGTACAGGGTACGACGCATATCAAGGAGGAGCTGGACCGCGTACGTACGGAGCTGGAAACGGCTCGCCGTGCCGGCGATCTGGCGCGCATGTCAGAGCTGCAATACGGCCGTATCCCAGAGCTGGAGCATCAGCTGGATATGGCCTCTCAGGCTGAAATGCAGGAGATGAAGCTGTTGCGCAACAAGGTCGGCGAGGAGGAGATCGCCGAGGTGGTGTCGCGCTGGACCGGGATCCCGGTGACCAAAATGCTTGAGGGCGAGAAGGAAAAACTGCTGCGTATGGAGGATGAGCTTGCGGCACGCGTGGTGGGGCAGGCCGAAGCGGTGACGGCGGTATCCAATGCGATCCGCCGTTCGCGGGCGGGTCTGTCCGATCCGAATCGCCCGAACGGGTCATTCTTGTTCCTGGGGCCGACCGGTGTGGGCAAGACCGAGCTGACCAAGGCGCTGGCGTCCTTCCTTTTCGACACCGAGGAAGCCATGGTTCGTATCGACATGTCGGAATTCATGGAGAAACATTCGGTTGCTCGATTGATCGGTGCCCCGCCTGGATATGTCGGCTACGAAGAAGGGGGGTATCTGACCGAGGCCGTGCGCCGTAAGCCCTATTCGGTGATCTTGCTCGACGAAGTGGAAAAGGCGCATTCAGATGTCTTCAACGTTCTGTTACAGGTGCTGGATGATGGCCGATTGACCGATGGTCATGGACGTACCGTGGATTTTCGCAATACGGTGGTGGTGATGACCTCTAATCTGGGTTCGGATGCAATCCAGCGGATGGCTGGTGAGGCGAATTACGAGGCGATGAAGGCAGCGGTGATGGAGGTCGTGGGTGGACATTTTCGCCCTGAATTCATCAATCGCATCGACGAGGTGGTGGTTTTTCATCCGCTCGACCGCGAGCAGATCCGAGAGATCACCGGCATCCAGCTCGAATTTTTGCGGGTGCGTCTGGCGGAGCGCGACATGCAGTTAGAGGTCAGTGAGGCTGCATTGGATCGTTTGGGCGAGGCGGGTTTCGACCCGGTGTACGGTGCGCGCCCGCTCAAGCGAGCGATCCAGCAGGAGGTTGAGAATCCATTGGCGCAACAGATACTCTCGGGCAGTTTTGGTCCGGGGGACGTGGTGCGGATCGACAGCGATCAGACCGGGCTGGTATTCAGCCGTGAGGCGGCATCGACGTCTGCGACATAAAAAAGCCCCGTGGGACCATGGGTCCCACGGGGCTGGTTTAGCCTGGATGTCCGAAGCTTACTTGGCTTCGAGCTTTTCCATCGTCATTTTGCTCAGGTGTCCGGTCGCCTTCAGGCCATTGGCCTTCTGGAAGCTGCGGATCGCGGCATGGGTTTTCGGACCCATCATGCCGTCGGCCTTGAGCATGGCGCCATGCTTGTTCAGGGCTTCCTGGGCTTCCTTCACCATCATGCTGGCATGCATGACATGCTTCATGGCCGGCTTGTGGGCGGGCTTGGTGGGCATCATCGGCTTGGCGGCCTCATGTGCCGGCGCAGCGGGCATGGCGTTGTCGGCCATGGCCGGGAGACTGAGGGTCAGTGCGCCCAGCACGGACAGAGCAATAACGTACTTTTTCATCGAGTTGTCTCCTGAAGATACACTTCCCTCGTAACTGAGGGGCGACGGGGATATTAGGGCCGCGTGCAGGTGCGGTAAATGGTTTGATTAATTATCTTTTCTGTTGGAATGGCGCCAAGCTGTCGTCTGCTAACGACAAGCCGCCGCGCTGTCGCACATTTAATAAGGATTGTTTATGAAGATCGAGATGGGGGATGACGGACTTGAGATCCTGGGGCTGTCCCGGGATCAGGTCGCCTTGTTGACGGAGGCGCTCAAATCCGCACCGAACCAAGCCTTCATGGAAGACGACGAGCTACGTCGTCTCTATAAACTGATGGCCATCCTACAATCGGATCTGTGGGATGACATGATTGCCGGTCGCTTCGACTTCAGCCCATATCGGCGCCAATAGGGCTAGGTATTCTCACCCCGTGAAACGCGGGTGAGCAACCAGTCGAGGGCTGTTGTCGGTAGCAATCGGCGCAGCATGCCGAACAGCCGGGTCGGGAAGGTGACGTAATAGCGTGGGCGTGGGCGCGTAGCGTCCAGCGCATGCAGCAGCGCCTTGAATACGGCCTCGGGCCCCAGCTCGAACGCTGCCCTGGCGGTATCCGGCTTGGCAAGGCGCCGTTCTGCGCCTGCATAGGCTTCGGTGAACGGGCTGTGTTCGCGGTCGATGTGGCGTTTGAATGCCAGGTAGGCGTTGGCGCGGAAGCGACTGGTGATCGGGCCTGGCTCGATGAGACTGACGTGAATACCGCTGCCACGCAGCTCCAGGCGGAGGGTGTCGCTCAGGCCTTCCAGGGCAAATTTGCTGGTGACGTAGGCGCCGCGGAAGGGCAAGGCGATCAGGCCCAGTATCGAGCTGTTATTGACGATGCGTCCGTGTCCCTGCCGGCGCATTACGGGCAACACCCGGTTGGTCAGCTCTAGCCAGCCAAGGAGATTGATCTCGAGCTGTTCGCGCAGCACCGCCCGGCTTAAATCCTCCACCGCGCCGGGCTGTCCGTAGGCACCATTGTTGAAGAGCGCATCCAGGTGGCCGCCGGTGGCGGTAAGCACGGCTTCCACGGCCTCCTCTATACACGCACTATCGGCGAGGTCGAGTCTGAGTGCATCAGGCAGCCCCTGCTCGCGCAGGCCGGTGACATCGGCTTCGTGGCGGGCGCTGGCGAATACCCGCCAACCACGGCGGTGAAGGGCCAGTGCGGCATGGAGTCCGATGCCGCTGGAGCAGCCGGTGATCAGGATGCTGCGTGGATTGGACATGGCGATCAGTAGGTCAGTACCGCGACGCCATCCTCAACGATCTCGCCGATGAAGGCGCCGCCCCCGCGTGCGCCGTCGAACTCGGGGATGATGTTGTCCGCGTTGAGTCCGTGTTCACTCATCGCCGCCGCACAGGCATAGAACTTGGCACCGGCCTCGTGGGCATCTTGCATGAAGTCGTAAACCGATTTTTCATGAGCGCTACCGGGATAGAGGTCTGCGGCCTCGCCCTGGATCAGTAATCGGGTCGTGCGTGCCGCGAAATAAATTTCGACCTCCAGATCCATCGCTGCCGCCACGGCAGCTTGAAAGAATGGCGTCCCCAATGTGCCTGGCTGGTCGGGGCTGAGGGTGAGCAGCATGATGACAACTTTGTCCGCCATGTCGATTTCTCCTGAGGTCATGTTAACGGGTGCCCGTCGGGGCGGCTGCGGGCTGGTTTTTCTCGAAATCGTCCCCATATAATCCCCCTCAATATTGGCTTAGTTTGGGAGTATTTGAAAATGCCGATCTACGAATACCGATGCGAAGCCTGCGGACACGAGCTGGAATCGATCCAGCGCATGAGTGACGCGCCACTGCTGGAATGCCCAGTTTGCGGCAAGCCCGCGCTCAAGAAACAGATTTCCGCGGCGGGTTTCCGATTGGCCGGCGGTGGCTGGTACGAAACTGACTTCAAAAAGGACAATAAGCGCAACATTGCGGGCGAGCCCGCTGCCAAACCGGCTGCCAAATCGTCCGACACGAAATCATCCGACACCAAACCCGTCGCATCCGCCTGAGCGGAGGCCAGACAACCGAGGACATCTAGACATGGCCACCTGGCTGCGCCGCTATCTGATTGCCGGATTGCTGATCTGGGTGCCTTTGGTGATTACGGTCACGGTCATCGATGTCCTGATGGGCTTCATGGATCGGACGCTGCTGCTGTTGCCGCTGCAGTGGCGCCCAGAGGCGCTGCTCGGTTATCCGATTCCCGGTCTCGGCTTCGTGATGACGGTCGCTATCGTGCTGCTGACTGGCCTGCTGGCCGCGAATTTGTTCGGTCGCAAGGTGGTGGCTGCCTGGGAGGCATTGTTGGCGCGCATCCCGCTGGTGCGCGGCATCTACTCGGCAGTCAAACAGGTCGCCGAAACCTTGTTTGCTGCCAATGGAGAGGCCTTCCGCAAGGTGCTCCTGATCGAATACCCGCGGCGTGGTATTTGGACGCTTGCCTTCCAGACGGGTAATGCGAGCCGTGAAATTCAGGAACGGACCGCGGCAGAGGTGATTACCGTCTTTGTGCCGACCACACCGAACCCCACGTCCGGTTTCATCATGATGTTGCCTCGTGAGGAGGTCATTGAACTATCGATGACGGTGGAGGAGGCGCTCAAACTAATTGTGTCCCTCGGTGTGGTCGCGCCCCGTGAAATCCCGACAAGCACGGTAGTCCCTGAGGTTTGAGCCGGTCGGCGTTGCGGTTGCGCGCCCTGCTGTCTCGCCTTAACATTGCGCGACTCCGCGCCGCCGCCTGGCGGCGCTTTTTGTTTTGCCGATGGGACATCCGAACGTGAGCATGCGTAGCCATTACTGCGGGACCTTGGACACTTCGCTGATCGATCAGGAAGTGGTGTTGTGCGGCTGGGTCAATCGTCGTCGCGATCATGGTGGGGTGATCTTCATCGATTTGCGCGACCGTAGCGGGCTCGCGCAGGTGGTCTTCGATCCAGACTTGCCGGAGGTTTTCGCGCAGGCCGAGCGCGTGCGTAGCGAGTATGTGCTGCAGGTGCGCGGTCGGTTACGCCGGCGGCCAGAAGGTACCGAGAATCCATCCATTCCATCCGGTCAGGTCGAATTATTGGGTCTGGAGTTGACGGTACTCAACGCCGCTGAAACGCCGCCCTTCCAGTTGGACGAAGATGACGTTGGCGAGGAAACCCGGCTGCGCTACCGTTATATCGACCTGCGCCGTCCGGAGATGCAGCGGCGCTTGATGCTGCGCGCACAGGTTACGCGGACGCTGCGACGCTTCCTGGACGATCGGGAGTTTCTCGACGTCGAGACCCCGATGCTGACCAAGGCGACCCCTGAGGGCGCACGCGATTACCTGGTGCCGAGCCGCACGCACAACGGCAGCTTCTTCGCGCTGCCGCAGTCGCCGCAGCTATTCAAACAACTGCTGATGATGAGCGGGCTCGATCGCTACTACCAAATCGTGCGTTGCTTCCGCGACGAGGATCTGCGCGCCGACCGTCAGCCAGAATTCACCCAGCTCGACATCGAGACCTCATTCCTGGAAGAGGACGATGTCATGTCGCTGATGGAGGGTATGGTGCGCGAGCTGTTCGCGCAGGTACTCGAAGTGGCGCTGCCCGAGCCCTTTCCACGCATGACCTACGCCGAGGCGATGCACCGTTTCGGCTCGGACAAGCCCGATTTGCGCATCCCGCTGGAGCTGGTCGATGTCACTGATTTGATGCGCGAGGTCGAATTCAAGGTGTTTTCCGCGCCAGCCATCGATCCGGCCGGGCGTGTGGCGGTACTACGGCTGCCCGGTGGTGGGTCGCTGTCGCGTAAGGAGATCGACGATTACACCGCCTATGTAGCACGCTTCGGCGCCAAGGGGCTGGCCTACATTAAAGTCAACGCACTGGCCTCCGGCCGCGAGGGTCTGCAGTCGCCGATTCTCAAGTTCCTGCCCGATGCCGTGATCGATGCCATTATCGAGCGTTGCGCGCCAGTGGATGGTGACTTGCTGTTCTTCGGCGCCGACAAGGCGGCGGTGGTCAACGACGCCCTCGGCAACCTGCGCGTACGTCTGGGGCACGACCGAGGCCTGGTTGAGCACGGCTGGCGGCCGTTGTGGGTGGTCGATTTCCCGATGTTCGAGCACGACGACAAGAGCGGACGTTGGGTGTCTCTGCATCATCCCTTCACCGCGCCGCGCGTCGCGGCGCCAGAGGCGCTCGGCGCTGCGCCGGGCGAGGTGCTCTCCCGCGCCTACGACATGGTGCTCAACGGTACCGAGGTGGGTGGGGGTTCCGTGCGTATTCACGACCCCGAGATGCAGGCGGCAGTTTTCCGTCTGCTCGGTATCAGTGATGAGGAGGCGCGCGAGAAGTTCGGCTTCCTGCTGGATGCGCTACGCTACGGCTGCCCGCCGCATGCCGGCATTGCCTTTGGCCTGGATAGGTTGGTCATGTTGATGACTGGCAGTGCCTCGATCCGCGACGTCATTGCCTTCCCTAAGACTCAAACGGCGTCTTGTCCGTTGACGGACGCGCCGACACCAGTCAACGAGCGCCAGCTACAGGAGTTGGGTATCCGATTGCGCCGTCCACAGGTTTGAGCGCGCAGGGCGGCGACCGGGATGAACTGGAAGCGCCCTGAATCGGTACTGGTGGTCGTCGCCGTGCGGGATGGCCGTGTGCTCCTGATGGAGCGGCGTCGGCCACGCGGTTTCTGGCAGTCGGTTACCGGGAGCCTGGAGTTAGGCGAGACTCCTGGCCGTGCGGCGAAGCGGGAACTGTGCGAGGAGACCGGTTTGTGTGATGTTTCCATACGGGATACCGGGATCGCGCATCGTTTCCCCATCATCATGCCCTGGCGTAGGCGCTACGCACCAGGCAATCGCAGCAATATCGAGCATGTCTTTCGCGTCACGCTGCCGGCGCCGCGTGCCATCGTACTGAATCCGCGCGAACACGCGCGTTATCGCTGGCTGCCGCAGGCCGATGCGTTGCGCCTGATCCGTTCGTGGACCAATCGCGAGGCGATTCGCCGTGGGAGCGGCTGGCGTGCGTGAGGTCGTGGTCACGCTGCACGGTCTGTGGATGACGGGGTTGGAAATGCACCTGTTGCGCACGCGTCTGAGGCGTCGTGGCTATGTCGTGCATGCCTTTCGCTATCCCAGTGTGAGGCATAGTCCACACACGAATGCTCAGGCCTTACGCGCCTTCGTCGATCAGATCGACGCTGAAGTAGTGCACTTCGTGGCACATTCTCTGGGTGGGCTGGTGGTACAACATTTATTCGATCAGGCGCCGCTGCAGCGACCGGGCCGCGTGGTGTTTCTGGGCACGCCATTGGCGGGCAGTCAGGCGGCAAGACGCGTCGCCCACTGGCCGCTGTTGGGTCATCTGATACTCGGCGCCAGTCTTGGCGGCGGCCTGCAAGGCGACGTGCCTGCCTGGCATGCCGGCCGCGAGTTGGGCATGGTCGCAGGGACAGGCAATAGCCTGGGTGTCGGACGCCTGTTTGGCGGGCCGCTGTCGAAACCTCACGATGGCACGGTTTCGCTGGGCGAGACGCGAGCTTCGTATGTGACGCACCGCCTTGAGGTGTCCTGCGGGCACTTCGCGTTGCTGTTTCGAACGGATGTGGCCGATTCTGTGGGTCATTTTTTGCGTGAAGGACGCTTTTCCAGGGTTTAGCGTGAGTGCCTTCTGCTGGGCGATGCGGGGGCATGGTAAAATCCGCCATTGCATCGATCTGAATCGCTTGAAGAGGTGGCGGTATGGCAGGGCATAGCAAGTGGGCCAATATCCAGCACCGCAAAGGTGCGCAGGACAAGAAGCGCGGCAAGCTTTTCACCAAGTTGATTCGCGAGATTACGGTCTCGGCGCGGATGGGTGGAGACGATCTGAGCGCAAATCCGCGCTTGCGCATCGCGATCGACAAGGCGCTGGCGGCGAATATGCCCAAAGACACCGTTGAGCGGGCCCGCAAGCGCGGCGCCGGCGAGCTCGATGGTGACAATTACGAGGAGGTGCGTTACGAGGGCTATGGCCCGAGTGGCGTGGCGGTGATGGTCGATTGCATGACCGATAACCGTAACCGTACCGTTGCAGAGGTTAGACACGCCTTTACCAAGGCCGGTGGCAACCTAGGCACGGATGGTTCGGTCGCATTCATGTTTACACATACAGGCGTGCTGAATTTTCCGCCGGGATTGGACGAGGATCGCCTGATGGAGGTCGCGCTGGAAGCCGGCGCAGAGGACGTGATCACTGATGCGGACGGTAGCATCGAGGTGTTGACGCGCCCGGATGCCTACGAGGACGTAGCGGCAGCAATGCGCGAGGCAGGACTCGAACCGGACAACGCCGAGGCGACCATGCGTCCGAACAACCTCACGCCAATCGATGTGGAAACCGCCGAAACCATGATCCGGTTGATCGAGACTCTGGAGGATCTTGACGACGTGCAGTCGGTCTACGCCAACGCCGATTTCCCGGATGAAGTGCTGGAACGCATGGCCGCCGACTGATGCTCATCCTTGGCATCGATCCCGGATCCCGAATCACCGGGTACGGCCTGATCGAAAGCGATGGGCGTCACAGTCGGCACCTCGCCAGCGGCTGTATCCGCCTGCCGGAGGGCACGCTCGCCGAACGATTGGGACGCATTTTCCGCGAAGTCAGCGAGATCGTCGCGACGCACGTACCGGATATGTTGGTTGTCGAGCAGGTTTTCGTGGCGCGCAATCCGGCATCCGCACTGAAGTTGGGACAAGCGCGCGGCGCTGCGATTTGCGCGGGTGTCATCGCGGGCCTGCCGGTGTACGAATACGCGCCACGCGAGGTCAAACTTGCCGTCGTGGGGACGGGGGCGGCGGATAAGACGCAGGTGCAGCACATGATCAGACTTCTACTGGGCATGGATACTCGACCACAAGCCGATGCCGCCGATGCGCTGGCCATCGCCTTATGCCACGCGCATACCGGCATTCACCTGCCACACCTGTCCGGGAGGCGCGCGTGATTGGTCGTCTGAGAGGTGTGTTGGCCCACAAGCAGCCGCCACAACTGCTGATCGAGGTCTGTGGCGTGGGCTACGAGGTCGAGGCGCCGATGTCCACGTTCTACGTCCTGCCCGGGCTCGGCGAGGAGGTGCTGTTGTATACGCACCTGCATATTCGTGAAGATGCGCACCAGCTGTTCGGTTTTGCCGCCGAGGGCGAGCGCGCATTGTTCCGTGAGCTACTCAAGGTCAATGGCGTGGGCGCGCGAGTCGCGCTCGCCATTCTTTCCGGTATGGATGCGGTGAGCTTTACGGCTTGTATCCATGCGGGTGACAGTGCGCGCCTGACGCGTCTGCCGGGCATCGGCAAGAAAACCGCCGAGCGCCTGATCATCGAGCTGCGTGACCGTTTGGCGACACCCGTGGCCACCTCGACGAGTATCGTACCCGCCGCCGCGGCTCGCTTAGCAGACGCCGAGGAGGAAGCCGTCAGCGCCTTGGTCGCGCTGGGTTACCGCCCACCGGAGGCAAGCCGCATGATCGCGACCGTGGCGGGTGACGACCTCGATGCCGAGGCGATGATCCGCTTGGCCCTGCGAGCGGCAGTACGATGACCGACAAGGAACGTCTGCTGAGCGGCGAGATTCTGGTTGACGATGTGGATACCGACGTCGACGGCGGTATACGTCCGCGCCGTCTTGCCGACTACGTCGGTCAGCCGGTGGTGCGTGAACAGATGGAGGTGTTCATTCACGCCGCCCGTGCGCGCGGCGAAGCGCTCGACCATACGCTGATCTTCGGTCCGCCCGGCCTCGGCAAGACTACGTTGGCGCATATCATTGCCAACGAGCTGGGCGCCAGCCTGCGACAAACCTCCGGCCCGGTACTGGAAAAGGCGGGTGATCTCGCCGCCTTGCTGACCAATCTAGAGCCCAACGACGTGCTCTTCGTCGATGAAATTCATCGCTTAAGTCCGGTGGTAGAGGAAATTCTGTATCCAGCGATGGAGGATTTCCAGCTCGACATCATGATCGGGGAGGGGCCGGCGGCCCGCTCGATCAAGCTGGAGCTACCGCCGTTCACGCTCGTCGGCGCGACGACAAGGGCGGGTCTGTTGACCTCGCCATTACGTGATCGCTTCGGCATCGTGCAGCGCTTGGAGTTCTACAACACGACCGATTTGACACGCATCGTGACTCGGGCAGCGGGAATTCTCGGTGTGATCATCGAATCCGAAGGCGCTGAGGAGATCGCACGTCGTGGGCGCGGTACGCCGCGCGTCGCCAATCGCCTGCTACGCCGCGTGCGCGACTATGCCCAGGTCAAGGCCGACGGCGTGATCACCAGTGCGGTGGCGGCACGGGCGCTCGACATGCTTAACGTCGATCGCTTCGGTCTGGATCATATGGATCGGCGCCTGTTGCTCGCGGTGATGGAACGTTTCGACGGTGGGCCCGTCGGGGTGGACAGCCTGGCGGCCGCCATCGGCGACGAACGAGGCACCATCGAGGACGTAATCGAGCCCTATCTGATTCAGCAAGGTTTCCTGACGAGGACGGCGCGCGGCCGTGTTGCAGGGCGTCGCGCCTGGTCTCACTTCGGTCTGACGGCGCCTGCCGCACCGCTTCCCAGCGGGGAGCTTTTCGGGCGCGATGAAAATTAAATGGGTTTCCGGCACCGGCTGGCGCCGTTGGCCGCCGCACTCGTTGGGAGGACTGGTATTGCTGAGCTTCACGCTCGTGGTGCTGCCCTTGTTGCTGGTGGTGTTGGGCGCGGCCTATGCGGTCAATCGCATTGCCGGGCAGAGCGAGAACATTGTGTATGAAGCGGTACAACTTACCCAGGGGAGCCTGCTGCTAATGGAGGAGCTGGTGACCATGGAGCGTAGTGCCCGGCAATATCTGGTTGTGGGCGATCCCGGCTTGTTGCAGGTGTTCCGTTCCAGTCATCAGCAATTCGACCATACCGTGCACGGCCTGATGGCGCTACCTCTGGGGGGGGGCTGCAGTCGCAGATCGCGCGACTGTCGGTCGGCGAGAGCCAGCTGGCCAATCGTTTTTTGCAAGGGATGCAAAGTAAGCCAGCCGTTCAGGTTGGACTCGGTGGTTTCGACCGTTTGAGCCGGGAGGCGCATCAGCTCTGGATCGACAGTAGTCGCATGGTGAGTCGTCGCGTGGATGCGCTGCGTACGCATGCCAGCTGGCTACAGGAGCTTCTGGTCTGGGGTGCAGCATTGTTGGTGCCGCTGACCTTCGCACTTGCCTATGTGCTCAGTCGTCTGATTCTCCGTCCAGTTCGGCAGATCGACCATGCCATCCACCACTTGGGCGATGGTCGATTCGATCAGCCCGTCACAGTGAGTGGACCGCGTGATATCAAATATCTGGGCGAGCGCCTGGATTGGACGCGTCGACGACTGCAAGAGCTTGATACCGGTAAGCAACGCTTCCTGCGCGATATGTCGCACGACCTCAAGACACCGCTGACAACCCTGCTGGAGGGTGTGTCGCTACTCGATGAGCAGGTGCTGGGTATGCTCAATGCGGAACAGGCGAGCCTGATGCGCATACTGGCAGCCAGCGGGCGGCAGCTGCAGGAAAGAATCGAACAGCTCTTACAGTACAGTCGCCTGCAAGGTCAGTTCGCGAGCCTGAACCTGAAAATGCTCGATTTATCGCAATTGATCGACCAGTCGATCAAGTCGTTGACCCCTGCGATTGCGGGACGGGGGTTGCATGTGGATCGCCACTTGACGCGTGCGGCAATGTGGGGAGACGAGGCCAAATTGCGCCAGGTAGTCGACAATCTGTTGTCCAATGCCATCAAATACGCACCTCGAGGGTCGACCTTGCATGTTGCCGTATCACTGGCCGAAGGCTGGGTGGTATTGCGTCTTGTGGATGAGGGGCCGGGCATCGCCGGCGAAGATCGAGCGCATCTATTCGAACCTTTTTATCGCGGTAAGCCGCCACAAGAAGGTTTGGTGAGAGGGTCTGGCTTGGGTCTTGCCATTGTGCAGGAGTACGTACAGGCTCACCGTGGCCGCGTGAGTCTCGATGTGCCGCGTGAGGGGGAGGGTGCCGTGTTTGTGGTCGAGTTGCCGCCGGATTTACGAGAGGAAGGTGCGGAATGAATGTCGACCACTCATGGCGTTGGCGACTGTGGGCGAGCCTGCTGTTCCTGTCGCTTTCCGGCTGTGCGCATATACCGGCGTTTCTCCGCCAGCCGCCTACACGACCTCCGGTAATACAGCCGCCAGTTCAAGCCAAACACATTCCGCCTCCACCTCCGTTACCTACGCCGTCCGCGGGCATCAAGGCGCTGTTGAACTACGCGGGTGAAGTGGTCGGATTGCCCTTGGATCGACAGCAAACCGCTTGTGAGCAGGCGAAGGCTCACTTTGCCGCCTATCCAAGCGACTACTCGCGGATGACATTGGCTATGCTGGCGACGGTCATTCCGGATTGTCTCTCTCCAGATGGGTCTTTGGGTCTACTCCGTTCGATGACGATCAAGGCAAATTCGCCTTATCGAGGTCTGGCTATGATCCTGCGCCAGCTCACACAGCAACGGCAGGCAACGGAGAAGGCGCTCGCGGCCTCGAATCAGGAGGCAGAAACGCTGCGCCAGAAGCTCAAGGCGTTGACCCGCATCGAAACGCAGCTCAACCAGGTGAAGGATCGTGAGTTACAAAACCTCAATTAAGACGCGCGTTTTGTTGGTGGACGACGAGCCGGATTTACTACACGTGCTCTCACTTCGTCTCAACGTCGCCGGTTACGACGTGGAGACCGCGCAGAGTGGGGCCGAGGCGTTATCCAAGTTGCCGGTTTTTCGGCCGCAGGTGGTGATTACGGATCTGCGTATGGACGGGATGGACGGGATGAGTCTGTTCGACGCCATTGCGCGAGCCTACACGGGCTTGCCGGTCATCATTTTGACGGCACACGGCAACATCCCGGATGCCGTAGCGGCGACACGACGCGGTGTATTCGGGTTTCTCACCAAGCCCTTCAATCATCGTGAGTTGCAGATTCAGATCGACTCTGCGGTTCAGCTCGGTGGAGGGTTCCCCGAGGAAACCGAGGTCGAGGCGGCCTGGAGCGCGGGGATCATCACGCGCAGTCCCGAGATGCAAGCCGTTCTGGCGGAGGCAAAGCTGGCCGCTCGTGCGGATGCGAGCATTCTGATTCGAGGCGAGAGTGGTACTGGCAAGGAGCTGCTGGCGCACGCCATTCACCGCGTCAGTCGTCGCCACGAAGGCCCCTTCGTGGCAGTCAACTGTAGCGCTATCCCGGAAAATCTCATCGAATCGGAGCTCTTTGGACACCGCAAAGGTGCCTTTACCGGCGCAGCGTACGATCACCCTGGTCTGTTTCAGGCGGCGCGTGGGGGCACCTTATTTCTGGATGAGATCGGCGACATGCCTTTGTCCGCGCAAGCCAAGTTGCTGCGCGCACTTCAGGAACGAGCCGTCAGGCCAGTGGGGTCAGTGTCGACCGTTGCGGTGGATGTGCGCGTCGTCTCTGCCACGCACCGCGATCTTGATGTTGCAGTGCGGGAGGGCCGCTTTCGCGAGGATCTGTATTACCGCCTCAATGTGGTCACGCTGAGTCTGCCGACGCTTGCCGAACGACGTGAAGACATACCCTTGCTGGCGGCGCACTTTCTTGCCGCTGCCGCCGATCGTGCGCCACAGGAGGTCAAGGGCTTTTCCCCGGACGCGATGGGGCGACTGGTAGCGTACGACTGGCCCGGCAATGTGCGCCAGCTTCATAACGTGGTAGAGCGCACGATTGCGCTGACCACCACGCCCCTGATTCCGGCCAGTCAGGTAGAGAAGGCCCTGAATGAAGGACCTGCAGAGATGCCGTCACTCGTGGAGACGCGTGAACAGGCAGAGCGGGAATACATCACACGCATCCTCACGCTAACCGACGGGAACGTGACGGCAGCCGCAAAACTCGCCAAGCGGAACCGTACTGAATTCTACAAGTTGTTGAATCGCCATCATATTGACCCTGCGTTGTTCAAGCGCACCTAAGACTGTCGCCATTCGGCGACAGTCAAACTCCTTTGCTTTCAGTCATTTAGTCTGCGCGTCGTATTCGGCGTCGTCATATGCAGACAGTTTATGTGGGGTTTGCATGATATTTCCTGTTTATGTGTTTGATTTTAAATGGATAAATAAAAGTGGCACGCGAATTGATACACAGAGCTTAGGAACGGGCGAATACGGCCTGCCCGGTCGGGAGCGTGAATGAAGAAAGGTGTGTTCATTGCCATATTCGCAATGCTGACGACGGGTCCCGTATTTGCATTGCTGGGATCGTTGGCGACGGGATCCGGGCATCCCCACGGTGCGGCACATGTAGCCAAGCCTCAGGGGACGATATTCGATCCGACGCGTTGAGCTGCAAGTGGGTCAGCGCGGTTTTCGCCACAACTGTGATGAGGGTTTGTATGAATAAGCATCAGCTGAAGATCGCCGCGATTGCTGTCGTGCTCGGCGCTGGCCTGTTGGCCGGCTGCGGGAAGAAGGAGTCGAGCGCCCCGCATAGCTCGGACTCAACGGGCTCCGCGCCGACCGCAGCGGCACCTTCTGCGGCCACCATGACGCCTTCGGCACCTGCTGCGACGATGCCTGAATCAGGTACCCAGACCCCTGACGCACCCGCCAGCACACCGGCCCCCTGATCGCCGGTAAAGTTTCGCTCGCCGTTCTATCGGCGGGCTACGATGTCGCTCCTTCCGGCGATGACGTCACAACACATTCTCCCTCGGGTTGTTGTGACGACATCGCCGGCTATTTAATTTCCCGTTCCTCGAATCGCCAGCGCTGAACGGGCAGGTGTGCCCGACAAAAAAACTGCGAAACGTTCTCGGATTTGACAGAATACGCCCCTGTTGCCTTCCGCCTTACCGAGCGAGGAGCGCCTCAGGAGTTAATCATGGAAGTGTTTTCCTGGCCGGTACGCGTCTACTACGAGGACACGGACACGGCAGGCGTTGTTTACTACGCGAACTACCTCAAGTTCATGGAAAGAGCGCGTACCGAGTGGTTGAGAAGCTTGGGATTCGAGCAGGATAGCTTGATGCGTGACCCCGGCGTGGTTTTTGCCGTACGTGCAGTTAGTGTTGATTACCGTTATCCAGCACGATTCAATGATGCGCTTGAGGTGACCGCCTCCGTCAGTCGGATCAGGCCAGCCAGCGTTGTGATCGCGCACGAGATCCGCCGCAATGCTCAATCGGGTAACGCGCAGCTGCTGACGTGTGGTAGCGTCAAGCTTGCTTGTCTCGATGCAGCTTCGTTCAGTCCCGTCGCATTCCCGGAAAATATATTGGAGGCCGTCGTTCGTGTCAGTTGATCCCACCTTCTACGATCTGGTGATGAATTCCAGCGTACTCGCCCAGCTGGTGCTGTTGCTGCTGCTAATCGCATCGGTGTTGTCCTGGGCGATGATCTTCGTGAAATGGCGCATGCTCAAGCGCGCGCGTCGTCAGGCGGTGGTTTTCGAGGATCGTTTTTGGTCGGGTGCGAATCTATCTCAGCTGTACGAAGGGGTCCGGGCGCAGACGCAGCGTGGAGGGCTTGAGGGTATCTTCGCCGCAGGTTTCCGCGAATATCTGCGGTTGCAGCGGCCGAATCAGGAGACTGTGCCGAATTTCGTCATCGACGCCGCGCAGCGTTCCATGCGAGTTGCTTCCTCGCGCGAGGAAGATGAGCTCGGTCGGTGGTTAAGCTTCCTGGCCACGGTCGGATCGGTCAGTCCCTATGTTGGTCTATTCGGCACGGTATGGGGCATCATGCATGCGTTCATGGCGTTGGGTAATGTACAGCAGGCTTCACTGGCAATGGTCGCGCCAGGCATTGCCGAGGCTTTGATTGCCACGGCCATGGGACTTTTCGCGGCGATTCCCGCGGTTGTTGCGTACAATCGCTTCGCTGACGAACTGGAGCGTTTGATGACGCGCTATGACAATTTTCAGGATGAGTTCCTGGCGCTGCTGCAGCGCCAGTTGGTCATGAACTGAGTATCAGGCAACCGGGTTCCCAGATGTCACGCCGACACCGCCGCCGCAAACCGATGGCCCAAATTAACGTCGTGCCGTATATCGACGTGATGCTAGTGCTGTTAGTGATATTCCTCGTGACTGCACCCTTGCTGAAGCAGGGTGTCAAAGTCGATCTGCCACGCGTCCCGTCCAAGCCGGTTTCCAGTCAGGCTACCCAGCCGCCACTGACCGTCACCGTGAATGCGCAGGGTATCTTTTTTGTTAGTCAGGGCGCGAATCCGACGCAACCACTTGACGCGGCGGCCTTGAGACGCATTGTCGGCGAAGTGTTGAGTAAGAACCCAAAAACACAGGTCTATGTGCGTGGTGATAGCCACGTGAGTTATGGGAAGGTTGTGGAGGCAATGGGTATCCTGCAACAAGCCGGTGCCGAAAAAGTGGGGTTGGTCACAGAACCCCCTGCCGCAAACTCGCAGCGCTAACCATGTGGCGTGAACTTCAAAGGCACCCATGGGCCTTATTAGCAGCGATACTTCTAAATGTACTGGTGCTGATTCTGTTCGGCATTGGTCTCAGTCGTAATCACGAAATTACCCCGGTTTCGTCCGGCGCGCCGATTCAGGCCGCGTTGATGGCGCCTCCGAAAGACGATCATGCCAAGGCCGCCGAGGAGGCCAAGGCAAAGGCCGCTGCGGAGGCGAAGCACAAGGCTGAGGTGGCCGCCCAGGCAAAGGCCGTTGCGGAGGCGAAACAAAAGGCCGAGGTGGCCGCCAGAGCGAAGGCTGCTGCGGAGGCGAAGCAAAAGGCTGAGGCCGCCGCCCAAGCCAAGGCCGCTGCGGAGGCGAAGCACAAGGCTGAGGCTGCCGCCAGAGCGAAGGCTGCTGCGGAGGCGAAGCAAAAGGCTGAGGCCGCCGCCCAAGCCAAGGCCGCTGCGGAGGCGAAGCACAAGGCTGAGGCTGCCGCCAGAGCGAAGGCTGCTGCGGAGGCGAAGCACAAGGCCGAGGTAGTCGCCCAAGCCAAGGCCGCTGCGGAGGCTAAGCACAAAGCCGAGGCCGCCGCCCAGGCAAAGGCCGTTGCGGAGGCGAAACAAAAGGCTGAGGCCGCCGCTCAGGCGAAGGCTGCTGCGGAGGCGAAGCGAAAGGCAGAGGAAGCTGCGGAGAAACGCCGTCTACAGTCGCAGATCGCAGCCGAGGCGGCTGCGCTCAAACGGCAGCAGATGGCGGCAGTCGCCGCTCGGAATCACCGATTGCAGAACTCATGGCTGGCAGCCATTCGATCGCGTGTACAAAATAACTGGTTGATTCCGCCGGGTTATCAGCCTGGCCAGAGTTGCCGTGTCATGGTGCAGCAAGACCCTGCGGGGTATATTCTGAGCCTGCAGATTTCCGATTGTACTGGCGACGAATTGTTCAAGCGCTCGGTCGAATCCGCCGTTAAGCGCTCAGAACCGTTGCCTCTGGCCCCTAATCCGAGTGTTTTTCAGCGCACATTGATATTCGATTTC
Organism: Acidihalobacter yilgarnensis; assembly: GCF_001753245.1. Lineage (NCBI taxonomy): Bacteria > Pseudomonadati > Pseudomonadota > Gammaproteobacteria > Chromatiales > Ectothiorhodospiraceae > Acidihalobacter > Acidihalobacter yilgarnensis. The sequence goes on along the minus strand of NZ_CP017415.1, from coordinate 2,944,502 downwards.
AAGCCCCAGGGATGATGCATATGCAACGATTTGCGGTGATTCTGTGTTTGATCCTAGGAGCTGCTTGGGTGCAGGCTGAGGCTGCGCTCAACATCACCATCACACAGGGAGCTGTAGGGGCGACGCCGATCGGTATCGTGCCATTTGCCTGGACGGGGACCGGGCAGCCGCCGCAGCGTATCGGGCATATTGTCGCCGACGATCTGGCGCGCAGTGGATTGTTCGCGCCGGTGCCGGCTGCCAAGATGCCTCAGCAACCTACCCAGCCAAGCCAGATCGACAACAGTGCATGGAGTAAAATTGGGGTGGGTGACGTGGTCATCGGTGGCCTGGAATCCCTCGGAGGTGGCCAGTACAGCGTTCACTTTCAGCTGTTCGACACCTTGCAGAATCAGCAATTGCTGGGCTACCGCTTTCAGGCGACGATTGGCCAGTTGCGGCAGGCGGCACATCGGATCAGCGACTTGGTCTATCAGCAGTTGACCGGACAGCGAGGGGCATTTAATACCCATATCGCTTATGTCAGCACCAAGGTCGAAAATGGGCGTATTGCGCGTTTTCGAATCATGGTGGCGGACTATGACGGCCATGACCCTCAGATTGTTTATTCATCACCGAGACCGCTTTCGTCACCTGCCTGGTCACCGGATGGTAAATACATCGCTTACGAATCCTTTGCCTCGGGGCGTCCGAAGCTCTATTTGCAGAATTTGACGACGGCCAAGCGCGAGATGATCTCCGATCAGTCAGGCCTGAATAGCGCACCTGCGTTTTCACCCGATGGCACTCGGCTTGCCATGACCTTGACGCACGACGGTCATGCCGAGATTTATGTCATGAATCTCTCGACCCGTCAGTTGATTCAGGTGACGCATGACGCCTCCATCAACACGGGGGCCGCCTGGATGCCGGATGGGAAATCGATTGTGTTTACCTCTGACCGGGGGGGCTCGCCACAAATTTATGTCAAGACGATCGGCGGCGGCCCTGCGCAACGGCTGACCTACGATGGTAATTACAATGCCGGCGCTACCGTATCGCCAGACGGCAAAAAAATTGCGTTTGTGCATCAGGCAGGTGGCGCCTTCCAGATCGCGATTATGAATTTGGGTACTGGACAGATGCAGGTGCTGACCCGAGGCCCCCTCGACGATGCCCCTAGCTTCTCGCCAAATGGTGCGATGGTCATATTCAGTACCGTCGAGGGTGGTAAAAAAGTATTGGGTGTCGTGAGTGTCGATGGGCGTGTACGCCAGCGGTTGAGCGGCCCCGAGTATGTCAGTCAGCCGGCCTGGTCGCCGTATGGCAGTTGAGTGTTTGAACGGGATATTGTTGTCCTATTTTCGGGCTTTCCAAGGAGAGTGGTTATGAACAAGTTTTACAGAATATTGGCGGTCATCGGTCTGGCCACCACGCTGGGGGCTTGCGCGCCGACCTCGCAAACGATTAAGCCGTCATCCACCGGTGGCTCAGCGGGTATGGGGATGGGGAGCGCAGGCGGCACCGGTGAGCAGGGACAGGCGAATGCCTTGCAAGGCCAAGGCGGGATGAGCGCGAGTGAGCTCAATAATCCGGCCAGCCCGCTTTCCAAGCGCGCGATCTATTTTGCATTCAACAGCAGCACGATTGCCCCTCAATACCTGGCGATCATCAGCGCACATGCCAAATACCTGTCAGCGCATCCGGCGACGACGATCAAGCTCGATGGCAATACCGATGATCGCGGCTCGCATACCTATAATATGGCGCTTGGTGAGCGACGTGCACAGGCTGTGGCGAAGTTGCTGGAGTTGCAGGGCGTCAAATCGAGCCAGCTCGACATCATCAGCTATGGCGAGGACAATCCGGTCTGCCTGCAGCAAAATGAGTCCTGCTGGCAGAAAAACCGCCGGGTGAACCTAGTTTATCCGGGGCAGCCGGTTACCGGCTCTGCACCGATGAGCGCGGCGCCAATGACCCCAGCCCCAATGACCTCGGCTCCGAATGGGCAGTCATCGACCGATAGCGCTCAGGCGCCTATGCCCGGGCAGTAGCAATTACGACGACGGAACTCGCTTTTATGCGTTCAGCTCAGTGGATACCTGTAGTTCTGCTGGGGGCGGCAATCGCCGCCTCCAGCATCCCCGCGCATGCAGACGACAGTCAGGCCGTGATCCAGTTGTATCAGCAGATCACCGGGCTGCAGCAGGAGATTCGTGAACTCCGTGGTCAGAATCAGGAGATTACCCACGAATTGGATGATTTGCGCAAACGGCAGCGCGAGTTGTACATGAACACGGATCAGCGCTTACAGGCGCTGGAGGCTGCGGTTTCCGGTGGCGCGACGGCAGCGTCGAGCGGGAGTGCCGCCAATGGCGGCACAGGCTCGCCAAGTGCTGCGAGTCCATCGATGCCGTCGGCTTCTACGGGCCAGCCGGCAGCCTCATCGACATCAACGCCGGCAGCGGTTGCTGTCGCTAGCGGCGGCAATGGGCTTGATGCCTATCAACAAGCCTTCAATTTATTGAAAAACAGCCATTATCACGAAGCGGTCGATGCCTTCAAATCCTTCATCAAGCAGTATCCACAGAGCCCATATGTACCGAATGCGGCTTACTGGATGGGTGAGGCATTGTACGTCGAACAGCATTTTAATCAGGCGCTGGCGCAGTTTAGGTTGGTCGTGAACCAGTATCCTCAGAGTAATAAGGTTGCAGCCTCAATGCTCAAGATTGGCTACAGCCAGTATGAGCTCAAGCAATGGCCGTCAGCACGCAAGACCCTGCAGAACGTGGTAAATAATTACCCCGGCACCAGTGCGGCGCGATTGGCCGCCGATCGCCTGAGTCGCATGCAGCGTGAAGGACATTAATTACCCGATCAGTGCCGAGCCATCCGCTACTAGGGGCTCTGCCAAGCTGCGTATTACCGAGATTTTCCTTTCCCTGCAGGGGGAAGCGCGCGATGTCGGGTGGCCGACGGTCTTCGTCAGACTGACCGGTTGCCCGTTGCGCTGCCACTATTGCGATACCGCGTATGCATTTTCCGGCGGAAGCGCCATGTCGCTTGATGAGGTGCTGTCGAAGGTCGCCGACTATGCGGTGAGTCACGTCACGGTTACGGGGGGCGAGCCTCTCGCGCAGCGCAGCGTGCTGCCGCTACTCGTAGCATTATGCGACGCGGGATATACGGTCTCCCTCGAAACTAGTGGTGCGCTGGATGTATCCGCAGTCGATCCACGCGTGGTCAAGGTGGTTGATCTCAAGTGTCCGGACTCGGGTGAGTCTGGGAAAAACCGCTTGGAGAATCTACAGCATCTTGGCACTCGGGATCAGATTAAGTTCGTGATTTCAGGGCGTAAAGATTATGAATGGGCATGCACCCAACTCAAGGCATTCGATCTGGTGACGCGTGTCGAGGTCTTGTTCTCGCCGGTCCATGACCAGCTAGAACCGACCATGCTGGCCGAGTGGATTCTGGAAGACCGTCTGCCGGTACGATTTCAGATCCAGCTACACAAATATTTATGGGGAGAAGCGGCAGGACGATGAATAAGGCCGTGATTCTATTGTCCGGCGGACTCGATTCCGCCACGGTACTGGCCATTGCCCGCGCGGCGGGCTTTGAGTGTTTTGCGTTGAGCTTCGATTATGGCCAGCGACACGCGGCCGAACTGGATGCCGCAAGCGCCGTTGCTTTGAATGGTGGCGCGATCGAGCATCGTGTGGTCAAGTTGGATCTCAGTGCAATCGGTGGGTCCGCGTTGACCGACGAATCCATCGCAGTACCGGAGGCGCCGAGCGAAGGTATCCCAGTGACTTATGTGCCGGCGCGTAACACGGTATTTCTGGCAGTCGCGCTGGGCTGGGCCGAAGTATTGGGGGCTCAGGATATCTTCGTGGGTGTCAATGCAGTGGATTATTCGGGTTATCCCGATTGCCGCCCGGCATTCATCGAGGCCTTTGAGCAGTTGGCGAACGTGGCTACCAAGGCGGGTGTCGAAGGCACGCATTTTCACGTCCATGCCCCACTGATCGATGATACCAAAGGGGAAATCATTCATCGTGGGATGGCATTGGGCGTCGATTACGCACGCACGGTGTCCTGCTATCAGGCCGATGACGATGGCCGCGCTTGTGGGCGCTGCGACGCTTGCCGGTTACGTGCAGCAGGATTCGAAGACGCTGGCGTGCCAGACCCGACTCGTTACCGGGATTTGAATCGCCGGTCCAGCCCGGAATAAAACCTCCACCCGACGCATCTTAAGTTGCGCGACTGATTTGGCCGCAGGGCCGATTGTGTCCTGCGCGACTACAATGAGAACTTATTTGCAGAGGGACGGCTTATGGATCTGACAACTACTCAACAGGTCTTACTCGGGGGCTCGGGCTGGCGGTAATCATGGGTGCGGTGGTCAACAAGACCAATTTCTGCACCATGGGCGCGGTTTCAGACTGGGTCAACATGGGTGACACTGGGCGTATCCGGGCCTGGATGTTCGCCATCGCGGTCGCCATCGCGGGTGTGCTTATCCTGCAGTGGACCGGGCAGGCGAACATGTCCATGGTGGCGAATAACAGCAAGTCTTTCCCCCCTACCTGACCAGTTCGCTCGCATGGCCGCGCTATCTGGTCGGCGGCTTCCTGTTCGGCGTAGGCATGACGCTCGGCAGCGGCTGCGGCAACAAGACCATGGTGCGCATCGGCGCGGGTAACATCAAATCGCTATTTGTTTTCGCGATGATGGGTGTGGGCGCCTATCTGATGATGTACACCAATTTTGGCTATCACGTCTTTCTTAAATGGATGACGCCAGCCTTCGTCGACGTGAGTAGCTTCGGTGCCAGTAATCAGGGTATTGGTAGCATCCTTGCGGCGGCATTTGGCATCCATTCACCCCATGTCGTCGGGTATGTGATTGGTGTATTGCTGAGCCTGACCTTGATTGTCTGGGCATTGCGCTCGAGCGACTTCCGTGGCAGTCGTGACAACGTGATCGGTGGTTTGGTCGTTGGTCTGATCGTGGTTGGCGGCTGGTGGCTAACCGCGGGTCCAGTAGGTCAGCATTGGCTGAGTGACATTGAATTCATGGACACGCCGCCGGCTGCTCCCGGCGCACAGTCCTTTACCTTCGTATCCCCCAGTGGGCAGGTGCTTTATTTCCTGACGGCCGGTTTCAAATCCAAGCTGGTGACCTTCGGCATGATGGTGGCACTGGGAGTGGTGCTGGGTTCCTTCCTATACGCATTGTTCACGCGCAAGCTTCGGCTTGAGTGGTTCTCCTCGGTGACCGATTTCGGCCGCCACATAGTCGGCGGTTTTCTGATGGGGGTCGGTGGCGTGCTGGGTATGGGTTGCACCATCGGCCAAGGTGTGACCGGCGTGTCCACATTGGCGCTCGGTTCGTATATGACCTTGATCTCGATTATCTTCGGCAGCGCCTTGACCATGAAGATCGAGTACTACCGGATGGTCTACGAAGGAGAGGCCACTTTCTTCAGTGCGCTGATCGCTGCGCTGGCGGATTTCCACTTGGTGCCTGGCAAGTTGCGCAAGCTCGAGGCAGTTTAAAGTTTCAATTTCGCGTCGAGGGATTGCGCCCCGGGATTCCGGGAGAGCCCTCGACGCGTTATACTGCGCCGCTCGCTTGCGGGCCGTTAGCTCAGTTGGTAGAGCACCGGACTTTTAATCCGATGGTCGTTGGTTCGAGCCCAACACGGCCCACCATCCTTTCCTGGCGTCAGTACGTGCGCTATCAAGCGCGCTATCTTCTGACTTCCACGCTTTCTTTCCTTCGCTATCTGGCGCGTTCGCCAGCTGGCGGCTGCCTGGTGGCGTCAATGCCGCCCATGGATAAGGCCCCGATTGAATGGGTGCGAATCTGAGCGGAATGAGCGCCAAGTTCGTGTAGTGGTGACCGCGAAGCTGCTCAGCGAGTGGCGTGGCGATGGACGCAGAGACAAAAGTGGGGATGAAAGACCGCTTCGATTGGCACTGAGACGGCGTGCTCAGGCGGTAGACCATGCCCTCCGAGCGATATCGGATCGATAAAAGGTCTGTGTATGAGGTGGCGGCGGAGGAGGCCTCGCAGTTTACAAGCCTCCCCCGCTGCCCTAAACGCTACGCCGACTAGTGGGTTGCGGCCTTCGTAAAGGCCCTGAGTGCTTTATGCATAGTGGCAACTGCTTCGCTGCCGCAATGACCGAGGCGGTCGCGTTTGGCGATGTATTCCGGACTGTTGTAGCTTAGCCAGACCTGACCTTTGGCATCTTGCCAGGCCAGTGCCTTCAGGGGAAGGTCAAGTCCCGCGATCTGCTTGCATTCCATCAGGTGCGTACCGATCTTGGGGTTGCCGAAGATGAGTAGCTCGGTTGGTCGTAGTGCCAGGCCTACGCCGTGGGCTCCCTTGGCATGGTCGATGCGAGCGAAGATGGTCATGTGCTTGTCTTTGAGTGCTTGCTCAAGGCGGTCAATGGTCACCGCGACGCTGTGGTTGCTGCGCAGCGTGACGATGCCATTTCCGCGCGCTAGCGCGGCGGACGAGGCCGCCGCGAACAGAAAAAGACTCAAGATGATAGTGGTCATGCGTTTCATGAGATGATCTCCCGGGAAGGTAGCTGATTGTCGTAGCGTGACTCTTTGCTATCATCATCATAGTCGTCACTCTATGACAATGTTAATAGTATGGATATTGTGCCATGTGCGTGGATGATGACGCCAAAAGTCGGTCTCTATCTATGTCGGTCGGTATCAAGCCTGCTGCGTCTGCTGCCGGTTTGTGGCCATCGGCGGAATATGATCGCCAGATTGCGCGTTTGCGCGCCGCAATCGGTTGTTCAATCTATCTTATCGAGGCGCGGCTAGATGCGCCGGTGCCGAGCGCTAGCGCGAGTGGGCGACCCCACGAACTTATGGGGCTGATTGATTATCCCCGGCCGGATCCCGCTCGCCGGCTTTATCCGCACCTGCTTTTACTTGACGATGGGCGTGGCCTGAATCTGGGGCGCGTGCTGAGGGTCAGCTTGGATCGAGCCTATGCGCCCAGTGCGGAGCAGTGTTTGTTTACGGATGCCGCGCTCATGCAACTTTTGTTGCCTAGCGAGCGAAGTCTGAGTCGGAGGCTGATCCGCGAAGTGAGTCATGTACAACTGGGCGAGTTGCTCGGGCGATCAACACCTGATCGAGTGCTGGAAGACGATAGCACTTAATCCTCGCCGATGGCGGTATCCACCCCGGTCCGTTGTTGCCAGGAGAGGGCGCGCTGGAGGAATTTGGGTTCTGGAAGCGGTGGACTGAACCAGTAGCCTTGGCCAAGATCGACCCCGAGCGTCTTAAGGAGTTGATACTGGGCTTCAGTTTCGATGCCTTCGGCCAAGGTATGACGGCCGAGTACATGCGCCAGGGCGACAATGGCCTTGACGATCTCCAGATCCTCTGGATCGGTGTCGATTTCACGGATGAAGCTCTGGTCGATCTTGATGGTCTGTGCCGGCAGTTTGCGCAGGTATGCGAGAGATGAATAGCCGGTGCCAAAGTCGTCGATGGCTAGGCGGAGGCCAAGGGCGCTGAGCTTACGCATGATCTCTGCGCTGTGCAGAACGTCTTCCATGACCGCGGTTTCGGTGATCTCAAGTTCGATATGCCGAGCGGTAATCCCTGCAGTGTCGAGCTCGTTTTGAAGCTGATCGATCAGCTCCGGGCTGTTGAACTGGGAAGCGCTCAGGTTGACCGAGATGCGTAAATCCAAACCGATGCGTTGCCAGTCCTTGACATCCGAGCAGGCGCGCCGGAATACCCATTCTCCTAACGGAGCAATCCAGCCGGTAGTTTCGGCAAGTGGGATGAATTCGCTAGGGGGCAGCAGGCCGCGTTCGGGGTCGTGCCAGCGGATCAGCGCTTCTGCACCGACGATCTGTCCACTGGCCAGGTCGATGATCGGTTGATAGTAAAGCCTGAATTCGTCGTGTTCGAGCGCCCGCTCAACCGCGTGCTGGAAGCTGACGCGCGCATCGCTGAGGCGTCCTGCCTGCGGATCATAGAATGAAATGCCGGATTGTCCCCGCTTGGCGGCATGTAGAGCAGCGTCGACGGCACGTAACAACCCGGCGGCGCTGTGGGCATCGTCCGGGATACACGCGATACCGATGCTGGCCTGCAGGCGAAGTGTTCGGCCCTCTATTTCATAGGCCGAATTGATGGTGCGACGGATCGATTGCGCGGCAGCATGGGCATTGATCAACCCAGAACCGGGTAGGCCGAGCAGGAATTCATCTGCGTCGAGATGAGAGACGAAGCCGTTTAGACGTTCCGCATGAATACGCAAACGGCGTGCTATTTCCTGGAGCACGCGGTCACCGGCTTCGGTGCCCAGCGCGGTATTGATGTCTTTGAAATTGAGTAGATCGATCTGCAATACGCTCAGAGTGACGCTGCCGCGGTTGAGTTCCGCTTCTATCCATTCCTGGGCGCCGATACGGTTGGGTAATCCAGTGAGTACCTGACGGCGCGCTTGTACGGTGAGTTCGGAGGCGTGCCGCTGTTCGCGTACGATCAGTAGGTAGGCTAGTCCGATAAAGCCCAGGATGCTGAGTATCCCGAGCGTGACGAAGGGCGTGATGCGGCGCCCCCAGTCGAGCAGTATCTGGCGCGAAGAGAGGCTGGCGTAAGCAACCGCCGGAAATCGGGATAGGTGGACGTAGATGCCGAGGCGGTGGCTGCCGTCGGTCTGCACCTTGCCGTGGTAGGCGCCGATTTTTGCGCCGGGATTTTTGCGTAACTCCTGGATCAGCGAGCCCTTCATTTGGATGCTGTAGATGCGCCGGGGATTCGCCGTAGGCAGGCGCGCAATGTGGTAGCCATCGGTCCGGATCAGGCCGATCGCCGTGTCCGTGGGCAGGGTCATGTGCGCCCAGGCGGAGGTGATGTGCTGGAGCAGTACCGCAGCCTGGATGATGTAGCGTGGTTTGCCGTCACGGTAACGCACGACGTAGCGCACCGGGATGCGCCAGGCGCCGAGTACGAGCCCGAACTGAGTTAGTCCGATCCAGGGGCCTTCGCTTTTGAGCGTGGCCTCCAGGCTGGCGCGAAACGCGGGGTTGTCGCGCGGATCTGGCAGCCTGCTGCCGAAGGGGCGGTCGGTATTGAGCAGCATTTTGCCGTCGGGCGCGAATAGGGCCATGCTCGCCACGCTGGGATGAAAATCCTGGTAGGTTTTGAGGAGGGTGTAGTTCGCGGCAAGATTGTCGGGCTCATGGCGTAGCTGTTGGCTCAGGTAGGGGAGGTCGTTACCAAGCTCATCAAAGACTGCTTGCGCGTTATCTGAGACGAACTGGGCTACAACGCGCAGATTGCCGAGCAGCTCCGAACGCGTTTGCTGCCAAGCCCATAGGCTGACGCCGGCCAGCATGGCGAAGCCGCCGAAGATGAAGAGTACCGCCAGTGGCCACCACAGTCTCCGTGCTGTGCGGGCAGGCGTATTGGATGGGCGAGGCTTACGAATGGCTGATCCCTCAAGCCGTTGTGCGGCCGATTGGCGTTGTGCTGAAATGGCGCACTTCCGTGCAATCAATACTAGCTGCTGGGAGCCTTCGTCGCCAACCGTTGCGCCTTCGCCAAGAGCGTTTGCGCTAGAATGCGCGCTAGTCGCCGATCCACAGTCATCGAATTTGGGACCCCCATTTTGTACGCTTCAGCCGAACGCCGTTTACGCAAACTCATGGATCAGGGCGAAGCCGGATTGGTCCGCCGCAACCGCATCGGGCTGGAGAAGGAAAGCCTGCGCGTGCAGGCGAATGGCAGTATCGCCCAGACGCCACACCCCCGTATCCTGGGGGCTGCGCTCACGCATCCGTATATCACGACCGATTACTCCGAGGCGCTGCTCGAGCTGATTACACCGCCGGGGGAAGACAGCGCCGAAACGCTGCAGTTTCTCTGCGATACCCATCGTTTCGTTTATGCGCATCTGGGCGAGGAATTTCTCTGGGCGACGAGCATGCCGTGTCTGCTGGGTGGCGAGGCCAGCATCCCCATCGCCGAATACGGCGAATCCAACGCGGGGCGCATGAAGCACATCTACCGGCGTGGGCTGGGTTACCGCTACGGCAGGGTCATGCAGGTGATTGCTGGCGTGCATTTCAATTTCTCGATGCACGAAGATTTCTGGCCGGTCCATCAGGCGCTCGCGGGCGTGGCGGGTGATCCAAGCGATTTCGTGTCCGCGTCGTATATGGGGATGCTGCGCAATCTGCAGCGGATCGGTTGGTTGATTCCCTACCTCTTCGGCGCATCGCCCGCGGTGTGTGCCTCGTTCTTCAAGGGTAGCCATACGCGGCTGCCGAATTTCGATACCCACACCCACTACGAGCCCTATGCAACCTCTCTGCGTATGGGGGATATCGGCTATACCAACGCGAAGGAAGGTGAGACTGGGGTGAGGGTCTGCTACGACTCCTTGGCGAGCTATATCGACAGCCTGGAGCGTGCTATCCGTACTCCAAGCTCACGTTATGCCGAGATCGGCGTTAAGGTTGACGGCGATTATCGTCAGCTCAGCAGTAATATCCTGCAGATCGAAAATGAGTACTACAGTAGTGTGCGCCCCAAGCAGGTACTTGAAAGTGGCGAGCGTCCGGCGCTGGCGCTGCGCCGCAGGGGCGTTCGATACATCGAGCTACGTTCGCTCGACGTCAATGCCTACCACCCACTGGGCGTGAGCCCAGAGCAGATGCGCTTTATCGAGGCCTTTTTGATCTTTGCCCTATTCTGCGACAGTCCGGTGGTCGGTGCGCAAGAACGGCAAGCCATTGACGATAATTTTCTGAGGGTTGCGCATCGTGGCCGCGAGCCGGGTCTTGCTTTGCGGCAAGAGGGCCGCGAGCGTGAGCTGCGGGATTGGGCACTCGAGATACTGGATGTGATGACCGGGTTCTGCGAATTGCTCGACGGCGGCAGTGGCGGCACCTATTGCAAGGCACTGGCGCGGCAACGGGATAAGGTACGCGATCCGGAGGCAACGCCATCCGCGCGTATGTTGCGCGAGATGCGTGAGCGCGGCGAGGGCTTCCATGCCTTTGCGTTGCGCATGTCCGAGTCGCATCGGGATTTTTTCCTGGCAGAGTCTTTATCGGCTGATCGTCAGGCGTTCTTCGAGCGATTGGCTGGCGATTCCTTGCATGCCCAGTCGGTACTTGAGGCGGGCAAGCATGAATCGTTGGACGACTATATCGCAGCGTATTTTGCCACTGCATGAGTGAGCGTGGCGTGATGTTGCGCCCGACGCGCCTAGGGTTACCCGAGTACACTCCGAAAGGGGGTTTCCCCACTCGAGGTTCCCATCATGAATCAGTCACAAGCCGGGCTCTCCCCGGTTGAGATCAATACGCGCTGCGTCGAGTTGTTTCTGCGTGACGACGTCCGTCAATTCTGCTGGCATCCCCGGATGTTCTGGGTCGTCAATGGGCAAGATGCGCCCAATGCTCGTACCTTGGTCACGCCCAAGGTCGATCTGATGGAGTTGGAGGTACTTCTCTCCAGTGCCGCACGCGTTCCTTCGACTTGCGCTGAGGGACTCAATGATCGCGAGGCGGGACGCGCTGATTTCATTCAGCGCAACCTTGCACGCGGCGATATGCCGTATTTGCGCCGTCCTCTCTGAATACCGAATGCCCTGGCGACGCGTGCCAGGGCGTCTTTGCGTTGATTCCCTGTTTCGGTGCCTGTCCTGAGCGCCCGTAATCCAGCTGATATCCCCCAAAATCCCTGAGCGATTCTCGGTAAGCGCCATTTCCGCTCACGAGTCTGACGCGAGAGGCCTGGGTGCGTTTCCGTACGTCATCCCATCGTCATATCAATCGTGAACAAATTAAATCTCATGGCCTCTGTTATCACTTTTTTCGGCGTTTCGGACGCTATGCGCACTGAAATCGTGCATTTTTGTGATAATTAATGCCTATTGCGCCCGTTATTTGGGCGTTGTGAGTCGATCTGACTTGAGAAAATGAATCGTACACAATATAATTGCTGCGCATGAATGAACTGAATCAAGGTATTAGTGACGAAATCATGGTGGCCCTGAGGCGCATTATGCGGGCGGTCGACATCCATTCCCGCCGGCTGGCGCACACTCATGGATTGACCGGCCCGCAGGCGATGGTACTCAAGGCGTTGATCGCAGCCGGTGAGCTTACGGTCGGCGATTTGGCAAGGCAGGTCACACTGGGTCAGGCCACTACCACGGAAATTGTGCAGCGCCTGGAGCGTCACGGCCTCGTCGCCAAGCACCGATCGACCACGGACAAACGCAGGGTCTACGTCAGTCCTACCGAAGAGGCGATCGAAATCTTTCGCCATGCGCCCCCGTTGTTGCAGGAGCGCTTTGCCGCGCGCCTGGACACTCTGGCCGATTGGGAGCGCACCCTGTTGCTGTCCTCACTGCAACGCATCGCCAGCCTGATGGATGCCGATGACATCGATGCGGCGCCGCTGCTGACCAGCGGGCCGATCACGGACACGGGACTGGCATCGCCACGCAGGCAGTCGACCGAAACCGATTCCAACGGAGTTAATGTATGAAAATTCGTAAACCAAAAGTTAGCGATGGCCGACGCATCTGGCGTCTGGTCCGCGACTCGCGGGTATTGGATGTGAATTCGGCCTATTGTTACCTATTGCAGTGCCGCGATTATGCGGATACCGGCGCGGTAGCCGAGGATGGCGACGGCATCATTGGCTTTGTGACCGGATATAGACCACCGGAACGCCCGGACGTGTGGTTCGTTTGGCAGATCGGCGTCGCAGCGCGTGCACGGGGGCAGGGCTTGGCCAAGCGACTACTGCGCGATGTCCTGGCCAGACACGACGATTTGAGCCAGATTGAAGCGACTATTGAATCAGGCAATCAGGCCTCACGCGCGCTATTCGGCTCGCTTGCCCGCGAGTTGGGCGCGCCGCTGTGGGAGACCGATGGTTTCGAGGCGGATCTGTTCCCGGACGGTCATGAACCAGAGCCGCGTATCCACATCGGTCCGATCACTTCGCCCTATCGCGAGCATGCGTTCGCGGGACCCACCCTGAACCGACTCAGTGAGGTAAGGCAATGATGGAAATATTCGAAACCCTGGAATCCGAGGTCCGCGGCTATATTCGCAACTTTCCGGTGGTTTTCGACCGCGCGGAAGGCGCGAACATGTACGACGTCGACGGCCGCCGATATGTGGATTTCTTCAGCGGCGCGGGCGCACTCAACTATGGCCATAATCACCCGGCACTCAAGGCCAAGTTGATTGATTACATCGAACGTAACGGTATTACCCACGGTCTCGATCTGGCCACGCGCGCCAAGGCTGAATTCCTCGAACGCTTTCGCGACGTGATCTTGGAGCCTCGCGGCATGGATTACCGTGTGCAGTTCCCCGGGCCGACCGGGACCAATTCAGTGGAGGCGGCGCTTAAGCTGGCGCGTAAGGTTACCGGGCGTGAGAAGATCATTTCGTTCACCAATGCCTTCCATGGCATGACCCTGGGTGCCTTGTCTGTGACCGGAAACGCCTTCAAGCGGGGTGGTGCCGGCGTCGCCCTGACGCTGAGCGACACCATGCCGTACAGCGGCTACTTCGGCGAGGATACCGATACCATTGAATACATGGATCGTTTCCTCAGCGATAACGGCAGCGGCGTCGACTTGCCGGCCGCAGTCATCGTGGAAACCGTGCAGGCCGAGGGTGGCATTAATGTCGCCGAGCCGGAGTGGCTGCGCAGCCTAGAGGCGGTGTGCCGTCGTTACGACATGCTGCTCATCGTCGATGACATTCAGGCCGGTTGCGGTCGCATGGGCAGTTTCTTCAGCTTCGAGGAAGCCGGAATCCGACCGGATATCGTCTGCCTGTCGAAATCGATCAGTGGCTATGGCCTGCCGATGGCGCTCACCCTGATTCGTCCGCAGCACGATCTTTGGGATGCCGGCGAGCACAACGGCACGTTCCGTGGCAACAATCCGGCCTTCGTCACAGCGACTGCGGCGTTAGCGTTTTGGGAGACGGGCGAGTTCGAGTCGCACATCGCAGCGCGTGCCAAAATCTTGCGCAATGCACTGGACACATTGGCTGCGGCCTACCCGGACGCATTTTCCGAGGTGCGTGGGCGCGGCATGATGCAGGGGCTTGTATGCACCCGCAAGGATCTTGCCAAGGAGATTTCGCAGGCGGCCTTCAAGCGCGGTCTGATTCATGAAACCGCGGGGCCGGATGACGATGTCGCCAAATTCATGCCCCCGTTGACTATCGAGAAAGCCGAGCTTGATGCCGGCACCGAGCTGCTGCGCACGGCCGTGCGCGACGTGCTCGGCGCGCCGCAGGTCGTACTCGACGAAGCCGTCTGAAATTTACCGATACAGGAGCTCTTCAGCATGATTGTCAAACACGTCAGCGACGTGCGCGGTACCTCCAAGTCCGTGCGCACGGACACCTTCGAGAGCAACCGGCTGCTGGTGCGCGCCGACCGTGTCGGCTTCTCGCTGAACCACACGGTACTGTTCGCCGGCAGCGTGACGCACATCTGGTACAAGCACCATATCGAGGCGGTGTACTGCATCTCCGGCGAGGCAGAGATCGAAACCTTGGCGGATGGCAAGCGCTACAAGATAGCCCCTGGCACCCTCTATACCCTGGATGGTCATGAAGAGCATAACCTGCACGCGATCAGTGATTTCGAGTGTTTGTGCGTCTTCAATCCCCCGCTGACTGGACATGAAGTCCACGACGCCGACGGCGTTTATCCGCTGCTGGATGACGGGGATGAGGCGCTGGCCTCCTAAGTAGCCCTGGTCCGTACGGTCGGCGTTGCACCCTAAACGTGCAAAATTCCTGAGCGAGTTACTCAGAAATTTCCTGCGCTGGGTTGTCCAGCCTGTCATACCCTAGTGAGGTCGGTCGCGCACGAGGCGTGACCCCCATCATCATAGGAGTCTGACATGCGTAACCTTGCCATGCTCGCCGGACGCGTCCTGCTGGCGCAGATATTTGTCATCGCCGGTATCGACAAGATTTTGGCCTACCACGGTACTGCGCAATATATGGCGGCACATGGCGTGCCGGCAGTGCTTTTGCCACTGGTGATCCTGCTTGAGGTTGGCGGTGGTGCTGCCTTGGTATTCGGTTGGCAGACGCGTTGGGTCGCCCTGGCCCTATCCGTATTCAGTGTCGTTACCGCGATCATTTTCCACCACGATATCGCCAATGGGATGCAGAAAATTTTGCTGATGGGCGATTTGTCGTTTGCTGGCGGTCTGTTGGTAGTCGCCGCGGTCGGCGCCGGGCGCATCAGCCTTGATGGCTTGGCCAAGCGCGACTGAGGAGATGAAATGAGTCTGTTGATCAAGGGTAAAATCCAAGGCGACTGGATGTCACACGAAACCGAAAGTGGTGAATTCGTGCGTAAGGATTCCCAGTTTCGCAACTGGGTGACCGCGGACGGCCAACCTGGGCCGACCGGCGAAGGTGGTTTCCCTGCCGAAGCAGATCGCTACCATCTGTATGTTTCGCTCGCCTGTCCCTGGGCGCACCGAACGCTGATTTTCCGCCTGCTCAAAGGGCTCGAGTCGGTGATTTCGTATTCAGTGGTACATCCCTACATGGGACCCGAGGGTTGGTCCTTCGAGCGTTATCCGGGCTCAGACGGCGATGCCTTGTACGGTGCGGCCTACCTGTATGAGTTGTACAGTCGTGCCCAATCGGACTACAGCGGCATCGTGACCGTGCCGGTCCTCTGGGACAAGCAGCGCCAGACCATCGTCAACAACGAGTCCTCCGAGATTATTCGGATGCTTAACGAGTCCTTCACCGCCTTTGCGAAACCGGGGCCGGATTTGTATCCGATACCGTTACGCGAGGTGATCGACGAGGTCAACGCCGAGGTATACGAGCGCGTCAACAACGGGGTCTACCGAGCGGGTTTTGCTGAGACTCAAGCGGCCTACGAGCAGGCCTTCGGCGACTTGTTCTCGACACTGGACCGTCTGGAGGCGCGTTTACGAGGGCAGGATTGGCTGGCGGGCGACTCGGTCACAGAGGCGGATTGGCGGCTCTTCACCACCCTGGTGCGCTTCGACGCGGTCTATTACGTACATTTCAAGTGCAATCGCCAGCGCATTGCTGATTACCCAGAGCTGTGGGATTACACGCGTGCGCTCTATCAAGTGCCGGGTGTCGCCGGGACGGTGAACATGGATCAGATCAAGCGACATTATTACACCAGTCACCCGGAGCTGAATCCGCGCGGGTTGATACCGCGCGGGCCAGTCATCGACTTCACCGCGCCGACCCGGCGTTCTGTGCTGGGCACCTGAAGGTTGCTCGACCATTGCCGCCCGTGTAAACGGGCGATGACATCACGGGGGCGTTCATTTATATTTCGTATCCATGAATACAATTAATGTATGGGTGGCCCTTGAGGCGGCTCGGATGGAAGGTGGGTTCTCATGAGCGACGAGATGTTGGGTGCGCTTAACCCGACCGAGGCTAGCCGGTTGCTGCAGGAAGAGCCGCAGACCTTATTGGTCGATATCCGCTCGACCATGGAATATCTGATGATTGGGCACCCGGTCGGCGCAGTACACATCGCGTGGCTAGATGAGCCCGACTGGACACCTAATCCTCGCTTTGTCGCACAGTTGCGCGAGCTGATGCTCGGCGGGAGCCGGTGTGTGGATGGCGACTGCCCAGCCGTAGTGCTGATCTGTCGTAGCGGGCGCCGTTCTCTGGAGGCGGGACAGGCGCTGCTGGAGGCTGGGTTTGCGCGAATTTTCCATGTTGAGGGTGGCTTTGAAGGCCCGTTGGATGCTCAACATCATCGCAGCACGCTGGCAGGTTGGCGTTTTGAGGGTTTGCCTTGGGAGCAGTGTTAGCTGGGCGCGATTACTTGCCTTCGCTTTCCCAGCGTTCCAATGCAGCCTTGTGTCCATCGTTCGGGGCTCGGCGAATCACACGCTGGAAAAATAGATTGTTCGGGACCATGAGGGTGCTGCCGTCTTCCTCCCGGATCTCTGTAAACATCAGGTTGCGGTCGATCGCGCGTCCCTTCAGCCCATCGGGTAGCAACTCGATGCGTTCACCCAGCTCATAGGGCCGCCAGATCCAAATGAACAGGCTGGCGGTGATGTTGCTGACCATGGTCCAGACCGCCAGCAAACCAACCCCGAGTACTGCCAGCGTACTGGCGATGATGGCCCACAGCCCGTCGACGTTGATACCCATGAAGCGCAGCACAACGAGCGCGAGCACGGTCCACAGCAGGCCGGCGCCAAGTCGCTGCAGGAATAGGGCGGTGTCGATGGACATGGGCGTGTGCCGTCGCAGGCGGGCAAGCGCACGGCCGAGCCAACGTTGCAGCAGGATAATGGCGAGCGCGCCGCCGAGCAGCAGGCCAAGAGGGGGTAACAGGTGTTGCAGACCGCCGAGCCATTGCTGGAATGTACCCATGGATTGTCTCCAGGTCAGATTGAGTCGTCGGCTTCAAAATCGAGCGATGCGGAGTTGATGCAATAGCGCAAGCCGGTGGGCGGCGGGCCATCAGGGAAGACATGGCCGAGGTGGGCGTCGCAACGGGTGCAGCGGGCCTCGATCCGGCGCATGCCGTGACTGTGATCCTCGATCGTGCGGACAGCCGCTTCGTCGGTCGGTTGCCAGTAGCTTGGCCAGCCGCTGCCGGAATCGAATTTCTCGCCGCTGCGGAACAGTGCCTCGCCACAGCAGACGCATCGGTAGAGCCCCGGTTCATGATGGTCCCAGTAGCAGCCGGTAAATGCCGGTTCGGTGCCGCCCTCGCGGGCCACGCGGAATTGCTCGGGACTGAGGCGGTCGCGCCAGTCGACGTCTTTGGCGGGAATGCTTGGCTTGTCGTTCATTTAGGCGCCCTCCCGGGAACGGATAGTGTGTTCAGCAATGACTCGAACAGAGTGACGTTGCGGGTGGCGATGACAGAGCGCGGTCCTGTCTCCGCCCGGAACACCGTTTCGCCCTCCAGGGTAAGCGCCTGCCCGCCGGCTTCAGCCAGAATCAGGCTACCGGCCGCGAGGTCCCAAAGACGCATACCGCCGTGCAGATAAAAATCGCCACGGCCCGCGGCGAGCCAGCACCACTCCAGTGCGCAGCTGCCGAGGTTGCGTTGTGAGTGGTAGGGCGGTTCGCGCACCAGCCGTTCGGCAAGTGACTTGGACAGGCGCTTGAAGTCGACGATACCGACCGCGCGTGCAAGTTCGCTGGTCTCGGCACGGGGTTCGAGCGGCTGGCCGTCGAGACAGGCGCCACCGCCACGTACGGCGCTGAAGCATTCTCCCCGTTCCGGATCGTAAATTACCCCGAGGGCGGGTTGTCCCTCGACCAGTAGCGCAAGCGACACGCTGTAAAGTGGCAGGCCGGCGGCGAAATTGCTGGTGCCGTCGAGGGGGTCCAGGCACCACAGCGGGCGCCCCGAGGCGAGGCATTCTGCCTGTGCGTCCGGAGACATTTCCTCGCTGAGGAAGTCAATCTGCGGCCAGTCGCGGGCGAGAGCGATGCGCAGGGCGCGATCCATGGCCAGATCGGCCTCGGTGAGTAGACTTCCATCGGTCTTGCGTTCGGCGACGACACGTCGGAATCGTGGCGTCAGTTCGGTCCGCGCGGTGCGGATGACCAAGTCCGTGAGGTATTGAATGTCGGGTGGCATTATCGTTTTCGGACAAATCGTCAGGCATCACACTTTGCCACATCCGCCACTCCGTTGCGTATCCTCACTGGGGTACACTCGTTTCCCATGAGTATATTGCTGCTGGGGATTCTGGGCGCATTGGTGTGGTGGTGGCTGGCTTCGCTGCGTGCCCGCGAGGCCGCGCTCAAGGCCTGCCGGCGGGCCTGCGCGCGTGAGCAGGTGCAATTGCTCGACGAGACGGTCGCAGTCCGTCGTCTGGGCCTAGCCAGAGATTCGAGCGGCAGGGTACGCGTACGCCGCAGCTATGGATTCGAATTCAGCGTGGATGGACATGATCGCCGTCAGGGCGAGGCGATCTGCCTGGGACAATCACCGGAACTGGTCAGGGCAGACTGGCCTCGGGATGCCGAAGCAGAACCGGCGTCCGAGGCGCCGCTGCCAGGCCGCGTCATACCGTTTAGGGGGCGGGATGGAACACCACGCCATTGAGGGGGTATTGATCCTGCTGGCTTGCTCGGTGCTGGGCGTATCGATATTCAGACGTCTACACCTGCCGCCGGTACTGGGATACTTATTCGTCGGTATCGTCATCGGCCCGCACGCCATCGGTTTGTTGCAAGACAGCGACCTGATCCATCTGCTCGCCGAGATCGGGGTGGTGTTTCTACTGTTTACCATCGGGCTTGAGTTCTCCATCGGGCATTTTCTGACGATGCGGCGCATCGTGCTGGGTCTGGGTGGCGCGCAGGTGTTGCTCTCGACTTTGGCTGGGGCATTGATTGCTTGGCTGTCGGGCGTGCATTGGGCCGGTGCACTGGTCGCGGGCGGGGCGCTTGCCATGTCGTCGACCGCTATCGTGGTCAAGCAGCTCAATGAACAGCTGGAGATTCATTCGCGGCACGGCAGGCTGGCGCTCGGCGTACTGCTTTTTCAGGATTTGGCGGTAGTGCCCTTTCTGGTGGCCATCCCGATTTTGGCCGGCGGGGCATTGGACGGTTTGTGGCTGTCGCTCGGTATCGCCCTGCTCAAGGGTGTACTCGCGCTCGCGATCATGCTCGCGGCGGGACGCTGGCTGCTGCGGCCGCTGTTTCATGTGATTGCCGCCGCTCGTTCCACGGAGCTGTTCACCTTGACGGTCCTGCTGGTGACGCTGACAGCGGCCTGGTTGACCTATTTGTTGGGGCTTTCGCTGGCGATGGGTGCCTTCCTCGCCGGCATGATGCTCAGCGAGACCGAATACAAGCATCAGATCGAGACTGACATCCGCTCCTTCCGCGATGTGCTGATGGGCGTGTTTTTCATCAGCATCGGTCTACAGCTGAACCTACATACCCTGTCATCGGTTTGGCCGCTGGTGCTCTTGATGCTGGTCGGCTTGGTGCTGGGCAAGGGCTTACTGGTGATGCTCCTGACCCGCTGGCTCGGATACGAAAATGGCGTGGCCCTGCGTACGGGGCTTGCGCTGGCGCAGGGCGGCGAATTCGGTTTCGCCCTGTTGGCGTTGGCGCTCAACCGCCATCTGCTTTCGCCTACCGACAGTCAGGCAATTCTCGCCACGATCATCCTCAGCATGCTGCTGGCGCCACCGTTGCTGCGCTACAACGGGCGTATTGCCAAGGCGCTGTTCGCGCGTTCCTATCTGAAGGGTCGCTATACCGAGACCCGGCATCTCGGCTGGGCCGCGCGGGAACTCGGCGAGCACGTCATTATCTGCGGTTTCGGTCGTATCGGTCAGAATTTGGCGCGCTTTCTGCGAGCGGACGGGATCGACTACGTGGCTCTGGATCTGGACCCGTATCTGATCCGCGACGCCTGGGAGGCGGGCGAGCACGTGTTCTACGGTGACAGCACCCACGGGGAAATCCTGCGTGCTGCGGGTTTGGCGCGTGCTCGGGCCATGGTCATTACCTTCGACGATGCGCATACCGCCGAACGCATCATCGAGGCGACACGCAAGCGGCGGGGTGATCTACCCATCCTGGTGCGTACTCGCGATGAGGCCGATCTCGAACGACTCGAACACGCGGGGGCGACGCAGGTCGTGCCCGAAACGCTCGAATCGAGCATGCTGCTTGCGCGTGTATTGCTGCAGCGCTTGGATATTCCCGACGATGTGATCAACGAGCGCATCGAACAAGAGCGTGCGGATCATTACCGCAGTCTGCGTGGCCTGTTCGCGGGCGAGGCAGAGGCTTTGCGCGATCGCCTGCACAGCGTCACGGTGCATCCCGAGGGTAAGGCCGTCGGCAGTACGCTCGCGGCGCTGGAGCTGGGCGCGGTCGGCATCCGGGTGGAGGCGATCCGTAGAGGTGGTATCCGCGGCGAGCATCCGGACGATGGCATGTGTCTGGAGGCGGGAGACGTACTGATACTGCGTGGGGGGCAGGATGCGCTCAAACGGATCGAGCCGCTGTTCCACGGCCCCAACTGAGTCAGCGACCTACCAGTATTTTTCGGTTGTGATATGGCCGGGTTCGCGCCGGCGGTTGCGCCGCAGACCGCGTGCGTTGAGTGCCGTGCTGGTGTCGCGGATCATGTCCATGTTGCCGCAGATCATTACCTGTGCGCTATCCGGATCGAAACGCAGACCTGCGCGGGCCTCCAGGCGGCCGTCTTCGATGGCTTGCGGGATGCGACCCTCAAGGGCATCCGGGAGAGATTCGCGACTGACGAAAGGGATGTAGTCGAAATGTCCGGGGTGGGCGGTTTTGATGGCAGCGATTTCATCGCGGTAGCTCAGTTCCTGTGCCTGGCGCACGGCATGGATCAGGCGGATATTGTCGAAGCGTCGCCAGGCCGCTTCGGTCTTGAGCAGGCAAATGAAGACGCCTAGACCCGTGCCGCTGGAGATCATCCATAGATTCTCTGCATCTGGGACTTCGTCGAGTGTGAAAAAGCCCGAGGCCGTGCGCGCTACCCAGATTGAGTCGCCGACGCCAACGGATAACAGCGCCGTGGTCAACGGGCCGTTTTCGACGGTGTTGTAGTAGATTTCCAGATAGGGCGCGTCCGGCGTATTCACGCAGGAATAGGGACGAGCGATCCGCTCTCCATCGATATCGAGCGCGACGCGAGCGAATTGGCCGGGTTTGAAGGTATCCATGGGCGCGTCAATGCGCAGCGTGAACAGCTTGTCGGTCCATTGCCGTTTCTCGATGACGCGGCCTTCCAACCAGTGGTCCATGAGCATTTCCTGATGTTGTCTCGGGCAGGGCCACACTATGCTGTTGGTCGAGCAAAGCTTCAAGCCTCTAAGTCGCGGCTGCAGACTTACGAAACGGTCACCCGTAGTGCTTTGCCAGCGCCCAAGCCTTCGCTAGACTGGCGACCCGCTTATCAGCCGAGAGATGTCCATGACCGAGCCTTCCAGCCTGCACCTTTTTCTCATGGCTATCCTGCAAGGCGTGACCGAGTTGTTCCCAATCAGCAGCCTCGGCCATAGCGTGCTGGTGCCGGGCATGCTGCATTGGCCAATCGATCGCGATGCGCCCTGGTTCTTGCCCTTTATCGTGGTCCTGCATCTGGGTACGGCTTCGGCGTTGTTGATCTATTTTTGGCGAGACTGGTGGCGTTTGTTCAACGGTTTGTGGCGCGCGCGCGGTGGTGCCAGTAATGCCGAAGCCCGCCTGTTTTGGATGTTGGTCACGGGCACGATTCCCGCAGGTTTGATCGGCTTGGCCCTGCATCATCAAATCAGCCGGCTATTTGGGCTGTTCGAGCTGGCGGCGATTTTTCTGATGATCAATGGCCTCATGTTGTTAATCGGCGATAGCCTTAAGCGCAGGACACCCGATGGTGGCCTGGATAAGCTCACCTGGGGTAAGGCGCTCGTCATTGGTCTCGCGCAATCGATTGCCCTGATTCCGGGGATGTCCCGTTCAGGCGCAACTTTGGTTGCTGGCCTGGGGGCGGGTCTGGACTACGCCGCCTCGGCACGCTTCTCCTTCCTGCTGGCGACCCCGATTATTGCAGCGGCTGGCGTACTGGAAGTGCCAAAACTGCTACATCATGGCGTACCTGGTGGTCTGGTCCATGTCATCGTGCTGGCGGGTTTGCTGGCGGGTGTATGTGCTTGGTTTTCGACTTGGTTTTTGATGCGTTGGTTCAGCGAACATGAAGTCAGTGCCTTACGTCCCTACGCGATTTATTGCATGTTGTTGGGTGCGTTGGCCCTTTGGGTCGGGTGACGCCGCGTTAGGGAATAGCGGTTTTTGCGCGCGACCTGTCGACCATAAGTTCCACTTTAAATAATTTAAATGGATGTATTTTTTTAGTGCGGATTAATTTTTAATGCACTCTTTTTATGTCTATTTTTAATTAGAAAAATCAATTAATTACCTTGCAGGTTAGGACTTGTGAGGGTTTTCTTTTTTGGTATGCAACTTGCCTGCATGAGTGGCGGTTTTCGCGCTGAATCAGTGCGTCGATTCGATCACGAACAGGACAAGGAGCGTAGAGATGGCGGGTCATTGGCTTAATACGGGTGACAATGCGTGGCAGCTTGCAGCTGCCACGATCGTGGGCTTGCAGAGTGTGCCGGGACTGGTGGTGCTGTACGGCGGCATCGTCAAGAAGAAATGGGCGATCAATTCGGCATTCATGGCGCTGTATGCCTTCGCGGCTGTGTTGGTGGCGTGGATATTGTGGGGATACAACATGGGTTTCGGTCCCAAGTTGTGGCCCTTTCTGGGCATGCCGGGTCCTGCGTTAATGGGGCACTATGAGTTGTCCCAGGCCGATATCCCTGCGGCAGGCGCAACGGCTGCCTTCCCTATGGCCACGATG
Organism: Acidihalobacter yilgarnensis; assembly: GCF_001753245.1. Classification (NCBI taxonomy): domain Bacteria; kingdom Pseudomonadati; phylum Pseudomonadota; class Gammaproteobacteria; order Chromatiales; family Ectothiorhodospiraceae; genus Acidihalobacter; species Acidihalobacter yilgarnensis. The sequence goes on along the minus strand of NZ_CP017415.1, from coordinate 2,921,058 downwards.
ATTTTCTTTCAGTTCGTGTTCGCCGCGATCACGTTGATCATCCTGGCCGGAGCGGTGCTCGGACGAATGAGTTTCAAGGCATGGGTATTGTTCGTGCCGTTGTGGCTTACGTTCTCCTATGTGGTGGGTGCGTTCAGCCTATGGGGCGGCGGTTGGCTTGCGCAGCTGGGCGTCATCGATTATTCCGGCGGGTATGTCATTCATTTGTCGGCGGGTATCGCCGGCTTTGTGGCGGCTGCGATGGTAGGACCACGACTGCAACGCGATCGCGAGAGCTTCCTGCCCAACAATATTCTTCTGGCGCTGGTGGGGGCTGGATTGCTATGGCTGGGCTGGGATGGCTTTAATGGCGGCGACCCTTATTCGGCAAGCGCAGATGCCGGCGTGGCCGTGCTCAACACGAATATTGCGACTGCGGTCAGCCTGCTGACCTGGACGGTCATCGATGTGATGTATTTCAAGAAGCCGTCGGTGATCGGTGCGATACAAGGCATGATTACCGGTTTGGTTGCGATCACGCCGGCGGCCGGGGTGGTCAACGGTTACGGCGCTATTGTAATTGGCCTCGTCTCCGGCAGCGTGCCCTGGTTCACGATGAATATCCTCGGCAAACGCATGCGTATTTTTCATAAAGTGGACGATACCTTGGGTGTCTTCCACACGCACGCAGTCGCCGGTGTGCTGGGTGGTGTGCTGACGGGAGTACTGGCGACCCCGGATTTGTGCAAGGCCTTCGGACTGACGACGCCGGGTGGCTGGCTTTACGGAAACTTCCATCAGGTATTGCTGCAATTACTCGGTGCGGGCTTCATCATCGTACTCAATGTCGTCATGACTTTTGTGTTGCTCAAGATCATTTCCTTCATCACGCCGCTGCGCATGGATGAGGAGAGCTTGCTAATCGGCGACGATGCCGTACACGGCGAGGAAGCTTACGCGTTGTACGGCGAGGGTGATCGCAAGCCTGTCCTGGGTGACTAGCGCGATCTTGCCTGCCCAGCAGCGGCGCCCGGAAATGCTGTGGGCGTCGCTGTTCTCCTCCATTTCCTCCCTGCATTAATCACGGCACTGCATGGAGATTTCGCTATGTTCGGCCTTTCGGGTCGCCTGTTGATTGAGATGGCTGCGCTCACTCTGTTGGGTGGGTTGCGGGGGGCGCGAATCCGTATGCGCGATGAGCGTGAAATGCGCGATTGCGCACTGGCGGCGGCAGCGATGGTTCAAGCCGCCGGCTATGCGCGTGATGGCTTGCCGGATGTGGCGCGCGCTCGCCTTGTAACCGTGATCCTGCGATTGAAAGAACTGGACCCACCTGATTGGACAGTGATTGAACGCTGATAAGTGCTTCCTTCATCATGAGCGAGACGCTCTGGAGAGAAGCGATGAGACGGAAAAGACGAAACCATTCGCCTGAGTTCAAGGCCAAGGTAGCGCTTGCAGCGCTACAGGGTGACCTGACGATGGCTGAGTTGGTCAAGAAGTTCGATGTACATGCCAATCAGATCGCGGACTGGAAGAAGCAGCTGCTGAGCAACGCCTCGGATGTGTTCGGCAAGGGCGCACAGAAGGCTGAACAGTCGGCCGAAACCATTGAGCAGTTGCACGCCAAGATCGGCCAGCTGACGATGGAGAATGATTTTTTAGAACGCGGGCTCGAACGGATTCACGGGCCCAGAGGAAAGCAATGATAGATCGTCAGGATCCGCTGCCGGTAAGGCGGCAATGCGCGTTGCTGGACCTGCCGCGCTCGACGTTCTACCGCGTGGCCAAGCCGGTTACAGACGAGGAACTGGAACTCATGGCGCTGATTGATCGCTGCCACCTGAAGTATCCTTTCTATGGCAGCCGACGCATCCACGACTGGTTGGAAGACCAGGGTCACCGCGTAAACCGCAAGCGGGTTCAGCGCCTGATGCGCACGATGGACCTGAGGGCACAGTACCCGAAGCGCAACCTCAGCTTGGCCAATCAGGCGCACAAGGTCTATCCGTACCTGCTGCGGGATCGGGTTATCGACCGCCCGAACCAGGTCTGGGCGACCGACGTGACCTACATCCCGATGGCGCGGGGCTTTGTGTATCTGGTGGCCATCATGGACTGGCACTCGCGCAAGGTGCTCTCCTGGCGCGTATCGAACACGCTCGATGTGAGCTTCTGCGTCGATGCGCTTGAGGAGGCGATCGAGGCCTACGGCGCCCCGGAGATCTTCAATACCGACCAGGGGAGTCAGTTCACGAGCGAGGCGTTCACCGGCGTTCTCAAGCACCATGGCATCCGCATCAGCATGGATGGCAAGGGTCGGTGGGTCGATAACGTGTTCGTCGAGCGCCTGTGGCGCAGCGTGAAATATGAGGAGGTGTATCTGAAGGCCTACGACAATATCGCCGATGCACGAAGGTCACTGGGGCGATACCTGGCCTTCTACAACGCTGAGAGGCGGCACCAGTCACTGGACCGGCGCACCCCCGACAGCGTGTACTACGAATCCGCCGCCAGACTGGCGGCATAACCCGAGAGAGCACTTAGCGGGCTGTCCAATTTCCCGGGTCCACTTCTGAATGCGGGTTCTGTGGAATATGCATTGGGTGGTCGGGAAACGCTTGACTCTGGCTTGCGGAGTTTTTTGATGCTGGCGGCTCTGGATGTGGCGGACCATACGCAGGCACCGCTACTGGATGCGGTACATCATTATGTACGCTGGGCGCGCCGGCTCCGACGGCACCGACGGCACCGACGAACGCAGGGCGAGCTGTTCGATGAGTTGCGCCGGATCGAGGTATTGGACGTCTCACGACGTTACGTCGCGCTGGTTTTATTCGCACGACATCTGTTGCCGGTGAGCATGAGGCGCGACCCGATCGGGGACGATTCGGCCTTGGTCTGGCTGTATGGCCTGCGAGCGGCGTGGTTGTGGTGCGAGGCTGGCGGCGGGCGTTCGCCCTTCGGTTTCGTGCCGCGCGCGCTGATCGCAGCGGTGCACGCGCTACTGGGTTTGAATACGCTGGATCGGCAGGGCTAGGCGTTCAAGGAACGATTGCGGGTACGGTGCGAGGAGGCACGTCGCTGGGCGTCACAGAGATCGGCGACCGGACAGACCGGACACTTGGGGGCGCGTGCAGTGCAGACGTAACGGCCATGCAGGATCAGCCAGTGATGCGCGTCCTGGCGAAATTCGCGGGGTACCACCTTGAGCAGGCGTCGTTCGACTTCGAGCACGTTCTTGCCCGGCGCGAGGCCGGTGCGGTTGGACACACGGAAAATATGTGTGTCTACGGCGATCGTCGGCTCGCCGAAGGCGGTATTCAGGATCACGTTGGCAGTCTTGCGGCCGACGCCTGGCAGTGCCTCCAGCGCGGCGCGGTCGCGCGGTACTTCGCTGCCGTGGCGCTCGATCAGCAGCCGGCAGGTTTTGATGATGTTTTCGGCCTTGGTGTTGTAGAGGCCGATGGTGCGGATGGATTCTTTGAGACCGTCGAGGCCGAGTTCTAGGATCGTCCGAGGGGTGTTGGCCATGGGAAACAGTCGCGCCGTTGCCTTGTTCACGCCCTTGTCGGTAGCCTGAGCGGACAGCACGACCGCTACCAGCAACTCGAAGGGTGTGGCGTAGTTCAGTTCGGTGGTCGGCGCGGGATTGGCTGCGCGCAGGCGCTCGAAGAGAAGCCGGCGGGTGTCGTTATTCATGGTTTGGAGATGCCCACGCACCCTAATCGGTGTGCGTGGGCTGCTGATTCCCGGAAAGATCAGACGTGGCGGAAATGGCCGACGTCGGGAGCTGGCTCATAGCCGCTTTCCTTGATGCGCGCCTTGAGATCCTTGAGCAACTTGTCATGATCGGCCTCAAGTTTATGCATGGCCTTGTCGTCAAGCTTGGGGAAGACGGTGTTGCGGATGAAGGCACCTAGATCGTCCATGCAACTGGCCCAGTAGCGATCGTTGAGGTGAAAACTGTGCTCGGAATGCTGACCCATGGGGTAATGGTTGAAGCGGCCGCCCATGGTCGCCTTCAGGTCGGCATCCTGCTCGACGAAGGCCTTGGCCCATTCGTACCACCACTTGTAATAGGCCTCTTGCAATCCATAGTTGTACTGTTGCTTTTCGTAGAAGGCGCTGATGGTCATGCGGGGCGCTAGGCCGTAACGGGTGCCTCGGGTGCCTGCGAAAGGGAAGTGGCCGGACATATTCAGGTTCTCCTATGCGTCGATATCGTTATGGGAGCAGTCTGCGCGGTCGTGGCAGCCCGCCACGACACGGATGGCCCGGCGGGCGCCGGACCGGAATAACGTTCGTAGGTCAAAACCGGCCGACGAGGCGCTCATGAGGCGTCCCCATTGGTTCGGTCGATGTTCGAAACGGTTTCTTCAGCCATACGTTCGAATGTCCGCGAGGCGATGCCTCGGCCGGAGAGAAGGCCTTTAGAGAGCATTAAAGTATATCAGAGTTTACCGAATTTCATCCCGCCCCGCGCGATCGGCACGGGTGTTGCTCAGTCTGCGTCCTGTGGCGATGGTTTTGCAGCGGCCTTGATCGCCGCCTTCTTGACCTTGACGCGCTCGATCGCTGCCTGAATCGCGATCTGTCTGGGGTCGCTGGCAGATGGTTGTGGTGCGTCGGCGAGGCGTTTGCGCGCGAGGCGCGCCTCGCGCGCACGTTGCTCGGAGGCCAGCCGGCGCTGGCGGGTGTTGTGGCGTCGCCGCGCGAGGTTGGCGCGCTGCCGGGCCAGCCGGCGCGGGCTTTCGGTGAAGGGCCAGCGCCAGGTGTCTGGTTTGGCTGGTTCCATCTCGATGCAGTCGACCGGGCAGGGCGGTATGCACAGTTCGCATCCGGTGCATTCGGCTGCAATGACCGTGTGCATGCGTTTGGCGGCTCCGACGATGGCGTCCACCGGGCAGGCCTGGATACACAGGGTGCAGCCGATGCAGGCGGTTTCGTCTATCAGGGCCACGGCTCTTGGTTTGTGCCTGCCCCGCGCCAGGTCCAGCGGCATGGGGTCGCGCGTGAGCAGTTTCGCTAGTGAGCGAATCGTACGGTCCCCACCGGGCGGACACTGATTGATTTCCGCCTGGCCAGCGGCGATTGCCTGGGCGTAGGGCATGCAGCCCGGATAGCCGCATTGGCCACACTGTGTCTGTGGCAGCAGTGCATCGATATGCTCGGGCAGGGGTGAGGACGGTGTCTTGCGGCGGCGAATGAGCGCGCCGGCCAACACCGCCAGACCGAGGGCGAGCAAGGTAGCGAGCATCGGAATGATGGGTGTCATGTCGGGCGAAGTCTTGGTCGGCGGTGTCTTCCGGACGGCAGGCAGTATCCGGCAGCCCATCATGCCGGCGCAACCGCTTCGCGGACGATATCATTCACAGCTGACTCGGCAGGGAGGTGGGCGATGAGCGGGCATCTTGGGTGGGTGTTCGTGGCGGCTTCCACCCTGTTGTCTTCCATTCCCGGTCCAACCGCCCTGGCGCTCGTGGGACTTGGCGCCTTGCTGGTGGCCTCGGCTCTGTGGTCCGGGGCGCTCAAGTGGCTCGGCGGCCTATATTGGGTCTTCATCGGTGCAGGCCTTGCCGGCGCGGGATTCGTGGCGCATGTTCGCAAACACCTATCTGGTGACCGCATTCAATCCCAAGGGGATATTGTTTTTTGTTGCATTCCTGCCGCAGTTCGTCAGCCCGGCCGCACCGCCGACACCGCAACTGTGGTTACTTTCCGTCACCTTCGTGATCGTTGCCGCATTCAACGCGATGTTCTATACCCTGTCCGCGGCGAGGATGCGCCGGTGGTTGCGCACGCTGCGTGTACAGGCGCATTTCGGGCGCGTAACCGGCTCGCCATAGGCCGCGATGAGTGGCTGGATGTTGTTAGCGAGTAGCGGCCATTGAGGGGTGCTACTACTCACAATTCGGTAGGGTGTGGAGCGACGCATGGCGAGATTGGAGCAAATTCGGCTGCTGGCCGAGTATAACCGTTTGATGAATACACGCCAGTACGAGGCCTGCGCGCGTCTGACGCCGCAGGAGCTGGCCGCCGAGCGTGGTGCTTTCTTTGGCTCCGTACTCGGCACGCTCAATCATATTCTGGTGGGGGATATCGTCTGGCTGCGGCGTTTTTCGAACCATGACGCCAGCTGCACGGCGCTTGAGGAGATGGCGACGATGCCCGTACCGCAGAAACTCGACGCGATACTCTATCCATCACTCGATGCGCTGACGCCAGTGCGGGCTCGCCTGGATGCCATGCTCATCGACTGGTGTGCGGTGTTGCGCGAGGCTGATCTGGAGTCTGCGCTGGCCTACGAGAATTTCCGTGGAGTGTCGTCCGTCCGCCTGCTGGGCGACCTCCTGCTGCACCAGTTTCTGCACCAGGTACATCACCGTGGGCAGATCACGACGCTGTTGTCGCAGTTCGGAGTGGATTTCGGCGAAACCGACCTGGTTGAGATCATTCCCGTCGTCGTGAGTGCGTGAGTTGTCACGATACGCGGCGTGCGGTGGTTTATAGTTACAGCGTCCGCGGCCTGTCGCGGGCCTAACTGGACAAGGTTGCATGCTGCTGCCAGATGAACGCACGGAGCGGGATGAATACAGTGATGCGGGTGTCCTGAGCGTCAGGCAGGTGGTCCTGCGCATTTCCTTGATTATTATGTTGGTCGAAGCCGCAATCATGGTGATGCTGGCCGTCGCGCCGTTCAAGGTCCATGCGCTGACCGAAACCGTGGTCGACGCAGTGCTCCTGGGGTTGATCTCGATTCCGTGGATCTATTTGTGGGTGGTGCGTCCGTTCATCACCGCCCACGACCACCTGTTGCGTCAGGTCACTCATCTGGCCTATCACGATCCGCTGACGCGCCTGCCCAATCGCCGTTTACTGGCGGATTACCTGGAGCGTGCGCTAGCGGGTTATCGGCGCACGCCTGCCTATGGCGCACTGCTGCTGGTCGATCTGGACGGCTTCAAGAAAATCAACGATACGCTGGGCCATGAGTTTGGAGACATCGTCCTGATCGTCACCGCGCAGCGGCTGCAATCCATGACGCGGCGTGAGGATCTGGTCAGCCGCTTGGGTGGCGACGAATTCGTGGTGTTGCTGCATCGATTGTCTGTGGAGCCGGCGCATGCACGTGCCAAGGCCGAGGAAGCCGCGCGCAAGCTCCTCAAGCTGGCGTGCGAGCCCATCGAGACGCGCGGGCAGGCAGTCGTGATTGGTGTCAGTATCGGCGTGCGCATGCTGGGGCCGGAATCCATCGGTAGCGAGTCGGCCATCCGTGACGCGGACGAAGCCATGTATCGGGTCAAGGCCACCGGTGGCGGCGACGTGGCCGTCCACGAGGGGGATTACAGTGCGGGCACATCGCCGATAGGTAAATCCGCCTGATCCCGCGCAACTTGATCGAAATCGGTGGATTGCGGATGCCCACAGGGCTGCGGGTTGACGCCCTCACGGAGCAGTTGATGCGTTTTCATGCCGGCTTCCCGCGCGGCGTCCAGCTCCGCGCATACATCCGAGAGAAAGAGAATTTCGCCAGGCGGAAGTGTCAAGGCAGCGGCGATGCCTCGATAACTAGCCGTCTCGCGTTTTCCGCCAATGCGGGTATCGAAATAGCCAGTGAACAGATTCGTGAGATTGCCGAAGGCGGTGTGTGCGAACAGCAGTTGCTGCGCCTGCACTGAACCAGAGGAATAGATGTATATCTGCAAGCCGGCCGTGTGCCAGGCACGCAGTTGACGCGCTGCGTCGGCGTAGACGTGCCCGCGTAGCTGCCCGCGGGTATAGCCATCGGCCCAGATCAAACCCTGCAGAGTCTTGAGCGGGGTTGCCTTGCGGTCCTCCTGTATCCAGCCGAGCAGGGTGTCGATGATCGACGGCGTATCCTGCGCGTCGGCCTCTTTGGCAATGGCTTTCAGTAATGCGGCAACCTCGGGATCGTTTTCGTGCTGGCGAACGAAGGCAGGCATCGCCTGTGCCGCATAGGGAAACAGCGTGTCCTTGACGAAGGCGAGGCTGGATGTGGTGCCTTCGATATCGGTGAGAATTGCCCGGATCAAGTGTTCAGGCCTCCAGACGTGGGAAGCGTTCCGCGATGGGGTTTTGGGTAAAGTGGGCGACCCAGCCGTCAGGATTGCCGAACAGTCGGATAGCGATGAAGTGTGGGCGCGGTCCCATGTCGAACCAGTGCGGCGTACCGGCTGGCACGCTAATCAGATCATTTTTTTCGCAGAGCACGCCATAGACCTGTTCGCCGATGTGCAAATAGAACAGCCCGGAACCCTCGACGAAGAAGCGAATTTCGTCTTCGCCGTGAGTGTGTTCGTCGAGGAATTTGGCCCGTAGCATTTCCCGCTGCGGGTGATCCGGCGTCAGGCTGATCACGTCGGCTGAGCGATACCCGCTCTCGGCCATCAGTCGGTCGACGTCGGCGCGATAGGCGGTCAGGGTTTCATCCTGCCCGGCCCCCATCGACAGCGGGGTAGTCGCGCTCCAGCGCTCGAAACGCACGCCGACCTCACCGAGTGCTTCGGCGATGTCATCGAACTCGGTCAGGGTGCGTGTCGGTGTGTCGGCGGCTTGCGGATAGAGACTCAGTCGGCTCATGGCTTGCTCCTAGCGGTTGGCCAGCAGTTCGCATTCGAACAGGAATTCCAGGGCTTCGGCGTGGCGTTCGGCGGCGATGGCATCGCGCCCCCAGGTATACAGACCGTGCCCGCGGATCAGATAGCCTGGTGGGGCTGGATTACGATCAAGCCAGGCGTTAACGCGTGCGCCAAGCCGAGGGATGTCCTGATCGTTGTCAAAGATCGGTAAGGCGACCTCTGCCTCGTGCGTGTCGATACCGTCGAAGGCCTTGAGTAGCTCGTAACCCGAGAGGGTGATGTGCTTGCCGCGCCTGCGCGAGATCACCGTCGCCCGCGGTGAATGAGTGTGCAATACGCAGCCAATCTCCGGCCAGCGCCGGTACAGCGCCAGGTGTAACCCTGCTTCCGCTGAGGGTGTGCCCTCGTCCAGCGGCTGGCCAAGGGTGTCCAGGCGCATGAAGTCCTCTTTGCCGAGATGTCCCTTGTGTCGCCCGGATCGGGTCATCGCGACTTGCCCGTTGTCAAGGCGTGCGGAGAGGTTGCCCGCTGTGGCGGGTACCCAGCCACGGGCATGGAAGTCACGGCCGAGGCTGGCCAGGGTATCGCGTGCGGTTTCGAGGGTGCTCATGATGCGTATTCTACCTCAATGCACCGCAGTTGATGATGCGGGCATTGACTGCTCTCCCGGTTCGGGGTACCCGCGTTCACGCTAATGCGGCGAATAGGATATGGGGACGCTCGAGGTTGCGGCCTGACCCGCGCGATACATTTGGATCGGCTGATGGGTGTCAATCTGTATTTAGAAGAACCGCCCGAAATTTTACCTGCTGGGGCTCGGGAAGCTGAACTGGCCCCTGAGTTCTCGGGTACGCGCACGGGGTTTCTGTACGGTGGAAATTTAGAATGACGCGGATAGGCTCATCGCGCCGAAGTTGTCTCCACCACTTTGGCCTTTAAATTCACGTGTCCGTAAAACGTGTGTGTAGCTGAGGCGTACACGCTGCCAAATGACCACAAAGCCTAGTTGCAGATCTCCGACAAACGGCTCCTTGTCAATTCGACGTCCACCACCGAAAGTGTTGCCGTCAAGAAAAATGTTTCTCGCAACCGCGCGAATGTCTATGCCGGAGAAAAAATACCAATCGATGTCTCTATCCGGCACAAAAAATCCAGATCCTGGAAGACTTGGTTGGATGCGTGGTGGGCCATAATCAAGTGACGGTGGTCTCCCTATGCGTAACGTCACGCCTGTGTTGGCATAGGTGAAAACGTTGCCGAGTGCTCCGCCAGCATGAGGCGTTATGTCGTAAGACATGCCTGCAAACGTTTTCTTGTCAACAGCTTGTCGCCAACTGCGCTGATAGATCAATACTATCCCAAGTTCATTTTTGATCTGGGTGTCCCAGCCCTCAGGTTGCGCGACACCAATCACTCTGTGAATGAATTTCTGAGTGGATTCGGCAAGCGATGATGGTCCTACAATCCCAACCATCAAACCGAGTTGGTCGAGACGGGCATCAGTTTCTGCAATAACATCAATCGAACCATACAACCAACCTGCATAGGGGCGATCATTTAAAGGTGGGTTTTTTTGTGTGATGTCTTTTGGTGTATACATGCTTTGCCCAAGCGCATAACCGGTGCGCACATGGCCGTGACCGGAAAATAGCGGAAACAAACGAGCGGCCTGCACAATCCAGTCTGGTGATTCGTTAGCACTAGAAAGCCAAGCGATGCGGACGCCATTGGTGTAGTCGTGATCGGTGTCGTAGAACAGATCATTCTCGAAATTCATGCTCAGTATGCCGGATTCTGATGGTTTTTCAGCTAATGCGGGAGGCGACGAGGCGACGAGCATGAAAGCGGATAAAAGAAAAATGCACCCCCGCACATGGGATGATGTTTTTTTTCTATTGCTTGGGTGAGATCTCATGTGGGTTGCCATTTCGTATTTTGGCGATGCATTGCCCTGAAAATATAGCCTGCTTAGGTCGCGGTGTTTGTATGGATCAGTGTTTCTGATCAAGAGCGGGTTGTGTGCAAAGCGCCTCAACGGCTGCCGTGAAATTCGTCAAGCCCCATGATTTAAAATCTGCTGGCAAAAAAATCACGAGAATCCTGGCGGTATTTCTGACCTGTCAGGCATGTTCGTATCTTATCGCCTGCGACGCAATAAAAATAAAAAACAATGGGCGAAAATAAAATACAGAGGGCGATTTTTTTTCGCTAATACGAGCGCTTTTTGATTCTAAAGAATTTTTGTTCTGGCTTGATGAATTGAGAATCGCCGGCGTTGCTAGAACAAAGCGGATTGCGCTTGACTCGCCAGGCGGCTCGCGGGTGATGTGATGTGATGTGATGTGAGGCTGAAAAGCATCTGGAGCACGGTTCCGCTCCCCTGAATCGTAATGACAAGGGCATATGAGAGGTTTTTGTATGTTGATCCGTGCGTGTTCATGTTGCGAGGGCGAACTCGTAGCTGGCTGTCGTCACGGCCTTGCTTTATCGGTTATTGATTGACTGGGATATTTTTACATCCGTCCTCCTGTCGTTTTGTGAGCCAGGGCAGATTGAGTCTGATTGATGGCTACGCGCGTCACCGGTTCGGTGATGGCGCTGGTGACTTGGGTGAGGAGACGGATGGCTTGTCGCCTGTTCGTATGGATGCAAAGTTTCGTGCATCCATAGGCAGGGCGGCTGATTAGGAGCTCCACGGCAGACACCGAGCGTGTGTATGACGATATTGTAGCCGCCGCAGGCTCGCCCGTAGACCGGCTGCACGGTTATAATCACGCGTTCCGCCACAGCGCTTCAGGGCTTATTATGTACTTCATCGAAACTCGTGGTAACGACGGCCAGCGCCCCGCTCGAATAGGCTTTTCAGACGCTATCCTCAACCCCATGTCGTCCTTTGGCGGCATTTACGTGCCCGAGCACCTGCCGGACCTGGGTGGTGATTTTCTTGCGAAGCACGTGAGCGTCGATTACAAAACCTTGGCGCGCGACGTGCTGGTAGCCTTCGAGCTGGATATCGATGCGGCGCTGATCGACGAGGCCTTGGCGCTATACGACGATTTCGACGACCCGGCCAATCCGGTGCCGGTGGTGAGGGTGAGCGAGGATCTCTATGTCAGCGAGCTCTATCATGGTCCTACGCGCGCCTTCAAAGACATGGCTCTGCAACCTTTCGGCACGATTCTTTCAGCGTTGGCGCAGCGACGTGGCGAGCATTACCTAATTCTGGCCGCCACCAGCGGCGATACCGGCCCGGCTACGCTGGAAACTTTCAAGAATCGCCCGAACGTTAAGGTCGCCTGTCTGTACCCGGACGGTGGGACCTCTGACGTTCAGCGGCTACAGATGGTTACCGAAGATGCGGCGAATCTCAAAGTGATTGGCATCCACGGCGACTTCGACGACGCTCAGAATGCCCTCAAGACCCTACTTGGCTCCGACACTTTTCGCGCCAAGCTGAAGGAGAAGAACACTCTGCTGTCGGCGGCCAACTCGGTGAACTTCGGCCGCATCATCTTCCAGCAGATCTATCATATCCATAGCTATCTGGAATTGGTGCGCCAAGGCGCCATTGTGCTCGGTGATAAGGTTTATCTCGATGTGCCTAGCGGTAATTTCGGCAACGCCCTGGGCGGTTACTACGCGATGAAAATGGGGTTGCCGGTGGAGAAGATCCTGATAGCTTCCAACCGCAATAATGTGTTGACCGAGTTGATCAACACGGGGCGCTACGACTTGCGTGATCGTAGTGTGATCGCTACCCATGCCCCGGCGATGGACATCCTCAAATCGTCAAACATCGAGCGCGTGCTGTTCGACCTATTCGGTGGGGATCGGACAAGGGCGCTGATGCAGCAATTGGATGCCGAACGTCACTACGAACTGAGGAGCGACGAACGGGCGGCTCTGCAGGCAATCTTTTCCGCGGATTATTGCGATGATGACGAGGGGCGTCGGTACATCCAACAAGCCTTTGCTGCCGGCTACCTGATGGACCCACACACCGCCACCTGCTTCAAGGCTTATGACACCTGTCGTACTCAGCCGCTGGTTACCATCGCTTATTCGACGGCCGAGTGGACCAAGTTCTCGCCGACGATTGCCAATGCGTTGACCGGTGAAGTCGGCACGCACGACGTCGAGGCGCTCGGAGCCGTTGCCGCGAAAGCCGGCACCCCTATCCCGGCGCGGATCCGGGCCTTGTTCGGCAAGCCGGTCACCCAAGACACCGTAATCGACAAGAGCGATATCGAGCAGGCGGTTTTGAGCTTCCTCTAAACTCGTTCGCTATGCGCGAGCAGTGTGTATGGAAGGTTCCCGCGGCGTCGTTTTGCTATCGGTCGCGTGGTCTTAGGTGTTGTCTGTTGAAGATCCGAATAGCCCCGCTGTCCTACCTGGAGGTCAGCGAGCGCTCAGAAGGTCTCTACATTCGGCCGCAGATCAATTTCCTGCGTCCAGGCGGAGCGGTTTTGGCGGATTAGAGCCAGATAGGTTTGCGCGATCGCGTCCGGGTCCAGCGTGTTGTCGGTGGTGACGCCGGGGCGGTCGCGGTTTTTCGGCGTGAGGATCATGCCGTCGATGATGACATGTGCGACGTGGATGCCCTGCGGGCCCAGTTCTCGCGCCATAGCCTGCGCCATGCCACGCAGGGCGAACTTGGCCGCGCCGAAGGCGGCGAAGCGGGCGGCCGGTTTGGTTGCGGCGCTGGCGCCGGTGAAAATAATGGTGCCCTGGCCGCGCGCCTGCATGGCTGGTACGACGTGGCGAGCGCATAGAAAGGCGCCCCGGCAGTTAATCGCCCATAGCCTGTCGAAGTCCTCCACGGGTGTTTCGGCGAAGGCGTGCATGGCGATGGCGCCGGCGTTATAGACCAGTATCTCCGGTGGACCGAGTCTGTCGGTCGCCTCCTCCATCGCCGTGTGTGCGGCGGCTTCGTCAGTGAGGTCGCAGGCCAGCATGAGCGTGGAGCCGCCGCCCGCCTCAAGTTCTGCGGCTAACGCGTTGGTGTGGTGGCGCGTGCGCGCAAGCCCTGCGACGGCATAGCCGGCCGCGCTGAATTGGCGACATAGCGCTGCGCCCAAACCGGGGCCGACCCCGGCGACTATGGCGAGTGGTTTTTCCGGGTTCATCCGATCTGCCTCCTCAATGCGGTGGTGGGGTGCCTGCGAGGCTGGATCGGGAAGCCAGCCTATTTCACTCGCATGCCGGGTTTAGCGCCGTCGTCGGGGCCGAGCACGAACAGGTCCTTGCCGCCGGGGCCGGCGGCAAGGACCATGCCCTCGGAGATGCCAAAGCGCATCTTGCGAGGGGCGAGGTTGGCGACCATGACGGTGAGTCGGCCTTCGAGATCCTCGGGCGCGTAGGCGGACTTGATGCCCGCGAAGACGTTGCGCGTCTCTCCGCCGAGGTCGAGGGTCAAACGCAGCAGTTTTTCGGCGCCTTCCACGTGTTCGGCCTTGGCAATACGCGCAACGCGCAGGTCTACCTTGGCGAAATCGTCGTAGGCGATCTCAGGGCGGATTGGGTCGTCGGCCAGTGGGCCGGTTGGCGCGGGCGCGGCGGCCTGCAGGTCTACCTTGGCGGCTTCGGTCATGGCTTCAATAGCACTCGGGTCGATGCGGGTGAGTAGAGGCGCGTAGGGCTGAATTTTGTGGCCGCATAGCGGGGTGGCGGCATCTTCCCAGTTCTGTGCCTCGATGCAGAGAAAAGCTTCGGCGCGTGCGGCCAAGGCGGGGAGTACCGGCTTGAGGTACACGATCAGCTGGTGGAACAGGTCGATGCCTTGAGTGCATACGGCCTGGATCTGTGCTTCCTGCCCGGGCTGTTTGGCCAGTGCCCAAGGTTTGTGCTCGTCGATGTACTGGTTGGCAAGGTCGGCAAGCGCCATGATTTCACGCATGGCCTGGCCGTACTCGCGACGCTCGTAGTGGCCCGCGAGGGTCGCGCCTGCGGCGGCGACCGTTTGATGCAGCCCCGGATCAGGCAGGATATCGGCAAGCGTGTCGTCGAAGTGTTTGTGGATGAACCCGGCGCAGCGGCTGGCGATGTTGACGACTTTGCCGACGAGGTCGGAATTGACCCGCGCGACGAAGTCGTCGAGGTTCAGGTCGAGGTCATCGACGCCGGCCCCGAGTTTTGCGGCGAAGTAGTAGCGCAGATATTCGGGGTCGAGATGGTCCAGATAGGTGCGCGCCTTGATGAAGGTGCCGCGCGATTTGGACATCTTCTGGCCATCCACAGTGAGGAAGCCGTGCGCGTAGATGGCGGTCGGCGTGCGTAGCCCCGCACCCTTGAGCACGGCTGGCCAGAACAGGGTGTGAAAGCGCAGGATGTCCTTGCCGATAAAGTGATACAGCTCAGTCTTGGCGTCGGTGTTCCACCAAGCGTCGAAGTCCAGGCCCAAGCGTTCACTGAGCTTCTTGAAGCTCGCCATGTAACCGATGGGCGCGTCCAGCCAGACGTAGAAATACTTGCCCGGCGCGTCTGGAATTTCAAAGCCAAAATAGGGCGCGTCGCGCGAGATGTCCCAGTCGTTCAGGCCGGTCGACAGCCACTCGTTCATTTTATTTGCCACTTCCGTCTGCGTGGCGTCACGCACGAATTCGCGCAGCATGGCCTCGAAGTTGGAGAGCTTGAAGAAGTAATGCTCGGAGTCCTTTTTCACCGGCGTGGCGCCGCTGAGCACCGAACGCGGGTCCTTGAGTTCGGCCGCGTCGTAGGTGGCGCCGCAGACTTCGCAGTTGTCGCCGTATTGATCCGCCGCGCCGCAGCGCGGGCAGCCGCCCTTGATGAAGCGGTCTGGGAGGAACATTTTCTGTTCGGGGTCGTAGAACTGGCTGATGGTACGTCGTGCGATGTGTCCGGCCTCGCGCAGCTTCAGATAGATGTCGGATGCGAACGCGCGGTTTTCCTCTGAATGGGTGCTGTAGTAATTGTCGAAGCTGATGCCGAAGGCGTCGAAGTCCGCGCGGTGCTCCGCGCCGACGCGTTCAATCAGCGATTCAGGAGATATCCCTTCGCCTTGGGCCCGCAACATCACCGGGGTGCCGTGAGCGTCGTCGGCGCCGACGTAGAAGCAGCGGTGACCGTGCATGCGCTGGAAGCGTACCCAGACATCGGTCTGGATGTACTCGACAAGGTGGCCGATATGGATTGGCCCATTGGCGTAGGGCAGGGCGCTGGTGACCAGGATGTCGCGCGTCATGGGGGAGGCTCGTCTGCGTTTCGAAAAGCGGTTAAACATATCAGGTCCGACGCCCGCCGGCCATGCGCGCGTGCGCTCAAACCCCGCATTTATGCGGTTTATCGGGGGTGGGGGCATGGTGTACAATCGCTGCAGCTTGGGCCATCTGGCCCGGAACGTTTTTGGAGGCGCGTACGCGATGGCTGAGGTATCCCGTTTGCAGATTGAAACGGCCCTGAAGGTTATTCAGGACCCTTACCTTGAAAAGGATAGAGTCGCTGCCGGCCAGATCCGCGACATTCGTATCGACGGATCGAAGGTGGTTGTGGACGTGGTGCTGGGTTACCCAGCCAAAGAGTTGGTGCCGGCGATCCAGGCGGAGATTCGTGAGCATGCCGGGCGTGTCGCCGGTGTCGACAAGGTTGAGGTCGACGTGAAATGGGAGATCGTGTCCCATGCCGTGCAACGCAACCTCAAGCCACTTGCCGGGGTCAAGAACATTATCGCCGTGGCATCGGGCAAGGGCGGTGTCGGCAAGTCCACCACGGCGGTGAACCTGGCGCTGGCGTTGTACGCCGAGGGCGCCAGCGTGGGCTTGCTCGATGCCGATATCTATGGCCCGAGCCAGCCGCGCATGCTGGGTATTTCGGGTAAGCCGGAGACCAAGGACGGGCGGATGCTCGAGCCGATGGAAAACTATGGCATCAAGGCGATGTCCATCGGCTTCCTCATTGAGGAAGAAACGCCGATGATCTGGCGCGGGCCGATGGTGACGCAGGCGCTGGAGCAACTCCTTTCCGAAACCCGCTGGGGCGAGTTGGACTATCTGGTCATCGACCTGCCACCGGGTACCGGCGACATCCAGCTGACTTTGTCGCAGAAGATTCCGGTCAGTGGTGCGGTGATCGTTACCACCCCGCAGGACATCGCCCTGCTGGACGCGCGCAAGGGCCTGAAGATGTTCGAGAAGGTCGAAGTGCCGGTGCTTGGCATCGTGGAAAACATGAGCATCCACATTTGTTCGAAGTGCGGCCACGAAGAACGTATCTTCGGCGAAGGGGGCGGTCAACGCATGTCGGACGACTACGGCGTGGAGCTGCTCGGTTCACTGCCGCTGGATATCCGTATCCGGGAGCAGGCCGATAGCGGCAAACCGACCGTTGTGGCCGATCCGGGAGGACGGGTTGCCGAGATTTATCGCGATATCGCTCGCCATACCGCCGCACAGCTTGCCCGCCAGTCCAAGGACTACAGTGGCAAGTTCCCTAACATCGTCATCCAGAACAACTGACCCGATACGTGGGGCGCACGACGCCCCGCTCAGGCCCGGAGCCCGCCGCATGTCCATTAAGTCTGATCGCTGGATCCGCCGTATGGCCGCTGAGCACGATATGATCGATCCCTTCGAGCCGGGGCAGGTGCGGCACAGCGGTGAACAGCGGATTGTGTCCTATGGTACCTCCAGCTACGGCTACGACGTGCGTTGTGCCGACGAATTCAAGATATTCACCAACATCAATTCGGCGATCGTCGACCCCAAGGGTTTCGATCAGAACAGCTTCGTTGACGTCAAATCTGACGTTTGCATCATCCCGCCGAACTCCTTCGCGCTGGCGCGCACGGTCGAATATTTCCGCATTCCGCGCAACGTGCTCACCATTTGCCTCGGAAAATCCACTTATGCGCGCTGCGGCATCATCGTCAATGTGACGCCGCTGGAACCAGAGTGGGAGGGGCATGTGACACTGGAGTTCTCCAATACCACGCCGTTACCTGCCAAAATTTACGCCAACGAAGGTATCGCTCAGATGTTGTTTCTGGAGTCTGACGAAGTTTGCGAGGTGTCTTACAAGGATCGTGGCGGCAAATACCAGGGACAGCGAGGCGTCACTCTGCCGCAGACCTGAGGGTGCACTCTATCTGTGCATGAGTCTTTTAATGCACTAAGATAGTGCGCTTTTGGCGTCGCTATCGGTGCATCCTCGATGAATAATCTCAATCCGGCCCTAGATACCCTGTTTCTACTGCTTGGCGCCATCCTGGTGCTGGCCATGCATGCGGGTTTCGCCTTTCTAGAGGTGGGCACCGTCCGGCGCAAGAATCAGGTCAATGCACTGGTCAAGATCTTGGTCGATTTTGCGATCTCCACCTTGGCATATTTTTTCATCGGCTATTACGTCGCCTATCACACGGATTTCATGCGTGACGCAGGTAACCTGTCGTTGGATAACGGCAAGGAATTGGTCCGCTTTTTCTTCCTGCTCACCTTTGCCGCAGCGATCCCAGCCATCGTTTCCGGCGGTATCGCCGAGCGTGCGCGCTTCTATCCGCAGCTCGCTGCAACTTTTCTGCTCGTGGCGTTGGTGTACCCCTTCTATGAAGGTCTGGTGTGGGGCGATCACTTTGGTTTCCAGGCTTGGCTGACCCATCAATTCGGCGCGCCCTTTCACGACTTTGCTGGTTCGGTGGTGGTGCATGCGATGGGTGGCTGGATCGCGCTGGCCGCGGTGCTGATGCTGGGGCCGCGACACGGACGCTATGGCAAGGATGGCGAGTTGTCCGCCCATCCGCCGTCGAACATACCCTTCCTGGCGTTGGGCGCCTGGATATTGACCGTTGGCTGGTTCGGTTTCAATGTGATGTCCGCGCAAGACATACGGCAGATCAGTGGGCTGGTGGCGGTGAACAGCCTGATGGCGATGGCAGGTGGAATTCTGGCAGCGTTGCTGGCCGGCCGTAACGACCCTGGCTTCGTGCATAACGGTCCGCTCGCCGGCTTGGTCGCGATTTGCGCCGGCTCGAACCTGATGCACCCGGTAGGCGCCCTCGTTACCGGCGCGGTGGCCGGTGGGTTGTTCGTATGGCTGTTCACCCTGACGCAGAATCGCTGGCGCATCGACGACGTGCTGGGCGTATGGCCGCTGCATGGCCTGTGCGGCGCCTGGGGCGGCATTGCTGCCGGCATCTTCGGCCTCAAGGCCTTGGGTGGGACGGGTGGGGTCAGTCTGTGGTCGCAGCTGATCGGCACCGGCGTCGGCGTGGTAATCGCCTTTGTCGGGGGGCTGGTCGTTTATGGTGGACTCAAGTACACGGTTGGCATCCGTTTGGATCAGGAGCAGGAATACCAGGGCGCCGATCTGAGCATCCACAGGATCAGCGCTACACCTAAATACGATCAGTAATTGAAACGATTGACCAGTTTGTCCAAAAATGGCCCAGTGAGTTGGCCCGTATTTCGGTTTTTTTTAGTGAGTCCTCTACGGGTTAGGCTGCTGCTGTCCGCAACGGCGGCTCAAAGTGGGCCTGTCCGGTGTTTTACCGTCAAGTGCGGATTGCGGCCGGCGTCGGTTGTAGAAGTCAAAGTAAATGGCCAAGGCTTGGCGTGCACTGGCGACGGTGTCGTAGCCATGCAGGTAGGCCTCCTCGTACTTGATCATCTTCCAGGGCCGCTCGCCGACGAAGACGTTGTCCCGCCAGCACCCTTTGCCATCCATGCTGATCTGGATATGCCGTTGTTGGAGGACTCCGATGACACAGAGTTGGTGAACTGACTGTCCTACCGGTATTCATGATTTCTGGCGCAGCGTATTTCAGGATCGCCTCCTCCAGCGCATCAACACAGGCCTTGGGTGTCAGTGTGTTGGGCAAACACCAGGCCAATACCCGGCGCACTGCCCAGTCTAGCACTGCGGTCAAATAGACAAAGCCGCGACTCATCGGGAAGTAGGTCGTGTCCATCGTCCAGGCTCGGTTGCACGGTCGATGATAGGGCCGCGTACCCGATACGAATAGATCCGGCGCGAACTGTTGCGGCGGATCGTATTGGCCTTGCGGTAGAGCGCCTCGATGTTCATCTTTTCATCAGCGTCGCGAGGTGCTTGCGACCCACTTCTAAGCCTTCCAGTTTTAACAGATCACGCGGCATGCAAGCACACGTAAGCGGATGATCAAGATGTAGTGGATCGATCCGCCGTATCAATCGCAGATCCGCATCGGGTGTCGTTTGCGGCAAGTAATAGACCGACTAACGTGGAGACATCCAGAAGCTTCGTTTGGCGTAGCACGGGGGGCTTGTGAGCGCGCTCACATCGACGATGCGAGCGCACGTGCCGGCTAAAAATCCATTTCCAAGGCCTGCGGGCCGATTTTTTCGTGCAACTCCTAGAGGTCCGGTGTCCCTGCTTGCATGTCGACCAACGTTGCGAAAACACCCGAGGGATTATCCAGCAAGTGCGTCTTCTATTGCGCGATCTAGTTGGGGTGGACGTTGAACTGCTCAGCGAGTGTGTGGTTGCCCTTGAGCGTGGCGATGGCCACCTTGGTCTTGGTGTGTAACAGCGAGGTTTTCGTTTGGCTTCTAATCCTTGACAGACGTCTTGCGCCGTTCATTGTACTTACCCAACGGCCCATATTTCCGGACCCGCTTCTGTCTGTCGTGGTAGATGTTGAGTGCTAAGTAGAGAGTCCCAACGTCATTGCTTTTTTGGATGTTCTGTAGCGCCTGGCATTTTGCTTAATCTGGCCTATCCTCTGTATAGGTTGCTTTGATGGCGGTGTTACTTGGAATGATCGCGCCAAATGGCATTAAAAAAATATGGTTATTTCGTTGGTGTGGCTGTAGTTGAGCGTTATTTTGATATTTGGCTGATACTTGGCGCGACGTTGGGTGGTGCGTGGTTAGCCTTGGATCAGGGTACTTTAAAAAAAGTGGTGGCGAGCATTTATTAGGTGCATGTGATCCTGTGTCTGCGATTGGGGTGATCTGATTAATAACAAAACTTAGAGGGTTTTGAGTTGCGTAAAATATTCACGCGAATAGAGGGCTTGGTAACGTGGCTGTTGGTGCTCGGCGCAGGTGGTATTGGCGTATTCCCTGGTGCTGTGGAAGCGGCATCTATAGGCAATTTTTCTACTCCAACCGCAGGTTCTTTATTGCGTCAAATAAGTCCGATGGATAGGAGTCATGAAAAAATAAAAAAAATAGAAATAAATGATAAAAAACACAAGATTTACTCGAATTCTAAGATCGGCATAAAGATACCGATTAAAAAAATAATAATAGTGGGAAATAAAATTATTCCTTCCGGGGTGTTGAGGTCGGTGGTCGATCCTGCTGAAGGTAGGTTGCTCAGCTTGCGAGAGCTTGAGTCGCTGGCTGGGAAAATAACCGATCTGTATCGCGATAGAGGGTATTTTTTATCTAGAGCTTATGTTCCGGCGCAAACGATCAATAATGGTATTGTCGAGATAGATGTTGTAGAGGTTGTGTATGGGGGGGGTTTCTATCAAAAACAATTCTAAATTAGATAATAAAATGGTGCGCCACACGATATCTGATGTTGCATCTGGAGACCCAGTTAAGCAAGAACCGTTGGAGCGCGCGTTGGCGCTGCTGAATTTTACCCCTTCTGTGTATTCTAGAGTTAGGTTGATGCCTGGGTTATCTGCGGGGACTACCGATGCTATCTTCGACCTCGGGTCAAAACCTGCAGTTTCAGGAGATGTCTATGTAGACAATCATGGAGGATATTACTCGGGTCAGTTTCGATCTGGTATTGATATAACCGTTAATAATCCAAGTGGGTATGGGGATCAGCTTGGATTGCACGTATTAAATTCAGAGGGGGGTGGGGTTCTATTCGGAGAAGTTAACTATCTTACCCCCAATATTATTGATGGGCTCCGGGCTGGAGTTTCAATGTCATCACTAAACTATCATCTTGGAAAATCGTTTTATGCGTTGCACGCTCACGGGTCGGCGAAATCAGTTGATTTGTTTTTGAGATACCCATTGTGGCTTCATTCTAGGTCAATAATAAGAATTAAGTATGGCGTTGGGGAGAGATTTATGAGCGATATAATTGGTATTACAGGTGGGTTTGTTAATAAAAAATCCACCTATATGGAAGCTAGTGTTTCTGGAAGTGAGGATGATGATTTTGGGCTTGGGGGAAATGCGGGCGGTAGTCTAAAGTTGACGTATGGTAGCCTCGGAATTTTACCGGAATCAGCTTATGCGCTTGATAAAATCACAATCAATTCAGTAGGGCGTTACGCAAAAATAGATGGGGTTTTATCGCGAAACCAAAAATTTCCTATGGGTTTTGTTTTGCGTGGAATGTTTTCAGTGCAATGGGCGAGTAAGAATTTAGATTCTTCCGAGCAATATTTTTTGGGTGGGCCTGATGGGGTCATGGCGTATCCTGTGGGTGAGGGCGAAGGTTCGCAGGGTTATCTTGCTAGCCTTGTTCTTTCGCATATTGTGAAACCATTCCATTTGCCTGGGCGTTGGGTGATAAGCGGGTTTTCCCAATATGGGCGTGTTGAACTTTTGAAGAAAAAATATCCAGGATTTCCGGGTTCCAATAGGAGCTCGTTAGGTGGGGTTGGATTTGCTATGGATTGGTTTTGGCGTCGCTATTCATTATCGCTTGCCTACGCGAATCGTATTGGGCCTTATGTGGCGTCGGTCGGGCCATCTAGGGGTAGTGAGGTATGGGGTCGGGTCGCAGTGACATTTTAGGCGGTAATTAAATAATCTGCGGATGAATTAATGTCAGTTTAACGAGGTGGTGGGATGAGTCAATTAATTTATACTCCCCGTCTAGAATGGGTTTCGACGCGCTCCGGTTTTTTGACTATAAGCTGTTTGACTATTTTTGTGGTGGGTGGGTTGGCTCCTGCTTGGGCGCTTCCTCTGGGTGGTAGTGTGGTGTCTGGCAGGGGTTCTGTGGTGTCAGAAGTGGACCCGGGAAATTGGACAGCCCGCTAAGTGCTCTCTCGGGTTATGCCGCCAGTCTGGCGGCGGATTCGTAGTACACGCTGTCGGGGGTGCGCCGGTCCAGTGACTGGTGCCGCCTCTCAGCGTTGTAGAAGGCCAGGTATCGCCCCAGTGACCTTCGTGCATCGGCGATATTGTCGTAGGCCTTCAGATACACCTCCTCATATTTCACGCTGCGCCACAGGCGCTCGACGAACACGTTATCGACCCACCGACCCTTGCCATCCATGCTGATGCGGATGCCATGGTGCTTGAGAACGCCGGTGAACGCCTCGCTCGTGAACTGACTCCCCTGGTCGGTATTGAAGATCTCCGGGGCGCCGTAGGCCTCGATCGCCTCCTCAAGCGCATCGACGCAGAAGCTCACATCGAGCGTGTTCGATACGCGCCAGGAGAGCACCTTGCGCGAGTGCCAGTCCATGATGGCCACCAGATACACAAAGCCCCGCGCCATCGGGATGTAGGTCACGTCGGTCGCCCAGACCTGGTTCGGGCGGTCGATAACCCGATCCCGCAGCAGGTACGGATAGACCTTGTGCGCCTGATTGGCCAAGCTGAGGTTGCGCTTCGGGTACTGTGCCCTCAGGTCCATCGTGCGCATCAGGCGCTGAACCCGCTTGCGGTTTACGCGGTGACCCTGGTCTTCCAACCAGTCGTGGATGCGTCGGCTGCCATAGAAAGGATACTTCAGGTGGCAGCGATCAATCAGCGCCATGAGTTCCAGTTCCTCGTCTGTAACCGGCTTGGCCACGCGGTAGAACGTCGAGCGCGGCAGGTCCAGCAACGCGCATTGCCGCCTTACCGGCAGCGGATCCTGACGATCTATCATTGCTTTCCTCTGGGCCCGTGAATCCGTTCGAGCCCGCGTTCTAAAAAATCATTCTCCATCGTCAGCTGGCCGATCTTGGCGTGCAACTGCTCAATGGTTTCGGCCGACTGTTCAGCCTTCTGTGCGCCCTTGCCGAACACATCCGAGGCGTTGCTCAGCAGCTGCTTCTTCCAGTCCGCGATCTGATTGGCATGTACATCGAACTTCTTGACCAACTCAGCCATCGTCAGGTCACCCTGTAGCGCTGCAAGCGCTACCTTGGCCTTGAACTCAGGCGAATGGTTTCGTCTTTTCCGTCTCATCGCTTCTCTCCAGAGCGTCTCGCTCATGATGAAGGAAGCACTTATCAGCGTTCAATCACTGTCCAATCAGGTGGGTCCAGTTCTGTCAGCAGGGAGTGATTTATACATCAATCAACGTAGCAGTAAAATTATATTAAATTGGAACTCCTTTGACATTTCAAAAAATGAAAATGTTAGGTTTATACAGCCGTCGTCGTCTAGTGTAGCTCTGAATCGGGTTGTTGGGTATTCGAAAAGTTCAATTTTTGGTGGGCTGTTTTCAAATGGCCAGGTGTTTCTTATTAATCCGAATGGCGTAATTTTTGGGTCTGGATCCAGGGTTAATGTGGGCGGCTTGGTTGCGAGTACGCTTAGCCTTAGTAATAAAAATTTCATTGCTGGTGATTATCGTTTTTCTGGGGATGGCGGGACTGGTGTGGTTAATTATGGAGATTTGTCATCTTCGAGTGGGGGGTATGTCGTTTTTTTGGGTGGGCATGTCGAGAATTCTGGGAATATTTATTCTCCTGATGGTCTGGTTGGATTGGTTTCTGGGTCGACTGTGAGCGTTTCTATTCTGGGTGATCGATTGATTGGATTGGAGGTTCCAGTTGGCGTTGTTAACGCGCTAGTTAAAAACAGTGGCATGATAAATTCGCGGTCTGGGCGGGTTGTATTGTCTGCAAAATCTACACAGACGTTACTTAATTCCGTCGTAAATAATACGGGTGTTATCGAGGCCGGTAGCATAGAAAATCATGCTGGGACCATTGTTCTGAGTGCGAGTGGCGGAACGGTTGATGTTAACAATTCTCTTGATGTGTCTGGTGTTGGTGTGGGGGCGAGTGGCGGTAAAATAAGTATTCAAGCACGATCAGTTGAATTAGGAAATAAGGCGAAACTGTACGCATCGGGAGCTGCGGGCGGAGGGCGCGTTGAAGTGGGAGGCGCCGGTAGTATAGTAAATATGAAGAAGGGTGCTAGCATCAATGCAGATGCAATGGTAATGGGTAATGGAGGGCGTGTTGACCTTGGTAAGAATAACTCTGCGGCTACGATGATATATGGAAAAATTAGCGCGCGCGGGGGTGCCCAAGGAGGAGGAGGGGGCTTAATAGAAACTTCCGGGAAGCAATTGGATGTCGCTTCTGCAATTATTGATGCAGGGGCTCCGTCAGGACGTGGTGGATTATGGATTTTGGATCCAGGTAGTTTTACGATAAATTCATCAACCGCGCTTGCGATTTCAACGGCGCTTAATCTAGGAACATCGGTAACGCAATATGCTGCGGTCAATGGTGCCGACCCTGGCAATCTTACTTTGGATGCGTCGATTATCAAGACCCAAGGTTTGAACGCCACGCTAACGTTGATGGCAGACCAGAATGTCATCCTTACCGGGAACGCAAAAATAGAAGATGCATTGTTGCCGGGTCAGGGGAAATTAAATATCATTCTTGATGCCAATGCATCAGGCTCATCTTCTGGCGGTAGCATCCAGGTAGCTGGCGGTGCTTCGATAAAGACCAATGGTGGATTTATTTACATGGGTGGGGGTGGACTTGATGGTGCTGGCCTTCCAACATCGAGCGCGCAAGGTTATGGTGGATCTGTGGGGGGGCTCGATGCTACCGCTGACGGAATTAATTTTAATGGTACAAGTGTAAGTGGTATCACTATCGACTCAGCTGGAGGGGCGATAACTCTGAATGGCGAGTCTTCTAAGAATAGTAATATTTATCATGGAATACACGGCACCTATACCGCATTCACGACCGGGTCCGGAAATTTAATCTTGAAAACTGATAACGTCAGTTTGGGTGCTAGTAATACGTTGAATGGTGGGACTGGAACTCTGAGTTTTCAACCTCTCACATTGGGCACGAGTATTGGCATTGCCGGCGGTTCAGGTACCTTGCAGATTAGCACCAGTCTCCTTAATTCCGGTGGAAATTTCGCCACGATTAGTATCGGTTCTCCTCTGGGTACCGGCGCGATCAAATTGGGCTCAGCTGGTTGGTCGGCTCCGGCAAATTCTAATATTGAATTAAAAAATGGCGGAATAGGCTCGGCTGGAGTGGCGCTGGATGGCCCGTTAAACGTGGCGGCGGGTCGAAATCTGACGCTCGATACGACTGGCGCGGTGACGCAGACGGCGGGCTTGACGGCTGGGAACCTATTACTTCAGGGAGGCGGTCCGGTCACGTTGACGAATGCGGGCAACGCGGTTGGCACGGTGGCGGGGACGACGGGTGCCCTGGAGTTGGTAGACACGAATGGTCTGACGGTAGGCACGGTGGGCGGAGTGGTAGGTCTGACGGCGACTGGAGACGTTGGACTGAATGCGCCAAGTCTGAGTTTGACGAACGCGCTGAATGGCAAGGCTGGAGCAACGCTACGACTGAGCCCGCTGAACACGTCGGCCAGCATTGGCTTGGCGGGAGGTTCGGGTACGTACACGCTGACGACGAGCGATCTGTCGAACATCAGTAATTTTGGTGTGATCGAGATAGGTAGTACGACGGGGACAGGTCAGATCACGTTGGGCTCAACGGGTTTGACCGTACCGGCGATGACGGATTTGAGCCTGCTGAGCGGCGGTACGGGATCTGGTGGAGTGGCGCTGAATGGGGCACTGACGCTGGGGGCGGGTAAGAACTTACAGATAGATACGACTGGCGCGGTGACGCAGACGGCGGGTTTGACGGCTGGGAACCTATTACTTCAGGGAGGCGGTCCGGTCACGTTGACGAATGCGGGCAACGCGGTTGGCACGGTGGCGGGGACGACGGGTGCCCTGGACTTGGTAGACACGAATGGTCTGACGGTAGGCACGGTGGGCGGAGTGGTAGGCCTGACGGCGACCGGAGACGTTGGGTTGCAGACGGGTAGTGGTGGTTTGGCGTTGAACGCCGACGTAAACGTAGGCAGCAACCTACTGAAGCTCGATACGACTGGCGCGGTGACGCAGACGGCGGGTTTGACGGCTGGGAACCTATTACTTCAGGGAGGCGGTCCGGTCACGTTGACGAATGCGGGCAACGCGGTTGGCACGGTGGCGGGGACGACGGGTGCCCTGGACTTGGTAGACACGAATGGTCTGACGGTAGGCACGGTGGGCGGAGTGGTAGGCCTGACGGCGACCGGAGACGTTGGGTTGCAGACGGGTAGTGGTGGTTTGGCGTTGAACGCCGACGTAAACGTAGGCAGCAACCTACTGAAGCTCGATACGACTGGCGCGGTGACGCAGACGGCGGGTTTGACGGCTGGGAACCTATTACTTCAGGGAGGCGGTCCGGTCACGTTGACGAATGCGGGCAACGCGGTTGGCACGGTGGCGGGGACGACGGGTGCCCTGGACTTGGTAGACACGAATGGTCTGACGGTAGGCACGGTGGGCGGAGTGGCAGGCCTGACGGCGACCGGAGACGTTGGGTTGCAGACGGGTAGTGGTGGTTTGGCGTTGAACGCCGACGTAAACGTAGGCAGCAACCTACTGAAGCTCGATACGACTGGCGCGGTGACGCAGACGGCGGGTTTGACGGCTGGGAACCTATTACTTCAGGGAGGCGGTCCGGTCACGTTGACGAATGCGGGCAACGCGGTTGGCACGATGGCGGGGACGACGGGTGCCCTGGACTTGGTAGACACGAATGGTCTGACGGTAGGCACGGTGGGCGGAGTGGCAGGCCTGACGGCGACCGGAGACGTTGGGTTGCAGACGGGTAGTGGTGGTTTGGCGTTGAACGCCGACGTAAACGTAGGCAGCAACCTACTGAAGCTCGATACGACTGGCGCGGTGACGCAGACGGCGGGTTTGACGGCTGGGAACCTATTACTTCAGGGAGGCGGTCCGGTCACGTTGACGAATGCGGGCAACGCGGTTGGCACGGTGGCGGGGACGACGGGTGCCCTGGACTTGGTAGACACGAATGGTCTGACGGTAGGCACGGTGGGCGGAGTTGCAGGCCTGACGGCGACCGGAGACGTTGGGTTGCAGACGGGTAGTGGTGGTTTGGCGTTGAACGCCGACGTAAACGTAGGCAGCAACCTACTGAAGCTCGATACGACTGGCGCGGTGACGCAGACGGCGGGTTTGACGGCTGGGAACCTATTACTTCAGGGAGGCGGTCCGGTCACGTTGACGAATGCGGGCAACGCGGTTGGCACGGTGGCGGGGACGACGGGTGCCCTGGAGTTGGTAGACACGAATGGTCTGACGGTAGGCACGGTGGGCGGAGTGGTAGGTCTGACGGCGACCGGAGACGTTGGACTGAATGCGCCAAGTCTGAGTTTGACAAACGCGCTGAATGGCAACGCTGGCGCAACGCTACGACTGAGCCCGCTGAACACGTCGGCCAGCATTGGCTTGGCGGGAGGTTCGGGTACGTACACGCTGACGACGAGCGATCTGTCGAACATCAGTAATTTTGGTGTGATCGAGATAGGTAGTACGACGGGGACAGGTCAGATCACGTTGGGCTCAGCGGGTTTGACCGTACCGGCGATGACGGATTTGAGCCTGCTGAGCGGCGGTACGGGATCTGGTGGAGTGGCGCTGAATGGGGCACTGACGCTGGGGGCGGGTAAGAACTTACAGATAGA
The DNA here is from genome assembly GCF_001753245.1 of Acidihalobacter yilgarnensis. Taxonomy (NCBI): domain Bacteria; kingdom Pseudomonadati; phylum Pseudomonadota; class Gammaproteobacteria; order Chromatiales; family Ectothiorhodospiraceae; genus Acidihalobacter; species Acidihalobacter yilgarnensis. The sequence continues at coordinate 2,892,800 of NZ_CP017415.1, read as the reverse complement.
TACGACTGGCGCGGTGACGCAGACGGTTGGCAGCGCAAATAACCCTGGGATTAATGCCAATTCGGTGAGGATTCAGGGGGGTACGTTATCATTGGGTAATATTCACTCAAAATCATTAGTTGCGAAGGCGTCCGGTGTCGTGACTCTGAACGGCACACTGGGAGCTACGGATAATGGTAACGCGCTGATTGTCGTAACTGAGGGTGGGTTTGAAAACAATGCAGGTAGTAGCGCATTGGTGACGCCGAACGGCCGCTGGTTAGTCTATCTTGGGAGCCAAAATCTCCCGCTGAAGGAAAATGGGCTGGGTAAAAACGAATTGTTTGGTTATGCTTGGGCAGATAATCCCAACGAAATACCGTCTGGTAACTACTTCATCTATCCAGAAGGTGTGCGCCTAACGACTATTTTAGGAGGGGGCGCGAGTAACGCGGCATATAGCGAGTCGCTTGGATATTTTCAGCCTAATGCGATTACGACGCGGGTCAAATGGCCGTCGCCGCAGCCGGTAGATCGCTTTATCTCGACTTTGCTTACGGGTGTAAAGAACCAGCGCGACACGGCCGTAACATGTAAACGTAGCGCATCTGCCTCGCAGATTGTATGCGTCACCGAATAATGGGTCATGCTGAGCTACTGCGGTGATAGTTGAAAGACTGCGTGTTTACTGGGCGGCTGTACCGTAGCGTAATGCTGGAGGACGCAGCGAACTCGATTACGCTTCGATACCGGCCATGCCGACGTAACCTGGCAGCGCCTGGAGACGTCCGAGCCAAGCCCGGATCGAAGGGTAGGAGGCTAGCGGTAGGCCAGCTTCGGGCGCGAGCGCAACATAGGGATAGCAGGCGACGTCGGCAATGGTGGGATGTCCCTCGGAGGCGAGCCATTCGCGGTCGGTGAGGTGCGTTTCCATGATATCCAGCGCCTGTCGCCCCATGTGCTGGCAGGCGGACAAGTCAAATGGACGACCGAGCTTGAGCACGGCGCGCGCGCGTGCGATGCCGTAGAGAATTTCGTTTTCCGAGACGGCCAGCCACTGCATCACTCGGGCCATGGGCAATGGTTCGGTCGGCAGCCATTCGGCGGCGCCGTAGCGGCGGGCCAGATAGACGAGTATGGCCATCGAATCCCATACGGCTTCGCCTTCGTCTTCCAGCACGGGGACTTGCCCGCGCGGGCTGAGGGCGAGGAAGGCCTCGGTGGTGGTGTCTTCGCGCTGCAGCGATTGCAAGGTGTAGTCGAGGGACAGCAGCCCGAGCATCAGACGGATCTTGTGACAGTTGCCGGATACTTCTAGGTCGTAAAGTCGCATGTCGGGTTCCTCCTGGCGGCCGCCGGCGTATCGCGCATCATTCGTGGTAGCAGTATGCATCCACGCGCGCCGGCGGGATATTAAGCGGAACGAAGCTGCGGTGGCAGGGGACGAAGGCCAGCGGCAGATGGGAGCAGGCGCTGCGGAAGTGATAGGTGAACTGAACGAATACGGTGCTGGGTTCGGCGACCTTGCGCAACTCGGCGAAGATGGCCTGTACCGTCGGTTTGGGCAGGCTGCGCAATGGCAGACTGGAGACGATGGCGCGGATGCGCTCTGGATGCGGCCCGATCAATTGCGAGAGGTGGCTGGCATCGCCCTCGATCACATGCACGCCGGGAAACCGCTGCCGCAGTTGCAGGGCGAGGCGAGGGGAATATTCAATCGCCCAGATATTCTCCGCGGGAATACCGCGGGCCAGGAGCGCTGCGGTCACGGAGCCCAGTCCCGGCCCGAGTTCGACCACGATGCCTTCGCCTTCGGGTACTTGACCCGCCATACGTTTGGCCAGCGCACGTGAGCTGGGGAACAGCGCGCCCATCTGTCTTGGATGAGAGATGAATTCGCGTGCGAAATGCCAGAACCCTCGGCTTTGGATCATACGCTCGCTTGCCTCATTGTTATGTGCGTGGTGGTTGCTCGCGTGACGATACCCGATTCGCGGGATTCGTGTACGGCCGGCGTGGATAAGCCCAGCAAATTTGGGGCATTAGGATAGCAGCTCCTCCGGCTTGGCGCGCAAGACACGGCTGAAAATCACGGGTACGGCGATCAGGACCAGCGGCATTTGCACGACCAGTCCGGCGATGATGGCCACCGCGAGCGGTTGTTGCATGGCCGAGCCTTGGCCGATGCCCAGGCCCAGCGGGAGGAGCGCTAGGATCGCGGCGAGTGTGGTCATTGCGATGGGGCGCAGCCGGTTGACGCCTGCCTCGATCAGCGCTTCGCCGGGTGGCAGGCTGGCGCTGAGCAGCACCAGTTCCGAGAAATAGAAAATGGCAACCTCGGTGACAATGCCGAGGATCATGGTCATGCCCATGAGTGCCGTGATGTTCAGGGTCTGCCCCCCGATCCAAAGACCGATGAAGACACCCGAGACGGCAAGTAGGGGCGCGCAGATGATGGCCAGTGCGACCCGAAAGCGTTCGTACAGGAACAGTAAGGCCAGGAATAGCAAGGCCGCAGCGGCAATGAATACGAGGCCGAGGGCGTGGAAGGCGATTTGTTGCTGCTTATACAGACCGCCGAGCGTGTAGTAGACATTTTTGGGCAACAGTCCCGGCGTTGCCAATGCCTGGCGCACCTGGGCGATCGCGCCGCCGTAGCCGCGCCCCTCAATGCGGGCGGAGACCGCGACCATGGGTTTGAGGTTGTAGCGCGTGATCTCGGGCACACCCGTGACGCGCTGGATGGTGGCGATGCGCGAGAGTGGCACCAGATGGCCGTCGGGGGCGCGCAGCAGCAGACGTTCGATACGGTGTCGGCTTTGGCGCAGGCTCTTGGCGGTCCACACGCGTACACCGATGATCTGTTGGCCTTGCTGGATGTGCGTGGTCACGACGCCGCTCAGGTAGGCATTGAGCTGGGCGGTGACGGCGGCCGGCGTCAGACCTTCCAGCGCAGCCTTGATGCGGTCGACGCGGATGTTCAATGCGTCGCCGGCGATCACCAGCCCGTCCTGCACTTCCTTGAGTCCGCGAATTTGCTTGATCCGCGCCGCAACCTCCGGTGAGAGCTTGACGAGTTGGTTCCAGTCATCCCCGAATAGACGGATGACCACCGGGCGCGGCGAGCCGGTGAGATCGCCGATCAGATCCTGCATCGGCTGGTTCATGTCCTGCACGGTCAGGCCGGGTACGTTGTCGTGAATCCGTTGTGCGATACGATCCATGACCGCTTGTTGGCCGCGTGGGCTCTTGAGGCGCACGAAGAAATCGCCCTGATTGGCCTCGGTGAGACCGCCGCCGAGCTGGGTCCCGGTGCGCCGCGACCAGGTATCGACTTGGGGCGTGGTGCGTAGGATGTGCGCAACCTGATCGAGCAGCCGGTCGGTCTCCGCGAGCGAGGTGCTGGGGGTGTCTGATAATCGAGCACGAAACCGCCCTCGTTCATCTGTGGCATGAAGCCCGACGGCACCTGTTCGAAGGCGAGCGCGCCCGCGACCAGTAGGGGGATCAGCCCGGCGAGCAGCCAGATGGGGCGACGCATCAGGTGCTGCATCAGGCGACGATAGACCTGTTGTGTGGCGTGGGTGATGCGCCCACCCGCCTCGTGTTGCGCGTCCTTGGGGCCCAGCATGCGTGCGGCAATCAGCGGCAGGGCCAGCCAGGCGAATAGGAAGGAGATGATCAACGAGGTCGCCATGGTCAGCGCTAGGGCCTTGAAGAAGGCGCCGGTGACCCCGGAGAGGAAGGCCAGTGGTACGAAAATGATTACCGTCGCGGTGCTGGAGCCGGCCAGCGGCTGGGTGAACTCACGTGCCGCGTCGAGCACCGTGCGCGGGCCGTGTCCCTGCTGGATCAGGCGACGGACGAGGTGTTCGAGCATCACGATCACGTCGTCGATGATCAGTCCGACCGCCGCGGCCATGCCGCCGAGGGTCATGATGTTGAAGCTCATGCCGAGGGCGTAGAGCATGGCGCTGGCGGCGGCGAGTACGCCGGGGACGACGAGCAGGGCGATCAGCGTCAGCTTCCAGTTGCGCAGAAAAATGAACAGCACCAGGGTCGCGAACAGCACGCCGAGGATGATGGCATCGCGCACGGAGCCGGCAGAGTCGAGGATCAACCCACTCTGGTTGTACCACTGGTGGATGTGCAGCGAGGCAGGCAGGCGCCCTTCGATGGTTTTGAGGCTGGCCTGGATGGCGCGGTCAATGGCCACGGTATTGCCGCCGAGTTGCTGGTAGACCGTGACCAGCACGGCACGGTGGCCGTCGGCTGTGACGGTGATCCACTGCGGACGCGTGGCCAGGCGTACGGTGGCGACGTCGTCCAGCGTGACGACGCCATCCTTGCCGGTGCGCAGCACGGTATGGCGGATTTCGGCCAGATTCTTGAAGCGGGTGTCGGAGAGCAGCAAGAACAGCTTGTCGTGCGCCTGCAGGCGACCCACTGCGCGGATGATATTGGCGGCAGTGAGCGCCTGCTCGACGTTGGTCATCGACAGCCCCAGTGCGGCCAGGCGCGCGGGATCCACGGTGACGCGGTACTCGGCGGTTTGCCCGCCCATCACGCCGATGCGGCGCACGCCCTGGACACTGGAGAGCAGTGGCACAAGCTGGTAGCGCGCGATGTCACGGAGCTGGGTCTGACTCAGGTGTTTGGAAGTCAGGCTGTAGGCGAGTACGGGAAATTTGGTCGGGTCCATGCGCTGGACCTTGAAGCGGGTGCCAGCGGGCAATTGCGGCAATACCTGATTCAGCGCGGCCTCGACCTGGAGCACGGCGCGGGGCATATCGGTGCCCCAGTTAAAGCGTACATCGACGTTGGCCGAACCGCGGCTAGTAGCCGAGCTGATCCCGGTGACCTTGGGTACGCCCCGAAGGGATTGTTCGACGACGCGCGTGACTTCAAGCTCCATCTGGCTTGCGGGGCGGTCGCCGGCGTCCAGGTAGACCTCCACGCGGGGGAATGCAATGGCCGGGAACAGCGACACCGGCATGCGCAGCGCCGAATAAATGCCGCCGAGGACCAGCAGCGCCATCAGGAACAGGACTGAGCGGCTATGGGCCTGCAGCCAGCCCGCAAAGCTGCGGTCACGTGCGCTCATGGCCGGCCGGGCGCGAGGCGTACGGACATGCCGTTATCGAGTTCGTAATTGCCAACGGTAACGATCGTCTGACCTGCGTGCAGTCCGCGCCCTTGCACGGCGATGCGTCCGTCCTGGGTCAGGCCCGTGGTAACGTCGATACGCCGGGCGCGATGTTCGGCCGTGACCGCAAACAGGTAGGCGCCGTGGGCGTCATGCAATACGGCCGATTGCGGTACGGTCAGGGCTGGATGACGTACGAGCGTGATATGCCCGCGCATCCACATGCCAGGGATCAACCCGTGAGTAATGTTGCCCGAGAGTGGCGCGATGGCGTCGACCAGATGAGTGGCCGGATTGATGACGGCGTGTACTTGGCTCAGCGTTGCCCGGAAGGGCGCTTTTGTGCCGAAGACGGGCTGCAGGGCAACCATCATGCCCGGGTGCAGTCGGGCGACATCCTCCGGCTCAATGCCGAGTTTGATCCAGAGGCGGTGACGCGCGCCCAGCGCGAGCAAGGCGGCGCCGGCCTGGACGCGGTCGCCGGCGGCGACATTGAGTTGGGTGACAATCGCATCCTGCGGGGCGCGGATGATTTGTTCAGCATGGTTAGCGCCCAGCCTGCGTTGGGCCTGCAGGGCGTTGCGTGCATTGGTGAGTTGTTGTTCGGCCTTGGCCAGCTCGGCGCGCGTGGCCAGCTGTTCGGCGAACAGCGCCTTGACCTGGGCCAAATTTTTGTGTGCATAGGCGACCTGTGCCCGCGCCTGCTCGTAGGCCAGACGCGCGGTTGGATCGGTGGCCAGCTGGAGCAGGATTTGCCCGGCGGTGACCTGCTGACCGAGGCCCACGCGCAGCTGGGTGACTTGTCCGCCATGCGCTGCGCTGACCCCGATCACACGCTCGGGGTCGGGGACGACTTGGCCGTAGACGGTGAGGTATTCGCCCACTGACTGGTTGCGTACCTGCCCGGTTTCAATCAGCACGCTCGGCGTTGGTTGGGTATCGGGAGGAGTGTCTGCGCGGACGACGCCAAGGCCCAGCGACCCACACAGCGCGAGACCGGCCATCAGAGTGGCGTATCTGGACTTGCGAGCAGTCATTGTGGCGTACGTTTGAGTGGTGCCGCGCCGGCGGGGAGGTGTCCGAGCAAGGTGTTCAGCGCGATCTCGCCTTCCAGGTGCTGTTGATCCAGTCGGATGGCTTCCAGTTCGCGGGCGATCAGACTGGATTGAATGGCGATATAACTTGCGCCGCCGAGGTTGCCGGCGGCGAAGGCACGGCTGGCATTCGCCGCTAGCCGCCGCAGCTCGGGCAGACGATCCGCAAGGGTTTGCTGCGTGGCGGAGACGGTGCGCAGTTGTTCGGACAGGGTCCGCGCCTGGCTCGCGGCCATGTCGAGGCGTGCCTGATACTGGGCGCGGAGTAGTCGGCGCGTGGCGTGGGCGATGGCAATCTGTCCACGGTTGCCATTGAAGAACGGCAGACTGAGCGTGATGCCGATACCAGCGGTCTTGATGCCGGAGGTGTCGGAGGCGCGGGTGATGCCGACATTGAGCGCGGGAAACTGGCCCAAAATGGCGGCCCGATAGCGGTCGTCCGCACTGCGGTAGCCAGCCTGCAGCGCGAGTAGGTCGGGGCGGTGCCGCGGAAGCGTGCGTAGCGCGGCGTTGACCGCTTGCGGAGACGGGGCAGGTGCGGGGTGTGGGACTTGGAGGTGCCAGGTGGCACCGGCGCGCAGGCCCAGCAGGCTATTGAGCGCGCTGCGCGTGGTGATTACGGATTCGCGTACTTGAGCGAGTTGCGATTCGGTATTGGTCAGCGTCACCAGGTCGGCGGCGGCGGTATCCAGGGTGACGTCGCCACGCTTGAGCGCTCGCTCCACGCGATGTTGGCGTTCGCGGTCGAGCATCCGATTACGCATCAGTAGATTTGCCTGTTGCTGCAACGACCAGAGCCGGACATAGAGCTGCTGCGCCCGCTGACTGACCTGCCAGGATTGCCAGGCGATTTCCAGTATTTGTTGCAAGTGCGCGGCACGGGCTGCATCCACGTGGGCGCCGCGGGTAACCAACCATTTGAGGTCTTCGGATAGCCCGCCGCTGTAGGCGTTGACCAGGCCAGGGCCGGTCGAGGTCACCCGATCAAAGCTGTAGCCTAGGCTGGGGTCAGGAATCAGTCCCGCGTTGTAGAGTGCCGCGGCGCTGATGCCGGCCTTCATGCGCGCCGCCCGCAAGGTGGGATCGCCGACGACTGCGTGTCGTGCGGTCTGTGCAAGATTGAGACGGGTCAGCGGCCGGCCGGCGGCGTCGGTCGGGGCGGTGGCCAGATCGGGGTGTGTTGGCAGCGGGGCCGGGTGGTAGCTCGCGCAGCCGCCCAGCAGCAAGGCCGCGACCATCGCCGGCAGTGCGCGCGTGCCCATGAACGTGAGCCGCGACATCAGCGGCCCAGGCGGAAGATGCCGCGCAGGGTGTCGTGGCCGAGGAGCTGATGCATGATGGCCATCAGCCCGTGGCCGATCCAGTAGGCCCACATGACGTTGGCGAGCGTGCCGTGGATATAGACCGCGATGCCATAGCGGGTACTCTCCATCTGGCCGGCCTGCAACAGGAAATACATGACGGTGCCGGTGAAGCCCATGGCGGTAGCGAGCAAGAGGCCTAGGCCATGGATGAAGCCGGCGAGGCCGGCCTGCTCGTTGTCGTCGGGTAAGCGTCCGCGCAGCAGACCGCTGACCTCGGAGATCACGCTGCGGATGCCGGCGGCGGACCAGGGGAACAGGTGCTCGAAGGTGATGCGCTCGGCCAGTGCCAGATATAGCCAGTGCGCGAGAATGATCGTCGCTGCGACCAGACCGACGTATTCGTGTGTGATCAGGGTGCTGTGTTCGAGGAAGCTCTGATGCTTGTCGTCGGGGCCGGCCATGACCAGGCTCAGGAACAGCTGGGCGGTAATCGTGAGGAACAGGCCCAAGTGTAGCCAGCGTATGGGCTGACTCCATTTCGATGCAAAGCTCATGCGGTCATCCTTATGTCTGGTGGTGTGATGCTTATAGGGCTCGGGAGCACCCTGTTATCTCTGGGGCGGCCAGTGATAATACCTTTCCAGTTTGCCATCGACCGCACCACAACGGTCATTACCGAATAATTAACGGATCGCAATGCGCACCCGTGATGGCTTGAGTAGAATGCGGCCATGCGTGTACTCGTAATTGAGGATGACCGAGAGGCCGCCGCCTATCTCGCGCTAGGATTGCGGGAAAGCGGCTACGAAGTGGACCTTGTTGCCGATGGCGCCGAGGGACTGACGCGTGCGGTTTCCGGCGAGCATGAGGTGCTTGTGGTCGACCGCATGTTGCCCGGACTTGACGGGCTTTCCCTGATCTCGGCGCTGCGTGCGGCTGGCCGTACCACGCCGGTGCTGATCCTCTCGGCGTTGGGCGAGGTCGATGATCGTGTGACCGGTCTCAAGGCGGGTGGCGACGACTACCTCGCCAAACCTTATGCTTTTTCCGAGCTGCTTGCGCGCCTGGAGGCGCTGCAGCGCCGCGGACGGGCCGACCAGTCCATCGAGGACCGGTTGGAGGTGGCCGATCTGGTGCTCGACCGTGCCCGACATCGCGTGACACGCGCAGGTCAGGCAATTCATTTGCAACCTCGGGAGTTCAGATTACTCGAATACCTGATGCGTCATGCCGGGCATGTGGTGACGCGCACCATGTTGCTGGAGCACGTATGGGACTATCATTTCGATCCGCAGACCAATGTCATCGACGTGCACGTGTCCCGCCTTCGAGCCAAAATGGATCGTGATTTCACGTCGCCCCTGCTCCACACCGTGAGGGGAGCCGGTTATCGACTCGGCCCCGTCGAATAGCGAAATCTCCCCGGATTGCTCCGGATGGAACCCATCAAGCCCATGGATTTACCGATTGAAGCCTTAGACTCGATACCCCGCGTCCGCAGGGTCGCGCTCCACGAGCCCGCTGGCGAGCGCCTGGACCGACGTCTGCGAGATTATCTAGTGACTCTGGGTTTGCCCGAGGCACTGATCGCCGACTGGATCCGTCGTGCCCGGCAGGGAGAGGCGGACGCGGGGTTGGTCTTCGAACGTCTGCGCGCATTGATGGCCGAGTATTGGCAATCGCGGGCCGAGGTGCCGCCACGGGGGGGCGAGGCTGCGGCGGTTGCTCAGTTTCGTCTGTGCCGCTGGCTGACGGCGGAAGCTGCCGGAGAGGCGACGGATTGCCCACTTCGTATCGATGCGTTGTTCGATCTGCCGGACATATGGCGTCGTTCGATGCTCCCGGAGCAATGGAGCGATTGAAGTCATGAACGAGACGCCCGCACACGCGTATCCCTGGGCGCGAGCCGCACTGTGGCGGCGCGCGTTGTTGGCGCTGTTGGTATTGATTCCCAGTGTCGTAGCCAGCGAATTTATGGTGGGGATTCTGCCGCATCCGGGTTTCGCCGTAATCGACGATGCCTTGGCGGTCGTGTTTGGTCTGTTGTTCGGATGGGTATCGATCGGCTTGTGGACATCGGTCTTCGGCACGTTGGTGTTGCTGTTCGGTTCGCGGCGCTGGATCGTGCTCGCTCCCCCGGAGGTGGAAGCCTCGCCCGGTGGCGCACGGACCGCGATCATCATGCCTGCTTATCGTGAGCAACCCGAGCGGGTCGTGGCTGGGCTGGAGGCGATGTACCGCTCGCTGCGTACCATCAACCGGATTGACGATTTCGACTTCTTCCTGCTGAGCGACAGTGACGACCCCGATGCCTGGGTTGACGAGGAGGTTGCTTGGGTGCGGCTGCGACAGCGCCTGGGTAGCGCGGCGCGTATTTTCTATCGTCGACGTCGCAATAACATCAAGCGCAAGAGTGGCAATGTTGCCGATTTTTGCCGACGCTGGGGCGCACACTACGATTTCATGGTGGTGCTCGATGCCGACAGCCTGATGAGTGGCGATACGCTGGCGAGTCTGGCCGACGCGATGCACGCCAATCCCGGTGTGGGATTGATCCAGACCGTCCCTTCAACCGTGCATCAGAACACCCTGTTCGGGCGATTGCAGCAATTCGCCAATCGCCTCTATGGGCCGGTCTTTTCCGCCGGCATGCACTTTTGGCAGCTGGGCGAAGGCCATTACTGGGGGCATAACGCGATTATCCGTATCGAACCCTTCATGCGTCACTGCGCCCTACCACGGTTGCCCGGCAAAGGTATGCTCGGCGGCGATATTCTCAGTCACGACTTTGTCGAGGCTGCGTTAATGCGTCGGGCCGGATGGAGCGTGTGGCTGGCGCACGATCTTGACGGCAGCTTCGAGGAGGCGCCGCCGACCCTGCTGGACGAACTCAAGCGGGATCGGCGCTGGGCACAGGGCAATCTGCAACACATGCGGCTGCTGTTCGCCAGCGGGTTGAAGCCCACGCACCGCGCCGTATTCCTCAACGGCATCATGGCTTATATGTCCTCCCTGCTATGGTTCGTCTTCCTGCTGCTTTCAAGTCTGGAGGCCATGCTGCACGCCCTGATTCCACCGGACTATTTCCCGGATAAACATGTGTTGTTTCCCGTCTGGCCGGTATGGCATCCGCACTGGGCGATGACTCTCGCCAGCTTCACCCTCGCCGTCCTGTTTCTACCCAAGGTACTGGCGGTGTTGCTGGCGCTTGTGCGTGGACGTGCGGGCGAATTCGGCGGTGTTTTTCGTCTGATCGCGAGCGCGTTGGTCGAGAGCCTGTTCTCGGTGGTGCTCGCACCGGTCAGAATGCTGTTTCACACGCTATTTGTGCTTGCGATTTTCCTTGGCCGCCAAGTGCGCTGGGGTATGCAGACGCGCGGCGACGCGAGTACCGGCTGGCGCGACGCGTTACGTCACCATGCCCCCGGAACACTGCTGGGTGTGGGTTGGGCAACGGCGGTTTATCTGCTTAATCCCGGATATTTCTGGTGGCTCATCCCGGTGATGGGTGCCTGGGTGATCGCGATTCCGGTTTCCGTATGGACCAGTCGGGTCGAGACCGGAACGGCACTGCGCCGAGTCGGTTTGCTGCTAACGCCGGAAGAGGTTGCTCCACCGCTGCTACTGAACGAGTTCCACACGATTCAGAGAAATCTGGCGAGCGAGGTGCGCGGGTCGAGTAGCGGATTTATTGCTGCCGTCGTCGACCCAGGCGTGAATGCCTTGCACTGCGCACTCCTGCGCGATCGCGCAGGCAGCATCAGCGAGGAGGTCGCCATGAGCCGGCGCAGGCTTATGCTCGATGCGCTCAAGCAAGGCCCAGAGGCATTGGATCGACGGGAGCGCATGATGCTCCTGGCTGATGGCGAGGCATTGACAGAATTGCACTGGGCCGTCTGGTCCCTGCGCGAAGAGCTGGCACGACGCTGGCGCCCGGTAATCACTGAGGAGGCAGGATGAGGCACGACGAGTATCAGGTGAAGGGTGACGCGGCCGTGCGTGTCGGCGCTTGGGCATTGGCGCTTGCCAGTAGTCTGTTGTTGGGCGGATGTGCGACCCAGCAGGCGGTGGAGCGCGCTTCGGCGGATGCACATCAGGCCCTGTCCCGCAGTGAGGTGGCCAATCATCAGGTTGCCGCAGAAAGGCAGGCACGCGAGGCACTGGCGGCGAATCTAGACGCACGCCTCAAGTCACTGAGCGACGGGCAGACGCAACTACGCCGACGGTTGGCGTCAACCGACGCGCGATTGGCGGCCGACGAGGCGCGTTACCGGCACCAAATCGCGCAGATCAAGGCCATGCCCAGCTTGCCCTCCGTCGTTTCACAGGCCACGGCAACGGGCCCGGCCAACGATTTCATGGCCGTATTGGTCAAGCGTGTACGCGAGGGCGCGGCGCATCCCTACAAGCCCTTGCCGACGGTCTCGTCGACATTGACCGGACTGGATTTCCCTGCTTATGAGCGCCTGCGTTTCAATGGCAGTGTGCCGGGTTGGCCAAATACCGCGCTGCTAAAGCCGAATTTCTACCCGGCAGGTTATCTCTTTCACCACCCGGTGAGCGTCTACCTGCTCGAAAACGGCAAGCCCGTGGAACTGAATTTTCCGAAGACCGATTTCAATTTCGACGCGGCCATCGCCAAGCAGTTATCCGGGCCGGTACCGCTGGCCGGCTTTAGTCTCTATTACCCGTTCAAGCCGGGTGCCGGCGTGAACGAGTTCCTGTCCTTCCTGGGTGCCAGCTATTTCCGCGCATTGGGTGAGGGGCAAGCCTGGGGCTTGTCCGCGCGCGGGTTGGCGGTGGATACGGCCGTACCGCACCACGCCGAAGAATTCCCGTATTTCCGCGCCTTTTGGATTGTGCAGCCCAAACCGGGTGCGAGCACGCTGAGTTTCTACGCGGAGCTCGACAGCCCGAGCTTCACCGGCGCGTATCACTTCGTGGTACATCCGGGCGTGGAGACCACCGTGGACGTGGACATGGTGTTGTTCGCGCGCAAGCCGGTAAAGCGCTTGGGTATTGCGCCGCTGACCAGCATGTATCTGCAGGGGCGTGATGGCGGACCGCGTTTCGATCCGTTGGTGCGGGCGGCGCACGACTCTGATGGTCTATCCATCGAAACCGCCGAGGGACATTGGTTGTGGATACCCCTGCGCGATCCAAAGCGTCTGGTCGTTGATGAGATGCCCTTCGATGGCATCAAGGGATTTGGGTTGATGCAGCGCGCGCGCGCATATGCCGATTACCAAGCCTGGGGCATGGAATACCAGAAGCGCCCGAGTGCCTGGGTCACCCCAACCGGGGGTGACTGGGGCAAGGGCCGCGTCGTCCTGGTGGAGCTGCCCACGCGTACCCAGACCAATGACAACATTACCGCTTTCTGGGAGCCTGCGACGCAACCGAAACCCGGTCAGGCGATGAAGTTGAGCTATCGCATTGCTTGGCAGGGGGATAAACAGACTTTGCCGCCGCTGGGCCATGTGGCCAGCACGCGTTATGCCTCGATTGACGGCGGCCAGGAGACCTACGTGATCAACTTCCGTGGTGGCGATCTCAATAATCTGCCCACGTGGGTCCATTTGGAGCCTTCCGTCAGCATCGATGGGCCTGCCACGCTGGTCAAGGCTTGGGTGGCGAAAAACGCCGTGACCGGCGATTGGCGCCTGGAGTTCACGCTTAAACCCAAGGGCGATGCCCCGGTACGTGTGCATGCGCAACTGGTCTACGATAAGCGTCCCCTGACCGAAACTTGGGTTGCCGAGCTGCCCCGCGACTGATGCGTGGCGCGCGTGGCATTGACGGCGTGGCCCCGTTGCGAAGGTTGCAGAGACGCTATGCGCTGTTTCAGACCACGGCCTTCCGTCTGTCGCTGTTCTATGCGCTGCTGTACAGCTTGTTGACCGCGGTGACGTTGGGGGTGATCTATTGGTCGACCACGCGTTATATCACCGCTCAGGTGGATGCGGCGCTGATCATGGAGCGTGACGGGCTGATTCATGAGTACCATAAAGGCGGGCTGTCAGCATTGGCGACAACGGTAAACCGACGCGCTCGCGACGACGTCAGCGGTGGGCATTTCTGGTTGATACTCGGCGCAGGCGATCAACGGCTGGCCGGCAATTTCCTGTTCTGGCCGTCAGGGCTCGACGGGGGACACGGCTTCGGTTACATCAATCTCGACAACCTGAGTATCCCGAAGGATCAGCGCGCCGACGACGACGATGTGGACGTTCGGACCTTGACGACGCCACTCAAACAGGGCGCGAGACTACTGATCGGACAGGCACTTAGCAGCGAGGAACAACTGGCCGATCATACCTTCGCCTCGATCGCCTGGGGGGTCGGCGTGGTTGCGTTGATGTCGTTGCTGGGCGGTGTGTTGATGGGGCGGAATGTCTTGCGCCGACTGGAATCCGTGAGCGAAGCTGCCGGCGAAATCATGGCGGGGCGTCTGTCGCAGCGTATACCGGTTGCTGGCCGGGGCGACGAGTTCGACGAGTTGGCCGAGCGGCTCAACGCCATGCTCAGTCGTATCGACCAACTCGTTTGTGGCATGCGCGAGGTCACCGACAACGTCGCGCACGACCTGCGCAGCCCATTGACGCGCCTGCGCAACCGGCTTGAGGTGGCGCTGCTGGAGGCGCGGGAGGCGACCGAATATCGTGAGGTGATCGAGGGTGCGGTGGCGGATCTGGAGGGCATCATCCAGACCTTCAATGCCCTGCTGAGTATCGCCCAGGCAGAAGCGGGCATGCGGCGTAAGGATTTCTCGCCGGTGGACCTTGACGCATTGGCTGCCGATCTTGGCGAACTCTACGGCGCGTTGGCCGAAGAAGCGGGACTGCAACTTGATTTCGACCGGGTAGCCGGAGCCTGCGTCAGCGGGCATCGGGATCTGATCGCCCAGGCCGTCGGTAATCTGTTGGACAATGCAATCAAGTACACACCGACCGGTGGTCACGTGCGTTTGGCATTGAGCCGCGAACCGGGGCGGGTGCGCTTGACCGTCAGCGATAGCGGGCCGGGGATACCGGATGCGGAGCATGCGCGGGTGATGCAGCGTTTTGTCCGTCTGGATACCGCACGCAGCACACCCGGGAACGGTTTGGGCCTCGCACTGGTCAAGGCCGTGGCGCAGCTGCACAGTGCCACGGTGAGCCTGGGTGATGCGCAACCGGGGCTGAGCGTGACGCTCGATTTCCCCGCGCTCTGACGCGCGTCGCAGGGCTCGCTACAATCGCGGCATGAATCTCAAACCAACCCTTCGACAGCTCCTCGGCGTGGGCCTCGCGCTCGTTCTGTTGCTGGCATTGTTGCTTTCGCTCGCGATCACCGATCTTGTCCTGCGCGTATGGCAGCGCTTATCCGAGTTGCCGCCCTGGGTTTATGCGACCTATTTCGTTCTGTTGCTGGCGTTTTTGGGTGCTGGAGCCTGGCTTGTGTTCCGTCTGTTGCGAGCGCCGCGCGGCCGGCACTCGCAACAGACGAATGGTGATCTAGGGGAAATCGGGCTTGAGGCGCGCCTGCAATCGGCCGAAACGCGAGGCATCGATGTGGCCAGTGCTCGTGCTGAACTGGCCGAACTGGGTGCGCGCCGAGCGAGCGGGCGGCTTTACGTGGCCCTGTTCGGCGAGGTCAGCGTGGGCAAGAGCAGCCTGATCCGGGCTTTGGTGCCGGGCGCGGAGGCGGAAGTCGGCGTACGGGCTGGTGTGACGCGTACGGTGACGCATTACCACTGGCAGAGTCCGGCAGGCGACGAACTGGTGCTGGCCGATGTCCCGGGTACCGGCGAGATCGGCGGTCGGTTGGACGAATTGGCCACGGCGGAAGCGCAGCGTGCGCAGTTGGTGGTATTCGTGGTCGAGGGCGATCTCACTCGCAGCGAGCAGTCCGGTTTGTCGCGGCTAGCGGCCCTACACAAGCCGCTGGTGCTCGCGATCAACAAGAGTGATCGGCATTCTGCCGAGTTGTTGACGGAGATTGCCGCGAGAGTGCGTGAACGGCTGGCGACGGAGGGCGTGGTGGCACCGGTGGTGGCAGTGAGCGCCGGCGGGCAGCGTGAGGTCGTTCGCGAGTTGGCCGGCGGCGGCGAGGTGCGCGAGCTTCGTGCGACACCCCCGGAAGTGGCCGCCTTGCGTGACGCACTGCAGCGCTCGGTCGACGGCGATCCGCAACTGCTGGAGCAGTTGCGCGACGGCGCGATCTTTGCCCTGGCCGCCGAGCGTCTGGCCATCGCCGAGCGTGACTGGCGGCGTCAGGCTGCGGATCGTCTGATCCGTAGCAGCTCGCGCAAGGCGGCCTTGGCGGCGATGGCCACGGTGGCCCCAGGTGCTGACGTACTGGTGCAGGGTTATCTGGGCACCGCACTGGTGCGCGAATTGTGCGAGCTGTACGAGGTGCCGGTGCAGGCTCTCGATATTCAGCAATTTCTCAAGGGTGTGCAGAGTCGCGTTGGACGCGTATTGCCGCTGGTGCTGAGCGTAGTCGGCAACGGTCTCAAGGCATTTCCAGGTTTGGGTACGGTGGTGGGCGGTGTGGTGCAGGCAATCGCCTATGGATTGATCTTCGATGCCCTGGGGCGTGCCGTCGCGCGTACACTCGAAAGTCGAGGACAGCTGAGCCAGGGCATGGTCGAGCAGGCATTCAGGGAGGTGTTGGGTGAAGATCTGGAAGCGCGTGCGCGCCGCCTGGCCGAATGGTTGGTCAAAACCCAGCGCGAGCGCGGAGACTGAGGGCGAGCCGACCGCTGTGCAGGATCGCGGCGGCGAACGGCACCTGTCGCTGGCGCGTGAAAGTCTGCGCGAACTGCTCGATGACGAGCGCGTGCCGGCTGTCGTCCGAGCGGAGCTGGCGGAAGATTACGCCCGCGTGCAGCGTTTGCTGGACAAGATCGAGCACGGTCATGTGCATGTGGCCGTGTTCGGCCGCGTCAGCGTCGGCAAGTCAGCATTGCTCAACGCGTTGCTCGGTGACGAGCGTTTCGCCACCAGCCCACTGCACGGCGAAACCCGCCACAGTGCCGAGGCCCGCTGGGAGTCCTTCGATGCCGGTGGCGTCTATTTGATCGACACGCCGGGCATCAACGAGGTGGCGGGCGAGGCACGCGAACGATTGGCCCGGGAAGTCGCAACGGAATCCGATTTGATCTTGTTCGTCATCGACGGCGACATGACTGCCTCCGAATTTGAGGCGCTGGGCTGGGTATTGCGCGAACAGGCGGCCGTGATCCTGGTCCTCAACAAGGCAGATCGTTATACCGCCGACGAACGGACCACGTTGCGTGAGGTATTGTTGTCGCGCGTGAAGGACCAATTGGCGCCCGAGCGTCTGGTACTGACCGCCGCCGCGCCCGCTGAACGCGTCCGCGTACGCGTACGCGTGGATGCCGCCGGTGAAGAGACCGAGGAACGCTTCCGTCCCCCAGTGGATATCGATGATCTCAAGCTGCGTCTCTGGTCTGTGCTGGAGGCCGAGGGCAAGACCTTGGCCGCCTTGAACGCGGGCCTGTTCGCAGGCCGCCTGAGCGACCGCGTGGCGGAGCGCATACTTGCCGCCAAGCATGCGATAGGTGAACGGGTGATACGCTTGTATTGCCTGTCCAAAGGTGTGGCCGTGGGGTTCAATCCGATCCCTGGTGCCGATCTGGTGGCGGCCGTCATGCTCGATATCGGCATGGTGGTACATCTGAGCCGTGTGTACGGTATGCCTTTTTCGCGCGTCGAGGCTGGACGTCTGGTAGCGGTGATCTCCGGGCAGCTGGCCGCGTTGATGGGTACGGCCTGGGCACTGAACCTGGTTTCCGGATTACTCAAGCTCGGCAGCGGTGGGTTTTCGACATTGGCCACGGGTACGGCTCAGGGGGCGGTGGCTTACTTTGCAACTTACGTCGTGGGTCAGGCAGCCGAGCGCTACTTGGCGGCAGGCAAGTCTTGGGGCGAGGGTGGGCCCAAGCGTATGGTGCGGGAAATTCTCGATTCGCTTGATCGGGATTCGATCCTGCGCGAGGCGCGCGAGGAGATTCTGAGCAAACTCAAGGGCCGTCATCCCAGAGAGGCGCAGTAACTTGCCGCTACACTGTAATATTTCCCGGCTCGTCGCGTCTAAAGGCGGAAAGCGGCTGATTGGCCGTACGCTTGAGGAAGCAACATGACCGTGCCATCGCCTGTTTATCTATGGGGGCTACTGCCTTTCGCCTTGCTGGGTGTGGGATTGCTGGCCCACAAGACCTTGGCGGCGCACTGGCCGGCGCTCGGCCACTGGCTGCGACGCCGTAGCTGGCCGTTAACGTTGCGTTTGACTCATGTCTTCCTGCTTGTGTCGTTCATCGTGCTGATGCTGAGCGGCGTAGCGATCTACTTGCCGGCTTTGCACGCCGTTTTACTGCCCTGGCTGCAGCGGATCTACGCACTGCACGTGTGGCTGGGTTCAGCCTTTCTGATCGCCCTGATGACGGCACTGCTGTCGTCACCGCGATTATTGCGGCGGGTGCGTCTGGTCGACTGGGCGTTGGTTTCCGCCGGCGGCCTGTTTTTGGGCGTCAGCGGTTATGTGCTGTGGTTCGATGCGAGCTTCCCCGTGCGCTGGAATGCCGTTGCCTTCGGCTGGCATGGCTGGGTCGCCTACGGCCTCATGGGCTGGTTGACGATACATGCGTTGTTGCGCACGGTGTCCTTTCAGCGGACCGATCACCCACTGAACTGGCGTATCGATTTCACGCGGCGCCGCTTCATTACACTGGGTGCATCGATGGTGGCCGCGAGTTTCGGTTTTCTCGGCTTAGTCGGCGGACGGCGTCGAATGGACGGCGCGCCAGGTAGCGGCGATGGTATCGACAGTAGCGATGCTGCAGCACAGTGGGCCTTCCCCGAACGCTACAGCTATACGGGTGCTTTCCCGAGCATCGAGCCGGTAGGGTATCGGCTCGCGATCGAGGGTTTGGTGGCGCAACCCGCTACGCTTCGTCTAGACGAAATCCGACGCTTGACGCTGACGCGCGAGCGCAAAACCTTCCACTGCGTCACCGGGTGGAGCGTGCCCGACGTACCCTGGGATGGGGTGACTACGGATAACCTGCTGGCGCAGGCGCGATTGTTGCCGAATGCTCGCTATCTGGTCTTCTATTCCGCAGATGGCGTCTACGTGGATTGTCTGAGTCTTGAACAGGCGCGCGCGGATGGCGTGTTGCTGGCTTACGGGATCGCCGGAACCCCGCTGAGCACGAGAGGGGGATTCCCGCTGCGATTGGTCGTTCCTGCCATGTATGGCTACAAGTCAGTCAAATGGGTAAATCGTATCGTCGCCACGAGGCATCCGGTCGCCGGGACCTGGGAGCGGCAGGGCTATCCCGCAAATGCCTATCTGGGGAGCGTGCACACGGGTTTCTGATCACGCGACTATTTGCCTGGACATCAATCAGTTCAAACTATCCTTGAATCCAGATAATCTATCGCCTATCACGCGCGTGTTCGCCCGTGGAACCTTTTCGTTGTATCCGTCGTGTCAGTAGGTGATGAACAGTCAACGACTCAGCAAATGGTTTAGCAGGCCGCTGCCGCCCGATGACTTCGAGGCGCTGATCGCGCCTCATGTCGAGACAATGTACCGGGTAGCCTATCGCTTTACCGGGCACCAGGAGGATGCTGAGGATCTCGTGCAGGATCTGCTGATCAAGCTTTATCCCAAGTCGGCAGAGCTGGCTAGCATCGATGTGTTGAAGCCTTGGTTAATGCGTGCCTTGTACAATTTATTCGTCGACGGACGCCGGCGGCATGCGAGAAGCCCACAGGGGCATCTCGATAAACATGGCGAATCGGACGAAGATGGGGGCTGCATGGGCGTGTGGGACCGTATGGCCTCCCCTGAGGCCGGCCCTGAGACCTCCGTCGAACATGGACTTCTCGAAGGCCATATCATGGAGGCCATGGAGGCACTCAACGAAGAGCAGAAAGCGGTGCTGATGTTGCACGACGTCGAGGGTTACAGCCTGGTGGAGTTGGCGGAAACCCTGGACGTGCCGGTCGGCACCCTGAAGTCGCGTTTGTTCCGCGCGCGCCGCGCGCTTAAGGACAGCCTGATGGCCCGCAAGGTCGGCCAGAAGGAACTCTATTTTTTGGACGAGGTGATGACCGATGAACTGCCCAGTCTATCGTAGGCGTTTTGATCGGTATCTGGATGGCACGATCTCTTCGGAGGATCGTCGCGAGCTGGATGGACATTTGGCCTACTGCCCGGCCTGTCGTGAGCATTTGAGCTGGGAGCGCCGCGTGTGGAACGACCTGCGCAAACTGCCAGTGCCACCCATGCGTCAGGGGTTTTCCGAACGGGCCATCGCCACCGCTGTCCGGCAGCCGCCGACGCGTAAGCCCATTCGTCAACGTATGGTCGGACTCGCGATTGCGGCAAGCTTGCTGGCGGGTATCGGTATCGGTATCGGTGTGCAGCGGCAAGCCCAGGAAAACGCCACACCGATGGTCCAGCTTGCACAGGGTAAGGACACGATCAGACTCGTGTTCAATGCTTCCAAGCCGGTAGATGGCGTTCGTTTTACCGTTATGTTACCGGTGGGCGTCGAGGTTGCCGGCCATCCCGGCGAGCGAGAGATTGTCTGGCACGGCAAGCTCAAGCAGGGGCGTAACTTGCTAAGCCTGCCGTTGGTTGCCGAGCGGACCGGGCACGGTGTGCTGCGTGCAGAGGTCCAATACGGGCAATATGCGCGTGAAATACAAGTTGGCGTGCATGTAAGAGGCCCGAATGCGATGTCCAATATTTGAATCTCAACACCCGGGCGAATGGACGTGGGATAATGCTGAACGGAATTTCATACATAAAAAAACATCGCGGGCGAAAAGGACGGATCGGCGCTCTGGCGGCGATCTTGTTCTGTATTGGTATGAGCCAGTCGTTTCCGGTGCGGGCCGCCGGCAACGATCTAGATGTCACCATCAACGTTGTAGGTCCGAGTCAAGATGTCAAGGACGTCATTGAGCATGAGATTGTCTTGCCCGCGAGCAATGGCGCTACGCAAGATGTTCTGGCACATGGTGAGCATGAGCATCAAGGGCTGGATGGGCATTCGGAGGCAGGTGGATCAGCGGAGCCCTCAGAAGTTTCTCAGCAGGCTACCAGCGCCAGCCAAGAGGCAAGGTCGGTGGAACACCAGAATCAGACCCAGGAATTGATGAATCAGGCGCAACAAAGCGCCCAGACACCGCAAGATAGAGAAGTAGATACAGATTGAGTTGAAGAACGCTTGCGCTTAGTCTAAACAGGGATGAACGAATCGACTAAGGAGAGGCACCCGGACCCGGGCGCCTCTCCGTCTTGCACAGGGAGTGTTTGATGCGACCGGGGTTCAAGTTCGCACCAGTTGCAATTGCAATTTGCCTAGCCTTGTCTATAGGCACGGCGGAGGCATCTCCGGGGATTGCGGCCTTCGAGAAGGGGGTTTCCGCTTTTCGCTTAGGTGACTATGAAGCTGCCCTGTCTGCCTTCCTCAAGGCACGCGAATCTGGCATAGATTCAACCAACCTGCGCTACGATCTGGGGTCGACTTATTTCAAGTTGGGGCGTTATCGCGAAGCAGAGAGCGAGTTCGAGACGCTAAGTCGGGAGCCCGCGCTCGCGGCGTTAGCGCATTACAATCTTGGGTTAATTGCCTTGAGTGAGCGCCGAAAAGCGACTGCTGAATCGGAGTTCAAGCTGGCGGCAGCTTCGGCCCATTCCGAGAAAATCAAGGCTCTGGCTTACGAGCAGCTTATTCGATTGAATCCCAAGTCGGTTCGCGGGGCTGCGCGCTGGGTCGGTTTTGCCAATCTGGGCGGCGGATATGACAATAACGTCTCGTTATTGTCGCGTTCAAACCTAATCGCGGCTGCCGGACAAGGCTCGTATTTCGCGCAATTTTTAGCAGGCGCGATCGGTCAGCTACAAGGGACACCCGACCATGGCCTGAGATTGATCAGCACGGTTTATCACGTCAGCTACCCATCATTGAATACTTACAATCAAACTTTGTTGCGCTTGGGGCTTGCCTACCGCCGTCCGGTGACGGGCTGGAGTACAGAGGTGGCCGGTTATGTGAATTACAGTTATTTGCACGGCGCAGCCTTTGAGCAATTCAATTCGCTGGATCTGCGCGCGTGGCACCCGCTGGGTGATGCCTGGACGGTTCGTCTGAGGTATCGGTATAGCCATATTACCGGGATTGCGCCTTACGCCTATCTTACAGGTGGGCAGCAGCAGCTGGGCATACAAACCCGCTGGAGGCCAAGTCAACTCGATTTGCGACTCGGCTACGAGGTCGAGTTGAATAATCGGGCGGACTTGAATGTCGGTAACCAGTTTTATAGCGCCTCACCGACGCGCCACGAAGTCTATGTGAGAGCTAATTGGCCGGCGACATTGCGGACAAAGATATTCTTGCACGCGAGTTATCAGCACAGCCGTTACAATTCGCCCGATATTAGTCTGTCGGGTGGGGCGCTGGTAAGCAAAACGAGGGTGGACGACCGGTATCTGGAATCTATCGGTGCGCAGTATCGGTTATCGACGGGGTGGTATCTGGTTGGCGAATACCAGCATACCCATGCAAATTCCACCTTTGGCATTTATTCATACCGCAGTGATCGTTACTCCTTGCAGCTCGAACACTACTTCTGAGTCCCTGCGAATCTCTATCCGAGGGTGCTGTTGAAAAAACGGTAACAATGGCCGGATGGCCGGGCGGGTAGAGGCCTCAGGTCAATCGGCGCGCCGTGAAAGGTGGGGGATGGCGCGGGGGCGGTCGCAGATAGCGCCGCTACCCCGCGCGTCGGCTGGCTCGTGTTACGACAGCTTGGTCGTGGTCGAGTCAGACTCGCCCTTGTTGTCGACCCAGCTCAGCTTAAGGCTCTGGCCGGACTTGCCGCCTTCGACCTTGAAGGACAGGAAGGGGTTGGTCGAAATGCCGATGCTCCAGTTGGCGACAAAAACCTGCTTGCCGTCGAGCTCTGCGGTGACCTGTTCGATAAAATGAGCCGGAATTATCTTGCCGGTCTTCTTGTCTTTCTGTAATCCCGTCGTCATCGGGTGATTGATCAGGCTCTTGACGTCGGTAACACCGCCACTGATGCTTGCGCGGATTCTGATGGTATTGCTAGGCATGTGATCGATCCCTCTTGAATTTGATATGTGCCGGTTTAGCCGCCGCAGCCACCGATGGTGACCTTCACTTCCTTGCTGGCGCTGTACAGCTTGCCATCGGCGGCGCGTACGACGCCCATTACCTGCATGGTCTTGGCCAGTTTGATGCGGGTAGACACATAAGGCATGGCGCCGTCGCTTAGCTCATAGCTGGAATTCAGCGGGAAGGGATTGTCCGGCGTGAAGATGGACACGGTTTTCGCACCCTTGAGGTCGGAAGAAATCGTGACGGGCACCACGGCACCATTTTCCGCGATGTCTGGCGCACGTACGGTGACGTGTCCGCTTTCGACGGCATCGGTGCCGTCAATCAATTTCATGGCCTCCTTCATGTCCTTGGTACGGAATGCGTCCTTGGGCCAGGCGGCGAGCACTGTCTGTGGTGTCAGCAGGCCGGCCCCGACCGCCACGCCAATCGCGCTTGCGGTAAACGTACCCCTGAGGAAAACTCGGCGTTTCATGTTCATGCGTAGATGCTCCGTCTCTCGTTACAATGTGTATAGGAAGTCGACGATCTTGTTGATCTGTTCTTTCGTCAAGATGTGATTGGCGCCGAAGGGGGGCATTGCCGTATGTGGATTATTACGGCGTGGATCCCAAATCTGAGCGAACAGCTTTTCTCGATCTGGGAACCTGGCTTTCATGGCAACCAGTGGCGGGCCGATATCACCAGGCATGTTGCCGCCTTTGATCATATGGCAGGCGAGGCAGTTGCCTTCCGCGCGATTGAAGGCCAGCGCCTTGCCCTGCGCAATGTCGCTAGCAGTGGGTTCGCTGGCGCTTGCGACACCGGGTAGTAGAGCGCACATGCTTCCTATCAACACGGCTGTAGAAGCCATAGTCGAGATGAGTTTCGCGGGATACCGCATTTGTCAGCCTCCTTCGTTTTATGCCTTGTGTCTTAATGTAACGGCGTTGTCGGATATCGATGCATGCAGATTCACATATGACTGATCTGGCTGCCGAGCTTAATGTGACCGCACGTTATAACTATATCCTGAACACCCCGCAAAGCAAGGAAGGCCACCTTCCACGGGTCAGATTCGCAGACCCTGATAGATGCTCTCTCCAAAGCTAAAGATGTCGGGTCGATCGGGTTTATTCCATTGCGTCCAGCTTGGCCTGTTGTGCGATCCTGGTTTTCTCAGCGATCAGGCGTGCGCGCGTGGTGTGGTCGATAGGGTGTTGCTGGAGGGCAATCTCGATTTGTTGTGCGGCGGGGGTGTACTCACCGAGTTCGACGTAATACTGCGCCAATGCCTCATGGCTCGCTATCGAGTTTCCCGATGCGGCCGCAGCCTCGGCGAGTAGGTGTAATACGTCTGCTCGATTTTGACGTCCGCGCATGTGCTGCGTGAGTAGGGCGTACGCTGCCTTGGCATTGCCGGAAGCTAGAAGTGCCCTGGCTAGGCTGGTAATGACCAGCGTCTGTTCCGGGTACAGGGCATCGAGGTGTCGGAGAAGCTTGACCGCTAGGTCGGCTCGACGCGCGGACGTGAGCACTTGAGCGAGGCTGATCGTGAGCATCTCGGATTTGGGGTGCGCCTGGTGAAGCGCCTCCAGTAGCGTGATGGCTTCATCATTTCGCCCGGCGCGTGATAGTGCGATGGCTTCGCGATAGCGCTGTGCAGGATTTTCTGCAGCGTTCGGTGACCTTGTGAGCCTCGCGATGACCTGCTCGGGTGGTTCTGTCAGGGCGATGATTCGTGCCTTGAAGAGACTGAAGCGCAGGCTGTTGCGCCGGTAATCACCATGGTACTGAGCGCTTCTGGTGCTGCTTTCCGCAATCCGGTCGCTGGTGACGGGGTGGGTGAGTAGCAGCGAGGGGAGTGTGTTCTCGTCTGTGTGGCTACGTTTCGAGAGTTCGGCAAAAAAACCCGCCATCGCAGTTGGATCGAGTCCGGTGTCGGCGAGTGTTTGCATGCCGATTTCGTCGGCTTCCCGCTCATATGCGCGCGAAAAGTTCAATTGGCTCTGCGCATTTCCGGCTATGGTGGATGCAAGTGCCGCCTGCCCAAGCGCCGGATCGTGTATGCCAGCGAGGATTGCACCGAGCGCCACCAGTAGCGAGGGAACGCCGAGTTGAGCGCTGTGATCGAGCGTGCGGGCGATATGGCGTTGCGTGACATGCGCAATTTCATGCGCGATTACGGCCGCCAGTTCTGCTTCGTTGTTGGCCGCTTTGATGAGCCCTGTGTTGACCGCTATGACGCCACCGGGCGCTGCGAATGCATTGATCTCAGGGGCATTGATGATCAGAAACTCGAAGCGGAAGCGTACATGTTGTTGGGTGTTGGTGAGTAGCTGTTCGCCAAGCCCGCTGAGATAGGCGTTAGACAGCGGGTCTTGGAGTACCGGGAGTTTACGGTGTATTTCATTCAGCGCGTCGCGGCCCAGCCTGCGTTCCTGCTCGATGGTTAGGGCGCGACTCGATGATTCACCGAGTGCGGGTAGCGGCGGCGTGCGCGATGTGGTGTCGGCTTGGGAGGCAGGTGGCAAAAACAGCGCGGCCAAGAGGAGCAGCAAGCCATATGCGAACGGATGCTTGTTGTCGCGTCTTGTGGCCACAGGGTGTCTGGTGGCATGCGGTATGCGCGATCCCGGTGGACCGCGCATACGCGGACTTTATTTGCCGACGCGGGGGCTGGATCCGTACGCTTGCATAGAGGTGCGTCCCTGCCATGTCTTGGCAGACAGTAGTATTTCGGGAACGACGAAGCGGGCGCTTGCGTCGACTTCAACAGTCTTGACGATTTTGGTCACGTCGGTATAGGCGATCTTGCACAGAGTGCCAGATCGGTCCGTGAATCGAGCGACCAAGAAATCATCGTGGAGTTTGTACACGTAGATATTGGCGGGACGAAGCTTGCCGCTGTCGTCCTTCAGGGCTATGGCGTAGCGAGTGTTTTCACGAAAGCTGCTTTTGTCCAATGCCTCGACTCCTGCAAAGTGGGACTGTAGATTGTGGCCGCGCGGCACCTCGCCTGCGCATCATTGCTGTGATGTCTAAACTGATCTAGAGTAACACTAGATTCTAATAAGCAACAATCCCGATGGCGGCGGGGCTTGACCTACGTCTGGCTACATAAGCAGAATGTGGTAATATTCTTAATTCCCAGCGGAGCGCCGCGACATGTATGGATTTCATGAAGTCGATGCCGGCACCTTAAGGCAATGGATGGAGCGTGGTGAGTCCGTTTGTCTGGTGGATGTCCGGACGCCCGCAGAAATGTCACGCGGTGTCATCGAAGGGGCGCAGTTGGTGCCACTTCATTTGATACCGGTCAAGATGGATGATCTGGTTCAGGGCGAGGTGCCCCGCTTGGTTTTCTACTGCCAGAGTGGTGCGCGTTCCGCGCAGGCTTGCGCTTTTGTTGCCCAGCGGCACGGCGGGGAGGTCTACAATCTCCGAGCTGGCATCATGGGTTGGGTATCGGCAGGTAACCGTTTGTCGTCTCCGGAAGCGATATCCGGTTGAGTTGATGTTAAGGAACCGTCCGTGCACGCCTGTTGTCACTGCAATAGGGAGTTCGCCTTTGGTGGGCGGGAGCGTGACCGGGCAAGTCATATGCAGTGAGGATGCTGGCCTATAATTCGTAAGTGAGGTGCTTGTATGGCGACTTATGCTGAGATGCAGCAAATCTACGATGATATTCGTGGAGATTTCCGGTACGACAACGAACTCAACGGGTGTCTCAATTGCGGGATTTGCACCGCAACCTGCCCCGCGGCCCATTTCTATGACTACAGCCCGCGCGAGATCGTCCAGCTACTCTGGACCGAGAACGTCGAGCAGATCTACGACGCCATGCAGGAAAAAATATGGGCTTGCGCCCAATGCATGACCTGCGCTGCACGTTGTCCCTTCAAGAATTCCCCCGGCGGCTTGGTCGCGATCATGCGCGAAGTCGCTATCAAGCATGAGATGCAGTCCGCCAAGGACGTGCTCCGCCCCTTCGGTCGCGTCATGCTTAAGCTGATCACCACGGGCAACCAGTTGTCGCCAGACATGATTCAGCCGGACCATTTTCCAGACTGGGGCCCGAACATCCAGAAGGTTGAGGGCGATCTCTCGGTGTTGCGTAAGGCAATCCCGGTCAAGACGCTACAGACCGTCGAGACCGCATGGGAGGTTTCGCTGAAGACCTCTGTCGAGATGTACACCATCTGGGAAATGACCGGTGTCCTGAAATCGCTCGAGCTGATGGATGAGAATCTCTTCGACGTCATCGAAGATTTCATCGATGAAAAGCGCGAAGAGTATGACGAATGGCTTGAGGAACAGGAAGACGACGATTGACCCATGTTCGTCCTGCTCGTGCCGAGATGCGTGCAGGAGGGGATTGACCTCATTCAAGGAGAGTCGCTATGAAGCCTACTGATCAGAATGGCAGCCCAGATGCGGGTATTGCCGGACACGGTTCCTTTTTTCAGGAAACCAACCTGTCTCGCGAGGAGGCCGTGCGCGCCACGGACTGGGTGCGCAAACACGTTGACCGCCGTACGGTGGATCTCGGCGAGCGCATGGATGATGTTCGCGAACACATGTATGAACTCGAGAAAGAAGGCGAGATCATCATCCATCGGATCACGGATGGCCATGAACCGATGACGGTCAAAACGCTGTTCGGTTGGGAGAAAAAAATCCCTACCAAGCAACTTTGGCACCACAAGTCCTGCGGTCAGTGCGGTAATATCCCTGGGTATCCGACCTCGTTATTATGGTTCATGAACGAATTTGGCTTCGTGCCAGGCAAGGACTATCTTGACGAGACCGATCAGACCTCATGTACCGCCTGGAACTACCATGGTTCCGGCATTGGGAATGTGGAATCACTGTCTGCGGTGTTCCTGCGGAACTTCCATCAGGCCTACGTCTCCGGCAAGCAGCACGGGCATGAACTTGGCCATTTTTTCCCCTTAGTGCATTGCGGGACGTCCTTCGGGAACTATAAGGAAGTCAGGAAGTATCTGATTGAATCCGCCGCACTGCGCGAGAAGGTCACCAAGATTCTCGGCAAGTTGGGCCGCCTGGTCGACGGCAAGCTGGTCATCCCCGAGGAGATCATCCACTACTCCGAATGGGTGCATGTGATGCGCAACCGCATCGCATCCGAGCTGCAAAAAATCGACGTTTCCAATATCCGCGCCACAGCACACGTGGCCTGCCATTATTACAAGATGGTCCACGAGGATGCGGTTTACGATCCCGAGGTGCTCGGCGGCAACCGCACTGCGATCATCACCTCGGTAGCTCAGGCGCTGGGTGCGCAGGTGATCGACTACTCGACCTGGTACGACTGCTGTGGTTTCGGCTTCAGGCACATCATTTCTGAGCGTGAATTCACGCGCTCGTTCACGATGGACCGCAAGATCCGGGTGGCGCGCGAAGAGGCGAATGCGGATGTGATGCTGGCCAACGACACCGGCTGCGTGACGACCATGGACAAGAATCAATGGATCGGCAAGGCGCACGACCAGGATTTCTCAATTCCAATCGTGGCGGATGTGCAATTCGCTGCACTTGCCTGTGGCGCCGATCCGTTCAAGATTGTTCAGTTGCAGTGGCACGCCTCACCGTGCGAGGACCTGGTCGAGAAGATGGGTATCTCCTGGTCCGAGGCGAAGAAGAATTTCCAGGAATATCTCAAGGAAGTTGAAAAGGGCAATATCGAATATCTCTATAACCCTGAGCTGGCGTACGGAGGGCAGGCGTAATGCAGGATTCAGTGCTGATAGTGGGGGCGGGTCCGGCTGGCTTGTCCGCCGCGGCAACGGTGAGCGCAGCCGGATACAAGGCGGTTCTGGTCGAGAAAGAGGACATCCTGGGCGGTGCGCCTATCCTCTCCGGTTACGCCAAGCTTGTACCTTCTGGTGAGTGGGCCAAGGACGCCATTGGCCGCATGGTCAGTCGCGTTGAGGAAGATGCTGCGGTGACCGTGCACAAGGGAGCCAAGGTGACCCAGTTCGAGGGCGAGCCTGGCAGCTTCACGGCAACGCTGAGCAACGGCGAAAAGGTTTCGACTGGTGCGGTTGTGCTGGCGACTGGCTTTACGCACTTCGATTCGATCAATAAGCCGGAGTGGGGTTTTGGCACGTTTGAGGACGTGTTGACCACGACCCAGATGGAGCAGATGGTATCGGCTGGCAAGATTTCATGCCCGTCGGATGGGCGCGTGCCAGAGCGGGTTGCCATCTTGCTGTGCGTTGGTTCTCGTGATCGGCAAATCGGTCGTGAATGGTGCTCTAAGATTTGCTGCACCGTATCCGCGAATCTGGCGATGGAGATCAAGGAGTTGTCTCCGCAGACCGACGTGTTTATCTACTACATGGATATTCGCACCTTCGGGCTGTATGAAGACAAGTTCTACTGGAAGTCGCAGGAAGAGTTCAAGACCAAGTACGTCAAGGCTCGTATTGCCGAGGTCACGGCGTCTGGAGACGGCCGCTTATTGGTTAAGGGCGAAGACACACTGGTCAAGCGCCCGATCATCATTCCCTTTGATATCGTAGTTCATGCCATTGGCATGGATCCGAATGAAGAGAATCCAGAGCTTTCCTCCGTTTTCGGTATTGCGCTTGAGAAACATGGCTTTATCGAGCGCGCGGAACATTACACGAACACCTGCGGAACGACGCGGCGTGGGATTTACGCGGCGGGCGCAGCCTATGGCCCGGAGACGATCGATGATTCGATTTCGCAGGGTGCAGCTGCGGCTTCGCGTGCGGTAGCAGACCTCAATGCTCTGGTACAAAAAGCAGGCTGAGGCCGCCATGCGGCAAGGCGAGGGCGACGATGTAGTCGTCCCCGCCGAGCTTGCTGTCAAGTTTGATCGGGCAATTGCCGAAAGCAAGCTGAATGCTTTGCTCGATCAAGCGAAGGACATCGGTGGTGTTGAGGCCTTGATAGGATCTCTGAAGACGAAATGTCTCCTTTTCGAGGCGGCATTTCCGGCGAGTAGACCCGTGGGTTGGGTGTTACTGCCTGAAACGCTGGAAACGGTACTCGGGGCTGTTTTTCAGGTTAGGCGCAAACTAACTGCTATTGATGCTGCAGTTGGTCGGCAAGGCCTGATTGACGGCACCGTCGATTTGGTTTACGGCACGGCGTCGTTGCATGAGCGCTTTCTGGCATTTGTCTCCCTGATGCCGGAGGAGCTGAAAAAGGAACGGCGCGCGATGCGTGATCTTGCGGCTGAAATTCTACATTTCCGCGACCCAGAGGGCATGCCATTGATGACCCGTTGGGTGTGGGACGAAGCGACGGCAAGTGGTGCGCTGCGGGAGTTTATCCGCGGTAATGATGGGTTGCCTGAAATTCCAATCGACAACCGAGCGGAAAGTTTCGAAGGCGCTAGGGTATGGTTTGCGGAGATGTTGGCCGAGGCCGGGTTTTACCGTGATGTGCCGATGTTGATTGATTTGGTGCATGCGCAAGCCTACTCGGATTATGTGAAGGCGATGTCTAGCGGATTAGGGATGATTCAAGTCGAATTTGGTGAGAGTCATCATCCCTTGGAGCTGTTAATGAAGTTGCTTGGGGTGGATCCGGCCACGGGTCGTGGTATCGATAAAGCCGGGGAGCCGACGCTGCATTAGTCACTGGCTAGTGTGATTATTACGGAGAGCATAATGGCGATTCATGAAAAATCACTGATTGAACCGGAACGAATTCTTTCCGAAGAAAAACTCGTGGTCGACGGGGTCGACGTTTCCG
Organism: Acidihalobacter yilgarnensis; assembly: GCF_001753245.1. Classification (NCBI taxonomy): domain Bacteria; kingdom Pseudomonadati; phylum Pseudomonadota; class Gammaproteobacteria; order Chromatiales; family Ectothiorhodospiraceae; genus Acidihalobacter; species Acidihalobacter yilgarnensis. Next base: position 2,862,380 of record NZ_CP017415.1, on the reverse strand, counting down.
GTTCGTGGAATACGATGATCACCCCGCGATACCTTCGTGATTACGATGATGATTTTGAAGCGGTGATACAAAAATATGCCGGTGGTGAAAATGTTCACCGATGCTGGCAGTGTGGCTCGTGTACAAATTCTTGCACGATGTACGCACAGAATGTTCAGTTCAATCCGCGGTATTGGATTTACCTGACGCGCTTGGGTCTGAAGGATGAAATCCTCAAGGACAAAGACATTATTTGGCAATGTGTTTCGTGCAATAAGTGCACGAATATTTGTCCGAAGGATGTTCGCCCTGAAGGGGTGATGAAGGCGCTGGCTCACTGGATGGAAGAGCAGGCCATTACAGAAAAGAGCCCATCCACACATTTTGACGAGATCTTCTGGGAAGAAATCTACCATACGGGACGTATCGAAGATGCGAGCGTGATGATGGGTTTCTTCAAGAAAATGAATCAGCCGCTGATGCAGGAGTGGTTGGTTGTGTTCGGCAAGAGGATGATGAAGTACCTGCCGGTGGCTCAGATGGTCAAAATGGGACTCAATTTCGTCGTCAAGCCCCGGACAAAGTCTTGGGGCAGAACTGGCGAGGTCTTGAAGGCGTACGTTCAGGAACAGAAGGAGGCCGCTCATGGGTAAGGTTGCGTATTACCCCGGTTGTGCGCTGGAGGGATCCGGTGGACCTTACGACAAATCCACTCGTGCGCTGGTCAAAGCGCTCGGCTTGGAGATGGAGAATCTCAAGGATTACAACTGCTGCGGTGCGATGGAGGTGAAAAACATTCACCCTATGCTGCAGACCTATTTGTCGGCTCGCAACATGGCGATTGCCAGTGAGCAAATGGGGCTTGATGCCGTGATGGCGCCTTGCAATGGCTGCTACCACAATCTGAAGAAGGCCGAATACGAAACTGCAACTTCCGAGAAGGCGATGCAAACCGTGCAGGATCTTGCGCGCAAGTCGGATGATCCGGTCTACAAGGGCGATGTTCGTACGCTCCATCTGCTTGAATGGTTGATGGAAGAGCTGGGTACGGAAGGCATCAAGCAACGTATCAGCAAGAGCCTGAATGGCATCAAGATCGCGAATTATTACGGCTGTATGTATGTCCGTCCTCGCCAGATTTTTCCGGAAAAGGATCAGGGGGCTGGCTCCGAATCGAGCTACAAACCTCATTTCATGGACGATCTCCTAGGCGCAGCCGGTGCCGTGAACGTCGATTTTCCGCTGAAGACCGCCTGTTGCGGTGGTGCGCATACGCTATCCGACTCAGACACGTCGACGCAGCTGGTCCTCAATATCATCCAGGCAGCTGAGGATGCTGGTGCGGAAGTGATTGCGACGGAGTGTCCGACCTGCCATTCTGGTCTTGAAATGCACCAGATCCGTGCAGAGACTGAATTCGGTATCAAGACTAACGTCAAGGTGCTCTATTTCACGCAGTTGCTGGGGTTGGCTCTCGGGCTATCGCCGCGCAAGCTGGGTATTCATGAGAATATCAGCGACTCGATTGGATATTTAAAGGAAAAAGGCGTGATCTGACATGCGTCGAGTGACAAGGGCGGATTCCTCCGCCCTTGTTTCGTTCTTTTGGCGGATTGCTTATGCATAATCCGTCCAGCAAACGGGCAGCGCGTTTTATGGAGTGCAACGGTTGCGAATTTCACTCTGAGCTTCATTACGACTCGGAATATCAGATTTGGCTTCGGCGCGAGCATGATGACTCGTTGACGGTCGGTATGACGGACATATCCCAGACCATAGCCGGGAAAATCCTTCATGTGCGTGTTCGGCGCCCAGGCACTGTGCGCGACCCTGGAAAACCGGTCGCTACGATCGAGAGTGGAAAATGGGCTGGGCCGATACCCAATTTCATCCATTGCGTTATTTTGGAAGGAAATATTGAGGTGCTTGAAAATCCAGTCCTCCTCAATAGTGACCCCTACAATGCATGGATTGCGCGAGTCGAAGCAAGCGCCGGTGCGGAGGCCGCGTTGGAGATGTTTCTGACGGGCGATGAGGCGCATGAGGGCTATTGCCGTCGTGCGCGCGATGAAGACATACACTGCCAACGTAAGGTGCGCTGACGATGGCTGAAGATCAAGACCATTATCTGGACAACGATGAAAAGACCATCGTCATCGTGATGACCAGCGGTCCTTCCACGCCACAGCGTTGCGCAACGCCCTTCTATCTGGGTGCAATCATGGCCTCCATGGATGTCGAGGTGCATATTTTCTTTACGATGGAGGGCGTCCGCCTAATGCAGTGCGGTATCGCTGAATCCTTTGCTGCGATGGAAGGCGGCAAGAAAATCATCGACTTTATCCGTGATGCAAAGCGGGCTGGTGTGGTGTTACACGTTTGCCAGCCCGCTTTGCCGGGATATAAACTCGACGAGGATAGTGATCTGATTGAAGAAGTCGATCATGTGTCCAGAGCTAGCGTGCTGGCCGATTTGGTACTGCGTTGTGACAATGTGATTACATTCTGACCACTGATTTTGACTCAACTGGATAGGCGAGTCTTTTACCAATACGAAACTTAGGAGGAATTCCATGGGCGCGGTGCGTGGTTGCAATATTCCTGAAGATCTGATGTATAACGTCGATAGCAATGTCTGGGTACGCCAGGAGAGCGATGGTACGGCGACCATCGGCCTCACTTCCTATGCTTGCTCGCTTGCTGGACAGATAGTCTCATATACCCCTAAGAAGGTCGGGAAGGATGTCAAGAAGGATAAGTCCTGCGCAACAGTTGAATCCGGCAAGTGGGTGGGGCCAGCCAAGGCGCCGGTAGCCGGTGAGGTCACCGCGATTAATGAGGCGGTTTCTGCTCAGCCTGGACTGATCAATGACGATCCCTATGGGGAAGGCTGGCTGGTTAAGATTAAGCCGGCTGATTGGGCCGGCGACAGCGCCGATCTGAAAGCCGGAGCAGATGCCATGGCCGCCTTCGAAGCAAAGATGGAAGGGGACGGTTTCGGCGGCTGCTAATGCGGCAGTGAACCCCCTCTCGCGCATGGTCTGATGCGTCAGAGGGGGCTCACGGTATTTTACCCAATCGACGGTGTGATCCGCTCGGCCGGCCGGTCGACTCTCACCGTTGGCGCTGATTCTGGAACCGTCTAACGGCTCCCCATGAAGAGGTTGTGCGCACATGTCCGACTGGCTTGATCGTTTGCGTCACGTTGAACCCCTAGAGGATGTATCTGTTGACGAGTCTCTCGTCCACAAGCTGGAGCAATCCTGGGGGCGCAGAGGATCTGGAGCTGCGCAGGGGATCAATTTTTACACGCCCACGTTCAAGGTTTTTCAGACATCTGAACTGAAGGATTGCGGTAAGAGTGCTTGGCCGGCAATTTCGATCACCGGTGGTGACTGCAAATTGCAATGCGATCATTGCAAGGCCAAGATACTGGAACCGATGCTGCCGGCCAGGACGCCGGAGGATTTGTGGCGGGTCGTCAACGAAATTATCGAAGACGGCGCCCAGGGGATGCTGCTCACTGGTGGATCGAACCACCAGAATCAGGTCGAATATGACCGTTATTACGGAACAATCCGCCGCATCAAGGACGAGTTCCCGGACTTTAAAATCGCGATGCATACGGCACTCGTCGATGCTGATATCGCTCTGAGCATGGAGCAGGCCGGTATCGATGCAGCGATGATGGATGTAATCGGCTCGCAGGATACCATCACCCAAGTTTACCACTTGCGTCGCAGCGTCGATGATTTCGAACAGACGCTGGAACATCTGGTGGCGACCAATATGAAGGTGGTTCCGCACATCGTGATTGGTCTCCACTACGGCCGGCTGCTCGGCGAGTGGAACGCGCTCGATATGATTAACCGCCATCTGCCCGATGCGGTCGTGCTGGTTGTGGTGATGCCTTTCTACGCCCCCGAAAGCAGACCCTTCGTCACGCCAGACGCACATGCGGTCGGGCGATTCTTCATGGATGCGCGGCAAGCGCTGCCGGAAACGCCTCTGCTGCTAGGTTGTGCGCGGCCACCGGGCATGACCAAGCTGCAGATCGACACTTATGCCGTTATGGCCGGTTTGAACGGGATCGCGCACCCTTCCGACGGCACGGTTGAGCTTGCAGCTCGCTTGGATCGCCAAGTCAAGGTCACGCCGGCTTGTTGTTCGATCGCGGTGGGCGATGAAGTGATGGCGCTCGAGGGTGTCGATTCTGGCCTTGATATCGATCTTGAAGCGATCATCACGCAGGAACGTGATCGGCGCCGTATGTCAAAGTTGGCGAGCAGTGGGTTGAACGGTATCCGTATTGTTACGGAACAAAGTGCAGGTGCTGAGACAGCCGGGTGCTGCTCGACGTGAACGACCGAGCATCCTCTGCTTGGCGTGTGATCGACACCGGTTTGCGTCGGCCCGCAGAAAATTTTGCTATCAATCAGGCGCTGTTGACTTGCCATCAGGAAGGCGCGTCGCCTCATACACTCCGTTTTTTACGCTTCACGCCTTCAGCGCTCGTGGGGTTTCACCAGAATGTGGAGCAAGAACTGCGGGTCGATTACTGCCAGATGCAGCATATCGAAATACAACGCCGCCTTACCGGTGGTGGTGCGTTGTATTTCGATGAAACCCAGCTCGGTTGGGAACTCTATCTGGACAAGCACACACTCGGTACCGCAGATATGGGGGCGATCGCGAGCCGCATCTGCACCGCCGCAGCTGAGGGGATATCCAGCTTGGGTGTCGACGCGCGCTTTCGTCCGCGTAACGACATCGAGGTCGATGGCCGCAAGATTTCCGGGACTGGCGGTGCCTTCGATGGTGATTCGATTCTATATCAGGGGACATTGCTGATCGAATTCGACGTGGAGCGCATGCTGAAGGTGTTGCGCATCCCGGCGGAAAAATTGTCCGACAAGGCGATTGCGTCAGCGCGGGAACGCGTCGTCAATCTGCGTGAGCTGCTGGGGGCCGCACCACGAATGTCCCATGTGCAGCAAGTGATGACGCAAGCCTTCGCGCAGGCATTTGGTGTGGGCTTCGAATCTGTTGCGGATATGAACGAACGCGAGCAGGAAGTCTACGCGGAGGCGCTGATCGAAATTGATTCTCCCGATTGGGTCTATCAGCACAATAGGCCGGTCAATGAAGCACCCATGCTGGAATCCGTGTACCGTTCAAATGGCGGACTCATGCGCGCCTGCGTAGCAGTTGATCGTGCGCGTAATCATCTCAAACAGGTCTGGATCACCGGAGATTTTTTCGTCAGCCCGAATCGGTTGATTTTGGATCTTGAGGCATCCCTGAAGGACACTCCGCTCAATGCGCTTGAGCACAATATCCATCGCTTCTTTGCTGACAGGCCGGCTCAGATGCTACGTCTGACCCCGACGGATTTTATCAATCTGATCCACCTTGCCACCACTGAGGTGTCCGAGGCATGCACATCCGACTCTGCGTCAGGGGAGGGGCGATGATTCCTCATGTCCAGGTGTTGGTGGTGGGCCTTGGTCCAGGCGGTGCTTCTGCGGCGCGAAGAGCCGCCGAAGCAGGTCTCAATGTACTCGCCGTCGAGCGTACTCGCCGGATTGGAGAGCCTGTGCAATGCGCCGAATTCGTGCCGAGCCCAATGGGGGCATATACGCGCGCGGACGGAGTGCTGTATCAGCGTATCAGCGGGATGAAGAGCGTTTTACCTTCCGGCGAGGTGCATCAGTCCGATTTCCCAGGGTTCATGATCAATCGCGCACGGTTTGACCAAGCGATCGCGGAGCAGGCGGTTGAGGCGGGAGCGTATCTACGCGTGCAGACACGAATCGATGGACTCGATCCCGTGGCGAGGCGCGCGATACTACGTTCGGCCGCAGGGTCAGATGAGGTGTCGTACGACGTTTTGATCGCCGCGGATGGACCGCATTCGGCGGTAGGACGTTTCCTTGGATTGCCGGCGCTGGAAACGGTGAATACACGGCAATACACGGTCACGCTGCTGAGTGAATATGCCGATACCGATATCTGGCTGTCCGATGAATATCCAGGCGGTTATGCGTGGCTGTTTCCCAAGGGGGATCGTGCGAATCTGGGCTTGGGAGCGGATCGTCGGTATGAGGACGATCTCAAGGCACCGCTCGAATCACTGCACCGCCAATTAGTGCAATCAGGGCTGGTAGGGGAGGAGATATTCTCCCGTACTGGTGGCGCGATTCCAGTTGGGGGGCTACGCGAGCATCTGGTGCAAGACGGCTGCCTATTTGTGGGTGATGCGGCTGGTTTGACACATCCGATTACCGGTGGCGGGATATCCGCTGCGGTCATTTCTGGAGAAAGAGCCGGTGAATGTGCAGCGGCCTATCTGGATGGCCAGGCCGATGCATTTGATGAGTACGAAGAGGATGTGCGGGATCAGTTTGAGGCGACGATCGCTCGTGCGGTTTCGCGCCGCGCGTATCTCAATCGGCACTGGCGTACCCAGTCGGCACAACATGACGACACGATGCGTAAGGGTTGGATCGCTTTTTCGGAGTATTTTTCGCCAGCGGAAGCTTGACGAATATTTGGAAACCCGGCTTGTACGGGACGCCCGAAACAGAACGCGCGGTCAATTCAGGGCCGCTGCTATGGATTGTGAATATTTGGAGGATTGTAAATGAGTGCGAGCGCCGAAACCCTGACGACCCCGGTGAATTTCTATCGCCCGGATTACCATGTGAAGACGCCGGAGATGCGTTCTCCTGAGTATGTGCAACTGTCGACCGCTGCCGCCATCACGCTGGGTCTTGTGCCTGGGACCATGCATCGGACATCGTGCACCCACTGTCTGAACCTACTGGTAACGTATCCAGAAGGTTGTCGCGCAAATTGCAGCTACTGCGGTTTGGCGCGCCACCGTGAAGAATCGCGCGACTATGCTGACCGTAATTTTATCCGAGTAGACTGGCCGACCGTCGGGTATGACGAGGTCATTGAGCGTGTCAAGGCTAATGCCGACAAGGGCCAGTTCGAACGTATGTGTATATCCATGATCACACATCCGAATTCGGATCACGATACATTGGTACTGCTGCGCAAATGGATGAAGGCGGTGCCACATATCCCGGTTTCTATCCTATCCAATCCGACCACAATGAAATACGAAGATCTAGTCGCGTTACGTGACGAAGGTGCAGATATTTTTACGGTAGCGCTGGATGCGATAACACCTGAGATTTTTGAGCGTACGCGCGGCAAGACTGTGGATAGTCCGCACCGCTGGGCCAAATACTGGCAGGCGATTGAGTGGGCGGCGGAAATATTCGGGCCGGAGAAATTCGGTGCGCATCTGATCGCCGGTATGGGTGAGACCGAGCAGGAAATGATGCAGGTTTGTCAGAAGATGCGCGATATGGGAGGGCATAACCACATGTTTGCCTTCTTCCCTGAGCAGGGTTCATTGATGGAGGAATGGCCTGCGGTACCGCAGGAGCAATGGCGGCGCGTGCAGTTGGGGCGCTTCATTATCGACTATGCCGGTGGTCGCATTGACGATATGCGGTTTAACGAGCAGGGACAGATCGTGGATTTCGGCATGGGTGCCGAAGAAGTCGAGGCCCTGATCGCGTCCGGCAAACCATTCCAAACCTCCGGCTGCCCAGGTAAAACCGATGAGGAGGTGTCTGCCTGTAATCGACCTTATGGCGACTCCAGCCCGACGGACATCCGTTCCTTCCCTTTTGCGCTTAACGCGCAGGATGTCGGTTTTGTGAGACGGCAGATGAATGGGGAGAGTGTGGGTACGATAGACCACGACCAGTACGACTGAGGTCGATACATTCAATCAGACATGCAGCGGGGGGCGATCGGTGCGCCTGCCCCGCTGCTGTCGGGCGGTTTCAAAGCCGTTGCGTAAAGTTGTGTAGCGGTTGCGTTTGTTCCGTAGTCAGCGATCAAGATACTGTAGTTTTTCGGGCTTCCCATCCCAGTCTTCTGCATCCGCAGGGGCTTCCTTGCGTGTCGTCAGCACGGGCCAGCCACGGGCGAGTTCCGCGTTGATTTCCAGAAATTGTTCCTGACCTTCCGGTAGATCATCTTCGGGGTAGATAGCCTCAGCAGGGCATTCCGGTTCGCAGAGTGTGCAGTCGATACACTCATCCGGATCGATCACGAGGAAATTGGGTCCTTCGTGGAAGCAGTCAACCGGGCAGACTTCCACACAATCTGTGTATTTACACTTGATGCAGTTTTCCGTGACGACGAACGTCATGATGTTCTCCAGATTACAGAATATACGAAGTTCCAGCACGCGCGCACAGGTGAAGTAGATCGCTCGCCGGACAGCATAATACTAAATCTATTCGCTGGATCGCGCGAGTCCATGCTGCGAATGTGGGAATGCCCTGTGTTGAGCGGCGGGCGTGATCGTTGGCTATAACTAAGCTGTCTGAAGCAACGAGGCCGGATAAGTACGATGAGCGTATTTTTGAGGTTGGTCGTTATCGCCGAACCGGATCGTTACCGCTTCGCACGTTTCGTGCTTGAAGCGGTCGATGCGTTGCATGGCGATGTGTTTTCATGTGCCGCCGCCCTTGTCGACATCATGCCGGTGCTGCGTACGGATCACCTTCACAAGGGTACCTCATTGGAGGTATTGCTGATGGTGGTGGAGGATACGCTGTACTGTGAATGGAGTGGTCGTCGAATGCCCATCGCGCGTTTCGAGCTGGCAACTTCGGAACATATCCTAGCGGAGCTTGGTCAACGATTGCGTCTTGCCAGCGAGTCTACGGATCCTGATTTATTGATCCGCCGAAACCGAAAAATTGAAGATGAGTTGGCCAGTGCTCGTGCCCGCGCTGCGATAGAACTATCCGCACTTGAAGAAAAACTTGAAAGTAAAAAGGCTGAGTTGCGTGAATCTCTGCACGCGGCCGAAGTGGATAGTCTGACAAATATCTATAACCGCGGCGCCTATGACGCTCGGTTGCAGGAGGCGATTTTGCGGTGTTCTCGACAAAGCGAACCGTTGTGCCTGATTTTGATGGATCTGGATTATTTTAAGCAAATAAATGACCAGCATGGCCATCAGTATGGAGATGAGTATCTCAAGCGTATGGCGCAGATTATGCAGGAATCGGTACGCGAATATGTGGACATCCCCTGTCGTATGGGAGGCGATGAATTTGTAATTATCGTTTTCGCAGGTGTGGCGACTGCGAAACGTATTGCCGAAAAGATTTTGGTGGATATGTCGGGGAAGGTCAGTATCGGTATTGCTTTTTTGTTGCCGAATGACAGCCTTGAGATGCTGGTTGGGCGCTCAGATGCTGCACTATATGAAGCCAAGCGTAACGGACGTGGTCGCATTGCTGTATCAGATGAAATTGTGGTCGATACATCAATTCATGTGGTTTGAAACGGACACGGTATGACTAAACTATTGCTGGAGCAGATCATCCGGGATGAGAGCGGCCAGGTTCTTCTGCGCTCCAGGCTGCGGGCGGTGGCGCGTAGAATGGGCTTTTCGAGTGCGGCACGAGAACGCATGGAGCTGGTCTGTAATGAAATGACCAGTAATCAGATAAAATTCTCCGCGGGCACAGGTGTGGTTCAATTATGGGAGTCCGCTTGGCCGGCGGCAATTGATCTATTTGTGCTCGACTACGGTCCAGGAATCGTTGATTTGCCTGCGGCATCGAGGGACGGATATACCACGGCAGGCACGATGGGAAAGGGGCTGGGTGCAATCAAACGGCTTGCGGACAATAGTGCTTTCTACAGCCAGTCGGCGCGGACATCCGCTGCGACTGGTTGGCATGGCATGTCTGTTTGGGCGAGATTCTATCAAGATCGGAGCGTTGAGCCTGAAGCGGCTCCCCCTGCTCGTGTTGGAATGTATCTGAGGGCTTACCAGGACGATCGGTATAATGGCGACGGCCTGTTTGTCCAGAGCAGGGGCCAGCGGACGCGTTGGTTGCACCTGGATGGTCTGGGGCATGGCATTGCTGCAGCCGAGGTTGTGCATCCCTTGCGACAGATGTTGGATATGGATGTTTCCTTGGATGAACTGATGGGCGCGATCAGTAAACGGCTACGGGGAGGTCGTGGAGCAGTCGGATTGCTTGGTGAGGTTGATGCCTATGCGGGCACTGCGTCACTGTGTGGTGTCGGCGATATGCTTGCGTACCATGTGAATGAAAATGCTCGACATGAAATCGCCCTCGCCCCGGGTATACTCGGGCATGCTCATCGACGGGCGGAACTCCAAACCATGACATTTCCTGCATGGGACATGATTATTACCGCGTCGGATGGCATACGTAGAAATTGGTTGATATCGACTTTCCCGGGGCTGTGGTGTTTACATCCACAGATGATCGCTCTTTTCCTGGGGCAAATTGTATCCAGAGGCAATGATGATAAGTCGCTTTTCGTCATTTGTTCCCCGCAGTTACCGGAAGAGGAATAATTATGGCTACAAAGAAAAATACTCAAAAAGCGGTTAATCGCGCCCTTATTGAGCAGTTGATGACCAATGTCGGGAAAATATCCTCAATTATTGAAGATCAGGGTCATGGCATTTTTGGTCAGGGGAATCTTTTATCCAAGGATGAAATAAACGATTACAGTCTGGAGTTTTTGGAGCTTTTTGTTGTTGTTCTTCAGGCGGGAGATGAAATCGACCGTCATGGAATGGAATTTAAGGCATTGCGCCAATTTTTCAGGACATGCTCTCAACAAATCCTGATGCGCGGCGGTTCTCTAGATGAGTTTGTAAGATATATACAGTTTTTACAGCGCGTGTTCCTGGATAACTTGGAAACTGATAAAGGGATTGATGTTCAGTTGATGCGTGAAATCCCACTTTTGTTGGCCAGCGTATTCAATGACATCATGCTGGATGTATTTCACGTCTATCTACAAGAAAAAGAAAAAACGATACAGGCTCAGCAGGAAGAGCTTCGACAAACCGCGACGCCGATCACCGAAATATGGGATGGTGTGTTGACGCTGCCGGTGATTGGTAGTTTGGATTCTTCGCGCACGATGATGGTTATGGATAAATTATTATCACGTATTGAGACAGAACGTGCTCAAGTGGTGGTTATCGATGTCACGGGTGTCATCGCGATTGATTCTCAGGTTTCGCATCACCTGATTCAGATGATCCGGGCGATCGGTCTGATGGGTGCAACGGCGATTTTAACCGGAATTCGTCCAGACATCGCCCGTGCAATTACTAGTTTGAACATCGATCTGGGTGCAGTCACAACGCGCTCGACGTTGTCCGAAGGTTTGAAACTGGCCTTCCGCCAGATGGGTATAGAGGTCTCTAATGGTGGGGCCTGATGATCCAGCGGCATCAATGAGGACGGCCATGGTGCCGGTTCTGTCGGGTATGCATCTGACGCGAATCGGGCAGGGCAACATTTTGTTGGAGCCGGGAGAGGGGCTTGATCCCGCTGACCCGGACGCCTATCTGGAACCGTTGCTTGCGCACATTCAAAAGCGTGCGGCTAAACGTCTGATTTACGATCTCAAGAACGTGCCGTTCATCGACGCGATTTACTATCAATGGTTGGTCGCGGTACATGACCTTTGCAATATCGCCAATATTGAAATGGTGGCGGTGCATATGCGTCCGGCAGCAGCTTACGCCTTGTCACGGATACTCGAAGTCCCCCCACCCTTTCGTTGTGCGCTCGAGGTGGAGCGACGTTGAAATGTTGCCGTGGTATCGCCGTCTTCCGGTGCCGGCGCGAGTATCTAGGCTAGGTCTCTTTTTGAGTTTCCACCATCAAGGCGCGCAAACGATACAAGGTGTCCAAGGCTTGGCGTGGGGTGAGGGTGTCTGGATCGGTATTGTTCAATGCCTGAACAAGGGCCTCTCCGGTTGGATCGATTTCTGGTGCGCTCGGCGGGAATAGGCTGTATTGCTGCCGCGTATCCGCGGCTGCGACTGCCTGCTCCTCAAGCTTGGCTAGGCGGTGCTTCGCTCGGCGGATCACGGCTGGTGGTACGCCAGCAAGGCGTGCGACCTGCAAGCCGTAGCTCTGACTGGCGGGGCCAGGCCTGAGTTGGTGAAGAAAAACGACGTTGTCCCCATGTTCCACGGCCTCGGTGTGCGCATTAGCTACACCGAGGCATTCTTCAGGTAGGGTGGTGAGTTCGAAATAGTGTGTGGCGAAGAGTGTGAACGAGCGATTGGTTTCGGCCAGATGTTGCGCGCAGGCCCAGGCCAGTGAGAGGCCATCAAAGGTACTGGTGCCGCGGCCGATTTCATCCATGAGGACGAGACTGTTCGGTGTGGCGTTGTTGAGGATGTTCGCGGCTTCCGTCATTTCAACCATGAACGTGGAGCGGCCAGAGGCCAGGTCGTCGGCTGCGCCTATACGGGTAAAAATGCGATCGATGGGACCGATGAGCGCGCGGCTAGCGGGCACGTAGCTGCCAATGTGGGCGAGCAGTACGATCAATGCAGTTTGCCGCATGTAGGTGGACTTTCCGCCCATGTTGGGGCCCGTAATGACCAGCATGCGCCGCGCGTCGGTAAGGTCGAGGTCGTTGGGCACGAAGGGCTCGCTCAGTACTTGCTCGACTACGGGGTGCCGCCCGCCTTCGATGCACAGGACGGGGGATTCGATCAGTTCTGGTGCGGCGTAGTCCAGGCTGTATGCGCGTTCGGCGAGGGCGCATAGTACGTCCAGTTCGGCGAGTGCAGATGCAGTGCTACGCAAGATGTCCAATGTGGGTTCGAGGCGTTCGAGCAGATCATCGTAAAGCAATTTTTCGCGTGCGAGCGAGCGCTCGCGCGCCGACAAAACTTTATCCTCGAAGTTTTTGAGTTCTGGCGTGATGTAGCGCTCGGCGCCCTTGAGGGTTTGACGTCGCGTGTAGTCGATGGGGGCCTTGTCGGCCTGTCCCCTGGATATTTCGATGTAATAGCCATGGACGCGGTTGTAGGCGACCTTGAGATTGGCGATGCCACTGCGTTCGCGTTCGCGGGCTTCAAGGTCGACGAGGAATTGGTCCGCGTTTTCCGACAAGGCCCGTAACTCATCGAGTTCACTATCATAGGCCGAGGCGATCACCCCGCCGTCGCGGATCAGCAGCGGCGGCTCGTCGATAAGCGCGCGGTGCAGCAGTTCGGTTACTTCGGGTTGCCCATCTAGCTTCGTGCTCAATCGGTCGAGTAGCGGCGTATCCAGCGGTGAGAGCGCGCCGCGCAGTGTGGGGAGGGTGTCCAGCGCACGGCGTAATGTGGTGAGGTCACGTGGACGGGCTGATTTGAGGGCGATGCGCGCGATAATTCTTTCGATGTCGCCGATGCCGCGCAGTTGTTCGCGTAGGCCAGTGTAGGTGGCGGTTTCAATCAGCATCCCGATGGCTTGATAGCGTTCCTGCAATACCGTGGTGTCGCGCAGTGGCCGATTGATCCAGCGACGCATGCAGCGGCTACCCATGGGGGTTGCGGTGTGGTCGAGCACACTTGCCAACGTGTGCTCCTGGCCGCCGGACAGGTTGCGTTCGAGTTCGAGATTTTGACGGGTGGCGGCATCTAGGATGACAGCCTCATCGCGGCGTTCGAGTACGAGGCCGGTGATATGCGGGAGTGCGGTACGTTGCGTCTCGCCCGCGTAGTGGAGCAAGGCCCCTGCGGCGCCGATGGCGTCAGGCAGGTCGTCACAGCCAAAACCACTAAGGTCGTGAGTGCCGAACTGGCGCGTGAGTAGTTCGAAGGCCGTCTCTGGTTCGAAGTGCCAGGGTGGGTAGCGAGTGACGCCTTGGCGCTCACCGCCGGGCGGGGCGAGCCCGTCCGGCACGAGTAGCTCGGCGGGATGCAGGCGTTCAAGCTCGCCGAGTAGGGCCTCTTCGTTTTCCGGCGTGCAGATACTGAAACGCCCGCTGCTGAGGTCGAGTGCTGCAAGGCCATATCCGCTCTTGCCTCGGGTGACGGCGGCGAGCAGATTGTCCTGGTGAGCGTTGAGCAAGGCGTCATCGGTCACGGTGCCGGGTGTGACGATGCGCACGACCTCGCGGTCGACCGGTCCCTTGCTGGTTGCCGGATTGCCGACTTGCTCACAGATGGCAATGGATTCGCCCAGGCGTACCAAGCGTGCGAGGTATTGCTCAGCGGCGTGGACGGGTATGCCGGCCATGGGAATAGGTTCGCCTGCAGACTGCCCGCGTGCGGTTAGCGTCAGATTGAGCAGCCGCGCTGCCTTGCGCGCATCATCGAAAAACAGCTCGTAAAAATCGCCCATGCGGTAGAACAGCAGTCGTTCAGGCTGCCCTGCCTTGATGCGCAGGTACTGCTGCATCATCGGAGTGTGAGTGTAAGTTGCTGTTTTATCTTCTAAAATGCTCATTCGTCTATGTGCTGTCTATTAGACTGTCTAATACTTAGCGCTTGATTGCCGTCGGCGGTGTGGCTTTGACCGTCTTCAAAACCCGAAGGTAGCGCTTCGTCATTGCAGCCGAAGAATGTCCGCCCAGAGCCTGTGCATCGCCACCTTCGCGATCGATGTCGGTCAGCGCCTTGGCCCTCAAATCATGGAGTGTCGTGTTCGCCACGCCAGCCTTCTCGGAGGCCGACGCATACATATCCCGCACCGTCCGGTAGGCGTAGGGCCGTGCCCCGCGCATCGTGCAGAATAGCGTCATGGCCCGCGCCGGCCGGATGAGCGTCTTCGCTGCTTCGATCGCATCGCGCAGCCCCGGCGTCATCTCGACAAGCATGCGTTGCCCGGGCTTACCCTGCCTGATTTCGATGCCCCCATCGGTGATATCCGACAAGCGAAGCCTGAGCACGTCCATAATCCGTTGACCGGTCAGGTAGGCCACATCCATGATGGCGCGCAGTGAATCGCTTCCCGCAGCCCAGATGGCTGCATATTCTTGGTCCGACAGATACCGATCGCGCTTCGCCTCGACGTATCGCCTCATGCCGATTGCAGGATTGTTGGGAATCTCGCCCCACTCGACGGCGTGATGAAAGATCAGGCGCAGCACCGACAGGATGCGATTTCCCATGTTCGGTCGGTCTGCGTATGCTCTCTTGATGTCTGCAATGTCGGCCTGCGTGACTTGATCGGCGTTGAACTCCTGTAACGCGTCGGCCAGCACCCGAGCAGCCTGTTCGTATTGCTTGCGCGTGCTCGCGCTCTTGTCCTTGAGAATGAACGGGAGGGCGCGCTCAATCAGGTTCGGCATGCCGCCCGTGGAGGGCTTCGTGAGTCGGGCGTACTCAGTTAGCGCGGATCCATAAGCCTTTCCAAGAGCCGTCCACTTGCCGCGTTTAACGAGCCAGTACGCGCCATGCTTGAGATACATGCATGCGGGAAGGTGGCGGTCTGTTTTACGGGGGCGCATGAGGCTCATGGTAGCCTTACTCTCGGGCGTTGGGTAGCCGCTTGCGAGCCGCACCGGGCGAGCATAACGTCGCGCAAAACTTTCGGGCGCCCGTGGCCGCCGATCGCGAAGGGGTAGCCGTTCGCGCGCAGCCACTCGAGCTGTTTGCGGCTCGTTTTAAAATCTGTGAGTTCGAGCAGTTCGTCGGGCGTCAGAAACATCGTTGTCCTTTATCGATAGCACTTGATATATCGACTAGGTGTCGCGGAAATTTCAAGCGCTGCGCACAGCTGTTCCGCAAGTACGGCGAAGGGTCCTGAGCACCGGTTTTTTCCGCAATCTCGTACTGCTAATCTGCTCGGCCGCCTTGAGGTACCAATAGTCAGCCTTTGCGCGATCTACGCGCACGGCACTGGCAAAGTCCTAAGCTTTGGCTAGAGCGTTTCAGCTACAGGGCCCCTGCTCCCGGCCTGCTTTTCCAGGCGCGCGATGTCAGCGCATTCAGCGAGTGCCGCGGAGGGCGCTGAAAGCAGCGCCAACAACCAGCAGCGCGGGCACTAAAGCTGCGCAGAGCCAATTTCTCATGGAGGCCCATCCTCACGCCAAATTCCATTATGGGTCGAGCCGTGGTGTCAGGTGCGGCTTGGTTGTTGTCCTTGTGTGTTGCCCATAGCTATGCCTCTCGCTATGCAAGTCTTTACGTTGGTGCTCTCGTACCTCATCTCTACCTTGCAAAGCACGGCTTTGTTCGCGCTGATTTGCGCCTGCCGCCGTTGAGGGCGGTAGGCGCGGGTGGGGCGGGTGGGGCGGATGAGGCGGATGAGGCGGATGAGGCGGATGAGGCGGATGAGGCGGATGAGGCGGATGAGGCGGATGAGGCGGATGAGGCGGATGAGGCGGCTTAGTCGCCGGTATTAATCGTGCAAAGCAGGTCGGCAGGACTGTAATGCCGCGCCGCATCCTTTTCAGCCTCTAGCCGACTTTCTTCGGCCCGGGCTTTCGCCTGATGCCCTTGGTACCGCTGCAGCCTTGCGTGATAGCTGCGGTATTCCGCCCGAGCCAGATCGCGCCAAGGCCTGATCGCCTGAACCACGGGCGCCATGCGCACGTAATCCGCGCGCATGGGCTCGTCCTGCGCGTGAACCTGAAAGTGCTGGTCTCGCGCCTCCTTGATGAGCGCCGCACGGCGCTTCCGCGCTTGCCTCGACGCCAGTAGCGTCCACAGCGGAATAGCGGAAGCGCCCAGCCCCCACGCCAAAGCTCCGAGGACGTCGTGTGCATTGACCGGCAGGGTGCCCTCCAGCATGCGGCGCACGAGCATGGTGGCAATGCCCGCCTCGGGCGCCACGAAAAACAGCCACGCCAGGACTAGAAACGGACGCCTAATCGCCCGCTTTCGGGTCGGCGGCCGCAGTGTCTCGGTCGCGATCCAGGTTTTGCTGCCACGCATCACGGCATCGAGCGACTTGGCATTGGCGCCGCCTGGCGCCCTGCGCAGCCCGCACATCACGCGTCGCAGGCGCGACAGCGCCTCCGGCAGGCGGTCGAGTGGCGGGGAGGGGTCTTCGCCGTAGACCACCAGAAAATCGAGATCCTCAACCATCGTGCCGCCCAGCGGATCGTGTGGATCGCTGATCTGCTCGGCGTGCGCAATCAGGGCTGGGCGCGCCATTGCCACCAGCGTGCGCGTAGAGAACTCGGGACCGACATCGAGCGGGAGGAAGGGCGAGTACGACCAGCCCTCGGGCTTGTAGTCCTCGCGGTTCGCGGCTCGCTCGACGCCCAGCTTCGCCACCAGCAGATCGCGTAGACGACGCTCCTGGCGTACACGAAAACCGTGTGCGTGCGGAGATCTGCCTGGCGCGCGGCGGTACAATTCGGCGTTGAGTCGATCGCGGGCTTCCATCGCCTTGAGGCGCAGGGGCGCGGCCTTTGCCTTGACGGCGGGGGTGGGCCAGATCGGACGAACCGTGACGTCAGGTTCGGTTGGTATGCTGTTCTTGTGTGTTGCCATGGCTATGCATCTCGCTATGCAAGTCTCTACGTTGGTGCTCTCGTACCTCATCTCTACCGCGCGACGCACGGCCTCCCTAAGTTGAGCCTACCGCCGTTGAGGGTGGTGGGCAAGATTTTTGCTTATGGCGCACCCCCTACGAGCTGGAGTCTCGCGGGATGTCTGGACCGTCTGTGCCTTCGGCGCCAAGTTCCCCAGGTGTCGGCCCGCCCGTTTCAGGATTGGGGGCTGGCCCAATCGAGGGAGTCGGCGGCGCGGGCACGGAAGGGCTACCGGTTAGCGTGGGCATCGATAGTGGCGCGTGGTCAGTTCCGCCTGGCTCTCCGTAGGCTGCCTGATCAGCGGCTACCCCTCGATTCACCATCCCGGTCGAGGGTGCTGCCCGTGATGTAGGCGCGGTGGCTTGAGGATCCGCAGCGCCTGACCCGGCAAGATCCTCCGCCCAGTCCGCGACCTTGCTGGAAGCCCCTGTCCACCGGTCAAGCACTGTGCCCGCCTGATAGCCGACATAGCCTGCTCCACCCACCTCCGCGAGCGCTGCCGTGGCGAGCCCCAGGGCGGCCATCCCGCCATCCGCTAGCAGGTCAGCGCCGCCGCCCGCATCCAGCAACTCCGCCACACCGGACCGAGTGTCCTCGGCGAGATTGCGCGAAGCGTTAGCCACCGTTTGCGCCGTAGTTTTGAGCAAGCCATTGACACTGGTCCCCATCTTTGCCGCAATCGCGCCAATGGTCATGCCCTCAGCGCCGGGCACCTTGATTTTTGCAAGGTCTTTAAGGTCGCCTCCCGCCCAGTTCGAAGCCACGGTAGCGAGGGAGGCCACGCCCCCTTCGCCGATCGTGGCGATCAGGTTATGAGCCTCCTTTGCGGCGGTGCTGCCGTATTGCTCCCCGACCGTCATCGGGGAGAAGGGGTTCGCCGAATTGAGCGCGGCGCCCGTCTGTGCCTCCTGCTTGGCAATGGCTTTATTCTGGCTCGCCGTCTCGGTGGTCACCTTGCCCTTTTCGGCATTGAGTTTAGTCTGCGCTGTCGCCGATATCGTGCCAGCGGCATCCGTCGCGGTCTTGGTCTTGGCCAGATACTGACTCTTGAAGGCCGCGCGCTCCTGATCGAACTCCGTGGAGCCAGGCTTGCCGGAGAACTCTGCTTCTGCCTTGCTGAGCGCTTGCTGATACTTCGGGCTCGCGAGCACCGTGCGCGCATGCTGGCTTTCCTGCTGCGCGCTCTGCATCTGGGCTTGCGTCAGGCCTGGGGCGGTGGGCGCAGCGATCTTGCTGCCATCCCCCGCGATCGTATGCTGCACTTGCTCCTGGAGAGACCCCAGCATCGATGAGAGATGCTTCGTCTTGTTCTCTTGCATGGTCAGCGCGCCATCTACGGTTCGGAGTGCCGCGCCACTGCTGTCAAAGCCCACCGGCACCGTGAGGCTTGCCGTTGCATTACTGGTCAGCTGCGCGCTGTGCGCCACGCTATAGCCACGTGAGGCGAGTTTCGAGAGGTCCGCTGCCTTCTGGTAGGTCTCGGAGATGTTGTGACCCAACCCCTTCGTGGCCGATGCCATTGACGAATTGAACTGCGACATCGCGGCCTCGACCTTGGCGTTGTGCCCAAGGGACTCAGCCTCAGTCTCGCCGTTTTCTACCTTATTACTCTGCGTATGGTCCGTGCTCGTGCTGGCTTTGGCATCCGTCGACGATTGCAGTGTACCTCCGGTCTTTGTGTCCATGGCGCTCAGCGCCGCCCCCAGGACGCCGCCGACGACCTTACCGCTGACCTTGACGAATTTCCCGCTCTTTTCGATAAAGCTCATCGCCTCGGCGCCGCCGGCTTCGGCAGCCTTGACCCCCTCTTTCCCTCCCCGTTTCGCCAGGTCTATCGCGCCGGCGTCCGCCGCATCTTCGGTGATCTGACCCTTCTCAACCAACCCCTGCAACATCTTCGCGACGCCGGCACCGGTCATGCTAACGCCTGCCTCCGCTATGTTTTTCTTGACCTGATCTGCGGACGCCCCCGCCTTGATCAGATTCGAGGCCAGCGTGGACACGGCGTGGTTGGCTTGCGTCTGATAACTTGCCGCCTCACCGGCAGTAATCGTGTGTCCGCCCTGACCCGCTTCGCCAAGCGCGTTGGCTGCCGACTCACTGGCGCTGGTTTGCGCTGACTCGGCGGCGCTCGCCGCGCTCTTTGCGGTTACGACTGAGCTCTGCGTGACCGCGGCGGTCTGAGCCTCAATCGCGCTCCGGCTGGCCGCGAGCTGTTGCGAAATCGCAGAGCCATCCACGTTCGCCTGAATGCCCGAGGCAGTATAGGTCTCGCTCGAGCCCGGGCCGGGCAGACCCACCATCGCGCCGCCACTACCCGCTGAGAGCTTGTACAGCTCCATTTCCTGGTCGATGGAGGTGTTGTTGAAGCTCTTGTTGCCCAGCGAGAGATTGCCGGTGGCGGCTGCGGATCCCGCCTGAGAGGCCAGGGCTGCGCCCATGCCGCCCGCAAGGAACTCGGTGAAGGCGATGCCGCCCTTGACCAGGCCCCAGGTGATCAGCGGCACCATGCTGGCGAGGAACCCGCCGGCGAGGACCAGGTGGCTGGTCATTTGCGTGACGGCGCCCATGTTGGCCATGGAGTAGCCGCCGGAGCTGCCCAGTACGCCGCCCATCTGCCCCTGGCTGTAGGAGTCAATGATGAAGTTGACCAGCGCCAGGGTCGGCTCCCACAGCGCCAGCCAGATGATGACCTGCGTGTAACTGATCAGCAGGCGCTTGCCGGCGCCAGGGATGAAGGCAGCGGCGATGATCAGCGGTGTCATCGCGATCAGGAAGGCCTGCAGCACGGAATAGAGATAGCCGGACATGTCACGGAAGATAACGGCGGCGGTGCCCCAGGAGGAGACCTGCGACTGCTTGGCCTGGCTAATCGCCATGGCGGTCACGGCGGCGGAGTTGCCGGACGCGATCTCGGCCGCGTTCAGGGCCGGCCGCAAGGCGTTGATCGCGGCCGCCTGCTCGATCGATTGGCCGGAGCCGCTGGTCAGTGCGCCGCCAAACAAGAAGCTCTGTGCACTCGCCATGGATCCAGAGAGCCACGAGTAGGCGCTGGTGTTGCCGTAGGTCGAGGCGGAGTCGGCCAGCCAGCCCGGAGCGGCGGCAGCGAAGAAGCTGCGCAGGTAATCAAAGGCGTCCTGCCCGCTGACCGCAGGCGTGGTGTTGGTTGCGGTCGGGGTGTTGCCGCCCACACCGCTGGGTCCGCAAGGGACCATCGCGCCGGCGGGCTGCGTATCGGTGTAGACCGGGGTCAAGGGGGAGCCGTCGACCAGAGACAGCGGACCCGACGTGCCCCACAGATCCGATGATTTGATCATCGCGTAAGGCGAGATCCGGCCGGAGACGATCGAGGGCACGATGCAGTTCTGCGTAAAGGCCGCAAGCGTTGCGCGCACGTTCGGGTCGGTCACCTGCACCTCGGTGGAGGCCTGGACGAGAGAATTGGCGAGGTTGAAGCCGCCGCCAGAGACCGTCAAGTCGCCCGGGATGGTGAAGAACTGCTCCAGTGTCTTGGTGATCGAGTAGCCCGCGGTCGAGGCGATGGCCTCCGGCAACGCGATCAGCAGCGGCACGTTGCTCAGCGTATTGCTGTAGCCCGTCACGGTGTCGGTGATATAGACGGTGGCCGTGGTCTTGAGCCCGATGTTGGTCAGCGCCACGATGGCGATGAAGGTGCCCACAATCTTGCCAGCGCTCGCGGAGCGGTGCGCCGCCGCGATGGAGAGTCCAATGATACCGACAGTCACCAGGAAGCCGAGGAGTGCCCAGTAAGCGCTGGAACTCACCAGGCCAGTGGCCGCCTGCAGGATGTTGTAGATCGTGTTGCCGTTGGCAAAGGCGTAGACGGTCCAGGCCGTGGCGCCGGCCGGGTTCGCGGTTCCGGCGAAGGCCGAGAGCGGCGACACCAGGGCGAGCAGGGCGCATAGATAGGTCAAACGCGTGAGGATCGAGGATTGGCTGCGATGTGGTTTCATAATAGGACTAGGTGTTAACGAGAATTAGAGCAGGGCGGGATGGCCCTGGAGGTTCAAGTAATGCTGTTTCCGTTGTACGTTCACAAAGATGCCGAAAGCGCATACAGCGCATCGTTCCCTGACTTTCCTGGCTGTTTTACTGCGGCCGACGAGCTGAATGACCTGCCGCGTCTGGCGCAGGAGGCAGTCGAGTTGTATTTCGAGGGTGAGGACATTCTGATTCCGCCACCCTCCGATCCGGAGGATATGGGTCAAGACGACCGATATCGGGATGGCTATTGGATGCTGGTAGAGATCGATCCAAGCCACCTTCGTCCGGCAAGGTCCGTGCGACTGAACATCAGTCTGCCCGAGACGCTACTGCACAGCATCGATGCAACCGCGAAGGCGCGGCACTTGAGCCGCTCCGCATTCCTGGCGTTCGCAGCGGCGAAGGAGTTGACGCCCTCGCCGAACAGCCGATCTCGTAATGAGGGCGCCTCAATGACCACAAGCAAGAAAGACGCAAGTCTCGCTGGGAAGGCGCTAAAGCGTTCAAAGACCGCCAAGGCGCAAAAATCCGTCGCGGGGTCCGATTTGGCACAGGCGAAACGCAAGAGTGACCCGCCCGTCAAGAAGCCCCCCACAAGGGCCAAATCGAAAGCGCGCTAGGCTTGGCCGTCGACTTTGAAATAAGTGGCCAATTCGGCCCGCAATCCGAGGTTCATCCCTCGAATAAGTTTGTTCAATAAAAACAGCCTGGGGGTTAAGTCCCAGGCCGCGAAGGTGTTAATGACAAGCGCTTTTTCTGGGCCAATGGAAGCGCAGATAGCCGTGTATCGTACGGATAATCAGTTCTCCACTATCTTTTACGTACGCCTCGAGCACCTCTCCCATGACCACGAGATTTAGGCTTTCGACGGGCCAGGTCGGCGAAATCTGAATCGGCTCCGCTTTGCGTCTGAACGAGACTAGGGGGTAGTGGGCACGCAAAATGACAGGGTCGGACAACAGGCTTCGCACTTCGTGTAACTCCATCTTCATATTCCTCTTCGTTCAGCATGGATACGCGCTCATGCTGTAGGCGCTTGAGGATTGACCTCATGCGTACTAGGGGGAACTGAAAATTAGAGGAAGCAACCTGCGCTTAATGAAGGGTGCGATTGTCGGGTAGTCTGAAATTGCATACCCGGTGGTCAACTTTTCCATTGTGGCGACCAGGGGCTGGCGGCGCAATGCGATACCGACAGGTCAGCTGACGTGCTCGCGTTTAGCCCCGGCGCCGGATGGACGGCCCACGTGATGATTTCGCAAGCGCTCGCGCCATTCGAGCCGGACCAGGACAGACGAGGCGGCGCGTTGACGCTTTTGATTCGCGTAGCACCAGCACGAAGCATCAAACGCAGACAAAAAAACAATGCTAACCAATGGCTTATGGACGATCAGAGCGCTGTGCGTTTGAGCGTTGATCCCAGGCAACCTTTCGCCAGGCCTACCACGCGCGCAGACAGCTGGTCCGGAGGCGATTGAGGATTACACAACATCTAAGAAATAAAGACTTAATCCATTGAACGCTTAAACGCCTTACTGCAGTGATGGTTTGTAACTTGCTGTTTATGCCGGTAATAGTGGGGCGTATTTCGGCGTTTGAGCCGGATCCCGCTTCAATACGCCTACTACGCTTGAACGCCACCAGGGCTCGCTTGCGCGACCTGTTCTGCTGGCCGAGTGGGAGCCTCTTCCTTGCGGCCTGTGCCTGTGGGTGAGGCCGCGGCGTGGCAGCATCATCGCCGGGTGACGAAGAGACTCACCGACCCGCGGATGCAGTCTGTACAGCGGCGCTGTACATCATCCATAGCCAAGCCGCCCTCCGCCCATGCTGGCGGGCGAAGTTGCCCTGCACAGAGGCCACCGGCAAGCCTGGCATGACATCGGTACTCCTGGCCGCTACGCCCGCGCGGTCCGTGTGAGTGCGCCCTGGTGTTGGCCTGCGTACGGCCTCCGGCCAGTCCGGCGACGCTTGTGACGCAGTAGCGCGAATTCTCCGATTGAGCCTGCCTGCGATGACGATCCACGGTTTTTATTCGCCAAGAGGGCCTCTGGCGAACGAAAAGGAGGGCGCTCTAATTTAGCCTGACACCTAGTCCTCGGTGAGCCCCGCATTTTCGCGGTGGATGGAGGAGATGAGCGTGCGATTGAACAAGGAACAAAGCCAGCATCTAGCGAACACCGTCAGCGTGATCGCCCTGCTCGGAGGCTGTTACTTCGTCTACCAGGGTATGACGCATTCAGATTGGCCCACGATCGTGTGGTCCGGTTTGGCGTTTTTGATCTTGGAGGGCTACGCCCTGTATTTGCTCAAGGCTGCCTGATCATCTCGCTGCAGCACCTGTCGATGCCGGCTTGGCTGATGCGGCCGAGTTTCGGCGAAGCGAAGTCGAGATTTTCAGCATCGGGCTGAACGGGATCACCGAGACGGCTTTCAAGGACCTAGAGCCTATTCATGCGAGGGGGCGGCTCGACGCCTCCCCGCTTTTTCTGCACATGCTTCGGTTGGAAGAGATTGGGCGTGCGCTGATGCTTTCGCTTGTGAAGCGATTGTGTCCACGATGCATCGTATCCATCGGTTTTTCTTAAGACTGAATTTTCACCCTCGGTCTGTTGTCGCCGAGTTTTGAGCGATTGAATGTGCGTGGCCGAGTGTACGCAGCGGACAGCAGGGGAGCGTGCGGGACAAATATCATAAATCGCGCGCGAGATTCCATAAAAAACCTTTTAATTGTGCATTACATCGCGTCGGTGTAGCGCTGAACGCCAGCAGGCACCCGCACACAGCCATTGGGAGTGTGCTTCTCCGCGCCATAGGTGGCGACCTTGGCGACTTCCCCGAGCGCCGCAGGGTGTAGGGCAGGCCCAAGGGGCCGAGTGAGCGTAGCGGGTTGCAGCGAGTACCCGTGAGCGTGTGCAAGATCAGCGCTGCGGTGTTCGCGAGGGCAGCGGTCTGGCGAGAGGCGCTCCCGGCCGTGACGGCGGCGCGCTCGGCCTCGATGCAGGCCAGCAATTCGTCTGGGCGTCCGGTGGCGACGCGAGACGCTACGCTGCGAAGGGCCAAGACAAAGCCGCTGAGCGCGAGCTCGGGGCGCGACTTGCCGGCGTCGAGCTTGGCGCCAGGCGCATGCTGATCTATGCCGAGAGGGTCCTTCTCCGCCGTCGGCGGGAGGCGCGACGCGCTATCCTCGCGGGTTTGCTGATCTGTGTCGCTGGGTGTCGCCATGCCGCTCTCCTCGCTGATTCGCTGATTGGTGCCGCGGCGCAATGCCGGGTGCTTGCGAGGACTAGGTGTCGGCGAAAATTGGAGCGGTGGCGGCGAGGATTCTGGATCTCCCTTCCCTGGAAGGGAGGGTGTGGCGCGAGAGGCGAGCTTCTCGGCCGGAGGGTCGCTAAAGGCGGCTCTCGCTCGGTTTCGGATTCACCACCCCCCCTAGGGGGGGTGTTTTCCATGGGCTCGGCGGTGGCGATGACTGAGAAGGACCGCTTGGCGCTGGCGACGGGTGGGCCTAAACCCCCGTTCCCCAGCGAATATCAATGACTTAGCGATGCCGCGAGGGCGCTGACCGAAGCCAGGAGCGCGGGGTGCGACTAAGCGCGACAATAGAAAATGCCTTCGTCGCGCCCTTTAGTCGCAGCGCGCCACACCCCATTCCCCCAGCCGATATCAATGACTTACGGGGGGCCACGAGGGTGGCTTGCGACAATGCGACTAAAGAATCGTCTGCCTTACACGCATACACACACATGCATGCGCACACATACACGCATACATGCACACAGGCGCACGTACGTATATGCGTAAGGTATAGGTATTTAGCGTTTTATAATCGCAGTGCCTCTTGGTAAAGCACCTAAGTCATTGATATCGGCTAGGGGAATGGGGTCCAGAAAGTGCGATTAAGACCCGCGATTAAGTCATTTTCTATTGTCGCGCTTAATCGCAACCGCGAAAAAACGGCGTCACCGGAAAAAGCTAAGTCATTGATATCGGCTGGGGGAGTGGCCTCCGGCTTCCGCTAGCCCGGGGTGCGATTAAGGCTTTTAGGAGGTGGTTCAGTGGCTAGGGCCGCCCCGTCTTGCCTCGCTAAGTCATTGATATCGGCTGGGGGAATGGCCTACGTGGCGGTATGGCAGGCGTCACGGCGAGCGCATCCGGCCCCGCGCCCTCTAATTTTGGCCGACACCTAGTCCCCACCATCAGGCGCAAGATCGGCGCCCGGCCAATGGACCCAGCTTGGAGACGATGGATGCAAGGGATACGAGAGGCTCAGCAAGCGGCGCGCAAGATGCAGCAAAAGCTCGAGCGGGCGCTGGCCCGGGCGCAGATCAAGCAAGCCACGCTCAACGCGAAGGGGCTCTTGAAGACCGGCGATCGGCTGCGGGTCAAGCTTCCGAGCGGTGAGTTGCGCACGATCACCTTCGATGGCTGGCGCGGGAGCCAGATTGTGACGCGAGGCGGAATCCGTATCGCTGAGGCGCTTGCGGTCGATCGACTGAACGGACAGCCCGTCGACTTCGGAGACTCATCGTCGAGTGAGGGTTCCTCGGAATCAAGCGAGATCCCCGCCCTTCAAGCGTCGGTGAAGGCCGCAAAAGCGTTGTCAGCACTATCCTCGGAGGCTCTGACCGCCGCGCTACTGGAACAGCGCCCCGCAGCGAAGCCCGCGGAGCAGAGCGAAACCGCCTTGCCACCACCTGCGCAAGCCACGGAATTACTCTCGATTCTTCGCCAGGCAGTGAGCGGTCTTTCAGACGAGACGCTACGCAGCGAAGGGCTGAGCGCAGCGCTCTTGGCACCCATTCCGCCTCTGTACGCGCCGCCGGATGCCGTTAAGCCCAAGGCTAGCCGATTCGTCGACTCCCTCGGGCTCCTGCTATCGCGCACCGAGAACCCGGCGGACACGAGCCCGGCCAGACGGCCATTCCTGGGTGGCGGGCCAAAGAACGGCGCGAAGCCCGAACTTCCGAAGGCGCCGATGGCTGACGCGAAGCGCCAAGCCCTTCTGGCCGCATCCCTCGGCGGCTCATCCGCCCGTCCTGAGTCCCTAACCCCCACGAGAATACTCAAGCGCCAGCGCCCGAAAGCGCTGCCAGCCGCCAGGGGCCTGGCGCCTGTGACCATCAAGCTCACGAAGGCTGACGTCGACGCCGTCCTGCATCAGTACGCTTCGCGCCTGGTCACGCCCAACCTTCGCACGCTGGCGGCGAGGGCTGAGACCTTCTTCGAGTCGCTAGGACCTGTTGAGCACGCACGCCTGGAGACGGCTGCGCGATTCGCCCTCCAGGCTCAGCTCGCCATCTTCATGCGTGAGCGGGACCTGCTGGTGTGAGCCGCGGGTAGATCCCAGGCCAGACCCGCTCGCCTCCCCAATTCCTCGCTCCCCCTAGTCCTTCACGAGCCCGGCCTTTTGCCGGTCAACCATAGGAATGCCGCAGATGAATGCACTAGCGCTATCGACAAGCTCAGCCTTTGGGATCACCGAGGAGGACGTCCTTGCCGTACTCAAGCAGAACGTCTTACGCATTGCTGACGTCAGTGACAAAACGGTTGCCTTCTGGGCTGAGGAGTTTTTCGCGATGCTAGGCCCCGACGAGCACGCACGCGTAGCCAATGCTGCGCTGGCGAGCGAATCTGGCGATATCGACGACCAAACGATCGCCGCCCACGCCGAGATCGCCCTCATCATGCGTGAGCAGGGCCTACTGAAGTAATTCATTCCACGACGGAGCCTGCGGGCTCCGTTTTGCTTGTGACTCCGGCGCCGCCTCAATTTTCGCGCGCACCTAGTTCGCTTGATCGGGTGTCGTTCTGCCCCACCGCACTGCCGAGATTGCAGTTGCGGATTTTTTTTTCGATTTATTTTTCGTTCTAATTTTCGACCCAGCCTATTGCTGGTATAGACACCCTAATCGAGGAACATCGCATGACCGATCAAGCCTACCCACAGCCTCCGGCCCGCCCCACGAAGAAGCCCCTCCGTGCGCCGTCGCCCGCCGAAATCGCCAAGGTCCGTTTGCTGGGCCACTGGTCCGGCTTTTTTACCTGGCTGAACGAGACGAAGCGTCTCGAAGTGAGCTTTTTCCCAGGCGAGCCGCAGGCATGCCCCGCCCACGGCGGAGCCTCCGGCGAGGCCTTCCGGTTCTTCCCGGACGCCGACTTCACCGGCGGCGGCATCTGCAATTCCTGCGCGCACGTGCGCGCCGCCAACGGCATCGATCTCGTCGCGGGCATCCTGCAGGACCTGCCGGACGGCCACGGATTAGCCGCTGAGGCGGCGCTGGCACAATCAGTGGCCTGGGCAGACGAGTACGCCCTTGAGGCCGACCTGCCGCCGCTGGCGTGTCCCGCCTCTGCCGTACAGGTTGGACGCTGGCTACAGGCTGATCACAACGAAGCGCCCACGCGATATCTCATCTCACGTGGCCTTGCCGTCGGCAGACTCCCGGCGGCCTTGCGCGGGATCGCGACGATGCCGGCTAAGGGGCGATTCAAGACCAAACCGCCGCAAGTGTTGGCGTTGGTGCGTGCTCCGGACGGACGGCCCATCACTTACCACTACATTCCGCTGTCTGAGCACTACGGACGCGCGCCAGAGGATGCGCCTGGCAAGAAGGGCACCGCGCCACTCGACAAACAGATTGGGATCGCTGGCGCCTACATCGAGTTGGGCGCCGAGCATGCGGCCACCTTGATCGTGGCCGAGGGCGTCGAGACCGCGCTCGCGGGCGCCGAGCTGTTTGCCCGAGCTCGCCCGGAGGCTGGGCCACCCAGGGTGCGCGCCATCCAGGTCGGCGGCGGACTCAAGAGTCAGGTCATACCGCCCGACGTACAAGAAGTCATCTACCTGATGGATCGCGACCCCACCGCCTTACGAACGCGTACTCCCTGCACCTCGTTCGCGCTTAAATTCTGACGACACCTAGTCCTCATCATGTCATCACGCGAACCCACATTGACCGACCCCACCAGCCTCGCTGTCTGCATGGCGGTGGCGACCACCTCGTTGAGCGCTGCGGCTTTCCGCGGCGGCGACCAGTCAGCGCCGCCGCTCCACAGCCTGGGCGATTCCAGCCTAGCGAAGCTGCTTGCCTCAACCGAGCTGACCCCTGAGCTAATCGGGCTCGTGGAGCAGCTCGGGCTGACTGAGGACTCCACTGAGCCAGAGACCGAGGCTACGAGCACCGAAATGCCAGCGCCAGGCGCGCCGTCCACGGTCAGCGTAGACCCTGCAGAATTGGCGGCGAGCGGCTGGGCTGACGCTAACGACAGCGCGCTGATCGAATCCTTGGCAGGCGCCCCGTGGCAGGTCATGGACACCGAGACCACCGGACTGACGCAGGCCTCAAAACCGGTCAAGCTGACCAAAAAGGTGCTCACGGCCGGCAGCGATAATACCTTGCGTGTACGCGTCCTGACGGCGGTCTGGCCCAATGCCGAGGGCCAGATTGTCACGGCGGGCTGGGACCTCGACACACTCACTGCGGCACAACGCGCACAGCTTGCGCGAGCGGCACTGCGGGGCGTGTTCGTCGGGCATAACGCGACCTTCGATCTGGGCTGGCTGATGCCGCTGGCACCGGATACGCGCCCTGAGCGGGTGCTGGACACGCTGCTGTTCGCCCGCCTGATCGCCCCCGAATCGCCCGTACTGCTGCGCGCGCGGATCGCCAAGGACCCACGCATTCTCGATGAAGTCGGTCAATCGGTCGGATGGGGCCTGGCGGCGCTCTGCCACGTCCATGGCATCAATGAGCACATGGACAAGACCTACCAGAAGCCGCGTCACTGGACCGACCCGGCGCCGCTGTCGCGCGCCCATTACGACTACGCGCTGGGCGACGTTGTGGATCTACACAAGCTGGTGATGGTGCTGGTCGGCACCTCGGTCAGCACCGATCTCCTGGCTGCTTATGATGCTTGGAAGCAATCCCTGCCGGCGTATCTGGAGCGCTTCGCGGCGCTCTATGAGCGCGCGCCGCTGCAGCTGGCCGACCTGCACCTACGGGGCATGCCGTTGTCGCGTGAGGGCGTTGCGCAGTACGTCGCGCAGTGCGCGCAGGAGGCGCATCAGCAGACCGATACGCTGATCGCACTCGCACCGGGAATCGCGCCTTACCGCGAGGGACTCGCTGATATCGGAACCGGCACCAGCGCAGCGCTCAAGAACGCGCTGGCCAAAGCGCTGCTCGACTACGGCATCACCGTCGAGCGTACGCCGAAGTCCGACGCGCCCAAAGTGGGCGAGAAAGACCTGCGCGGGCTGGGCATCACCCACAGTCCAGCGGCACCGTTGTTCCATGCGTTGGCCAGGATTAATCACGCGACCAAGCGGGCCGGGATGGCGCTGGCGCTACTGGGTTTTGCGGACCGCGCCGACGACAGCCGGGTCCACAGCCTGTACGCGCCGGTCACCGCCACCGTGCGCTTGTCCTCCTCAGAGCCCAACCTGCAGAACGCGCCCAGCGTCGCGGCCTTCCGCGCCTTGGTGCGTGCCGGCAAGGGCAAGAAGATCATCTCCTGCGATTACTCCGCCATCGATGTGCGCGTGGGCGCAGCACTCGCCATCCGCGAACAGCGCCGGATCGTTCGCGCGCTCAATGATGAGGACTACGCGCATAAAACCTATGGCCAGCACCTGCCGGACTTCCGGGAAGCGGTCGCGCTCGCGCCTTCGGCGACGACTGATGCGATCACCGAAGCCCGCGAGTCCGCCGACCAGGCCTACGCCAATCGCGACTGGTCACGCTTCGATACCGCCCGGCAAACGGAGCGCGTGGCGGTCTTCGCTCTCGCGCTCCGCACCTGGCTCAATCGTCTGGCGCCGGACGTCGATACGGCGACGGCGCTGGCAAATCTACAGGGCGTTGACCACCGCCGATTTGCCGGTTACTCGGCGCTGCGTAACGCGTTCTGCATTGGCATGGACGTTCACACTTACACCGGTCTGCGCATGCTCGGCTGGGATCCAGAGGCCGAGGTCGCGGGCCTTTCCGGCCCCGCGCTCAAGGCGCGCATGGACGAACTCAAAGAGGAGATCGGCGACGCGCGCAAGCGCGGCAAGGTCTCCAATCTGTCCTTGCTCTACGGCATGGCTGCCGTCTCATTCCGCCGTCACGCGGCCAAGGTGTTCGATGTGCATATGAGCGAGGAAGAGGCACAGACCGACATCGATCTATGGCTGAACGCCTACCCGGAGATCCGCTTGCTGTCGGCCTCGACCCACCTGCGCAGCGAGCATCGCTATAACCCAGATGGACTGGGCGGACGCTTCGGCCTGCACGGGAGCGTGCGGATTTACGACCCCAAACACGGCAAGGCCAAACACGCCCCGATCTGTGCCGACACCACGCTGATGGGTCGCCCGGTGGTCGCCGCCGGCCTCAACTCAAGCCTCAATTACCCGGATCAGGGCTCTGGCGCGGACTTGCTGATGCGCGTCCTCGACCGGCTCGAGCGCGAGACCCCCGACCTTTACGCGGCGGCGATCAACCAGGTCCATGACGAGCTGGTGTTCGAGGTCGATGCAGAAACAGCTGAGGTAGACAAAGACCGAATCCGCGCCCTTATGACCGACGAGGGCAGGCTCATGCTGGGTAATTACGGCATACCGATGGACGCGAGCATCGTGGTCGACGACGTTTGGATGAAGGACTGAGGCGGTCGTGTGTACGCCCATGAACAGAGGATAATGCCATGTCAAAAATAATATTCCAGGCCCCGCCACCGCGCGCCAGCGCGCATGAGATCGCACTGTTCTCGGCGAACGTTATCAACCAGATTAACCAGCGTCTTGAGGAGGTCCGCTTGCGCTTGCGCGAGACGCAGCCGGTCAAGGTTGGCAGCGTCACGCTTGGGCTTTATGCCTGTGGGCGGGGATGCCTGACCTGCCCACATCTGAAGTGGTCGATCTGGTGGGCGCACCGCACCGTGAAGGCCAATCTCTTTCGGGCCCACCCTATTCAGGCACCCCTTCGCAGGCTTCACTCGACCGGGGATTTTGCGGCAGGTGCCGCAGAAACCAGAAGGCTTGTCGAGGAAGCTCAGCGTCTTTTCAAGGTCCGTAGCGAGCTGGCAAAAGGGATCGGCATCATGCGTCGGGCCCTGATCCGAGCCGCCGATCAGTCCGAAGAAGGCTAGCGCTTGACTCGACCAATCTCAGCAACACCGCGACGCCTTGTGCTGGCGCTAAGCCCTTCGCGCGAAGCCTTGGCCCACCCGCCTTGCGGCGAGTTGGCGCTTACTATCAGGCTCGCGCCTTGTGTGGATGCCGGGCGTGGCGGTGGGGCTGCGCTTTGGCGCTGCGGGTGGAATGCAGCAGCGCGAATAACGCCGACCTCAGCGCCTCGCGAAGGCAAAGCACACAGAGGCTCGTTAATTTTTCGAGTCGACAAAGTCAGTCTTTGGCTGCCAACCCACCGCGAATACACCGCGATTTTTTTCAAGAAAGCGCGCCCCAATACGCGATGCCAGTGCGGGGCGCGGGCGAAAAACGGCTGGATAATGGAACGGCACCGCGCCACCTCGTAGCCCAGGCATCCCTTCCCGTGAGCGAAAAGCGAACGGGCAGGGAGGCGCTTTTGACTCGGACTTCGGCGCCCGTGATACCCGGCACCACCGCACGCCAACACCGCCAATCCCGGCCCGGCCACGCCGCTTTGTGCCGTTGGGAGAACCCCGATCCTTGCGTTGGCTGAGCGCTCAGCCATCACCGCTGGCCGCTGCCGAAGCCTCGTGACGGCGCAATAGCCCAGCCCACCGCCAGGTCAAAGTCGAAGCCGCGGGCTGTGGTCTCTTCACACCTTTTCGCCTCACCTCCGGCCCGATATCGACGCGCAGGCTCGTCGCTTCCCGCCCCTCGCGGAGGCCTGAGCCGACCGCCTGGTGTGCTGTGCCCACCCTCTCATCCGGGCGCAATCTCACGCCGATTCTCACACCGATTCTCGCCCGGATCGCGAAGCTTTGTGTCCTCTAGCGACCGTGTTGTCGCCTAAATTCAGCCCCACTCAGACCTTGGTCGAAGGCGCGATTTTCGAACGATCACCCATTCCTGCCGAACTTAAATATGAATCAGTCGGTAGCGCGTTTCGTTGCGGCGCGTTTTTAGATGTTTTCCACCGGCGCGGAGTTGGTCTCGGCGTCTCGTCCCGATGTTGGTTGCGCACCGGGGGTCCTCGCATATCCGACGTTGGTGCCAAAGGAATTTATTTGCCACGCCATTACGCGTCGTCGCCACAGCGCCACCCCTCCGTTGTTCTCGTTGCCGAGAGCGACAAGCAACGCGGGCGCTCCTCAAGAGAAACGTGACGAACAGCACATCAACCCACTGGTCCTTGAACTCAAGCGCCGCAGGGCACGACACCCGAACGCTGTGCTCTGCGCCTTCTTGCGCCACGGCATAGAGATCAGTTCATTGTCGCGTGGGGCGCGAGCCGGCGAAGCGATTCACTAAGAAGCCTGCATGAGCAAGCAAGACCGTCGTCATCGTCGAGTCCCCGGCAAAGCGCAAGCCACGGCCACCACGACCTCGTCACCGCGAGTGTCGAGCACGTGCGCGATCTGCCGTGCAACAGCATGGGCGTTGCACCACTCGTCTTCGCTTTTGAGGATGAGGTCACCGAGCGCGGCAAGGACGTGCTCTCTCGGCTGCGCAAAATCATCCAGTGCGCGGACAACGTCATCTTGGCGACCGATCCGGGTTGCGAGGGCAAGGCCATTGCGTGGCACCTCAAGGAAACTCTCAAGCTCTCCGAGTCTCGGTGCCCGCGCGTCACCTACCACGAAGTCACGAGGAGTGCTGTCCGCGCCGCCATCACGCGGCTGCGCAGATCGACATGCACTTGGTGCGCGCGCAAGAAGGCCGGCGTGCCCTCGATCGTCTCGTTGGCTACACGCTGTCGAGCGTGGTCTCCTCGGCGGTCGGCGTCGCCTCTCCGCAGGGCGAGTCCAGTCGCCGACCGTGTGCTTGATCGTTGACCGCGAGCGCGCGATCCGCGACCACAAGCCAGTCAATCACTTTGGCGCGAGGCTCAAGCTCGCCAACGGTGGCGCTGCCGAGTGGCGGACCGACCCCTGGCTGCCGGAGGGGACCCTCTACGTACTAGACCGCGCACTGGCCGAGCGCGTGGCCTTGACGTGCAAGCTCAAGTAGTTGGTAACGGCGAGCCGTATGACGCGCGAACGTCACGCACGGTTCTGCGGGAGGCTGGAGGCGTGCGCGATCTAGTGCGAGGGATGCTCGCGCTCGCGCTGGCGTTCTTTATTCTCAAGGTGCTTCATGAAAAAAATGAAGCCCAACATTGAGTAGGTGCCGCCGATCACGATAAGACCTACGAGGATGGGTGTGGACATGATGACCTCCTGTGCTTGGTGATGAGTATAAACCCTGTACGAGGACACGATAAATGCTTACCCGCTGTCGTCAAGCAGGTACCCCGGCATCAGGGTCGCCCTCTGCAGCGAGAACCAGAAAGCAACCGCCACGCCGGGTATGACTCCTATCGCCGGCACCGAACCAAAAGCGTGTACATGACTGTCCGAAAATACGGCTCTATCCGCGACTTGGCTGCGCATGCGTGCGCCTCACCAGAGGAGGCGGCTGAATTCAGAAGCGAGTGCGCCAACGACGTCGTCGCGACCAGCGCACCCGATTGAATCTGCGTTTCGCGTGAATCAGCCAGCCGTCAGGGTTTATACCCTCGCCTCCACGTCGCTACGGTTTACGTCGCACCCCCCAATGCACGGCGCCACGACCGAACCGATCGCTGATGCGGTCGAGCGTCGCGTAGAGCGGCTCTCGACCTGTTGCGGGCGCAGGCTCAGCCTCGGCGAACAGATCGGTCTGGGCGGGCACTGTGGCATCCCAGCCGGCGAGGCCGAGGCCGATCAGCCGGACTGGACGTGCCGCCCAGTCCCCTGCCTGGTAAAGCGCCCAGGCATGACGGTAGAGCACGTCGTCGTCGGCCGTGGGCACGGGGAGTGTGCGTTGCCGGGTATGGGTCTTGAATCCCCGAAAGCGCAGCTTGAGGGTCACCGTGGAGCCCTTCAGGCCCGCCTGACGGGCGGTATGACCGATCTCCTGTGCCGCCCACAGCAGAGTGTCGCGCAGGATCACCGGATCGGTGATGTCCTCCGCGAAGGTGGTCTCCTTGGAGATGGACTTGCGCACTGTGTCGGTGTGCAGGGCATCGGAGGCGGTGCCACAAGCCTGATCCTGGAAGCGCCGGGCGGCGCGCGCACCGAGATGCTGAATCAGCTGCGTGGCATCGGCCAGGCGCACGTCTTTGACGGTGCGGAGTCCGAGGTCATGCAGCACCGAGGCGGCCTTGCCGCCGATGCCGCGGAGCGCGGTCAGCGGCATCGGATCGAGAAAGGTCTGTACCCGTGCCGGGGGCACCACCATCAGCCCGTCAGGCTTGCGGTACTCCGAGGCCAGCTTCGCGATCAGACGGTTCGGGCCGATACCCACCGAGGCGGTCAGGCCCACGGCATCGGCGATTACCTGCTTGGCGCGTTGACCGATCATCTCAGGTGGACCTACCAGGCGTTCGAGACCGGACACGTCCAGGTAGGCCTCGTCGATCGAGACCGGTTCAACCACGGGCGAAATCGTGTTGAGTGCCGCCATGATGCGCTGCGAGACGGCGGCATAATGCGTCATGCGCGGACGCACGAAGACCGTGTCGGCCGGCAACCGGCGTGCGGCCTCCGAAATCGGCATGGCCGAGTGGACGCCATAACGCCGGGCCTCGTAGGAACAGGTCGCCACCACGCCGCGCTGGCCGGGTGCTGCGCCGACCACCAGGGGACGGCCCCGCCACTCCGGATGATCGCGTTGCTCGACCGCCGCGAAAAAGGCGTCGAGATCGATGTGCATGATCCGTCTGGACATGGACCCGGTAGGCGGATGCCCGGTAGTGGGTGGGATCGGTCGGTACGATCATCGGCCTGGAGGGACCGACATCCGACAGCCTGATGAGATTATGCCGCCGCCTTGGTAGTCGTACCAGCTGACGGCCAAGCAGAAGATTGAACAGTACGGCGGTATGATGCGAGTGGTTGCTTTTGGAGTCTGGGCTCAACTGGCGCTTTCGGCCAAGAGCGGTCTGCCAGGCCACCTCATTTGACTGTCTGGCTATCGCTTTTTTGGATTCGCATTTTCCACACTGTAGAACGAATGCCATCTTTACTACCCACAGCTATTCTATATTCATTCGACATACCGTTCTTGGCCTAACCCCTATAGATTCGGCACGCAAATAATACGAACTATCAAGTAATTGTCATGTCGAATTTTGCATGGACAAACAAGACGCAAGAAAACTGGATCCGGCGGCGCAATACGAACTGCGCAAGCAGGTTATCCGGGCATGGAAACGCGGGCGCAATCGAGTTCAGATCAGCGAAGAGATTGGTTTGAGCTACGTTGCGGTCTGCAACATCGTCAAGCGCTACCGCGCGAGCGAAGACAAAGGCATCAGCGCACTGGCTCCTGCACGACGAGGGCGTCGCGAAGGAGAATCCCGCACGCTCACGGCAGAACAGGAAACACACCTGCAGCGCCTGATCTGCGAGAAGCGCCCGGAACAGTTAAAGATGGTGTTCGCCTTGTGGAGCCGGGCTGCGGTCATGCAACTGGTCGAGCGCGAATGCGGCATCAAGCTATCCGTACGGGGTGTTGGCAATTACCTCAAGCGCTGGGGATTCACCCCGCAAAAGCCGATCAAGAAGGCTTACGAGCAACGTCCGGAGGCAGTTCAGAACTGGCTGGAAGAGGAATACCCCGCCATCGAGAAACGCGCCAAGACTGAGGGTGCCGAGATTCATTGGGGCGACGAGACGGCGGTGGTGAACACCGATGTACGTGGTCGCAGCTACGCACCGGCTGGAAAAACACCGGTGACTTTTGCGGTGGGCGGCACGCGCCAGAAACTGTCGATGATCGCCACCGTGACCAACCAGGGCAAGACGCGCTGGATGATTATTGATGAGGCGTTCAATGCGGACAGGCTCATCGAATTTTTGGGTGCTTTGATCAAAGACGCGGGACGCAAAGTGTTTTTGATTCTCGACAATCTGCGGGTACACCACAGCGAGGTGGTTAAGGCCTGGGTTGCTGATCGCACAGACAAGATCGAGTTGTTTTACCTGCCCAGCTACAGTCCTGAACTGAACCCGGAGGAGCGGCTCAATGCGGATTTAAAAGGGTATCCGGAAGATCGTGTTGATTTGAGATGGAGTTGAGATGGCGCATCTTGGCGCCTAAACCGGAATATTGTGTGTATGTGTGTCAACACTGCCACACCCGGCATCAATAGGGTTTGATGCTTGATTGAGCGGATTTCAGCTACACGATTTATAACAATTCACCCAGAGTATGATCAGGCGTGTGAGTGCTCTGTATCAGAAAGTTGACTTAAAATAGGGCACGAGTCGCCTCCATCTGAGCAACACAAATGGCTAAGGCGTGTGAGTTCTTCTTTGAATGCGGACAGACTGGATATCTTGTGCTCTATCTCTGCAAGCTTTGCCTGAGTCAACCCCAGGACCTGTCGACGCGCTTCGTTGGGTGCTGAGCGCAACCGCAACAGAACACGGATGTCATCTAGGCTAAAGCCGGCGCTTTTGGCTCGGCGGATAAACATAAGCTGTTCGATATCGTGACCATCGTAGTCACGTCGCCCTGCGGCATCGCGCCCAACAGCATCCAACAACCCGATTTTGTCGTAGTAACGAAGTGTCTCGGCACTGAATCCCGAGCGCCTCGAGGCCTCTCCGATTTTCATCCATACCTCCTTCGGCAAACCGAGGGCGACTCAGCTTCACCTCTAGAATCGCCAATGACGTGAGATAACAGGTGATGTCTTCACCAGTGCGAGATCTAGCGCGTTTGCCAGATGAGTCTGTCAGGCCGCGAAACATCATGCCACAAAGCCTTGACTTGGAGTTAACTCCAAGAGTTATAAGTCGCCAAGAGACTCGGATAAAGAGGTATTCGACATGCAGTCGTTCGAACTACAAATCGGTAGCATGCACTGTAATGGCTGTGCGCTGAGGCTTGAACAGATGTTAAAGAGGGTTTCCGGCGTCAGCGCGGTTAAGGTTTCCTATCAGGATGGTCAAGCTCGATTGATCATCGATCCCGATGCGACATCGCCGGAGAAGCTGGTGGCATTGGTGACCGACGCTGGATTTACGGCAAAGACGACATTGGAGGGGCGGCGTCATGACGAACATCGCACTTGATCCTTCATCAGACTGGCACCCTTGGCGAGACGAGCCCACGCAAACACCGCCACTACGTCGCGTCAGCGCCCATATCGGCGGTCTGCACTGTTCGCTTTGCACGGGAACGATCGAGCAATCACTTGGCAAACTGCCAGGTGTAAAGAAAGTCGCCGTGAGCCTGACTCACGAACAGGCCTTGGTCGAATACGATCCGGTACTGACGGATCCGGCTGTCTTGATGGGAACGCTTAGCGATATCGGCTACGAACTACAGGATCCGAGGCGGGTCGAGCCGTTCGAAGTGCAGGAACGCCGTCTCGCCAATGAAGGTGCCCGATTCCTGCTGACGCTTTCCGCCAGCCTGATCGCCGTGGCTTTGATAGCGCCGTCACAGGGCTGGCAACTCGTCCTTTCCGGGGTCGTCTATGCCACCCTGCTTCTCTTCTCCTGGACGCTGCTCAAGCCGCGCGGATGGATGCGCGCGCTCTCCGGGACGGCCGCACTAGCGCTTCTCGGCTTGCTCATCTACGCATTGAAGTTGGATGGCCTATTACAGACCTGGGCGGCACCGTTGACTGCGGCCTTGGCGCTAGGCGTGTTTTTAGGCCCTGGCGGCAATTTTTTGAAGATTGCCTGGCAGTCCCTGCGGCGAGGCATTCTCAATCAGCATGTATTGGTCGAAATCGGCGCTGTAGCGGGCATGATCGGCGGGGCCCTCGGTTTTGTTCTACGGCTGCCCCATTACCCTACGGCGGCTTTTTTCGGGGTCTCGGTGATGGTGCTGACCTATCATCGCTTCTCCGAGTGGCTTTCATTGATCGTGAAGACGCGCAGCTCCCAAACGGTGCGAAAACTGCTCGATTTGACGCCGCGTACGGCGAGGCGAGTGGGGAAAAATGGACACGAAGAAACCGTGCCGGTGGAGACGCTTGCGATCGGTGATCAAATTCGTGTGCGCCCCGGTGAAAGGATCGGCGCCGATGGCCGGGTGCTGGAGGGGCATTCTTCGGTGGATGAATCGCTGTTGACCGGCGAGCCTCTTCCTGTTGAGAAAACGGCCGGGGCAAGTGTCGTCGGCGGTGCCATCAACGGGTCAGGCATGCTGCTCGTCGAAGTGTACGCAGTGGGTGACGACAGTTTTCTGGCTCAAGTAGTCCGCAGCGTCGAGGAATCGCGCGCACTAAAGCCAGGTCTGCTGCATCTGGTGGACCGTACCCTACGCATTTACACGCCGCTTGTTCTGACCCTTGCCTTGCTGGCCCTACTAGGGTGGCTGCTGGCAACCTGGCTGATGAGTGGCACACCGGATGTGGAGCGAGCGGTCTTCGCCGCGCTTTCCGTACTGGTCATGGGTTATCCCTGTGCGGTCGGGATTTCGGCACCTTTGTCGATCGTACGCGGGGCTGCCGATGCAGCAGAGGCTGGCGTGCTGATGCGTACGGGCGAGTCTTTCCAAGCGTTCCGCCAGACAACGCTCGTAGTGTTCGACAAGACCGGCACGCTTACCGTCGGGCGTCCGCAGGTAGCCAAGCTCATGCCAGCCTCAGGAGTGGACGAGATGCATATACTGAGCCTGGCGGCATCGGTCGAGATGGGCTCGGAGCATCCGCTTGGGCACGCGATCGTGAATGAGGCACTGGAGCGCGGGGTCGATTTGGGCGAGGTATCGGATTTCCAGGCGATAGCTGGCTTGGGCATAACAGCCAAGCTCGGTGATACTCAGGTCCAGATTGGTAATGCCGAATGGCTGCGAACGCAGCAGATCGCCATTCCTGATGATAAAGCCATCAAGAGCGCGCAAGCGATGGGGCATACGGCCGTTGGCGTAGCGGCTGCGGGTCTTTTCCAAGGCTGGATACTATTGGGTGATGCCTTGCGCGAAGATGCCCGCGAGACGATACAGGTACTGAATCGCAATGGCATCCGCGCTGTGATGTTGACGGGGGATCACCCGCATACAGCGGAAGCGGTTGCTAAGCAATTGGGCATAGAAGAAGTCTATGGGCGTGTCCTGCCTCAGGAGAAGGCCGAGCGCATCCGGCAATTTCAGGCGTCCGGTGCCCACGTCGCCATGGTAGGCGACGGCATCAATGATGCGCCTGCGCTGATGCAAGCCGACACGGGAGTTGCCATGGGGTCCGGCACGGATATCGCGATCGAATCGGCCGATATCGTCGTTCTCAACAACCGGCTCTCATCAATTCTGATCGCCTGGCAGATCAGTCGTCGGAGTTATGCGCGTATGGTCCGTAACGTTTTGCTGGCATTCGCATTCAATGGCCTTGGCATACCTGCGGCGGCGACAGGGCTCGTGAACCCCGTGTGGGCCATGACGGCAATGGCAGTGAGTGTTACCGCGATTTTCGTACACTCCTTATGGGGCAAACCCGCCATATTTTTTTCAGCCGTCGGCAGTGTCGGCACGAAATCTGCTGCACTATCGCAAGATGCCATGAGTACTCCAAGATGAAAACAATCCGCTTTCGTCTTGATAACGATGCGGTGCGTATCGGCATCACATTGATTGCACTGACCCTTCTGTTCTTTGCGGGGGAATGGGTTTATCACACGGTTGGTTGGCTATTGTTTAAAGCCCAGGGAACACCGGTCGTGCCCGCTCCGCTGATCCTGGCCATTGGGGTTCTTGGTGGTGCCGCCTCATTTTTTTCGCCTTGTAGTCTCGTGATTACACCATCCTTCCTTATGTATTTCGTGGGCAATAGGGCTT
This sequence comes from Acidihalobacter yilgarnensis, assembly GCF_001753245.1. Lineage (NCBI taxonomy): Bacteria > Pseudomonadati > Pseudomonadota > Gammaproteobacteria > Chromatiales > Ectothiorhodospiraceae > Acidihalobacter > Acidihalobacter yilgarnensis. The sequence continues at coordinate 2,822,068 of NZ_CP017415.1, read as the reverse complement.
CAATGTCTGTTGACATGAAACAACATGACCGCAGCCTGTTCAAGGCGTCATTACTAATCGCATTAGGTATCATCGGTTTTTACAGCGTCGCCGCCGTGCTGGTCGGCGTGATTGGCCCCGCAATCTATCGGTTCCTGATCTACTTGATTCCTGTAGTCGGCATGCTTTTCGCAATCTTGGGCTTTGCGCTGTTGATCGGGGGGGCCGCCGCATTGAGTGGTGCAGCGCGTTTTTTACCGGGACGGCGCTATTATGATCGGCTGCTGGCGGGTGCTGCGCAGGGACGGCGACGTGATCTTCTGGGTTTTGGTGTGGCCTACGGAGCGGCCGCGCATACGTGCACCTTGCCTGTTTTTTTGGGGGTCATCATGCTACCGCTAGCCGCAGGTGTTTATTGGCTTGCTGCCTTGGCCGTGCTGCTCTATGGAACTGCCATGGCAGGACTGATGCTCCTTATGCTTGCACTGGGTCAGCCCGCCGTGTTGGCCGTGCGACGACATATCGGTCTCTATTTGCAGCCGGCTACCGGCGTTCTGTTTCTATTGACCAGTGGATACTTATTTTACTATTTTTTGTTGAATTTCGGGGTTATATCGGGGATTTAAGGAAGGGGGAAGAAATCATGCATAACTCAGTACTCATCCGTCTCGCGCCAGCAGTCACATCACTACTTGCGGTATTGTTTTTGCCAACTATAGCGGCAGCATCCGCCCCGTCTGATGCGACGCCGGTTTTTAAGCTGATAGAAGGAAAAGCCTGGTCATCTTATCCCTACTCACCTTCGGTTCTCCACATTCCTGCAGGTAAGACCGTCGCACTCGAACTCACCGACAACATCGGCGGCTGTGGTCTCGTAACCGTGTTCCCGCATCTAGGTCCGCAGGGGGAAACGGTCTCCGTCCGTGTGCCGGTCGGAGATACGAAAAGAATCTTGATACACGCTCCCAAGCCGGGAAAATACGTTTATCACTGTTCGGAAAATATGTGGTATGGAGAAATTGTGGCCGAATAATTCGATGTGGCTGACGAATCCATCATCGACAGCCTCGTAGTCTAACGAGGATGATCGTTATCGTTATCGTTATCGTGCTCGCGATCAGACACTAGAGTCTTTTGTAAGATTGGCGGCCTGGTGCACGTAGCAGCCAGCGGAGCATTTTCGCACGGATTGATCTAGGGCAACGCTGAAAAAGTCTCTTCCCTCTGCGAAAATTGAATTGCTCTGACAACCAATTGGGATCGTAACGATGAAACAGCAGACACTGGCGATGGCAGCGGACTCAGGCGAAGGATTCGAGGTCTATCGGCGGGCGACGCGTCGTGATGTGTTTCTCGTGATGTGTTTCTATCGACGATGGAGGAACTCGTGCCGTGGTCCGCGTCGTGTGCGGTGATCGAGCCCCACTACCCGAAGGCAGGGAAGGGTCGTCCACCGGTGGGGCTGGAACGGATGCTGCGGATGTACTTCGTGCAGCACGGGTTCAACCTGGCTGACGAGGCGTGTGAAGGAGCGCTGCTGGACAGCACGTCGCTGCGGCGATTCGTGGGCATTGATCTGGGCCGCGAGCGGGTCCCGGACGGAACGACCCTGCTGAAGTTTCGTCGCCTGTTGGAGCAGCACGACCTGGGTGCGACGTTGTTCGCACAGGTCAATCAGACCCTGCAGGATCGGGGCCTGAAGGTCGGTACTGGAACGATCGTCGACGCCACGATCATCGGTGCGCCGAGCTCGACCAAGAATGCCCACAAGACACGTGATCCCGACATGCATCAGACCCGCAAGGGCCAACAGTGGTATTTCGGTATGAAGCTACACATCGGTGTGGACAATCGTACCGGCGTGGTGCACAGCGCGGCGGTCACCGCCGCCAACGTGCATGACAAACACCTGCTCGCGGACCTACTGTATGCCTTCATGTCACCGCGATTGCCGGCGCACTGATCTACTGGACGCATTTCTACCGTTTCGGTGCTCTCGCTGCCTTAGTGGTGGCGGCCTTGATGCTGCGCGGGGGTAAGTTTGCTCAGAGAATCGGGGCGCGTCTTTCTCGAAGCCGCCCCCAAGGGTATGGACCCGGATGTAATCGGTCACACACTGGCTGCAGATCCGGGCGTCTTCGAGGTGCATGGCCTGCATGTCTGGGAGGTAACGTCTGGCTTTACTGCCCTATCCGCGCACGTCCTCGTATCCGGCGACAAGCCTTGCCTCGGAGAGTGCCATGCGGTGCGTCGACCCTGAGCATTTTGATATCGACCATGTGACACTCCAGGTGGACCACTTCCAGACTGAATACCGGGTCCCCATGCAGGAGATTCGTCACACCAAATGGCCGCTGCTTGAGACAGGATGAGGTCCATGATTGGTTGACCTTAAGACACACCTCAGGATTATCAGTAAATCAGAACGTAGTTGATGGATGTGGCATGGCACCCGGAGAAATCCGGACTGACCGAACGTGCTGCTATGAGGCGAGAAATAGATGCCGGCGCAACACGGTTGCAACTTCGGAGAGAGGAAAACATTGCAGGACCAGTCGCCCTTTCCGTTCATGACCATAGTGGCGAGTTGATGGACGCGATCGATGTCCGGACGCTGCTCACGGTCGGTCGACCAGGATGTTCACGAATCAGCGATTCATCAAGCTGGTGATAGAGCTGGATCGGAAAACAACTCGCGGTCGGCCACATGGCACCAGTAACAGACCGGATAGCCGATGAATAGAAAGCTCGGCTTGTTTTCCCAATCGAGCCTTTTCGAGCGCCACCGGCCCCCAAGGATACCAATCCACCGGGTTGTTCGCGTGCCTCCGCAAATAAGGGTCAAACGCGTCGCTCAGGTAATTGCGCGGCGCGGGTGGGGTGCAGCTATGGCCAGCCCGCTGGCGACAAGACGAGGGGCATGAGCCATGCGTCCAAGCGCAGGTAGTGCTTGGAGCCGATTGCTTTCATCGTGTTTGATCCATCATGCAATCATGGATGCCCCAAGTGCCCGATCCCTCCATGCGAGCCGCTGCCTACTGCGCTGCCTACTGTATGCCATCCGGTGCTTTACGTGTCCGGTTCATGCTTGCGTGCCCATACTCATTCAATTATATTCGAAAATATGGAACAGAAACCCCATACCCCTACTGAAACTGAAGCGGACGTCTGCGCCCTGGAATGCTTTCATCCGCGCACCGTGACCCGGGTTCAGGCTGCTCTGGCGGGCGAGGCGGAACAGCTGGCGTCAAGCGCCGAATTGTTCAAGATGCTGGGCAATCCCAAGCGTTTGATGATCCTGCGCGCTTTGCGCGAAGCGGAGTTGTGCGTCTGCGATCTGGCCTACCTGCTTGGTCTGAGCGTGGCGGCGACTTCACAGCAACTGCGTATTCTGCGCGGCCAGGGCTGGCTGCGCATGCGCAGCGCGGGCAAGATGGCCTATTACCGCTGGAATGATGCGTCGCCGTTGCCCGCCCTGAATGCGGCAGTGCGTGAAGTGTGTGGGGCCGATGATGAACCTGATTGACGCCACGATTCACACCTTCGCACAGTGGACCGTCAACACCTGGACGCTGTACCTGGAGGCCGCACCCTGGGTGATAGTCGGGTTGATCTGCGCTGGCCTGATCAAGGCATGGGTACCGCAAGATCGGCTGGGGCGCTGGTTGGGCGGTCGCGGTTTGTGGCCGGTGACCAAAGCCGCGCTGATCGGCGCGCCACTGCCGCTGTGTTCTTGCGGGGTGATACCGGTCGCGCTGGGTTTGCGCCGTGCCGGGGCTTCGCGAGGCTCGACCCTGTCATTTCTGATCGCCACCCCGGAGACAGGCGTAGATTCGGTGGCCATTTCGTTCGCGCTGTTGGGGCCGTTCATGGCCATCGTTCGTCCGATCAGCGCCATCCTGAGCGCCATCGTGACTGGCCTGCTGGGCAGTCTGGCCGAACCGGAGGCAAGGCGGGTGCCGGGTTCTGCCCCAGATCGGGTCGGAATCGACGCCTGCGGATCACAAACGTGTTCGAGTGCGTGCAGTACTGAAGTGTCAAGCCGGCGAGGATTGCACAAGCGGACTGCAACGATTCGTCCTGCGGCTACGAATCGACCGCACCCGCTTTGAATACGAACACGGGTTCGCTCGGGTGGCGCAGCATGGCGGGGATTCGCTATGCGGTCACCGACCTACTGGATGAGTTCAGCCTATGGATGGCGCTCGGCCTTGCGTTGGCGGGTTTGACCATGACACTGGTGCCGCCGGCTGCGCTGGGTGCTTACGGCAGTGGCTGGATGGCAATGCTGCTGATGCTGTTGGTCGGTGTGCCTTTCTACGTCTGCGCGACTGAATCCACGCCGATCGCCACCGCCATGCTGCTGGCCGGGGTCTCGCCCGGCGCAGTGCTGGTATTCCTGCTGGCAGGGCCGGCAACCAATCTGGGCACGGTAGGCGCCTTGCGCAAGGCACTCGGTTGGCGCTTCGTGTTGATCTACGTCGGCGGCATCAGCGCCTGCGCTATCGGATTCGGGCTGTTGACCGATGCCCTAGTGCATGCCCTTAATATCGATGTCACGGTCCAGATTCAAGCCAGCGCCGAGCTGCTGCCAGACTGGGCAAATCTGAGCTGCGCCTTCCTGCTCGCGGCCGTGGCGTTACGCCCGCTGCGCCGCCGCTTGCTCGGCCTGAATCCAGCGCAGCCGGTTGCTTGAGGCAATGCCGCTCGCAGAGCGTGCTATGGGTCATCTGGGTTCAATCCATCGGATGGTTTTCCGCGTATTCGGTCGCAGTTGGGGAGTCGCCCATGCCTACGCCTGAAAGCGACCTGCCGCTGCTCGCCAATACACTCAATTTGCTACGTATTGTGCTTTTGTTCGCCGTCACGGCCGTCGCCGAGATCGTCGCTGTTATCTGCCCTGGCTTGTGATTAAGCAGGGCAAACCGCTCTGGCTCCTGTTGCCAGCGGCGGCGTATCAGAAGTAGATGTAAGTCCCGTCGCGCTTGGCTTGGCGGGCGATGGCGGGGTAGGTCTCCCTGCTGCCAGCGGGCAATCGCTTCGGGGTCTAGTTGGTAGGCCCGCTGCAGCGGCTTCTGCGGTGTCAGCCTGACCCGCGCCAGGAGCGCACCCACCGAGGCCAAGCCCAGCATCACGCCGAGCCGTTGCGTGATCAACTCGCCCACGATCTGGCGTGTCCACAAACCGAAGTCGAAACTATACTGCCACGGGTTCTTGCCGTTGACCCACCGGAACACTTGCCGTCCTTGGGCATCGGTCAACTTCCGGCACCGCTCGGGTGCCGCCGCAACTGCAGGACCCGCTTGCCTTGGCCGCGCCCGCGCGCCTTCAGCCGTACCTTGTACGCCCAAGTCCGGTGCATCCCGAACGACGCCGAGGCCGCTGCCGGGGATTCGCCCTCATCCATCCGATCCAGCGCCATGAAGCGCATCGCTTCCAGCGTCTCGCGAGTCAACGGCCGGCCATCGATCTTCATACCCAATTGGACTGAAGTCGACGCCAGTTATTCCCTAATCTACTGACTTATGAGTAACTACCAAACCGCTACGTGACGGCAATCGTTTGCTCTGATCGACAGAGTGCAGGCGTACTGACAACAGGCACCGAGTCATCAGTCGGCTGATCAAAATAGGCAGGCTGAACGTCCTTTACAAACGGATGTGGCAGATGTCTCTTGAAAAATAGGCTGATGAGAGTGAAGGGAGTTGCTATAAAGCGTAGGACGTGGCTACTCGATGCGCTCACACAGTAGTTCACCGTTGCGTAAAGGCTGGCATGCCGAGCACCGGCGAATACAACCGCCGGTGCCGGTACTGCGCTTGTCGTAATGGATTATCGACAGCAACCGGCCTGCTAACGCGTTGCAACCTTTGCCGCATAGCGCTGAATAATTTCGCCGACCCGCTTCATGATCTCGCCCTGCATTTCCAGTTGTAGCTTTGCATTGCCGGGCGGCAATTGCGGGATGGCGATGCTATTGATGCCAGACTTGCCCATCATGCCACCGGCCATCATGCGCATCATCGGGCAGCCCATACCTTGCATACCTTGCATACCTTGCATACCTTGCATACCGCCCATGCCACCCATGCCACCCATGCCACCCATGCCACCCATGCCACCCATGCCTTTCGTACCTGACATCGGCATCGACCCCTGATCAGCGGCGTCGGCGACGAAGGCAGCCGGCGCCAGTGCTAACGCTCCAATCAATCCAAGCGTGCAAAGCGAACGTTTCATCATGATGGCTCTCCTATAAATGTTGTGTATCAATCTATCGAATATGCTGGCGCTCGAACTCGCGGCGTACATCGAAGCAAACGCTACTTTATGAAGACTAGCCTATGAAGTGCTGATTAGAGTCAAGTAAAAAGTTCGGGTATCCGGAAGATCGTGTTGATTTAAGATGATGCTGAGACGATGTCTCTCGACTTTTAAACCGGAATATTGTGTGTATTTGGCTGGCCAAAAGATAATTTTCATTATTTCAACTACTGCTGTACTATCGCGCGCATGAATGAAGATGCGCACATTTCTCAGAAGCTCGCAGCGCTCGGCCATCCAGCCCGACTGAAGATAATTCGGTTATTGGTGCAGGCCGGGCCTGATGGCATTGCAGCGGGGAAACTGGGTGAGTCCTGCGGTCTAGCCGCTAATGCCATGACGTTTCATTTGCAGAAGTTGACGCATGCGGGGTTGATCAAGAGTCAACGCGAGGGACAGTTCATCTTGTACAGCGCCCAGTTCGACACCCTGCTGGATATGACTCAAGTACTGACCGGGGCCTGCTGTGCGGATTCCCAGGACAAGTGTGGCGAACGCTGTCCCACCTCGGAAAAAGCCAGTCAAGCTACCGAGGACTGATTGGGGGCAACCTCGCCGGCTCTTCGGAACCGACAGACTCGCAGGTCTCATGTCAGAGCCACTCACCGCGGTAAAAATTGAGGTAAACCTGGAATCACTGCGCACGATGTCCCCCAAGGATTGGGGAAAAGCGATTGCCGTTGGTCTGATCAACGGGATCGCCCTGGCTGCCATCCTCATATCAACCCTGAAAATCGGCGTTTCACCGATGCCCGCGCCGTTGGGCCTGCTCTTTGCCGACACGCTCTTTGGCCGGCATCTCCCGGTCCCTGTTGGCATCGCGTTCCATCTGGCCTATGTCACCTTCTGGTCTGTCGTATTCATTGTGTTTTTCAGGCCCAAGCTGGCTTTCTCCAGCGTGGTGCTCTTGGCCGCTGGGTTGTGGATTTTCGCTCTCCTCGTTTTCGTGCCGTTCGTCGGTTGGGGGTTCTTTGGCATGGCAGTCGGCCCGCGCATCGCAATCGGCCTTCTGGTCAATCATGCCCTGTTCGCGTTATTCCTCTGGGGCTTGAGCAAAGCCTTCTTCCGGGAGGGTCGCCGTTCTGCTGAATAATACCTAAATGCATGTTATGGAGGTTGTTATGGCTAGGAAGATATCGTGCGATGAACTCGCTGAACTCGTCAATAATACTCAGGATTTTGTCCTGATCGATACGTTGCCGCGTTCGGCCTTCGAAGAGGGCCATTTGCCTAGCGCCATCAACATCGTATCGGATGAAATCCTGACGCGGGCGCCGCGGGAAGTTCCGGACCGTGAGAAGAGGATCGTGGTCTATTGCGCGAGCGCGGTCTGCCAACGTGCTGGTTTGGCGGCCGAGCGGCTGGAGTCGCTGGGTTATACGAACGTCTTTCATTACGTCGAGGGAAAGCGCGACTGGGCGGACAACGGGCATGCACTGGAGGAGGCCTGATAGTGTCCCCAGCAGAAAGTGGTGGAACCTCCGTCTTTGGCCCTGCCCTGGCTCTGCTGCGTGTCGTCCTGTTGTTTGCCGTCACGGCCGTCGCCGAGATCGTCGGCTGTTATCTGCCCTGGCTTGTGATCAAGCAGAGCAAACCGCTTTGGCTGCTGTTGCCGGCGGCCGCCTCGCTCGCTGCATTCGCTTGGCTGTTGACCCTTCATCCTACGGCGGCTGGGCGTACCTACGCCGCGTATGGCGGTGTGTACATTGCCGTCGCAATCGGCTGGCTATGGGTCGTCGAAGGGATACGGCCAGGTCTATGCGGAATGTGTCAATGCTTTGAGACAACTGCGGGTTTGAATTTAGTGAGTTTCGGTGACGGGTGCTGAGCTGGATACAGGGTTCTCGCGGGGTGGGTTGATGTAAACCTTGTCGGGCACGCGCGGTGGTTGGGGTACGCGGCCCTTGAAGCGGTGCGGGTGGCGATCAAAGGCGGCGGCCAGAATCATTGCACGCTCGGCGGTGATGCGCGGTGCGTGGCCGTGATGGACGGCGGCAGGTGTCATCAGGCCGATGCCCGTGTGGCGATGATGGTGGTTGTAGTGCTCGAAGAACGGAGTGATGACGTCGCGGGCATGATCGATGCCGGCAAAGCAGGCGGGAAAGTCCGGGGCGTATTTGGTGGTCTTGAACAGGCTCTCGCTGTACGGGTTGTCGTTGCTTTGCTGGGGCCGGGAAAAGCTGGCCTCGATGCCGAGATCGACGAGCAGCTCGGCCAGCGTCTTGGATCGCATCGGCGCGCCGCGATCGGCATGCAACGTGAGTTGATCCTTGGGCACCGCCTCACGCAAGGCGGTCTGCTCAACCAGCTCGCGCGCCAGCGCGGCCGACTCGCGTGTGCTCAGCAGCCAGCCGACGACGTAGCGGCTGTACACGTCGAGCACGACGTAGAGATACACGTACGTCCACTTCACCGTCGTCTTGAGCTTGGTGATGTCCCACGACCACAACTGGTTCGGCGCCTCGGCCAGCAGCTCGGGGCGGGCGTACACCGGATGCACGCGCTGCTCGCGCCGCTCACGTACCGCCTTCCGCGCCACTAGCAAGCGGTACATGGTACGCACCGAGCACAGGTAGCGCCCCTCATCGAGCAAGACGGCATAGATCTGTTGGGGTGCGCGGTCGACGAAGCGTGGACTCATCAGCTCGCCGAGCACCGCCGTTTGCTCGGCGGCATCGAGCTTCAGCGGCGGCGTGCGAGTAACCCTCGTCGACGCCTTGGGCTGGCGCCGGCGGTACAGCATCGCCCGCGACAGGCCCAGGCCGGCACACGTCCGCGCCACGCCGACCATGGCCGACAACGCTGGTAACGCGCTCATGGCTGCTCCTCGCTGCTTGGCAACCCCAGCAGCGCACACAGTTTTTTTTGGGCGTCGATGATCGCTTCCGCTTGTACCAACCGCTTTTGTGCACGTGCCAGGTCACGTTCAAGCTGGTTGATTCGAAGCTTCTCCGGGCGCGTGGGATCGGGCTTACGTCCGCGTTGCGGCTCCGGCGTCTGCGCGTCCAGCGTCGCGACTTGGTGACGCCAATGAGTCAGGTGCGAGGAGTACAGCCCTTCACGGCGCAGCATCGCGCCGAGCTCACCGTCGGGCAGTCCGGCGGCCAACGCGACGATCTTGCGTTTGTAGCCGAGCGTGAACCGCCGGCGCGTCGCCTTGCCCGGCACTTCGGTGGATGTATATGCGCCGTGGCCGTGGAAGACGTGGGGGAAATCATTGATGCTGGGGTGTCCATGAGGGGAGCCTACCTTCAGTAATAGCGATGAGGTAGTTGTCTCAGGTCACATTGGCACGGGGGGATGGGATGTCATCGGCAGTCTTGTCGCCCTCATGGGGATGACCATTATCATGATGGCACCCAGACATTAGGCCTGTTTGGATAAAATGCCCCCCAGCTGTGATTGGATAATGATTTTTTAAAACGCGCACTCACCCAAACGGGATTGCTGAGTGCGAACCATGATCGACCGTAGTCATGCCCTCACCATCACTCGCCAGGCTGAGTTGTTGGCCGATACCTTGCTACCCCTCTCAGAACTGATTCATCGCGGCCAAAGCGATGGCCACGAAAGATAATTCAACAAAGTCCCTCGTTTTGTACTCGCTGTCGCTATACCAAGAGCCAACTTGGTGTTGGCTGACTCAATGCATAAATTGGGAGTAAAAAAATGGTGGATATCAGTATTACTTATGAAATCGTCGTGTGTGCTGCATTAGCACTTAGATCCGAAGGACAATGCGCCACGAACCTTGTGGTGCGCCACTACCTGCGATGTCGACGATCCATCGACACATGAAGCTCACCATGCACGTGTTTGGCCGCGCCAACTCATTCTTTCAGTCGTCACCCAGTGGTCTTAAATCGTCCGAAGCGCAGTACCATGCTGGGCAGCACCAGCAGATTCAATACCGCAGATGTCATTAATCCGCTCAAGATGACGATTGCCATGGGACCATCAATTGCATTACCTGGAGCCTGGCGGCCCACAGCTAACGGCAACAGGCCGAACGCTGTCACTAAAGTGGTCATCAAAATTGGGGCGAGCCGTTCCTGTGCCCCCCGTATGGCCAACGCTTTGTTCCAGCCTTCCCCCTCTACATATACCAGATGTTCATAGTGAGCAATCATCATCATCCCATTGCGCAGCGTGATACCAAACAAGGTAACAAAGCCCACCATGCCTCCCATCGATAGGGTGCCCCCAAATACGACAAATATGCCTAGAACTCCGCCAATCAAGGCGAATGGGATATTGGCGAGGATCAGGGCAAGGTTGCGCATGCTGGTCAGCACCAAGGACAGCAGCAGCACGATGAAAACAGCTGCGATGAGGGACGTGAGGAGCAATCGAGTGGTTGCTCGTTTTTGCTCCTGCGCGCTTCCTGCGAACTCCAAGTAAGCCCCGTGGGGTAGCTCGAGCTTACTATCGAGCGCGGCCTTTGCGGCCCTAACGAAAGAAGCGTTGTCACGCCCGGTCACACCAGAGGTAACCGTAATTACGCGTCGACCGCCTTCGTGAAGGATTGCCTTTGGTCCGCGCGTGGCATAGATCATCGCCACATCACGAAGTGGCACCGTCACACCATCGCTGGCGCGTAGCAGTAGATTCCCGATAATCGATGGATCTCGTCGCTGAGAGGATGGCAGGCTCACTGTGACATCGAAGATACGATCCCCGGTATAGATCTGCCCAACGACATCACCGCCGTAGGCCGTGTGCAACGTGTCCAGCACGTCCACAGGGTACAGTCCCCAGCGTGCCAATGCGCTTGGCTCCAGACGGATTACAAGCGAGGGGCTATTCGGTTGCGACTGCATTTGCACGCCTGTGGCTCCCGGAATCGTGCGTAAAATAGCCGCGACTTGACGTGCCATGGGGCCAAGTTGGTTCAGCTTCAAGCCAAACACATGTACCACCACCGGTGCTCTCTGGCCGGAAATAGTCTCTTGGATGCGGGCAGACAGGAACGTCTTAACCGCGAAAGTAGCACCGGGGATGGCGTCGACCACATTCTGTATGGTTTGTCGTGCTGTTACGGTTGCTGGACCTCCCATCGGCTTGAGAGCAACGTCGAACTCGCTGGTATTGGTGCCTAGGACATCGTGAGATTCCGGCGCCCGTCCCACGTGTTGTGTCACAGACTCTACGAATGGTAATGCTTCAAGGTGAGCGGACACGATCTTGCCCATACGTAGGGACTGCTCAAGCGATGTGCCCGCCGTCATGACCATATGGATGATGTAGTGACCTTCCTTGAGCTGTGGGATAAAGCGGGCACCGAAAAAAGGCAAAGCACTAGCGCCCAGCAGAACCATGAGTAACACTGCCGCGAAGACCCACCGATAATGGCGATCTATCCGCAAAAGCACATAGCGGTAACCTGGCTTGATCCAACGTATGAGGGGCGGTTCGCGGCTGGGGATAGACCCGCGGGCTAACCAAAACATGCACAGCACCGGTGTTACAGTCAACGCTACGAGCAATGAAGCCAATGTGGCCAGCACGTAGGCATACCCCAACGGCGCAAACAAACGGCCGGCAACTCCAGGCAATGTCATCACTGGCACGAACACCATGGCGATGGCCAGGGTCGCATAGACCACGGCGCTACGAACCTCCAGAGTTGCATCACGAATGACTCGCAACGTGCTACGTGGTGCACTCTGAGCATTATTTTCGCTCAACCTGCGGTAGATGTTCTCCACCGTGATTACCGCGTCGTCGACCAACAGACCGATTGCTATTGCCAATCCGCCCAACGTCATCGTATTGAGGGTGTAACCGAACATCTGCAGAAGCAGAGTTGCGGTCAGTAACGACAAAGGAATGGCGGCCAGAGAGATGAGTGCGGTCCGCCAGTTAAAGAGGAATAGAAACAACATGATTGCCACCAGCACACCACCGATGGTCAGCGCACTTCCGAGATTGCCGACGGCTCGATGTACGAAGCTTGCGGGCCTGAAAAGATCCGGCCAGAGCTTTATGTGCTGTTTAGCGAGCACAGGTTCGAGGGCGTGTAAGGCCGCGTCCACGCGTCGTGTCACCACCAGCGTGTTAGTGCCGTATTGTGCCCAGACAAGAATTTGCACACCGGGGTGACCGTCAATCGAGGCAGCTCCTACCGGAGGTGCCGGGGCATATGTGACCGTCGCTACGTCACCCAGTGTGACTGGAACGCCGTGCCGCATGGCAACGATTGCCGTCGCTAAGCGGGCGGGGGTTGTGGCTTGGCCTTCGGCCTGTATCTGGATACGTTGGTTGGGTGTATCAATGAAACCCGCGGCGCGAATTCCGGTGGCCAAGCTGGTGGCATGTGCGATCTGGGCGATTGACAGCCCGTAATGCTCTAAAGCGACAGGATGGAGTTGGACCTGTAACTGGCGCACTTGGCCACCGAAGACCACTGCATCGGACACACCCTTGATGGCCAGGAGCCGGCGTCTCACCGTCCACTGGGCGACGGTATGCACGTCCATCAATGATCGTGTCTTGGAAGTGAGCCCGAATATCAGCACCTTCCCCGTCGACGAGGTCAACGGTGTCATTGTGGGCGTCTCGGCCCCTGATGGGAGTTGGCTGGCCACATTAGCTAGCCGTTCGGCAATGAACTGTCGGTCAAGATAAACGTTCGTGTTCTGGCCGAAGGTTACTTTGATGACTGAGATGCCGGCGGTGGAAACCGAGCGCATCGAGGCGATACCGATCACCCCATTGATCACATTTTCGATCGGCGTGGTAACCAACTTCTCGACCTGACGGGGGGAGAACCCCGGTGCCTGCGTTTGAATAACCACTTGGGGTGGCGCGAACTCAGGGAAGACGCTGTATTGCGCATGTGTAAGCTTGAAACCACCATAGATCGCCAATATTGCAGCTAACGTGATTGCCACCCCGCGATGATGCAGAGACCATGTAACCAACTGCTTCAGCATCGTTTAGCGTCCCCTCAGTCGTCGTCGCCAGGTGGCGACGACGACTCGCCCTGCTGTTGTTGGATGGAAAACAGCGTTTGTGCTCCCTTGGTAACAATAACGTCGCCTGGACCAGGGGTATTGGGTTCGAACCAGCCATCTCGGGTCGGGTAACGTGTCGATATAGGCTCGCGCCGATATGTATTTGTATCGCTGCGCATGAATATCCAGGCCGAAGAACCGGACCAGATCACAGCTGTCCGCGGCACGATAACGCCATCCATCTTTGGTCCATGAGGAATGAGACCGACCACGCCGGTGCCATAGGCAAGTCGGTCTTTGACCTGAATCGTCCAGGCGTAAAACGCAATTCCCTGTAACCCCTGCCCTAAGGTCGGAGCAACGGAAATCCAGGTAGCCGGGATTCTGGCTCCATCAATCGTGACGAGAGTAATGCTATTTTTAGGTGAAGTGATCCGCGTGCGCCCTGGCAGTGTAAGTCGTATAAGACGTGCCTCACCTGCAGCTAACTGCCTCAGGTGTCGCGAGCCCGGGGTTAGCCAATTGCTGATCACCGATCCCCACTCGGCACTCGCAGATGCGCGCACCACCATGAGACCCATCTTTGCCTTCTGCAGTGCAGCATGATCGGCTTGCCAACGTGCTTCCGCGCTTTGCACTTGGTGATACGCGACATTTGCATGCAGAGCATACAACCCCCGCAAACGCCGGTACTCTGCATCGGCGGCCGCAGTAGTAACACGCATCGCCACAAGGGTCTGTCGTGCGTCGATTACAGTGCGCGCAGTGGCTATCAGGCTCGCCCCTGAGATCACGCGGCCGTAAGCGGTCCACGATGGTCGCCAAGACTGTCGGCGCAATTTCTCGGTGCGCAAGCTTATGGTCCGGGACATCCGTGGCGTCACTACCACCGACAGCGATGCCCCACCCTGAAGAGTGGCATAGACCGGCAGCGGCAGTATCAGTACAGCAATGAACAGAACTGAGTAAAAGGTCCGCATCATGGAAAGTGCTCACGTTGTTGCGCTAGGGAACCGACAGGATCACGACATCGCGTGAAGCCGCTTGGAATTCGGCGCCGCGTCCGACCCCAGCGGGTGTTCGATCAGGGTGGCGATACGCAGGCGTGCATGTAACAGTTGCGCGTGTGCATCGATAACATCGAGTTCGCCCTGCACTAATGCTATGCGAGCTCGCAGCCAAGTAGTGCGAGCAATCTGACCGTGGGTCAGCGCAGTATGGTCGTCTCGCACCTGCTTCTGGTCATCCCGCAAACGCTGTAGCGCCAACTCCAGCATTCGCTGCGCGGTACGGTATGTGGTGACTGCATTTTTTAGCTGGCTGATCAACTCCAGCTGGAGGGCGCGTAGCTGGTCCGCTCTCAGCGTCCGTTGCGCGCGTGCTTCGGCGATAGGCCCTTGGTTCTGGTTGAATACGGGCAATATCAGTGAGAACCCAAGCGACCAACGATGAGCACCCTGATCCCACCGATAGCCAGGTCCAACGGTGATACTAGGGTATTGCTGAGCGATCGCGAGCTTCAACCGGAACTGACTTGCCGCATAACGGAGTACATCTGCCCGCACATCAGCGCGCTGAGTCAATACGAAAGTTTGTAATTGGCTCTCCGGCGGTAGGCTCCTGGGTCTCGATATTCTGTCAGTGGCACTGATGCGGATCTTAGCCAGCCGGCCATCGGGAATACCGATGGCATTAGCCAGAGCTTGTTGCGCGCGTGCTGTTGCGGCGCGGCCAGTGACCACCGCATTCATTGCCTTGTTCCATAGCCGTTTTGTGGCAAACGCGTCGAACGGAGGGCTCTGGCCGGCGTTCACAGCCGCAGTGTCAGCGTCAAAAAGTGCACGAGTATCTTCCACTCGGGCCTCGAGCAGGAGCTGACGGCGGCGCGCTGTCACGAGGTCAAGCCAGGCATTCTTCACTTGAGCATCAGTGGTCCATTCCGCCTGCATAAAGGTGTAGCGTGCAGCTTCGACGTGTGCTCGCGCCACAGCGATACGGTCGCCGTGCTTACCGGCTGTAATCAGCCTCAAAGCGGCGCCGATATCCACAGTCCAGGGGGATATGTTGACCGGCGCATTTGTTGTGTACAGGGGCGTGAGACTGACGGACGGATTCGGGTAAGTAGCCGCTGTTCGTTCGGCGGCAATGGCTTTGAACCAGTGATCGCGTGCGATTGCGAGGTTCGGATCATAGTAGCGCGCCACTAGCACAAGCGAGGCTACAGACCATTGCTGCAAGGGCCAACGCGTGACATTGATATCGTGCCGAGCAAGGTAATCTCTCAGGTCAGAGGACTGCAACGAACGTTGTTGCAGGGTCGCAGCACTCGTCCCCGCAGTGAGTGGGTGCGCATGAAACGTGGCGCAGCCAGATAGGAGCAAGACACATGCCATACCGTATATATATGTTCTCATTATCGATATTGTCTAAACGTTGCAGCCGAAAAATCTATTACCTCCATCGTGTTTCCAGTATCTTCAAATCATCCTGAAGTGCCTTGAGCAACCCGCCACTGTTCGCCCGGTAATAAACCATCTTTCCATCGTTACGCATGGAGAGCCAACCTTGGTCGCGCAAGAGCTTAAGCTGGTGAGATGTCGCCGCCACTGTAAGTTCCAGAACGTGAGCGACATCACAAACGCACAGCTCACCTTGGGTTAACGCAAAAAGTATCTTCAGCCGCGTTGTGTTGCCGAGCAACTTATAAAATTCGGCCAATTGAGGCAGTAATTTTTGCTCAGCCACAAGTCCTGCTTTCACGCGAGCAACCTTCTCCTGTTCGAAGCAGGTCACGTTGCACATTGGACCGATGGGAGATTTACCTGCTGGTTTCATGGGCGCATCACTTAGACATTTATGCAAATGATAAAATATCTACAGGAACGGGTCAACCAAGGATTGAATCGCTATCGTTTCTCTAGGCACTTTCCGGTCGAATTAGGGCAACGCTGAAAAAGTCTCTTACCTCTGCGAAAATTGAGTTGCTCTGACAACCAATTGGGATCGTAACGATGAAACAGCAGACACTGGCGATGGCAGCGGACTCAGGCGAAGGATTCGAGGTCTATCGGCGGGCGACGCGTCGTGATGTGTTTCTATCGACGATGGAGGAACTCGTGCCGTGGTCCGCGTCGTGTGCGGTGATCGAGCCCCACTACCCGAAGGCAGGGAAGGGTCGTCCACCGGTGGGGCTGGAACGGATGCTGCGGATGTACTTCGTGCAGCACGGGTTCAACCTGGCTGACGAGGCGTGTGAAGAAGCGCTGCTGGACAGCACGTCGCTGAGGCGATTCGTGGGCATTGATCTGGGCCGCGAGCGGGTCCCGGACGGAACGACCCTGCTGAAGTTTCGTCGTCTATCGGAGCAGCACGACCTGGGTGCGACGTTGTTCGCACAGGTCAATCAGACCCTGCAGGATCGGGGCCTGAAGGTCGGTACTGGAACGATCGTCGACGCCACGATCATCGGTGCGCCGAGCTCGACCAAGAATGCCCACAAGACACGCGATCCCGACATGCATCAGACCCGCAAGGGCCAACAGTGGTATTTCGGTATGAAGCTACACATCGGTGTGGACAATCGTACCGGCGTGGTGCACAGCGCGGCGGTCACCGCCGCCAACGTGCACGACAAACACCTGCTCGCGGACCTGCTGCACGGCGAGGAGCGTCGAGTCTATGGCGATAGTGCCTACGCCAGTCAAAAAGCGCTGATTCGGGCGCATGCCCCTCGGGCGAAGGACTTTACCAATCGACGCATCAGCAAGCGTGGTGAAATTGCCGAGGCCGAACGTTTGCGTAACCGCAACAAATCGCGGATCCGCGCCCGAGTCGAGCACGTCTTTGCGGTGGTGAAACGGCTGTGGGGGTTCAGCAAAGTGCGCTACCGGGGTTTGGACAAGAATGCCAACCGCAGCTTCGTGGTCCTCGGGTTAGCTAACCTGTACCTATCACGGACCCGAGTACCCACCTGATAGCGCGTTGAGGGCCCACAACGTGCCTCAAGGCGCGAGAAGGGTGAAAACCGAGAGCAAAAAACCGGGATCTAGACGTCTGATCAGGGGCAAAACTGATCAACCTTGAGGGTTGATTGATTGTGACGACTTATTCAGCGCTGCCCTAAGGAACCGAGAAGGGAAATTGACTTTTTTGTGAAATTCATTTCATCATTAAATTTGTCATTTATTTCATGCTGGTTGTTGATGTGTATTTGGCATGGAAAGCTATAAGCTTCTCAAGAATTTGGTGGCTCTTCGTGAAGTCGTGTGGGTGATTTCGCCCGATTTCATAGCGCCGGAAGCATGCAGGTGAGCACTTTCAGTCGTAAATATTCCTCGTCGCGCAGTCCGTAAGCGCGGCGTTGGATGACACGGATTTTGTTGTTGAGTCCTTCAACGAAGCCGAGCGGGACTTTGTTCTCGGCACGGCAGTGGGCGGCGATGCCGTCCCAGTGGCGCTCGATCAGTCCGGCGAATTTCTCGAACGGCTTGAGCCGCTGCCAGCGTAGTGATTTGCGCCAATTGTCGAAGAAGCGCCGCGCCCAGCCTTCACGCTGGTAGTCCCACAACTGGCCGAAGCTTTCCTTCAGCAGGTAGGCGGTGTTGAGCCGCTTGTTGGCCGCCAGCAGTTGCTTGAGCGCCGCCTTGCCGTCCACGCTGAGGTTCTCGCGGTGCGACAGCAAGGTGTATTTCTGTCCCTTGATGTAGCGACGATCCTTGCCGCTCAGGCGGGCGTACTCGGCCTTGCGCACCGCATCGAGCGCGTTGCCCAAGTGCGCCATGATGTGGAACTTGTCGAACAGGATCGCCGCCTGCGGTGCATGGGCCTGAGCGGCCTTGCGGAACGGCTTCCACATGTCCATGACCGCCAGCCGTATACCGGCGGATTTCCTTGGGCCAAGCGCTTCGTAGAACATCGCCATGCTCGCTTCGGAGCGGTCTTCACCGCCAAACCAGATCGGTCGTTTGCGGATCAGATCGCTGACCACGATGCGGTAGGTGTGCCCCTTGCGAATCGAGATTTCATCGATGCCAATCGCCTTTGGACCGGGCATCCCGGCGCGCTTGATCTGCTCGGTCATGTACTGCTTGTCCAGCGACTTGACCGTGTGCCAGTCGAGCTTGAACTCCTTGGCGACATCGCGCACGCACGACTGCCGACAGCGGCGACCGATGTGCCGCGCAAACCGCTTCGTGTAGAACGGGTTGTCAGCCAGAAAGTCGAGCTGCTCGCTCTTCACCTTGCCGCACGTCCGGCAGTCGACCCGGCGCACCTCGAACGCCAACCATATTCGCGTGTCACCGCAGGACAGATCGCGGATCTTTCGGAGCTTGCGATCATACCAACCCGACTGCGTGCGGCCACAGCACCCGCAGACTGTTTTTTTCCCCGCCGAACGAGCGTGACCACCCGTGCCTTGGGATCACCAAACACACCCTTGACCGTCGCCAGTGGACGAAAGCCGCGGAACCGATAGGCGTCGAGCAGACGCTGGGGACGCTTCGTGGAAGTAGCCATGGCTACAGCGTGCCAGATTTCAGGGTCGCGTTGAAAGCTGCAAAGCCTTGCGCTGCTTGGGTCACGCCGCGATCACGCCGCGAAATCACCCACACGTTTCCACGAAGACCCAATTTGGTTTATGTTCTGGATAGTCAAGGAGTTTTTTATATTCATGTATATTTAATAATACGTGAGTTGGTTCCCCGTGTACTGTGATGAATACAGGGCCATCATTGGCGGCCTTCTTGGCCTTCCCGGCATATTGATTAAAGCGCCGACTAGAAATTATCGTGACGATCACGTGATGACTCCCAAGCTGAGTATTATCGGTTTCTTTGACTCGGTGTGATTGCTTGCTGAATAGGGGTCTCAAGCAGGAGAGGCGAGTATGAATTGCGACGCTCCTGCTTGAGACATTTGGTTACTTCAAATAGCGAATTGCTGTACCTGTCAGCGCTGGCGTGCGCACAGGCGGACGGACAACCGCCTCTGATCGATGCGGCATGCGATAGATGGTTTTGTCGGACATTAGGTAGATTTCCTTTATAGAGATGATGGCGTTGGCACCAATTGATTTGGCTTCAGTTTTCATGTTGTTAAGCATGGTTTTATATGACATTCCCGGTATCCCCCTAGTTTCCAGCTCTGCAATAATCTTGTAGGGCCGTTTGGGTGGATTTTGCAAAATACTAACCGAATGAGTTGGAGAGTAGGCCTGGTGAATACCGCTATAAAGGGCGCTTGTGCTGGCGCAACCTGAAAGCACGACAGTGATCAGCAAGGTTGTTATCGTTTTCACAGACATGATTGTGACTCCATTAGTGAATGGCTTGAGCGGAAGCGAGATGCTTTATAAGACTTTGTTTTCAGAGAACGAGTTTTCCAGCTCTTCTACTCCTCCATGTCTTGGCCAGCGATACAGCACCATGAGTTGTATGAAAATGAAGATGTACATGACGGCATTTCCGAACATGTTTCCCGGCATGCCAGTCTCACCATTGCTGTAAGGACCACCAAAGCCTTCGGCGGTTGACCAAACCATGAATGAAAAAGCGATACCTACCGGCATGGAATAGCGCAGAAATTTACCGGATAACAAACTCCAAGCAATAACTGCTTCTGTGATGGCTGCGAGAAAACCAAAGGCCAATGGGCTTGTGCTTTTGATGATGTCGATCCAGGTTTGAACATATATACCCTCCCACCCAGGCATATTTTTTTGGGCCTCGATGAGATAGCTCAAGAAATGACTGAGAAAATATGGATGCCACTTAAACAATGCATCCCACGCCCATAAAAAACCGAAAATGTACCTGGCGGCATGCGCCCATAGCAGCGTGTGATCACGATTGGTATGTGCCGTGGATGACGATATCGGTTGACTGATGCGCCATGTGGTATAGGTGAGGATCGCCGCGATGAGGTATGGCGGGGCAATGCCTGCATCGGTTGCGCCTGTCGCTGGATCGAAATCGCCCAGATGTTCGACGCCGATCCACATGCCCAATAGATACACAATGCTGATCCACAGGGCCGATCGCATGCCCTTACCCGATAACAAAACCAGCGCGATATAGAGATCCAGCAAGACAATCCCATTTCCGACAAGATGAACCTGCCAAGATGACATCGGCTCTCCCAGAAAATACGCCACAGAAAGTTTGTTGGGTCCCGACGAGGCAGTCCAGGTGTTATAAAGCCAGATCACACCTAAGGTCATGCGCAAATAGGCAAACAATTTTGATTGCGTTGGAGTGACGATTGATGGCAAGTGTCTGGCTGGATGATGATTAAAGCCCAGCCAACGAAACAATATTTGAGTTCGGTTAAACATAAGATTCCTCTGCTGGTCGACTGATAGCGATAGGGTTCTGAAGGAATTCCTCCAGAACCCTTCGATATACTTTATTTAAGGCAGATACCCATGTTCGGTATTGAGTAAGCTTGTGCGATTGCCGAAATAATCGTTAGACGTGATACCGAAGTCATAGGCAAGACCCAGAGTCACCGTGCTATTGTTTTTGAGGCCTGCATATGGCCCGTTGAGCGACTTTTGTAATGTGCCTTGGTTATGTAGGAAGGCATATTGCGCGATCAGATTGGTGTTGGCGCCCAATCGGTAAGTGACATTAGGCACGATGCTGTAACGGCTGGCATCGACTCCGTCAAACCGTTGATAGGCGACCGTGAGCGCCATCTGCAGGCGTGGCACGAGATAAGGGGAGTGCACATGTCGTACTGAAAAGACATAGGCTTGTGAACGCGCCTGCGCCTGCGCTTGCACCGTAGAAACGGATCGTATGCCTGCACCTTGATTGTCGATTGCCTGGAAACGCAACTCCCAGTGATCAACTGGGTCACGATCAAGGTTGATGACGCCACCAAGTATGTAGCTATATTGGCGTTGTTTTCCGGGTATATTACGTACGTCCTGATAATAAATTTCCGCACCCAATTGCCGAAGCCAACTTGAGTAGCGTGCTCCCGGCGTCAATTCGTAATTGATCTGCGTGCCGCCGCTGTTGAGAGAGAAACGATCAAGTAGTTGTCCAGACGTATTGGATTCAAATTGATGTGCGGCAAACCCAGACAGGCGTAACCGGCTGCTCATCCAGTAATAACTTCCCTTGAATACATCGCCATACTGGGCGTATTCAGAAGCAGGATTGTTGATCATTGCGTTGGGAACTTGTGTGTAATCAATCAAATCGCTGTCCCGCAGTGTTGGGAACGCGATGAGATAGTTCGGTAGTGAGGTGCGTCCGATACGCAGTCCCCAGTGCTGGGCTTCCAGGAAAACATTCATCTGATGGTAGAACACAGGACCTATCCCAGAGCCCGCATCAGGAAAGCGTAATCCAAGCAACATGCCCCCATGGATGCCAGAGTAGAGACGACTGTCGAACTGTGCATCCAAAAAAGAATCCGAGTAATTGATCATGCTGTTGTTTCTGGCACCGCCAATCGCTTGCTTTCCAAGCATGCCATCGAAGGTGGCGATGCCCCTGCCCATAATGGATATGCGCGGGGTGACTGACGAATTGCCGACTGAGCGCATAAACCCACCAGCTGCAGAAGCGATGGTGCTATGGATCAGTACCAGTGTGGATAGTGCCGCGATTACCCATCGAGTATGGTTGGATTTGTAACGTGTGAATTGCATGATTTTTATCTCCCTTATTCGTCAATGGCCGTAAGAGGGCCGTAACCTCCTACGAAACCTTCATATTCGAGAACCGTGAGCATTCCTCCTGGATAAACCCCGTTATTGGTTACACGCGTCGTATCATGGTCATGAAAGGTCCAAACGCCGGGGTTGTTGCCGTAAACGACAATATCTGCTGTTTTTCCGGGTTTGACGGCAATCGTATTGCCTCGAATAGGTTCAGGAAGAGGTGCACCATCATTGGCGACCTGATAGAAATCATGCCCGTGCAGATGCATGTAATGCTCTAAAAATCCGCCGTTGATAAGCCTAATGCGAATCCATTCTCCTGGCTTGATCAATAGAGGTTCGGTGGCAGGATAACTTTTGCCGTTAATGCCAAAGTAATTCCAGTTGGGTAGTACAGGGCCGCTTTGGTTTCTATTTTGACTATAGGGTGGGATATACCCTTCTTTGATGTGTTTTTTAAGATCCCTATAGTTTCGGAAAACCGCCAGCGTGTCTTTAGTGAGCTTATGCAGTTTCATCAAACGCATTTTTTCTTTCATACGTTCCAGCATTGCATTAAAACCTTGCCTCGCGTAATCAAGTGCAAAGGCCTCGAGCACCATGGTGTAATCCCGGGTGTACGGGAACTGCTTGCGGATTGGGTCGTCGCCCTTCGCCTCAACGATAAAGGCGCCATGCATGCCCTGCGCTTGATGCAATGGAGTCGAAAAATGACAGTGATAGAAGTGAGTGCCGTAAGGCGCCGCACGAAACTTGTATACGAATTGTTGGCCGGGCATCAGTGGCGGTTGTGTCGTGTATGGGACGCCATCCATTTCATATGGCGAAAACAAACCATGCCAGTGGATGGTGTGCATCAGGCCTGTTTTGTTGGTGAAAATCACCTTGACCCAGTCATTTTCCTGGACGCGGATTTCTGGACCAGGCACCTGCCCATTGAAGGCTAAAGCGTGCATTTTCACGCCATCGACCAATTCATGTTCCGTCAACACAACATCGATGTGGAAAATCTTGAATTCGACTTCGGATTCTTCAGGGATATTTTCGTATGTATAGCGTGGAGAAATGTCGCTTCCCATGCGCATTGCGCCGTCGAACATATTGCGAGGATCATTGTAGCCAGGGCCGCCATCCAGACGTTTCCCGGGTTGAGGGGTGAATGAGCCGCCGGGTATGGGGATGCCATTGGGTGTGCCCGAGACAGGGATGTTTGTCGTTGGCGAAGATGTCTGTGCTGTGCTTGTGGCCTCGGCAGTTTTTGTGCCCAAGGCACCCATCGCCAATCCAGCTGCGCCGGATTTGATGAAATTTCTACGGTCCATTCGAAAAATCCTCGTACAACCACCTGCCTGCCTTAATCAAGATTCAGGCAAACCGGGAAGTAACCAATATTCGGGTCAGATAGCGTGCGCGACGACTTGGCGCCAATCACGCCGTGTTGCTACGCATGTTTTGCATGTGCGAAGGGGATCTTCGCAGGCAATGACTCAGGCTATGAGGATTCGCGGGGGCTTTGTGAGGGGAGGGGAGGCGCGGTTTTGTACCGAAGGTGTTACTGAATGAGAGATGTGCCCGGCCGAAGGGATAAACGGGGCGATGTGAGTCGTAACTACCGCAGCGCAAGACGCCGCATGACCGGTGCAGCATCCCCAGCCGGGTAGTTGATGCTGCGCGTGCTGTGTAGGTGTTGTGACGACAATACTTATGAACTGTCGGCTAAGGTCAGTATCAGGCGTACCGTTATTGATACCCATCGCCAAAGCTGCACGCAGAGGGTTCACCGCCATGATCAAAACGATCACGATGAGTGCGCAACGATGTAGACGTCTAAATGACATGATTACGTGCTGCTTTGCCTACGGTGAGGGAGCGATTTCAACTCATACCACGATTTACTGCCCGATACTAAACCTTGAACCACACTATAAGGTCAAGGCATTTGCTTGACATCTTCATTCGTTTGCTCAAAATCGGTGAAATCGAATATGAAAAAATCTCTCATAAAGACTTGACTCTGTAGCTAACTATAAGGTGTATGGTCGACGCGTCAGAATTAGGTCGAGGTTTCCATACTGAACGATATGACCATAGGCACCTTGGTCGGACGAGCGGGACTGGCATCGGAGATATCGCGGTTACTTTAAATGTGGCAATACGTTGGGCTATCCTGATGTATTTTCACATTTGCTTGTCTACCTTCACATGTTTCCATGAAGCTCGTCCCTGAAGAGAAGCCCATGTGAAGTTGACCCAATTTAGAGAATGATCTAGTTTTATAAAATTTTCACACTTGGTGAACACGCACGGCTGGCACTAATTTACGAGCTTAGAAAACTAGCTCTTTCGGGATAAAGCGGGATTGTGATCACGACTCAACCGGGTTACCGAGTATTGATACTTCTTTTCGCTCTGGTATTGATGCCATGGGCGCAAGCTGCTGCTTCTCAGATGGATATGCTACCGGCCTATTGCAATGCCGGAATGTGGGACGGTACTCACTCATCCGATATTTTGACCGGGGTGCCGAAGGATCAGCTCCAGCGAATTTTCTGCCAGTCCGTGTGCGCCAATTTGGGCGCTGCAGCAGCTTCGCATATCCAAAAAGTGGCACAAACGCCGCTGCTAACTTCTGTTTTATCCGTAATTTTTACATCGAGATCCAGGCCTGTACCCCGGAAGTTATCGGCGCAACAGGCTCAGGTGACGCGCCCTCCCTCGCCTCCTTTCCTGGCGTTACGTCTGCTCATTTGATTTTTCCCTCATAGCACTACGAAATCCGATCTGATTTATCGGGTAACAGTTTCGTGTGCACGTATTGATCGATGCTGCTGTCACGCAGCACCTGTTCAGACGATTGAGGAAGAAAAATGTCTTTCATGATTCAGTACCCCCGTATATTTCGCCGGTGGTTGGGATTCTGTGTTAGAAATTTCCGGTTGCTTGTGGTTTTTTTCAAGTGTTTGCTTGGGCTCGGCTTATTGTTTGATATGACCCTGGCTAACGCCGACACATTATCGCTTAAAAATGCCGAGGTCCTGTTAATACGCGACAACCCGAGCCTTGCTATGGCCACTCAGCGTATTTTAGCGCTTCAGCACCTAGCCAAAGCTGCAGGCCAGTTGGCAGATCCGCAACTGTCTCTCAGAGCAGTCAATGTGCCTACTGATAGTTTTTCCCTCAGCCAGCAACCGATGACACTGCTGCGCCTCGGTGTGGCGCAAACCTTCCCGCCATTTGGGAAGCTAGGTCTTATGGACGATCGAATACAAGCGAGAGCATTCGGTCAGCGTTATGCTCGTGAGACCAAGCACGCGGAGCTCGTCTTCGGCTTGCGACGCGCTTGGGTTTCCGCAGTATACCTTCAGTATGCGCAAGAGACCGTACGTCGGCAGAAAACTTTGGCACACGAGAGCGTGCTCGCGGCAATGGCTGCTTTTCGTTCTGGTATGTATCCGCAGAGTGATGTATTACGTGCCCGTTTGGCCATGGAAAATTTGAGTAATGACGAAAGCGCTTTGGCTGCTGATGAGGCGACAGATATAGCGTCTATCGCGCAGTATATTGGCATTGATCAAGTGCCAATCATCGTTCATAAATGGCCAGAGCTGCCAAGCGCATATGAAAATATCGAGAAACATTTGTTTTCGCAACCGATATTGCGTGAAGCCCAAGTCAAGGTGAGAGCCGCTCAGTTCAATCTGCAGATCGCCAAGAAAAATTATCTCCCAACAGTAACGATCGACGCCTCTTATGGTAAGAGCTTTTTTCCGGGGTCCCCGGATTATTTTTCAGTTGGTATATCGATGACGCTGCCTATTTTCTCAGGAGATAGAATAAATCAGACTGTTGACAGCGCCAATGCTCAAGTGATGGTGGCTAAATTCGATGAGCGTAACCAGCAATTGGCTTTGTCGCAGCAAGTTCGTTCAGCCACTGCGAAATATACTAGCCTGAGTGAGAAGTTGGCGCGTATGGAGACAAAAATATTACCGCTGGCACGTGCCGGATTCCAATCCACATTGGCAGCTTACACCAGCGGGAATAATACAATGAGTGCTGTATTGGAGGCGCAGCAAGCCGTGCTTGCCAGTGAATTACAGACTCTTCAGTACAGACGAGACCAACTTATAGAACAAGCCAAGTTGGACTACCTCGCCACATCATCTCAGGAACAGCCATGAAATTTGAAAACATTATCGGTATGGTCTTGCTGCTGCTTGGAATTTTCGCTGGTGTCCTTGGTGCTCATTGGTTCCAAGACACGAAGACGGCATCAATTCGCACGGCAATGAAACCGGAATTATCGGAATCTACAGAGCTTGAAACGAAGCGCCGGGTACTATACTGGGCTAATCCCATGAATTCTAAAATTCATTCCGACCGTCCCATGAAAGACAATATGGGCATGAATTACATCCCCGTTTATGCCTCTGGAACATCTTCGAGTGAGGTGGAAGGCATTGGTATCGATTCGCGCCAGACACAAAATATGGGTGTCCGATTAGTGACAGTGCAAAAACGTTTGATGGGTCGGGCGATTCAAACTGTGGGTACTGTTACGGTAGATCAAAATAGAATTTACAGTATTACCCCTCGTTTCTCCGGTTGGGTGGAACGTTTAAATGTCCGTGCGGTCGGAGATTCTGTTGCTAAGGGCCAGATTTTGGCCAAAATATATTCACCTGAACTTTATAGTGCACAGCAGGAATATCTGGTCGCTCGTCAACAAGCGAGTATCGATTCCCGTGAATCGGGGCTGCTGGCAGGTTCTCTTGAGAAATTACATTTGCTAGGTATGCCTGGCGGCGCCATGAAAACTCTGGAGAAAACGGGAAAGCCCATGAAATATGTGCCCGTCTTAGCATCAGAGAGCGGGATCGTCACCGCATTGAATATTCGACAGGGTGGCTATGTTTCCTCTCGAAGTAGTCTTTTTGAAATTGCCAATCTCGACCGCGTTTGGATCAATGTAGCGATCTATGCGTATCAACTCTCCTGGATCAATATCGGTGATGCCGTGCAACTTGCCTTGCCAACTTATCCGGGACAGCACTGGCGTGGGCGCTTGGGTTTCCTTTATCCGACATTAGATCCACGAACACGAACGGTGACCGCACGCTTGAGTTTTGACAATCCAAGGGGTTTTCTGCGCCCGGGGATGTATGCCAATGCAACGGTGTTGGCGGATTCGAAATCCAACCTGGCGATACCCAGCAGCGCCGTCATACGTACACAGGAGGGCGATTACGTCATGCTCGCTCAAGCTCAAGGCCATTACCTTCCTGTTGAGGTTGCCCTGGGGCCGGAGGCGAATGGATGGGTCGCCATTCTCAAGGGGCTAAAAACAGGTGATCGGGTAGTGGATAATGCGCAGTTTATGTTGTATTCAGAATCGCAGTTCCAGTCAGTAAAGGCCCGTTTACTGGGTAGCAACGTCGCCTCCAAAATCGATTCCAATGCGGGACTTGCACCATCGATAAAAATACCTGGTAGAGCATCGCATGCGCCTTCTAATATGGGCAACACGGTAGCAGGAGCCACTCATGATTAAGAAACTCATGGGATGGTGCTTAGCCAATCCCTCCCTGACCATTATCGGTGCCTTGATACTACTAGCCGCTGGTATTTTGGCCGCGTTAAATACGCCGCTGGAAGCCGTTCCGGATATCTCACCTACCCAGGTCATCATCAAAACTTCTTATCCCGGGCAGGCGCCACAAATTGTCCAAGATCAAGTGACTTATCCGCTGGAAACCACATTGCAATCGGTGCCTGGTGCGCGGGCAGTTCGTGGCTACTCGATGTTCGGCGATTCCTTCGTCTACGTCCTGTTCAAGGACGGTACCAATATTTATCAGGCCCGTAATTTAGTACTGCAATATCTTAACCAAGTACAGTCCAAGCTGCCGCCGGGTGTCACACCTGCGCTGGGGCCAGACAGCTCCGGTGTGGACTGGGTCTACGAATATGCGCTCAAAGATCCAAGTAATACGCAAAATTTGAGTCAGCTTACCACCCTGCAGAACTGGTTCCTCAAGTACCAGCTGCAAGGTATCCCTGGTGTGGCGGAAGTCGCCACTGTTGGTGGCCTCGTCAAGGAATACCAGGTCGTAGTGAATCCGCAAGCCCTGCTGGCCTATAACCTCACGCTACCGCAGGTCGAGCGGGCCATTAGAGCCGCCAATGGCGAAACTAGTGGATCTGTCATCGACATGGGTGAGGCGAGCTACATGGTGCGCACCACCGGGTATATACATTCACTTAAGGATCTGGAAGACGCCTCGCTCGGTGTGCGCGATGGTATTCCGATCACACTTAAGGAGGTTGCGCGCGTCCAGCTCGGCCCACAACTACCTAATGGCGCCGCCGATCTTAACGGTGAAGGTGCGGTGGTGGGCGGTATTGTGATGATGAATCAGGGCGCCAATGCGGATGCCGTGATCCGGCGGGTCGAGAAAAAAATCGAGGACATACGATCTTCCTTGCCATCCGGTGTCAAGATTGTCACGACCTACAGTCAAGCCCCTCTTATTCAACGCGCCGTTCACACCTTGACCGAAAAATTACTCGAGGAATCACTAGTCGTTGCGCTGGTTTCCATCTTGTTTTTGTTGCGTGTCCGTTCGGCATTAGTAGCTATCGTGGCTTTACCACTAGGTATTCTCGCAGCCTTTTTGGTCATGTGGGCACAAGGCATCTCTGCCAACATCATGTCTCTGGGGGGCATCGCTATCGCTATCGGAGCCATGGTCGATGCCGCCATTGTGATGATTGAAAACATGCACAAGCACATGGAGAGGAAACCAGGTGAAAATCCCTGGGTGATCGCTCGACTGGCTGCATCGGAGGTTGGGCCTTCACTCTTCTTCTCTCTACTGATTATTGCGGTGTCTTTCCTTCCGGTTTTTGCACTCGGTGGGGAGGAGGGTAAGTTATTTCGGCCATTGGCTTTCACCAAGACTTATTCCATGGCTGCTGCGGCCATTTTATCGATCACACTAGTTCCTGTTTTGATGGCATGGTTTATCCGTGGTCGTATCCGATCAGAAGGACAGAATCCCTTGAATCGGCTGCTGACATTGCTCTATCGCCCATTGATCCATGGCGTATTGCGTGTCCCGTGGATCGTGATTTCACTGGCCTTCATCGCGGTTGTAAGTTTGTATTTTCCTTGGAGACATCTGGGTTCAGAATTTATGCCGCCATTAAATGAAGGTACCTTGCTCTATATGCCAGTTTCACAAGATCCGTCTATCTCAATTGGCCAATCGGCCGCAATACTGCAACAGACCGATCGCATCATCAAAACATTTCCTGAAGTTGAAAGCGTTTTCGGCAAGGCTGGACGCGCGCAAACAGCGACCGATCCTACGCCGATCTCCATGTTTATGACCGTCGTTAATCTAACAGACCGCGCAAGTTGGCCCGCCGGGATGACTACTGAAAAATTGATTGAATCACTCAATCAGGCACTCCGCATCCCCGGTTTGTCAAACTCATGGACGCAGCCGATCAAGGGCCAGGTGGACATGTTAACTACAGGCTTGCAAACGCCACTTGGCATCAAGGTGACAGGCGCCGATCTTGGAACGCTTAGTCGTCTGGGACAAAACATTCAGACCCTATTGCAAAAATTGCCGGGTACCCAGAGTGCCTATGCAGCGCGCAGCACTGGTGGGCGTTATATTGTGGTAGACACTAATCGCACCGCAGCGGCCCGCTATGGCCTTTCAGTCGCAGACGTTAATAGGCTGGTAGAAACCGCTATCGGTGGAAAAACCCTCACCACTGCCGTGAATGGTCTGGAACGATTCCCGGTAAATCTGCGTTATCCCCGCGAGTTGCGTCAATCCTTGGCTGCTTTGATGGAAAGTAGGATATCCACTCCTCAGGGCACCCAGATTCCATTGGCTCAGGTAGCTAACTTGCGTATCGAAAGCGGGCCACCGATGCTGACCAGCGATAATAGCCAGCTAAATTCTTGGGTATATATTGACCTCAAACCTGGCACTAGCATCGGTGGCTATGTGGCAAAAGCCAAAGCTATTTTGACAAAAGACATCCGTCTCCCCCCGGGTTATACCTTGCAATGGGTTGGGCAGTACCAGGTGTTGGAACAGGCGATCCAGCGTCTAAAAATCGTTGTCCCGGCGGTAATCGGACTGATCGCGCTCCTGCTATATTTTAATTTCAAAAATATGGTTGAAGTCGCGATTATCCTACTAACCCTCCCTTTATCTTTGGTAGGGGGTGTTTGGTATCTCGATTGGTTGGGATACAAGCTCTCGGTCGCGGTCGGCGTAGGTTTTATCGCCACCGCGGGCGTCGCTGCGGAATTTGGCGTGGTGATGCTGCTATATCTCAATACAGCCATCGCGCGTCGCGAACAAAGAGGTGCGCTCAATACATGGGATGACGTGAAGCATGCCATTGTCGAGGGAACGCTGTTACGGCTGCGACCGATGGCGATGACATTAACCGTGGTGGTGGGAGGACTGTTACCCATCATGTTCAGCACTGGTGCGGGCGCCGACGTCATGAAACGGATCGCAGCACCGATGGTGGGTGGCATGTTGACGGCGGCCCTACTAGCCCTATTAGTGATCCCAGCCATTTACGCCTTATGGCAAAAAAGGCGTCTGCGATTGAATACCTCGCATACCTAGAGATCACTTGTGATCTATGCTTCTCATTAAGAAGTAATTCGCGTACTGAACATCAACATTCCACATGAATTTAGTCAGATTGTCGACGATTTATTCTGGACGCTGTTGTGACTATTACGGCTTATCCTGATTCTCGGAGAACAGATGCCATGAAAACCTAAATTAATTTTCTCGGATTATTTTGGAGTTGTCAGATATGCGTCATATACGGCTCATGTCATACTACACGTTGTGCATCGACACCTCGCTGGTTAGTAATATAATTTATGCCCTGGCGAATTTTTCAATGCTTCATTCGTGCGCCTGGCTGAATTCACTACGTTTCCTGCTTCTGATGGCGTTGTATGTTGGCCATACAGTGCGAAAACAATATGGGATAGGGAGAATCATCATGGTAAGTTCAAAGCTTATTTCTAGACGTGCTTGGATCAAAAAATCACTTACGGTAATTTCTGTTGTTGCTTTTTATCCATTCTCTGGGTCTGCAGCCGAAACGAAATCAGACCAAAAAATAACTAAAATATCCGCACGTTATCAAGATCGTCCGCATAAGGGGGAAATGTGCGGAATGTGTAAGCATTTTATTCCTCCCGGAGGCGCAGCTGGGCAAGGGATGATGGGGGACATGATGAAAAGCATGGGGCCGAAAATGATGAGAGATGGGCATTGTCAAATTGTGCGCGGGGCAATCAGCCCACATGGTTATTGTGTTTATTATGCGTCGATTTAAACCGGACAGATAATGATAGGGAACTGTGAGCTTAATTTTGCCGAGACTGTAAAATTGAAGAGGCTCAAAACTCGTCTGCAATTTGAAGTGACTTATACCCTGCTACTAATGCGTCGTGTGGGAAACGATTTCAATTCGCATCATTGAGATGACTGTTCCATGCCAAACCTTACAATTGACTTCAAGGTTTGGCATTTGTTTGCCCCTTTCATTCGTTTACCCGAATCCATGAAGTCGAATGGCTGTAATCGTTTTCTATGAAGGCTTGACTCTGTAGTTAACTGTAAGGTGTAGGCTTGCTGTGACAGAAATAAAAACGGGGGATTTCCATGCCGGACGAAATGAGTATTGGCACCTTGGCTGAGCGAGCAGGGTTGACGGCGGAAACGTTGCGTTACTACGAACGTCGGGGTTTGATTGAGCCGAGTCGTCGTACAGCGGCCAATTACCGGCTTTACGACGAGATGGCCGCGTCTCGCCTGCGTTTCATACGACGTGCCCAGGCACTCGGGTTTTCATTGGGTGAGATCGCCCAGCTACTTTCTCTACACGCTTATCCAGAGTCTGACATGCATGAGGTCAAGGTTCTTGCGCAGAACAAAATTCGCGAAATCGACCTCAAAATAACCGATTTGCAACGCATGAGACATGGGCTTGAGGTACTGACCGAGCAATGTCCCGGCCGCGGGTCGACCGCCGACTGCCCGATTCTGGGCGCCTTGCTTGAGGAGGACGGATGATGAACGCTGCAATATCGTGGGCTGAATTGGATATCGGGATCGAAGGGATGACCTGTGCCTCATGCAGCGCGCGGGTCGAGCGCGCATTGGCTAAATTACCTGGCGTGGCTAGCGCAACGGTCAACTTGGCCACTGAGCACGCCGAAGTGCGTTTCGACCCGGAGAAAGTGGATGCGGCACGTATCGCGGAAACCATCAGCGAGACAGGTTATAGCCCTACGCTGGCAGAAATCGATCTTGCGGTGGAAGGTATGACTTGCGCCTCTTGCGTCGGCCGGGTAGAACGCGGACTCGCGCGCCAGGCGGGCGTGCTGGAGGCTGAGGTGAATCTCGCCACTGAGCGCGCGCATGTGCGCTACGTGCCGGGCATGATCTCGCTGGAGGAATTGATCGCAGCAGTAGCGGATACGGGTTATGCGGCCAGCACCATCGACGAAGATGGTTCGGGAAACACCACCGATCAGGATCAGCGCCGGATTAAGTTGCGTGCCATGGGGCAAGACCTGATGCTGGCCATCGGGTTGGCCGTCGTGATTTTGGTGTTGTCCATGGGAGCGACTTTTATCCCGGCCTGGGATCGTGCACTGGCTTCGATCAGTCCATTCGCCCATTTTTGGGAATGGGTGCAACTCTTGTTGGCCTCTGTGGTGCTGTTCGGGCCTGGGCGCCGCTTTTTCCGGCCTGGCCTAATTGCCTATCGGCATCTATCGCCCGATATGAATTCCCTGGTGGCTACAGGAACCGGTGCCGCTTGGGCCTATGGTGTTTTCGTGCTCTTGGCGCCCGCGTGGTTCCCCCCCGAGGCGAGGCATGTGTATTTTGACTCGGCAGCGGTCGTCATCGCCGCGGTGCTGGCAGGTAAGTATCTGGAGGAATTGGCCAAGGGACGTACGTCGGCGGCGATTCGCAAGCTCGTCGGGTTGCAATCGAAGACCGCGCATCGGCTGGATGAGACGGGAGTCGAACAAGATGTGCCGGTAGCGCAGCTGCAGGTGGGTGATCGGTTGGTGGTGCGGCCCGGCGAGCGCATTCCAGTGGATGGCCGTGTGGTCGACGGCCAAGCGCATGTAGACGCAGCCATGCTCACTGGCGAACCACTACCGATTTCCAGAGGCGAGGGTGACGAAGTGATCGGTGGCACGGTCAATCTGGACGGTCGACTGGTGGTAGCGGCAACATCCGTGGGGCGTAACACGGTGCTCGCACAGATTGTCAAGCTGGTGGAAAGCGCACAGACCGGTAAGCTGCCGATCCAAGGGCTGGCAGACCGCGTGATACGTATATTCACACCCATGGTGCTGGTCATCGCATTGGTAACCTTTGGCGTTTGGTTGGTCGTGGCCGGGAACGTCAGCGTTGCGTTGGTGGCGGCCGTTGCTGTACTGGTGGTGGCCTGCCCCTGCGCGATGGGATTGGCCACGCCTGCGGCCATCATGGTCGGCACAGGGCGAGCAGCGGAACTCGGTGTGCTATTCCGTAAGGGCGAGGCATTGGAAACGCTCTCGCATGTCGATACCGTTCTGTTCGACAAGACCGGAACGTTGACACAGGGCCTTCCCTCGTTGGCAGAACAAGGCGGGCCGGAGGTCGAGAGCGTGTTGCGTTTGGCTGCGGCACTGGAAATGGCCTCCGAACACCCTCTGGGCCGGGCGATTACCACTGCGGCAAAGGAGCGTGGCCTGGCGTTGCCGGTGGTCGAGAATTTTCGTGCGGTTGCCGGGCATGGCATCCAGGGATACATCGAGGGGAGGGTGATTCGAGTCGGTGCACGTCGTTTCTTGGAGCGAGAGGGTGTTGATCTGGACGTATTCACCGAAAAGGCCGCAGACCTGGAAGGCACCGGACGTACTGTAATATTCGTGAGCGCCGACGAAATCTTGCTTGGCTGGTTGGCGATTGAGGATCGCATCAAACCAGAGGCCCGCGCGGTAATTCAAGCCCTGCGCAAGCGAGGGTTGCATGTGGCCATGGTGACCGGTGACGCACGGCGCACGGCGCAAACGGTGGCGTCGGCGCTGGGTATCGACGAAGTCCATGCGGAGGTGCTACCGCAGGACAAGGCCAGAGTCGTCAACGAACTGCAAGACAAAGGCGAGCGCGTAGCCTTCGTGGGCGATGGTATCAACGATGCGCCAGCACTGGCTCAGGCCGATGTGGGCATCGCACTTGCCTCGGGAACGGATATCGCCATTGAGGCAGCCGATGTGACACTCACGCGTGGCCAGTTGAGTGAAGTCATCACGGCACTAGATGCCGCGCGGTGTACATTGGGCAATATCCGAGGCAACCTGTTCTGGGCTTTTTTCTACAATATTCTGCTAATTCCGATCGCAGCTGGCGTGGCAGCACCCGTCGGCGTGCATCTCAGTCCGATGGTGGCCGGCGTGGCGATGGGGCTGTCGTCAATTTTCGTGCTCGGCAACAGTCTGCGACTCAAGAGACTTAATGCCTTCGTTGCACCCGTATCATCGAACGGCTCTTCAACCCATCAGCTTGAGCCTACCCATCCCTGAATAGGAGATATCAAGCATGAGTCAATATGTTTTTACCGCACCGGGTCTGGGCGATTTCAATATGACCGTTCAACGGGGTACTGGGCGCTCAAGGTCGAGGGTTTTGGTGCCCTGACTACGATTGGCGTGGCGGCCACAATGAAGACCAAACTGGGCATTGACAGGAAGCCCTATGTCATCCTCGGGACTTGCAATCCTCAGTATGCGCATCAGGCGTTGGAGGCCGAGCCAGACATCGGCGCCCTGTTGCCCTGCAATATAGTGGTGCGAGAAGAAAGCGGCCGTTCCGTGAGTGTTGTATTCATGGATCCGGCCGCCGTACTGGGCATGGTGGATAAGCCGCAAATTACCCAGCTCAGCAGTGAGATTCGAGTGAAACTCAAGCGCGTGGCCGAGACGCTGCGCGCTTAGCACATTCACGCATGATCCTTGTGCGTACAATCACTTCATTGCCAACAGAGGAGTAGCTAACACATGAATGATATTGAACTGACAATCACCGGTATGACTTGCGAACATTGCGTACGCGCGGTGACGCAGGCGCTGGAGGGTGTGCCCGGCGTGAGCAAGGCCGAGGTTACATTGAAACCAGGCAAGGCCATCGTATATGGTCAAACTGACGCGACTCCGCTGATCGCGGCGGTGGAAAAGGAGGGTTATCAAGCGGAGGTGCAGGGCTAAAGCCCTGCACACTGACAATCATGCCTGATCGCATATTCCTGTACAACGAGCCCAGGTTGCCCTGATTGCGCCGCGGTACGGCGCTATCTACAGGCACGTGGTGTCGAATTCGAAGAACGCGATATCACAATGCCCGGTATTGCGGATGAAGCCAAGATGGATTACGGCGTGCGAGTGGCGCCCATCACGGTAATTGGCACGCAAGCGCTGTGGGGTACCTTTGCCAATCAGAAGCCAGAGCTCGATGCTCTGTTGTCAAAAACCAAAATGATTTAAAGGGGAGGGAGTCAGTATGCCAGGTTATGGATCTGACGGATTTTTCGGTGCGATGTGGGGGATGCCGGTCATGGGATTGCTGGGCATGTTGCTGATTTTGATCGTCGTGGTATGGGTCATCGTGACTGTGGCGCGCGCTGGCTGGGGGCGGCAAGAACAACTACCGCTCGACAAACCGATCCGAGATCCGGCGCTGGATATGCTTCGCGAGCGATATGCGCAAGGCGAGATTGATCGTGAAACCTTCGAGCGCATGCGGCGCGATCTCGAGCACTGAGCGGAGTAGCAAGAAAATAAGCAAACAAATGGATACCACTCGCCGGTGCGTGTTGCAAGCGTCGATTACGCGCGCAAGTCTTGCTTTAATCTTTGGCGCCCGCACTACGGATCCAGCCAGTTAGAGGTGCATATGGGCGCGGCGGTTGGAAGGATCCCGTGCATGTGAGACATGCTGAAGCTGTCGTGTTGTCGGGCGCCGTCTCACCAACGCACAAACACCAGTATCCTTATATGTCGCGACTTTGCCGTATCCTCCGAGCAAGAAGAAGATAACGGCATGATGAGGCCATTCACAATGGCCTGAACACACGTTTGGCGTTGGTCATACGCTGATTGTGTTGTGTGGCCCTACAGTACGCATCATTTTTTGGGGGAGACGATGTTACAACCAAGTACTTTGGTTTGGCTGGCATGGATCGCGCTGGCTTTCGGCCTAGTATCAGCGATCGTTATCGTGGTGGACATTGTTAACGGGCGGCGGCAGCAGATGAAGATCATGGAGATCGCATGGCCGATTACCGGCCTTTACATGGGGCCACTTGGTTGGTGGGCCTATCTCAAATTCGGACGTGTACCGAAAATGGCAAGTGCCGCTGCTGGCACACATCACCACAGCGGGGAAAAACCGTTCTGGCAAGGTGTTTTCATCTCCACGACGCATTGTGGAAGCGGCTGTACACTTGGTGACATCGTATCTGATACAGGACTTTATTTGAGTGGCCTGACGTTGTTCGGCTCCACATTGCTGACATCGTACTTCTTCGATTTCAGTCTAGCCTACGTAATCGGCATTCTGTTTCAATATTTGCCGATTCGAGCCATGGGGGAATCTAACCGCTGGCGAGCCTTCAGCAAGGCACTCAAGGCCGACACCTTCTCGCTCATCGCTTTTGAAGTGGGGCTCTTCGGTTGGATGGCACTGGTGCAGATGGCCTGGTTCCCAGGAGGTCTCGATGCAGCAAATCCGTTGTTCTGGTTCATGATGCAGATCGGGATGACAATCGGATTCATGACCTCTTATCCGGTCAACTGGTGGCTGGTACGTGCAGGTATCAAGCATGGTATGTAATTGCGCATGTGGCGCCACGCCACCCTCGCGGCCATGAGCCAGACGCTCCCTTATTTGAGGTCCTTGGGGCATCAAGCGGACCGGAGATCAGCTACGATAGCTGTCGTGTACGAGGCGGTCGAGGATGGTATCGGCTTGAGACGGAATCGATGGGGGAGGAGGGGCCGATGATCTCGGCTGTTTACCCGGCGTAGTCGACGAACACTGCTTGTCGGCGCGATGGGCCTAGCGCAACCAGATCAAGCTTACCCGGTATCGGCAGAGTCTCCAGGGGGTCGCAGGATACTATCTTCCCACAGCAACGGCAGAGCTACGCCGGGGCTGATGGAGTGTCGGTCAATGTCAGGCAGCGGTCGGCTTTAAGTATCATGGTCAGCGCGAACAAATAGCTGCATCTTGAGCTGCCGTCGCAAAACATCTCGGATTTTGCGCATGGACAATCGCTCGATTGCGCACCCCTCGCGCCGTTGAAAAAGTCGATCCTAGAACGGTGATGTCCTGATGGCGGCGAAACGGGTGAGCGAATGAACGAAAAATACGCAGATTTAACAGCAGGTTGTTGAAATTTTAGATTTCAGTGGTTTTTATAAATGCCGAAGATAATATAGAAATATCCACTCGAACGACCCTTTAACGCGAATCAGTATTTTTGAGCGTCTAGGAAAAATATTCCAGAATGGTGGTTTGCCGTCTTCAGAGACGTGCATCCATAACGCGTCATTCTCCATATCCAGTATGCACGAAAGTTCGTGGCGATAGCGATTGGTTGCGCTCTTTCCGGCTAGCACGGCCTTCATGTTTCGTGCCGCCGCTTTGGCGCGTAGCTGTGCCATATGGGCCTGATGCGGCACCCATGGCGGAGGGGCTTCATGACTGGCGCAATCGCCTGCGGCAAACACATTATGTAATTCCCTGGCTTGCCCATATCGATCGACATCAAGGTGGCCTCCCACAGAAATGGGAAGGCAGGACTGTTGCGCGAATTTTGGACCAGTCATTTCCGGCGAATAGAGCACCAAATCAGCTTTGCGGAAAGTGCCGTCCGGATTGACCATGCCCCCTCGACGAATTCGACAGGAGCATACCCGTCGTCAAGAATGATCTCCCGCTCTCGGAGCCGGTCTGTGAGCACACCTTTTTCTCCTGGGTTTCGATTGGGTGAAAAAAAATGAATCTCGAACTGATCACGCACTCCTCTTTTTCTCAAGGCATAATCCAGAAGGCAGACGCACTCATACATCGGCCCGGTGCGTCCGGCGACAAAACCGTCCGTCTTGTTGATCTTGAATCCGATATAGACGATCCCGCCGTCTAGCGACGCAAGCTTAGCCATGAAACGCTCCATGTCATCGGGTCCATAACAAGGCGAATAGGTGTGCTCCTCCGTTCCTGGGATATCATCTTTCCTGAAAGACGGACCCGTGCCGAGAAAGAGGGCGTCATTCGTGTACGTTCCCCGGTCCGTGATCACCGTTCTTCCGTTATCCCGCACATCGGTCACCTGGCCTTCGACAAAACGAATGTTTCTCCGCTGCAGGAAGGGACGAATGTCGACCGTAATGCCTGCTTTGTTCCGCTTTCCAGTCAGAAATCCAGGGATTGCCGGGATGTATACGAATACCCCGTTTCCGATCACGGTGATGTCGTAGCGGGAATGGATTCTCCGAATGAACCAGGCAAAGAAGGGGAAGGCAGGACTAGCAAGAAAGTACATGATGAAAAACAGAGAAGCGAATCCATTGCCTGCAATGACGACCTTTTTTTTCATATAACCCCGAGTAAAAAACTGGCGATTGCACTTTACTTCCTGGGCGCCGATGAGCGCTCGAAAAGTTATTATCCATTTCAGCTAAGCCCTGGCAGGGCGCGTTTCTGATTCCACGGGAATATCCTTTACAACACATCGTTCGGTGTTGGCGCTGGATTGATCCGCGGGTGCGTTTCCTCACTGCCAAAAGCGACCCAGGCGCCCGATATCAGCAGCAATGCGATTGTGGTCCAGAACGCCGGCACAACGTGGTGGCTGGCCTGGGCCACCCAGCCCAGCAGCAGGCCGCCGATGGCGTAGCCAGTGTCGCGCCAGTAGCGATACGCGCCCAACGAAGCACCTCGCCAGTGCGGATCGGAGATGTCGTTAACCGCGGCGATGATGTTGGGATACAGCATCGCCATGCCGGTTCCCATGAGAGCTGCGGCCGCTAGCCAGAGGGTGAGTCCTTGCAGCAGCAACACGCCCAGGATGCCCAGTGCCAAGAGCCATAATCCGGAAGCGATCAGCCACTTGCGGCCAATACGGTCGGACAGCGGGCCGCTCCACAGCTGTGAGATACCCCACACCGCCGCATAAACACCGGTGATCCAGCCGATGCCGATCAGTCCGAGACCGCGCTGATGTAGATAAATCGGAAAAAGAATCCATACCAGCGTATCGGCCACTTTATTGATCACGCCGGCCTGACTGAGCGCGCGCAGAGTGGGGTGACGGAATGACACCAGTAGGAATATCTCCCAGGCGCCGGGTTGCTCGGAACGGGTTTGTGGAATGCGCGCCTTTGGGCCGTCATGGCGTCCTTCGCGGTGGGCGCGGCTCTCGGCATGGGCGAAACCTAGCGTCTCGCGCACAAACCAGAGGGTAGTCAACGCGGCGAGCAGAATCACTCCCAGCGAAAACCCGAACAGTGCGACTCGCGGACCGTAAGCGGTCGCCAGGACTCCCGTCGTCAGCCCGGCTACGCCCATGGCGGCATAGCCACCGAACTCATTGATCCCCACCGCCAGACCTCGTTGTTCGGTACGTGCCAGATCCACCATGCTGATCACGGTGACCGACCAGGCCAGTCCCTGACTGATGCCGAGGAATACGTTCGCGATGACGACCCAGCCCCAGCTCTGTGCGTACAGCAACAGGAAAGGGATCGGTAAGGCCGCCAGCCAACCGAGCAGCAGCACCCGTTTGCGTCCGATGCGATCGGCCATGGTGCCAGCGGCGAAGTTCACGAGCCCCTTGACGAAACCGAATGCGATGACGAAGGAGGCCAGCCACAGAAAGGCCCCTTTGGACACGCCGAAATCGGCAGACAATGCCGGCAGCACGGTTCGCTCAGTGCCCAAGGTCAGACCGACGAACACCACTTGCAGAGTCTGCATGAAAAATTGCCAGACATTGAGACGGATACCGCGCTGGTGGGCTTCGTCTTGACTCACGGTGGGATCGAAATTCATCGCAATGCCTTAAACTACAACGGAAGGAGCTGGTTTGAGTCCAAGATTGGCCTCGACCATGCGATCCATTTCGGCGGGACGCTGCGGAATTTCCAGGGTCAAGGCTTCGACAAACGCTTCGCGGGGCATGCTCAGCATGGGATTCCAGCGTTTTTCGAATCCGATGGTCGAGACCGGTTTACCTGAGATGCCCGCACCGCACACGCTGCCTGCCACATGTCCTGCATAGATTTCCGTTTCATCGGGCAGATCCAGCAATTTTTCACGTAGGCTGTCCCATAGTTGGTCGGCCATTTCAACCTCTCTGTCCGCGAGATCGGGGCGACCCACTGCGCCCACGAACAGCGTGTCTCCGGTCAACACGAACCAGGGTTGATCGCCGCGGCGCTTGTCGGTGACCAGAAGGCATACCGAATCCGGGGTATGTCCGGGCGTGTGCATCACGTCAATGGCGACGTTGCCCACCTCAATGCGTTGTTTATCCGCTAGCGCCTCGAAATCGAATTGAACATTGCCTTTGTCCGACTCATGCAGGCAATAAAGGCCGCCGCTACGTTCGGCCAATGAGCGGCCGCCGGAGTAATGGTCGGCGTGAATATGCGTGTCGATGACATGCGTGATGCGAACATCCTGCTTACGGGCTTCCTCGATGAACCAGTCTTCGTCTCCCCGCACGGGATCGACGGCCACGGCCACATGGCAGGAACCGCAGCCGAACAGGTAGGACAGAGTGGCATCCTTTGTGGGCAGTTGTCTGAAAAACATGGTCTATCCTCCTCAATGAGATAGATTTGCGGTCAGTCATCCTTGATGGCTGTCAAGTGTTTGTTTGCCTGCATTAGTCACCGAACGCAGGGCACAGCCTTGCCTCGACCGGCAGACCTTGCGCCCGCCACTCCGCTACGCCATCTTCAAGGCGCGTGGCCCGATAACCTTCCCGGCTCAATAAGGTCACGGCCTCTTTGGCCATCACGCAGAATGGCCCGCGACAATACGCCACGATGGGTATGTCTTGCGGCAGTTCCGCCAGGCGTTTGCGTACCTGGGCAAGTGGTATGGAGAGCGCGTACGGTAGGTGACCTGCAGCGAATTCCGTCTCGGGACGCACGTCCAGTACGACAACCTCGCCCCGCTTGGCTAGTTCAAGCATCTGCGTACGGTTGATTGGGGTCAGTTTTGCCGTCTCTTCCGACATCCTGGCGAGTGCATCCTTCAGTTCAAGCAAATGCGCCTCGGCCAGTGATCGGACACTCACCCAGAAATCCGCCACACTACGATCAGCGAGGCGATAAAACACGTGCTTGCCTGCGTATTTCGCGTGATTCGGCCACCTGTTTCGCATTTATTCGGCCACCTGTTTCACGGTGATTCGGCCGGGGCAGTCGGAGCGAAGCGACGCAGGGTTTGCATTGTTACTCGGAGTCGGTGGAGACGGTCAAGTTCCTGGCTCGCCGTTTGCGCATTGATTCGCCCTTGAGGGTGATTCGATAGCCGTTGTGCACGAGGCGGTCGAGGATGGCATCGGCTAGGGTGGGATCGCCGATGATCTCGTGCCAGTGCTCGACCGGTAACTGGCTGGTCACGAGCGTGGCGCGCTGGCCGTGGCGGTCGTCGAGCAGTTCCAGCAGATCACGCCGTGCGGTGGCGTCCAGCGGGCCGAGGCCCCAGTCGTCGAGCACGATCAAGTCGGTTTTGGCGAGGCTGGCCATGAGCTTGGGGAAGCGCCCATCGGCGTGGGCGAGTTGCAGATCCTCGAACAGCCTGGGGGCCCGCAGGTAGCGAGTGGTAAAACCCTGCCGACAGGCCTGCTGGGCGAGTGCACAGGCGATCCAGGTCTTGCCCACGCCGGTGGGACCCAGGAGCAGCAGATTGAGACCCTCACGGATCCATTGGCCGGTGGCCAGTTGGGTGATCAGGCCTTTGTCGAGGCCACGCCGGGTGCGGTAGTCGATGTCCTCCAGGCAGGCGTTTTGTTTGAGCTTGGCCTGGCGCAACCGCGTCTGTAGACGGCGATCCTCACGCTCGGTCAGTTCGCGGTCGGCGAGTAGGCCGAGGCGTTCCTCGAAGCTCAGGTCTTCGATCTCGGGCAAGGCGAGTTGGTCACGCAGCGCCTTGTGCATGCCGGTCAGGCGCAGTTGCTGGAGCTTGTCCAGGGTGGGATGGTGCAACATGGTGTGTGTCCCTTGTTGGATGGGTGAAGGATCAGTGGTAGTAGCCGGGGCCACGCAGATGGTCGTGCGCCTCGGGTAAGGACAGTGCCTGTTGTTCGGGCAGAGGCTGGCGATCGAGACCGCGCTTGAGGATCGATTCGAGGCTCTTGTAGCGACAGGCGCCGAGCAGCAGGGCGCGTTGGCAGGCGGCTTCGAGGCGATCCTGACCGAAGCGTTCACCCAGGCGCATGATCCCTAAGCAAGAGCGGAAGCCTTGCTGGGGATGCGGCCGGGACAGGACCTGGCTGATCACCCCGGCGGTGGCCGGACCGCTTTTCTCGGCCCAGCGCACCAGTCGCTGCGGCGTCCATTCGGCATACTCACGGTGGGCCTTGGGCATGTGCGCGGTGATCGTGGTGTGACGGCCCTTGGCCGGGGAGCGTACATGGCTGGCGACGCGCTGGCCCTTGTGGAAGCACTCCAGGGTATGGGCGGTCAGCCGGGCATCGAGCTGTTGCCT
Organism: Acidihalobacter yilgarnensis; assembly: GCF_001753245.1. Lineage (NCBI taxonomy): Bacteria > Pseudomonadati > Pseudomonadota > Gammaproteobacteria > Chromatiales > Ectothiorhodospiraceae > Acidihalobacter > Acidihalobacter yilgarnensis. Next base: position 2,779,289 of record NZ_CP017415.1, on the reverse strand, counting down.
GACCAGGGCGTACGGCACTGAGTAGTAATGGCCGTCGACCTCGACGTGGTAGTCGATGTGTACCCGGACCTTTTTCCAGGTGGCGAACACATAGGGCGTGGCGGGCAACACCCGCAGGGCGGGCTGATCGATCTGTTCGAAGGCCTCACGGCGTGTGCCGGGCAGCTTCTTGAACGGGCGGTTGTTGAGCCGCTCCAGCAGGGTCGCGATCGCGGCATTGAGTTCCTTCAACGTGAAGAAGGTGCGATGACGCAAGGCGGCGAGGATCCAGCGCTCGACCACCAGCACGGCGTTCTCGACCTTGGCCTTGTCGCGCGGCTTGCGCACGCGTGCGGGGACGACCGCCACGCCATAGTGCTCGGCCAGTTCCGCATAGCTGGGGTTGAGGTCCGGCTCATAACGGCACGCCTTGCTGACGCCGCTACGCAGGTTATCCGGGACGACGACCTCGCTCACCCCGCCGAGGAACTCAAAGGCCCGCACATGCGCACCGATCCAGTCGGGTAGCGTCTGTGTCCAGGTCGCCTCGGCGTAGGTGTAGTTGGAGGCCCCGAGCACCGCGATGAAGACCTGCGCGGTACGCACCTCACCGGTGTGTTGGTCGATGATCTCGACCGTCTGGCCGGCATAGTCGACGAACAGCTTCTCGCCGGCACGATGGGTCTGGCGCATCACCCGATCGAGCTTGCCGGCCCAACGGCGGTAGTGGGTACAGAACCACGTATAGGCGAAGCCGTCGCGGTAAGCCGCCCGGTACTCTTCCCACAGCAGCATCAGAGTGACGCCGGGACGGCGCAGTTCCTGATGCACCACCGGCCAGTCCGGTAGTGGGCGCGTAGCGGCCGGTACCGCCGACGCGGGCGGGAACAGACGACGCTCGATCTCGGTATCGCTCAAGCCCGCCGGCAGCGGCCAGTTCAAACCCGAGACAGCAAAGCGTCGCTCGTACTCGGCCACGCTGCTGCGGGCGATGCGCACGCTCTCGGCGACCTGGCGGGCGGGCAACTGCGCTTCGAACCGCAGTCGTAAAACTTCTCGAATCTTGCGCATGGACAATCGCTCCATCTCGACCCCTTCGCTCCGTTAAAAGGGTCGATCCTAGTGGATGATGTCCTGCGTCACCCCCTGCCCACGGGGTGGCCGAATGGCCGTGAAACGGGTGGCCGAATGGCCGTGAAACGGGTGGCCGAATGCGCGTGAAATGGGTGGCCGAATCAGCGTGAAATCAGTGGCCGAATGACCGCGAAATACGCATGCTTGCCTTCCCGCCGTGTCTCGACCAAACGGGCCTGGCGTAGTTCCTTGAGGTGCGCGCTGGCCAGCTTGATAGAAATCCCCGCCTCGGCCGCCAGTTGATCGACGGATTTCTCCGCCTGGGCAAGCAGTTCGATTAGTTCCAGACGCTTGGGGCTGGCAACCGCCTTGCCAATGCGGGCCACCTGTGTGTAGAGCAAATCTTTGATTTCACGTTCAGTCATATGAGGTAAACACTCCAAGGAGTGTTAGAACATAATCCATGAATCCGATTGTGTCAAATTCAACACAGACACTCCCTGGATGAGTAGCAGATCAATGGGTGTTTCGGGTGATAACTCAAACTTGCTATTAGGATCACGTCAGAAATGCATGCGAGTCTCAGGTCAAAGAGACTTAAGAGGTAAACAGAACGAGATGACAACATGGATTTGTTAGATCTAGGCAATCTCCGCCAACTGGCCGTTCAGGAGTCTGAGCACGATTACCATATAGAAGCTTCCAGCAACCGAACGGATCACCGGTGTACCTACTGCGGCTGTGCTGCCACAGTAGGTTTCGTACACACTTCTTTCAATTTCTTGTTTTTCAAACAAAATCTACCGCACCAAAATTCTACAGAATTTTACTTTGCGCACTACGGCCAAGCTGAAAGCTTGATTCAAGCAATCCGTCATTCTGGATCCGTCGTCTGTCGTGTCTCCATCGAATGACCGGTGCCGAAGAGGTAAGGGTCGGCCGAGGTCGCGGTATGAGGCGACGTCCCCCAATGGGGTCTGCCCACGTCCCGGCATGGGGCGATTGCCCTGACGCATCAGGCCTTATCCGACCGATCAAACGGTATGGGTATTGCTACTGATTATCGCGAATGGAAGGCAATAGGGGGGGGCGGTCGCCACGCGCGCGCGTGGCGACCTGAACCTTTATTGCGGAGGAAAGAGATATGGTCGTGACACACGATGCAATACGCGTGAGCGCCAGTGCCGGCAAGCTACGCCGTGAGGCAGGCATGCTGAGTCTGTTGTTCGCCAGTCTGGGCGGCATGATCGGTTCTGGCTGGTTGTTCGGCCCGCTCAACGCGGCCAAGGTTGCCGGTCCTGCAAGCCTGCTGTCCTGGGTGATCGGTGGGTTCGCGATCCTGCTGCTGGCCTTTGTCTACGCCGAGTCGGCGACCGCTTTTCCGCGCGCCGGCGCGGTGGTGGCCTTTCCCAAGCTCAGCCACGGCAATCTCATGGCCATGGTCATGAGTTGGGTGGTGTTTCTGGGCTATGTCTCGGTACCGCCGGTCGAGGTGATGGCGGTGCTCAGTTACGCCAATAACTATCTGCACGGTCTGGTGGCGCCGCACACCGGTGTGCTCACGACCATGGGCTTCTTCGTGGCGGCGGCGATGCTGGGCGGTTTCGTGTTGCTCAATAGCTTCGGCATCCGCTGGCTGCTGCGCATCAATACCACGCTGATGTGGTGGAAGCTGGCGGTGCCGGCGATCACGATCCTCGCATTGCTGTTGTTTTCCTTCCATGCCGGTAACGGCTCGGTGCAGGGTTTCGCGCCCTATGGCTCGCAGGGGGTACTCTCGTTGGTAGGCCTGCTTTTACAAGTGTGGCTGCGATTTCTCCACGCCGTATCCCATTCCTAACCAGCCCCCTAAGCAGGCCTCTAGCCTGTCTAATACTCTCGGTAAGGCTCAGCATTAATGCGGGGTTCGCGCTGGCAGATCAGCCAGTTATTATTAGACAGCAAGTATATAAAAAGTAAGCCTAATCAAATGCCTGCAGTGCATTAAACAGGTACTGCTGCATCATCGGCGTGTGTTCGGGTCTGTTGGTGTTGGCGGTTTGCTTGCTGGCCTTGTTCAATGACTGCCCCGTTCTGTTTGATCGTGCCGCCATGCACGCGGATTCGCTTGCAGGTGCGACAATATGGTGTGACGTGATGTCGGGCGGCGAGCTGTGGCCGCGCCTGCGTGCGCGCCATGGTAGTCGTTCGAATAGGCTTCAGGGAGCAGGTGCGGGGAGATGTCCGTCCACTTCGAAGATCTCGCGCTCGAACTGAAGACCCTCATCGTGGTGTGCTGCGACGAACACGACGCGATCGACGGTCGTGGTGCAACGCCAACTGCGCAGGTCGCGTGGGGCGCCGCTGAATACACCGGGACTGAAGACCACGAGATTGCGCCCATGTTTGGGATCGCGCGCAGAAATATAGCGGGCCACTTCAACGCCTTCGCGGCGCATGGCGTCTCCAAGATGCTGGGCGGTGGTGTAGGTCGATCTGGATGAGATGGCGTCCACATAGACATCGAAGGGTGGAATGTCCAGACAGACGGCGTGCGTTGCGCGTATGCCTACTCGGAAGCTGCTCAGATCCGTGTTGACCCCACCCGCGGGTGGCGAGCTCATGCCGGTGAGGAACACGAATCGATAATACGCCGTTTCGGCTAGCGCGGTGTTTATGTTCAGGCTGGCGTAGAACATGCCGCCAACCTCGCGGCCGCCGAAGCGCGAGCCGTGGCGTAACGGTGGGTAGCGGAAGGGGCTTTGCAATAGATAGGGTAGGCGCATGACGGTGGGCGGCAGTGCCGGCTTGGTTTGCTCGATCAGTTCTTCGAGCAGGGCCTGCTCGGCCAGGGTGTCGACGAGATCCAGGGTGGCGGCGCGCGCCTGGGATTCGACGACACGGTAGACGGAGATTTGCAGTGCCCCGATATGGTGTGCGCCGTGACAGGCCTCCCAGATATCCACGTTCAGGTCTTGCCTCGCATTGCATCCAGATAGGCCAGCACGGCGGTCAAGCCCTCGACCCGCGTCAACATCTGTCGGGGCATGGCATGCAGGTGTCGGTTTTCGGTGTTCAGCCAATGTTGCATGTGGACTCTATTGCCGCCCATGAGCGCGTACAGATCGCGGTAAACGCGAATCAGCAGCAGAGATAATTCCCCGCTCTTGCTGGCCGGGTCTAGGCTACCGTTGCGCCGGTGGCGCTGTAGCGTGGAGCGGTCGCATCCGAGGATAAAGGCCAGTTCGCCGATTTTGATCCCCAAGCTGCCGGCCGCATTGAAGAGCGCCTTGGCAAGCACAGATTTTTCCTCGGCATGGCGTTGTTGCTGGTTCATGGGGACTCCGTGTGCATGGAGCATTTGCGCGATATTTTGACTAATTGTAGCAAATGCACCAAGCGAATGTGCCGGGATTTCCTCGGCGAGCATTCAGTCCGTATGGGGGCTTCAACTCAGTAGATGTCTTGCAGCCAAGCGGACGAGCGGCTCGGTCAGGCGCCGGGCAGTGTCCGATAGAGCCAGGGGCTTGAGTCCCATGTGGACCGCCATACGGTAGGGGTAGTGCGTGCGCGCGAGCCGTCGTGCCTGAAGATTGAATTGTCGGTAGGCGCCTTCGTCGAAGCGTCCATGGCGTGCGTGGTAGGCGTGCTTGAAGGCGAAATAGGCATCTTCGCTGTCGATTTCCCTGATTCGCCCCAGAAGCGCCATGAAGACGGCGCGGCGAGGTGTGTGCTCGACGGCGCGGTAGCGTAGGAAGGCTTCGTGGAAGTGCTGGTAATGATAGGTTTCGTCGGTGCGGATGCGGCATGCCAGGTCGCGAAGCACGGGTTCCGGGCTGGCGCGATACAACATCGTGTATAGCGAGGAGGTGCCTGTTTCGACGAGGCATCGGGCCGCCATCTCCAATCCTCGGGTTGGCCCGAGCAGCTCGGTTTTGCAGAAGCGTTCATAATCGGCATAGAAATTCCGATAGGCGTCGTGCCAGTCAAACGTTGGCCAAACCGCGGCGATGTAGCGGCGCAAGGCCCGTCCGTGCTGCATCTCCTCCGGCAGCCACTCGTCCTGAAGCCAGCGCTGTAGCGATTCGTCGCCGTCGAAATATTCGATCAGATTGCGGGTGTAAAGCTCCGTGGTGATTTCCACGAAGGAAGCCGACACCAGTAGGTTGAAATAGAATTCCTGGTCGGCAATGTGCGTGGGGTCGATGGCGTCGAAGGCAATATCTTCGAGGCGCCAGCGGCTGGTTGCGCTTGTTTGGATTTCGATCTGACTTGGCATCGCAAACTCCGCAATGCTGGGGTCATAAGTGATTGAAGGGTTACAGTGTATTCCTAATAGTCTGACCGTGCCGGCGGTCGCGGGTTCATGGGAGGTGGTGATGAGTGGCGATGGGATGGCGCTGGCCGAGCGCCTGGGGCGCGTGCTGGCGACTCGGGGAATGAAGCTGGTCACGGCGGAGTCTTGCACCGGGGGGTGGATCGCCAAGCGGATCACCGACATTGCCGGTAGCTCGGCTTGGTTCGAGATCGGGTATGTCACCTACAGTAACGATGCCAAACACAAATTATTGGGCGTATCTGAAAGGGTATTCGAGACCGCTGGCGCGGTGAGCGCCAGCTGCGTGCGTGAGATGGCGGTCGGTGCGTTGGTGCGCGGCGGCGGTGATATCGCTGTCGCGGTCAGTGGTATTGCTGGCCCAGGTGGCGGGAGTCCGGAGAAACCGGTCGGCACAGTTTGGTTCGGGTATGCGCTGGTTGACGGCACAATCGAGGCTGAATCCGGTTTTTTTCGCGGAGATCGTGACGCAATCAGACGTGCGGCCGTCGACTGCGCCCTGCGCGGATTACTCACTCGTGTCGAAAACTGATTCGGCGCGCGCATTTTTCGCGTTGTTGCCAGACGGCGCCGCGCGGGCGGCGTTGGGCGCTGTGGCGAGCGCGCTCCCACCCGAGGCAGGGTGTCCGGTGATGCCGACCAATTTGCATCTGACGTTGGCTTTCGTCGGTGATAGCGATGCCGCACGGCTCGCCTGCCTGCATGCGCGGGCGGCGACGGTGCCGATGTCGCCCTTGAACATTCGCTTGAGTCGACTGGGTGGCTTTCGGCGCGGTCGCGTTTGGTGGCTTGGCCCGAATCGCTCTCTGGCGGATTTACGGGCGCTGGTTTCGCGCCTTGCCTCCGCGCTTTCGCCCTGTGGGTTCGAGCCTGAGCGTCGCCCCTTCCGGGCGCATGTGACGTTATCGCGTGGCGCGCGTGCTGAGCCTGAGGGCGTGCATATGATGCCAATCGAATGGGTGGCGTCCGATTTTGTCCTGATGGCTTCCCGACAAACAGCCGAAGGTGTGTGCTACGAGGTGCTGGCCCGTTACCCATCGGATGTAGACGCGCCTTTGTCGGCGGGGTTATCTGTGGGATAATCGCGCCCTTTCGGACAGTTGCCGGTCCGGCCGGCGGGGAGAGGCTTCAAGGTGGACGAAAATCGTAAAAAGGCCCTCGCGGCGGCACTTGGTCAGATCGAAAAGCAGTTCGGCAAGGGCTCGGTCATGCGCATGGGTGACAGTCCCGCGTCGCGTGATATCGCGGTGATATCGACCGGTTCGCTCGCCCTGGACGTCGCATTGGGTGTGGGTGGCTTGCCGCGCGGCCGTGTGGTCGAGATCTACGGGCCGGAATCCTCGGGTAAGACCACGCTGACCTTGGAGACCATCGCCGAATGCCAGCGCGTGGGGGGCACCTGCGCCTTCATCGACGCCGAGCATGCGCTTGATCCCAGCTATGCCGAGAAGCTGGGTGTCAAGGTCGACGATCTGCTGGTGTCGCAGCCCGATACCGGCGAGCAGGCGCTTGAGATCGCCGATATGCTGGTGCGCTCTGGTGCGGTTGATCTTGTGGTGGTCGACTCGGTTGCCGCCTTGACCCCGAAGGCTGAAATCGAAGGTGAGATGGGCGATTCGCACGTTGGCCTACAGGCCCGATTGATGTCGCAGGCATTGCGCAAGCTCACCGCCAATATCAAACGCTCCAATACCCTGGTGATTTTCATCAACCAGATCCGCATGAAGATCGGGGTCATGTTCGGTAGCCCGGAGACCACGACCGGCGGTAATGCACTGAAATTTTATGCCTCGGTGCGTCTGGACATCCGTCGCATCGGCTCGATCAAGCGGGGTGATGAGGTAGTGGGCAACGAGACGCGCGTGAAGGTGGTCAAGAACAAGATCGCGCCGCCTTTTCGTCAGGCCGAATTCGAGATTCTCTACGGCGAGGGCGTGTCGCGCGAGGGCGAGCTGATCGAGATGGGCGTGCAGCAGGGATTGGTCGATAAATCTGGCGCCTGGTATAGCTACAACGGCGAACGGATTGGTCAGGGCAAGGACAACGTGCGTACCTTCCTCAAGGAGCACCCTGCGATGGCTGATGAAATCGATCGCGCGCTACGTGATCGTCTGTTGCCCAAGCGGGGCGGCGAGGCCGCGAATGCGCCAGCCGAGCAGGAAGCCGACGCCTAAAGCGTCCGTGCGGGAGCTTGCGCTCGGGTTATTGGCCCGGCGCGAGCATGGCCGGGCGGAACTGATGAGGAAGCTGGCGCAGCGCGGCTACGGCGCCAGCGAGGTCGCGCCCGTGCTGGATGTCTTGGCGGAGCAGGGCTTGCTCAGCGAGGCGCGTTATGTCGCGTCCTATGTGCGCAGCCGTGCCGAGCGCGGCTACGGTCCCTTGAGGATTCTGGCAGAGCTGCGCCAGCGCGGGGCATTGGAGCCCGTGGTACGTGAGGTGCTGGATGGCTGCGGGGAGCCATGGCGCGAATTGGCCGGGCGTTATTACCAGCGGCACTTCAGTGGCCCGCCGACGGATTATCGCGAACGCGCGCGACGTTGGCGACACATGCAACAACGCGGATTCGATGCGGACACCCTGGCGACCGTCCTCGACGACGAGGGCGACGGGGATGCCGTCTAACAAACCATAAATGGACCGACATGATTACGAGTGCTGAGCTGCGCAGGCGATTTCTGGACTTCTTCATCCAGCGGAAACACCAGGCCGTGCCTTCCAGTTCGCTGGTACCCGGTAATGATCCGACGTTACTGTTCACCAATGCGGGCATGGTGCAGTTCAAGGACGTGTTCCTGGGCCAGGACGATCGGCCCTACAGGCGGGCGACCACCGCGCAGCGCTGCGTGCGTGCCGGCGGCAAGCACAACGATCTTGAGAACGTGGGCTATACCGCGCGCCATCACACCTTCTTCGAGATGCTCGGCAACTTCAGCTTTGGCGATTATTTTAAGCGCGAGGCCATCCGCTACGCCTGGGAATTCCTGACCGTCGATCTTGGCCTGCCGCCCGAAAAACTTTGGGTCACCGTCTACGAGAGTGACGGCGAGGCGGCCGATATCTGGCTCAAGGAAATTGGCGTCGATCCGAAACGCTTCACGCGCATCGGCGACAAGCCCGGTGGCCGTCCCTACGAGAGCGACAACTTCTGGACCATGGGCGATACCGGTCCCTGCGGCCCGTGTACCGAAATTTTCTACGATCACGGCCCAGAAGTGGCCGGCGGTCCCCCGGGTTCCCCTGAGGAGGACGGCGACCGCTATATCGAGATATGGAATCTCGTGTTCATGCAGTACGACCGCGATCGCGAAGGCGTGATGACACCGCTGCCCAAGCCCTCGGTCGACACCGGCATGGGCCTTGAGCGGCTGGCGGCGGTTATTCAGGGGGTGCATAGCAACTACGAGATCGACCTGTTCCGTCATCTGATGCAGGCGGTCGCCGACCTCGCTGGTCTGGAGGCGTTGGATAATCCCTCGCTACGCGTGATCGCCGATCATATACGCTCGTGCAGCTTCCTGATCGCCGATGGTGTGCTGCCCGCCAACGAGGGGCGTGGCTACGTGCTGCGCCGGATCATTCGTCGGGCGGCGCGTCATGGCCACCGTCTAGGATTGCGCGATCCCTTTTTCCATCGTCTGGTCGCGCCGCTGGTCGACGAGATGGGCGAAGCCTATCCGGAACTCGCCGCGGCGCAGAACCGCATCGAGCAGGTCCTCGCGCAGGAGGAAGAACGCTTCGCCGAGACCCTGGAGAAGGGCCTGAGGCTTCTGGAGGACGCGGTCGTCGATCTCGACGGTGGCACACTCTCCGGCGAGTTGATCTTCCGCCTCTACGACACTTACGGATTTCCCGTCGACTTGACCGCCGATATTGCTCGCGAGCAGAGTTTCTCGCTTGATATGGCGGGCTTCGAGAAGGCGATGGCCGCACAGCGCGCGCAATCGCGCGATGCCAGCCGCTTTGATGTCGATTACAGCAAAACCGCGAAGATCGATGCCAAAACGGAATTTAGTGGCTACGAGCGTGTCGAGGATCAGGGGCGGGTGGTCGCGCTACTGCGCGAGGGCGAGCCGGTCGAGCGTCTGGCCGCTGGCGAAGCTGGTGGTGTTGTGCTTGATAACTCCCCTTTCTACGCCGAATCGGGTGGCCAGGTGGGCGACAGCGGCGCGCTGCGGGCGGCCGGTGTCGTCTTCGAGGTCGACGACACGCGTAAGCTCGGTGCCGCGCATCTGCATGTGGGCCGCCTGTGCAACGGCGAGCTGCGCGTTGGCGATCAGCTTGAAGCCCGTGTCGATGCCGCGCGTCGGCAGGCAATCATACTTAATCACTCGGCGACCCATCTGATGCACGAGGCCCTTCGTCGCATCCTCGGCGACCATGTCGAGCAGAAAGGCTCGCTGGTCACGCCAGAGCGACTACGCTTCGATTTTGCCCACTTCGCACCCGTCAGCGCAGAGGAACTGCGCGAAGTGGAGCGCCTGGTCAACGCCCAGATTCGCGAGAATCGCGACGCCAGCGCCGAGGTCATGGCCTTGGATGAGGCACGTAAGACGGGGGCCAAGGCCCTATTCGGTGAAAAATACGGCGATCGCGTACGTGTCCTGCGCATTGGTTTTTCGACGGAGCTCTGTGGTGGCACCCACGTGCGCCGGGTCGGTGACATCGGCGTGTTCAAAATTGTCTCCGAGAGCGGTGTGGCCGCAGGCATCCGGCGTATCGAGGCCATCACCGGCGAGGTTGCGTTGCGCCATCTTGACGCCCTTGATGCACGCCTGGATCAGATCGCAACCCTGCTCAAGACCGGGCGCGAGGGCGTCGACGATAAACTGCGTCAGCTCATCGAGCGTCAACGTACATTGGAGAAGTCCCTCGACGAGGCTAGGCGCAGCCTCGCCTCGCAAGCGGGCGCGGATCTTGCCGGCCAGGCACGGAACATTGACGGCATCTCAGTGTTGGCGGCGCGTCTCGATGGCATGGACACCAAGGAGCTGCGCGAGACGTTGGACCGCCTCAAGGATCAACTAGGTCACGCCGCGATCGTGCTCGCCGCCGTCGGCGAGGGAGATAAAATCACCTTGGTAGCCGGTGTGACCCAGGGCGAAACCGCTCGTATCCGCGCAGGCGATCTGGTCAACAGCGTTGCCGGGCAAGTCGGCGGCAAGGGCGGTGGCCGCCCAGATATGGCACAGGCGGGCGGCAACGACCCGTCGCAGCTCGATCAGGCTCTCGCGTCGGTACCTGCCTGGGTCGAATCGCAGCTTAAGCCCGTCACTTCCTGACAATCCCTGAAATGCGCCGACCAAACGGCGCCGGTTCGGAATCTTTATGGCACTTATTGTTCAGAAATATGGTGGCACCTCGGTGGGAACGCCGGAGCGCATCGAGGCCGTGGCCGACAAGATCAAGCGCTTCGTCGCGGATGGCCATCAGGTCGTCGTCGTCGTCTCCGCGATGTCGGGCGAGACCAATCGGCTGATCGATCTCGCCCATGCGATCGACCCCAAGGCACGTGGCCGCGAGCTTGATGTCCTGCTCGCGACTGGCGAACAGGTGACCATTGCGCTCTTGAGCATGGCGTTGACCCAGCGCGGTTGCCCCACGCGTTCGTATACCGGGGCGCAGGTGCGAATCCTCACCGACAGCGCCTACAACAAGGCTCGCATTCTCGATATTGATCAGACGCGCGTGCGCGCCGATCTGGAGGCCGGTCGCGTGGTGGTCGTTGCCGGCTTCCAGGGGGTCGACGCCGAGGGGCACATCACCACCCTTGGCCGTGGCGGCTCGGATACCACCGCTGTCGCCCTCGCTGCCGCTCTCAAGGCCGAGGAGTGCCAGATCTACACCGACGTCGACGGCGTCTACACGACCGATCCGCGGGTGGTCAACGACGCACGCCGCCTCGACCGCATCACCTTCGAGGAGATGCTGGAAATGGCGAGCCTGGGTTCCAAGGTCCTGCAGATCCGTTCGGTCGAATTCGCCGGCAAGTACAACGTGCCGCTGCGCGTGCTTTCCAGCTTCAAGGACGGCCCCGGCACCCTGATTACCTTCGAGGACAACACCATGGAAGATGCCCTGATCTCCGGCATTGCCTTCAGCCGCGACGAAGCCCAGCTCACGATCACCGGCGTGTCTGACGAGCCTGGTATCGCTTATCGCATCCTGGGCGCCATTGCCGAGCTGAATATCGAAGTCGATATGATCGTGCAGAACGTCAGTGCAGAAGGTTTGACCGACTTCACCTTCACTGTCCACCGTAACGACTATGATCGTGCCATGGAGCGTTTGCACGAGGTCGTCAAGGACATGGATGCACGCGAGGTGGTCGGCAATACCCGGATCGCCAAGATTTCGCTGGTCGGCGTTGGCATGCGTTCGCATGCTGGCATTGCCAGCAAGATGTTCGGCGTGCTGGGTCAAGAGGGCGTCAATATCCTGATGATCTCCACCTCGGAGATCAAGATTTCGGTGGTCGTTCAGGAGAAGTATTTGGAGCTGGCCGTTCGCGCCTTGCACGATGCCTTCAATCTGGCGCAGCTTCCTGAGGAACGTACTGACCTCCCGAATGCCTAACCCAGGCAGTCCGGGCCGCATCGATGTGAAGACGATGCCCTCCGGCATGGCTGGAACGAACGACTCGACAGGTTGACGCGGAGCACTTCGCCCTCGGCTGTCAGTGCGTCACGTTCCACGTGCCGGCAGATCGTCCCGTCGGCGGGTGTATGTCCGGATATCCCCGGATGATAGGAGCAGGAGGCTGAGATGCTGATATTGACGCGTCGGGTGGGCGAAACACTGGTGATCGGTGACGCCATAGAGGTGACCGTGCTTGGGGTCAAAGGCAACCAGGTGCGTTTGGGCATCAAGGCGCCTAAGGATGTCAGCGTGCATCGGGAAGAGGTTTACCAGCGCATTCATGGAGAGGTTCAGCCCGACGATGCCGGCGGTGGATCGGGGAATGAGTGAGCACGCCGGGCGTAAAGCAGTTTGCAGCTTTACCTATCGGGTTCCGGCGGGTATCCTTACGCCCTCTCTCGCTCCTGGGTGTGAGGGATTTGCGGTATACGGAGAGATGGCCGAGAGGCTGAAGGCGCTCCCCTGCTAAGGGAGTATGGGGTCAAAAGCTCCATCGAGGGTTCGAATCCCTCTCTCTCCGCCATCTGCATATTGGAAACACGGCTTCGGCTTGACGGCGAATCAAAGCTTCACCATAATTCGCCACCTTCACGCGCCCGTAGCTCAGCTGGATAGAGTACCTGGCTACGAACCAGGTGGTCGGGAGTTCGAATCTCTCCGGGCGCGCCATTATTTTCAAAGGCTTACCTGAATAGGGTGGGCCTTTTGTGTTTCTAGCGTAGGGCAATCGTAGCGTTGCCGGCGTTGTCCCTCAACGTGTGCGACTGGGTCGTGTTCAAAAAGCGCTCAAACGGCATGCGCGGATTGCGCGTCCATTTGTACATCACGTGAAGTGACCTCGCAGCATCGCCGAATCAAAAACAACGGAGACATAACGCCTCCCCTCGCTCGGTCTACGGGGTGGGGTTCTGATTTTCCTCGATGCTTTAGGGTGGATATAAGCCTCTCTTTTTCGCACGGATTCCCATGACACGTCATCCGATGTTCGGGTTGGTACTCGCGCTCTTTGGGGCTCTTACCATTACGCCTGACACGCTGTTTATGCGGTGGTCGGAGATGAGCGGTGCGCAGATGTTGGTTTGGCGGGGCCTGTTGATGGGAGGTGTTTTCGTCGCCGCCTGGATGGTTGTTTCTCATCGTACCCGGAAGGCCGATATCCGCGGATTTTTTTCAGGTGAGGGGTTGGCTGTGGTGTTGTGCCAGTTCGTCAGTACCTCGCTGTTCAGTCTTGGGGTCGCCATGGCGCCGGTCTCGGTCGTGTTGTTTGGCGTCGCTTCGGTGCCGGTATTCTCTGCGGTCTTCGGTTTTTTACTGCTGGGCGATGGCGTTCACTGGTCGACTTGGCTTGCCATTGTTGCGGTGATTACAGGCATTGGCATTGCTGTTTTCGGCGGAGGCCCAAGCGCTGTGGGCGGCGCGGGTAGCGTGTTGCTTGGAGCCGTCTCGGGTCTGGGTGTCGCGATAAGTCTTGCGCTCACCTTTGTTTCGATTCGTCGGAATCCCGAGGCACCTATCTTGTTGACGGTCGGCGTGGGGGCGCTTCTGTCGGGCGTTGCCGCGCTGTTCATCATTGGGCCGGCCGCAGCGCTGCAAGGAAATATAGGGTTTATTGCGATTACGGGTATCGTGATCTTACCCGTATCGTTTTTCTCGCTTTCATTGGCCTCACGTCATACGTTGACTGCGAACGTGAGCCTCGTGATGCTCATGGAGACTGTACTCGGCCCGCTCTGGGTTTGGTTAGGTACGGGGGAAAGGCCGACAAGCGGGATGCTGATGGGGGGTGTCATCGTGGTCGGCAGCCTTGCGCTTTATCTCGGGTATTCGGCCTATGGCGAGATTTGGCGGCGGCGCGAGACACCGGTGGTGGTTCCGGTCGCGCGCCAATAAAGCCGTACATTGATTCTGACTGGGCTTGATCGGTCTGGGAATGGCTCTGTTGGCCGGCGAAGACGCTGGTATGACGAGTGCCGTTTAGCCGTGAGCTGACGTTGGAGCGGGACGCGGTGGCGCTGCCAGTAATTAGCCTGGGGTTAATGGCGTCCTTGCCGGCACGTCAGATGCGTTGGCCGCGCGGCTGGCGGGCCTGTGGACACACGACGGCGGTGATCGGGCGTTGCGGGTGATCTAGGCGTACCGCGCTGAGTGCGCCACCCCAGACACAACCAGTATCGAGGGCGAGGAGCTCTGGCTCGTTGATGAGGCCGAGTGTGGACCAATGGCCAAAGACGATACGCGCATCGGCACTACGGCGCGCGGGAACTCGGAACCAGGGCGTCAGCCCGGTGGGCGCATCGTCGGGAGCGTCCTTGCAGCGATGATCGAGCCGGCCGGCGGCATCGACATAGCGCATGCGGGTGAGGGCGTTGAGGATGAAGCGCCGACGTGCCATGCCAGCGAGATCTTCGGACCAGCGGTCGGGCAGGTCGCCGTACATGTTTGCGAAGAGTGCCGCGGGAGAGGTGCGCAGTTCGGCCTCGATTTCAGCGGCATAGTCGAGTGCGTGTGGAATATCCCACTCGGGCGGCAGTCCGGCATGGACCATCGTCCAGCCGAGCGTTGCGTCGTGGTGCAGCAGTGGGCGCCGACGTAACCAGTCCAGCAGCTCGGCGGCGTCCGGCGCGTCGAGGACCGGTTGCAGGGTGTCTCCTCGATGCAGTCCATCGCCGTTTTCGGCAACCGCGAGGAGATGCAGGTCGTGATTGCCGAGTACGCACACGGCGGCTATGCCCAGCATGCGTACGAAGCGCAGGGTTTCGAGCGACTGCGGCCCGCGGTTAACCAGGTCGCCAACCAGCCATACCCGGTCGGTGGCCGGGTCGAATCGCAATTTTTCGAGCAGGCGTTCGAGCGGGTCCAGACAGCCCTGGAGGTCGCCGACGGCATACACGGCCAAGGTTAGGTACGCTCCAGCGTGATCTCGCGGAACCAGCCGCCAGCGGCGACCGGGCGATCTTCGAGCATGCGCAGGTTCGGCGTGTCGGCGAGGATGTTTTCGAACACCACGTCGGTGCGCGTGGCCAGCCGGCGCATCAGTGGGTTGATAAGCCGACGCAATGGCGCAGGGTGACCGGGTCTTAGAAACTTGTCGAGGATCAGCAGATGCGCGCCGGGGCGGGCAATACGCGCGGCCTCGCGCAGGCAGGCGACCGGGTCAGGCACCACGGCGAGGATGAGGTGCATCACGACCGTGTCGAAACTGGCATCTGACAGATCGAGATGTTGCACGTCTCCGACCTGCAGCGTGATGGGCAGGTTTAGCTGTTTCGCCCGCTGACGCGCGCGCGCCAGCATGGCCGGCGTGAGGTCGACACCGAGATAGCGGTTACCCGGTGGGAGGTGAGGCAGATCGAGGCCGGTGCCGATACCGAGCAGGGAGATGTCGCGTTCGCGCTCAGCGCCGAGGCGCACGAGGCTATGCGCACGCAGCGCGTGCGTGCCCCGCGCCAGCAAGACGTCGTAGATCGGTGCCCAGAGGGTATAGGCGCCGCGCAGTGACATGCCGGTCAGTGTAGGGTGCGCGGCGCGGCGAGGACGAAGGGTTTGATTTCCGCGTCGAAGCGTGTGCCGTCGTCTGCGATCATCTGATAGCTGCCCTGCATACTGCCGACCGCGGTCGGCAGCTGGGTGCCGCTGGTGTAGCGGAAGGCCTCGCCGGGGCGCAGGTGGGGATGTTCTCCTACTACACCGGGGCCGCGGACTTCCTGCACGGCGCCGTCCGCATCGGTGATCAGCCAATGGCGCGAAAGCAGGCGCGCGGGGTGGGCACCGCGATTCTGGATGGTGATGGTATAGGCAAATACGTAACGGCTACCGGATGGGTCGGACTCGCCGGATAGGTATTCGGTTTCAACATCCACTTGGATGGCGTAATCGGGAGTCGTAGTCATGCGGCCATTATACCTGTGCGGGGCGCATCGGTCTTAACTGTTCACGCGGGTTTCGGCCAGCCGGCGCGCGCATTCGAGTGCGCCGGCCAGACCGGCGTGTTCGTCGAGAATGACCTGTAGCGGCATGGCCTCCAGCAGCGCTTGCATCGGTGGGCGATCAGTGAAGGCGGCGATGACGTCGGGTTCACGTAGCCGCGATAGGATCTTGGGTGCGATGCCACCGGCGAGGTAAACCCCGCCGAAGGGCAGCACGGCGAGTGCGAGGTCGGCGGCTTGTCCGGCGTAGATCTCGACGAACAGGCTCAGGGCATCGACGGCCTGCGGATCGCTGCCGGCCAGCGCGGCCTGGGCGACGACGGCGGCTGGATCGCGGGCTGCCAGCGCGGCACCTGGCGCCAGACCGGCCTCGTCGCAGACGAATGCGTAGGCGCGCCGCAGCCCATCACCCGAGCATAGATATTCGCGCGTGCAGCGCCCCTCGTGGGCGAGAACATATTCGGCCAAGCGCAACTGGCGTAGGTTCGCCGGGGCGAAGTTCGAGTGCCCGGCTTCGGCCGGAAGCAAGCGTGGCGGGCCGTTATCGCCGGGGCAGAAGGTACACACGCCGAGCCCGGTGCCCGCGCCGACCACCAGGCTGGGCGCGGTGGGGTCCGGTTGGCCGGCCTGGAGCGTGGCGAGGGCCTTAGGTGGCAGTGTCGCCAGGGCATGGCCGATGGCGGCAAAGTCGTTGATCAGGCGGATCTGAGGGATATCGAGTGCGTGCTGGAGATCTTCGCTGTCGAGCCGCCAGGGCAGGTTGGTGAGTTGCGCTTGCTGGCGATCATGCTGGTCCTGGATCGGTCCGGCCAGGGCGAAACAGGCGCCCATTATCGCGTGCGGGCCGTCGGGGGCGGTGGCGAGGAAGTCGGACACCATGGATGCAAGATCGCTATAAGTCGCGCTGGGATAGCGGGCCTCATGCAGGCGTTCGATGCCATGATCGCCGGTGCGCGCGAGCACCAGGAAGGTTTTGGTGCCGCCAATATCGCCGGCCAGCAGCGTCATGCGCTACCTCGTGCAGCGGCATCGAGATACCACTCGGCATTCGGGCCGGAGACACGTTCGGCCGGCAGCGGCGCTTCGTCAGCGGCGGGGCCGCGCGCCAGGCGTGCCAGCATATCGCTCTTGCCGGCACCCTCGACCACGAACAGCAGGTGACGGGCGTGTTCGAGTACCGGCAGTGTCAGCGAAATGCGCCAAGCGCCCAGTCGCGGTACGCGCACAGCGGCAACCGGGGTGTCGAGTACGTCGAGGATGGGCGTGCCGGGGAACAGCGAGGCGGTATGGCCGTCGGGACCGAGGCCGAGGAGTACGGCATCGAGTATCGGCCATCCCGCGTGCAGCGGCAGGTGAGCGGTCAGGGCGTCGGCGTAGTCGGCGGCTACGCGTTCGGGGGTGAAGTCGGTGCCGGTGATCATCGGGTGAATCTGACTGGCCGGGATCGCCACGCGCGCAAGCAGGGTCTCGCAGGCCATGCGGTAATTGCTGTCCGCGTGGTCGGGGGGACGCAGCGCTCATCGCCGAACCAGATTTCCCAGCGGTTCCACTCGACATTCTCATGCTCGGCGAGGCGCTCGTATAGCCGGCGCGGGGTGTTGCCGCCGGCGAGCGCGAGATGAAAGCAACCACGTGCCGCGATGGCGGCATCCGCAAGTGCGAGTATCCGTTCGGCCACCGCAGCATAGAGGTGGTCGGCATTGGCCAGCGTGTGGCAGGGCGTGCCGGACTTCATGCCTTAACCTTGATGCGGTCGAGCTGCGTCGCGATGCCTCCAAGCAGGTGGTGGAAGGCCTCGGTAAAGGAGGCAACACCTTCTCGTTCGAGTTGATCGGTGGCTTCATCAAGGTCGATGCCGAATGTGGTAAGGCTTGCGATACAGGCCTTCGCCGCGTCGATATCGCCAGGCAGGGTGGCAGCGGGTATGGAGCCGCGTTTCAGCAGTGTCTGGTAAGTGGCGGGCGGCAACGTATTGACGGTGTGCGCACCGATCAGTTCGTCTACATAGAGCAGCGGTGGATAATCCGGATTCTTGGTGCTGGTGCTGGCCCACAGCAGACGCTGGGGGTGTGCGCCTGCCTTGGCGAGGCGCTGCCAGCGCGGACTATCGATGATCTGCGTGAAGTGTGCGTAGGCGAGTTGTGCGTTGGCAATGGCGCAGCGCCCGAGCAGCGCGTGCGCTTCCGGGTTCGGATGGGCCGCGAGGCGGGCATCCAGCAGGCTGTCCACACGACTGACGAAAAAACTCGCGACGGAGCTGATGCCATCCAGCGGCAGGCCGCGGTCCAGGCGCGCCTCCAGGCCGCCAAGATAGGCTTCGACGACTTCGACATAGCGCGCCACGGCGAACAGCAGGGTAACGTTGATGCTGATACCCGCCTCGGTAAGGTGGCGGATGGCCTGCAAGCCGGCTTGCGTGGCAGGCACCTTGATCATCAGGTTGGCGCGGTTGACCTTGTCATGCAGGGCGAGCGCTTCGTTGACAGTGGCGTCGGTGTCGTGGGCTAGCTCGGGGGAGACTTCCAGGCTGACGAAGCCATCGCGGCCCGCGCTGCTTCGATAAACCTCGGTGAATTGATCGGCCGCAGCGCAGATGTCCTCTATCGCCAGTTTGAAAAATATTTCCTGTGATGATTGTTTGGGGTCGCGGCGATATGCGTCGAGCAAGGCTTCATCGTAAAGGTTGCCCTCGGAAATGGCCTTATCGAAGATGGCGGGGTTGGAGGTCATGCCGCGCAATCCCTCCTGAGTCACCATGCGCTGGAGCTCGCCGGAACTCATGAGGTCGCGGCGGATGTAATCGAGCCAGATGCTTTGGCCCTGCTCGGTGAGGGTGTGTAACGGGGTGGGATTCGACATGCGTGCCTCCCTGATAGGTGGTTGCTGCAAGTCTAGCAGTCCGCCGGCCAATCCCGGTCGTCGATCGCAGGGTATTCGCCGCGCCACGGGGCGTGTTATGGATTTTGACCCTGCGTATCGAGGCGAGTTCGGATTTCGTTGGCCAGGCGTGCGAATTCAGCCACCGACAGGGTTTCGGCGCGCCGCACGGGATCGATGTCCGCGCGTACGAAGTCGTCGGCCTCCAGCGTGCCGCGCAGCCCTCGTCCGAGAGTCTTGCGCCGCTGCGAGAAGGCTTGCTCAACCAGGCGCGCAAACAGGCGCTCATCGCGTGCTGGGTGCGGCGGTGCGGGCCAGGGCGTCAGTCGCACCAATGCGGAATCGACCTTGGGCGGTGGCGTGAAGGCGCCAGGGCCAACCTCGAATAGGGCCTCGGCACGGCAGCGGTATTGCACCATCACCGACAGTCGTCCGTAAGACTTGCTGCCGGGGGCGGCGGCCAGCCGTTGTACGACCTCGCGCTGGAGCAGGAAGGTCATATCGCGCACCTGCGGGAGGGCATCGATCAGGTGGAAGATCAGTGGTGTGGAAATATTGTAGGGCAGGTTGCCGACAACACGCAGGCCTTGGGGGGCGCAATGGCGGCGAAATCGAAACGCAGGGCATCGGCCGCGTGCAAGGTGAGTCGTTCGCCGAAGCGGCGGCGGAGCTTGGGGAGCAGGTCACGGTCGAGTTCGACTGCGTCGAGGTGATCGATGCGTGCAAGCAGCGCGGCCGTCAGCGCGCCTTCACCGGGGCCAATCTCGATCAGGACGTCATCGGGCAGGGGGGCGATGGCCGCGGCGATACGCGCGATGACCTGCTGATCGTGCAGGAAGTTCTGACCGAAACGCTTGCGCGGGACGTGGCTCATGTTGTCGCGGCGCGTCTGCCCAGCAAGGCCGCAAGGTCAATGGCGGCCGCCAGACTGCCGGTTTCGGCGCGGCCGCTGCCGGCGAGATCGAGCGCGGTGCCGTGATCCACGGAGGTGCGCACGATGGGGAGGCCGAGGGTGATATTCACTGCCTGGCCAAAACCGACGTATTTGAGCACGGGCAGGCCTTGATCGTGGTACATGGCAAGCACGGCATCGGCATGTTCGAGGTGTCGAGGGGTGAACACGGTGTCGGCAGGCAACGGTCCGACGAGATTCAGGCCCTCGCCACGCAGGGTCTCAAGGGTCGGGGCGATGATTTCGATTTCCTCGCGCCCGAGGTGACCGCCTTCGCCGGCATGCGGATTGAGCCCGCAGACCAGGATGCGCGGGTTTGCGAGCCCGAAGCGCGCGCGCAGGTCGTGATCGAGGATACGCAGCACGCGTGTCAGTCGTTCGGCGGTGATCGCGCCGCTGACTTCGGCGAGCGGCAGGTGCGTGGTGGCCAGTGCGACCCGCAATTGCCCGGCGGCGAGCAGCATGACCGGGTGTACGCCGCCGCAGCGCTCGGCGAGGAACTCGGTATGACCGCTGAAGGGTACGCCCGCGTCGTTGATCACGCCCTTGTGCACGGGTCCGGTGACCAGCGCGGCAAACTCGCCGCGCTGGCAGCCGTCGGTTGCGCGCCGCAGTGTTTCGAGGACGTATTCGGCATTGCCCGTGTCGAGTCGTCCGGGTACTTCAGGATGCCCTAGCGGGATCGGCAACACGCGCAGCGCGCCGGGCTGTGCGCTGGGTATGGGCCCTGGTTCGACGAGCTGCAGATCCAGCGCCAGACCGAGGCATTTGGCGCGCCGCGCGAGCAGCGCTGGGTCGGCGACGACGACCCAGTCGTCCGTAGGCCGGGTGCTGGCGAGCTGGACGATCAGATCGGGGCCGATCCCGGCTGGCTCTCCGGGGGTGATCGCGAGTGTTGTGGTACTCACGCGCTCAGGACGCCGCGCCTGTCTTGGCGGTTGCGCTGCCCTGGTCGAGACGGATGTCCACATAGGCTTCGTCGCGCAGCCGGCGCAACCAAATGTTCAATGCTTCCGCGCGCTTGCGCTGGTATAGGATGTTCTGGGCCTGGGCGTGCAGCATCTTCTCGGTGCTGTCGACGGCGCGTTTGCCGGTGACCTCGATCAGGTGCCAGCCGAACGGCGAGTGAAAGGGTTGGCTGAGCGTGTTCAGCGGCAGCGACTCCATGACCTTGCTGAATTGTGGCACGAGCTGCGCCGGATTGAGCCAGCCGAGGTCGCCGCCATTGGCCGCGCTGCCGGGGTCCATGGAGTTGGCCTGAGCGAGCTTGGCGAAGCTGGCGCCATGCAGGATTTCATTGCGCAGTCGTTCGATCTTGGCCTTGGCCTGGGTATTGCTGAGCAAGGCGTTCGGGGTGATCAGTATCTGTTTGACCTTGTACTCGGTGGTCTTGATCTGCTTGCCGCCACGTAGTCCCAGGAGCTTGACCAGGTGATAGCCACTGGGGCTGCGGATCGGCTGACTGACCTCGCCGGTCTTGAGTACGTTGACCGTACGCACGAAATAGGTTGGCATCTGGTCGGTGGTCATCCAGCCGAGATCACCACCCTTGAGGGCGTTTTGTCCCGCCGAATCTGCAATCGCCAGCTTGCTGAACGGCGTGCCCTGTTCGGTCTGTTTGCGGATGTCTTCGGCCTTGTTCAGTGCGGCTTCGATCTGTTTGGGGGCTGCTGCACCGGGGATCGGAATGAGGATTTGCGCGAGGTGATACTCGACGCCGGGATCGAGTTGGTTGGCGTGTTGGGCCAGGAAGTCGCGTACTTCCTGGTGGGTGATATGCACGCGGTCGCCAACCTCGCGTTGTTCCAGCTTCTGCATGGTCAGCCGGTCGCGGATGTTTCTGACGAAGTGCTTCCAGGGCTGGCCGCTGGCGATTACGCGCTTGCGCAGATCGTCAAGCGACATCTGGTTGTTGGCGGCGATGGTGTTGAGGGTGTCATTGAGGGTCATGTCGTCGATCTTGATGCCCATTCGCTTGGCCGTCTCGAGCTGTAGCTCGTCGATGATCATGCGCTTGAGCACCTGTTGTTCGAGGACCTTGTGGCTGGGTAGTGTGTTACCCGAGCTTTGCAGCTGCTGCGCCACTTCGGCGGTTTTTTCATCGAGCTGGCGCTGCGTGATGACCCCCTCGTTGACCACGGCGACGATGCGGTCAATGAGCTGCGGCGGCGGGGCCGCAGTGTCGGCGGCTCGGGCCGGTGACAGGGTAACCAGCGCGAGGGTCAGGGCGAACGATGCCGCGATGGCGCGCGAAAGGTGTTTAGGCAGGAGGTACATAGTCGGGAATGGTCCGTTGTAGATAGGTGCCGATCGGGGTGCCGAGATTACCCAGCCCCTTGAGGACGAGTTCGAAAGAGATGCCCTCATTGTAACTGCCGTTGAGGGTCGTGAGGTAGCGCTGTGCGAGCAATCGCAGCGCCCAGCAGCAAGTGTCGTATTGGACGCCTGCAAAGGCCTGCAGCATACGCTTGTCCTGTGGCGAGTAGCTCAGGCTCGTCGCCAACTGCCAGTGGCGGGTAAGCGGCCAGGCGAACGAAAGGCTCGCCTGGTCATACTGATTGCGATAGTACTGATAGCCTAGGTTGATCAATTGGTCCTGCGACAGCCGGTATTGCGCATTGAAGGTGGCGGTATCCACGGTGTGTGTTGTCGGGTTCAGGTTGATGCCGGCATTGGCCCACCAGTTTCGGGCGATGGCCACGTTGATCTGGCTGACGTAGTCCGAGCGCTGGGCGGTATCGACGGGTTGCCCCGGCAGGGTAACCAGCCGGGGCTGGAAATAGAAGATCTGGCCGATGCTCGCGCTCATCAGTTCGTTGCCGGTGTCGGTATTGATAAAGCGCGTGGTCACGGCCGCTGTGAGCTGGTTGGCGTTGCTCACGCGGTCGGCGCCGACGAAGCGATTGTCCGTGAACATCTGGCTGAAGGACAACGGGAACGAGGTCGTATCGAAGATCGGCAGGGCCTGTTGATTCTGGTAGGGCACATAGAGATAGAAGAGCCGGGGCTCAAGGATCTGCAGGGTATGCGCGCCGGCAGTGCGTTCGAAATACAGACCGCCGTCGAGACTTGCGATGGGCAGGCTGCGGGTGGGGTTTGCGGGTTCGCCGGGAATTTGATTCTGCAGCCGGTACGCCGTGTAGCGGTAGGACATGGTCGGCGTGAGAAACCAGGCCGCGCCGCTTAGCGGCAGGCGGGCGGTGGGCATCAAGTCCAGGCGGTTGCCGATTACGCTGCCCGGGCGGACGAAGCGGGACCATTGCGAGCGTAGGCTGATCTGCAGTCCGTCGGCGGGTGTCGGCAGATGGGCGTTGAAGTCGATCTGCGGCAGGATCGCATAGGGGGCCGCGTTGGCCGGCAGCGCAGGGTCCAGCACCTGGTATTGCTGGGCGATGGTCGACAGCGACCAGCGGTCGCCGTAATAGCTCATCCCCGCACCCTGACCGAGAAAAGTGGTGTCCACGTTCCGCAGGGTGGTGCCCAGATCGTTGAAGTAATTGGGGTCGGAAACGCGGCTGTAGTCTATGTAGGTCGATAAGTTCTGCGCCGGACTGGCCTGCTGACGGAACGAAAATAGATAGCGCGAGCCGCCGAACAGACGATCGTAAGGCAGGTAGTTGGTGTTCAGTTCGCTGCGGCTGCGTGTGCCGAGATAGCGCAGCTGGGTACCGAGGCCGAAGCCGCGCGTGCTGAAAATTTCCGGTGTGAATGTGGCGTCTGCTTGCGGCGCGATATTCCAGTAAATCGGCTGCTGGTACTGGAAGCCCGCGTTCGTAGTCTGCCCGATGACCGGTGGCAGCAATCCGGATTTGCGGTGATTGCTCAACGGAAAGCTGAGATAAGGGGTGTAGAGAATGGGTACGCCCTTGAAGCGGATCAGTACGTCGCGCGCGGTGCCTACCCCGGCGGCTTGGTTGAGGTGCACTTCGCTTGCGGACAACTGCCAGGCGCGATGGCCGATGGGGCAGGTGCTGTAGGTCGCCTGGCTGAGTGCGGTCCGGGCAGGGCCGAGCCGGTGGATGCTCGCCGCTTCGCCGCGGGCGTGCGCGGGATAGAGGTGATAGCGGGCGAGATCGATGGTGCCGGTTTGGTGTCCGAAATCGTAGTGGCCATGACCGCCTGCGACCTTCATGTCCGGTGTTTCCAGTGTCAGTGGTCCCGGCGAGACGGCAAGCTGGGTGTCATTGTTGAAGTTGAGCGCGTTGGACAGCAGGGTCTGGTCGCCACGGGTCAGTTGCACGCGGCCTTCCAGCCGGGAGACGCCGTGCGGGTCGAGCAAGGCGCGGTCGGCGAGGACGTGGACCAGGTCGTCGCCGTACCGTGGCACGGGTATGCGGGGTTCCAGGGGGCAGAGGGCCCATTCGCCGATCTCGCCGCCGGCTGCCCAAGCGCCGGCGGCGTGCAACATCGCCATCGCCAGCGCGATGCCGGCGAGTGGCCTCAGTCGCATCGGCGCGTTGCGGGCAGCCCGCCGTCGCAAAGCTGCCGCACCGCTTAGCGCGCCGTCTGCTGCGACAGCCTGGCGTCGATATCGGCGGTGATGGCGGCGAAAATGGTGTCGATGTCGCCAATGCCGGCGATCCGCCGCAGGCGGTTGTCTCCAGCGTAATACTCGATCAGTGGCTTGGTTTGTGCTTCGTAGACGCCGAGGCGTTTGTCGATGGTTGCTTCGTTGTCGTCGGCACGATGAATCAGTGTACCGCCGCACTGATCGCAGATGCCGGGGCGACGGGGGGGCGAGGTATAGGTGTTGAACACCGTGCTGCAGTCGCTGCAGGTGAGGCGCCCGAGCAGGCGCTGCTTGAGGCTGGTGATGTCGACGTCGATGAGGAGGGCGAGATCCAGCGGCTGACCGGTCTCGGTCAGCATCTCGTCAAGCGCTTCGGCCTGGGCGAGATTGCGCGGGAAGCCGTCGAGAATGTAGCCCTGCGCAGCGTCCGGGCGGGCCAGGCGCTCGCGGATCATCCCGAGAACAACGCTGTCCGGCACCAGTTGTCCGGCGTCCATAAAGCCCTTGGCCTCGCGTCCGAGCGCACTGCCTTCGCCGACCGCGGCGCGTAGCAGGTCACCCGTGGAAACCTGCGGAATGCCATAGCGCTCGACCAATTTCTGGCCCTGTGTGCCCTTGCCCGAACCGGGCGCTCCCAAGAGTACGATCCTCATGGCGCACGAACCTCTGCCGTATAAATGGTGAATGGTGGGCGCCACTTATACCGGCTGGCCGGTGACCACGCAAGCAAGGCGCCTGGCAGGTATAATGGGCGGCGCCATGCGCGATAGCGTGTTCCGGGGGGAACGATGGGCACTCTCGTGCGCTCTGCGACCCCCCCCCGAATGGCAAACCATCCATTACTACGCCTTGAGGACAAACATGAATCTCGCCAATTTGCCGGCCGGTGAAGCCCTGCCCGACGACTTCAATGTGGTCATCGAAATCCCGGCCCTTGCTCCGCCGGTCAAATACGAAATTGATAAAGACAGCGGCGCCTTGATGGTCGACCGCTTCATGGGGACCTCGATGGTCTACCCCTGCAACTATGGCTTCATTCCGCACACCTTGTCTGAGGACGGCGATCCGGTGGATGTGCTCGTGGTCACGCCGATCCCGCTCTATGCCAGCAGCGTGATCCGCTGCCGCCCCGTCGGCATGCTGCAAATGACCGACGAGAAAGGTCCGGATGCGAAGATCATCGCGGTGCCGGTCAACAAGCTGTATCCCGGCTATGCCCACATCCAGTCGCCTGCGGACCTGCCCGAGTTTCTACTCGGCCAGATTCAGCATTTCTTCGAACAGTACAAGGCGCTGGAGGTCGGTAAGTGGGTCAAGGTTGACGGTATCCAAGGGCTGGAGGCTGCGCGTGCCGAGATCCTGGCCAGCGCTGCGCGCGCCAAGGGTTGAGTCGGTCATGAGCCGAGGGGCGGAGTGCGGTGTCGCGTAGACAGTCCCTGAGGGACCCGCGCCAGGAGCGACGTCAGTTCGCCTGGCGCGCTGTGGTGATGGGATTGGCGGTGATTGGCCTCTACGGGGCCATGACCGCCCGCCTGATCTATCTGCAGGTGATCGATCATGAGCACTATGCCACCTTGTCGCATGACAATCGGGTGCACATCGTGGCGATCCCGCCGCCGCGCGGTCTGATCTACGATCGCCACGGGGTGCTGCTGGCGGAAAACGTCCCCTCCTACAGCCTCGACGTGACCCCGGAGCAGGTGCCGAACATGGATCGGACCCTGGACGCGCTCAAGTCGGTCGTCGCCCTCACACCTGATGACATCAGGCGTTTTCGGCAGGCAATGCGCCAGAAGTGGCCGTTCCAGACCGTACCGCTGCGCTTCGATCTCAGTCAGGAGGAGGTGGCCCGCTTCGCGGTGCAGCGCTATCGCTTCCCTGGAGTGGACATCAAGGCCCGGTTGCGGCGTTATTACCCGTTCGGTGGGGCGATGGTGGATGCCGTCGGCTACGTCAGTCGTCTTGATGTCGGCGAGTTGCAACAGGTCGATGCGGCGAATTACGAAGGCACCTCGCATTACGGCAAGACGGGTATCGAGGCCCATTATCAGGCGCGTCTGCATGGTCGTGTGGGCTACGATCAAGTCGAGGTCAATGCCAAAGGGCGTCAGATTAGGGTGTTGTCGCATCAGCCGCCGATACCCGGCGACGATCTGATTCTGAGCCTGGACGCCGGGTTGCAGTCGGTTGCCGAACAAGCGCTGGCGGGGCGCGAGGGCGCTGCGGTGGCAATCGATCCGCGCAATGGCGACGTACTGGCGCTGGTGAGTGCGCCCAGCTACGACCCGAACTGGTTCGTCGACGGCATTTCGCGCAAGCGTTATGAGTCGTTGCGTAACAATCCTTGGCGTCCCCTGTTCAACCGCGCACTCGCCGGACAATATCCGCCTGGCTCGACGATCAAGCCCTTCATGGCCTTGGCCGGCCTGAATGATGGCGTGGTCACGGTAGACGAACGTATCTACTGCGGCCCTTACTGGCAGATTCCGGGTGATCCGGCCCAGCGCAAATACAGGGACTGGAACCGCTACGGTCATGGTATGACCGATGTGTCCAAGGCCATCACCCAGTCGGTCGACGTCTACTTCTACCGTCTGGCCTTTGGTCTTGGCATCGATCGCATGCACGATTTTCTGTCGCGCTTTGGGCTCGGCAGGGAGACGGGGATCGATACCAGCGGCGAAATGGGCGGTCTGTTGCCGACGCCGGCCTGGAAGCGGCGCGCCAAGAACACGGTCTGGTATCCCGGCAATACCGTGGTGGCCGGCATCGGCCAGGGTTTCGTGTTGACGACGCCGTTGCAGCTCGCCGATGCCACGGCGGCACTGGCCATGCATGGCGAGCGTTTTCGACCCCGTCTGTTGCGCGCGGTACGCGATCCGGTGACGCGCGACATACAGACGCGTTTGCCTGAGGCCGAGTCGCCGATTCGCCTCAAGGATGCGGCGTACTGGCGCGCGGTGCTCACCGGCATGCGCAATGTCACGCAGCGTCCGGACGGTACCGCCTATCGTCAGTTCCGTGGTTTCGAGTACGTCGTCGCAGGCAAAACAGGCACCGCTCAGGTGACTTCCCATATCCATTCAGACAACGCCCGCGAGGGTGCGATTCCCTATCGCCTGCGCGACAACGGTCTGTTCATCGCTTTCGCGCCGGCGGACCATCCGTTGATTGCTGTTGCCGTGGTCGTCGAGCATGGCGGCGGCGGCGACGTCAGTGCGGCACCCGTCGCGCGACGCATGATCGAGTATTACCTGCAACACAATACCGAGACGCGTGGGGGGCAGCTGGTACTCAAGTCTGATCTGCCGTCGCAGCTCGACCTGCAACACACCGAGCCGGTGGACCGGGTGACGTCCGTGCCGTCGGGGGGCGCTTCGTGAGGCATCAGGGTATGGATACAGGCGTCTCACACTGGTTGCGGCGTCTGCACTTCGATCCGGTGCTGCTGCTGGCGCTGCTGGCGCTGATCGGCACGGGATTGTTCATTCTCTACAGCGCCAGCGGTGAAAACACAGGCATGGTGACTCGGCAGGCGACTCGCCTGCTGATCGCCTTGCTGGTGATGTTCCTGGTGGCACAGATCCCAGTGGAGCGTCTGCGCCAGTGGGCGCCCTGGATTTACCTCGGCGGTCTCGTGTTGCTGGTTTCCGTGCTGCTCGTAGGGCAGGTCGGCATGGGGGCACGGCGCTGGCTGGACTTGGGCTTCATGCGCTTCCAGCCCTCGGAGGTCATGAAACTGGCCGTGCCCATGATGCTGGCCTGGTTCTTTGCCGAACGATCGTTGCCGCCGAGTGCCGGTCAGTTGGCGACCGCAGGCGTGATCGTATTGCTGCCGGTGCTGCTGATCGCCAAGGAGCCGGATCTCGGTACGGCACTGCTCGTGGGCATGGTCGGCGCGTTCGTGATCTTCTTCGCCGGCTTGCGCTATCGCACCATGGCGGCTTTCGCACTGCTGGGTCTGGCCTCGCTGCCGGTCATCTGGCATTTCATGCATGGCTATCAACGTGATCGCGTACTGACCTTTCTCGATCCGGAGCGCGATCCTCTCGGCGCGGGCTATCACATCATTCAGTCGATGATCGCGGTGGGTTCGGGCGGTGTCTACGGCAAGGGCTGGCTCAACGGCACGCAGGCACAGCTTGATTTCCTGCCAGAGCGTTCCACGGATTTCATCTTCTCGGTGTTCGGCGAGGAGTTCGGCCTGATCGGTGTGCTGGTCCTGCTGGCCCTTTATGTCTTTATCGTGCTGCGTGGTTTGGATATCGCCCTGCGTGCCCAGGATACCTACGCCAGACTGGTTGCCGGTAGCATGAGCATGATGTTCTCGGTCTACGTGTTCGTGAATGTGGGCATGGTGATCGGTCTATTGCCGGTGGTGGGGGTGCCGCTGCCGCTGGTGAGCTACGGGGGGACCTCGATGGTGACCATCCTGGCCGCTTTCGGTATGCTCATGGGTATACATTCTCATCGCAGATTGGTGGCCCATTGAACCGTTCGATTCCCGCCCCGGTCCACCGGCGCTCCGGCCACTGGCTAGCCGCGCTGTTTACCCTGATGACCTGTTGCCTGCCCGCTGCCTGGGCTGCCGATAGCGGCTTCGCGCAACGTCCGCAGGTTCAGGCATTCATCCAGAAGATGGTCACGCAAGACAAGTTCGACAGGGCTTATCTGGAGCATCTGTTCGACAAGGTTGAGCCCCAACCGGCGGTAATCGCGGCAATGAAGCGGCCCGCAGAATCTCTGCCCTGGTACAAATATCGCCGGATTTTCCTCACGCAACAGCGGATTCGTGAGGGCGTGACCTTTTGGCGACAGCACCATGCGGCACTTGAGCGGGCGCAAAAAACCTATGGCGTGCCGCCACAGGTGGTTACCGCGATCATCGGTGTGGAAAGTTTTTACGGTCGCCGGATGGGAGGGTTCCCGGTGCTCGATACCCTGGCCACACTGGGTTTCGACTACCCGCCGCGGGCGGATTTCTTCCGCCGTCAGTTGGCGCAGTTTCTACTACTCGCGCGCGACGAGGGCATCGATCCGCTGCAACCCAAGGGTTCCTATGCTGGCGCAATGGGGCAGGGGCAATTTATGCCCGGCAGCTATCGGCACTACGCAGTGGATTTCGACGGCAATGGTCAGCGTGATCTGTGGAACGATCCGGTCGATGCCATCGGCAGTATTGCCAATTATCTCGCCCGGCATGGTTGGCAGGCGGGTGGCTTCGTTGCCGAGCGAGCACGGATCGACGGTCGTGGTGTCGAGGCTCTGTCGAGTGGCCTCAAGCCCAGCCTGATGCCTACAGCACTGCATGCGGCTGGCGTCAGGCTGGACAAACCACTGGCCAGCAAGAACTTGTATGCCTGGGTACGTCTGGAAACCGCTCATGACCCTGAGTTCTGGGTCACGGGGCAGAATTTCTACGTGATTACGCGTTACAACATCAGTGCCTTGTACGCGATGGCGGTTTACCAGCTTAGCGAGGCGATTCAGAGCGCCTACCAGCAGCAGGCGAGGGCGGCGGAGGTCGCCGACAAGCACGCGCCATGAAACTGCGCGTCGGGCCGCTGCGTATCGTGGCGGTGGCCGCGCTGGCGTTGTTGTTGTCCGCCTGCGCCAGCCTGCCGCCACCCAGCCGCTCCGGATCTCCGGCGCCCTCCGGCGGTGGTCAGTCGTATGTGGTGTTTGGCAAGCGCTATTACGTTCTGCCCACCGCGCATGACTATTCGCGGCGCGGCATCGCCTCGTGGTATGGCCCCAATTTTCACGGCAAGCTCACCGCCAGCGGTGTGCCCTACAATATGTACGGGATGACCGCCGCCAGCAAGGTACTGCCGCTTGGCACCTGGGTGCGGGTTACTAATCTAGAGAATGGTAAAAAGGTGACGGTCGAGATCAACGACCGCGGCCCCTTCGTCGCCAACCGCATCATCGATCTTTCCTACACGGCCGCCAGCCGACTTGGCATGATCGGCCCGGGCACCGCGCTGGTCGAGGTGCAGGCAATCAATCCCCACAACCCTGCTGCCGACCCGCCGCCCCCGCTCGATGCCGCGCATGGAGGACCGACGCCGCATATCTATATTCAGGTGGGTGCCTTTGGCAATCTGTCCAACGCCAAACGCTATCAGGCCAAACTGGCGCTGCGTGGTTTGGGGCCGATGATCATCCAATCCGGTCAAGTCGGGCCGAACCAGACCTTGTATTTCGTGCGCCTCGGCCCGCTTGCCGACGTGGCGGCTGCCGATGCCGTCGCTCAACGGATGAGCGTGCTGGGCATCCAACATTTCCAGGTTGGCGTGGAGTGAAGTTTACGCGCCGGCGTTTCGTAATCGCGGTGCCGGGGTTAGAATCGCAGGCCCCGATATGCATCCTCCCTCGTTCATTCGCCCAAGGTCTCTTGATATGCGTCTAGTGCTTCGCTCATTGGTCTTCATTCTCGCCAGCCTGTTCTCCGGTCTGAGCCTCGCTGCGCCGTCAGCCGGGCCCAGCCCATCGGTGCCATCGCTGCCCGTACCGGTACCGCCGATGTCGCCGATTGGCGCGAAATCTTATGTGTTGATGGATTATCAGACCGGACAGATTCTGGCGGAGAAGAACCCCGATGAACGTCGCGCGCCAGCCAGCACCACCAAATTGATGACCGCCTATGTGGTATTTCAGGACCTCAAGGCGGGACGCATTCATCTCGACACCAAATTCCATGTCAGTGACGAAGCCTGGCGTCAGGGCGGTTCGCGCATGTTCCTGAATCCGGGTTCCTCGGTGAGCGTCAAGGAGCTGTTGCAGGGCTTGCTGATTCCTTCCGGCAACGACGCCGCGGTGGCGTTGGCACAGGGCGTAGCCGGGACCACCGGCGCCTTCGTGTCGCTGATGAATGCCTACGCCAAGCAGCTGGGTCTTAACAACACCCACTATTCCGACGTCAATGGGCTGCCAGAACCGGATCTCTATACCTCGGCGATGGATCTGGCCAAGTTGTCGCGTGCGATCATCAGCCAGTTCCCCGAGTACTATCACTACTTTTCCGAGAAATCCTTCACCTGGAACAACATCAAGCAGTACAACTACAACAAGTTGCTCTGGCGCGACCCCAGTGTGGACGGACTCAAGACTGGCTATACCAGTGAGGCTGGCTACATCCTGACCTCTTCGGCGGTACGCAACGGTACTCGCCTGATCGCGGTGGTGATGGGCGTGAATCTGCCCAAGGCTTCTAGTGAGCAGAACTATATCAATCTCGCACGTGTCTCCGAGGCGCTGCTCAACTACGGCTTCCGTTTCTTTTCAACCCATAAACTCTACAGCGCCGGTCAGGCGCTTGACTCGGCTCGGGTCTGGGGCGGTGCGCACGAGCACGTCAAGCTTGGCCTGATGCAGGACCTCTATGTGACGGTACCCTCGGGCCACTATCACAACCTTAAGGCGGAAATGACGCTCAACCCGTCGTTGCAGGCGCCGATCAGCCAGGGGCAGGCCGTTGGCGAGGTCAAGGTCAGCTTGGCCGGCAAGCTTGTGACCCAGGTGCCGCTGGTGGCACTGGAGGCCGATCCGCGCGGCAATCTGTGGCAGCGCGTACGCGACACCGTGCTCAAGTGGTTCGCCCACAAATAACCGGGAGGCCGCGTGAGTCTCGTCTATCTCAATGGTCGCTTCCTCCCGATTGAGCAGGCTTGTGTCTCGGTCATGGACCGGGGATTCCTGTTCGGCGATGGTGTGTATGAGGTGATCCCCGCCTATGGCGGTCATCTGTTTCGGTTGATGGCACACCTCGATCGCCTGGATGCGAGTTTGGCGGCAGTGCGTATTGCCAACCCGTGCGACCGTGCGGCTTGGCGCGATTTGTTGCAGACGTTGGTGGATGAGGCCGGCGCCGGCGATCACGGTATCTATCTGCAAGTAACTCGGGGTGCCGATATCAAGCGCGATCATGCCTTTCCGGTAGCGGAGGTCAAACCCACGGTGTTCGCCATGGCCAGTCCGCTGCATGCACCGGACCCGGTGCGGGTTGAGGCGGGTGCCTCGGCGCGGGTGATGGCGGATACGCGCTGGGCGCGCTGCGACATCAAGGCGATCACGCTGCTACCCAACGTGCTGTTGCGGCAGGCGGCGCTGGATGCCGGTGATGACGAAGCGATTTTGGTACGCGATGGTGAGGTGCTGGAGGGCAGCGCGAGCAGTCTGTTCATCGTGACCGACGGTGTGCTCGTGACACCGCCCAAAAGTGCGATGCTACTGCCGGGCGTGACCCGGGATCTCGTGCTTTCGCTGGCCGAGCGTCATGGCTTGCCTTGGGCCGAGCGCCCGGTGTCCGAACAGGCGCTGCGGACGGCAGACGAGATATGGCTGACCAGTTCGACGCGCGAGGTCATGGCGGTGACGCGGCTGGATGGCGAGCTGGTCGGCGCCGGTCGGCCCGGCCCGATCTGGCGGCGGATGGCTGATTGGTATCAGGCCTGCAAGGCGGAACTGCGGACGGGGGGGATTGCGCATGAGTACGCAAGAGCCGGGTGCCGACGAAACGCCCTTCGAGTTTCCATGCAGCTTCCCGATCAAGGTCTTCGGGCCCGCGCTGCCCGAATTCCGCGTGCGTGTGCTGGCGCTGATTCGTGAGCATGTGGCGGAGATCGACGAGACAGCCGTGCGCGAGAATCTCAGCAGCGGTGGGCGCTATCTGAGTATGACCGTGACCATTGAGGCGACCGACCGTGCACAGCTTGATGCCATTTACCGGGCCCTCACCGCCTGCGAACTGGTCACGATGGCGCTCTAGCGCATGCCTCAGCTGAGCATGCATTACATGGGGCGGCGCGATTATTGCGCCGTCTGGCAGGCCATGCAGGATTATACCGACGCCCGCAACGAGCAGACTGCCGACGAATTCTGGATCGTGGAACATCCGCCAGTGTTCACCCTGGGGCAGGTCGGTCGCATCGAGCATGTGCTCGATGCCGGTGACATCCCCGTGGTGCAAAGTGATCGCGGCGGGCAGGTGACCTATCACGGACCTGGGCAAGTGGTGATCTACACGCTGATCGACCTGCGTCGCCTACGCATCGGTGTACGTGCACTGGTGGAGCATCTGGAGTGGTCCGTGATTGATCTGCTTGCCGATCATGGCATCGCGGCGGTGGGTCGTCGCGATGCGCCCGGCGTGTATGTCGACGGGCGTAAGATCGCGGCCCTGGGTCTACGGGTGCGCCGTGGCTGCAGCTACCACGGGCTTGCCCTCAACGTCGATCTCGATGCCTCACCCTTTGCCCGCATCAATCCCTGTGGTTATCGCGGGCTTGAGGTGGTGAGTCTTGCCGACTGCGGCATCGCGTTGGACGTGTGGGCTGCAGGGCAGGCGTTGGGCGAGCGGCTGGCGCATCGTCTGGGGTACACTGCGGCCTTAGTTAACACCGACGATGGGACCGACAGGGCATGAGCGAGATCGCCAAGGGGGGGCCGCAACGCGGCCATAAACAGCGTGGTGCCGAAAAAATGGCGCGTATTCCGATCAAAATCGCGCCCACGGAGCGCCCGGCGCGAAAGCCGGATTGGATTCGGGTCAAGGTGCCGGGCGGCCCTCGCGTGGAACGCCTCAAGCGGGTGCTGCGCGAAAATGCGTTGCATACCGTGTGCGAGGAAGCCTCCTGCCCGAATCTCGGCGAATGCTTCGAGCATGGTACCGCCACGTTCATGATCATGGGCGACATCTGTACGCGCCGTTGCCCGTTTTGCGATGTGGCTCACGGGCGTCCGAACCCCCTGGATACGGAAGAGCCGGAACATTTGGCGAAAACCATTCGAGAGATGGGGCTTCGCTATGTCGTGATCACCTCGGTGGACCGCGATGACCTGCGCGATGGCGGCGCCGGTCACTTCGCCGAATGCGTCTCGCGCGCACGCGCACTCAACCCGCTGCTGCGGGTCGAGGTGCTGGTGCCCGACTTTCGCGGACGTTTGGAACCCGCGCTGACGGCATTGTCGACGGCGCCGCCCGACGTGTTCAATCACAACTTGGAGACCGTGCCGCGTCTGTACCGGCAGGCTCGGCCGGGGGCGGATTACCAGTGGTCTCTGACCCTGCTTGACCGCTTCAAGGCTTCGCACCCGGAGGTGCTCACCAAGTCTGGGTTGATGCTCGGTCTGGGCGAGACCCTGGACGAGGTGGAATCGGTGATGCGCGATCTGCGCGCGCATCGGGTCGACATGCTCACCCTAGGCCAGTATCTGCAACCCTCGCGGCACCATCTGCCGGTTAGCCGTTTCGTTCCACCCGCCGAATTCGACTATTTGCGTACCGTGGGCGAGGCTATGGGTTTCTCGCACGTGGCGAGTGGTCCGCTGGTCCGATCTTCCTATCATGCCGATCAACAGGCGAGCGGCGTGCTCTGAGTATGTCTTTCCCCCGTGTGGGTCCATGCGTTCGGCCGGCGAGTCGATCGACAAGGTGAGCCGCACGATGCCAGAGACCTCACCGAGCGCGACGCCTCGCAGCCTACCCGGCAGCTGGCTGCTGGCATTCGGGCTTGCCGCTGCACTGATCGGCGCGGAAATCATCGCGCCCTGGGTCTTCTGGATACTGACGGGGTATGTGCCCGCCGCAGTCTTCATTACCACCGCGATCACGACCACGCTGGTGGGCTTGCCGCTGCTCTATTTCTTTATCCGCCTAGGGGTGCGCGCCCGTTCCGAGGCCGCGCGCACGCGCGCAGCCTCGGAACGGGCGAATGCCACGGAACTCGCGTTGCGGCGCATGACGCAGTATTACCGGGCAAGCGGTGCAGTCAATCAACTGATTGCCCGTCGTCCGGACCTGGAGACGCTGTGGCGCGAAGCCTGTGTTCTACTGGTCGCACAAACTCCGATCAATAGTGCCTGGATCGGTGTTTGGCAATCGGGTACTCGTGGGTTGCAGGTGCGGGCCGTGGCGGGTTTCGACACGAATGTGGCGTATGAACCCGGCGAGCGGGTCACGCATGGCGTGTTTTTCGAGCTGGCCCAGCGGGTTGGTGTCGAAAATTTACCGGCTACTTCGACGCTTGTGAATGCCCCCGATGCGAATGCCTCCGAGGTTAGCTTGGCAGCATTTCCATTGCACCCGTCCGAGCGAGGTATGGCGATCCTGACGGTATTACTGCCGTCGAAATATCTCGACGATCCGCATTTCCATGATCTGTTCGCAGAAATCAGCCATGACATTGCCTACGCCGCCGAAAATGTGGGTCGTGATTTGCGACTTGAGCTCAATACACGTGCGGTCGACAGTTCTGCCGAGGCGATTGTGATTCTCGACGAGCACTGGCGGATCGTTTCTTCGAATCCGGCGTTCGCCCGAATTTCGGGGGTGCCGCAGCAGGATTTAGAGGGCCGTCGCGCCTATACGTTGCTGCCGTGGGGGCGTCGGCGCTCGACGGCGCGCGCGATGACGCAGGCCTTGCTCAAGCAGAGACGTTGGCGCGGGGAGACCTTGCTGCATCGCGATGATGACAGCCTGTGCCCGCTGGCCGGTTCGGTCGCGAGGGTCGATGGCGATGCGTCCGGGAAGATCCACTACGTGGCCGTGTTTCAGGATGTGGGCGAACAGCGCGAACTTGAACGGCAGGTGCGCCATCTGGCCTACCATGACGCTCTGACCGGCCTCGCGAATCGCCACCGCGTCGACGATTATCTGGCCGGTTTGCTACTGCAGAAGACCCGTATTGCACTGCTTTTTATCGATATCGACCACTTCAAGCGCATCAACGATGCCCAGGGTCACAGCGTGGGCGACCGCATTCTGCAAGCGGTGGCGGAGCGTATTCAGCGGATCGTTCGTCGCGATGAACTGGCGGCTCGTCTTGGCGGCGATGAGTTCGCGGTGATCGCGCGCGATGCCGATCGTGAATCGGCAGTCCGGTTGGGTGCGCGGCTGGTCGAGGTGCTCGGGGCGCCGTCTTATCACGTGGATGGGTGCGAGATACACGTGACCGCGAGCGTAGCCGTTACCTTGTTTCCGGACGACGGCGAGCGGATTGAGGTGTTGCGACAGAATGTCGACCGGGCCCTGCGCCATGCCAAGACCGACGGGCGCAATCGCTGTGTGGTCTTCGAAGGCTGGATGCGCGAACACGCTGAGCAACAGCTCGGGATGGAGCGCGATCTGCGCGATGCGCTAGGCGTCGAAGATCAGCTCGAAATGCATTATCAGCCGGTGGTGAGCAGCGAGGACGGGCGATTGCTAGGCACGGAGGCGCTGATCCGTTGGCGCCATCCGGAGCTGGGTCTGCTCAGTGCGGATCAGTTCGTGCCGACTGCCGAGGCGGTCGGTATGGTTCGCCTGATGGACAACTGGGTACTCGACGCCGTGTTGCGCCAGCTCCGCGAATGGGAAGTGGCAGGGCTGGATGCACGTCGCGTTGCCGTGAATCTGTCGGTGGCGCAATGTTCGGACCAGACCTACCCGGCGCGAGTGGCCGCGGCCATCGAACGTAGTGGTCTACGGCATCGAGAGTGGTTGTCGTTCGAGATTTTGGAGAACGTGCTGATCGACGATTCGCCGGCACAGCAACAGGTCCTGTCGCAGCTGCGCGGGGCCGGGCACCGTTTGATTTTGGACGACTGGGGCCGTGGCTATGCGCGCCTGCATTACCTGAGTCGGGCCAGCGTTGATGCGCTCAAGATCGACAAGAGCTTCGTGCAACGCCTGCCGGACGACCCGCGCAGCTTGGCGGCGGTCAGGACAGTGTTGCAGCTTGGTCGAGAGCTGGGCATCGATGTGATCGCCGAAGGGGTGGAGAATCTGGCACAACGACAATGCCTGCGCGACAACGGTTGCCCGGCGTTGCAGGGCTATCTCATTGCCCGCCCGATGCGGGCGCGGGAATTGACCGCGTGGCTGCAACCAGCGCGTGCCGATGGAGATCCGGATGTGGTCTAGAACCTTATTGGAACTGCTTTTCCTCCCGCCTGCGGGTCCTCTGCTGCTGCTCGGGCTGGGTCTGCTGCTTTTGCTCCTGCAACGTCGCCGTATCGGCGGGACACTCGCCGTCGTCGGCTTCGGTCTGGCCTATGCCGGTAGCATCCCGGCAGTGGTATATCCCTTGGCCAGTCTCTGGGAGTCGCACAACCCGCCATTGCGTACGATACCCAAGGACGTACAGGCCATCGTGGTGATCGGCGGTGGCAGCCGCCCAGCGCCGGCCTATGGCAATGGCGATGCCGTTACCTTGTTGACGTTGCAACGGGTGCGCTATGCGGCCTATCTGGCGCGGCGAGGTGGATTACCGGTCCTCGTGAGCGGCGGCCGAGACTGGTTTGGCGAGCATGACAGTGAGGCGCAGCTCATGGCACGTGTGCTGTCCGACGAATTCGGGCTGCAGGCACGCTGGGAAGACACGCGCAGCCGCAGCACCTGGGGTAATGCACATGAGAGTGCGCACATACTCCTCCCGCTAGGTATCAGACACATTCTGCTGGTGACTCAGGCCTGGCACATGCCGCGGGCGCTCTGGGCCTTCCGTCAGGCCGGCATGTCGCCGGTTCCGGCGCCGGTGGGATTCATCAATCGCAGCTGGGCTCAGCGCGGCGCGCTGGGCTGGGTCCCACAGACACGGGCAGTCACCATGATGGCCGAGATCGCGCATGAGGTGGTGGGATTATGGTGGTATCGCCTGCGCGCGTGGCGCGCAGGCGGGTAGGCCGGAGAAGGTGGGGGGGCTGCCGCTAAGCGGCATAGCCCCCGGTCGGATGAGGGGATTACTGCGGCGCGGGCATCTCGGTCCCAGGGTGCTGCACAACCTGATGGGCCCAATTAATCGCCACCGTCACGCGACGGTTCGGCGCCAGGCACTTGATCAACGCGGCGCGTCCTTTGACGCCCGTGCAGGTGGCCACGGGATCGGCCGGTCCCTTACCGAGCACAGTCATTTTTTCCGCTGGGATCTGGTAATGCTGCTCAATGTAGCCCGCTACCGACTGAGCGCGCTTTTCCGACAACTTCATGTTGTAGGCCTTGCGCCCGATACGGTCGGTGTAGCCGGTGACGACTACGGACTGCACGGTGTTCGGATCGATGGTCTTGAACTGCGCGTCGAGCAGGAGGCCTTCGCTTGGGGTGACCTTGTACTTGTTGAAGCCCAGGTGCGACTTGCCATTGGCCTGTTCGTTGAGCGTGATGATTTTGGGTGCAGGCGGGGCCATGGGCGCGGGTGCGGGTGTTGGCATGGCGGCCGGCATCGGTGCCGGTTTGGGCATCAGATCGGCGTCGCAGCTGCTGTTGGCGTCGGGTAGCTTCCAGGTGCCGGTACGCACGCAATCGCCGTTGCCGGTATGCACCAGCTGCCCGGCGCTGTCGGTCCAGTATCCGGGGGTGGCGAAGGCCGACAAAGGGAGGACCAGACCTGCACCGAGGGCAATCCGGCGCCAGGTGGCCAGGGTATGTGTCATCGGACGTTGTTGCATTGTGGAGCCTCCATGAGGTGACGATTGTCAGCGAGGCCTGCGCAATTGCAGGCCGTCGGCTTCCATCATGCGGGCGCCATATCGGTGACGGCAACTGTCGCCATTTCACGACGTACGGCGTCAATTCGCCGACGCGCGGCGATTAGTCGTCCTCATCGTCCTGATTCGCGGCCTCGTCGTATTGCTCTTCTAACAACGTTGTCCACAAGGCCTCGTGGTGCTCGATCAGTTGCAGTAGGCGTTGGCGGAAATCCAGCAATGCATGCTCGAAGTGGGGGAAGTCGTTACCGCCATCCACGACCTGCGCCGCACGTTCGAGGCCGAGCAACGTGTCGCGCAGCTTCAGACTGGCACCCATGGCGCCCTTGATCTGTTCGCGTGGCTGTGGGATCCAGCGTCGGTCGTTGGTCAGCGAGCGCAGGCCCTCGCCGATTTCCAGTAGGCGCCGTCGCAACCGGTCGATCGCACCGATCTTGCTGGACTTCACTTCGCCGAAGACACTTAAGTCGAGCAAGGTCAACCAATCGCGGCGCAGTCCCGCGAAGGTGTCGGGATCGAATGCGAACGAGGCGCTGACGCGCGCCGGGTCGAAGGACATGGGCTCAGCTCCGATGATTGCTGGGGGAACGGTGGTCGTGGATGTTACCGGTTCGTAGACGGGTGTCGAGGTCGTTGAGTCGCTCGGGCGTGCCGACATCGAACCACGTGCCGTGGTGGTGTTCGCCGCCGATGCGTTTCGCCACCATTGCGGTGCGCAGCAGCGGGGCAAGCGGGAAGGCGCCGTCAGGAGTTTCGGCGAACAATTCAGGACGGTAGTAGCCGATACCCGAGAAGGTTAGCCGTGGGCCGTCGGCATCGTCGATGCGGCCGTTGTGCAGGTGGAAGTCGCCGCTCGGGTGTTGCGGCGGATTGTCGACCATTACCAGAT
This sequence comes from Acidihalobacter yilgarnensis, assembly GCF_001753245.1. Lineage (NCBI taxonomy): Bacteria > Pseudomonadati > Pseudomonadota > Gammaproteobacteria > Chromatiales > Ectothiorhodospiraceae > Acidihalobacter > Acidihalobacter yilgarnensis. The sequence goes on along the minus strand of NZ_CP017415.1, from coordinate 2,739,665 downwards.
GCGCTAGATCATCGCCGATATCCGGCGGCAAAAGCGGGTGATCGCACCAGATATCGCTGTTGACCACCAGAAATGGATCTTTGCCGAGCAGAGGCAGGGCATGACGAATGCCGCCACCGGTCTCCAATGCGCGATCGCCCTCGTCACTGTAGTGCAGGTGCAGACCTAGTTGTGCGCCATCTCCCAGAGCGGCGCGGATCATGTGACCACGGTAGGCGAGATTGATCACGATGTTGCGGTAGCCCGCGGCGGCGAGTCGGTGCAGCTGATGTTCGATCAGCGGTGTGCCGCCGGCGCGCAGCAGGGGCTTGGGGCATGTGTCGGTGAGCGGGCGCATGCGCTCACCGCGCCCGGCGGCCAGGATCATGGCGCGCATGTTTGTCGGGCCTCCTCCAGACGGGTGCGCAATGCGAGGTCTTCGATCAGCGTGGCCAACGGCATGCTTTCGGCGTGTCGCGGGGCGACTGTTTCGACGTAGGCGAGCACGCGGGGCAGGTCGCCGAGATAGCCCGGTTTGCCATCGCGATGGCACAACCGCGCGAAGATGCCCAGTACCTTGAGCTGGCGCTGCAGACCCATGAGGTCGAACCAGCGCAGGAAGCGGGCGTCGTCCACTGGCCCGCAGATTTTTGCAGCCACTGCGCGGTCGCGGTAGCTCAGTGCCCAGCGATGGACGCGTACTTCTGGCCAGGTGACATAGGCGTCGCGCAGCAGGGATGCGAGGTCGTAGGTGATGGGGCCGCACACGGCATCCTGGTAATCGAGTACGCCGGGATTGCCATCGGCGATGCGCATCAGGTTGCGTGCGTGATAGTCGCGGTGTACGAAGACCTGCGGCTGCGTCAGCGCGTTGGCGATCAGTGTCTCGCACACGGCGTCCAGACGCGCGCGCTGTTCGCGGTTGAGCGTAAGCCCAAGGTGGCGGTCGAGCAGCCAGTCCGGGAACAGCCCCATCTCGCGTGCGAGCAGCGAGCGGTCGTAGTCGGGCAGGCCATCGGTGGGCGCGGATTGGATGCGGATGAGGGTATCCAGCGCGTCACCGTAGAGCACATCGGCGCTGTGCGTGTCGAGCACGTCGAGGTAGTGGACGTCGCCTAAGTCGTCGAGTAAGGCAAAACCAAGCGCGGGGTCGGCGGCATAAATCTTCGGTACACGTACATTCGCAGCGGCGAGGCGGACGGAGATATCGAGAAAGGGCGCGAGCGGTTCTTGTGCTGGCGGCGCGTCCATGGCAATGCGCGGACCGGCGTCAGTATCCAAGCGGAAGTAGCGCCGGAAACTGGCGTCGCCAGAGGCGGGACGCAGGTTGCGCGTGCCCGTGGCGATGCCGGCGAGCCAGTGGGCGAGCGCCCCCCGGCGCGGGTCTTCGGCGGGCCTATCCATGGTAGCCCTCGCAGCGGTAGAAATAGTAGGTGGTTGCTATCTTGCGCTCCAGAGGGATCAGGAGATTACCGGCGGGCGTGCAGCGGTCGAACTTCGCGGTCCAGGTCGGGATGCGGCCGTGGAACTGCTGGGGGATCACCAGGATACCGCGCCCGCCGGCGGCGGCATTGCCGTACCAAAGCGTCATCTGGTGCATCTTGTGGTCGGTGATCTGTACGGGTTGCGGGTAGGCATACCAGGCGATGTGGCTGGCATAGGACCAGTTGCCGGCGTAGAGCAAGGGACGTGGCCCCGGTGTTTCCGCCATCGCCGCGCGCAAGATTTCGGCGTGATCGGCAGCACGGCGCCAGCCGTAGAGGTCGGCGAGGGGGTAGGCGTTGGCCTTGAACGGGATCCAGGGGTGAATCAGCTCACTGAGCAGCACGCCGATCAGCAGCACGGAATACAGGCCAGAAAACACCACGCCGGCTTGAAGCCAGCGGGAAGTCCGGTGATCGCTCAGCCAGGTGGCGATGCCGATGCTCAGTACCGCCCAACCGACTGCGGGCCAGTGCGGCAGCGAGACGTTGGTGCCGGAGGCGCCGTCGATGATGACGAAGACCGGCACGACCATGGCGAGGAGCAGGCGATTGCGTGGGTCGTGACGTCGGCGCACGGCATGGATCAGCGCGATCAGGCCGAATACATAAATGCCAGGGGAGTATGAAAAAATCTGGATGAGCTGCGATTTCACGAAATTGGCCAGCAGCCAGTGCCGTTCCGGGTCGCTGACGTGCAGGATTTGGTAGCGGAAGGATACCCAGTCGTGGGTGGCATTCCAGCCAAGCACCGGGAGGATCGCGATCAGTGCGATCAGAATGCCGAGCCAGGGCCAGGGTGTACGCAGTTGCGCCCAGCGCCGTTCGGAGATCATCAACCAGACGGCGCTGAATACCAGCGCAACAGCGGTGTACTTGGATAGCGCAGCCAGCCCGAACCACAGTCCTACCCACAGCCATGCGCGTGGCCGGTCTTCGATCAACGCTCGATGCAGGGCACCGGCGGCGAGCAGGAAAAACAGTAGCAAAGGGTCATCGGGCAGCATGGATATGCCCATCAGTGACAGGATGATCGCTGATTGCATGACCGCCACGGCAACGAAACCGAGCCAGGGACTACGCTCCGGATAGAGCTGGCGGGCGAGGCGGTATAGGGCCGCGCCGCTGGCCGTGCCCAGCGCAATCGGCCACAGGCGCAGCGCCAGATTGTCGGTCGAGAATGGTTCGATGGTGGCCTGCAGCCAGCCGATCATCGGCGGGTGGTCGAAGTAGCTCCAGGCGAGCCGTGCGCCGTAGACGGCGTAGTGGGCAGCATCGCCTGTGAGGCCCACGCGGGCGCCGGCAATGATGTGCAGTAGCGTAACCAGACCAAGCAATAGCGCGGTGGCCTGAGTGGCATTCAAATTGGGGGAATGTCGCGACACGGCGATTCCTGGCGGTTGCGGCGGGGGTTGCCCCGAAGGGGCATCACTTTACCAAAGGCATGCCGGGAATGGCGCACCGCAAGGTTGACCTTGCCAAAGCCGTGGCGGATTGTTGGAATTGCCGCTTACCCCTGTGACGGATACGCGTTTGAATCCAATCCGCCTCGATACCGCCCTCGTGCGTTCTGTTTCACCTGCCGGCCCGTGGGGCTGGGCGCCGCCGCTGATCGCCTTGCTGCTGGCGGCGCTGGTCGTGGTTCTGGGCGCGGACGAGGCGGTCTTTGAATGGCTCAACGGCCTGCCCACCGCAACCGGCGACGTACTATGGGCCAATGTGACGGTCTATGGGGACACGGTGGTGGCCTTTGCGCTGTTGCTGCCCTGGTGCCGGCACCACCCGGAGATTGTTTGGGCTGCATTTCTGGCCGTGCTGCCGGCGACGCTGTGGGTGGACGTGCTCAAGCCGCTGTTACACCATCCGCGCCCAGCGGCTGTGTTGCCGCCGGAGCTGATCCATGTGATCGGCCCCCGGTTGCTCGCCAACGCCTTTCCGTCCGGCCATACCACCACCATCTTCACCCTCGCCGGAGTGCTTGCGCTGTCGCGCAGCGGCGGCGGCTGGCGCGGCACCTGCCTGGGATTCGCCGTGCTGATCGGCCTGTCGCGCTCGGCAGTGGGTGCGCACTGGCCGTTGGACGAGCTGGGTGGTGCATTCGGTGGTTGGCTGGCGGCCTGGATTGGCGTCGTTTGGGCGCGGCACTGGGGATTCGGATTACGCGCATATCCGCGCCGCGTCTTTGCCGGTCTTTGTCTGTGCTGCACGCTGGCCCTGTTCGTCTACGACGGCGGTTATTCGCAGGCACGGCCGATGTTACCCCTGCTCGCCGTCGCGCTGTTGGCGACGACGGTCGCGGAGTGGATCCAGAGCCGTCGTGCCGCGCATTGAGTGTGGACTCAGGCTGCGTGCTGGTTGTCGATGGGTTCGACCTCGGCGGCGCTTGCCTCGGGATGCGAGAGTTCGATGGCAGCCTGCGAGGTGCGAACCAGTGGCACGAAATCGCCCTGCTCCTCCAGCGGAGGTGCATCGCTCACGCGGCGGCGGTAGAGGCCGAACAGGGTCAGCAGTGTGAAGGCCGAGGCGAGGTATAGCGGCAGGCTATCGCTGCCGAACCGCGACATCAGTACACCACCGAGAACCGGCCCGATCACTGCGCCGATGCCATAAAGCATCAGCAGGCCACTGGAAGCTTCGAGCATGTCCTCGACGCGGATCTGGTCGTTCATGTGCGCCACGCTGACACCGTAGAGCGTGAACGAAAAGCCGCCGTAGACGAAGCTCAATGCCAGCAACAAAGGCAGGTTGCGTGCGCTGACCAGCGCGATGGCGGTGGCTAGCAATGCGCCGCCGATACAAATAAGCAGCAATACGGTTCGACGGTCGAAGCGGTCAGACAGCTTACCCAGCGGCCATTGCAGGAAGGCGCCGCCGACGATACTGATCGCCATGAAGGCACCGATTTGGGCAGTCGCCAGGCCAATGCCGTGGGCGAAGACTGCGCCGAGGGCCCAGAAGGTGCCGCTGGTGACGCCCGCGATCAGGGTGCCGACGGTGCCGAGCGGGGAAAAGCCGACGAGCTGGCGTAGGTGTAGGCTCGGGTGCTCAATAGGTGTGGGCTGCGGGACGCGGGTCAGGGCGACCGGGATCAGTCCCAACGAAAACAGCATGGATACCAAGGCGAAGGGCACGAAGCTTTGTGCCGGACCGACCGTCAGCAGCAATTGCCCGAGGCCCATGGCGAGCAGGGTGGACATCACGTACACGGAGAACAGTCGCCCGCGCCCCTCGTTGGTCACCGTGGAGTTGAGCCAGCTTTCCATGATCATGTACAGCCCGACCATGCCGGCACCGTTGATGAAGCGCAATGCGCCCCAGAACCAGGGGTTGACCCACAAGGCATGGGCAATGGCGACGGTCGAACCGAGGGCGGCGAAGATGGTGAAGGCGCGTACGTGTCCGACGCGACGAATGATGCGCGGGCAGACATAGGTGCCGAGAATGTAGCCAGCGAAGTAGGCCGCCATCACCACGCCGGTTACCTCGCTGCTGAAGCCAGCGAGTCCTGCGCGGATGCCGAGCAGTGAGCCGAGCAGGCCCACGCCGGTGAGCAGCACCGACATCCCGAATAGCAGATTGAACAACGAGGCAACGAGTCTCAGCATCGCGTCGACTTCTTCATGTGAAAACGGTGACGGGCACGGTGGGCGTCGCGTGACGCGTCCGGGTGTTTGTGCGGTATGCGCTGCCAACCGCGAACGCGATGGCATGGGGGACCGGAGGCGTACTCTAACAGCGGGGCGGCTCTCCTAAAAGAGGCGGATGGCCGCGATCTGCCGGATGGTCAGATTCAGCCCTCTCCCTTGGCCATCCGGTCGGCGGTTGCGATCAGCGTGGCCAGGGGCTGTACCCCGTTCAATTGCTGGTCGCCGAACGCGTAGGTGGGCACGCCGCTGACCGTGTATTGGCTGGCTAGCGCCTTGTAGTGTGCGAGATGGCGGGTGATTTCGGGATCATTGCGTGCCTCATCCGGCAGCGATTGGGGTAGGCCGGATGTACTTGCCACTGTGCGCAGTATTTCAAGGTCGCCTAGATTTCGGCCCTCCGTGAAATAGGCTTGAAACAGCGCGTGGTGTAGCCGATAGAACGCCTCACGACCAAATCGTTTGGCGGCTTCGGCAAGGCGCAGAGCATCGTGCGAATTGGCCATGCGTCGCTGTGCCGGCAGGGTAAGTCCCTCCTCGGCGGCGAGGGCTGCCAGTGCGTGGTTCATGGCTTGGCGTTGGGCGGTGTCGTAGGGCAGTGCGTCGAGTGATTGGCCCTCTACGGGCGTATCGGGATGGATCTCGATCGGCATCCAGTTGACGCGCAGATCGAAGCGCTCGTTGAGCCGCAGTAGACGCACGCTGCCGATGTAACAGAATGGGCAGATATAGTCGAAGAACACGCTGACCTGGACGAGGGGGCGGTCAACCTGCTCGTCCAGGGTGTTTTCAGACATGCGTCGAGCCCCCTTGGATTAGGGATTGATGCAGCGGTACATGGCGAAGGTCTGGCGGCCGTCGACCGGCAGACCTTCTGGCACGATGGTGTCGCCCCCCGCATTTTGCACAGCATTACGAGCCATGACCTGCAGGTCGTGTGCGACATCGCGCTGTGGGCGAGGTATGCCGAGCACGCTCGCGGCAACCTGGACGGTCGTTGTGCCCATCGGTTTGCAGCTGCTGACCTGATTGGGTTTCAGCACGCGGGCCTCTTCGCCCTGCGGGCTTAGCTTGACCCAGGTGCAGCCAGCGGTCAGAGAGGCGATGAGGGCGGAGAGCAGTAGCAGGCGGATTTTCATGTGTGGTCCTTGGCGGGTGAGGGGCTTCGGTGGTCCACGATTCTAGAGCGACGCGCACCGGCACGGAAGCGTCTAGCGGCCGAAGGGCCGCCACCAGCGTCGCCGGGGCGGTGGTGTGGGCGGGGTCGGTGGTGCTTGGCGCAGGGCTTCGATCAGGGCATCGGCCTCGTCAAACAGAGTTGCGGAATCGCCTTCCGCCTGCAGTGCTTCCATGTGTTGCGCGGCCCATAGACCGGCATAGGGGGCGTTCTCGGTCTGCGCCGGTTGCGTCGGCGCGAGCACCAGAAAATGGGCCTCCGGGGTGAAGGCGTTGAATTCGACCGCCAGAAAGGTCGCAAATAGCGCGAGACTGTACTCGCGTCCGTGTTCGCGGCCGTCGATCTGCGCCAGGAACGGGGCGTTTTCCTCGAAAAACACGCGGGCACAGGCGGCGATGAGATCCTGCCCACCACGCGGATTGCATAGCCGGTAGTCACCCACGTAGTCGGCAACGCGAAAATCGGCTAGGCGCGGGCACGGGCGTGAACACAGCGTCGCCACTACGGCACGGCTGCCGATGGCGTATTCCAGCGTTGGATGAGGGAGTCGTTCGATCATGCGGGTGTTCAGTCGCGGTTCAGTCGGCCGCGCTTAGCCTAGCTGTGTCATCCTCAAATGGATAGGAGAAAGCGACATGAAACGCGCATTCAAGCTGGCTGTTATCGCCGCGACTGGGGTTGCCCTGGCCGCTCCGCTGGCTGCTCAGGCCGATGGCCGCTGGGACCAAGGGCGTCACGACGACGGAAGTATCGCACGCGTGCTCAGGGTACAGCCGATCATTCGGGTGGTGCGGGTGCTTGGTCCGCCGGTGCAGCGCTGCACCACGGAGCATGTGGCCTACAGCCGTGAACGGCGTGGCGATGCCGTGGGCGCGACTTTGGTCGGTGGCGTCGTCGGGGGCTGATCGGAAATCGGTTGGGTAACGAAGACCGCAATCCGGTTGCCACCGTGGCGGGCGCGATCATCGGCGGGGCCATCGGTCATTCGCTAGGTGAGCGCGGGGCCACGGTGGTGCGACCGGTGACGGTTTGCCAGTCGGTACGCGCCATGCGTTCGGTCGAACAGGTGCGCGGTTATCGCGTGACCTATCGCTATCACGGGCAGATTTACGCCACACGTACGTCAGAGCGTCCCGGACGCTTCCTGCGGGTACATTGAGGTGTATCTCCGTTAGACTGAGCGCATGTTCCGAGGGAGTCCGCACGCATGCGTCGTCTGCTTTGCAGTGTCCTGATCGCGTTTTCCGGTGGCGCATACGCCGGGCCACCCGTCGCGGCGTTTGCGCCGCCAACCCCGGCCGGGATCGGCCTGCTGGCCGAACGCTTCATTTCACCGGCCGACGCGGCTGCCGCCGCACGGGCGGCGGTGGGGGGGCGTGTGCTGGCAGTCCACCGCATGGGCGAGGGGCCGGGCGCACGATACCGGGTCCGCCTGTTGGTCGGTGGGCAGATCCGCATCGTGCTGGTCGATGCCCACGACGGCCGCGTGCTGCGCTGAGGCCGCCATCATGCGCGTATTGTTGGTCGAGGACGACCCGGACCTGAGGGAGCAGATTGCCGCCCGCCTCGCCGAGCAGGGCATGGTGGTGGACGTTGCCGCCGATGGTCGCGAGGGACTTTATCTGGCCACCGAGTATCCGATCGACCTTGCACTCATCGACCTCGGCTTGCCTGAACTCGATGGCTTGTCGCTGATTCGCGGGCTGCGCGCCGCGGGGCGCGACGTGCCGGTGCTGGTGCTGACGGCGCGCGGGCGCTGGCAGGACAAGGTGGAGGGCCTGGAGGCCGGAGCCGACGATTATCTCGTCAAGCCGTTCCACCCCGAGGAATTGCTCGCCCGTGCGCGCGCCTTGCTGCGCCGCTCCGGCGGGTGGGCGCAGGCCACGCTGGCCTGCGGCCCGGTGGTGCTCGATCCGCAGACCCAGCGCGTGACCCTGGAGGGTGCGCTTGTGGAGCTGACCGCCTACGAATACCGGCTCCTCGAATATCTCATGCTGCATGCCGGCGAGGTCGTATCCAAGAGCGTGCTGATCGAGCATCTGTATGCCGAGGACGACGAACGTGACAGCAACGTGATCGAGGTTTTCATCCGCCGCCTGCGACGCAAGCTCGATCCCGACGAGCACCTGCAGCCCATCGAGACCCTGCGTGGTCGGGGCTATCGCCTGACATTGCCTCGCCGCGCAGCCGATGCGCTCGCTTAGAGGGCGGTTGGTACTGGCGGCTGGCCTCGTACTGGCGGCCTTCGTCGTGCTGACCGGGCTGGCTCTTGATCGCGCCTTCTCCGCAGCGGCCATCCATGCGCAGGAGGCCAAGTTGCGAGGCCTGACCTACGCCTTGCTCGGGGCCGCCGATATCGATGCGCGTTCGGTGCAGGTTTCCCTACCGCAGCTCGGTGATCCCCGGCTGCAGCAGCCGGGTTCAGGTCTCTATGCCCTGATTGCCGACGCGCGCGGGCATGTGGTCTGGGCTTCACCTTCGTTGTTGACGTCCCCCGTAGCGGTGGCATCGTCTCCGGTCGGAGAGTGGCACTTCATGCGTGAGCAAGGGGGCGGTGCGGACCGCTTTCGTCTGGCCTTCGGCGTTCGTTGGACACCGGATAGCGGCGGACAGCGCTACACCTTCGTGGTCGGGGAGCGTGCTACGGCTTATGTCGCGCAGCTGTCCGAATTTCGCCGTACATTGGCCTTTTGGCTGAGTGGCGCGGCCATTTTGCTGTTGTTCTCGCTGGCCGGGGTGCTGCGCTGGGGCTTGTCGCCTCTGCGCACACTGTCCACCGAGTTGGGTCGCGTAGAACGCGGTGAGGTGCAGCATATTGGAGGGCGCTATCCCACCGAACTGGCGCCCTTGGCGTCGAGCCTGAACGCCCTGTTGACGCACGAGCGGTCGCGGCAGACCCGTTACCGTCATGCCCTCGACGATCTTGCTCACAGCCTGAAAACTCCATTGTCGGTGTTGCGCGGATTGAGCGCACGCGATGGTCTGAGCGGTGCGGGCGAACGGCGTGTGGCTGAGCAGGTGGGTCGCATGGATCAGATCGTTGCTTATCAACTCAATCGCGCGAGTGCCGGTGCGGCTCACGGCTTGATGGCGCCGATGCCCCTGGCGCCGTCGGTGATGCGAGTAATCGCTGCTCTGCAGCGTGCTTACCGAGATCGCGGTCTACGCTTCGAGACCTCGGTGCCCGAGGGGCTGAGCGGGCGGATCGATGAGAACGATCTGCTCGAACTGGTGGGTAATCTGCTCGACAACGCAGCCAAATGGACCCGTGGGCGGATTGCGGTCCGATTGATCCGCGATACCGACGGACTGGTGCTGACGGTCGAGGACGACGGGCCGGGTTTCGACCCCGGAGAGGTCGATCATCTGCTCGAGCGGGGCGCGCGCGCGGACACCCACATCGAAGGTCAGGGCATCGGTCTGGCCGTGGTCTGCGAGTTGGCACGCAGCTACGGTGGCGCTGTCGAGATCACGCGCTCGCGGATGGGCGGGGCATCGGTCGGGGTCTCGCTCCCCAATGCATAAGCGCATGCTTGACAGGCACAGGGTATGGGCTGTTAGTGTGGCGCGCTACGCGCTTCGGCATATTCGCCGACGCTCCACATCCACACACCTCCGCAGGGAGATCCAGGTATGAGTTCCAGTCGCAAGCAGCGCACCCTCGTCGGCTTGGCCGGCGCCCTCACCGTCGCGGCGACGCTCTGTCTCGGCGTCCCCGCCCAGGCGGCTGATCAGCAGTCCGCCCAGCCAAGCGCCGAGGCCAATAATAAGGCGATGCAGATGGAGCAGCGCTTCATGCAACTGCGTGCCGAGTTGGCTCAGACACAGCAGGAGGCGATGAAGAAGACGCCCGATCTTTTGAAGCAGGAAAAGCATTTCCGCACCTTGCTTGTGGCCACGATGAAGCGCCAGGGTTCGGATCCGCAGCCCAAGATCGATGCGCTCAACAAGCTGGGCAAGCAGATCGAAGACAAGAACACGGCCAATGCCAAGCGTCAGTCGCTGATCGCCGAGGCACGCAAGACACAGGTTGAACTGATCAAGGCGGAAAGCAAGGCCGTGAAGGACCCGAAAGTAGCTGCCGCACGCAAAAAGCTCAGCGAGGATACCGTCGCTGCCATGCGCAAGATCAACCCGAAGACCGATGCGATGATTGCCGAGCTTAATGCCATCGGTAAGCGTCTCGCCGAGATGCACGGCGGTCAGGGTAGCTAATCCCGGCAGGGGCACTCGCATGCAGGGGGATGAGCCCCCGGTGAACGCAACCTGCGTCCGGCCGCTTTGGCCGCCGGGCGAGCCCCGTCCTTTGGCGGGGCTGTACCTTGAGCACGATCTGCGAGCAGACGCGGATCGTGCTCCCTTGGTCTATGCCAATTTTGTGGCCAGCTTGGATGGCCGTATTGCCTTGGACGACGATGGTGGGGTCCCGCCGGCTATCGCCAATGCACGCGATTGGTGGTTGTTTCAGGAGCTTGCAATACAGGCAGACGCCATCATGATCAGCGGGCGTCACCTGCGGGCAAGAGCGCTTGGTCATGCGCAGGATCTGTTTGTCGCGTTTACAGATCCACGCTATGCAGCCCTGCGCGCCTGGCGTACTGCGCGCGGCCTGCCCGCGTGGCCTTGGATTGTGGTGTTAAGCCGCCGGATGGATTTCGCCATCCCCGCCGGCGTGCCACCTGAGCGCTTGTTGGTACTCAGCAGCGAGGCGGCAGCGACATCCCCTCCGGCCGACGCATTACGCCAGCGCGGCGCGACGGTGCTGGCCGCTGGCCACGACGAGGTGGATGCGAGGATGGCGATCGATAGGCTCGCGGCACGTGGACTGCTGGCGATCTATGCCGTCGGTGGGGCGCGGATGCTGCATTTACTGGCTGCCGGCGGGGTGTTATCCCACTTGTATCTGACCCAGGTTCACCGCCTGTTGGGCGGTGGACCCTTCACCAGTTTGATCGAGGGGGCGATTCTCGGACCCCCGCTTGATCTGAGGTTGCACCGTCTGTATTACGATCCGGCCCTGCCGGGTGCGGGTGGTCAATTCTTCGGCTGTTACCGCACCCTTGCTCCGGATGCTTCGACCCTAATCTACGCAGGAGGCCCATAATGAAGCTCGTGAGTGACAGTCTGGTCGATCAGGCGCCCATCGCGCCTGAATTCGCCTTCGGTATCCCTGATGACCAAGATGGTATGGCGCTGGGTTCGAACCGCAACCCGCACTTTGCCTGGCATGACCTGCCGGCGGGTACGCGGAGCTTGGTGTTATTGTGTTACGACCCTGATGTGCCTAGTCGTGCCGACGATGTAAATCAGGTAGGCCGTACGATACCGGCTTCGCTGCCTCGGGTGGATTTTTTCCACTGGAGCTTGGTGGATATCGATCCTTCATTGCCTGGCATTGCCACTGGCAGCTGCAGCGCGGCGGTGACGCCGGGTGGCAAGCGTACGCCCAATGGCCCGTCGGGTACGCGTCAAGGGCTCAATGACTACACCGGATTTCTCGCGGAGGACGCGCAGATGGCCGGCCAGTATTTCGGTTATGACGGTCCTTGCCCACCGTGGAACGACGAAATCGTGCATCACTATCACTTCGTTCTGTATGCCACGGATCTTGAGCGTTGCCCGGTCGAGGGTGTGTTCACGGGCGCCGACGTACGCGCCGCGATCGAGGGACATGTGCTGGCCGAAGATCGCATCGTGGGTTTGTACAGCCTCAATCCGGCGGTTTCGCTGGACTAGCGGTTCCCGGGTCGGTCGTCCGACCGGCCCGGTCGTGTGTGGCCCCGTTCAAGGTTCAGTGACGACGCGTTCCAACGTCTCGTCGGCAATCGGGCCTCCTCGTCCCCAGTAAGCCGACACACTGGCCGCTACCGGTAACGCGAGCAGCATGCCAAGAATGCCGTATAAGGCCCCACCGGCGAAGATGGACAGGAGCACCACGGCGGGATGAACCTGTACGAATCGTCCGACAAGCACCGGCGTCAGGATGGTATTGCCGACGAATTCGGTCAGCCCGATGGTGGCGAGGATTATCAACGGATGAGTCAGGTCGTGGAATTGCAGCACGGCGAGTAGCAGGGCGGGCAGACCGCCGAGGATGAACGAGGCAAAGGGCACGACACTGACCAATCCCGCCAGCACGCCGAGTACCAGCCCCAGGTTGATCCCCGCCAGACCGAAGCCAAGCGAATAGCCGCAACCGATGGCCAGCATGACCAGTAGCTGACCATGGATGAAGCGACGCAGCACCCGGTCGCTGCTTTGCAGAAAGGCCTTGAGGCTGGTGCGTGCCGGTACGCTCAGAAACGACTCGATACCCGCGCTGAGGTGGTGCCAGTCGCGCAGTAAATAAAAGCTGACGATGGGCACCAGCGCGATCAGGACGGCAACCCGGATCATGCCGGTGGCGGTATTGAGCAGGGCCGTCGGCGCCTCCAGCAGGTGCGTGCCGAGGTGGCGCACCTGCTGCTCCAGATTGTTTGCGATGCTACCGGGCGTGATGGGCAGATGCAGGTGCGTCGCCAGGGCGTCCAGCGTGATATTGAGATGATGTGCGTAGGCAGGCAGTGTGGCCAAAAAGCGGCTGATCTGCCCCTGCAGCGCAGGGATCAGCCCGAGCAGCAGGACCGCGATACCGACGAACACCATGAAGAAGGCGAGCACGATGGCGAACAATCTGGGCATGTGTGCCTGCAGGCGGTCGACCAGCGGCACCAGCAGGTAGGCCAATACCCAAGCCAGTACGAAGGGTACGAGCACGCCCTCGATGAGGTAGAAGGTCAGCCCGAGGATGAACAGGCTGCCAAGCGTCGCGAAGGTACGCAGGCTAGTCATGGACAGAATACTACTCCGGCGTCAGGCGCTTGTCCCCGTGCTTGCCAGATGGGATGCCAATGCCGAGAATGTCGATCATCAAACACTAATGCACTCGCAGGAGACGGCTCATGTCTGGTGAAAAAGTATTGTCCTATCCCCGCAATGTGACCTATAACTTTTCGCAGTGGAACGCCGAAGAGGCAGTTTCCCTGAACATCGACGGCGTCCGTCATTTCGGCATCCTCAAGGGCGAGCACGGGCATTCGCCGTATCGGGTGGTACTCAGCGAGGTCTTCGAACACGGCGCCAGCCGTCGCATCGCACCACGCATCATCGAGGTGAGCGACCTGGGCGAGGTGACATTCCTGCATCAGCACGGGCATTGAGCGTGGACCATGACCCTGTCGGCGGCGGGGTCATGGGGCTGTCATAGGCGGACTCTAGACTCGCAGTCTTGTGTCGTGATCCCGCGACGTCAGCCGACTGCGAACAGGTGCCGCCGTGACCCGTACCCGCCTAGCCGACCGAATCAATCAAGGTGTGTTCAACGCCTTGTATTCACGTTCTCTGGTCTACAACACCTGCTGGGAAGACCCGGCAGTCGATCGCCGTGCCCTGCACATCGGGCCGGACGACCGCTTGCTGGTGATTACCAGCGCTGGTTGCAATGTCCTCGATTACGCCTTGTGCGGCCCCGCACGCATACATGCGGTGGACGCCAACCCACGGCAAACCGCCTTGCTCGAACTCAAGTTAGCCGGGATACGCCGTTTGGCGCACGCCGATTTCTTCGCCTTGTTCGGCGATGGTCGCCACGCGGAGGCGCGAGCGGTGTATCACGATGCCCTGCGCGTCGATCTGTCGCCCTTCGCGCGCAGCTATTGGGATCGACACATCGCCGCCTTCGAGCCCGGTCGCCGTGGCGGCAGCTTCTACTATTTCGGCTTGTCGGGTTGGGTGGCCCGGGGGTTTCGTGCCTACCTCAATTTCAGGCCTGGCTTACGCACGGCGATCGACCGCGTGCTTGCCGCCACCGATATCGAGGAACAACGCGCGCATTACGACCGCGACGTGGCTCCGCGCCTTTGGGGGCGGGGGATGAATTGGGCGCTGTCGCGGCCCTTCACCATGAGTCTGCTTGGCGTGCCGCATCCGCAGCGAGAGGAGGTGGTGCGTAGCCACGACAACGGTATCGCCGGTTTCATCCGCGAGGCGGTCGAATACGTTTTTTGCAGCTTGCCGATCACCGATAATTACTTCTGGTCGCTATACCTGCGCGGTCGTTATACCGCTTCCTGCTGCCCGGAATATCTCAAGCCCGAGGGCTTCGCTGCGCTCAAGAGCGGCCTGGTCGATTGCATCGAGCCGCATACGAGCACCGTCACGGGCTTTCTGCACGAGACCGACGAGCAGTTGTCGCGCTTCGTCCTGCTCGATCATATGGATTGGATGAGCGTGTATCACCCGCAGGCCCTGGTCGAGGAGTGGCAGGCCATCATTGAGCGGGCCACGCCTGATGCGCGCCTGATCTTCCGCAGCGCCCATGCCGAACCGGGTTATTTGGAAACGCTGCGAATCCCCGGTATCGGTTCGTTGCATGAGCGTTTCCACTTCGAGCGCGAGCTGGCGGCGCAGTTGCAGACGCATGATCGCGTGCATACCTACGCCGGCTTCCACATCGCCCAGCACGCGGTCTGACCGATGAATCTGCGCGATGATGCTCGAGTGTTGTGGACGCTGCTGCGCGGTCAACCGGGGGGGGCGACCCATGCCGAACGCCTGAACCGGTTCTATGCACCGCAGGCGACGCGCTACGACGATTTCCGTGAACGTCTATTGCATGGCCGCGGCGACTTGCTAGCTGCGCTGGCCACGCATTTGCCGTCTCGTGGCGGTCGGTTGATCGAACTGGGTGCGGGTACCGGGCACAACTTGGCCTATCTAGGTGACCGAGTGGACACGCTGGCCTGCGCTGAGCTGGTGGACGTATGCGCCCCACTGCTCGCGCAGGCTCAACGGCGCTGGTCTGGGCACGACAACGTGGTGGTGCGCGAGGCGGATGCCACCCGTTACCGCCCGGAACATCCGGTGGACGCGGTGTACCTTGCCTACGCCCTGACCATGATTCCGGACTGGTACGAGGCGGTGGACAACGCACTGGAGATGCTGCGACCGGGTGGTGTGCTCGGCGTGGTCGATTTCTACGTTTCGCGGCCGCATCCGGCACCTGGGCGTGTCCGCCATGGTGCGTTGGCGAGACACTTCTGGCCAGCCTGGTTCGGGCACGACGGTGTGCGCCCGAGCGCGGATCATTTGCCTTATCTGACGCGCCGTCTTGAGGTGTTGCGCATTGACGAACGGCGTGCGCCGGTGCCTTATCTACCTGGCCTGCGCATGCCTTACTACCTGTTCGTCGGACGCAAGGTTTAACGGATCGGAGCGTCCTGCGGATTGCCTAGCCAGCGGTACATCACATAGGCGTCGACCAGCCCGAGCGTGGGATGGCGAAAGGCGCGCGGTAACGTGCCGACGATTTCAAAGCCGAGTTTCTGCCACAGCCTGACCGCGACCGTGTTGCTCGATACCACCAGGTTGTACTGCATGGCGAGGAAGCCCAGTCGTTGCGCGGTGTCCAGCGAATGGGCGTGTAGCGCGCGGGCGACGCCGCGCCCGCGCGCCTCGGGCGCGACGAGGTAACCGCAGTTACAGACATGTCCACCCGGCCCATCCTGATTGGGCTTGATGTAATAACCGCCGAGCAACTGGTCCCCGTCCATCGCGACGTGCGTTTCGGCGGGTACCTCATACCACAGGCGGCGTGCCTGTTCGCGTTTGATGTCGGGAGGATAGGGTATAACTATCGCCGGCGCGGGCGACTCCCCGTATCAATTCCCACAGCGCCGCCTCGTCGCGTGTCTCGACGGGGCGGATTTGCCAGGCCGCCATCGCTTGCTTCAGTTCGACGGGCTGGCATTCGGGGCGTGGCTGCCCAGCGGGCAGGCGCCGCGCATGTGCTCGATGCAGGTGGGTGCGGCACCGTTTGTGGGCGAATTGAAGTGCAAGTGCGAATAGCTGCAACCCTGGAGCAGCAATAGGGTGCATAGGGGTAGAAACTGGAAGAATCGTTTGCGCATGGACGTATTCCGTGGTGAATGGCCCCGTAATACGGGCATAACGGCATCATAACGCATGCACGCTCAGCCGCACCGGCCGCGAATGGTATGCTGCTTGCTTGCCGGTTCTGGGGGTTGTCGGTGCGCTCGCCGTGGTCGCCGCCCCGCAGCGCGTTAACGGATATTCTGTCTTGAGGCGCTGGCAACTCACCCGCAATCTGTCCGTAGTGAAGGAGACGGCATGCACAATGGCTTCGACCCGACGATTACGCCCGAACGGCTGGGTACCGCATCCCTGAAATGGGATGGACGCAAGGCGCGGTTTGGCATGGATGTCCTGCCCCTGTGGGTGGCGGACATGGATTTCCCTGCACCGCCTTGCGTCATTCAGGCGATCCAGTCCCGCGCTGCCCACCCGGTTTACGGTTATCCCTTTTTTACTGCTGAGCTGAAGCGGGCAGTGTGTGGCTGGTATGAGCGCTGGCATGGTTGGCACGTGGATGAAGGTCATATCGGCGTACTGCGCGGGGTTGTACCGGCGCTGTATGCGGCCGTGCAGGCACTGACCGCCCCGGACGATGGCGTGATTGTGATGACCCCGGTCTATCCGCACTTGCTCAAGGCGGTGGAGGCGCATGGCCGACGTTTGCTCATCAGTGCGCTACAGGAGACCCGCGAGGGTTATCAAATCGACTGGCCGCAGCTTGAGGCGCTGATGCCGCAGGCGCGGATGCTACTGCTGTGTTCACCGCACAACCCGGTCGGACGCGTGTGGACGCAGGCGGAATTGAGCCGGCTGCTTGCGCTGGCGCGGCGCCACGGGGTGATCGTCGTTAGTGACGAAGTCCATGGCGATCTGGCGTATCACGCATCTAGCCGGCACCGGCCTTTCGGCAGCCTGCCGGGTGCCGAGGCAGGGGTGATCACATTGCTGTCTGCGGGCAAGAGCTTCAATATTGCCGGTCTGGAGCTGGCCATCGTGGTGATCCCGGATATCGCGCTGCGCCAACGCTTCGAGGAGGCGCTGCGCATTGGCGGATTGTCTGAGGCGAACCTGTTTGCGCAGGTGGCCGCAGAGGCCGCTTGGCGTGAGGCTGACCCCTGGCTGCGCGATTTGGTCGCTTATCTGGCCGAGACGGCCCAATGGCTGCGCGAAGCGCTCGTCGAGGCGGTGCCGGGCATTCGCTATCGCCCGCCTGAATTCGGCTATCTGGCCTGGCTGGATTGCCGCGGGTTGGGGTTGGACGATGCTGCGCTGCACCGACAGATGGTTCAGGTCGCGCGTCTGGGGCTGAATCCTGGGAGCGATTTCGGTCCGGGGGCGAGGGTTTCATGCGCTTGAATTTCGCGACATCGAGGGCGGTGTTGACGGAGGCGGTTTCACGGTTGCAGCGGGCCTTCGGCGAATGAATCAGGTGCTGTCCTCAGGCGGCACGAAACGGCCGTCGTGGTGCTCGAACCAATCGAGAAAATCGCCACGCGGCATGGGTCGAGCGATGAAATAACCCTGGGCCGCATCGCAGCCCAGTACCTCAAGCCGCTGGAGAATGGCTTTGGTTTCAACGCCCTCGGCGACGACTTTCAGGCCGAGTACATGCGCGAATTCGACGGCGGCCCTGGTGAGGGCTGCGTTGCGTGCATCGCGGTCGATATGCTGGATCAGTACGCGATCAATTTTGATCGTGTCCACCGGCAGGCGTTGCAGATAGCCCAGCGAGGAATAACCCGCGCCGAAGTCGTCGACATGTATGGGCGTGCCCTGCGCGACTAGCTCGTGCAGGATCGCCAGACTACGTTCGGGGTCCTCCATCATTGCCGTTTCGGTCAACTCAAGTTGCAGCCAGCCCGCAGATGCGTGCAGACCCAGTACCTGCGCGACCATACGGACAATCTCTCGATTGCGCAGCAGGCCGGACGAGAGATTGACGGCGATGGGTATGTCGACACCGCGCTGCAACATGATTTCCCGATCGTGCAGGGCGCGGTGCAACGTCCATTCGGTGAGCGGCTGGATCAAGCGCGTCTGCTCGGTCAACGGGATGAATTCGTCGGGGCGGACGTTACCCCAGTCTGGATGCTGCCAGCGCAACAGCGCTTCCAGACCGGTAACCCGGCCACTGGCCAGATCGATTTTGGGCTGGTAATGGAGTGCGAGCTGGTTGTCATCCAAGGCTGTACGTAGATGGGTGAGTATCTGTAGATGGCGGGCTGCCTCGCGCTCAGGGGTGCCCTCGTGGACGGCATAGCGGGTACCCAGGCGCCGCGCCCGCTCCATTGCTGCGCGGGCGCGGGTCAGCAATTGGCCGACATGCTCCCCGTGGGCTGGGTAGACGGAGATGCCGATGCAGGTTTCCGGTTCCAGCTCGATTTGCGCCGTGGTGACCGGTAGATCAAGCACCTGTGTCAGAATCTCAACGACATCGTCGAGCGCGTGATGCTGTGCCACCTCGATCAATAGGGCGAATTCGGCGCCTCCCCAGCGCCCGACCGCCAGCGGTTCGGGTGTTAGTGCCTGCAGGCGGATACCGATTTCCGCGAGGATGTGGTCGCCTTGCTCGTAGCCGAAGGCGACGTTCACCGCGCCAAATTGGCAAACATTGATCACCACGACGGCCAGTAGGCGGTCTTGCCCGCGCCGCCGGCGCACCCACTGTGAAAAACGTCGGTAGAAGGAAGAACGGCTAAGCGTCCCCGTCACCGGGTCGTAGCGGGAGACCTGGCGGATCGCGCGGCGGGCCTCGCGGTGGCGCTGCTTGAGCCGTAATCCCGTAATGCCGAAACCGATATCGGCGGCGAGTTCGCCGAGTGTCTCGACTTCACGCGGCTGGAAGGCATCGGCTTCGCGAGCGTGGATCAACAGTACTCCCGCCACGCTGTCCTGGATGGTCAGTGGCAGTGCGATGGCGATGCGAATGCCGGCCCCTTCCAGCAGGCTGCGCCAGGGTTCGAAGGCCGGGTCGAGCGTATTGAGTCTGAGTATGCAGGGTCGGCCGCTGCGAATTGCCCGGCCGACGGCGCCCTGGCCAAGCGGAGTATCGTCCCAGCGCAGTGCGATCGTTGAGGCAAGGCGTTGAATCTCATCGCTCAACTGTGTGCGGGTGGCGACGATCTCGACCGTCCGGTCTGCGCGCGCGAAACCAATCCATGCGGCGATATAGCCGCCCTCGGCTACAGTGACTTCGCACATACGCTGCAGAAAGCTCTTTTCGTCGATCGCCTTGATCAGCGAGCGATTGGCCTCGCTCAAGGTCTTCGATGCCCGGCTTGCGCGTTCGATCTCCGCACCGCGCGCGGTAAGTTCCCTGTCCATCTGGTCGAACGCACGGCCAAGTGTGCCGAATTCGTCGTGGCTGTCTGGCCAGTCGAAGTTGCCGCGTTGCCTGCTGCCGATCTGATCGGCTGCATGCGCGAGCCGCTGCAACGGCTTGAGGACCATGCGCCGTGCACCAAACCATGCTGCGAGCAACACCAGCAGGCTGATCGCAATGACGATGGCTAGCGTTAATTGGAACTGGCGATCGACCGGTTCGTCGATCTGTCGTGCGGGAATCGCGACGATGGTGTAGATGGGGGATTGTTGGTTGCCTATCGACAGTGGATTGTGGATGTAGATCCAGCGTTCCCCTTGGGCGATGCGATATTCGGTGGCGTTTTTAACAGTATCTGCCAGTGGTGCAGCAAAGACGGCGTGCAAGGGGAAACGCGTGCCGATTTTCTGGGGAGCTGCCGGGTAGCGGGTCAGGATGTGGCCACTATGATCGATCATGGCGACGTAGGTCCCGTTGGGTAGGGCGGAGTCGCTGGATGCCTGTGCGAACCAATCGAGATTGATGGCGAGATACAGTACACCCGCCAGTTGTTTGCGGGCGTTGTAGACCGGGTGTCCGATATTGAGGCTGGGTTTGCCGGTCAGGCGCCCTACCTGATATTCGCCCACGCCGATGGGCTGGCCGCTGGCGGCCTCCCTGAAATAGCTTCGGTCACTCAGATCGGTTTCAGGTTTGAAGGGCAGGGCACTGCAGGCGATACGCCCATTGGGCGCGATCATGCCGGCGTTCAGGTAGTTCGGGTGCTGGTTGATGAATCGCCGCATCAGTTGGTTGCAGGCCGCCAGATCGTCTTTGGGCACGAGACGGTGCAGGTCAGCGAGATGGCCGAGTTCATCGGCTGCTGTGCGCAGTGCCTGGCCCTGGCTCCAGCTGATGATCTCGGCGAGATGTTCGCCTTCGCGGATGGCGGATTCCCGATTCGCCTCGCGATTCAGGTGCGATAGCACGATGAGCGCCAACAGGCCAGGCAGTACGGCAAGCAATATCAGGCCAAGGAGTTGGGTTCTGAGGCTGATGAATCGGTGACTGGCTGCGCTCATCCAGGGCGTGCGTCTCGATAACTGAAATTTTTAGAATAGGTATGATCTTCCTCATATTTAATAGTCGGCCACCCGCTGCTTGTCCAATCTATGGGGCGGATTAGACCGGGGGGGATTCCCCCGGTCCACGCTGATCAGACGGTGCCGATCGGGGCGATTTCTCGGCCGAAGACCTCGTTCCATATCTGCGCCATGCTGGCGTACATCGCGGACAGGCCGCAGACGATACCTTCGTAGCCCGCGAAGGTGGCGATCGCCTTATTGCCGGTGAATTCGGCGGCGGCGAGTAGCAAAAAGAGCACGGTCAGCGTGGCGAAGACCACCTGCAGGGCACGATTGATCCGCAGCGTCGGCACGAACATGATGGCCGTGAACAGACCCCACATCAGCATGTAGACACCGAGATCATGCGCGTTGGTGGCGGCGACACCGACGTTCATCTTGGGCATCACGATCAGTGCGACCAGGGTCAGCCAGAAAAAGCCGTAGGAAGTGAAGGCTACCGTGCCGAAGGTATTCTGTTTCTTCCATTCCATCAGCCCGGCGATGACCTGCGCGATACCGCCGTAGAAGATGCCCATGGCCAGGATCATCGTGTCCAGTGCGATGAAACCGGCGTTGTGCAGATTCAGCAGGACGGTGGTCATGCCGAAGGCCATCAGCCCGAGTGGCGCGGGGTTGGCGGTTGTATCGGCGATCTTGATGGTGTCTTGGGTTTGCATCGGATCACTCCTCGCTGAGTGTTGTACTGTCGTTGTGTGGTTTTTCGCCCGAGGCGGGCTTGTATTGCCGGTCAGCACAATTCGTTTGTGCTCCCCACTATTTTCCGGGGTTTATCAGCAATGTCTAGGGTAGGCTATCAGGATTGCTGATCTGGGATCAGCCGTGCACAGGTGTTTGGTCGAGTTCGTCGAGCGCTGGATCGAAGACGGTATAACCACTGCGTCCGGCCGCCTTGGCGCGATACATCGCCTGATCGGCCCGCTTCAGGATGGTTGTGACAGTGGCGCGTTCGAACGGGAAGGTGATGATGCCGAGACTGGCGCTGACCGTACAGTGCACCTGTTTTCCCCCCGGCGATTCGATTGCCAGTGGTTGTTGCAGCGCCGAGAGCAGCTTATCGGCAACCTGCACGGCGGCGTCGGTGTCCTGGGTGTCCAAGAGAATGACGAAAAATTCGTCGCCGCCCAGCCGGCAGACGACATCGCCGTCGCGAATCGATTGTCGGATGCGTCGCGCGAGAATACGCAATGCGATATCACCCACCTCGTGGCCGAAGCGATCGTTGATGGGTTTGAAATGGTCGATATCGATGAATAGGCCAGAGTGTCTGCGTCCGGGATCGGCGGCGAGCAGATGCTCCAGACTTTGCTCAAGATGGCGCCGGTTGGGCAGTTGGGTGAGTTCGTCTTCCAGGGCGAGCTGGCGGTGAACGAGGCGTTCCCGGTCGATCAGACATTGCTGGTGAAACAGTGTTCGACGCTGTCGTTCCGAGAAATAACTGGAAAATCCACCGATGACATTGGTGGCGAACAGATCGAAATTTTGATCCAGCAGTAGCGCACCCGACAGGTGTTGATAGCGCAATGAGAGGTTGTAGATGAGGGCGATGAACAGCCCGGTACCGAGCGCGCTGGTAAAGCGCATGCCGAGGAAGAGATAAGCCCAGAAGGTGGCGATCAGCAAGCTGGGGAAATAGCGAATGGCCTCATCTCCGCCGAGGGTCAGCTGTATCCCGATCAGGCCGCTCGCGGCGATGATGCTGATGACCGCCATGGGCAACTGATTGTGCCTCTGGAAACGACTTGAATGCGTATAGACGAGCCCCAGAAAGCCAACGACCAATACAGCCAGCCGGAGTGCCCATATTCGGCGCAGATCCGCGTTAGGCAGGGATAGGTCGATCAAACCATCCATCACGAATAAGGTCATGCCGATGATAATGGCGATACGCGATTGGCCGCGTAGCCACTGAGCATAGAAACGCAGATAGGTTTGTTCGAGCAGGTTCGATTTGAAGCGCAGAGTGAACGGGTAGGTGGACGATGTGGGCGTGGGAGATTCGATTTCCGAGGTATCGGGTAGCTGCGACATGGACGATTGTTGTCTAGGCGGAAGATATGCGCGGCCTTGACCACGCCCGTTCTGACGATCAACGGTAGACGAGGGTGCGGGCGCGATCAGACGTGCCAGCCATTCTTCTGCCGATCAGAATTATTGAATGATCTGATTTTGGTGGTAGTTCCGTCGAACAACCAATTCGTTTTTATTATTGAACGTGTCCGGTGCGGACGAGTGTATCGCACCGCGTCATTGCCTTGAATTGGTGCGTGTGTGTCTCGCGAAAAATAAGTAGGGCACCTGCTGCGGAATCTTGCCTGCTGGCCCGGCAGCCGCAGCCGCAGCCGCAGCCGCAGCCGCAGTTGCAGTTGCAGTTGCAGTTGCAGTTGCAGTTGCAGTTGCAGTTTTTGCTCAATCTCGCCGTGCGCGGGATGGACCCGCAAAAGGCGCTGGATACGCCGCGCTGGCGCTGGCTCAGAGGGCTGGAGGTTGCGGTTGAGCAGCGCTGGACGCAGCACGCGATGGCCGTGCTGTCCGCGCGTGGCCATCGTCTGATCGCCCAGCCAGAGCTCAGTGGATTCGGTTGTGGCCAGGCGGTGCTGTGCAATCCCGCAGGCGGTTACGTGGCCGGCAGCGACAGCCGCGCAGACGGTTTGGCGCAAGGCTATTGACGATCGTCGTTTACAGCTTGAGGGCGCTCAGATCGAGGTGCTCGTCGCGTATCGGCGGGCACCAGAAATAGGCCCCGGTGAGCGGGCGGGAAAAGTCGAATAGCGCGTCGACCACGCCATCCTCAAGGCCGCTCATGCGTCGCAGGGCGGCATCGAAGGCGTAGAAGGTGCGTCCGAAGGCCACGAACATCAGACCGCCGGCGTCGCCCTCGGTCCAGGGCATGGAGCGGCGGAACATGAAGGCTGGCGGTTCGAAGTCTTCCTGAGCGGTGCGCTTGACGTGCGAGGTGACCGGCGCCGATGTCAGTTCCTCGTTGTCGATTCGTCGGCGCCCGATGGCGTCATCCTGCTCGGATGGCGCCAGTTCCTCGAAGCGGTCGAAGTCGTGCAGCCACTGCTGCACAGCGACAAAGCTCGACCCGGCCAGCGGATCTGCCTGATCGGTGACGATGGCCGCCGCCCGCGCGTCCTCGCCTTCGGGGTTTTCGGTGCCATCCTCGTAGCCGGTGAGGTCGAGACCACTGCCGTAGCGAAATAGTTCGACCGTTTGGGTCAGCGAAAAAGCGGGGGAAAGCAGGGCTTCGAGTGTCCGCCCGCGGTGGAACAGCGCACCCGGTTCACCGCCGCGCAACCAGCACCATAGCGCCGCTGGTGTCGACGGGATGTCGATGCCGGCGCCGGCTAGCGCGGGGAAGCTCACGAGGCCGGGTATCGTGGTGCCAACTGCGGCGGCCAGCGAGGCGCCGATGCCGACAACTATCTGTTCGCCATCAACCTCGGCGGCGAGTCTGGCGAGGTAATCCGCGGCTAATTCGCGGTCGCTGAGATCGAAGAACAAGTGGCGGGCGAAATGGGGGAGCGGGGCGAGTATGCCGGGTTGTTCCTGCTGCATGACGTCTCCTTGCGGGTTGGCGCTGAGACGTTAGGTTAACAGCCCGCATTGCGCAGCGGGGGGGCGTGAATGCTCAATCGTTGTCGATGTCGCGGGCTTCTTCCTGCAGTTCCTGGGATTCCTCGGCGGCCTCTTTGACGGCCGATTCGATCTCGCTGACCTCATGTTCGGCATGGGCCAGTCCGTGCTCGCGGGCGCGGGTGTCCAGGCGTGCCGCTTCTCCGGGCAGGAGCAAAATCAGTGAATCGACATGGGGTAGCAAGGCTTGGTCGGGCATGACGACCGTGATGGGGGCGTGCAGTCGCGGCACGTCCGCGGCCCAGGCCGGGGATGTGAGCAAGCCAAGTACCAGCAGGCCGGTGCTAAGCAGTACTCCAGGTTGTCTTATCGCTCTGTCGTTCATGTACGCCTCTTGGGTGAGGGCGGAGCGGTCTGACGCCGCGTGATCGCGATGATCATAGCGCCGAACCGCCTCGCATTCACCTTGTAACACGCGTGTCACACAATAAGGGTTCCTGCCGTTGGTCGGATCCGTGTCGATCAGGGGCAGCAGCCGCCCGTAGTCGTCGTCGCGGGTGGGCAGCACGCGCCGGAGGATTCTGATGCATCGTCACCCGCAGCTTCGCTGAACAACGGGATGGTGCCCAGCGAATGGAAGGTTTCCCAGGCGATGCCTTGCGGGTCTTGTACCCAATATTTATCCGAACGGGCATAGCAGCAGGTAGCGTTTTCCTCGGCGACGCCGGTCACGCCGGCAGCCTCGAGGCGCGTGCGGATGGCGGCCAGTTCTTCTTCGGACTCGCTTTGCAGGCCGACGTGGTCGACGCCTGGTTTTGCGCCGCGCGCAGAGATGGCAAAGTTGATTCTGGGGTCCTCGAGCTGCCATTTGGCGTAATCGCTCTTGACGACCGTGGGCTCGGCGCCGAACACAGCGTTGTAGAAAGCGATGTTACGGTCGAGATCGTCGACGGCGATGTGCAGATGAAAGCGGCTCATATTGAACTCCTGGCTTTGGTCGGCGGGGCTATATATATCCGATAAGGCATATATACTACTACGCGCATATTGCGTGCAAGCCTTCCAGGAGGAGAGATGAGCGATCCACTACGTGTGTTGTTCCTATGCAGCGGCAATGCGTGCCGTTCGCAGATGGCCGAGGCTTTTTTGCGTCATCTAGGCGGTGGGCATTTCGAGGTATTCAGCGCAGGCACCGACCCGCATGAAATCCATCCCTTGACCTATGCGGTGATGGGCGAGTCGGGGCTGAATCTGACGGGGCATGCCAGCAAATCGCTGAGCCGGTACGAGGGTGCAGACTTCGACTACATCATCACGGTCTGCGATCGCGCGCGCGATCGGTGTCCGACCTTCCCCGGCGACAGCGAGCGCATACACTGGCGCTTCGATGACCCGGCCGAGGTAGTCGAAGGACAGGCGCCACTCGATCGTTTTCGGCGCGTGCGCGACGAGATGCGCGAGCGCATCCGGTTGTGGGTGGCCGCGCAGGAAGGGCACGCTCGACGCAAGGCGGCGCGAACGGTTTGAAATTGTGCCGAGGCTGAGGCCGCGTGCGTTCATGCGCACGCGCAGCCCTCGGCAATGAGGGTGTAGCTGTGCAGGCGGGCGTCATGATCGTGCAGGTTGCAGGTCAGCATGATCTCGTCGGCCTGCGCGTCTTCGGCGCGTCGCAGGATCTCGCGGCATACCGTCTCGGGCGTACCGACCACGGTCAGTTCGCGGTAATGCGCCACCTGTGAGCGTTCAGCCTCGGTGTAGGCGTAGGCCTGCGCCTCCTCTGGACTCGGTAGGGGGCGGAACTCGCCGCGGTGCAGTCGCAGCCACATCAGATCCAGGGTGCCAGCGAGGAAATCGGCACGTTCGCTCGTTTCGGCGCAGACGGCGGCCACGCAGAGAATGGCATGCGGTCTGGGGAAGTCTGCCGAGGGCTGAAAGTGATCGCGATAGGCGCGTAGCGCCGGTGCTGCAGGCGTGTGGCTGAAGTGACTGGCGAAGCTGTAGCCCCAGCCGGCCTCGCCAGCCATTGCCGCGCTTGCGCCGCTGGAGCCGAGCAACCAGATCGGCGGTAAGGGCACATCGTCCGGCATCACGCGGATGCCGTGCAACGGATGTCCTGGCTGCGCGTCGCCGCGGGATAGCGTCAGCAGTTCGGCGAGCAGGGCCGGGAATTGCCCGCCGTCGAAGGCGCGCAGGGTCCGGGTGACCTTGGGGTCGGAGCCCGGCGCGCGGCCGATGCCAAGATCGATCCGGCCGGGGTGGAGCGCGTGCAAGGTGTGGAAGGCCTCGGCCACCTTCAGCGGGACGTGGTTGGGCAGCATGATGCCGCCGGAGCCGACGCGGATGCGGTCGGTGGCAGAGGCGACGTGCGCGATCAGGATCTCCGGCGCCGAGCTGGCCACACTGGGCATGCCGTGGTGTTCCGCGAACCAGTGGCGCACATAGCCGAGACGTTCGGCGTGGCGTGCCAGCGCGACGCTGCGGCGCAGGGTCGCGGAGGCCAGCGTTCCGGTGGGAACCGGGGCGAGATCGAGTACGGAAAGATCGGGTTTCACAGGCGACATCCGGAACGGGGCGTCCGCCATGATACGGCCCCTGGCGGGGGGCGGTTCAAGATGGTGATTGAGGGGTTATTGGAGGCCGGGACGCTGTTTGAGTGCGTATTTCGCGGTCATTCGGCCACTGATTTCACGCTGATTCGGCCACCCATTTCACGCGCATTCGGCCACCCGTTTCACGGCCATTCGGCCACCCGTTTCACGGCCATTCGGCCACCCCGTGGGCAGGGGGTGACGCAGGACATCATCCACTAGGATCGACCCTTTTAACGGAGCGAAGGGGTCGAGATGGAGCGATTGTCCATGCGCAAGATTCGAGAAGTTTTACGACTGCGGTTCGAAGCGCAGTTGCCCGCCCGCCAGGTCGCCGAGAGCGTGCGCATCGCCCGCAGCAGCGTGGCCGAGTACGAGCGACGCTTTGCTGTCTCGGGTTTGAACTGGCCGCTGCCGGCGGGCTTGAGCGATACCGAGATCGAGCGTCGTCTGTTCCCGCCCGCGTCGGCGGTACCGGCCGCTACGCGCCCACTACCGGACTGGCCGGTGGTGCATCAGGAACTGCGCCGTCCCGGCGTCACTCTGATGCTGCTGTGGGAAGAGTACCGGGCGGCTTACCGCGACGGCTTCGCCTATACGTGGTTCTGTACCCACTACCGCCGTTGGGCCGGCAAGCTCGATCGGGTGATGCGCCAGACCCATCGTGCCGGCGAGAAGCTGTTCGTCGACTATGCCGGCCAGACGGTCGAGATCATCGACCAACACACCGGTGAGGTGCGTACCGCGCAGGTCTTCATCGCGGTGCTCGGGGCCTCCAACTACACCTACGCCGAGGCGACCTGGACACAGACGCTACCCGACTGGATCGGTGCGCATGTGCGGGCCTTTGAGTTCCTCGGCGGGGTGAGCGAGGTCGTCGTCCCGGATAACCTGCGTAGCGGCGTCAGCAAGGCGTGCCGTTATGAGCCGGACCTCAACCCCAGCTATGCGGAACTGGCCGAGCACTATGGCGTGGCGGTCGTCCCCGCACGCGTGCGCAAGCCGCGCGACAAGGCCAAGGTCGAGAACGCCGTGCTGGTGGTCGAGCGCTGGATCCTCGCCGCCTTGCGTCATCGCACCTTCTTCACGTTGAAGGAACTCAATGCCGCGATCGCGACCCTGCTGGAGCGGCTCAACAACCGCCCGTTCAAGAAGCTGCCCGGCACACGCCGTGAGGCCTTCGAACAGATCGATCAGCCCGCCCTGCGGGTGTTGCCCGCCACGCCCTATGTGTTCGCCACCTGGAAAAAGGTCCGGGTACACATCGACTACCACGTCGAGGTCGACGGCCATTACTACTCAGTGCCGTACGCCCTGGTCAGGCAACAGCTCGATGCCCGGCTGACCGCCCATACCCTGGAGTGCTTCCACAAGGGCCAGCGCGTCGCCAGCCATGTACGCTCCCCGGCCAAGGGCCGTCACACCACGATCACCGCGCACATGCCCAAGGCCCACCGTGAGTATGCCGAATGGACGCCGCAGCGACTGGTGCGCTGGGCCGAGAAAAGCGGTCCGGCCACCGCCGGGGTGATCAGCCAGGTCCTGTCCCGGCCGCATCCCCAGCAAGGCTTCCGCTCTTGCTTAGGGATCATGCGCCTGGGTGAACGCTTCGGTCAGGATCGCCTCGAAGCCGCCTGCCAACGCGCCCTGCTGCTCGGCGCCTGTCGCTACAAGAGCCTCGAATCGATCCTCAAGCGCGGTCTCGATCGCCAGCCTCTGCCCGAACAACAGGCACTGTCCTTACCCGAGGCGCACGACCATCTGCGTGGCCCCGGCTACTACCACTGATCCTTCACCCATCCAACAAGGGACACACACCATGTTGCACCATCCCACCCTGGACAAGCTCCAGCAACTGCGCCTGACCGGCATGCACAAGGCGCTGCGTGACCAACTCGCCTTGCCCGAGATCGAAGACCTGAGCTTCGAGGAACGCCTCGGCCTACTCGCCGACCGCGAACTGACCGAGCGTGAGGATCGCCGTCTACAGACGCGGTTGCGCCAGGCCAAGCTCAAACAAAACGCCTGCCTGGAGGACATCGACTACCGCACCCGGCGTGGCCTCGACAAAGGCCTGATCACCCAACTGGCCACCGGCCAATGGATCCGTGAGGGTCTCAATCTGCTGCTCCTGGGTCCCACCGGCGTGGGCAAGACCTGGATCGCCTGTGCACTCGCCCAGCAGGCCTGTCGGCAGGGTTTTACCACTCGCTACCTGCGGGCCCCCAGGCTGTTCGAGGATCTGCAACTCGCCCACGCCGATGGGCGCTTCCCCAAGCTCATGGCCAGCCTCGCCAAAACCGACTTGATCGTGCTCGACGACTGGGGCCTCGGCCCGCTGGACGCCACCGCACGGCGTGATCTGCTGGAACTGCTCGACGACCGCCACGGCCAGCGCGCCACGCTCGTGACCAGCCAGTTACCGGTCGAGCACTGGCACGAGATCATCGGCGATCCCACCCTAGCCGATGCCATCCTCGACCGCCTCGTGCACAACGGCTATCGAATCACCCTCAAGGGCGAATCAATGCGCAAACGGCGAGCCAGGAACTTGACCGTCTCCACCGACTCCGAGTAACAATGCAAACCCTGCGTCGCTTCGCTCCGACTGCCCCGGCCGAATCACCGTGAAACAGGTGGCCGAATAAATGCGAAACAGGTGGCCGAATCACGCGAAATACGCAGTTTGAGTCCTACGCGGCTTTGCTATGCTCCGGCGATTGCCCCTCAGCCGATGGCATTATTAGCGAGATTACCCATGAGAACCGCCACTCGTCGCGACCTGCCACGGATCGTCGAAATCTACAATGACTCGATTCCCGGCCGGATGGCCACGGCGGACACCGAGCCGGTCAGCGTGGCGAGCCGCGAGGCTTGGTTCGCGGCGCATGGCCCCAGGCGACCCCTGTGGGTGCTTGAGGTGGAAGGCCGAATCGTCGGCTGGCTCAGTTTCCGCGACTTCTACGGTCGTCCTGCCTACCGCTGTACAGCCGAAATCGGCCTCTATCTCGATCCTGCCTACCAGGGGCGTGGTCACGGCCGCAGCCTACTCGCCGAGGCGGTATCAACGGCGCCGACTCTCGGTCTCGATACCCTGCTCGCCTTCGTGTTCGCGCACAACGCCGCCAGCCTCGCGTTGTTCGAGCGCCAGGGCTTCGCCCGCTGGGGGCTGCTGCCCGAAGTCGCGGAAATGGACGGCGTTCGCCGCAGCCTGGCAATCCTGGGCTTGAGGCTGAGACACGCTTAGGCACTCAACCGGTCAACGATTCGGCCAGCGCGGGCAGCTCATCCAGCGACGCGACGATTGCATCTGGCGGATCAGGCAGGCGCTCGGCGGGCAGCCCGGCGCGGTTGCACCAGGCGACCCGAAAGCCATAGGCCTTGGCCGAGAAGGCATCCCAGCCGTTGCTGGAGACGAACAGCACGTGGGCCGGCGCCAGATCCAGCCGCTCGGCGGCCATCGCATAGACCTCCGGCGCGGGCTTGTAGCGGCCGACCGATTCCACCGACAGCACCGGGTCGAGGTGATCTGCCAGGCCTGCCGCACCCACCGCATCCGCGAGCATGTCGGGCGAGCCATTGGAGAGAATCCCGCAGCGCAACCCCATGGCACGTAGGCGGTCGATGGCGGGCAACACATCGGGGTAGGCGCCGAGTCGCCGATAGGCCATCAGCAGCGGTTCACGGTGTAGGGCGGGATCGAGATCGTAGGCCTCCAGCGCATGATCAAGGGCGTCGCACGTGACCTGCCAGAAGTCCGCATGACGCCCGGTCAGGCCGCGTATCCAGCTGTATTGTAGCTGGCGTTCGCGCCAGTGCGCGGAAAAAGCCTGCCAGCGTGTGCCGATGCGCTGGGCGACCGTTGCGGTGGCCGCGTGAACGTCGAACAACGTGCCGTAAGCGTCGAATAGGCAAGCTTCTATGCTTCTCTCGGTCGTGATGGACATCGGTAACTCCTTAACGTCTCGTGATGGCGGGCTTAAACCTGCGTGCGCAGTTCCAGGTCGCAACAGGGCAACCAGTTACTCCAGTAGAAGATCAGTACCAGAGATTCTTTGGGCCGCAGTCCGGCGGGGGTGACGAGGCTGCCGTTGGCATCGGGTAGGGCGAAGTCCGATGCGGTGTCGCCGACGACGGTCGCGCGTGCAGATCTGTCGAGAGCATCCACTTCGCACTGGGCAGCCTGCGGTGCGGGGTTCCGGAGCGTGATGGTACCCGTGGCCTCACACAGCTCAGTCAGTTGGTGGTCGAGGTCTGGCAGGTCGAGATGACGCTTCATACCATGCGCTCTATTAGTTGGTTAAACAACTTATGTCCTGACCCAGACGACGATGCAGACGATGCCGGGCGGCTCAGTCGTTGGATGGCAGTGTTTTCAGCCAATCGTGCAGACGTGCCAGTTCGATCTTTAGCAAGGCCGGGTCGTTCAGGGCGGCGGCCATCAGGATTGCGCCCTGGATCGCCCCGATCAGGTGAGCAGCATCCTCATGCGCGCGTCGGCGGCCGAGTGCATGGAACTGGTTTTGGACCCAGTCCATCTGTGCCGCCAGCACGATGTGGCCGATGCGTCCGTCTCGCTCGCGGTCTTCCTTGATGAATTCCTGAGCCAGGCCGCCGATCGGGCAGCCGTGCGCGGTCAGTTCGTCGATGCGTTCACCGGGTAGATCGAGGTATGCCAGCAGTCGCAAGCGTGGGTCAGACGAGTGGGCTTCCCACTCACGGCAACGCTCGGTGAATGCCTCGGTGCGGCGCGCGCTGATGGCCTCGAGTAACTCGTCCTTGGTCTTGAAGTAGTAATAGATATTGCCCAGCGCGACCTTGGCGGCATGGGCGATGTCGGCGAGCGTGGTGCGCCGGAACCCCCGCCGGTAGATCAGTGCTTCGCCTTCGGCCAGGATGAGATCGCGCTTGTGTGTATTGCGTGGGGACATGGCGCCCATAAATTAAGTTGTTTGACCAACAAAATATTCGCGACGCGGCGCCCTGTCAAGCCGACCGTCAGGGGTGACCCGACGCCCAGGTCCAGATGGCGCGTGCTGCGAGCAATGTCATCACCAGTCGAAACAAGGGTTTGAAATGCGCATCCGGGAGTCGGCCGAGCATCTTGAGACCGGTAAGTGTGCCGAGATAGCCACAGGCGATCATCAGCGCGAGCAACGGCAGCCAGGGCAGGAAGGAAAAGCCGGCAAGCGCGAAAGCGGTCAGCTTGAGCGCATGCTGCAGGGTCATACAGCTGGAAAAATTGGCGGTGTAGGTCCAGCGGTCGCCTTGATTACGTCCGAGCCAGGCTGACACCAGTGGGCCGGTGGCGCCGACGAGGACGGTTGCCAACGTGGTCACGAATCCGCCGATGATCAATGGTAGCGAACGTGTACCGTGGGCGATGCGCGGCATTGGCAGCCAGGTCAGCGCCAAGAGGAAGAGTCCGACGAACAGCGGTATCCAATTGGGCGCGAGCCGGCCGAGCAGCAGCACGGTCAGCGGCGCGGCGAGCAGGCCACCCAACGTGAACAGGCCGACGATACGCGGCGAGGCATGCTCGCGCGTCATCCAGGCGCGGCCTGCGTTGGAGCCCATCTGAACCAGCCCGTGAACGGGGATCAGTGCCAGTGGCGGGACCAGACCCGCCATCACGGCGAGGAGAAAGGCGCCGCCGCCGATGCCGAGCGAGGCGGTCATCAGAGAACCGGCAAAGCTGGTCGCCAACAGGAGAGCGACGTGTACGAGGCTGAGATCGGCGAACCAGGGGAGGTGCTGCATTCGGCATCCAGGTTTGGGAAGGCGGTCTTGCGTGGCGGCTCAGTAATGCACGGCGAGCCACACGGTTTCGGTGTCCGGGGTGGTCCACTCGACCCGGTGCCGTCTGAGCGCCGGGATATCGATCCAGTCACCGGGGCGCAGGTGCAGGTGTTCGCCGTCTTCGAAGGCGAGCACGGCCTCGCCCTGGATCACGGCCACCCATTCCGCGCCATCCTGTTCGTACCAGCCCGTCTCTGGTGCGTGCTGGCCGCGTGAGACGATGCGCTCGATGCGTACGGCGCCGTTTCCCGCGAGATGTTCGAAGGCCTCTGCGGTGGCATCGCCGGGTAATTTGGTCAGCAGATTACGCGTCGTCATACGCCGTGACCGCCATTCGTGGCCTCAACGAGGGCCGCGCACAGGGCCTCCATGCCGACGCGGTCGGCTTCGTCGAAGCGGGTACGCAGCGGGCTGTCCACGTCCCAGACGCCGAGCAAGTGGCCATCGGCGTGCATCAGCGGCACCACGATTTCGGAGCGCGAGGCGCTGTCGCAGGCGATGTGACCTGGAAAATCATGCACGTCTGCGACCATCGGGGTTTGTCCTTGCGAGGCGGCCGTGCCGCAGACGCCTTGGCCAAGCGGAATGCGCGTACAGGCGGGTTTGCCTTGGAATGGCCCGAGCAGCAGTTCTGCGCCGTCGAACCGGTACAACCCGACCCAGTTGAGGTCGGGCAGTCCGTCGAATATCAGCGCCGCGAGATTCGCGGCATTGGCAACGAGGTCATACTCGCCGGCGAGCAGCGCGGCGTAGTGAGCGGATCTGTCGGACAGGTTGGCGGTGGGCGTATGCATGTTGGAAGGCGATGGGGACGAATCCGGAATTTTACCTCGTGCTGGCAGCCGCGGTATGCGGTTATTCCCCGCCGGTCAGCCCTGCTCGCTGGCGTTACCCACGGGTTCGTGGTGTCTGGCTGGCGCGCGCAGGGTCTCATAGAGCATGAAGCCGCCCGCCACGATCATCGGTACGGATAGCACCTGACCCATGGTCATCCAGCCGAAGGCGACGAAGCCGAGTTGTGGGTCCGGTTGGCGCCAGAATTCCAGAATGAACCGGATCAGGCCATAGGCGAGCAGGAAGAGCGCCGATACGGCCCCAGCCGGCCGAGGACGTCTGGAGAAGGTCCACAGAATCGCGAAGAGCACCAAGCCCTCGCCGATACCCTCGAACAACTCGGAGGGATAACGCAGGACATCGCCGCCGTGCGGGAAATAGGCGCACCAAGTGAGGTCGCCGTGACACACGCGCCCGAAGAGATTGCCGTTGATGAAGTTGCCGACACGGCCTGCGGCGAGGCCGAGGGGAATCAGCGGGGCGACGAAATCGGTGACGCCGATCAGCGGCAGGCGTTCCTGCCGGGCCACCCAGGCGAGCGCGAGAATGACGCCGATCAGCCCGCCGTGGAAACTCATGCCGCCGTCCCAAACGGCGAATATCTGCAATGGATGGGCGAGGTAGAGCGGTAGGTTGTAGAACAGGATGTAACCGATACGCCCGCCCAGGTAGGCGCCAAGCTCGCCGTGTATCAATGCCTCCACGGCCTGTTTGCGCGTGAGTGCGAAACCAGGCTTGCCTGCTCGCTGTATTGCCAGCAGCAGATAGAGTGCGAAGGCGACGAGATACGCGAAGGCATACCAGTGCACTTGCAACGGCCCCACGCTGAATGCGACGGGGTCGATATTCAGCGGGTTGGGGTAGACGAGACGATCATAGGGCAGGCCGAGCATGCTCGAATCGGACCTGGATGAGTGGATATAGTTCCGTTAAAAGACGCTCCGGCGGTACGCAGAGTCCCGGTGCGTCGGCGGGTGCCACCCTTGCAGTGGCGCGCGGCGCGGTCTACGGATTCGCCCAGCCGACACTCCCCGGATCGCTGGCGGCCACTCGACGGAGGGACCACCGAGTATGCCGCCAGCTTAAGCGCCTTGTTTTACTGGCCAGTTGTGTCATGAGCGGCCGCAGTTTCAGCCGGGTGCGTGCGTGAAGTGATGCCTGGCGCGTGCTTGTGCGCGACGAAATCCTTCGTGAATGGCCTCAGCTTGGTGAAGATATCCCAGGCCATCAGCAGGGCTCCGGCAGCAAATACGACATCGCCGGGGAATCTTAGCCACTGCCATAGCAGTGTGGTGTTGTAGAACGCGACGCTGCGTGCGTAGGCCAAACCGTGCTCGTAGACGGCGGCGAGTTGTGCCCAGCCGATCGGGAAGAAATTGAGCACGATCCACAATACGAGGCCCGCGTTGTAAAGCCAGAAGGCCCACAGGCCCATGCGATCGCTCCAGCGGGCATCTTCGCCCGCCGCATAGCGCAGGCAAAAATAGATCAAGCCGATGCCGAGCAGGCCGAAGGCGCCGAACAACGCGGTATGTGCGTGGTTCAGCGTCAGGAAGGTGGCATGTTCATAATAATTGACCAATGGCGCATTGAGCGTCCCGCCACCGAAGACCCCAGCGCCAACGAAATTCCAGAAGGCCGCGCCGATAATGTAGACATAGGCCAGCGAATAGGGGAATCGGCCTTTTTCGCGACGGATGATCTGTCGTTGTTCGATGGCCTCGATGACCATCAGCAGCAGAGGCAGTACCTCAATGAACGAAAACATGCTGCCGAGCGGAATCCACATCTTCGGTTCGCCCGCCCAATACCAGTGATGTCCAGTGCCCAGGACACCACCCAGGAACACCAGAATCAGCTCGAAGAGTACGGTACGTTCCGCGGTCAGTCTCGAAACCAGCCCGGTTGCCATCAGCAGGTAGGCGCTCACGCAGGCGGCAAAGAATTCGAACGATTGTTCGACCCATAGATGCACTACCCACCAGCGCCAGAAATCCTGGATCGTGAAGGACTTGTCGATACCCATGAGCGGAATCATGCCGAACGCATAGAGAATTGCGACGTTCGCAGTGCTGGCCCAGAGCAGATGTTCGAGGCGTATGTTACCGCTACCGAAGGCGCGTAATGTCTCGGTAAATTGACCTTTTTCAGGCCACATCGCTCGAAATACCAGCAGGGTCCAGAGGAGCAATCCGGCAAAGAAGCCCATTTGCCACAGACGCCCAAACTGGAGATAGGACAGCCCCTGGTTACCGATCCAGAACCAGCTGCGCCCCACCCAGCCCATGATGCCCGCATAGTCGCCGATCAGGCCGCCGGCCACGACGATCAGGGTAGCCCAGAACAGCAGATCGACGAGGCGCCCCTGTCCACGCGCCTCGCGTCGGCTGATCATGGGCGCCAAAAATAATGCCGCGCCGATCCAGGACACGCCGATCCAGACAACAGGGGTTTGTATGTGCACATCGCGCAAAAATGCAAACGGCAGCAGCCCATTAATATTGATGCCGTAGAAACTGGATCGGTCGGCATAGTCGTGAGCCATGAGAATACCGGCCCCTATTTGCACCAGAAATACCAATGCAACAATCAAGAAATATTTGGCTGTTTTCCGTTGGCTCTGCGTCAGTGCATGGAACCCGCGAAAGATTGCCGATGCGGGATCGACCGATTCCTTGATGCCTGTACTCAGGTAACGGTGGTATATGAAAATCACGGCGCCGAATCCGAGAAATACGAACATGAACGATACCCATGTCCATATGAAGGTCGCGGTTGTTGGGGTGTTGCCGACGAGCGGTTCATAGGGCCAGTTATTGGTATAGGACGACGTGCCGTCAGGTCTGCGCGATACAGTGGTCAATGATGAATAAATCAGGAAATCGGCGGTTTGCAAGGCTGTTTTCGGGGTGAGGCTGCGAGCTTCCGTCCAGCCCTTGGAGAAATTGTTGGAGAGCAATTTATGCGCGATTTCGGTACGGAGACCCAGTATCGCTTGGGCGAGATCATCCGGCAGGACGCTGGTCGAGATGTCCAGGCGGACATTTCTGAGCTGGTTTTGCATCTCTTTTTTGATCAAGTAATTCTGGGCAGGATCGAGCGCCTGGAGTTGCTTGCCATACTGTCGCTGGGCAATCGCCGCTTCGGTGCGTTGAGCCAACTGGACTAAGTATTCGGCGGTGTAATCTTCCCCATAATAGGAGCCCATGCCATACAGACTGCCATAATCCATGAGGTCGGCGCGTTGGAATCCGCCTTTCCCGGCGATGATATCCGTCGATGTCATGATCACAGCGCTGTTTTGCGTAACGAATTTATCCGGTATGGGTGGTGCACCTTCATAAGTGCGATAAGTTCCCCAAAGCAACGCGATGAAGGTGACTGTGGCCACGATTAAAAGCGACCATTTTAGGATTTTGTACACCGGGTCTTGTACTGCCATTAAATGCGTGTCGATTCTAGTTGCTGACATGTTTCCCTCCGGTATCCCAGGTGACGTGTGTCAGGCTCGTGCTTGATATTTATCAGTGGGCGTACGCTTTCGGCGAGCCTGAGTGAGGCGATCCTAGAGGGGTTCACAAGTAGGCGTCCTTGATATAGGTCAAGCAGCAAATACGGAGGGATTGGGTCTGGTAGATGCGGCGGGTGGTGGTTTTGTGCGTCGTATTTTATGTTCGACAAAAATGTATTTATTGGCGTGTGCTATTTCCGCTTTCTCGATTGAAACGGGTATGGCCGCGACACGTGCGCCTCGCGTAGCGGTTGACGTGAGATCTCCGGCGTGGGTGCCGGCAGGCAAGGCGCAAGCGATTACACTCGAATGCAGCGGTTGTGCGTTAGTAGACCGCGCGGCGTGCGCCTCACTGCAATAGGGGGCCTGGTGGCGTATACGATGCCATTGCGCGCATTTCTCGTGCGCACCGAGCGCCTGGCACCAAAAGAGTGCGTCAGCGGGCTTGCCGCTCTGCTGGAATAACTGATACTAATGCCTCTCTGGGTGGAGAGGCGCTTCAACCCTTGGCCTGGCTTGTATTTTGCTATATAAGGGGCGCCCGTTTGGGATGTCGCCATTTGCCGTCAGCCAGTGACGGAATGGGGGCGCCGGGTGCCGATTGCTCCCCGATCCAGGCATTTACGCAATGATGGGGGCCACCCGCAGGGTGGTTGAGATGCGTGCCGGATACGTGGGGCAACAGTTTATCTGACTAGGAGAAATCGAATGATGTATCGGCTGAGTCGCTTGTTTGTATTGGGGGCTGGTATTACCGCGGCGGCACTGATGGCGGGCGTTGCGCAGACCGCAGCTGCCGCCGACGTGCATTACGGCGAATGCAAGGTCACGGGAAAGTGGGCGTCGCATCCTTTCAAGCCCGTTATTCCGGGACAGCTGACGGTTGAGGTCAACATGCCCGCGCCGGGCTGGTGGAATGGCAATTCTCCGGACACCATCAAGAGCGGTTACGAATACTGCATGGCTGCGAATATCGCCTATCGCGCCGGCATCCCGAAGCTAAAGGTGAAGAATGTAGCCTGGGACGGCTTGGTCGCCGGCCAGACCCGAAACTTCGACCTCGCACTGTCGGAAATTTCGATCACCGACAAGCGCAAGAAAGTCGTCGACTTCTCGGTGCCTTACTTCGAGTCCACCATGGGTGTGTTGGTGCGCAAGGGCGAGCACGTCACGCCTGAAAATATTCGCGACAAGCTGATCGGCGTCGAGGGTGGTTCCACCGGCGCATCCTTCGTGACCGACAAGATCAAGCCCGCCAAACCCGCACGCCAGTTCAGCGGCGAAGCCGGTCTGTTCACGGCCTTGGCGGCGCACCAGATTCAGGTGGTCGTGACCGATACCTCGATCGTGCTCGCGCAGCAGGGCAAGAGCCACGGCAGGCTCGTGGTGGTCGGTCAATACGACACCGGCGAGACCTATGGCGCGCTCTATCCCAAGGGTTCGAAAAACCAGAAGGCGATGAATACCATCATCGAATCGCTGATCAAGGATGGCACGCTCAAGAAGCTGGCAGATCAGTATCTGGCCGCTGCCTGGGGCGCCTCGCCCAACAGCGTGCCCACCTGGAAGATCCACTAATCCCGTGTCCTGGTCGGCGTGCCTGTCGGCCAGGGCGAACCCGGGCACTGGATTTTATCGCCACAATGACGTCCGGTCCGGCGGCCTTGCCCGTCGCGCCGGACGTTTTCCGTATGGGGTTTGCAACATGGCCGCATGCATTAGGACAGGATTGACGCAATGACAACGCTTATCGATGGCGGATCCGCGTCGGCGCACCCGACGCAGCGCAACGCGATACCGAAGGATCAGCGCCGGTTCACGATAGCGGCCGTCGTAACGGCCACGCTCACGGTTGCCGCTACCTGGTGGGTCGTGGATTTCATCCGGGGCATTCTGCATAAACTTGGGTTGGCCAGCGGATGGAGCGAGACGGCGCTGTTCGCGGTTGCCCTCGTTTCGCTCGCTCTGTTTTTGCCGGCACTGCGCGGCGTGCGTGGGGCCTTCGCCGCCACCGCCAAACTGCGTAGGGGCGACATCGTCGGCGCCCGCGTCGCCGGCTCCGATGCGCGTGACTGGGCCTGGGTGACATTTGGCTACGCCGTCGCCCTCATCATCGTGCAGCTGATCGCGCTGTTCGTGCTCGCCAACGACGAGGCCGTGGGGCGCACCTTCTTCGACACCTCGTTGATGATCAGCTCGTTCTGGCTGGTGCTCAAAGCCTTCTGGCTCAACGTGGTCATCTTCACCGCTGCCGAGGCGATCGTGCTGGTCTGGGCGTTACTCGTCGCGGTCGCGCGCTTCGCACCGGGTGCCGCTGGACGGCCGATCCGCCTGCTCGCCATCGCCTACATCGACGGTTTTCGCGGTCTGCCGGCGATCATCACGCTATATCTGGTCGGTTTCGGCCTGCCGCTCACCGGGCTGGGCTTCCTGAGTAATCTGCCCCTGGTGTGGCTGGCGATCATCTCGTTATCGCTCACCTACGGCGCCTACAACGCAGAAGTCTACCGGGCAGGCATCGATAGCATCCACCCAAGCCAGATCTCCGCCGCGCGCTCGCTGGGGCTGTCCTACGTCAAGACCCTGCGCTTTGTCGTCGTGCCGCAGGCGGTGCGGCGCATGATTCCGCCGCTGCTCAACAACTTCATCAGCCTGCAGAAGGACACCGCGCTGGTCAGCGTGATCGGCGCGATCGATGCCTTCAATCAGGCCAAGATCATCGCCAGCAATGACTTCAATTTGTCCGCGGTCACCACCGTCGCATTCCTGTTCGTGCTCATCACCATCCCGCAGGCGAGAGCCGTGGACCGGCTGATCGAGCGCGACAAACAGCGCCGGGGTTGACCCGCCAGTGAGTACCTAAATCATGTCCTTTCTCGAAATGCGCAGGGTCGTCAAGCGCTACAGCGACCTGCAGATCCTCAACGGTATCGACCTGGATGTTGAAGAGCATCAGGTCGTATGCCTGATTGGCCCCTCTGGCTGTGGCAAATCCACCTTGCTGCGTTGCCTCAACGGGCTCGAATCGATCAGTGACGGCGAAATCCGCCTCAACGGTGATCGCATCTCTGGTCCCGGCGTCGATCTCAATGCCTTGCGCCGCGACATCGGCATCGTGTTCCAGAGCTTCAACTTGTTCCCGCACATGACGGTGTTGCAGAACGTCACCCTCGCGCCCATCCAGGTACTCGGCATGAACCGCGCCGAGGCCGAGGCGCGCGCCATGACCCTGCTCAAACGCATCGGTTTGGAGGCCAAGGCCGGTGCTTATCCCGACCGTCTCTCCGGTGGCCAGCAGCAGCGCGTGGCCATCGTGCGCGCGCTGGTGATGGACCCGATGGTGCTGCTGCTCGACGAGATCACCTCTGCGCTCGATCCCGAGCTGGTTTCCGAGGTACTCAATATCGTGCGCGACCTCGCCGAGCAGGGCATGACTATGCTGCTCGCCACTCACGAAATGAGCTTCGCGCGCGAGGTCGCCAGCAAGGTCTGCTTTCTGCAGGAGGGGGTGGTTTACGAGGAGGGGCCGCCCGAGCAGATCTTCGGCGACCCGCAGCAGGAGCGCACACGGGCATTCCTCAAGCGCATCATCGAGGCCGGGCGACTCTAGCGTTCGCTCGGGATCTTGGGCCTGCGCCGGTGACTTCTCGTCAGGTGTTGCCGCGGCCGGGCTCGCCGGGGGCGAGCGGAGCGTCGTCGCGCAGCGCCTCTTGCCAGGTTCGCCTGGGCACGTGGTGGGTCAGACGTTCGACCAGCAGATCGGCCAGCGCGTCGTTGACCTCATGACCGACAAAGGGCAGTACATCGGCCACCACATCGCCGCCGAGGGCGACCAAGTGCTCGGCGGCGGTCACCGTGTAGCCATAGTGGATGACCGCATCGTCCTTGCCGTGTAGGAAATACCAGGTAATGCCTTCGTCGGTCGCTTCCGGCAGACGCGCGAAGCGTCCGGCGATGGACACTACGCGCCCGGCCAGCGCGGGCTGTGCCCGCACGCATTCCAGTGCCATGATCGCGCCCTGCGAGAAGCCGATCAACGCGGTTTCCTGAGGGCCGGCCCCGGTACGCGACTGCCAGTCGCGGATCGTATCGGTGAAGGCGGGTAAGGCCGCGGCCACGCGCGACACACGGCGTTCGTCGCTCAGCTCACGGGCCGAAAACCACTGGAAGCCGAAGCCGAAATCGCCAGGATCTGGCGCCCGTACGCTGACGATGCAGGCCCGCGGATAAGCTCGTGCGAGGCGTTCCCCCAGCGGATTCATATCCTGCGGCGTGGCGCCCAGTCCATGAAACAGCAGCATGAGCTGGCCGGGCGACCCCTCGGGCCTGGCAATCACGATTGATTCGGACAAGGGCATGCTTCGATCTCCGGTCATTGTGTGGCGGCGCACCGTGCTCAGCGGAACGTCCAAGCATCCATGGCCATGCTACCGTAATGCACGCCGCCGGATTCAAGCTTGACCTGTGCGTCTGGTCCTGCGGCGCCGAGTGCCCAGAACAGTGGCAAGAGATGCTCATCGGTGGGGTGGGCGCGTGTCGCATGCGGTGCTTGCCTACGGTAGTCGAGCAGGGCCTGGGTGTCGCCGCGGGCGACCGCTTGCCGAATCCATTCGACGAATGCCGTCACATAGGGTTCGATCGGCGCATCCAGACGCGTGCCGAAATCGAATTCGTGCAGATTGTGCGTCAGCGCCCCGGTGCCGAGCAGCAGCACGCCCTCGGCGGCCAGCGGCGCGAGCGCCTGGCCAAGCCGGTAGGCGCCCGCTGCATCCAGCGGCCAGGGCATCGCGAGCGGCACCACGGGAATGTCGGCATCGGGGAACATCAGGCGCAACGGTATCCAAACGCCATGATCGAGTCCGCGCGTGGGCGCCAGCTCGGTCGGCCAGCCGGCCTCGGCCGCGAGCACGGCAACACGCTGCGCCAGCGCAGGTGAGCCGAGTGCCGGGTAGTTCAAAGCGTACAGCTGCGGATCGAAGCCGCCGAAATCATGGATTGTCTCCGGTGCGCGGCTCGCGCCCAGCGCCGCACCGCGCGCCATCCAGTGCGGTGAAAACGTCAGAATCGCGGACGGCCGTGGCAGCTCGCAGCCGAGGCGTTCGAGCATAGGAGCGGCGCTGCCCGGCTCCAGCGCGAGCATGGGCGATCCGTGGGAGACGAAAACGGTTGGTAATTTTGGCATGGCGTCGCGATTCCGAGGGCGGTGGGTGTCCAGCCGATATTCAATATCAGTGGTGCCACCGCCAGTGCGCAAATATTTGTTCGTGTCCGTGCAATTTTTTGAAGAAGCCTTACTCCCGCAGCCGGGAGGCGCGCACCGAGCGCGCGTTCGAAGAGGGGCTGCGATGCTCGGAATAGCGCCTGCCGATCAGTCGCTCGATGATGTCTTGTCGGGCCGATGCTTGGATGCGTACAACGCGGCATCGGCGCCGCCGATCAGGGTTTGCATATCCCAGCCCATCTCTGGTGTCGATGCGATACCGATGCTGATCGTTGGCAGGGCGTCGTCCCGATTTGCGGTGTCATGAATCGATTGGCGCATGCGCTGGGCGATGGCCTGAGCCTGTTCCTGGGTGGTAGCGGGCAGGACGGCGATGAATTCATCGCCGCCGTAGCGGCCCAAGTGATCGCTGCCACGCAGCGATTCGCGCATTTTCTCCGCAACCCAGAGCAGCGCCCGGTCGCCGGCGCTGTGGCCGAGCGTGTCGTTGATGGTCTTGAAGCGGTCGAGGTCCATCATGAACAGACTGAGCGGTTGGCCGTGGCGCCGATGGGCGGCCAACTCCTGCTCCAGCACGGCGAGGATGCCGCGGCGGTTCAGCACCCCGGTCAGCGGGTCCATCGACGTTTCGGTGAGTAATGCTTGCCGAGTGGCCTCCCAGTACTCGGACATGGCGTTGAAGTGTCGCGAAACCGAGGTCAGTTCGTCGTTGCCCAGCACCGCGATGCGGACCCCTGTTTCGCCTGCCCCGAGGCGCCGGGCGGCCGATTCGAGCGCCTTGATCGGCCGTAATATCGAAGACAGGAACAAGCCGATAAAGAGTGTGGCGACCGATAAGGTGACGACCCAGCTCCATACCAGCCATCTGAGTTGAGAGTGTCGCAGCGCGACGGCATGCGTGTAGCGGGCCTTGATGATAGTCGCCAGATGCCGGCGTGCCCGGCTGACGTCGTGAATGGCCTGCTGTAGATCTTTGCGTGAAAGTGTATCGGAAAGGCGATCGTTACCGAGATGCAGCGGACGTATGTGCTCGACCAGGCGTTGCACGGCGGGGCGGGCGTCCCGCCAGGCCCGTTGAGCGGCCGTGATCAGGCCCTCGGGCATATCCGGGGTGCTGCCCGTTGTTTCGATGGTCGAAAAACTGCGGTCGATATTCTGCGTCAGGACCGTGAAGTTGGGGGCCGAGGTATTGGTTTGTGCCTCCAGTTCATCGACTTGCGCACGTTCCA
Organism: Acidihalobacter yilgarnensis; assembly: GCF_001753245.1. NCBI lineage: Bacteria > Pseudomonadati > Pseudomonadota > Gammaproteobacteria > Chromatiales > Ectothiorhodospiraceae > Acidihalobacter > Acidihalobacter yilgarnensis. The sequence goes on along the minus strand of NZ_CP017415.1, from coordinate 2,696,265 downwards.
GATAGTGTTCCAGCGTGGTCAGCGGCAGCAGCGTGTCGATGGATTCCTGAACCGAATGCTGGAAGTCGATCTCCTGCCCGTCCAGTACGCTCATGCTGACCACGCTGAGCACGGCCATGGGGAGTAGCAATAACGCAAGAATGATCGAGATGCGCTGCCCGACCGTGAGTCGCCGCAAATGATGTTCGAGTGTTGTGCCTTTGTCTGGTTTCATGAGGGCGATCGTCAACGCGTCAGTATGGGCGACGGAATTCTGAAATAAGCTAAGTTTATGGTAACCGCTCCCGCCGCGCCCGTTACATTCGTGTGGGGCTGCCGATTCCGGCCTCCAGGGATCGCTTGCCTGTGGCATGTCGCGTCGCCAGCGGCTCCGAGCGATCTGCCTCGGAATCTGCCTTACCGATCCGTAAAGTACCGGCAAACCGCCCCCAAACAGCAGTGTGTCAGGGTATGCCTCGTGGATCCGCAGGTGCGGACCGCCAGCCAAGGCTGGATATACCGGATAATCTTACCGATTGGGGAAACCATCATGATGTCGAAAAAACTGTTGATCGCAATCGCCGGGGCCAGTGTCCTGGGTCTCGGAACCGGCGCCGCGTATGCCTATGACGGCGCGCAGCTGGCGAAGGATGCGCGGGTCACGATGCATGACGCCCGTGCCCAAGCGCTGAAGATGGCGCCCGGCGCCATCAAGAGCGCCGAACTGGAAAGCGAGCATGGCGGCTCGGGTCTGCGCTATTCCTTCGATATCCAGACGTCGCAGGGCCTACGGGAGGTCGGTATCGACGCCCAGACTGGTAAGGTACTGGAAGACGGTGCCGAGACCCATCGAGCGGAAGCCGCCGAAACACGTTCGGAACACGAAGCGCGTGGTACGGATGTCGAACACGAATCGATGGACGATTCGGAGCACAAGTCCGGGTATGAAAGCCGCGAGGACTGAGCGTGGCGAGGCGACGGGTGACGGTCAGTCCGCCCGTGACCCATCCGCCATAAGGGAGTCCCCCGATGGCAACATCGGGGGACTCCCTGGGATAGACTGCCGCCATCATCGGGGAATGACTTGCATGAAGGTGCTGGTTGTCGAAGACGACGCCGAGACCGCCCGCTACGTGTCGCGTGGATTGCGCGAACTCGGGCATGGCGTTGACGTGGCGGCCGATGGCCGCGACGGGTTGTACCTTGCCATCGAAGGCGGTCATGACCTGCTGATCGTCGACCGCATGCTGCCAGGAGTGGATGGCCTCACCTTGGTGAAAACCTTGCGGGCTGCTGGCCGCCGCATGCCGGTATTGTTCCTGACCACCCTCGGTGGCATCGATGACCGGGTGGAAGGGCTGGAGGCTGGCGGCGACGATTATCTGGTCAAGCCCTTCGCGTTCGTGGAACTGGTCGCGCGGGTCCAGGCTCTCGCCCGTCGACCGCCGCTGCGCGATACGCCCACCAGCCTGCAGGTGGCGGACCTGGAGATGAACCTCATCAAGCGCAGCGTTTCGCGCCGGGGTCAGCCGATCGAGCTGCAGCCGCGCGAGTTCAGATTGCTCGAATACTTGATGCGTCACGCCGGCGAAGTGGTCACCCGTACCATGCTGCTGGAACAGGTCTGGGACTTCCATTTCGATCCCAAGACCAGCGTGGTCGAGACGCATATCAGCCGTTTGCGTATGAAGATCGATCGCGACTTCGACGCCCCGCTGATCCATACCGTGCGCGGTGCCGGGTATAGCCTGCATGCGCCCGAGTAGGCTGATACACAGCACCGGCTTTCGCACCGGGCTGGGCTACGCCGCGCTATTCGCAGCCTCGGTCTGTGTGTTGTTCGGGGTCATCTACTGGCAGACGGCCGGCTATATGGAGCGCCAGCTGCGCGCCGTGACCGACGCGGATTTCAACGCACTCGTCACGGTCTTCCGCCACAGCGGACTGCCGGCGCTGCGCAGCGCGATAGACGAGCGTATGGCCGGCAATCGCGGGCACTCAGGCTGGTTTCTGCTGCTGAATGCCGACGGTATCCGACTGGCCGGCAATCTGCCCGTCATGAGGTTGCATGCAGGTTGGCAGCAGGTCGTCGTTCCAGAAGTCGCGCATCACACGGGTGAGGGCGAGCCTGGCGAGGGCCACCTTGTCGCCGGCGAGGGTCGGCATTTGAACGGGAGCGTCTTCCTGTTCGTGGGCCAGGATGCCGGCCAGCTAGCCGAAATGCGCGAACTGTGGGCCTCGGCGTTGGCTTGGGGTCTGGGCGTGACGCTGTTGCTGGCGGCCCTCGGCGGCGCGTTCATGGGCACGATCTCCTTGCGGCGTGTCGAGGCGATCAATCGCGTTGCCGGCGAAATCGTTGCGGGCGATCTCGCCCGCCGGATTCCCAGCCGTGGCAGCGGCGACGAATTCGACACGCTCGCCGCCCATCTGAACCGGATGCTCGCGCGCATCCAGCAATTGATGGAAGGCATGCGGCAGGTCAGCGGCGACATCGCGCACGACCTGCGCACGCCGTTGGGACGGCTCCGGCAGGCGCTCGAGAAGGCTCGTTACGAGGCCGTCAGCGTTGCCGAGTACCAGGTTGCGGTGGACCATGCCATTGCGCAGACAGACCAGATTCTTGAAACCTTCGCGGCGTTGCTACGGATCACGCAGATCGAATCCGGCGCCCGTCGAAGCCGCTTTGCGCCCGTCGATTTATCCGCGGTATTGGAAACGGTGCTCGAAATCTACACCCCGGTGGCCGAGGATGGCGGCCATGTCCTGCATGGCGATGTGCAGGCGGGCATACGGGTGCAGGGCGATCGCGAGCTGCTGGTGCAAATGTTCGCCAACCTGATCGAGAACGCATTGCGGCACACGCCAGCCGGCAGTCGGATCGAGATCGGACTGAAGTGTGAGACCGACGGCGCAGTGGTCGTGATCGCCGACGACGGGCCGGGCATACCCGCGGACCAGGTGGGCAAAGTCACCCAGCGTTTCTATCGATTGGAGTCGAGCCGTACCACCGCAGGCAGTGGACTGGGTCTGAGTCTGGTCGCCGCCATCGCCGCGTTACACGAGATGCGGATGCGCCTGAGTGACAATGGACCGGGCCTGCGGGTCACGCTGAGTTTCGGCGTGACCACCGGCTCGGACGAGTGCTAGCCGCTGGGTTCCGAGATGGAGCGAGGGGCCAGACTCAGCCCAGACACGATCGCCAGCGACAGGCCGAACTCAGACGAATCGGGTCCGCACACAAGTTGACGTGTATCCGGGATCGATTAGGACGAATGAACCTTTGGCGGTGGGTGGGTCTCTATAGACTATGCATCCGAGGCAGCGGGGTATCGGCCGGATGAACGACGATGCGCCTTTTCACGGGGAAGCGATTATTTCCGGTTATCGCGCCGGCACCAAATTCCGGCCGTCGGCATGGCCTGAAATGCTTTGCGCCGCCGCTGCCGCATACGATGCGCGCGACCGGCGCCTCGCCTATGCCGACTACCTGCGGCCGGTCTATACCGAAAAATACGGCCATTGCGTCGAGGTCGACTTCGAGGCGCTCAAGCAGGCCAGTCCCGGCTCATATCAACTGGTACTCGATTTCGTGAAATCGAACGCCCTGGAGCTGTACACGCACCACGATGTCGCAATCGACTATACGACGCCGCACTCACCCGATCAGGCTGCCTCCTGATCGATGGCCTGCTGCCGCGCAGCTACTCATTAGCGATCGAATGGATTGACCCCCAGCGACAACCCGCGCTCGAACCGGATTGTGGGGAAAGGTCGTTCCAGACGATCGATTATGAGAGACGAGTTGTTGAATGGGCTGTTTTCTGGGCTGGCACATGAACTCAGGCGTGATCGTCGGGATGCGGAGTCGTTTTAATCGCCGCCGCCTTGGCGTTGATATTGGCCGCCACCGTTCTGGTGTTCGCCGCCGGAGTAACCGTCTCCGCCGCGGTGGTCACCTTGCCGGTGTTCGCCGCTGGAATAGCCATCTCCGCCGCGGTGTTCGCCGCCATATCCGGGGTAGTAGTAGCAACCGCTTAGCGAGCAGCCGAGCAGAAGTGCCGTCGCGCCGGCAAGTGAGTATTTGCGTGTGAGTGAGGGCATAGGCTTCTCAGATCGGGGGGGATGGGCGGTGAAAACGCTCGCGCAGCATGCGGCCAAGCAATCACCCGCGTGCATACAAGAGGGCACAGGGGCAGCAGACCGATGTACCTGCACGACGATTCTACGCTTCTGTTGCCGATGTTTATGAAATATGTCGGGATTGAAGCGAACCCGCGAGTCATTGCGCCATCAGGTGGATTTGATGGTCCGCAAGTCGGAGGATCGTTGTGCGTGGGATTGCGCGACGGCGACCGCATTGCCATGTTTCCATAGGAAATACAGCGCCAGAACGCCGAGCGGTATCACGAACATACCGATTACCGCGATCCAGAATACGATGAGTTTGAATACCCGCCCTGCGCGTGTCTTGGCCAATAGTGCCGTGTGTAGCGCCTGCTTGGCATCGAGCGAATCCGACATATTGTTTCCATCTCCCCGCTGTGGTGGGGCGTTGGCCGGGAATGCCCGGCGCCGATCACCCGAGGCGCCCGACTGCGCCAGTCCAATGCCTGTGCTTGCCCGGCGTGGACGATCTCAAATATTAGTGCATGCGAATATATAGATCGGCCAAGGCCAGATCAATGGGTAGCGCATCGTGTCTGGCATAGCGTCACGGGACGATATGCAGCTGCGCAGTCGATCGAGAATCTCGCCAGGCATCGGCACGCGCGGCATGTCTTCAAGCGCTGCTTGACCTTGCAGTCGCTATAAGGTCTATGGTGATCAGGCGCCTAATGGCGTTAGTGCTAGGGGTTTTGGCGTATAGACGTTTTGACTGGGGGTGGGTGATGTGGGGTCCAATGAGCGAGTACGGCTGGAATGGCATGGGCGGCTTTGGCCTATGGGGCGGGTTGATGATGGTGCTGGGGTGGGGCGTTCTGATTATTTTGATCGCCGGAATCGTGAAATGGCTCTTCGGAAATCCTATCGGGCATGCGGGCCATCTGCGCGAATCCCCCAAAAGAGCCTTGGATATCCTTGAGGAGCGCTATGCGCGTGGCGAAATAGACCGTGAGGAATACCTGCAGCGACGGGACGACCTCAAATAGTGGTTTCGTTGGGATGGGTCGGCTGAGGGGCGGTGAAGCCCTATCTGGATAGCGAAGGGGTTGGCTCATACATCGGCCGGCCCCTGCATCTGGTAAATCAGCACGCCTGTGAGCGACTTTGTTCGAAGCCAGAAATGAGCGGGTACGAATCCGCTCAGGCGCGCCGCTCAGCCTAGATTGAAAGCGGCGGCGCTGATTCGCGCTCGAAGCAGCGTGCCCAAGCCGGATGCAGGATTGCATGACTGGGCCTCAGGGTATTCCTGGACGCAACAATTTGTGATCTGCCCTCCCGATGTTCCGTGAGCGCGCACGCAGTTAATACAAAGCTGCCCCTGATGCCGAGTGCGTCGGATATCTTTACAAAACCGGTCTACGCGCGCTCATGAAATAAAATAACTCATTGTTAATATATGTGTTTTTGGGGGTCGGTGTGATTTTTGCTTTGGTCGGCCGTGGTGTATCCACAGGATAGTGATTGCGTTCGTTATTAAAACATCGCCTTTAACTTAAACCATCAAGGGGTCTGGTTATGAATTCTCGGGCAATTAAGCTTATAGCGGCTATCTCTCTCGCGATCGCATGCACCCAAGCGCACGCGGGCATTATCGGCTGGACGACCGTGGGTAACTCCGGCACATCGACCTCAAATGATGGTGTGGTCGCCATTCCATCCGGCCAGTCAAGCGTGAACTGGATTTCCACCAATGGCGGCGTAAATGGCAACAATGGCGGGTACGGCGGCACGGATGGCTCGACGGTAACGTCTAATCCATTCGCAGTCTCAACCGGCGGTACAGCACTCACCTTCCAGTTCGACTTCATTACATCGGACGGCACATCGTCATTTCCAGACTATGCATGGGCCAATTTATATGCGGTCGGAGGCAGTAATCCTGTTGCAACCTTGTTCACGGCAACGACGAACCCTAGTGGAAGTGCTGTCCCAGGGACGGGTGCAGGCTTGCCGTCAATCAGCGCCACCATTAATCCTGCCAACGTGGTCATTAATTCAGGCGCGGGATCCACGGTTTGGTCACCTCTCGGAACTAATTCAGGGCAATGCTGGGGAGGCTATGGTAATGGCTGCGGGAATACTGGCTGGGTATCTGCATCCTACAATATCGCTATCCCAGGCAGTTACGTCCTGACCTTTGGCGTGGCGAATGCCAGCGATAACTTATACGATTCTGGTTTGGCATTTTCTGGCGCCGCGGTTGGCGGAACATCGATCAATAACGTACCCGAGCCCTCCGATTTCGCACTCTTCGGTCTCAGCTTGGTTGGGATGGCGTTTCTCAGACGCCGTAAGCAAGTTTAAAATCGCTCAGGCGCATTGCGGCCCTTAAATATTATTAGCCCCAGCGTGAGAGTGAAACGGCGTTGAGGCGGTGCTGATAGGGCCTAAAATCAAAATCTGAACCCTTGATTGAGACAGGGACGTCAGCTCGAGCGGCACCTGGCATCGGTGCCGCTCGATATTCCGGTATAGGCATTTGGCGCGAGAGGAGCGACGTTTCCTCAAGATGTGCGGGGCGCGATACATTTCTCGCCGAGCATGGTCGGCCTGAGACGCTGGATGACCCGTTGTCCCACCATGCGATCACCTACGGCAGGTGTGTCCGCGGTTGGGAGTTCCCCGTTGGTCAAGACCGACCCATAACGGTAATCACGCCCGGTCGACTGCACTTCGAACCTGGAGGCGATTGCCGACGCGGCCGAGTCCGGCCATGGGCTCGCTTGGCTGCCTTGTTGGCTGATTCGCGATCGGGTAGCAGCAGGTCATCTCGTTCCCTTGCTGGAGGATGTGCCCGCTCTGGTCTTCAGGATCCACGCCCTCTGGCTGCAGACTCCGCATCTTCCTTTACGAATACGCCTGGCCATTGATGCGCTCGCATCGGAGCTACCAGACAATGCAGCACCTTAGAAACCTTTATGGTTGATTGGCCGGCGCTCGGCCAAGCCGGGTAGCGTCTGGCCGGTGAGGCAAGGGATTTGAAGCGGCCAAGCATCGTTCTGACGAGGTTTGCCCGTAGCGTCAAGGCATTTAGAGCGCGTCTCTAAACCTGAATCGAAGGCCGCATCGCCAATTCGCGCCCGAAATGCGACGCAGGGGCTTTTGCTGAATTGCAATGGCCCGGTTGCGGCGTGTCGTTGTCGTGTAATCTCCGCGCTCAGTCAGTCGCCTTCACCCTGGCGATGATACGCGCCGTCGCCGTACTGATATCCACCCCCGTAGTAGCCGCGTGCGCCATCTTGGCGGTCGCCACGCCGATGCTCGCCATTGAAATAGCCGTCGCCACCTCGGTAGGCGAATCCTGGGTAGTCATAACAGCCGCTGAGCGAACAGCCGAACAAAAATAGGGCTACAACGGCGAGAAAACGTTTGAGCATAGGGGAATACATCGCTTCTCCGGTTGGCGGGCCAATCTCTTTCGTGCGCATGATCGCTCGATGAAACTGTGAAGCTGATCCGTGCCTGAAATTATGCACTGGGGTGCGTGCTGGATTGCAAGACCCGCTTTCAGAAGTCGGAGGTAGGATCGCATTTGACGCTGAAGTGACGAAGTCGATCCTGAGGTCGATGCGACAACACGAGAGCGCCTCGAAGCGGCTCCGAAATCGCGACCTAGCCGTCGCTATACTCGATTTCCTGGACCAGCACCCAGGGTGCGGCGACCACCGCCCAGAATACCGGCTTGCGCGCCACCCATGCGCGGGCATCCGCCTCCGTGGCTTTGGCCAGAGCACCGTCGGTCATCCAGCCACGGAGCGTCTCGCTATCGTCGCGCACCATGCAGATCGCCACCTCGACCAGATCTAGCGGCGCATCCACCTTCACCACCGAGCCATGCGCGAAATGTCGCTCAAGTTCCGCCCACTCGATCTTGGCGGTTTCGGCATTCAGATGGGCACGCAGTTCTTGGTCTTTATCGTTCATGAGGGGGATTGTAAAAGATGTTGGGCTTGGGATGTATCGGGACGGCCTTACGTGAATACGTCTGCCCGGGGCCGCAGCCAAGCGCCATCCGGGCGCAGGCTGCTCGGCCCGGGTCCTCCGGGCCGACCCCGTCCAACCGCATCCCCACGAGGCAAGGTGATAAGGGGATAGAAAAAGAGACAAGCGAAGCGCGTCACGCGGACGCGAGGTGGAAATTATTTTGACTAGAGCTCCAGTTTACGCCTTGCCTCACCTGTGAGGATGCTATAAAACAAGACCTGACCCCAATCCTCCCTAGTTTATGAGGATGCTACAATACGAGACCCCCATTTCCTCCTCGCCGGGAGCGCTGTCGTTGATTCTGAGGGGCAAAAAGTCCTTTGGCCCTCTCGCGGCTAAGCGTATGGAGCAGCGGTGCGGGTTAACGGAGGGTTACCTATCCGAATAATGCTATACACGGTTGCTAGCGCTCAGCTTCGGCATTACGCGGTGGCCACACATCCGCCCATTTCGGCAACCTAAGCAAACTGAGCACTGCATCGTATTGCCCAGCATATACCTTCATTTCTCTAAGGCATAACTGGGGAGGTGCGTTTGGAAACCATGTGGCAGCTGGAATCTCAGTGCCCAATCGATCGTGCTGAATACTCGAGTCAGCCGCCAAGGATCCTGCCGGCAACGGTATCACTTGCTGTCGAGTTCGCAAAAAGGCCCCAGACTTAAATGCCGGCCTACTTGACCACGCCCAATTGATAAAGCCGTCATTCGACATCACCAACACAGCCTGCTCATCCGTGTATTCGAGCCATTTGAGAATAGCTGCAGTTAAGGCAACGCTGAAAAAGTCTCTTACCTCTGCGAAAATTGAGTTGCCCTGACAACCAATTGGGATCGTGACGATGAAACAGCAGACACTGGCAATGGCAGCGGACCAAGGTGAAGGATTCGAGGTCCATCGACGAGCGACGCGTCGTGATGTGTTTCTTTCGACGATGGAGCCACTCGTGCCTTGGTCAGCGTTGTGCGCGGTGATTGAACCGCACTACCCGAAGGCTGGGAAGGGTCGCCCCCCGGTGGGACTGGAACGGATGCTGCGGATGTATTTCGTGCAGCACTGGTTCAACCTGGCTGACGAGGCGTGTGAAGAAGCGCTACTGGACAGCACGGCGCTGCGGCGATTCGTGGGCATTGACCTGGGCCGAGAGCGGGTCCCGGACGGAACGACCCTGTTGAAATTTCGTCGCTTACTGGAGCAGCACGACCTGGGTGCGTCGTTGTTCGCGCAGGTCAATCAGACCCTGCGGGACCGAGGCCTGAAGGTCGGCACTGGAACGATCGTCGACGCCACGATCATCGGTGCGCCGAGTTCAACGAAGAACGCCCGCAAGGCGCGCGATCCCGACATGCATCAGACCCGCAAGGGTCAGCAATGGTATTTCGGCATGAAGCTGCACATCGGTGTGGACAGTCGTACCGGGTTGGTGCACAGCGCGGCGGTGACCGCCGCCAACGTGCACGATAAACACCTGCTCGCGGACCTGCTGCACGGCGAGGAACGTCGGGTCTATGGCGACAGCGCTTACGCCAGCCAAAAGGCCTTGATCCGCGGGCCTGCGCCGCAGGCGAAGGACTTTACCAACCAACGCATACGCAAGGGTGGCGAAGTCGACGAGGCCGAGCGTTCGCGTAATCGCAACAAGTCACGGATCCGCGCCCGGGTCGAGCACGTTTTCGCCGTCGTGAAGCGACTGTGGGGGTTCAGCAAAGTGCGTTACCGAGGTTTGGACAAGAATGCGAACCGCAGTTTCGTGGCGCTCGGACTGGCCAACTTATACCTGTCGCGCCCCCGAGTACCCGCATGATGAACCGTTGCGGGCCAACAACGCGCCTCAAGGCGCGTAAATAGTGAAAACCAGGAACAGAAAACCGGGATCTGGCCGCCTGACTACGGGCAAAACGTATCAGACGTGATGATGGATTAATGCAGCCGCTTATTCAGCGTTGCCTTAACGACACACCGTAACGCTCCGCACAATGGCTAAGCACATCCAGATCGACCTCATCGGTAACCTGTTGCCTGTAATCGTCAAGAGGCATAAGCAAATATGAGGCGAAGACATCAGCTTGCGCCTCAATATCACGTTCCTCATCAGACCAGTTCAGCATATCGTCACTGCTGCACTGAAATGACTCTTTCATCTGCCTATGCAGTATGTAGTGCCCAAGTTCGTGCGCCTGCGTAAACCTGATGCGCCCAAGAGACGTTACCGCTTCGTTGTAGAGGAGCAACCACTCCTTCCTGTCCTCACCAGGAAACAACGCGCCCTCAAAGCCTTTGATCTTCGCAGCCTGAACCTCAGTGATCGGATCGTCCCAACCGAAAATATTCGCCGCATCAAGCGCAAGCATGGATACATCGATAGGAAAACGGTCCACTCCGTGCACTTGCGAATACGTCCCGGTGATTTTTACGAGACGATTTGCGGCGCGCTGGGGAGTCCAGACCTGATCCGTCATGGCTTCTTCTTAAAGGTATCCAGTATCTTTCTGAGCTGTTCTTTCGCGTCGGGGTCCAGCTTTTGGTAACCCCGAAAAAACGCCTCGTCCAAATGCCGTTCTTCAGGTGAGCGTACATCCTCATCTATGAAATATGAGGCAGCCACCCCCAAGGCGTCTGCTAACGCAGTCAACTTCTCTGCTGAGGGTCGTTGTGACTCTCTGTTCTCAAGTTCCCAAAGATAGCTCTTACTCAAGCCAGCAGCATCAGCCAGCTTCTCCAATGTCAGCCCGTTCTGTTTTCTAAGATCACGCAGCTTCTCACCTAAACGGCTTGCCACGGATACACCTCCCAGTCTGTGGTTACGCATCAATTTTACATGATCCCGAACTTTTTGTTTGACAACTCAGGATTTCTTAGTAGACTGATAAAAAGTTCGGGATATCGAACTTTTGGGGAGGCGCATCTCGCCCGTCGTGCTAGGCGTCTCAGACTGAATACTTCTGATGGAGACACAGCGACATGAGTAACGAGCACTCGCATCATCACGGTTCAGGCCACGAACAGTCCGTCCGGATTGTCATCAACGGACAACAGTTCACCGTCGACGAGAAGCGCATCAGCTACGACGAGGTCGTAAGACTGGCTTTCCCCGGAGGCCCCTTCGACATCACATATGCGGTTGACTACATCAACGAGCATGGCCCTGACGGTACTTTGACCCAAGGTCAGGACGTTAAGGTTCATGAGGGGATGATCTTCAATGTCATCAAGACCAATCGATCCTAATGCGGCCTTCGAACTCCTTCGCACGGAGGGGTTCGAAGTCGAGATTCACCAGCAGCACTTACTCGTACACAACATTCCGTACGTAACGCCCCAGAAAGTCGTTCGCAACGCGACGCTTGCATGCTTGTACATAGAAAATGGTGAACAGGTCATAGCGCCGGATTCTGGGAAAGGCGATAACCACCAAGTGTGGTGGACCGGTGAATACCCTTGCTATCCAGATGGCACACGCTTGGATTTGGGCACGGCCCCCCAGGGGCGCGAGCTATTCCCCGGGCTCACCGTTCAACATCAGTTCTCTAATAAGCCGTTCGGCGCCTCTGGCTTTCCAGACCACTACACAAAAGTCACACACTACATCCGACTCATTCAAAACCAAGCAAAAGCCATTGACCGGGATGTCGACGCACGTACCGGGAGGGTACTTGCCACACAGGAGGATGAATCTGTCTTCTGCTATCCAGATACCGCCTCAGCGAGATCAGAAATTCTAGCCATCTCCGCGAAACTAGCCGCTTCCCGGATCGCCATCGTAGGATTAGGAGGAACGGGGTCTTACATTCTTGATCAGACTGCCAAAACACCCGTTGGCGAGATCCACCTTTTCGACGGGGACATTTTTAACAGTCACAATGCGTTTCGCGCTCCTGGCGCCGCGTCACTTGATGAAATTAACGCAAAAGAACCTAAGACTGATTACTTTGCTCGCAAGTACGCGCCAATGCGGCGCCACGTCATTAGTCACCCCTACTTCATAGACCCAGAAAACGTCCACGAACTAGCAGGATTAGATTTCGTATTTGTTTGCGTGGACAAGGGCGTCGCCCGGTCGTTAATAGCGACCTTCCTTATTGACAACAGCATCCCCTTTGTCGATGTCGGTATGAATTTGCTGCTATTGCCAGAACAAAACTCCCTCATGGGGACATGCCGCGCAACTCTTGTTACGCCAGAAAAATCAGACCATGTCGCAGACTTCATACCCATGGATTCAGACGAGGAAGAAGACGTTCTATATCGCCATAACATTCAAGTTGCAGATATGAATGCGGTAAATGCGATGCTCGCCGTCATCAAATGGAAACAGCATTTAGGTTTCTATCAAGACGATACCAGGACGCATAATCTTTCATTCGCTGTAAACTTGATGTCTTTGAATCGGAGCCCTCGTCGTCCAGAACACAGCGAATGAATACTATACGACCAGAGTTTGTCGAGTTCATCCCTGCATCGCTATCTGCTGGCGTTCTCTACATCAGTGAACGCTACCGAACAGCATCACACCTTTGCGCATGCGGCTGTGGAGAGAAAGTTGTCACGCCACTATCTCCCGCCAACTGGCGCCTAATACGCCATGGGAACTCAGTAAGCCTATACCCATCAATTGGCAACTGGAATTACGTGTGCCGCTCACACTATTGGATTACCAGAAATAGGGTAATGTGGGCAGACACGATGTCCAGCGCCGAAATACTCCAAGTGCAGCAACAAGACCGAAGCGATAGAGAACGACAAGTCTATCAACGAAATCAGCAAAAATTAAACCCAGAATCTGCCGCCGAGAATCGGGAGCACAAATCCAGTCGAAGGACATCCCCGTGGTGGAAGCGAATAGCACATTGGATCAAGAAGCTATTTAGTTAGCGAAAGCCAACCACCTTCTCTCAATGCGTAAAGACAAGCAAGAACACGCCGCCAAATAACTTCACAAATCACGACTAAAGCGAAAAATAAGGAGAAATTTCTTTGAAGAAATACATTCTGATGCTTGCGTTCTCCGCGGCACTCGTTCCGCCTGTCTGGGCGGGATGCAACTCAGCAGATCGTGTTAATCTGGTCGGATCCGGACAAATTTCGACTTTATCCGGCCCTAAGAATCCGTTTGACGTATGTTCACTGACTATCGATGCTGCTGGTAAAACATACTCAGTTGAAGTTCCTCACAACGCTGATTTGTGTGGTCAGAGCCTTTCAGCCAGCCTTCCAGTGTACGAACCCCATCCTGGCCACTACATTCTTTTTTTTCAAGACGACCAGCTTCACCAGACAAGCTGCTACCCCGCCAAACTGGTGTCTGCCAACAGCGGGCAATAGATGATCGGGTTTCCCTAGCCGTAACAGACGCCAACGTAAGGACAGCGCTGTACGTGCAGTGAACATTCTCCCAAATCGACACTCTTACTTCTGGAGTATCGAACGGTATCGGGACAACTGGAACTTGATCGACGAGCAACCGCACTCGTAAGGTGCCAGGCATCTCTCATCTTCCCACCGTTCTGTGCTCGGCATCGAAGCCAGGCATACACAAGGAACAACGATGGCGCTTTCCAGTCATGACTTGGACAAAGTCCACGATGTTATGCGAGCGTTCTTCAACTCACGCCGTGTAAAGACTGCATTGGATGAGTTTTACGAGTTGGGGATCACCGGCTGGGAGCGCTGGTGGCAAACGGAACTCTCACGATTTATGGGCAACGCCACAGACCTGATCGCTGAGTGGAACACGGAATGCCGCTTCGAGATCGACAAACGCAGCCACAGCACCCAGTCGAGCATCGCGATCGACGTCGGCTTTCGCCTTAAGAAGCACACCTTGAATCAATGGCACTACGTCGAGTTAAAGCAGAAGAACGACTATCGTGCCTGCATCATCAGCATGTGTGAGGATGTCCTGAAGGTCTGCTCAGCAGCCGGTTAAAGGCATTCGGTAAATGCCGCTATAGACACAAAATACTGAGTCTCAGTTTGAATGCAGTGTCAGCTGTTCTCAAAATTTTCAGCCATAAAAAAAGCCACCGACAAGAATGCCGATGGCTTTGATGAGATTCCATCCCAAACGAGAATTGCTCTCAGAATCACCAGATGCTGTGAAATGAATCACTTAATGCTGTGACTGACATTCAATCCCAACTCAACGCCCCCCCGTCTGATACTCCGTCACCCGCGTCTCAAAGAAATTTTTCTCTTTCCGTAGGTTCGCCTGTTCGTCCAGCCACTCGACGGCGCATTCGGCGTCGGGGTAGGGCTCTTCGAGGCCGAGCTGTTTGGCGCGGCGGTTGGCGATGAAGCGGAACTGGTCGCTGTGCATTTCGGCGGTGTAGCCGAGGATGGGGTCGGGCAGGAGGTAGTGCGCATAGGCGCGTTCGGCGGCCTCGGCCTCGTCCCACATTTCGCGCATGGCGGCGGGGTCGGGGCGGATGTTTTCCTCCTGCATGATCTGCTTGGCGACGCGGATGCCGAAGCTGGCGTGCATGACTTCGTCGCGCATGATGTATTGCAGCTGTTCGGCGGTGCCCTTCATCAGGCCGCGGCGTTGCAGGGCGAAGACGGGGGTGAAGCCGTTGTAGAACCAGGTGCCCTCGAAGACGGCAGCGAAGAAGATGTAGGCCATGAGGAAGTTCATCAGCTCGCCGCGGTCGCGCAGGTCGATATCCGGGCGCATCACGGAGTCGAGTCGGCGGTTGGCGATGCGGATCTTGGCGTGGATTTCGGGCACGACGCGGTAGCGGTTGTAGATCTCGCTCTGGTCGAGGCCGATGGTCTCGATGCAGTGCTGGTAGGTCCAGGTGTGCAGGGCTTCTTCGTAGACCTGGCGGGCCTGATAGATCTGCAGCTCGGGCGCGGACATTTTCTCCATGACGGCGAGGCCGATGTTGCGCATGGCGAGGATGTCGGAGGTGGTGAGGTAGGCGAGCACGTTTTCGTAGACGTGACGCTCTTCCAGGGTGAGTTTGTGGAAGTAGTCGTGTACGTCGGAGGCCATGTTGATGTCGAGTGGCGTCCAGTGGTTCTTGTTGGCGTTGAGGAAGTAGTTCCACGCCCAGGGGTATTTGAACGGCGCGAGCTGGTTGACGTCGGTGAGGCCGTTGACGACGCGCTTGTCGTCAGGGTTGACCGGGCGGATGGCGTGCGCGGGCTCGGCGGCTGGCGCGGGGCGTGCGTCCGCGCCTGTTTCGGGGCGGCTGTCGGCGGCCTCGGCCTGCGGCGCGCGGCTTGGCGCGGGGGCGGCGGGGCGGGTGGTCAGCGGGTCTTCCCAGTTCAGCATGTCTTGTACCTCTTGCAATCGGTTGGCTCGGTGGGCGGGGGCGGCGGTAAGCGCCGCCGCCCGGCCTGCGGTGTTACTGGCAGGCGTCGCACTCTGGATCGAGAATCGAGCAGACCTTGGGGGCCTCTTCCACGGCGGCGGGTGCGCTGCGGGTGGCGGCCTTTTCCATGTGGGTGGCACCGAGGGAGCGGAGGTAGTAGGTGGTCTTGAGGCCGCGGACCCAGGCGAGCTTGTAGAGATTGTCCAGCTTCTTGCCGGAGGGCTCGGCCATGTAGAGGTTGAGCGATTGGGCCTGATCGAGCCACTTCTGGCGGCGCGAGGCGGCTTCGACCAGCCAGCGTGCGTCGATCTCGAAGGCGGTGGCGTAGAGGGCCTTGATGTCGTCCGGCACGCGGTCGATGGCGGCGACGGAGCCGTCGTAATACTTGAGGTCGTTGACCATGACTTCGTCCCACAGGTGGCGCGATTTGAGGTCGGCGACGAGATAGGGGTTGATCACGGTGAATTCGCCGGACAGGTTCGATTTGACGAACAGGTTCTGATAGGTCGGCTCGATCGACTGCGACACGCCGCAGATGTTGGAGATGGTCGCGGTGGGTGCGATGGCCATGGTGTTGGAGTTGCGCATGCCGATGGTCTTGACGCGCTCACGCAGGCCGCTCCAGTCGAGCGTGCTGGACTTGTCGATCTGGATGTACTGACCGCGGGTCTCCTCCAGCAGGGCGAGGGAGTCGATGGGCAGAATGCCACGGCTCCATAGCGAGCCGTCGAAGGTCTTGTAGGCGCCGCGTTCTTCGGCCAGGTGGGTGGAGGCTTCGATGGCGTAATAGGACACGGCCTCCATGGAACGGTCCGCGAATTCGACCGCGGCCTCGGTGGTGTAGGGCAGGCGAAGCTTATACAGGGCATCCTGGAAGCCCATGATGCCGAGGCCCACGGGGCGGTGGCGCAGGTTGGCGCGGCGTGCTTGGGGCACGCTGTAGTAGTTGTAGTCGATGACGTTGTCGAGCATGCGCATCGCGGTTTTGATGGTGCGCGCGAGCTTGGCGGTGTCCAGTCCCTGCTCGGTGACGTGCTGGGCGAGGTTGACCGAGCCGAGGTTGCACACGGCGATTTCGTCGTCGGAGGTGTTGAGGGTGATCTCGGTACACAGGTTGGAGCTGTGCACGACACCGACGTGCTGCTGCGGCGAGCGCAGGTTGCAGGGGTCTTTGAAGGCGATCCAGGGATGGCCGGTCTCGAACAGCATGGACAGCATCTTGCGCCATAGGTCGATGGCCTTGATCTTGCGGAAGACCTTGAGCTCGCCGCGCGCGGCCTTGGCTTCGTACTCGGCGTAGCGGGTCTCGAAGGCCAGGCCGACGAGGTCGTGCAGGTCGGGCGTCTCGTTGGGCGAGAACAGGGTCCACTCGGCTTCCTCGGCGACGCGCTTCATGAACAGGTCGGGAATCCAGTTGGCGGTGTTCATGTCGTGGGTGCGGCGGCGTTCGTCGCCGGTGTTCTTGCGCAGCTCCAGGAATTCCTCGATGTCGACGTGCCAGGTTTCAAGGTAGGCGCACACCGCGCCCTTGCGCTTGCCGCCCTGGTTGACCGCCACAGCGGTGTCGTTGGCGACCTTGAGGAAGGGCACGACGCCCTGGCTCTCGCCGTTGGTGCCCTTGATGTGGGCGCCGAGGCCGCGCACGCGGGTCCAGTCGTTGCCCAGTCCGCCGGCGAATTTGGACAGCAGGGCGTTGTCCTTGACCGCGGCGAAGATGCCGTCGAGGTCGTCGGGCACGGTGGTCAGGTAGCAGCTCGAAAGCTGCGGGCGCAGGGTGCCGGCGTTGAACAGGGTCGGCGTCGAGCTCATGAAGTCGAGCGAGGACAGCAGCTCGTAGAACTCGACGGCCTTGGTTTCGCGGTCGACCTCATTGATGGCCAGGCCCATGGCCACGCGCATGAAGAAGGCCTGCGGCAGCTCGAAGCGATGGCCCTGGCTATGGATGAAGTAGCGGTCGTACAGGGTCTGCAGGCCGAGGTAGGTGAACAGCCGGTCGCGCTCGGGCTTGAGCGCGGCGCCGAGGCGGGCGAGGTCGTAGCGGCCGAGTTCCTCGTCGAGCAGCTCCAGCTCGATGGCGCGGTGTACGTAGGCGGCGAAGTATTCGGGATAGCGCACGGCCATCTCGGCCTGGGTGGCGGTCTCGGCGAGCCCGGAGAGGAAGCCGAGCGCTTCGCTGCGCAGGGTGTCGAGCAGCAGGCGCGCGGCGACGAGGCTGTAGTTGGGGTCCTTGTCGATGAGGGTGCGCGCGCTCATGGTCAGGGTCTGGCCGATGTCCTGCGCCTTGATGCCGTCGTACAGGCCGCGCAGGGTGTCCTTGAGCACACGGGCGCCATCGACGTCGTCCAGGCCGGCACAGGCCTCGTCCACCAGCGCTTGCAGGCGCACGGTGTCGAGCGGGGCGCGGCTGCCGTCGGCCAGCGTCACCGAAAGGCCGCTGGCGGCGGTGGTCGGCTGCTCGGCCTGGCGGGTAGCGGCTTCGGCGGCGCGTTTTTGCGTCTGCTGTTCACGGTAGAGCACGTAGGCGCGGGCGACCTTGTGCTCGCCGCCGCGCATGAGCGCCAGCTCGACATAGTCCTGGATGTCTTCGATGTGCACGGTGCCGCCGTCGGGCATGCGCCGGAACAGGCCCTCGGCGATCTGCCGGGTGAGCGCGTCGACGGTCTCGTGGATGCGGCTGGAGGCGGCGGCGCTGCCGCCCTCGACGGCCAGGAAGGCCTTGGTCATGGCGACCTTGATCTTGTCGGCGTCGAAATGGGTCTGCTTGCCGTTGCGGCGAATCACCCGGTACTGGCCAGCGGTGCCGCCTTGGCGGGTGACGCTGGTCTCGTCGATGAGCTCGGCGGCACGGGCGGTCTGGGCGGACGGTGATTGGCTTTCGGTACGCATGGGGATCCCCCTGAGTGGCGCGGAATTTGATGTGTGTGCCGGTGGTGGTGCCGGTCTGTGCCGATACTATAGGATGTGTATTGTAGTCGGTCAATCACACAATATGATGTGGATCTGTCTGTGGATGGCTTGTGGATGATCTGTGCACAAACTGTGCATGGCTTGTGGACGAAGGCGTGGCGAAAAGGGCGCGAGACGGCACCATCGCAGTGCGTGCGCAGGAAATTTTGTCTGGCGGCGCATGCCATCGAGCTGTCATATCAAGGCATTCCGAGGCGTCCGGCGAAGACCGGGTTTTGCCGTGTCCGGCGTACATTCCAGTAAAAGCGGCAGACGATCAGGATCGATGGTCCTGATGCAGACCCCGGCGCGAGGCGATGGTCCTGCGCGACAGGTTGGCGCTGGACCCGCACCATGCGGGCCAGTAAACGCACCTTTTTGGTCTGCGGACGCACCTCGATCGCACGGATGGCGCTCAGGGTCGCCTTCGTCAAGCTGACCGATCATCTATTTCGAGATCGGCGGTTTCGCCTTGATGCGATGGGGGCACAGGGCTTCGTGATGATCTGCGCGCGTTCGCGCAAAACACGGTGCGCTTCAAGAGGCGGATGGAAAAAGAACGCGACCTTGGGGCGCGCTTTCGCGAGGTGCTGACAAGTCGCACGGCCGCCAGCCAGCCTCGGGCCGGTGGCGATCAGGGCAACGAGGCAGCCTGAGTCCGTGCGCCGTGGCTTCAGGCCGCGCCCTCGGCCGACCCACCCGCCAGCCGGCGGGTGACGGCGATGAAATCCCGTACATAGGGGCGCTCCGCGTCGCTCTCGCGGATGCCGGCGTGCAGCGTGCAGGCTAACCCTTCGCGACCCAACGGTAGCGTCACCAGCCGTCGCCCGGCCGGCACGTCGCGCAGGGCCCAGTCGGGCAGGGCACTGACGCCGCGCCCGCTGGCGACCAGTTGCAGGATCATTTCGCTCAATTCGGAGGTGCGCACCGCCGCCGGCGCGACACCGGCCGGGTCCAGAAAACGGGTGAACACATCCAGTCGCTGCGGCGCGACGGGGTAGGTGATCAGGGTTTCGCCAGCCAGATCGGCGGGCGTGACCCAGGCGCGCCCAGCCAGCGGGTGCTGCGGCGCGACCACCAGCCGCATGGCGTAGTCGAACAGCCGATGGTAGGTCAGCCCGGTACGCGGTTCGGGGTCCGAGGTCACGACCAGATCGACATCGCCCTGAGCGAGCGCGGCCAGCGGCGCGAAGCTGTAGGCCAGGGTCAGATCCATCTCTACCGCCGGCCAATCCTCGCGGTAACGCTCCATCGTCGGGGTCAGCCAGGCGAAGCAGCTGTGGCATTCAATGGCAATGTGCAGGCGCCCGCCGCCGTCGGCGAACTGACTGAGGTCGCGCGCGAGTTCGTCCAGCTCGCGGCTGATACGCACCGCCGAGGCGAGCAGGCGCTCGCCGATGCGGGTCAGGCGTAACGGTCGGCTCTTGCGTACGAACAGCGGGCCACCGAGGTCGCCCTCCAGCCCCTTGATCTGATGCGAGAGTGCGGACTGCGTCAGGTGCAGTCGTTCAGCCGCGCCCGCCAAAGTGCCGGCACGATGCAGGGCGAGCAAGGTTCGGAGGTGTTTGAGCTCAATCGTCATGATGAATTTAATTCATGTTTAGGTGAATAATTAGAAATTGTACTCAAGTTCGTCACTGGGCACACTGCCATCTTTGCAATTGGATCAAGGACGGCGGTGATGAAGACGACGGCACACAACCTGGGTTACCCGAGGATCGGCCCGCGGCGCGAGCTCAAGCGTGCGCTTGAGGATTACTGGTCCGGCAAGATCGGGCGCGAGACGCTGCTCGCAGAGGCGCGGACGGTGCGTGATGCGCGCTGGCGCGACCAGGCGGATGCGGGTCTTGATTTCATCCCGGTCGGCGATTTTTCGCTCTACGATCACGTGCTCGACACGAGCGCGCTGCTCGGCTGCGTGCCGCCGCGTTTCGGCGAGGCCGGCGCGAGCGTCGATCTCGACACCTATTTCCGCATGGCCCGCGGGCGCGCACCGACCGGCGAGCCGGCGGATGCCTGTGAGATGACCAAGTGGTTCGACACCAATTATCACTACATCGTCCCAGAATTCGCGCCTGATCAGCGCTTTAGACTGGCCAGCGAGGCTTTGTTCGACGAGGTGGTCGAGGCGCAGGCGCAGGGTTATCGGGTCAAGCCGGTGCTGCTGGGGCCGATCAGCTATCTGTGGCTCGGTAAGATGAAGGGCGGCGCGGACGAACGTTTGGGTTTCCTCGATGCATTGTTGCCGGTCTATGGCGAAATCCTGCAGCGCCTTTCGGGGCTCGGCGTCGAGTGGGTACAGATCGACGAACCGGCGCTCGTGCTGGATCTGCCGCCGGCCTGGCGCGCGGCCTTCGAGCCGGTCTATAACCGTTTGCAGGCAGGCGGCCCCAAGCGCCTGTTGGCGACGTACTTCGGCGCCCTCTCGGAAAATCTGTCGATGGCCTGCAGTCTGCCGATCGATGGCTTGCACCTGGATGCGGTGCGTGCCGACGAATTGGTGCAGGCGGCGGACCTGTTGCCCGCCTACAAGATATTGTCCGCCGGCGTGATCGACGGCCGTAATCTTTGGCGCGCGGATTTGGCTGCATTGCAGGGGCGGCTCGCGCCGCTGGCCGAGCGTCTAGGCAATGGCCGCTTGTGGTTGGCGCCGTCTTGCTCGCTGCTGCATGTGCCGGTCGACCTGTCGCAGGAGATGGGACTCGATCCCGAGCTGCGTTCGTGGATGGCCTTCGCGCGTCAGAAGCTCGACGAGGTGGTGGCCCTGCGTCAGGTATTGAACGGTGACGCGGCGGAGGAGGCCTTGACGGCGGCCAGCGCGGCCCTGGAGGCGCGCCGGCACTCGGTGCGCGTGCATCGTGCCGACGTGGCGGCGCGTCTGGCGGCACTGCCGCCGGATGCGGCTCATCGCGCGCACCCCTATGAGGTGCGTGCCGAAGTGCAACAGGCTCGTTTACACCTGCCGCCGTTGCCGACCACGACCATCGGTTCGTTCCCACAGACCGCGGAAATCCGCGCCGCCCGCCGCGACTGGCGCGCCGGACGTCTGGATGACGCCGGTTACGAGGATTTCCTGCGCCGCGAGATCAAGCATGTGATCCGTGCTCAGGAGGACTATGGTCTCGACGTTTTGGTGCATGGTGAGCCGGAGCGCACGGACATGGTGGAGTATTTCGGCGAGCGCCTGGAGGGCTTCGTGGCGACCGCGCACGGCTGGGTGCAGTCCTACGGTTCGCGCTGCGTGAAGCCGCCGGTGATCTTCGGCGACGTGAACCGGCCATTGCCGATGACGGTGGACTGGAGCGTATACGCGCAGTCGCTCACCGAGCGCCCGGTCAAGGGCATGCTGACGGGGCCGGTCACGATTCTGCAATGGTCCTTCGTGCGCGACGATATCTCACGTGCCGAGGTTTGCCGGCAGATCGCGCTGGCTTTGCGTGAGGAGGTCGGCGATCTGGAGCAGGCGGGTATCGGTGTGATCCAGGTCGATGAGCCGGCCTTCCGCGAGGGTCTGCCGCTGCGTCGCGCGGAGTGGCCGGTGTATCTGGACTGGGCCGTGGAAGCCTTCCGGTTGGCGACCTCCGGTGTGGACGACACGACACAGATCCATACGCATATGTGCTATTCGGAGTTCAACGACATCATCGAGGCGATCGCCGCGCTGGATGCCGACGTGATTACCATCGAGACCGCGCGTTCGGATATGGAACTGCTCGATGCCTTCGCCAATTACGAGTATCCCAACGAGATCGGACCGGGTGTCTATGACATTCATTCGCCGAACGTGCCGGCTTCTGATCGCATGCAGGCGCTGATGCATGCGGCGGCAGGGCGTTTGGGTTGGTCGCGCCTATGGGTCAATCCCGATTGCGGACTCAAGACACGGGGCTGGCCTGAAGTGGAGGCTTCGCTGCGCGAAATGGTGGCTTCGGCCCGCGCTTTGCGCGCGGAAATCGGGGCCATTGCGGGAGGTTAACCGGCTTGACGGCGTGGGCGATTGTCATTGTTGAGTCATAAGAAAATGATATGGATACAGGTCCATATCCGTCTGATGACGATCGCCCATGTCGAATCTCCTATGTGAACCCTTGCGTGAATTGCTGGCCAGTCGCCAGTTGCACGTCCTGTTCCAGCCGATCGCGGACGTGGCGGAAGGCGGGGTCTTCGGTTACGAAGCTCTGATCCGCGGGCCTTCCGACAGCCCTCTGCACAGCCCGTTGACCTTGTTCGATACGGCCATGGCCTGCGGTGCGCTATCGGAGCTTGATCACCTGTGTCGACGCCTGGCGATCGAACGCTTCGGCCAGCTCGATTTACCGGGGCGGCTGTTTTTGAACGTGACCCCGGAGACCATCACGCAGGCAGATGGTCCGCGCGGGCGCACACTTCAGTTTCTGGAGGCCGCCGGAGTGTCTCCGGAACGCGTGGTCATTGAGCTGACCGAGCACACGCCGATCAAGGACTATCGCGTGATGCAGGAGGCGGTGGGCCACTACCGAGAAATGGGGTTTGCCATTGCCATCGACGACCTCGGTTCCGGTTACGGCGGGCTGCGTCACTGGACCGAGCTGCGCCCCGAATACGTCAAGATCGATGGCCATTTTGCGCAAAATATCCACGAGGACCCGGTCAAGCGCCAGTTCGTGCGCTCGATGCGCGAGATCGCGAAGGAGCTGGACAGTCACCTCGTGGTCGAGGGTATCGAGACCCGCGAGGAGTATGCGGTGATCGCCTCACTGGGCATCGAGCTGGCGCAGGGCTATTACCTGCAGCGTCCGACCCAGCACCCGCCGCGTTCGCTGCCGCAGCTGGGCGGTACCTGCCGGGTACCTGCGCCGCGCCATCGGGCGGGTACGGCGCGTGGCTTGTTGCATCGTGCCACGGCGATCTCGCCGGCGACGCCGTTGCCGAGCGTGGTCGAGTTGTTCCAACGCGAGCCGCAGCTGCGTTCGGTGGTGGTCGCCGACGGCGATCGCCCGGTCGGTATCGTCCGCCGACATCAGATCATGGATTTCTACGCACGGCGTTACGTGCGTGAGTTGAATGCGCGCAAACCCATCCGCGGTTTTATGGATGGCCAGCCGCTGATGGTCTCTCAGGACACGCCGCTGGAGCAGCTCAGTCAGCTGGTTACCAGCCAGATTGAGGACGATTGGGACCGCGACTTCATCATTACCGATGAGCAGGGACGTTACCTCGGTCTGGGTACGGTCATCGATCTGCTGCGTCGGTTAACCGAGCTGCAGATCCAGTACGCACGCTATGCCAACCCGCTGACCCAGTTGCCGGGCAGCGTGCCGGTCAACGAGCAAATCGATATCTATCTTGATCGTGGCATCGATTTCGTGGTCGCCTATTGCGATATGGATTCGTTCAAGCCTTACAACGATTACTACGGCTATGCACGCGGCGATCATGTGATCCGCGAGATGGGGCGCCTGCTCAGCGAATCCATCGATCCGCGCACCGATTTCGTGGGCCATGTGGGCGGCGACGATTTCGTGCTGGTGCTCGCTTCGGCCAGCTGGTTGCCGACGCTGGAGGCCGTGCTGGCGCGCTTCGAATCGCTGGCCCCCAGTTTCTACGACGATACCGAACGTGAGGCTGGCGGCATTCTGGCGCCGGATCGCCAGGGACGTGAGCTGTTCCACGAGTTACTGTCATTGTCCATCGGCGTGGTGCAGATATCGTCTGGCGCCTTCATGAATCACCACGAGGTGGCCGCGCGCGCGAGCGAGGTCAAGTGCATGGCCAAGCGCAGTCCGGGCAACAGCTTGTTCATCGATCGCCGTGTGGGTGGCGAGGAAACAGTCGAGTCATGCGCCGAGCTGGTGTACCCCGCCGCGTCCAATCGCCTGATGGCCTGAGCGCCCCGCTTCGGGTCAAAGCTGCTAAGATCGCCCGCCGGCGGTGCCAGCACCGCCGGATTTCGACAATATCAACACCAGGGTGCCCCGCGTTCGCGCGGGGTTAAACGGGAAGCCGGTGCGTCCATTGAGGACAAGGCCGGCGCTGCCCCCGCAACGGTGATTGGGTCAAGGCGAACCGGAAGGCCACTGTGCGCCAAGCGCATGGGAAGGCGGTTCGCTGCGGATGTCTCGGCATCGCGCCCATCAGCCCGGAGACCGGCCCTGGTGTGTACGTTCCGGTCGCGGCGGGCGGCAGGGGAATGGCGCCGGTGCTTCGCCCCGGCGCGACTCCGCTACCTCCGCGAATATCCCCCATCCAGGTGCGCGGAGGGCCACCATGCATCATCGTTTTGTATTCATCGGCAGTGCCGGTTTGGCATTGTTCTCGACGCTCCAAGTCGCACAAGCAGCCGGTCAACCCCCGGTGCTGATCATCACGCCCACACGGTTCGAACAGCCGGCCTCCGATGCGGTGGTGCCGACGCGTGTGATCACGCATCGCGAAATCGAGGCGAGCGGCGCCAGTACGGTCGCGGGCGTGCTACGTTTTTATCCTGGATTCGACACGGTTGCCAGCGGTGGGCCGGGGCAGTTGACCTCAGTGTTCCTGCAGGGCACCAATAGCAATATGGTCAAGGTGCTCATCGATGGGGTGCCGGTAAACGATTCGACGACAGGCGGTGCGCCCTGGGCCGACATGCCTGCGGCGGACATCGCGCGCATCGAGGTCGTGAAGGGGCCGCTGTCCACGCTCTGGGGCTCCAATGCCATTGGTGGCGTGGTCAATATCATTACCCGCCAACCGGCCGGCGTGGGCGGGCATCTGGCCGGCGCCTGGGGTGGCTGGGGTACGCGCACCGGTTCACTCGGCCTGCATGCCGCCAACAGTCACGCCGCTGCGGGTGCCACGGTCAGCCACGAGCATTCGGCGGGCACGCCACCCGTGCAGGGGATGAGCCAGCCGGCGCCGTATTCAAATCGGACGGTGACCGCGTATGGCGATGTGCATGCGGGCGGTGCGGCGCTGCGCATGAATCTCTGGCAAAGTCGCGGGCGCGGCGCCTATGCCAGCGGTTATCCGCCCTACTCGCCGCTGGGTTTGTCGTCACAACAGTATTTGCACCAGACCGCTGCATTGCGTTTCGCCTTACCGCTGACGGCGGACTGGCGTGTCAAGGGCGGGGTGCTGCAGACGCGCAACGTACTCAATCAGGATCAGCCCGAAACTTCCAATCCCAGCGCCTACGATTTTGCGCACAGCACTCGCAACCAGGTCTTCGCCGAGCTGGCCTACGCCGCTGGCGGCACGCGAGTATTGATGGGTGCCAGTCATGCGCGCAGTCATGCGGCCAGCCTGAGTTACGGTACGGCCTATAACGACTACCGCCGTACGGGCGCGGGCTATGCCGAGTGGCAGCAGCGCATGGGGGCCTGGCGGCTGACGACGGCGGTGCGTCGCACCGACGACAGCCAGTTTGGTGGGCACGACACCTGGAATCTGGGCGTGGGTTATCGCCTTGCGGCCAACACCACGCTCGATGTGTCCACCGGGACTGGCTACCGTGCGCCGACCTTCAACGACCTATACGGTTACGGCGGCAATCCTGCGCTCAAGCCAGAGGTTTCGCGCAGCGTGCAGGCCGACCTGCGGACGGGGCTGGGTGCGATGGGACAGTTGCATCTGTCGGCCTATCAGCAGGACATCAATGAACTGATCGAGACGGTATTGGTCAATCCGACGAGCTATCAATACCAGAATCGCAACGTGCAGCAGGCGCGCATCCGTGGGGTGACCGCGGGCTGGTCCTGGTTGCGCGACGGCCTCAGTCTGGCGCTGGACGCGACTTGGCAGGACCCGCTCAATCTCAGTACGGGCCAGCGCCTGCTGCGGCGTGCTTCGCACAGTTACCGTGCTCGTCTGGCCTATGACGCCGGCCGCTGGCAGCTCGGCAGTGACTGGATCTACACCGGTCGCCGCGACGATTTCAGTGGGCAGACCCTGAATCCTTACGTGCTGGGTAACCTCGCCTTGACCGTGCGCATCGATCCCGCCTGGGTCGTGCGTGCTTCCGTCGACAATCTGCTCAACACTTATTATGTTCCGGCTTATTATGGCACCGGTATCGCCTATCTCGCGCCGACGCGCAGCGCGAAGGTCGGCGTCCGCTACAACTTCGGGACCTTCTGATGGGCAATCGGCTGACGCGTATCTATACCCGCACCGGCGACGACGGCACCACCGGGCTCGGTGACGGTTCGCGCGTGCCCAAGGACGCGCCTCGGGTGGTCGCCATGGGTGAGGTCGACGAGCTCAACAGCGCGTTGGCGCTGGTGCTCGCCGAGGCAGCTTTGTCCGAGTCGGTGCGTGCCTGCCTGACCCGCGTGCAGCACGAATTGTTCGTGCTCGGCGGCTCGCTCAGTTTGCCAGGGCAGTCGCTGATGGGGCTCGACGCGAGCGAGCGTCTGGAGCGCGAACTCGACGGCTTCAATGACTCGTTGCCGCCGCTGCGCGAATTCATCCTGCCGGGAGGGGGGCGTGCGGCATCCGCTTGTCACCTTGCGCGTGCGGTTTGCCGGCGGGCCGAGCGTGCGCTGGTGACGCTCAATCGGCGTGAGCCGGTGGATGCGGCCCTGCGGCGTTACCTTAACCGCCTGTCCGATCTGTTGTTCGTGCTTGCCCGCGTGCTTGCGCGTGAGGGTGGGGCGGGCGAGGTCTATTGGCGGAAGCCTGATGCCCCCGGTGGGGAGGAAGGCTGAATGTGGCGCCTGGGGGTCGACCTGGGTGGCACCAAGATTGAAGTGGCCGTGCTCGACGAGGTCGGTCACGAGCACCTGCGCCGTCGCGTGCCGACCCCGCAGGGCGACTATACCGCCACCATCGAGACCGTTGGTGCGCTGGTCGAGGCCGCCGAAGCGACGCTCGGGATGCGTTGCCGGGTGGGCGTCGGCTCCCCGGGGGCGATCTCACTGGCCACCGGCCTGATCAAGAACGCCAATTCCACCTGTCTCAATGGCCGGCCCTTGTTGCGCGATCTGGCACAGCGCCTCGGTCGTGAGGTACGCCTGGCCAACGATGCCAATTGCCTCGCCCTATCGGAAGCGACGGACGGTGCCGCGACCGGCGCGGGCGTGGTATTCGCGGTGATCCTGGGGACCGGTACGGGTGGCGGTATCGTGGTCGACGGGCGCGTGTTGACGGGCGGCAATGCCATTGCCGGCGAATGGGGACACAACCCGCTGCCCTGGCCATGTGATGAGGAACGTCCAGGTCCGGCCTGTTATTGCGGGCGGCACGGCTGCCTGGAAACCTTCCTCTCAGGGCCGGGGCTGGTTCGGGACCATGCTGAGCGTGGTGGTAGGGCGCAGACGGGAGAGGCCGTGGTTACGCGCGCCATTGCGGGTGACCCATTGGCGGTGGCTACGCTGGATCGCCATGCCGACCGTCTTGCTCGTGGATTGGCCCATGTGATCAATTTGCTCGACCCGGATGTGATCGTGCTTGGTGGTGGTGTATCGAATATCCCCGACCTGTGCGCGACGGTGTCGTCGCGTTGGGGGGCGTACGTGTTTTCCGATCGGGTCGATACCGTCCTGACGATCGCCCATCATGGCGATTCCAGCGGTGTCAGGGGTGCGGCGCAGCTCTGGAACGACTAGAATCGCGGGTTGACCGAACCCTCCGGAGACCCGACCATGACGCCACGCCTGCTGACGCTGAGTCTGCTGATTTTTGCAGTGGCCGCGCTGCGATTGCTACCCCACTGGCCCAATTTCACCCCCGTCGCCGCGCTGGCACTGTTCGCCGGCGCCCATCTTGATGACCGTCGGCTGGCCTTCTTGGTGCCGTTCGCCGCCCTCCTGATCAGCGATTGGGTGATCGGTTTCTATTCAGGAATGGCCTTCGTGTACGCCGGTTTTGCGGTTAGCGTACTGATTGGCTTCGCTTTGCGTCGTCGCCGTACGGTGAGCCGGGTGGCAGCCGGTACTTTGGCAGGGGCGCTGGCCTTCTTCCTGCTCAGCAATTTCGGTTCGTGGTGGGTGATGGGCCTGTATCCGAAGACCGGCGAAGGGCTGATGGCGGCCTATGTGGCGGGCATTCCCTTCCTGCGTAACGCGATGGCGGGTGATGCCCTGTATGTCGTATTGCTGTTCGGCGGTTTCTGGCTGGCCGAGCGACGCTTCGTCTGGTTGCGTGTCAAAGCGGGTGAGGGGGCCGGGACGCGCGTCCTGGGGCAGTCTTGACACAGCGTCTTAATCGGAGAATCATTCGAATATTAGCATAAGCATTACGATCTATTCGCGGAGGATGTGGAAAATGTCTGAGAAAAAACTCGCCATCATAGCGACCAAGGGCACTCTGGATTGGGGGTATCCTCCCTTTATTCTGGCGTCCACGGCGTCGGCGCTCGGCTATAGCACCGAGGTGTTTTTCACCTTCTATGGCCTGCAGCTGCTCAAGAAAAAACTCGATCTGAAGGTCAGCCCGCTGGGCAATCCCGGCATGCCCATGCCCCTGGGTATGGACAAGTGGTTCCCCATTCTCGGTACTGCGCTGCCGGGCATGGAAGGCATGATGACCATGATGATGAAGAACAAGATGAAGGCCAAGGGTGTGGCCAGTCTTGAGGAGCTGCGCGAGCTTTGCCAAGAGGCCGAGGTTCGCATGGTCGCTTGCCAGATGACGGTGGACCTGTTTGACATGAACCCGTCCGACTTCGTCGACGGCATCGAATTCGGCGGCGCCGCGACCTTCTTTGAGTTCGCCGGCGAAAGCGACATTTGCCTGTTCATCTGATTCGGCGGGCAGTCCGCGTGTTCGGGATGCGTCTGCAGCTCGGGCACGTGGACAGGCCAGCAGGTTGACTCCGTGTCATCCGACCCCCACTCCCTCCCCTCAATCGATTTTCAGACCCTCTATCGAGGGCGTA
Source organism: Acidihalobacter yilgarnensis (assembly GCF_001753245.1). Taxonomy (NCBI): domain Bacteria; kingdom Pseudomonadati; phylum Pseudomonadota; class Gammaproteobacteria; order Chromatiales; family Ectothiorhodospiraceae; genus Acidihalobacter; species Acidihalobacter yilgarnensis. Next base: position 2,667,044 of record NZ_CP017415.1, on the reverse strand, counting down.
CCGTTGGCATACTGCGCTGGCCGCAGCTCGATGCCTTCTGGTCGCACCTCAAGCCGCGTGCGGGCGAGGGCTGGTATGTCTACGCCGTTGGCGAGCCGCCTCCCCAGGTGCCGGCCGACGCCGATGCAGTGGTGCGTTTTATCGACGAGATCGATGCTTTGCTGAGGCGCGAGCACGATCATGATTATTGCGGCATCGTCTATGCCGACGATTTGGACGTCCCGCGTCTGATCAAGATTTTTGACCCGAACCACCTGGGTTCGTCCTGTGGTTCGAGCGTACATCCGCCGCCGCCGGGTTGGGTGCTGTCATTGGTGCCGCCGGTCGATCTGGCCGATGCGATGCCGCTGGCAAACAACCGTCGTCGTTGGTGGCAGCGGCTTTTCGGCGCCTGAGGCCGGGCGCTCCCTAAGTGCTTCTGGCCAGTCGCTGAGCGCATTCCAGGTATGCCGTCTCGTCGGGTGCGCGTCCCGAGCGCTGTGCCTCCCAGAGCGCGGTCCCCAGGCATTCCATCAATCCGTGTTCGGCCTCGTGAATATCGTTCAGACGCAGACACAGCCTTCGGTGGACCTCTGCCAGTCCCTGTGGTCGGTCGGTGGCGACCTGTTCGCGTATGGCGAGATGCATGCCGAGATGCAGGAAGGGGTTGCCCATGCCGTCATCCGGGCCATAGTCGCGTTCAAGGACATCGGTATCGGGCGAAAACAGTGCGTGGTATTCGGGGTGCACCGCGATGACGTCGGCGATCTGGAGGCCGAGGGCATCGAGCGGTTCCCCACGGCAATGGCGCTGCCAAGTCTCGATGTAGTAGCGGCGAATCTGGCCGCGATCATTTCCGAACATGCGGTTCCTCTGGCCCCCGTGGTTTGCTGGGGATTCATATGTCGTTCCGTGACGGGTTTAGCCGCCGGCCATGTCGAGGTCGGTCTGCAGGCTGTCTATCCCGGCCTTCGCGCAAGCTTGGTCGGTTTCCCCGGATGGCGCACCGCTAACCCCGATTGCGCCGACGAGGGTACCACCTGCATGAATGGGCAGGCCACCCGCGAACATCGCCATCCGGGGCATGCGGCCAAGCGGAGTTTCCGCTCGCGCGCTCAGCGCAGCCGTGGGCTGGTTGAAGGATAACGCGGTATAGGCCTTGTCGCGACTGATTGCGAGCGTGAGGTCCGAGGCCAGAGTATCGCGTAGCACGACCTGCACATTGCCACCGCGGTCAAGCAGGGTGACCGCAACCGACACGCCCTTGGCGCGACAGGAAAGCAAGGCGGTCTTGGCGATGTGCTGTGCCGTATCCAGTGTCAAACGGGGCAGTTTGACCATCAATGGGGCCTCTGCGTGGCTTGCCGGGGCAGCGAGCAGACATGCGCCCAGCGTGAGTGAGGGCAGGTAGCGAAGTGGGGCGGCGATTCCGGGCATGGGATTTGCTCCTCGTATGTTGGCACTGGGTTCGTGCCTTGTCGGTCGAATTTGTCGATCATTAATTATGATGGGTGAGTGGGGACCTTCTGCACGCGTGTTTGTCTATAGAGTTTAGGTGATGGTTCGGGAGCCAGAAATGACCGACCATCTTTAAATGTCCATGATGCGTATTGCCGATGAGGGAGCCATGTCCGGACGATCTCAAGAGCTTGGCGGGTCAACGCGGCCCGCCGCGACCACGCTTCACAAACACCCGCTTGTCCTGTCTCCAGCCAGCTTGCTGCGGCGATTACTGGCGGGGTGTATCCGTGGCGCACGTCTATCCGTGCGCCTGCCGGATGGAGAAACCCTGCATTTCGGGGAAGGTGATCTCCGTGCCGAATTGGTGATCCATCGCCGCTCGGCGTTGCGCCGTATCTTGCAGGATCCAGAATACGAGCTTGGCGAAACCTACATGGACGGTGGCTGGGACCCCGGCCAGGGCGGTCTGCGCAATCTGCTGCGGGTACTGATGAGCAGCTTCACCGAGGCGCCGCCACACGGGCTCGGACGGGTAATCCTACCACTGGTGAAGCTGGTGCAGGAGGGCAACCGGATCGGGCGGGCACGCCGCAACGTGGCGCATCATTACGATCTCGACGAATCTTTGTTCCGCACTTTTTTGGACGAAGGCATGTTCTATTCCTGTGCATACTTCGAGCGGGAAGACATGAGTCTGGAGGCCGCGCAGCAGGCCAAGTGTCGGCACATCATGCGTAAATTGCAGCCGAAACCTGGCGAACGCATCCTCGATATCGGCTCGGGCTGGGGCGGGCTGGCGATCTACCTGGCGGAACATGCCGACGTGGAGGTCGATGGGCTGACGCTCTCCAAGGAGCAGCTACGAGTGGCCGAGGCCGAGGCCGCGCGCCGTGGGGTGTCGGACCGCGTGCATTTCCACTTGCGCGATTACCGCGAACACACCGGGCAGTACGATCGTATCGTCAGCGTCGGTATGTTCGAGCATGTGGGCGAGCCGAACTACTCGGCCTTTTTCGGTCAAGTCGAGTCGCTGCTGGCGCCGCACGGCGTGGCCTTGCTGCACACCATCGGCGCGAACAATGAGGCCGGTGCGACCAATGCCTGGATCCGCGAGCACATTTTTCCCGGTGGCTTCATCCCGGGGCTGTCCCAGATCAGCCGCGAGGTCGAACGTACTGGGCTGATGCAGACCGATGTCGAAATTCTGCGCCTGCATTACGCCTGGACGTTGGCCGAATGGTATCGGCGTTTCCAGGCCCATCGCGTTGAAATCGCTGAGCGCATGGGTGAGCGTTTCTGTCGGATGTGGGAGTTTTATCTCGCGGTCAGTGAGGGATCTTTCCTGTGGCGCGATCTCGTGGTGTTCCACATCCAGCTTAGTCGCGCCCATGGCGCGGTCCCGACGACGCGCGATTACCTCTACGCCGATAGGGAACGCTAGTACCCTGCGACGCGCTCCAGTAGTCTCCGGGGTATTCCTTCCCATATGCGACGCGTACGGGTGACCCTAGCCTGGAGAATCGAGTGAGCGAACACGTGCTGGCAATGCCGATCGAAACCGAGGCCATGCGGGAGGCGCATCGGCTGCTGACCGAGTCGTTGATTTATTTCGATGGCGACCCCGTGGGTACGCGTGCGGCATTGAGTACCTGGACCGCGGCGGAAAATTACGCCGACTGCTTCATCCGCGACTTCGTGCCCTCGGCCCTGGTGTTCCTGTTCGAGGGGCGGTATGACGTGGTGCGCAATTTTCTGCGCGTGGCCTTGCGCATCCGCGATCTGCAGGAGGAAATGGAGGGACATCGCGGGCTGCCGCGCGTGATGCCGGCGAGTTTCCGTGTGGAGCGCCTGGCCGACGGGCATGAGTCATTGCATGCTGATTTCGGTGATCGAGCCATTGGCCGCGTGGCGCCGGTGGATTCGATGATGTGGTGGGTGCTGTTGTTGCAGGCCTATGTACACGTGACCGGCGACACCGAGCTGGCAGCGGACCGCGCGTTTCAGCGTGGATTACAGTCGATTCTGGGGGTGCTGCTCAACGACCGCTTCGAGGTGTTTCCCACCCTGCTGGTGCCTGATGGTTCGTTCATGATTGATCGGCGCATGGGCGTGTACGGCCATCCTCTGGAGATACAGGCACTTTTTTTCGGCAGCCTCAATGCGCTGTCCGAGCTGCTGATACCGAACGAAGCGACGACTCCGATGCTGGAGCATGCCGTGAAACGTCGCGTCCAGTTGACCGAGTATGTGCGCCAATTTTATTGGTTCGATCTGGCCCGCCTCAATGAAATCCATCGCTACGAGACCGAGGCCTTTGGCCAGGATGCGGCCAATCCGCTCAACATCTATCCGGAGAGCATCCCGGATTGGGTGGTGGACTGGTTGCCGGATCAGGGCGGGTATCTGCTCGGCAACCTAGGACCTGGGCGTATGGATTTCCGCTTTTTCGCCTTTGGCAATCTGCTATCGGTGATCTTCGGTCTGGCGACGCCTGCTCAGTCCGAGGCGATCATGAATCTTTACGAGGCCCAGTGGTCGGATTTGGTGGGCCGCATGCCGGTGAAGCTGATCTATCCCGCCATGGCGGGTTTGGAGTGGCAGCTCCTGACGGGTTCGGACCCCAAAAATACGCCTTGGTCCTATCATAACGGCGGCAATTGGCCGGCGTTGCTATGGACCTTCGCGGGTGCGGCCATGCGCACCGGCCGCGGCGATCTGGCGCGTCGCGCTCTGGAGATCGCTGAGCCGCGGCTCTTGGTGGACGACTGGCCGGAATACTACGATGGCCGCCACGGCCGTCTGGTCGGACGCCGCGCGAACACACGGCAAACCTGGAGTGCGGCGGCGTTGCTGGTCGCGCACGGACTGATACGCGAGCCGGATCGTTTGGCTTTCTGGGCGGCGCCGGCAGGGGTGTGACGGGCTGGTATTTCGATCCCCGATTGGCGAGAATGGCAGAATAGTTGACTGCCACACTCGGAAAATAGGACGTGCGCCGATGCCCTCAACAGTCCTTGCCAATCAACCGTCGGCCGATGGCCCCGTGCCGTCCCGCGGGACGCGTAGCCTTAGCCTGGAGAAGCCGTTCTCGTTTTATCGCGGAGGCGTGCTACCGCGACTTGAAATCTCCTACGAAAGCTGGGGTACATTGAATGCAGCGCGCGACAACGCGGTACTGATCTTCAGCGGTCTGTCGGCCAATGCGCATGTTGCGACCTCGGTCTGCGATCCCCAGCCGGGCTGGTGGGAGTACATGCTGGGACCGGGCAAGCCGCTCGACACGAACCGGCACTACGTCATTTGCGTCAATTCGCTGGGTAGTTGCTACGGTAGTACCGGCCCCGCATCGATTGACCCGGCCACTGGCCGACCCTATGGTCCCGACTTCCCGCGCCTGTCGGTGGAGGACATCGCCGCCGCTGGGCGTGAACTATTGCGTGCACTGGGGTTGCGCCGTTTATCGGCGATGGTCGGCGCTTCGCTCGGCGGGATGAGCGCATTGGCCTTTGCACTGCAGACGCCGGAAATGCTCGACCGGCTGGTGCTGATCAGCTCGGCGGCCCACCCCAGTGCGCACGCCATTGCCATGCGTTCCCTGCAGCGCGAGATCGTGCGTGCGGACCCGGCTTGGGCCGATGGGCGCTACACCGCGCCGGGTCCCGTCGATGGCATGCGTCTGGCACGTAAACTCGGTATTTCCTGCTACCGCTCGCCGGAGGAGTGGGAGCAGCGTTTCGGCCATCGACGCGCGTCTGCGCATTCGGCGGCGGATCAGTTCGAGGTTGAGTCCTATCTGGCTCACAATGCGAGCAAGTTCGCACTAGGCTTCGACGCCAATGCCTATCTGGCGCTTTCTCGGGCGATGGACGATTTCGATGCGGCCGATCATGGCGATGGCGAGTTGGACGCCGCGCTGGCACGTCTCGGCGGACTTGAGGCGTTGGTGATCGGGGTGCGTACCGATACCCTGTTTCCGGAATCCCAGCAGCGGGCGCTGGCCGATGGTTTGCGGCGCGCCGGCGCGCGGGTGCGCTATGCAGGCCTGGACTCGCCGCAGGGACACGATGCCTTCCTGATCGACGAGCCCCGTTTTGCGCCGGTCATGCGGGATTTCTTTGCCGCGGACGCGGGCTAACCTAGCGTTCCCTCAGTGTGTTTCGAGGCGTGTTTTGCCGCAGCGTGAGCAGCGGTAGAGGGTTATGAGGCGTCCCTGCTTGACGTCGAATTGGCGATCTTTCTCCACGACCCACTTGTGAAAACCTCGGCGGCACAAGGTGTTACCCCGGTGGGTGTCCGAGGCGCTGGGGCGCTTGAAGGGAATGACGTCACCCATGCACGCGATCAGCTCTTGCCGCCACCCATGCAGGGCGGGGAGGCAGCCACTTGGCCTGCGCGCTCGAACCATTCCTCCGGGCTCAGGGTGTGCAGGGCAAGGGCGTGCAGCGGGCCGGCGAGTTCATCGGCAAGCAGTTCGTTGACCGTGCGATGGCGCTGGATCAGGCGCTGGCCGACAAAGCGATCGCTGACGACGGTGACCTTGAAGTGAGACTCCGAGCCTGGCGGCACGTTGTGATTGCCGCTCTCGTTGATCACCTCGATGAATTCTGGACTCAGTGCCCGAGAGAGTGTCTGTTCGATGTGCTGCTGCAGGGACATGGCATGCATCCGTGTGTATCCGCGACTAGCATAGCGCGGAGGCGGCACCACAAACATCAAATTTTCATGGGACCGGCCCAAGCCGTCGGTACCCTCGTCGAAGGTTGTTCGAAGTTGGGCCTGCCGGTATGAAGACGGGCGCTGCGTTAGACCGACGCGGTCGTCGCGCCCTCTCTCGATATGGGGGGCGACGAGCAGGTGTTTCAATCCAGGGCGTAAAAGGCGCGCGCAGTGTCGGTAGACTGGCGCGCGACCTCGTCCGGTGTGCGCCCGACTGCCTCCGCTACGGCTTGCAGGATGTGTGGCAGGTAGGCGGGCTCGTTGCGGCGTGAATGTGGCTTGGGACGCATATCTCTCGGTAGCAGATAGGGGGCGTCGGTCTCGATCATCAGGCGGTCAGATGGGATGCGGCGGATGAATTCGCGTAGATGATGGCCACGACGCTCGTCGCAGATCCAGCCCGTGATACCGATGTGCAGATCGAGGTCGAGATAGGCCGTCAGCTCATCCTCGTTGCCAGTGAAGCAATGCACCACCACTCGGCTCAAGCGGTCGCGGTGGTGGCGCAGGATGGCAATGAAGCGGTCGTGCGCCTCGCGCTCGTGCAGGAAGGCGGGCAGGCCGAGTTCAATCGCCAGTTCGAGCTGGCTCTCGAAGACGTGCTCCTGCACCTCGCGTGGCGAGTAGTCCCGATTGAAATCCAGCCCGGCTTCGCCGATGGCGCGCACTTTAGGATGTTCGTTTGCGAGCGCGCGCAGGGTCGCCGCGGTGCTGTCACCCCAGGTCACGGCGCGATGCGGGTGGACGCCGACGGTGGCGTAGAGGTGTTCCGGGTATCGATCCGCCAGCGTTACGCTCAGTTCGCTGTCTTCGAGATCGGAACCGGTGCAGATCAGGCGCGTGACCCCGGCTTCAAGCGCGCGCTTGAGCACTGCATGCTCGTCCGCGCGGAAGCCGCTGTGGGCGAAATTGAAACAAATATCAATCAGTTCCATGGGTTTGAATAGGGGGTGTTGGCGGGCGCGAAACTATAACATCCGAGGTGCTCGGCGTGGCTGCCGGGGTGCGAGTGGGGGTGTAACATACGAGGTTCGGCCCATCCCATGAGGAGCACCCGGCATGAAGGAAGCGACGCCCAGGACCATCTATCTGAAGGATTACAGTCCCCCGGACTTTCTCATCAATGAGACGGTGCTGCGTTTTGAGCTGGGCGACGAGACCACGCGTGTGGTCTCGCATCTGCGCATCCGGCGTTCAGCCACGGCCGATACGGCAGCGCCACTGGTACTCGACGGCGAAAATCTGGCGCTGGTCTCCGTGGCGCTAGGCGGTAAGCCGTTACCTGCGGAGGCCTATCTTGTCGACGACAAGTCGCTGACCCTGCCGAACGTCCCCGATGCCTTCGAACTGACGGTCGAGACGTGTCTGCGTCCTCAGGACAACACCCGCCTCGAAGGTCTGTACCGCTCTTCGGGCAATTTCTGCACGCAGTGCGAGGCCGAGGGTTTCCGCCGCATCACCTACTATCTCGACCGACCCGACGTGCTGAGTGTATTCACCACCACGGTGGTGGCCGATGCCGCGAAATACCCGGTGCTGCTGTCCAACGGCAACCCCGCAGCGTCGGGGCTGCTCGAAGACGGGCAGCATTATGCGACCTGGCACGACCCGTATCCCAAGCCTAGTTACCTGTTCGCGCTAGTCGCTGGCGATCTGGCTTGCCATCGCGATGAATATGTCACCGCTTCTGGCCGTCGCGTCGACCTGCGCATCTATGTCGAGGCGCACAACGCAGACAAGTGCGCGCATGCGATGGCCTCGGTGAAAAAGTCGATGCAGTGGGACGAGGAGCGCTTCGGCCTGGAGTACGACCTCGACATCTACATGATCGTCGCGGTCGACGACTTCAACATGGGGGCGATGGAGAACAAAGGGCTCAACGTCTTCAACTCCCGCTTTGTCCTGGCACGACCTGACACCGCCACCGACGACGACTACGAACATATCGAGGGCGTCATCGCCCACGAGTACTTCCACAACTGGACCGGCAATCGCGTCACCTGCCGCGACTGGTTCCAGCTTTCCCTCAAGGAAGGGCTCACGGTGTTCCGCGACCAGAGCTTCACCGCCGAGATGACCTCGGGTACGGTCAAGCGTATCGGCGACGTGAGGCGACTGCGCACCCATCAGTTCGCGGAGGATGCCGGTCCCATGGCGCACCCGGTGCGTCCGGCCGCCTACATGGAGATCAACAACTTCTACACCGTGACGGTGTACGAGAAGGGCGCCGAGGTCGTACGCATGTACGAGACCTTGCTCGGACGCGATGGCTTCCGGCGCGGCATGGACCTGTACTTCAAGCGCCACGACGGACAGGCGGTGACCACCGACGACTTCCTAGCCGCGATGACCGACGCCAACGGCGCCGATCTTGAACAATTCCGCCGCTGGTACGACCAGGCCGGCACCCGAGGGTGGCGGTCGAGGACGAGTGGGAGCCGGAAGCAGGACGCTACACGCTGCGTCTGCGCCAGTCCTGCTCACCGACGCCCGGACAGCCGGTGAAGCTGCCCTTTCTGATCCCGCTGCGCATCGGCCTGGTCGGGCCGGACGGTGCCGACCTGCCGATGCGGCTGGAGGGCGAGACCGACGGCGGCGCGACCGACCGGGTGTTCCGTCTGAGCGATGCCGAGCAGGTACTGTGTTTCACGGGCCTGCCCGTGCGTCCAGTGCCCTCGCTCAATCGCGGCTTCTCGGCGCCGATTCGAGTGGAATACCCCTACGTCTCGTCGACGCTTGCCTTCCTCGCCGCGCACGACAATGACCCCTTCAATCGTTGGGACGCGGGCGAGCGCCTCGCGCTGTCCGTGCTGCTCGATCTCGTTGAAGACGTACGCGCCGGGCGGGCGCTGGCGCTGCCGGCGGGCTTCGTTGAGGCCTTCGCGGCGGTGCTTGGCGATGAGTGCCTGGAGCCCAATCTGCGCGCTGAAATGCTGAGCCTTCCCGGCGAGGCCTGGCTCGCCGAACAGTTCGATACCGTCGACCCGGACGCGATTCACGCAGCACGCGAATACGTGCGCCGGGCGCTGGCCACGGAACTGGAGGCGCAGTGGCTGGTCGCCTACCACGGACACGCGCCGGAGGCGGTCTACCGCTACACGCCGGATGAGGCCGGTCGGCGCGCCTTGCGCAATCTGGCGCTGGTCTATCTCGCGTCTCTTGACAGCCCCGCAGGCGCGCGCCTCGCTGAGACGCAGTTTCATGAGGCCGATAACATGACCGATGCCATGGGTGCACTCGGTGCGCTGATGCTGACCGAAGATCCTGCGTACGGGGTCGCGCTCGCCGCGTTCTACGAGCGCTGGCAGAGCGATACCCTGGTGCTGAACAAGTGGTTCGGCCTGCAGGCGGCGCGGCAGCATTCGGATACCCTCGCCGAGGTCGAGCGTCTGATGGCACATCCAGCCTTTTCCCTGGGCAATCCCAATCGCGTATATGCCCTGCTGGGCGGCTTCATGATGGCCAATCCGACGGGTTTTCACGCCGCCGACGGCAGTGGTTATCGCTTCGCCGCTGATCAGGTGCTGGCCCTGGACGCGCGTAACCCGCAGGTCGCGGCCCGTTTAGTCAAGGTGTTTAGCCGTTGGCGGCGCTACGACGTCGGCCGCCAGGCGTTGATGCGCGCCGAGCTGGAACGCCTCAAGGCGCAGGAGCTGTCGCCCGACGTGTACGAGATCGTCAGTAAGAGCCTGGCTGACGCGGCATAGCATCGGTGAATCCGGGCCGACGGGGCATGGGCGGGTGCCCCGAGCAATCGGACAGGTTGGGGATATCCGAGCCGGCGGCGCGTCTGGCTGGTAGGGCGATGGATGTCACTTCGGCGCGTATTTCGCCTTCCCGCGGCTGCTTTCTGAATCGCCGGTCATCCACCGCAGTGGACGGCTGGCGATTGCCGTGCAGTTGATCTGGGCCAATTGCACGGCCTTGCATCCGGCTTACACTACGTTCTGGGTGTGGCGGTCGATCCGCACACCGGATGCGCCGGGGAGCCGCCTTGAGTACGCACAATCAGACAGTCCGTTTCGACGCCGACCTGATCCGCCGCTACGATCATGCCGGTCCGCGCTATACCTCATATCCGACCGCGGTGCAGTTCGACGAAGCCTTCGACGAAACATGCTATCGGCAGGCGGCGCACACGAGCAACGCAGGCGCGCGAGCGCTGTCGTTGTATTTCCATCTGCCGTTCTGTAATACGGTCTGCTATTACTGCGCCTGCAACAAGATCGTGACCAAGGATCGCTCGCGCGCCGGGCCCTATCTCGAACGCTTGCATCGCGAGATCGAGCTGCAGGCCCGGCTGTTCGGCGCTGGCCGGACGGTGGCGCAGCTGCACTGGGGCGGCGGCACACCGACCTTTCTCTCGCATGCAGAGATGGCGTCGCTCATGGCCGCGACGCGCCGGCATTTCGCTCTGGCCGAGGATGGCGAATACTCCATCGAGGTCGATCCGCGCGAAGCGGGGCCGGGTACCATCGAGCTGTTGGGCGAACTCGGCTTCAATCGCCTGAGCTTGGGCGTGCAGGACTTCGACCCCCGCGTGCAGCGCGCCGTCAACCGCATCCAGGGGGAGGCGGAGACCCTGGGGGTGATTGAGCGCGCGCGCGCCGCGGGTTTCCGCTCGGTGAGCGTCGACCTGATCTACGGCTTGCCGTTCCAGAGCGTCGCGAGCTTTGCCGCCACGGTGGACAAGGTCATCGCGGCGGCGCCGGATCGTTTGTCGGTGTTCAACTACGCCCATCTGCCCGAACGCTTCAAGCCGCAGCGGCGGATCAACACAGAGGATCTGCCCGGCGCGGCGGATAAGCTCGCGATCCTGGAGGACACCATCAGCCGCCTGGGTGACGCCGGCTATATTTACATCGGCATGGATCACTTCGCCCGCCCGGACGACGAACTGGCGGTCGCTCAGCGTGAGGGCACGCTCTATCGTAACTTCCAGGGTTACTCCACCCATGCCGATTGCGATCTCGTGGCCATGGGCGTGACCGCGATCGGCTCGCTGGGCAATGTTTACGCGCAGAATGTGCGGACCGAGGCGGAATATGCCGAGCGTCTGGATGCGGGCCGGCTCGCGGTGTTTCGCGGCGTCGCGCTAAGCGCCGACGATGTGCTCCGGCGCGATGTGATCTCTGCGCTGATCTGTCATTTTCGTCTCGACTACGCCGCCGTCGAGACGGTGCACGGGATCGTGTTCGGCGACTATTTCGCTGTCGAACTGGTGGCGCTGGCCGACATGCGCGACGACGGCCTCCTACGTATGGATGCGCGAGGCCTGGAGGTGACGCCGGCTGGACGTCTGCTCATCCGCAATATCTGCATGATCTTCGACGCGTACCTCACGACTGCACGCGCGGCCTATTCCAAGGTGATCTAGGCATGCGTCGAGCGGCTGCCGGCGACGTGGTCTAGCGCATCAGCCGGCGGTGGCCGGCAATGCTTTGTAGCAAGCCCATCGCCGCGGCCATGGTCACGAGGGAGGTGCCGCCGTAGCTCATGAACGGCAAGGGCACGCCGACCACAGGGAGTAGACCCATGGTCATACCGACGTTGATGAACACATACATGGCGAAGGTCAGCGAGAGACTACCCGCGAGTAAGCGGGAGAAGTTGTCGTCGGCGCGCCAGGCGATGTACAGCCCGCGCAGGATGATGAAGGCATACGCGCTCAATAGGGCAATCGTGCCCGCGAGGCCGAATTCCTCGCCGAATACCGCGAAGATGAAGTCCGTGCGACTTTCCGGCAAAAACCCGAGTTGTGCCTGTGGCGCGTGTAGCCAGCCAAGGCCATAGAGGCCGCTGGAGCCAATGGCGATGGTCGATTGGATGATATGGTATCCAGCGCCCAGCGGTGACCGTTGCGGGTCCAGGAAGGTGAGGATGCGCGCCTGCTGATACGCATGCATGAAGTGCCAGGCCACCGGGATCAGAGCGGCAGCGGCCACGGCCCCGATGAGTAGGTAGCGATAAGGGACGCCGGCCAGAAAAATCACCACCAGTCCAGTAATGACGATGAGCATGGCGGTGCCAAGATCGGGTTCCTTGGCGATCAGTGCCACCGGGACCGCGATCAACAGCAGTGCCATCAGCAGATGGGGTAGGTTGAGCGGTAGAGGCCGGCGGCTGAACAGATAGGCCAATGCCATGGGCAACGCCAGCTTCATGAATTCGGAGGGCTGCAGGCGGACAGGGCCCAGGTCGAGCCAGCGGCGGGCACCCAGTGCGGTTTCGCCAAGGCCGAGCACCGCGATCAGCATCAATACGGCGAATAAGTAGGCATAAGGACTCAGGCGCCGCCAGCGTTGCGGCGGTATCTGTGCGATGCCAATCATGATCGTGAGTGCTACGGCGAATTTCCCGCCCTGGTGCCAGACCGTTGTGATGTCCTGACCGGAGGCGCTGTAGAGTACGAGTTCTCCCACGCAGAATATGGCGAGAATGCCGGTTACCAGCGGCCAGTCGAGGCGAATTCGTCCCAGTAACCCGATCCACCTATGACGCACGTTCTGGCCGAGGCTGCCGTTGAAATAGAGGCTGTCCATGTGGTTGTGCGGCCCTCTTCGTAGCCCGTTATAGCCAGCGCGACAATCGCGATGTGATGCGCTGGAAGGTGTTTTCCCGTGCGGCCGCGTGCAATGCGATTGCCGGAGCATGGGCGATGGTACGCCCATCGAGTCGGACCTTCAGTTCTCCGATGGCCTGGTGGCGAGCGACTGGTGCGCGCGCGTTTCGGTCGAGCGTCAGGCGTATGTGCAGCGCATGATAACTGCCGCGTGGCACGAGGACCGTCAATGGTTGTGCCACGCTCAATGGGATCTTATGTGCAGCATCCCGAATGTGTACCCGTCGGAGTGCTTCGTCTGGTCGGTACAGTACGTGCGCGGTGAAATTGTCGAAGCCCCAGGAGAGCAGTGCGTAGGCTTGTGCCGCGATGTGGGAGAAGGCATGCGCGACGCTGCGATGCTCGCCGGGGGTATCCATGACAGTGGCGATCAGTGTGGTGCCATCTTGGCGTGCGGCGGCGACGATGCCGTAACCGCGCGTGCCATCGCCGACCGTCAACCCCAGCGCCGATGGGTCGCGTTCGAGCAGGCGGTCGAAGTTATATTGCGCGATGCCGTCCCAGCGCATGGATTGGTGACGGAAATAACCCAGATCCTGCGGGAAACGGTCGACCACTGCGGCGGCGAGCCGCGCGGCGTCCAGGGCGGTGGTGCGCGAAGCCTTCATGTTCAGTCCATCGACCGAGGCATAGTGCGTCTGTTCGAGACCGAGTGCATGAGCCGTCTGGTTCATCAGGCTCAGTGCCGATGCACGAGTCCCGGCGATGCCCTGGGCCAGGCAGACTGCGGCGTCGTTGCCGCCGTCTGTGATCAGGCCATCGAGTAGATGTGCCACGCTGACCTGCGTGTCGGGCTTGAGGAACATCGACGAACCTGGCGTGCGCCACGCAGCGACGCTGACCGGCAAGCGGTTTGAGGGGGCTAGGCGATGTGCCGCCATTTCTTCGAATACGAGATAGGCGAGCATCAACTTGGTGCTCGCCGCTGGGCTGACCGAGTGATTTGGATTTTGAGTTGCCAGCAATTGACCGTTGGTTGCATCGAGCAAGGCATAGCCCCCTGTGTTCAGGCGTGGGGCCGGAGGTATCAAGAGGCTGACCGAGGGGGGGGTATCCGGTATCGGCGCGGCGGCGTGACTGGTGCCGGCGATGGCGAGCAGCGCGAGGCAGGTGAGTAATCGGAGGGGGGGCGGAGACATCGCATCGCGGGTGATTCCTGCCGTTTCGGGATCTTCATCTTGACCGGATGCCTAGCGACAAGTTCAGTGCGTTGCGGCGCGCTTGAAGGGTTGCAGGCTTAACGGGGCAACTGGGTGCTCGATCGCTTGTCGGTGCGCCAGCCAGTAATTCATGATCTTGCGCGTCACGCCTGATGCGGGCCCGAGCCGATCGCCGGCATGTTCCACAATGACAACCACGACGAGTTCGGGGTGCTTTACGGGCGTGAATGCCTCGAACAAGGCGTTGTCGCGCAGACGATAGGGAATATGAAGCCGTTTCAGGAAGGGGTTTTTGGGATTGGCATAGACCTGTGCGGTGCCCGTCTTGCCGGCAACCGGCAACGGGAATCCATGAAATTCCTGGTAGGCGGTGCCGGCCGGTGAATCGATCACTGCCTGCATGCCGGCGATCACGTCGCCCCAGTAGGCCTCGTGTTTGAGTGTGATGGCAGGTAGCGGTTGGGAGGGGAGAGCTTCGATCCGGCCATCGACGGGATTGCGTATCGCGCGCAGCAGGTGCGGTCGGCTGGCATGCCCACGCATGGCAATTTCGGACACGGCGGTGGCCAGTTGCAGTGGTGTTACCTGGAGATAGCCTTGGCCAATACCCATCAGAACCGTATCGCCTGGATACCAGGGATGCCCCTGGGTGCGCCGCTTCCAGGCGGGTGATGGCAGTACGCCGGCGGCTACGCCGGGCATGCCCAACGGTGGCCGTTGGCCGAAGCCGAAGCGGGATAGCATGTCGTCGATGCGTCGGATCCCTAGCTGGTAGGCTAGTGGATAAAAATAGGTATCTACCGACTGGGCAATCGCCTTCGTGAGGTTGGTCCAGCCATGCCCGTAAGGCGTCCAATCCCAGAATTTGTGGCGAGTCTTGTCGCCGGGGATGATGTAGTAGGGGCCGGAAAACACCTCGGTCTGGGGCTTGATGATCCGCGCGTTCAAGCCGGCCAATGCGATGAATGGTTTGATCATCGATCCGGGCGCATAGCTGGCGGCAAAGGCGCGGTTCCAGAGTGGGTTGCCGGGACTGCCCACCAGTTCCTGGTACCGTCGACTGGAGATGCCATCGACGAACCAGTTCGGGTTGTAGGCGGGGTTGGAGACGGCGGCCAGAATCGCGCCGCTGCGGGGGTTCATGACCACCACTGCGCCACGCTTGCCCTTCATGGCCTGCTGTGCAACCCGCTGCAGCCCTATGTCCAGGGTCAGGATCAAATCGGCACCGGGAGTCGGTAATTGACGCTTAAGCGCCCCTACCGGCTGGCCGTCGGCATCGACCTCCATGACTTTATAGCCCGGATGTCCGTGCAATCGCGATTGATCGGTGAGTTCCAGGCCACTCTTGCCGAAGTACACCGTCCCCGCGTAATCGCTGGGATCGACATGCTTGAGGTCTGTTTCGCTGATACGGCCTACATAGCCAATCGTGTCTGCGGTCAGGGCGGTATATGGATAGTAACGCCGTAGGCGCGATTGGATTTCCACACCGGGGAAACGATAGCGGTTGACGGCGAAGCGGGCCACCGTTGCCTGACTGAGATGGGTCGCCAGAGGGATCTCTCGGTAGCCAGGGGTGATCGAACGCAACGCCTTGAAACTGCGCAAATCTTCGGGTGACAGCGTGACGATCTTGGCCAGCGCCTTCAATGTGGAGGCTAGGTCATGCGTCTCATCGGGGATCACAGCCAGGGTATAACTGGGTACGTTCTCGGCCAGCAATTGCCCGCTGCGGCTGTAGATCAGGCCACGGGGCGGCGGAATCGGTTGTACCCGGACACGGTTTTCGCGAGCGGCCTGCGCGTAATCCTTGTGATCGAATATCTGTAATTGCACCAATCTTGCGATTGCCGCCATGAATAGGAGGATGACGGCGAGTGCCGTGACGAGAGTGCGGTAGTTGAACAGTCGCTTCTGACTGGCCGGGTCTGCGAGTGGGTCCCGTCGCTTCACTGATTCCGTTCGCTGCTGTGGGGCCGCCGACGGGGCGGCGGCCCAGGTTCAGCCGAGTTGGACCAGTCGACGCGGAAAATGTTCAGTGTGCCAACGCTGGAGGCCGATTCGGCTTGCGTAGTGCTCAGCGAACCGTGCGCGCCTCGGTGTTGCCGTTCACGCCTGGGCGCCCGATGGCGAGGTACTGGAATCCGAGTTGCTGCATGAGTTTGGGGTCGTAGAGGTTGCGCCCGTCGAGGATGAGGGGTTGTTTGAGTTTTTGTTTGAGGGTGTCGAAGTCTGGGCTTCTGAAGTGGGTCCATTCGGTGACGATGAGGAGGGCGTCGGCGTCGTCGAGGGTGGCCTCGGGGCTATCGCAGAGGGTGAGGTCGTCGCGCTCGCCGTAGAGTCTGTGGCATTCGTCCATGGCGACCGGGTCGTAGGCGCGGACTCGCGCGCCGGATTCCCAGAGGGCCTCCATGAGGACCCGACTGGGGGCCTCGCGCATATCGTCGGTGTTGGGCTTGAAGGCCAACCCCCAGAGGGCGAAGGTGCGGCCCTTGAGATTGCCGTCGAAATGGGCGTGCAGCTTGTCGAACAGGCGCTGCTTCTGGCGGTCGTTGACCGCCTCGACGGCGGCGAGCAGCTCGGCCTGATAGCCCGCGGCGCGGGCGGTGCGCTCAAGGGCCTTCACGTCCTTGGGGAAGCACGAGCCGCCGTAGCCGCAGCCCGGATAGATGAAGTGATAGCCGATGCGCGGGTCCGAGCCGATACCCACGCGCACCGCCTCGATGTCTGCGCCCAGGCGCTCGGCCAAGTTGGCCAGCTCGTTCATGAAGCTGATCTTGGTGGCGAGCATGGCATTGGCCGCGTACTTGGTCAGCTCGGCGGAGCGCACATCCATCAGCACCACACGCTCGTGGCTGCGGTTGAAGGGGGCGTAGAGCGCGCGCATCAGCTCGCCGGTGCGGGGATTGTCGGTGCCGACGACGATACGGTCGGGCTTCATGAAGTCCTCGATGGCCGCGCCCTCCTTGAGGAACTCCGGATTCGAGACCACATCGAACTCGACCTCGGCGCCACGCGCATCGAGGGCCCCCTGCAGTGTCTGGCGGACGCGGTCGGCGGTGCCGACGGGGACGGTGGATTTGTTGACCACGATGCGGTAGTCGTCCATATGCTGGGCGACGGTGCGGGCGACCTCGAGGACGTGGCGCAGATCGGCGGAGCCATCCTCGTCGGGTGGCGTGCCGACGGCGATGAACTGGAACAGGCCGTGTTTGACGCCCTCGGCGGCGTCGAGGGTGAAGCGCAGGCGTCCGGCGGCGGCGTTATCGCGCACGAGCTTGTCGAGGCCGGGCTCGTAGATGGGGATATCGCCTTGTTCGAGGCGCTGGATCTTGTCGGGATCGACGTCGACGCAGAGCACATGATTGCCCACCTGGGCCAGGCAGGCGCCCGTTACCAAGCCTACATAGCCAGATCCGTATATCGTGATCTTCATGGTGCGTGTATAGTCTCCACCCTGTCGATGAGGCAAGTGGCCCCGATCATCTATATCAAGGCGCATATTATCAGACTTTGAAATGACATAAGCATGCGTCCAGGCGGTTGACAAACACCCGCCAATTGACGAGAATTTCCGCCTTTGTTTTGGAGGGGTTCCCGAGCGGCCAAAGGGGGCAGACTGTAAATCTGCTGGCTCAGCCTTCGGAGGTTCGAATCCTCCCCCCTCCACCAACAGTTCTGCTTGGCCGCGAATGGTCGCGAGACGGTTCTGCAGGCGGGTGTAGTTCAATGGTAGAACCTCAGCCTTCCAAGCTGATGACGTGGGTTCGATCCCCATCACCCGCTCCATTAGGTTTGGGCTGGCTGAGTCAGGTGTATGAAGATCGCCCATATAGCTCAGTCGGTAGAGCACTTCCTTGGTAAGGAAGAGGTCACCGGTTCAAATCCGGTTATGGGCTCCATATTTTAGTGCAGTCGTGTAACGCCGCTGCGTGTGTCTTGAATCGATGTCAGTCGTGGAAACTGGGGTGCTTTAGATGGCCAAGGAAAAGTTTGAGCGTAAGAAGCCGCATGTAAATGTGGGAACGATCGGTCATGTTGATCATGGTAAGACGACGCTGACGGCGGCGTTGACGAAGGTGATGGCGGAGAAGCACGGCGGTTCGTTCAGTGCGTACGACCAGATAGACAAGGCACCGGAAGAGCGTGCTCGCGGGATCACGATTGCGACGGCGCACGTGGAATACGAATCTGATGCACGTCATTACGCGCATGTGGATTGCCCTGGTCACGCGGACTACGTGAAGAACATGATCACGGGTGCGGCGCAGATGGACGGCGCGATCCTGGTGTGTTCGGCTGCGGACGGTCCGATGCCGCAGACGCGCGAGCACATCCTGCTGGCGCGCCAGGTGGGTGTTCCGTACATTGTCGTGTTCCTGAATAAGGCCGACATGGTTGACGACGCCGAGCTGCTTGAGCTGGTTGAGATGGAAGTGCGCGACCTGCTGTCCTCATACGATTTTCCGGGTGACGACACCCCGATCGTGACGGGTTCGGCGCTCAAGGCGCTGGAAGGCGACACGAGCGAAATCGGAGTGCCGGCGATTGAAAGGCTGGTGGCCGAGATGGACAGTTACATCCCGGAGCCCGAGCGCGCGATAGACGGCGCGTTTTTGATGCCGATTGAGGACGTATTCTCGATATCGGGTCGTGGCACGGTGGTGACGGGTCGTATTGAGCGCGGCATTGTTAAGGTCGGCGACGAAGTTGAGATCGTGGGGCTGCACAACACGACCAAGACCACAGTGACGGGCGTAGAGATGTTCCGCAAGTTGCTGGACCAGGGTCAGGCGGGCGACAACGTAGGTGTGTTGCTGCGTGGTACCAAGCGCGAGGAAGTGGAGCGCGGTCAGGTACTGTGCAAGCCGGGTTCGATCAAGCCGCACACCAAGTTTGATGCGGAAGTCTACGTGCTGTCGAAGGAAGAGGGCGGTCGTCACACGCCGTTTTTCAATGGATATCGGCCGCAGTTTTACTTCCGTACGACGGACGTGACCGGATCGGTGGACCTGCCTGAGGGCACGGAGATGGTGATGCCGGGCGACAACGTTGCGGTGAAGGTATCGCTGATTGCGCCGATTGCGATGGAAGAGGGTCTGCGCTTCGCGATACGCGAAGGCGGCCGTACCGTCGGTGCCGGCGTCGTCGCCAAAGTCATCGAGTAAGTCGAAGCAGTAAACCGCGATGTCGGCGCGCCGGATTTGTGGGTTTTGTCGGCATCGCGGGTGAATTAGGCCAGTAGCTCAATTGGCAGAGCAGCGGTCTCCAAAACCGCAGGTTGGGGGTTCAAGTCCCTCCTGGCCTGCCATATTCATTGGGTCTGACGGTTCGTCCGGCCCTTATTTTGGATGTCAGGCATAGCATGGCTGAAAAGGCCGCTTCAGGGGGGTCCGCCCTCGATACAGTGAAGTTAGTGATTACGTTGTTGTTGCTGGCCGTTGGTGTCGGAGGGTTTTATTACTTCGCACACGAAATGCTGGTTGTGCGCGTAATGGGTCTATTGGTGGTCGGGGGTATCGCCGTTGGCGTATTTCTGACCAGCGCACGAGGGCGGGAAGTCTGGGGTTTTCTTCAGGGTTCGCGGACCGAAGTGCGCAAAATGGTGTGGCCGTCACGCGCGGAAACCACTCAGGTGACCTTGGTCGTTGTCGGTATGGTGCTGGTCATGGGGGTGTTCCTGTGGCTGCTTGACACCCTTCTCGGCTGGGTTGTTAAGCATTTGATGGGATACGGGAGCTGAGCATGTTGCGTTGGTACGTAGTGCACGCGTATTCCGGTTTTGAGCAGCAGGTCAAACGCGCCATTGAGGAACGTGTGATCCGAGCTGGCATGGAAGACCGCTTCGGGCAGATTTTGGTGCCGACCGAAGAGGTCGTGGAGATGCGTGAGGGTCAGAAGCGCCGCAGTGAGCGCAAATTCTTTCCTGGGTATGTACTCGTGCAAATGGATATGAGCGAGGAAACCTGGCATTTGATCCGTGCAGTGCCCCGGGTACTTGGCTTTATCGGTGGCACGCCGGATCGTCCTTCTCCGATCACGGAGAAGGAGGCGGATGCCATCCTTAACCGCATTCAGGAAGGCGTCGAAAAACCACGACCGAAGGTGTTGTTTGAGGTGGGCGAAGTTGTACGCGTCACCGAAGGACCCTTCAACGACTTCAATGGTGTGGTGGAAGAGGTCAATTACGACAAGAGTCGCCTGTTGGTCGCGGTACAGATATTCGGCCGCTCGACACCTGTCGAGCTCGATTTCCATCAGGTTGAAAAGGTATAGGGCGCGCGCTCCTGCGCGTTCATAGACGTCATTCGGGGAGCCGTGAGGCGCTAGCACCCGAAGGAGAAAGAAATGGCAAAGAAGGTAACGGGTTATATCAAATTGCAGGTGGCGGCTGGTCAGGCCAATCCGAGCCCACCGGTAGGTCCGGCGCTGGGCCAGAAAGGCGTCAATATCATGGAATTCTGCAAGGCATTCAATGCCCAGACGCAAAACGTCGAGGCGGGTCTGCCGTTGCCGGTCGTGATTACGGTTTATTCCGACCGCAGCTTTACCTTCATCACCAAGACACCACCCGCTGCGGTTCTGCTCAAAAAGGCGGTTGGCATCCCCAAGGGCAGCAGTACGCCCAATACCGTCAAGGTCGGTACGGTTACGCGTGAGCAGCTCGAGGAAATCGCGAAGACCAAAACGCCGGATTTGACCGCGGCCGATCTGGATGCCGCAGTGCGCACGATCGCCGGCAGTGCCCGGTCGATGGGCCTGAACGTGGAGGGGGTGTGAAATGGCTAAGTTGAGCAAGCGCATGCAGGCGATCCGGAGCAAGATCGAGCCAGGCAAGAATTACCCACTGGATGAGGCATTGGCGCTGATTATGTCTTCTGCGCAGGCTAAATTCGCAGAATCGATCGACGTTGCCGTGAATCTGGGCGTCGACCCACGTAAGTCGGATCAGGTAGTGCGTGGTTCTACCGTGCTGCCCAACGGCACTGGCAAGACGGTTCGTGTCGCGGTGTTCACACAGGGCGCGAATGTTGAAGCCGCGCGTGCCGCAGGCGCAGACAAGATCGGCATGGATGATCTGGCCGAGGAGGTCAAGGCTGGTAATTTGGATTTCGACGTGGTGATCGCAAGCCCGGATGCTATGCGCGTGGTGGGTCAGCTTGGACAGATTCTCGGTCCGCGTGGTCTGATGCCGAATCCGAAGGTTGGTACGGTGACGCCAGATGTGGCAACCGCTGTAAAGAATGCCAAGGGTGGCCAGGTTCGCTACCGTACCGATAAGGCTGGCATCATTCATTGCAGTATCGGCAAGGCTGGCTTCGAAGTGGAAGCGCTGGCCGGAAATCTCAATGCACTGATGGCCGATCTGATCAAGGCCAAGCCCTCGACTTCCAAGGGTATTTATATTAAGCGCGTCACCATTTCGTCGACTATGGGACCTGGTATCCCGGTTGATCAGAGTTCGCTGGCGGTTTAATGCCAGCGAGGCTGCGGCAGGACGCTGCGGCCGGACTGTACAGGACGTACATCGTCCCAGACCGCAGGTGCCTCTTGGGGCTTAATGGTGATAATGCCTGCGTAGACGATGTAACCCGAGTCAAAGACATGCTTGGGGCATCGTAGGTGCTTCACCCCTTGTTAGGGGTGGGGTCTGTTGTTGTAGACGGTGAGGCAATTTTGCCCCCCGAGCAGGAGAGGTATCGTGGCACTTCATCTGGAAGACAAGAAACGCGTCGTTTCGGAAGTTGCCGCGGTGGCTGCGGGTGCGTACTCCGCGATTGCCGCGGAGTACCACGGTCTATCCGTGGAACAACTGACCGAATTGCGCAGCAAGGCGCGCGCGGGCGGTGTGTATCTACGGGTGGTGAAGAACACCCTGGCGCGACGTGCGCTCAAGGGAACCGACTTCGAGTGCCTGGATGAGGCGCTTGTGGGTCCGCTGTTGCTGGCGTTTTCCCAGGAAGACCCAGGTGCGGCGGCGCGCGTTCTCAAGGACTTCGCCAAGACCAACGACAAGTTCAAGGTCAAGATGCTAGCCATAGGCGGCAAAGCGCTTGGTCCGCATGAACTCGATCGGCTTGCAAGCCTGCCGACGTACGACCAGGCCATCAGTCTGCTGATGGCGGTCATGCGTGCACCGCTTGACAAATTTGCAAGGACTCTCAATGAGGTCCCGGGCAAGTTGACGAGAACGGTGGCGGCGATACGTGATCAGAAACAGGCTTCGGCCTGACACCTTTGTGTTTTGATTCGGGTAGATTGACTGGAGATATAGAAATGGCAGTTTCCAAAGAAGACATCCTCGATACGATTTCGAACATGACCGTGCTGGAGGTCGTTGACCTGATCTCCGCCATGGAAGAGAAGTTCGGCGTGTCCGCCGCGGCAGCCGTAGCGGCTGCCCCTGCGGGTGCTGGCGAGGCCGCTGTGGTTGAAGAGAAGACCGAGTTCGATGTGGTCATGTCCAGCTTCGGCAGCAACAAGGTTGGCGTCATCAAGGTTGTGCGTGCACTTACCGGTCTGGGCTTGAAAGAGGCCAAGGACATGGTTGAAGGTGTGCCGTCAACCGTCAAGGAAGCCGCCTCCAAGGACGAGGCAGAGAGCATCAAGAAGCAGCTCGAAGAGGCCGGTGCCGCTGTCGAACTTAAGTAATCGTCCGGTTCGCGAATTGCGCGAATCGTGCGCTTTCAATCGGGAGGGCTGGCGATGATTTCATCGCCGGCCTTTTCCTGTTTGCGCGCACAGCAGACCTAATGCCGATGCGCCCTGACTGCAACTGCGGGGTGGGTGCGACGGGAGAGGGTCAGAGCCGTGATGTGGCATGGGCCGATCACAGCGCGGCGTGACAGGGATGGTCGTTTCGTCACACGGGGCGGTGCCAAGGCACCGTGATCAGGCACCCAGGCCGGGGTGGGCTGATCGTTCGCCCGAGACTTGATTTGGTAGTGAGGAATCGCGATGGCGTACAGTTACACCGAAAAGAAGCGTATTCGCAAGGACTTTGGCAAGCAGCCCCAGATTCTTGAGGTGCCTTATCTGCTGGCGACCCAGCTCGATTCGTATCGCCAGTTCTTGCAGCTCGACACTGCGCCTGATACCCGCAATGAGGTGGGTTTACATGGCGCGTTTAAATCGGTGTTCCCGATCCGCAGCTACTCCGAGAACGTCGAGCTGGACTATGTGCGCTATCGCCTAGGCGAGCCCGTCTTCGACGTCAAGGAGTGTCAGCTTCGTGGTCAGACCTACGCGGCACCGTTGCGTGTGCTGCTGCGGCTGGCCATATACGACAAGGATGCGCCGGCGGGTGCCCGCGTGATCAAGGACGTGAAGGAGCAAGAGGTCTACATGGGCGAATTGCCCCTCATGACCGAAAATGGCACCTTTGTGATCAATGGCACGGAGCGAGTGATCGTATCGCAGTTGCACCGTTCGCCGGGCGTGTTCTTCGACCACGACAAAGGCAAGACCCACTCCTCGGGTAAATTGTTGTTCAGCGCTCGCGTGATTCCTTACCGCGGCTCCTGGCTGGATTTCGAATTCGACCCCAAGGACAGCGTGTTTGTACGCATCGATCGGCGCCGCAAGTTGCCGGCCACTATTCTGCTGCGCGCCTTGGGCTATGACGACGAACAAATTCTCGATATGTACTTCGAGAAGGTTGCCGTGTCGCGCACGAAGGAAGACGGCTACAGCATTGAGCTGGTGCCTGAGCGCCTGCGTGGCGAGACCGCGGTGGCTGACATCATGGTCGATGGTAAGGTATTGGTCGAGGGGGGCCGCCGCGTCAGTGCCCGGCACGTCAAGCAAATGGAGGCGGCTGGCCTCAAGCGTTTGGATGTGCCAGAGGAGTACCTCATCGGCAAGGTGTTGGCACACAACATCGTCGATGAAGACACGGGCGAACTGCTTGCCAAAGCCAACGCGGAATTGACTGCCGATGTACTCAAGACCCTGCGTGAGGCCGGCATTGCCAGCTTCAACCTGATTTACACCAATGAACTGGATCAGGGGCCTTACGTTTCCAGCACGCTGTCGCTTGATCCGACGGCGAGCCAGTTGGAGGCGCAGGTCGAAATTTACCGCATGATGCGCCCAGGCGAGCCACCAACCAAGGAAGCGGCACAGAACCTCTTCGAGAGCCTGTTCTTCAGCGCCGACCGCTACGATCTCTCGTCCGTCGGACGGATGAAGTTCAATCGCCGTGTCGGCCGCGATGAGATTGTGGGTCCAGGCGTGTTGACCAACGAGGACATCACCGATGTGCTCAGGACGCTGATCGATATCCGCAATGGCAACGGTACCGTCGACGACATCGATCATCTGGGCAACCGTCGCATTCGCAGTGTCGGGGAAATGGCTGAGAACGTCTTCCGCGTCGGCTTGGTCCGTGTGGAGCGAGCGGTCAAGGAACGTCTGACAATGGCTGAAAGCGAAGGCTTGATGCCGCAGGAAATTATCAATGCCAAGCCGGTGGCTGCCGCGATCAAGGAATTCTTTGGTTCCTCGCAGTTGTCACAGTTCATGGATCAGAACAATCCACTGTCCGAAGTGACGCACAAGCGACGTATCTCTGCGTTGGGTCCGGGTGGCCTGACCCGCGAGCGTGCTGGCTTCGAAGTGCGTGACGTGCATCCGACTCATTACGGTCGCGTTTGCCCGATCGAGACGCCGGAAGGCCCGAACATCGGTCTGATCAACTCACTGGCTCTGTACGCGCGGACCAATGAGTACGGCTTCCTGGAGACACCTTACCGCAAGGTTGCGGATGGCAAGGTGACGGACCATATTGACTACCTCTCGGCCATTGAGGAAAGTCAGTACGTCATCGCGCAGGCCAACGCACGTATCGACGGCTCTGGCCAATTTGTGGATACGCTGGTGTCCTGCCGACATCTCAACGAATTCGCGATGTCCACGCCCGACAAGATCGAGTATATGGACGTCTCGCCCAAGCAGATCGTTTCGGTCGCGGCGGCGTTGATCCCATTTCTTGAGCATGACGATGCTAACCGCGCACTGATGGGTTCGAACATGCAGCGTCAGGCGGTGCCCTGCCTGCGTGCCGAGAAGCCGCTGGTTGGCACCGGGGTGGAGCGTATCGTGGCCATGGACTCCGGCTCGACGGTCAAGGCCCGCCGTGGCGGTATGGTTGACTCGGTCGATGCCGCGCGCATTGTGGTGCGTGTGAATGACGATGAAACCGTGCCAGGCGAACCTGGTGTGGACATCTACAACCTGACCAAGTACACGCGTTCCAACCAAAATACCTGCATCAATCAGCGTCCGCTGGTCAATCCGGGCGACGTCATCGAGCGCGGCGACGCGCTGGCCGATGGCTCATCCACGGATATGGGCGAACTGGCGTTGGGGCAGAACATGTTGGTCGCCTTCATGCCTTGGAATGGCTACAACTTCGAGGATTCGATCCTGATCTCGGAGCGTGTGGTGCAGGAAGATCGCTTCACCTCGATCCATATTGAGGAACTGACCTGCGTTGCCCGCGACACCAAGCTTGGGCCGGAGGAAATAACCGCCGACATCCCGAACGTGAGTGAGGGCCTGCTCAGCAAGCTGGATGATTCCGGTATCGTTTACATTGGGGCCGAAGTGCGTCCGAGCGACATCCTCGTCGGCAAGGTCACCCCCAAGGGCGAGACTCAGTTGACACCTGAGGAAAAGCTGCTGCGTGCAATCTTCGGCGAAAAGGCTTCCGACGTGAAGGACACTTCCTTGCGCGTGCCCTCGGGCATGGAAGGTACGGTCATCGACGTGCGTGTGTTCACGCGCGACGGCGTCGACAAGGACAAGCGTGCCTTGGCTATCGAGGAAGATGAGCTGGAGCAGGTGCGTAAGGATCTGAAGGATCAGTTGCGCATTTATGAAGATGACGTCTACAGCCGCGTTGAGCGTCTGTTGATCGGAAAGATCGCCGAGGGCGGCCCGGACAAGCTGGAAGCGGGCGCGAAGGTGGCTAAATCCTACCTCGCTGGGCTGGCTCGGGAGAAATGGTTTGAGATCCGCATGCGCAGCGAGGAGGTGAACGTTCAGCTCGAGACGTTGCGTGCGCAGATCGAAGCCCAGCGCGAAGCCTTCGAGGTAAAGCTGCGTGAGCAGCGCACCAAAATTACCCAGGGCGACGATCTTGCACCCGGTGTGCTTAAGATGGTCAAGGTTTATCTGGCGGTGAAGCGCCGGATGCAGCCCGGTGACAAGATGGCAGGTCGCCACGGTAACAAGGGTGTGGTCTCGATGATCGTGCCGGTCGAAGATATGCCGCACACGGAGGCTGGCGAGCCGGTCGACATCGTGCTTAACCCGCTTGGTGTGCCATCACGTATGAACGTGGGGCAGGTGCTTGAAACCCATCTCGGCTGGGCAGCCAAGGGGCTCGGCCGCAAGATCGGACGTATGGTCGAGGCCAAGGCGAAGGTCGATGAGCTCCGCAGTTTCCTAGACAAGGTCTACAACACGGGTGCCTCGCAGCAGGTTGATTTGGCCGCGCTGACCGATGAGGAAGTGCTGAGACTTTCCCGTAACCTGACCAGCGGCGTGCCGATGGCTACCCCGGTGTTCGACGGTGCGGCCGAGGATGAGATCCGGGCCATGTTGCGACTGGCCGATCTGCCAGAATCAGGGCAGACCATGCTGTTCGACGGCCGAACCGGTAACACCTTCGAGCGTCCGGTCACGGTGGGCTACATGCATATGCTCAAGCTGAATCACCTTGTCGACGACAAGATGCATGCGCGCTCCACTGGGCCTTACAGCCTGGTCACCCAGCAACCGCTGGGCGGAAAGGCGCAGTTTGGTGGTCAGCGTTTCGGTGAGATGGAAGTCTGGGCGCTCGAGGCGTACGGCGCGGCATACACCCTGCAGGAAATGCTCACGGTCAAGTCTGACGACGTGACCGGCCGTAACAAGATGTATAAAAACATCGTGGATGGCGAGCATCGCATGGAGGCTAATATGCCGGAATCCTTCAATGTGTTGATGAAGGAAATTCGCTCGCTGTGTATTGATATCGAGCTTGAACAGGACTGACGGGTTGGCATCCGAGCGAGGGGTTCCCCCTCGCTCGACCAGGGCAGCACTGTAAGATTTTGCGAGGCAGCTTAGACGATGAGAGACCTACTGAATATTCTTAAGCCCAAGGGCCCCGCGGATGACTTCGACGCCATCCGCATCGGTTTGGCATCACCCGACCTGATACGCTCGTGGTCCTACGGCGAGGTCAAGAAGCCCGAGACGATTAATTACCGCACCTTCAAACCCGAGCGTGATGGCCTGTTCTGCGCCAAAATCTTCGGGCCTGTGAAGGATTTCGAATGCTTGTGCGGTAAGTACAAGCGCCTCAAGCATCGTGGCGTGGTTTGCGAAAAATGCGGCGTTGAGGTCACCCAGGCGAAGGTGCGCCGTGAGCGTATGGCGCATATTGAACTGGCCAGCCCGGTTGCGCATATCTGGTTCCTGAAGTCCTTGCCGTCTCGTATCGGGCTGCTGCTCGACATGACGCTGCGCGATATTGAGCGCATCCTGTATTTTGAGGCCTTTGTGGTCATCGATCCGGGCATGACCACACTGGAACGTGGTCAGCTGCTTTCCGACGAGGCCTATCTCGAGGCGATTGAGGAGCATGGCGACGAATTCGATGCCCGTATGGGCGCGGAGGCCGTACTTGAACTGCTCAAAAGCCTTGATCTGAATGGCGAGACCGTGCGTCTGCGCCAGGAAATGATCGATACCAACTCCGAGACCAAGCTCAAGCGTGTATCCAAGCGTCTCAAGCTGATCGAGTCCTTCCTTGAGTCCGGGAATAAGCCCGAGTGGATGATCCTCACGGTGCTACCGGTGCTGCCGCCAGACCTGCGTCCGCTGGTGCCGCTGGACGGCGGGCGCTTTGCGACCTCCGATTTGAACGATCTGTATCGCCGCGTGATCAACCGCAATAATCGTCTCAAGCGACTGCTCGAACTGAATGCGCCGGATATCATCGTGCGCAACGAGAAGCGCATGTTGCAAGAGGCGGTTGATGCACTGCTCGACAACGGTCGTCGCGGTCGTGCGATCACGGGTACGAACAAGCGTCCGCTCAAGTCGCTCGCCGACATGATCAAGGGCAAGCAGGGTCGCTTCCGTCAGAACCTGCTGGGCAAGCGCGTCGATTATTCCGGGCGATCGGTTATTGTGGTGGGCCCCACGCTGAAGCTACATCAGTGCGGACTGCCCAAGAAGATGGCCTTGGAGCTGTTCAAGCCATTCATTTTCGGCAAGCTCATTCGTCGCGGTCTAGCCACCACGATCAAAGCTGCCAAGAAGTTGGTTGAGCGTGAAGGGCCGGAGGTCTGGGACGTTCTTGAGGATGTAATCCGCGAACATCCGGTGATGCTCAACCGCGCACCGACGCTTCATCGTCTCGGCATCCAGGCCTTCGAGCCCGTGTTGATCGAAGGCAAGGCGATCCAGCTGCATCCGCTGGTTTGCTCCGCCTTCAACGCTGACTTCGATGGCGATCAGATGGCTGTGCACGTACCTCTGTCGCTTGAGGCGCAGCTTGAGGCGCGTAGCCTCATGATGTCCTCGAATAACATCTTATCGCCGGCGAACGGCGAGCCGATCATCGTGCCTTCGCAGGATATCGTGCTCGGTCTGTACTATATGACGCGCGACCGCATCAACGCGCTGGGTGAGGGCATGGTGTTCGCCGATAGCGCCGAAGTCCATCGTGCCTATGAAAACGGAGTTGTGGGGTTGCATGCGCGCGTTAGGGTGCGTATTCGCGAGCGGATTTTGCGCGAAGGCGGTGAGATCGAGACCGTGATCTCGGTGAAGAACACCACCGCCGGACGCGCGCTGCTCTACGATATTGCTCCGGAAGGCATGGCCTTCGAGTTATTCGACCGCGACATGACCAAGAAGGCGATTTCAAGCCTGATTAACGCCTGCTATCGCCAGCTCGGGCTCAAGGCCACGGTTATCTTTGCTGACCGACTGATGTACACCGGCTTTCACTATGCGGCGCGTTCCGGCGTGTCCTTCGGTGCCGACGACATGGTCGTGCCCGAACAAAAGACGGAGCTGCTGGCGGCTGCTGAAGCCGAAGTGACGGATATCGAGGATCAGTACGCCACAGGTTTGGTGACCAAGGGCGAGCGATACAACAAGGTCATCGATATTTGGTCGCGCGCCAACGACCAGATTGCCAAGGCGATGATGGAAAAGCTCGGTACCGACGACGTCATTGGTACCGATGGTAAGGTGCTCAAGCAGAAGTCGTTTAACTCCATTTATATGATGGCTGACTCTGGAGCGCGTGGTTCGGCTGCGCAGATTCGCCAGCTCGCGGGTATGCGCGGCTTGATGGCCAAGCCTGATGGCTCGATCATCGAGACGCCGATCACCGCGAACTTCCGCGAAGGTCTGAACGTGCTGCAGTACTTCATCTCGACCCACGGCGCGCGCAAGGGCTTGGCGGATACCGCGTTGAAGACTGCGAACTCCGGTTATCTGACCAGGCGTTTGGTCGACGTGGCGCAGGACGTGGTGGTCACAGCAGTCGATTGCGGCACCACCGGCGGCATCGTGATGACGCCGATCATCGAGGGTGGTGACGTGGTCGAGGCACTGCGTGAGCGCGTGTTGGGCCGTGTCGTGGCACACGATGTGCTTCAACCCGGTACCGATACGGTCCTGGCGCCTGCCGGCACCCTATTGGACGAGCGTTGGTGCGACCAGTTCGAAGAGGCGGGTGTCGATGAGGTGCGCGTGCGTTCTGCGATCACCTGCGAAACCCTGCATGGCGTCTGCTCGATGTGCTATGGACGTGATCTGGCGCGCGGGCATGCCGTCAATATCGGCGAATCGGTGGGTGTCATTGCCGCACAATCGATCGGCGAGCCCGGCACACAGCTGACCATGCGGACCTTCCATATCGGCGGCGCTGCCAGTCGTTCGGTGGCCGCGAGCAACATTCAGGTCAAGGCCAAGGGCGTAGTGCGCTTGCACAACATCAAGCTGGTCGAGCACCACAACGGAAATCTAGTTGCGGTCTCGCGGTCTGGCGAGCTCGGTGTGGTCGACGAGATGGGGCGCGAGCGCGAGCGCTACAAGGTGCCCTACGGCGCGACGATTTCTACCAAGGAAGGTGCAGAGGTCGAGGCCGGCGAAATTACGGCGACCTGGGATCCGCATACCCACCCGATTGTCACGGAAGTGAACGGTCGTGCCCGCTTCCATGATTTCGTCGATGGCGTATCGGTGGTTAAGCAAACAGACGAGGTCACCGGGCTGAGCGCGACGGTGGTCACCGATCCGAAATCTCGTGGTAACGCCGGTAAGGATCTGCGTCCGTCGATCCGCTTGGTTGATGATGATGGCAGCGATCTCATGCTCGCCGGAACACAGATTCCCGCAGTCTACGCATTGCCCGCGGGCTCGATCGTCAATCTTGAGGATGGCGACGAAGTCGCTGTTGGCGATGTCATTGCGCGAATTCCCCAGGAGTCATCGAAGACGCGCGACATCACGGGTGGTTTGCCTCGCGTGGCTGATCTGTTTGAGGCGCGTAAGCCCAAGGAGCCGGCGATCCTGGCCGAACGTTCGGGTACGGTCAGCTTCGGCAAGGACACGAAGGGCAAGCAGCGACTGATCATTACCCTTGAGCATGGCGACACCTATGAGGAATTGATTCCCAAGTGGCGTCAGGTCAGCGTCTTCGAAGGTGAGAAGGTCGAGCGTGGTGAAGTGATCGCCGAAGGCGAGCTCAGCGCCCATGACATCCTGCGTCTGCGTGGTATTCCTGCGCTCGCCAGCTACCTGGTGCGCGAAATCCAGGATGTCTACCGGCTACAGGGTGTGACCATCAACGACAAGCACATTGAGGTCATTATTCGGCAAATGCTGCGCAAGGTCGATATTGCGGACTCCGGTGATACTCGCTTTATCAAGGGCGAGCAGGTGGACAGGGCGCGTCTGGTCGAGGAAAACAGGCGCGTACTGGGCGACGGTAAGCAGATGGCGCAATACGAATCCGTGCTGCTGGGTATCACCAAGGCCTCGCTGGTCACAGAGTCTTATATCTCGGCGGCATCCTTCCAGGAGACCACGCGTGTGCTCACAGAGGCCGCTGTGCGTGGTGCGCGTGATGGTTTGCGCGGACTCAAGGAAAATGTCATCGTCGGCCGCCTCATCCCGGCCGGTACCGGCTTGGCGTTCCACGAGGAGCGTCGACGCAAGCGCCACATGGGCGACATGCTGGCCCTTGAGCTTGCCGCTGCAGTGGCTGGAACGGCCGAAACCAGCGAACCAGAAGAGATGGTGGATGCCTCGTCGCCCGCAGAAGGGCAGGCGCCTGCCGCAGAGTAATGCGCGATTGCACGCCCGCCACCTTGACAGTGGGCGGGCGTGCCTCTAGAATTTCGCGTCCTTCGACAGGTCGCGCCAGCGCGGCCTGTCGTTTGTTTTAAGGGTTGGAGAACCGCTTAGATGGCTACGATCAACCAGTTGGTGCGCAAGCCGCGCAAACAGAAACGGGAAAAGAGCAAGGTGCCAGCGCTTGAGGCTTGCCCTCAGCGCCGTGGTGTCTGCACCCGCGTTTATACCACCACACCGAAGAAGCCGAATTCAGCGCTCCGCAAGGTTGCGCGCGTGCGTCTCACCAGTGGTTTCGAGGTCAGCAGCTATATCGGCGGCGAGGGGCACAACCTCCAGGAGCACTCCGTGGTCCTGATTCGAGGCGGTCGCGTCAAGGATCTGCCGGGTGTGCGTTATCACACCGTACGTGGCAGCCTGGATACCCAGGGCGTGCAGAAACGTCGCCAGGCTCGATCCAAGTACGGCACAAAGCGCCCGAAGAGCTAAGCCCCACTACCCAAGTCATTCGTTAGTTGACGAGAATCGCTCATGCCCAGAAGAAGAGAAGTTCCGAAGCGCGTTGTGCTGCCAGATCCCAAGTTCGGAAGCGAGCAGCTGGCCAAGTTCATCAACTTTGTGATGGAGCGAGGGAAAAAATCCGTCGCCGAGAACATCGTCTATGGCGCGCTGGATCACATTATCAGTCGTCGTTCGGGCGATCCGCTCGAGTTTCTGGGTAAGGCACTCGACAACGTGCGCCCGCTGGTTGAGGTGAAGTCGCGCCGAGTCGGTGGTGCGACTTACCAGGTCCCAGTCGAGGTGCGTGCGGTGCGACAGAATGCCCTTGCAATGCGATGGCTGGTCGATTCGGCCCGTAAGCGTGGCGAGAAGTCGATGGCGCAGAAGCTCGCTGGTGAATTGATGGATGCCGCAGAAAGCAAGGGCGGCGCCGTTAAGAAGCGCGAAGACACGCACCGTATGGCCGAGGCCAATAAGGCTTTCGCCCACTATCGCTGGTAAGCATCGAGGTATAAGACAGTGCCACGCAAAACCCCCATCGAGCGGTACCGCAATATCGGCATCATGGCCCATATTGATGCCGGCAAGACCACCACAACCGAGCGGATACTCTTTTATACCGGTGTTTCGCACAAGATCGGCGAGGTGCATGACGGTGCCGCGACAATGGATTGGATGGAGCAGGAGCAGGAGCGCGGTATTACCATTACGTCCGCCGCGACGACCTGCTTTTGGTACGGGATGGACAAGCAGTTTCCCGAGCACCGGATCAATATCATCGATACGCCAGGACACGTGGATTTCACGATCGAGGTCGAGCGTTCACTGCGCGTACTGGATGGTGCCTGCGCTGTATTCTGCGCCGTCGGTGGCGTAGAGCCGCAGTCGGAAACTGTTTGGCGCCAAGCCAATAAATATCAAGTGCCGCGTATGGCGTTCGTCAATAAGATGGACCGCGCCGGCGCCAATTTCCTCCGCGTGATCGAGCAGATCAAGACTCGTCTTGGCGCGACCCCGGTGCCGATCCAGTTGCCGATCGGCGCGGAAGAGAATTTCAAGGGTATCGTCGACCTGCTTCGCATGCGCGCGATCTACTGGAATGAGTCCGACATGGGCATGACCTATGACGAGCGTGACATTCCGGCAGATATGGCTGATGAATGCCAGGAATGGCACGAGCATATGGTCGAAGCGGCGGCAGAAGCCGACGAAGAGCTGATGGAGAAATATCTTGAAGAGAGCGATCTCACGATAGATGAGATCCGGAAGGGCTTGCGTATGCGTACGCTGGCGAATGAAATCGTCCCGGCCATGTGCGGCTCTGCCTTCAAGAATAAAGGCGTGCAGGCGATGCTCGATTCGATCATCTACTACATGCCGTCACCGGTGGATGTGCTTGCAATCAAGGGGCATTTGGACGACGCGAACGAGACCGAATGCGAGCGTCATTCCTCTGACGAGGAGCCATTTTCCGCGCTTGCATTCAAGATCGCGACCGATCCTTATGTCGGCACGCTGACCTTCTTCCGCGTGTATTCTGGCGTGCTGAATTCCGGCGACACGGTTTATAACCCGGTCAAGGGTAAGCGCGAGCGCATTGGTCGTCTGCTGCAAATGCATGCGAATACACGCGAGGAAATCAAGGAAGTGCGTGCGGGCGATATCGCTGCGGCCGTTGGCCTGAAGGATGTCACCACGGGCGACACACTTTGCAGCACTGATCAGGTGATTACGCTTGAGCGTATGGAATTCCCTGAGCCGGTGATCTCGGTGGCGGTCGAGCCGAAAACCAAGAGCGATCAGGAGAAAATGGGTATGGCCCTGTCCAAGCTGGCGCAGGAGGATCCTTCCTTCCGCGTGCGCACGGACGAAGAGTCTGGCCAGACCATTATCTCCGGTATGGGTGAGTTGCATCTTGAAATTATCGTCGACCGCATGCGTCGCGAATTCAAGGTCGAGGCCAACGTGGGCGCGCCGCAGGTGGCTTATCGCGAGGCGATTCGCAAATCCATCGAGCAGGAAGGCAAATTCGTTCGTCAGTCTGGCGGCCGTGGACAGTACGGACATGTTTGGATACGACTGGAGCCATTAGAGCGTGGCACCGGTTATGAATTTGAGAACGCGGTGGTCGGCGGTGTTATCCCGCGCGAATACATCCCCGCGGTCGATAAGGGTATTCAGGAGCAGCTGCAAAATGGCGTGCTGGCCGGATTCCCGATGGTGGATGTCAAGGCGACCTTGTTCGACGGTTCTTACCATGATGTCGATTCATCCGAAATGGCATTTAAGATCGCAGGATCTATGGCCTTCAAGGAAGGTGCGTTGAAGGCGAATCCCGCGCTGTTGGAACCGATCATGAAGGTCGAAGTCGTGACGCCCGAGGACTATATGGGCGACGTGATGGGCGACCTCAATCGCCGCCGTGGATTGGTGCAGGGTATGGATGATGCGGCCGCAGGTAAAATCGTGCGCGCCGAAGTGCCGCTGGCCGAAATGTTTGGTTATGCAACGGATTTGCGCTCCGCTACTCAGGGACGCGCGACTTATTCGATGGAGTTTTCGAAATACGCCGAGGCGCCGAACAATGTCGCCGAGGCCGTGATCAAGAAGGCATCGTAATCCGCCGGATTCGGCATCGGTCTGATTCATCGACATTGATTTGAGAGGTAGTAGTTGTGGCCAAGGAAAAGTTTGAGCGTAAGAAGCCGCATGTAAATGTGGGAACGATCGGTCATGTTGATCATGGTAAGACGACGCTGACGGCGGCGTTGACGAAGGTGATGGCGGAGAAGCACGGCGGCTCGTTCAGTGCGTACGACCAGATAGACAAGGCACCGGAAGAGCGTGCTCGCGGGATCACGATTGCGACGGCGCACGTGGAATACGAATCTGATGCACGTCATTACGCGCATGTGGATTGCCCTGGTCACGCGGACTACGTGAAGAACATGATCACGGGTGCGGCGCAGATGGACGGCGCGATCCTGGTGTGTTCGGCTGCGGACGGTCCGATGCCGCAGACGCGCGAGCACATCCTGCTGGCGCGCCAGGTGGGTGTTCCGTACATTGTCGTGTTCCTGAACAAGGCCGACATGGTTGACGACGCCGAGCTGCTTGAGCTGGTTGAGATGGAAGTGCGCGACCTGCTGTCCTCATACGATTTTCCGGGTGACGACACCCCGATCGTGACGGGTTCGGCGCTCAAAGCGCTGGAGGGCGACACGAGCGAAATCGGAGTGCCGGCGATTGAAAGGCTGGTGGCCGAGATGGACAGTTACATCCCGGAGCCCGAGCGCGCGATAGACGGCGCGTTTTTGATGCCGATTGAGGACGTATTCTCGATATCGGGTCGTGGCACGGTGGTGACGGGTCGTATCGAACGCGGCATTGTTAAGGTCGGCGACGAAGTTGAGATCGTAGGACTGCACAACACGACCAAGACCACAGTGACGGGCGTAGAGATGTTCCGCAAGTTGCTGGACCAGGGTCAGGCGGGCGACAACGTAGGTGTGTTGCTGCGTGGCACCAAGCGCGAGGAAGTGGAGCGCGGTCAGGTACTGTGCAAGCCGGGTTCGATCAAGCCGCACACCAAGTTTGATGCGGAAGTCTACGTGCTGTCGAAGGAAGAGGGCGGTCGTCACACGCCGTTTTTCAATGGATATCGGCCGCAGTTTTACTTCCGTACGACGGACGTGACCGGATCGGTGGACCTGCCTGAGGGCACGGAGATGGTGATGCCGGGCGACAACGTTGCGGTGAAGGTATCGCTGATTGCGCCGATTGCGATGGAAGAGGGTCTGCGCTTCGCGATACGCGAAGGCGGCCGTACCGTCGGTGCCGGCGTCGTCGCCAAAGTCATCGAGTAAGTCGGCCATATTCGGCCACTGTCGCGCGCGTATTGAAACTGGCATGAGTGACGTTCACTCATGCCGCCATGGAGTAAGTAGAAAATGGCTACCAGTCAGAGAATCCGGATCCGCCTAAAGGCATTCGATCATCGTCTGATCGATCGTTCTGCCAGCGAGATCGTCGAAACCGCTAAGCGGACCGGTGCGCGGGTCAAGGGTCCGATCCCGCTGCCTACGCGTAAGGAAAGTTTTACGATCCTGGTGTCACCGCATGTCAATAAAGACGCTCGCGACCAGTATGAAATCCGGACGCATAAGCGATTGATGGATATTTTGGACCCGACCGACAAAACGGTAGACGCGCTAATGAAGCTCGATCTGGCCGCAGGTGTCGACGTACAAATCAGGCTTAACTAAAAAACATTTTTCTGTCATAATGCACGGCTTTCCGCGGCCTGACATTTATTGAGTGTCGGGCCGCGTTGTCAGGCGGATGCGCCGTGAGCCGTAACGCGGTGGGCAGTTAGGTACAGAGGTGTAGTGATGTCTATCGGATTGGTTGGGCGCAAATTGGGCATGACCCGCGTTTTTACCGAGGCTGGCGTATCCGTGCCGGTGACGGTGATCGAGGCGGAGCCGAACCGGGTCACGCAGATCAGGTCGGTCGAGGTTGACGGCTATGAGGCGGTCCAGGTGACGGCTGGTGTGCGCAAGGCGTCGCGTGTAAGCAAGCCTATGGTGGGGCATTTCGCCAAGGCTAATGTTACAGCGGGTCGCGGTCTCTGGGAGTCGCGTGCAACTGCAGCCGAGCTCGAAGGGCTTGAGCCGGGCGCAGAGATCAATGTCGAGCGATTTGCCGAAGGGCAGATTGTCGATGTGACTGCGGTCAGCAAGGGTAAGGGCTTTGCTGGCGTCATCAAACGGCACCATTTCGCCGGCCAGGATCGCACGCATGGCAATTCGCTTTCCCATCGCGCACCTGGTTCGATCGGTCAAAATCAGACACCTGGGCGTGTGTTTAAGGGCAAGAAAATGTCTGGGCATCTGGGTAACGTCCGGGTGACCACGCAGAATCTCCAGGTTGTGCGTGTCGATGCGGCGCGAAACCTGATCCTGGTCAAGGGCGCTGTCCCGGGCGCGGTCGGCGGCGATGTCATCGTCAAGCCGGCGGTCAAGCAGAAGGGTTAAGGACATGGAGTTGCAGATACACGGAAACGGATCAAGCGTCGCGGTTTCGGAAGCGTTGTTTGGTCGTGATTTTAATGAACCATTGGTCCATCAGGCCGTTGTTGCCTATATGGCTGGCGGGCGTTCTGGCACTAAGGCTCAGAAGTCACGTTCCGAAGTGCGGGGCGGTGGTATCAAGCCATGGCGTCAGAAAGGCAGTGGCCGCGCTCGCGCAGGTAGTATCCGCAGCCCATTGTGGCGTGGTGGTGCGCGCGCATTTGCCGCGAAGCCGCGTAATTACACTCAGAAGCTCAACAAGAAAATGTACCGCGCCGCAATGCGCTCCATTTTCTCCGAGTTACTGCGGCAAGGGCGTCTGGTGCTTGTCGAGCAATTTGCCGTGACCGAGCCCAAGACCAAAGCGTTTTTGACATCGCTGGATGGCGTGGCCACACGCAACGCATTGATCGTGACCGCAGAGCCAAGCAATGCGCTCTGGTTATCAGCGCGGAACGTGCCGCATGTGGATGTGACCGACGTGTCTGGGCTAGACCCCGTGCGTTTGGTGGGACATGAGCAGGTTGTGATGGATGTGGCCGCGCTCAAACAGATTGAGGAATGGCTGGCATGAATCAGGATCGTATGCTCCAAGTGCTTGTGGCTCCCCACGTTTCCGAAAAGGCGACGCTCTTGGCTGAGAGCGCACATCAGCACGTGTTTAAAGTTCTGCCGGATGCTACCAAGCTGGAAATTCGTAAAGCGGTTGAGGCCTTGTTCAGCGTGCAGGTGAAAGAGGTGCGCGTTGTGAACATCAAAGGCAAAAGCAAAATGTTCGGGCGGCGTCCGGGCAAGCGCAACGGTTTGCGTAAGGCATATGTGACGCTGCGTGAAGGTAGCGACATCGAATTCAACGGCGCCGAGTAAGAGGAATCTACATGGCTATCGTCAAGTCCAAACCGACCTCTCCTGGCCGTCGTTTCCAAGTCCGGGTAACGCGTGAGACCCTGCACAAGGGCGCACCGTATGCGGGCCTGGTTGAAAGCAAATCGAAGAGTGGTGGTCGTAATAACCAGGGGCGCATCACCCAGCGTCATATTGGTGGCGGTCACAAACAGCACTACCGTTTAGTGGATTTTCGTCGTCAGAAAGACGGAATACCAGCGCGCGTTGAGCGTTTGGAGTATGACCCTAACCGCAGCGCGAATATTGCATTGGTGCTTTACCGTGACGGCGAGCGTCGTTACATTATTGCGCCCAAGGGGCTCAATGTCGGCGACGATATCGTGTCGGGCGCAGGCGCCCCGATCAAGCCCGGTAATACACTCGAATTGCGTTCGATCCCGGTGGGCACCACCGTGCATTGCATCGAAATGCGCCCAGGTAAAGGTGCGCAAATTGCACGTTCAGCCGGTGCCGGTGCACAGATAGTTGCCCGCGAAGGTGCCTATGCTTCGCTGCGTCTTCGCTCAGGCGAAATGCGTAAGATACAGATTGAATGCCGCGCGACTGTTGGTGAGGTGGGTAATTCCGAGCATAACCTCCGCAAATTCGGCAAGGCCGGTGCGAAACGATGGATGGGTGTCCGCCCAACCGTACGCGGCACTGCCATGAATCCGGTCGACCATCCGCACGGTGGTGGTGAAGGCCGTAATTTCGGTAAGCATCCGGTTACCCCATGGGGTGTTCCTACCAAGGGGTACAAGACGCGTAGCAACAAGCGTACGGATAAACACATCGTTCGTCGTCGGAATCGGAAGTAAGGGGTAGCCAGTGCCACGTTCAATCAAAAAAGGTCCCTTTGTGGATCACCACCTGGTGAAGAAGGTGGATGAGGCGGTTGCGGCCAATTCGCGCCGGCCGATCAAGACATGGTCGCGTCGCTCAATGATTCTGCCTCAGATGGTCGGTTTGACGGTCGCCGTACATAATGGCCGTCAGCATGTGCCGGTGCTTGTCAGCGAAAACATGGTGGGTCATAAGCTTGGCGAGTTTTCCGCTACGCGCACCTTCAAGGGACACGTGGCCAATAAAAGGGCCAAGTAAAGAGGTTTCAGATGGAAGTCGCAGCTAAATTGAAGTTTGCACGGATCTCGCCCCAGAAGGCTCGCTTGGTTGCTGACCAAGTGCGTGGCATGCCGGTCGAGAAGGCCCTGCAGCTCCTGACCTTTAGTCAGAAAAAGGCCTCCGATATGATTCGCAAGGTGCTTGAGTCCGCAGTTGCGAACGCTGAGCACAACGAAGGCGCGGACGTTGACGAACTCAAGGTCAGCCGAGTTTTCATTGATGAGGGTCCGACGCTCAAACGCATGCATGCGCGTGCAAAAGGTCGCGGCAACCGCATTCTCAAGCGCACCAGTCACATTACAGTGACGGTCGGCGACCGAGCGAGGAATAAGTAATGGGTCAGAAAGTACATCCGGTAGGCTTCCGTCTGGGTATTTCGAGTGACTGGACCTCCAAGTGGTACGCGCAAGGCCGCAACTATGCCGATCTGTTGAATAACGATCTTGCAGTGCGCGCTTTCATCAAGAAAAAACTTGCACACGCATCGGTTAGCCGCATTCAGATCGAACGGCCAGCTCGCGCCGCTGTGGTAACGATACACACGGCACGCCCTGGCATCGTGATAGGCAAGAAGGGCGAGGATATCGAAAGTCTTCGTCGCGAAGTCGCCGGAAAGATGGGGCTTGAGATCAATAGCGTCAAAGTGAATATCGAAGAGGTGCGTAAGCCCGAAATCGATTCTCAACTTGTCGCCGAGGGTATCGCTCAACAGCTGGAACGCCGTATCATGTTCCGCCGCGCGATGCGCCGTGCGGTCAGCAATGCGATGAGGCTCGGTGCGCTTGGAGTGAAAGTGAACGTTGCTGGTCGCCTTAATGGTGCTGAAATTGCGCGCTCCGAATGGTACCGAGAAGGGCGAGTCCCATTACATACCTTGCGTGCCGATGTTGATTATGGTTTCGCCGAAGCGCATACCACCTATGGTGTCATTGGCATCAAGGTGTGGATTTACAAGGGTGACGTTTTCGGTCCAAGCGTCGAACGTGCCGAATCGCGTCAGGCGGCGAGTTGAGGAGTAGGGCATGCTGCAGCCTAAGAGAACTAAATTTCGTAAGCAATTCAAAGGTCGCAATAGTGGGCTGGCTACAGTTGGCGATAAGGTCAGCTTTGGTGAATATGGCCTGAAGGCTTTGGATCGTGGACGGATTACCGCGCGTCAGATTGAGGCGGCACGTCGCGCCATGACACGCCATATTAAGCGTGGTGGAAAGATCTGGATTCGTGTTTTCCCGGATGTGCCGGTGACCAAGAAACCGCTCGAAGTCCGTATGGGTAGTGGTAAGGGTAATGTCGAGTACTGGGTGGCCAAAATTTTGCCTGGCCGCGTGCTGTATGAGATGGAAGGGGTCACGGAAGAAGTGGCACGCGAGGCCTTCAAGCTCGCTGCGGCCAAACTTCCCATCAAGACCACAGTCGTGATCAGGACGGTGATGTGATGAATGCTAGCGAATTACGTGGTAAGAGCGTTGCAGAACTAAATGCCGAACTGATCGAGCTGCGCCGTGCACAGTTTAATCTGCGCATGCAGCGCGGTACCGGCCAGTTGGCCAAACCACATCAGTTTGATGTGGTGCGCAAAGACATTGCGCGGGTCAAGACGGTGCTGAATGAAATGGACAAAGCGGGTAAGACGGCATGAGCGAAGCAGCGAAGGTAAAGCGTGCGGTGGTCGGGCGTGTGCTCAGTAACAAAATGGATAAGACCTTGACCGTTCAGATCGAGCGCATGGTCAAGCATCCGGTATATGGCAAGTACATTCGTCGCTCAACCAAGATGCACGTACATGACGAGCAGAACAGCGGCCGCGCCGGTGATACGGTTCGGATTCAGGAATGCCGTCCGATCTCGCGGACCAAGAGCTGGACGCTGGTCGAGATCGTTGAGCGTTCGCCCGAGTAAGGCTACGGACTGGGAATTTAGCTCATGATTCAGATGCAAACAGTTTTGGAAGTCGCAGACAACAGCGGCGCACGCAAGGTGCAGTGCATCAAGGTGCTCGGCGGTTCCCATCGACGTTACGCGGCAATTGGCGACGTGATCAAGGTCAGCGTCAAGGATGCGATCCCGCGTGGCAAGGTAAAAAAGGGCGACGTGTACAATGCGGTCGTCGTCCGCACCGCTCATGGTGTTCGACGTCCTGATGGGTCGAAAATACGCTTCGACAAAAATG
This sequence comes from Acidihalobacter yilgarnensis, assembly GCF_001753245.1. Lineage (NCBI taxonomy): Bacteria > Pseudomonadati > Pseudomonadota > Gammaproteobacteria > Chromatiales > Ectothiorhodospiraceae > Acidihalobacter > Acidihalobacter yilgarnensis. Next base: position 2,625,986 of record NZ_CP017415.1, on the reverse strand, counting down.
CGGCGGTATTGCTCAACAATCAGCTTCAGCCAATCGGCACACGTATATTCGGGCCGGTTACGCGCGAGCTCCGTTCGGAGCGTTTTATGAAGATCATTTCACTCGCACCCGAAGTGCTCTGATCCGAGGTCGGTGTCATGCAAAGAATTCGAAAAGGTGACGACGTAATGGTCGTCACAGGTAAGGACAAGGGTCGACGTGGTACGGTCATCCGCGTTATGCCGAATGGGAAACTGTTCGTGCAAAACGTGAACATGATCAAAAAGCACCAGCGTGGAAACCCGCAAACCGGTTCTCAGGGCGGGATCATTGAGCGCGAAGCCGCGATCGATGCCTCGAACGTGATGCTCTACAACCCGGCAGCGGGTAAGGGCGACCGGATCGGTTACAGGACGCTTGATGACGGCCGAAAGGTCCGTTTCTTCAAGTCGAACAATGAAGTTGTCGACGCGTAGGTATATGGCAATGCCCAGGTTGAAAGATCATTATCAGGAAAAGGTCATCCCGGCCTTGATGGAACGCCTCGCATATAAAAGTGTGATGCAGGTGCCGAGGATCGAAAAAATCACCCTGAACATGGGTCTGGGTGAGGCTGTGTCCGACAAGAAAATCGTCGATCACGCCTTGGGCGATCTGGCCCTGATCGCAGGACAGAAGGGTGTGCAAACGTTGGCGCGTAAATCTGTCGCTGGATTCAAGATCCGTGATGGCTGGCCGGTCGGCGCCAAATTGACGCTGCGCCGTGAGCGGATGTACGAATTTCTCGACCGACTGATCACCATCGCGCTCCCGCGTGTTCGTGACTTTCGCGGGATCAATCCGCGCTCGTTTGATGGCCGTGGCAATTACAGCATGGGCATCAAGGAACAGATTATTTTCCCGGAAATTGATTACGACAAAATTGATGCTCTGCGTGGCATGGATATCGTAATCACCACCAGCGCGAAGACGGATGATGAGGCTCGTGCATTGCTCGAAGCCTTCAACTTTCCGTTCAGGACCTGAGGCAGATACCGTTATGGCAAAGACATCGATGATTGAGCGCGAACGCAAACGCGAGGCACTTGCCAAGCGCTATGCGAAAAAGCGTGAAGCCCTGCGGGCGCTGATTCTCAGCCCAGAGGCGAGTCACGAAGAAAAGCGCGCCGCAGTAACCGCATTACAGAAGCTGCCGCGCGATTCAAGCCCGGTGCGCCAACAGAGCCGCTGCCGCCTGACCGGGCGTCCGCATGGTGTGTACCGAAAATTCGGTCTGGGTCGCAATAAGCTGCGTGAAGCAGCCATGCGTGGTGATGTGCCCGGTCTCCGGATGGCTAGCTGGTAATCGAGGATCTAAAGAATGAGTATGACCGATCCACTCGCGGACATGTTTACGCGCATCCGCAATGGCCAGCAGGCACGTAAGAAGCAAGTTGCGATGCCTTCCTCCAAGCGCAAGCTGGCGATTGCTCAGGTGCTCAAGGACGAAGGTTATATCGACAGTTTTGAAGTCGTTGCCGACAATGCGGCGAAGCCTCAACTGGTCGTGACCTTGCGCTATTACGAAGGCAAAGGCGTGATCGAGCGTATTGATCGCGTAAGCCGTCCCGGTCTTCGTATTTACCGGGAAAAAGACGAACTTCCCCGTGTGCTTAACGGCCTGGGTGTCGCGATTGTCTCCACCTCCAAGGGTGTGATGAGTGATCGTGCTGCACGACAGGCGGGTTGCGGCGGCGAAGTGATTTGTGTAGTGGCATAACGGGACCGAATCATGTCGAGAGTTGCGAATAAGCCGGTCGAGATCCCTGGCGGTGTCCAGGTGAGTATCGATGGGCAAACGATCAAGGCCAAGGGTCCGAAGGGTGAGGGCGTCCAGGACTTGCACGTGGATGTTGTCGTGCGCGAAGAAAGTGGGGTTTTACACTTGGCACGGGCAGATGGCACCACGCAAGAGCTCGCCATGGTAGGGACCATGCGCGCGCTCACGCAAAATCTGGTCACCGGAGTCAGCCAGGGTTACGAGAAGAAACTCGAACTCGTAGGCGTCGGCTATCGTGCGCAGGCCCAAGGTAAGGCGTTGAATTTAACGCTGGGCTTCTCACACCCGGTTGAATATCCGATTCCAGAAGGAATAACGATCGAAACACCGAGTCAGACCGAGATCGTGGTCAAGGGTGCCGACCGTCAAAAGGTCGGTCAAGTGGCTGCGGAGATACGCGCGTACCGTCCGCCTGAGCCCTACAAGGGCAAGGGTGTGAAATACTCGGGCGAGCATATTATCCGCAAGGAAGCCAAGAAGAAGTAGGTCCGAAACTATGGAAAAGAAACAGTCTCGTCTGCGCCGCGCAAAGCGCGCCCGCTCGAAAATCAAGGAACTCGGTGTCACTCGGCTGTGCATCCATCGCACACCTCGTCACATCTACGCCCAAATCATCGCCCCGAACGGCTCGGAGGTCATTGCGACCGCCTCGACGGTCGAGACGACAGTTCGTGGCAACGAGAAATACACTGGCAACATAGAGGCCGCCAAAACAGTTGGCCGACTTGTCGCCGAGCGCGCGGCCGAAAAAGGCATCAAGACGGTAGCCTTCGACCGGTCAGGATTCCGTTATCACGGGCGTGTCAAAGCGCTCGCGGATGCGGCCCGCGAGAATGGACTTGACTTCTAGGAAGGCGGCTAATGGCAACGAATATTGAAAGCTCGACGAGTAGCGACGGCTTGCAGGAAAAGCTGGTTACGGTGAACCGTGTCGCCAAGGTGGTGAAGGGTGGTCGCCAGTTCGGTTTCACGGCCTTAACGGTCGTGGGTGACGGGAATGGTCGTGTCGGCATGGGTTACGGTAAGGCGAGAGAAGTGCCGGCCGCGATCCAAAAGTCACTTGAAAAGGCGCGTAAAAATATGGTGAGAGTGCCCCTGAGTGAGGGAACACTTCACTATGCCTCGACGGGGCGTCATGGTGCCGCACAGGTATTTATGAAGCCCGCTTCCGAAGGTACCGGGGTGATTGCTGGTGGTGCCATGCGCGCAGTTTTTGAGGTTGCCGGCGTGCGCAACATTCTGGCCAAGTGCATCGGTACGCGTAACCCTGTCAACGTTGTTCGTGCGACCCTAAACGGTCTGTTAGGAATGACGTCGCCGGAACAGATCGCGGCCAAGCGTGGCAAAAGCATCGAAGAGATTAAGGGTTAAACACATGACTGCCGACACCAAACGCATCAAGGTAACGCTGGTTCGTAGCCTCAGCGGGCGCATCAAGGCTCACCAGGCCTGTGCACGCGGTCTCGGCTTGCGTCGTATACGCCATTCGGTGGAAGTCATCGATACACCTGAGAACCGCGGGATGGTCAACAAGATTCACTACCTGCTTCAGGTAGAGGAGGCCTGACATGAAGCTTAATACGTTAAAGCCCGCACCAGGCAGCCGCCCGTCAAATGTTCGCGTTGGACGCGGTATCGGTTCCGGCCTTGGCAAAACTGCTGGTCGTGGTCATAAGGGCCAGCATGCGCGTTCAGGTGGTTATCACAAGGTCGGTTTCGAAGGTGGTCAGATGCCTTTGCAACGCCGCTTGCCAAAGATCGGCTTCAATTCGCGCAAGTCGAGCCGTGTTGACGAGATCCGTCTGCACGAACTCGCCAAGGTAAACGCGGACGTGATCGATATGGCTGCCCTGATAGCCGCTGATCTGATTTCACCGCGGACGCTTAAGGTCAAGGTCATCGCTTCAGGTAAGATCGAAAAGCCTGTTACCGTGCGTGGCTTGGCCGTGACGGCTGGTGCACGGATCGCAATCGAACAAGCAGGCGGAAAGGTCGAAGACTGATGGCACTCCCGGGCGCTGGCACTGCAGGCGGATTAGCAGGGCTCGGGCGTTTCGCCGAGTTACGCAAGCGCCTGATATTTTTGGTATTGGCGTTGATCGTTTATCGAATCGGCACCTTTATACCCGTGCCCGGTATTAACCCAGTTGCCATGTCGCGGTTTTTTACGGAACACAGCGGCTCGATTCTCGGAATGTTCAACATGTTTTCGGGTGGGGCACTCCAGAGACTGAGTGTTTTGGCGCTGGGTGTGATGCCGTATATATCGGCATCAATTATCATTCAGCTTCTGACATCGGTCGTTCCCAGTTTGGAGCAGTTGAAAAAAGAGGGTCAGGCAGGTCAGCGCAAAATTACCCAATATACGCGTTATGCCACTGTGGCACTCGCGACCTTCCAGGCCATCGGTGTATCCGTGGCGTTGGAGGGTCAGCAAGTCAACGGTATGTCCGTTGCCATTCATCCCGGCATAGGATTCATCCTGACTGCCACGGTGACCTTGGTGACGGGTACCATGTTCCTGATGTGGCTGGGTGAGCAGATTACCGAGCGTGGTCTTGGTAACGGTATTTCCATGATTATTTTCGCCGGCATTGTCGCAGGCCTTCCACAAGCGGTGGGTGGAACACTTGAGTTGGCAAGCACGGGCGAGTTATCGTCAGGTACGATTATCATGCTGGGCGCGCTTGCGGTTGCAGTGACTGCTTTCGTGGTTTTCGTTGAACGCGGGCAGCGTCGCATCACAGTCAATTATGCCAAACGCCAAGTTGGGCGGAAGATATACGCGGCACAATCTAGTCACTTGCCGCTGAAATTGAATATGGCAGGCGTGATACCGCCGATATTCGCTTCGAGCATCATCCTGTTCCCTGCGACATTGGGGCAATGGTTCGGGCGCACGGATGGCATGCAGTGGTTACAGAACCTTTCCACGGCATTGGCGCCTGGACAGCCACTTTATGTTTTGCTGTATGCCACGGCGATCATATTTTTCGCCTTCTTTTACACGGCGTTGGTGTTCAACTCCCGTGAGACGGCAGATAATTTGAAAAAAGCAGGCGCTTTGGTGCCTGGGATTAGACCGGGCGATCAGACGGCGCGATACATAGATGGTGTTATGACACGGTTAACCGGTGTCGGCGCCATCTACATTACGCTGGTGTGTCTGTTGCCAGAATTTTTGATTCTGTACTGGAACGTACCGTTTTATTTCGGTGGCACGTCCCTGTTGATCATCGTTGTGGTACTCATGGACTTCATGGCGCAGGTCCAGGCGCACATGATGTCGCATCAGTACGATGGACTGATGAAAAAGGCGAATATGAAGGCTTACGGACGAGGCGGAAGTAGTCGCTGAGCCCATTGGTGAGGAAAGAAAGATGAAAGTTCGAGCATCGATTAAGAAGATTTGCCGTCATTGCAAGATTATTCGCCGTAATGGCGTAGTCCGCGTGATCTGCACGGAACCCCGGCATAAGCAGCGCCAGGGCTGACAAACATTGTATCTGGAATGGATAGCGGGTATGATGCTCGGCTTTTCCGCCAGGGTTATGGAGAGTTTCTGAATGGCACGTGTAGCAGGTGTCAACATACCTGATCAGAAGCACGCAGTGATCGCCTTGACGGCAATCTACGGCGTCGGACGTCATCGCGCCCAGGCGATTTGTGAGACGACTGGCATTCGCCCGGAGACGAAGATCAAGGATCTGACCGAGGCTGAGCTGGAGTCAATTCGTCAGACGGTTGGTCAGTACGTCGTCGAAGGTGATCTCCGTCGTGAAGTCAGCATGCAGATCAAGCGCCTGATGGATATGGGTTCTTACCGTGGCCTGCGCCACCGCCGCGGTCTGCCCGTGCGTGGTCAGCGTACGCGCACGAATGCGCGGACGCGCAAGGGCCCCCGCAAGGCAATTCGCAAGTAAACGACAGAACGGACGTTAGTAAGTCATATGGCTAAGCCTACGGTCGCGCGTACGCGCAAAAAGACGAAGCGGGTTGTCACAGATGGTGTGGCGCATATCAACGCTTCCTTCAACAATACCATCGTGACCATCACGGATCGCCAGGGAAATGCCCTGTGTTGGGCAACTTCGGGCGGTTCCGGTTTTCGTGGTTCACGTAAGAGCACGCCATTCGCTGCCCAGGTGGCTGCGGAGCGTGCAGGGACCGTGGCACTCGAGTACGGAATGAAGAATCTCGAAGTGCGCGTGAAGGGGCCTGGGCCTGGTCGTGAATCAGCGGTTCGCGCGCTCAATAATGCCGGCTTCAAAATCACCAGCATCAGTGATGTGACGCCGATTCCGCATAATGGTTGCCGGCCGCCGAAGCGCCGTCGCGTATAAGTTTGGGGTAGTCATCGATGGCACGTTATATAGGTCCGAAGTGCAAACTGAGTCGCCGCGAAGGCACCGATCTCTTCCTGAAGAGTCGGGCGCGCGGTCTCGAGTCCAAGTGTAAGCTGGAAAAAGTGCCCGGCCAGCACGGCGATCGGCGCACGCGAGTGTCCGATTACGGCACGCAGCTGCGCGAGAAGCAGAAGCTGCGCCGTATCTACGGTGTGCTCGAGCGCCAGTTCCGCAATTACTTCAAAAAAGCGGCGCATCAGAAGGGTTCGACGGGTGAGAACCTGCTGAAAATGCTTGAGTCACGTCTGGATAATGTTGTCTACCGCATGGGTTTTGCGGTAACACGGGCAGAGGCGCGCCAACTGGTCAGTCATCGTGCCATTACGGTCAACGGTGAAGTGGTCAACATCGCGTCTTTTCAAGTATCGAGCAATGATGTTGTAGCGATTCGTGAACGTGCCCGGAAGCAGTCGCGTATTCAAGACGCGCTGACGATTGCTGAGCAGTTCGGTATTCCAGGGTGGATCGAAATTGACGCGAAAAAAATGGAAGGTGTGTTCAAGAGTGCACCTGAGCGTAGCGACCTGCCCGCGGATATCAACGAGTCGCTCGTGGTCGAGCTCTACTCCAAGTAATTAGCCGCGTTTCAGCCCGTCGATCGAAAGAGGTTTACAGATGCAGGCATCCGAATTGCTTAAGCCGCGTCATATCGACGTACAGGCATTCACACCGAATCATGCAAAAGTGGCGCTTGAGCCACTGGAGCGTGGATTTGGTCACACGCTCGGGAATGCGCTCCGCCGTATCCTGTTGTCCTCGATTCCGGGTTGTGCAGTTATCGAGGCCGAAATCGACGGCGTGTTGCATGAGTACACAGCGCTTGAGGGCGTACAGGAAGACGTCGTCGAAATCCTCCTTAACCTGAAGGGTTTGGCCGTCCGTATGCATGGACAGGACGAAGCCGTTCTAACCTTGCGTAAGAAGGGGCCGGGCGTCATTACTGCCGCGGACATCACGTTGGGTCACGACGTCGAGATTCTGAATCCTGAGCATGTCATCGCGCACCTGACGAAGGAAGGCGAAGTCAACATGACGCTTAAGGTTGCGCGTGGACGGGGTTATCAGCCCGCCGCGGCACGTCGCAATAGCGACGCGGACGATCACACCATCGGCCGATTGTTGCTGGATGCAAGCTTTAGCCCGATCATTCGCGTGGCCTATTCCGTTGAGCGTGCCCGCGTTGAGCAACGTACCGACCTTGATCGTTTGGTGATTGAGCTTGAAACCAATGGCACAGTCGATGCCGAGGAAGTTATTCGTCTCGCCGCCGGAATCCTGCGTAGTCAACTGGAGGTTTTTGTCGACCTCAAGGGTGAGGAGCATAGCGAATTGCCCACGGCCAAGGCTGAAATCGACCCGATTCTGCGGCGTTCGGTTGATGAACTTGAGCTGACCGTGCGTTCGGCGAATTGCCTCAAGGCAGAAAATATCTTTTTCATCGGTGACCTGATCCAGAAAACCGAGGTCGAATTGCTTAAGACCCCAAATCTCGGCAAGAAGTCCCTGACCGAAATCAAGGACGTTCTGGCCCAGCACGGGCTCTCGCTCGGGATGAAACTGGACAACTGGCCGCCGGCCGGTCTCAAAGATCAGAAGGCCTCGGCCTAAGCTTAGGAATTGAGTCATGCGTCATCGCAATATAGGCAGACAACTGAGTCGCAACTCGGCCCACCGTAAGGCTACACTGCAAAGCCTCGCGGTATCCCTGATGCGCCATGAAGTGATCAAGACCACGCTGCCCAAGGCCAAGGAATTGCGCCGGACCGCAGAGCCCCTGATCACGCTGGCAAAGGAAGACAGCGTCCATCATCGCCGTATGGCCTTTGACCGCCTGCGCGACAAGGAAATCGTCGGCAAGCTGTTTTCGGAGCTGGGTCCGCGTTACAAGACACGCCCTGGTGGTTATCTGCGGATTCTCAAGTGTGGTTTCCGCGCAGGCGATAATGCACCGATGGCGCTGGTTGAGCTGGTTGATCGCCCCGACGAATAACGTGGGCGTACTCAGCTGTGATAAGTCAGACACGCGAAGGCCGGGCTCAGTCCCGGCCTTCGCGTGTCTGACGCCTTCTCATCCGTTGCTCCGAGAAACCCCGCCGTTCAGGGCGGGGAGGACAGGTGCCGCTTGGCTCTTGATTGAGGCGCCGCATTTACATTTACACAAAAAATGTTATGGTGTAAGCCATGAATGTGAAGCGCGCCTACCGGTTCCGGTTTTATCCAACGCCTGCGCAGGCGCAAGTCCTGGCGCAGACGTTTGGGTGCACGCGCTTTGCCTATAACCACATGCTGCGGTTGCGCAGCGACGCCTGGTTGCAGCGACAAGAGCGGGTCGGTTACCACGAGACGTCCGCCGCGCTCACGGCGCTGAAGAAGACGCCTGAACATGCGTGGCTCAACGACGTGAGCAGCGTGCCGGTGCAGCAGGCACTGCGCCATCTCAACACCGCGTTCACCCACTTTTTTGCCAAGCGCGCACGGTACCCAGCCTTCAAGCGTAAACACGGACCGCAGAGCGCCGAATATACCACCAGCGCATTTCGCTGGACGCCGGCGCTGCGCGAGCTGCGGTTGGCGAAAATGAGCGAACCGCTCAATATCCGCTGGTCGCGCACAATCCCCAAGGCCGCCAAACTCACGACGGTCACGGTCTCCCTGGATGCGGCAGGGCGGTATTTCGCGTCTTTGCTCTGTGATGATGCTGTGGCGTCAAATCCTGTTGTCTCGGGGCAGATCGGCATCGACCTTGGCCTGACCCATTTCGCCGTGCTCTCCACGGGAGAGAAAGTCACCTCGCCCAAGGCGTTCAGGCAGAACGAAAGCCGCCTGGGCAGGCTCCAGCGCCGATTGGCGAAGAAAAAGCTCGGTTCCAAGAACCGGGCGAAAGCGAAAAGCAAAGTCGCGCGCGTGCATGCGCACATCACGGATTCGCGCAGGGACTTCCTGCACAAGCTCTCGACCCGGTTGGTCAGCGAGAACCAAGTGATCGCCATCGAGACGCTTTCCGTGAACGACCTGCAACGTAACCACCCTCTGGCAAAGTCGATCAGCGATGCGGGCTGGTCTGAATTCGTCAGGCAACTTGAGTACAAGGCGCAGTGGTATGGCCGCACCCTGATCGGCATCGATCGCTGGTATCCGTCCAGCAAGCGTTGCTCGGTCTGCGGCCATACCCAAGGTTCAATGCCGTTGTCCGTGCGCACCTGGACCTGTCCGGAATGCGACACGCAGCACGACCGTGACATTAACGCTGCGCGTAATGTGTTGGCCGCAGGACTTGCGGCATCAGCCCATGGAGAGGCTGTAAGCCCCGTGTTGCAGTGATGCAGCATGGGCTGGCTTCCGTGAAGTGGGAATCTCCGTCCTTTAGGGCGAGGAGCAGTCAATGATTCACCTGATCACTGACTTTGACATCGAAGGGCCTTATCTCGGGCAGATGCAAGCGGTGCTGCTGCGCATAGCGCAGGGAGTGGCGGTGATCAACCTGTTGTCCGATGCACCGCTTTGCAATCCGATTTGTAGCGCATAGGTGAGGTGTCACCCTGGTGAAATGGGCTGCATGGACCCCGATCATAATCAGCCTTCGGCATCTGAACCCCACTCGGAATCATACGCCGGAATCGGCTTACGGAATCATCTTGGCGGAATCAGCGCTATCGCTTCACGCGGAATCAGGACCACCGGCCGGCACAACCGTCCGTCGGTCGGGCACACGCTCCGCCTACGGCTGCGCTCGGAATCAGGCATCGCCTGCCGGCTCACCTCTGGACGCATGCCCGGCATTGCCGTGCCCGCTCGGGAAGGGCCACATCGCAAAGACCACCCGCAAAAAACCACCCGCAAAAAGCACCCCCAGTGACCCCGCGCCTTCAATCCGACCCTCCGGGAGGCTGCGCCCTGGTACCAGCATACCAGCAACGGGTGAGTTAACTTCGCATCGGCTTGACGATGGCTTTCTAACGTATACAAATCTAAAAAGTCACGTTGACTAACTGGTAGGGAGCTACCAGACGGGGACTGTATATTACAATGGGAATACGTTGACCGGCCGCGCGGGGGCCAACCTGTCCCGAGACAGTGTGCTGGCGGTGGGTGAGTGCGTATCGTCTGGCGTGGGCGTCGACGTTTTCCGCAGCGCTCGCGGGTACCACCTTCTGGTATACCAATGCGAATGGCTTGGTCGAATTTGCGACCAATTGCGTGAGCGCCTGTGATGAACACTTGTCCGCGCATTCCCCTTCTTAGGCGAGTTCCACACCAGCCTTGCGCCAAGCGGGGGTCAAGCGGACGACTTGGTTTTTGACTTGGCTTTGGCCTTGTGTACGTGTTCTTCCGTTCCCTGGGCCTCCACGTAGGCCCGAATCGTTTCAAGCGTCACGCCGCCCACCGAGCCTACGAAGTAAGCCCGGTGCCAGAACAGCGGTTTGTGGTAGAACGGTGCAAGATGTTCGGCAAATCGGTTCCGGGTTCGACGCGCGCTTGCGGTCTTGAGGTTGTTGATCAGTACCGATATATCCAGTGCCGGATGGATATCAACCAGGAGATATATATGGTCGAGTTCGCCGCCGAATTCAATTAACTTGCAACGCCATCCTTCAAGTATTTCGCCAAAAGCGGTTTCGAGGTATTCCAATAGTTCTGGCGCGAGTGTTTTGCGGCGATACTTCGTGACAAAGACGATATGTAGCTTAATGTTAAATACTGCGTGAGAACTCGATTTATTATTGCTTTCCATGCTTGCGCCCTAAGTAATTGTGGTAGCATATCACCGATGCAAATCGGCAATCGCTTTCGTTGCTATCCCACCCCTGTGCAGAAACGCACGCTGCTGCGGTGGATCGGTTGCCAGCGGCATATTTACAATTCAAAAGTACGCGAAGACCAGTATTTCCGCTGTTTTGCGCGGAAGTCTTTGCAGCACACCGGACAACCCATCCCGATAGATCAGCGCTACAGCCAGTTCAAAACCGAACTCACGCCCTACCTGTCCGAAGTGCCCAGCGTGTTGTTGCGCAATGGCGCGGTGTTATGTAAGCAAGCCTATGGGCGGTATTTTTCCAAATTAGGCGGTCGCCCGACCCTTCACAAGAAGCATGGCAAGCAGGCTGCTTGGCTCACGTCTGAAGTTTTCAAGTTCATCCCGGTAATGGATGCCGACACGGGTGAAGTCACCGGGCATCAACTGCACATGGGCACCCAGAAATTCCCAGTCGGGATTTTGGCTTTCAAGGCGCACAAGGAATTCAAACTGCCGGCCTCGTTGCATATCAGTATCCACGCCGGACGCTGGCACGTTTCATTCAACTATGACGATGGACTACCCGAACCGACCGACAAAGACACCACCGACTGGCTGATTCGATTCGATGAACCGGAATTGCGCAAGATGACTGTTGGCTTGGACCGAGGCGTTAAATTGCCTCTGGCCGGGAGCGACTCGCAGGAATTTGATTTCTCGAAAGTACAGAAGAAACGCCTGCTGGCCCAGGAACGTCACAAAAAACGCTGGCAACGCCGTCAGGCACGGCGCGTCAAGGGTTCGGCGGGCTGGGTTAAAGCGAAGCGCAAGGTCGCGCGTTACCAGCGGTATGGCGCCGACGTGCGCCGGGATGTGGCCCATAAGACCAGCCACACGCTTGCGACTGATCCGCGCTACAAGCTGTTCGTGTTCGAGGCGCTCAAGGTCAAAAACATGACCGCAAAGGCCAAACCTAAACAGGACGCGCAAGGTCGTTGGATCAAGAACGGCGCTGCCGCCAAGTCCGGCCTCAACAAGTCCATTCTGGCCTCCACTTGGGGGCAGACAAAAACCTATTTGCAGTACAAGGCTCGCCGACAAGGCAAGTTGGTTATCGAAGTGCCACCGTTCTACTCTTCGCAGGAATGTGCCGCGTGCGGCCACATTCACCAGGACAATCGGGTATCACAATCCGAATTTGTCTGCCTAAGCTGCGGAAATACTGACCATGCTGACCACAATGCGGCCAAAGTCATCGCCCTGCGCGGTGTCCGGCAATTGCTGTCAGGAAAGTGTGTTCGGAAAGACAAGAAACGGTGCAGGATCACAAGGAACAAGGTAGGGGCGGAAGGCTCTCGAACCGATTGCGAGGAATCGCAATCTACGCTTGGTGAGACCGTGGTCAGTTGTGGGGGTGGTAACACGCCTGCGCTCTGGTCGTTGACCCAAGAAGAAACCCCCACTACAACGCGTTTACGCGCTTAGTGGCGGGAGACTTCATCTCTGCGCGGGTATCGGCTCGTCGGTGGCAATACTGGCCTGACTGCCGCTGTCAGCGTTCAGGCACGTTTACGCGGGCGGGTTTGCCCTCGTTTGAGCAGCGGTTTTAGAAATTGGCCGGTATACGAGCCCGTTGTAGCCGCGATGATTTCCGGGGTGCCCGCCGCAATGATTTCACCGCCGCCATCACCGCCCTCCGGGCCAAGGTCAATCACCCAGTCGGCCGTCTTGATGACATCGAGGTTATGCTCGATGACGACTATCGTATTGCCCTGATCGCGCAGTTGGTGCAGCACCCCAAGCAATTGGTCCACATCGTGGAAGTGCAGCCCCGTGGTAGGCTCGTCGAGTATGTAAAGCGTTCGTCCGGTGGCTCGCTTGGACAGTTCCTTGGCGAGCTTGACGCGTTGCGCCTCACCGCCGGAGAGCGTGGTTGCGCTTTGGCCGAGGGTAATATACGAAAGGCCGACGTCCATCAGCGTTTGTAACTTGCGGTGCACGACGGGAACCGGTGCGAAGAATGTAAGTGCATCCTCTACCGTCATTTGGAGCACTTCGTGCACGTTCTTGCCCTTGTAGGGCACGCTCAAGGTTTCGCGGTTGTAGCGCTGTCCCTTGCACACATCGCAGGGCACGTAAATATCAGCCAGAAAGACCATCTCGACCTTGGTAAAGCCCTCGCCCTGACAGGCTTCGCAGCGTCCACCGCGTACGTTGAAGCTGAAGCGTCCTGGCGTGTAGCCGCGCGATCGCGCTTCGGCGGTGCCCGCGAATAGCTCGCGAATGGGTGTGAAGAGGCCAGTATAGGTGGCCGGATTGGAGCGTGGCGTGCGTCCGATTGGGCTCTGGTCGATGGCCACAATTTTGTCCAGGTGTTCGAGTCCCTCAACGGCATCAAAGGCGGCCGGTTCCTCGCTGGCGCCGTAGAAGTGCTTGGCAAGCAGGCGGTACACGGTGTCGTTGACCAAGGTGGACTTGCCGGAACCGGAAACGCCGGTCACGCAGGTGAGCAGACCCAGCGGGATTGCCATGTCTACACCTTTTAGATTGTTCCCGCGGGCGCCTTTGACGGTTAGCCAGGCATCTTCGTCCGGGATATGCCGTTGCTCGGGAACCGCGACGCTGCGTTGCCCGGAGAGATACTGTCCGGTCAGCGAGGCGGGGTTGGCGGCCACAGCGTCGGGCGTACCCTCTGCGATCACGCGACCGCCATGTAGACCAGCTCCGGGCCCAATGTCGACGACATGGTCAGCGGCGCGAATCGCGTCCTCGTCGTGTTCCACCACGATCACGCTGTTGCCGAGATCGCGCAGGCGGGCGAGGGTGTCGAGCAAGCGTTGGTTGTCGCGCTGGTGCAGGCCGATGGAGGGCTCGTCCAGAACATACATTACGCCCACCAGTCCGGCACCGATCTGACTGGCCAGCCGGATGCGCTGCGCCTCGCCACCGGAGAGTGTGTCCGCACTGCGTTCCAGCGTGAGGTAATCCAGACCCACGTTCACCAGAAAGCTGAGGCGGGCCACGATTTCCTTGACGATTTTGCTCGCGATCTGGCCGCGCCGACCCGGCAGGTCAAGCTGCGTGAAGAAGGCCAGGGCCTGTTCGATCGGCGTGCGGGTCAATTCGGGCAGCGGGCGTTCGCCCACGAACACATGCCGGGCGGCACGATTCAGACGGCTGCCGCCGCAGTCCGCGCACTGCCGGCTAGACAGGTACCGCCCGAGTTCCTCGCGCACCGCGCTCGACTCGGTTTCACGGTAGCGCCGCGCCATGTTCGGCAATATGCCCTCGAAGGGGTGGCTGCGCTTGACCGCCTTGCCGCGTGCGTCGCGCTCGGTGAAAGTGATGGACTCGCGCCCGCTGCCGTCGAGCATGATGTGGCGTATCTTGGCGGGCAATTCATTCCAGGGGACTTCGGGGTCGAAATCGTAGTGCGCGGCAAGCGCCCCGACCAGGCGGTAGTAGTGCTCGTTGCGCCGGTCCCAGCCACGGATGGCGCCACCGGCGAGACTCAGGTCGGGATTGACGACCACGCGCTCTGGATCGAAGAAAGACTGTATGCCGAGACCGTCGCAAGTCGTGCAGGCGCCGAATGGATTGTTGAATGAAAATAGCCGTGGCTCAAGCTCCGCAAGCGAATAGCCGCATTGGGGGCAGGCGTAACGCGAAGAGCAGACCAGTTCCTCCCGCTGTTTGTCGTCCATGAAGGCGATGCGTGCGATGCCCTCGCCCAGGCGCAGAGCGGTTTCGAATGATTCGGCAAGTCGCAGCGCAATGTCCGGTCGCACGCGCAGTCGGTCGATGACGGCCTCGATGCTGTGCTTACGCTTGGGATCGAGGACGGGCGTGCTGTCGAGCTCATGGATCTCGCCGTCGACCCGCGCGCGGATGAAACCCTGGCTGCGCAGCTCGTCGAGCACCTGTGCATGCTCGCCTTTGCGCCCGGAAATCAGCGGCGCCAACAGCATGATCCGCGTACCCTCCGGCAGGGCGAGGATCTGATCGACCATCTGGCTAACGGTCTGTGCCTCCAGCGGCAGATCGTGGTCCGGGCAATGCGGTGTGCCGGCCCGTGCGTACAGCAGCCGCAGGTAGTCGTAGATCTCCGTGATGGTGCCCACGGTGGAGCGGGGGTTGTGCGAAGTGGTTTTCTGCTCGATGGAGATCGCGGGCGACAAGCCCTCGATATAGTCCACGTCGGGCTTTTCCATCACCGACAGGAACTGGCGCGCGTAGGCCGATAAAGACTCCACATAGCGCCGCTGGCCTTCCGCGAACAAAGTGTCGAAGGCGAGCGAAGATTTGCCAGAGCCCGATAGTCCGGTAATCACCACCAGCCGCTCGCGCGGCAGGTCAAGATCGATGTTTTTGAGATTATGGGTGCGGGCACCGCGGATGCGGATAAAGTCCATTGAGGCTACCAAGACGCGATTCAGCCGGTTATCTTAAGCCCGGACTCCAGTCGCTGCCAGTCCGAGGGATATTTTCTCGATTATCGTGGTCGAAACCTTGGACCCGAAGGGGGTCATGCCTAACCTATAGTCACTACACACAATTACTCAGGAGCGTATTGATGCAGCAGCGCAAGGCATCCGGATTCGACGACGCCATGTCGCCACAGGAAAAACGCACGGCTATGTCATTGGCCGGCATCTACTCCGTCCGCATGCTCGGGCTGTTCATGATATTGCCGGTGTTCACGCTGTACGGGGCAGAGCTCAAGGGGCACACGCCCTTTCTCATCGGCCTCGCCATCGGTATCTATGGCCTCACCCAGGCTATTCTGCAAATTCCGTTCGGCATGTTGTCCGACCGCATCGGGCGCAAGCCGATCATTCTCGGCGGCCTAGTTATCTTCATCATTGGCAGTATCGTGGCCGCTTTGTCCCACTCGATCTATGGCGTGATCTTCGGGCGTGCCCTGCAGGGCGCCGGGGCGATTTCTTCCACGGTCATGGCCCTGGCCGCAGATCTGACGCGGGACGAGCATCGTACCAAGGTCATGGGTTCCATCGGCTTGAGCATCGGTATTGCCTTCAGCGTCGCGCTGGTTGCCGGCCCGATACTCAATCGCTGGATCGGTGTTGACGGCATCTTCTGGGTGACCGCCGTGCTTGGCTTGGTCGGCATGGCCATCGCCCAGTGGATGGTGCCGACGCCGCGGGAGCACAAGCTGCACCGGGATACCGAGGTGGTTGCCGACGCCTTCGGCGCCGTACTGCGCGACACCCAGCTGCTGCGCCTAGACCTCGGTATTTTCATGATGCAGTTCGTGCTGACCGCGAATTTCGTGATCCTGCCGCTCGTGCTGACCCGGTTGACCGGTATTGAGCGCGGCGATAGCTGGGAGCTGTATCTGCCGGTGATGTTGATTGCCTTCATCATCATGGTGCCATTGATCATCATCTCGGAAAAACGCCGCAAGATGAAGTCGATGTTCCTCGGGGCGATCGCCGTGCTCGGCCTGTCCGAAATTCTCTATCTGTTCAGCGATCGCTCGCTGGCTGAGATGATCGCCACCCTGCTGATCTTCTTCACGGCCTTCAACCTGCTGGAGGCCAGTCTGCCATCGCTGGTCGCCAAGATGGCGCCGGCGGCGCGCAAGGGCACCGCCATGGGCGTGTACTCGACCGCACAGTTCCTGGGTATCTTTGCGGGTGGTGCTGCCGGTGGTGCCGTCTACGGCCACTGGGGGTTTGATGGCGTATTCCTCCTGGGCGCCGCCGGTGTCGCGATCTGGTTGTTGTTGGCCAGCAGCATGAAAAGCCCGCGCTATCTGTCGAGCTATGTACTGCATCTGGAAGAGGCTGCCGCCCGTGAAGAAGCAGGCACCGCCGCGGCATTGGCGCGCGTGCCGGGGGTTGCCGAGGTGATGGTCGTGGCCGAGGAAAGCGTGGCCTATCTCAAGGTCGACCGTAACGCCCTGGACGAGTCCCGTCTGCGTGAGTTTTCGCCGGCAAGCACGTAGAATGCCGGCTTTGAGCCCCCTGCGCCGGCACGCCGCCGGGGGCGTGCATCAGGGAGACAGGGATTCATGGCCAGAGGCGTCAACAAAGTCATTTTGATCGGCAACCTCGGGGGCGATCCCGAGGTGCGTTACATGCCTAGCGGCGGCGCGGTGACCAATGTCACCCTCGCGACCACCGAGAGCTGGAAGGACAAGAACAGCGGCGATCGCCAGGAACGCACTGAATGGCACCGCGTGGTGTTCTTCAACAAGCTTGCCGAGATTGCGGGTGAATACCTGCGCAAGGGTTCCCAGGTCTATGTCGAGGGTAGCCTGCGTACGCGCAAGTGGCAGGGCCAGGACGGTCAAGACCGCTACACCACCGAAGTCGTTGCCTCCGACATGCAGATGCTTGGCGGTCGCGCAGGCGGCACGGCCGGCTTCGATGCCCCAGCCGCGCAGGAGCGCCAACCAGCTGCAGCCCCAGCTCCGGCTGCTAGCAGCCGCGCCCCGGCCCAGCAGCAGCCGCCAGCGCACCAGGAAGCGCCCATCGATTTTGATGACGATATTCCGTTCTAGTTCCCGCTAAAGTTAAAAGTGTAGAAGTGCTTAATTAATAGCCCGCGAAAGCGGGCTATTCTCGTCAGCTCGCCACCCCAATTCGACACCTTCTCCATAAGCAGTGGGGCAGTCCCGGCGATGTCGAGCGGGTGGTAGGGTACGCAGCTCAGAAACCAAAAATCATGTCTTCGATCGAGCTGAAGACCCGCTGTTCGCGGCGGTCGGCCAGAAGGCCCTTCAATATCCCCAGATTGCGCAGTTGCGCGTATAACTGCGCGACGTCCTGGACGTCCGCGCGCATTTCCCGCTCCCAGGCCTTGAAGCGTTGTTCACGAACCTTGCGGGTGGTGCTGTAAAAAAGTTGGTATACCAGCGAGCGCAACGGATTGTCGTGGATGATGCCGTTTCGTTCTTCACGCAGTTGTTCCAGCCGGATTTCCATCAATTCGCAGGCCTGCGCCATTTCCGTCTCGGCCAGAGCCAACTCATCGCTGCCGACGGCCTCGCCATGGAGCGTAAGTAGCGTGATGATGTCGCCCTGCTCGCGTGCGACGAGTAGCTGCTGCATCAAAGTCTGTTTGTGCCGGCGCTGCAGCGGGTCCAATTCGCGGTCGGGATGCAGGGCCTGGGCCGCACGCCGGAAGAGGCGACGCGCCCAGGTGCCATCCATCAACTGCCTCGTACGCTCCCGGCTGTCGACATCTTTCGGTGTGTCGGTCCAATCGTGGTCGGTGTCGCCTTCGTCATCAAATAAGGTGAAGGCCTCGTCGCCGAATAAATCCCCTTGCGGATCGTCGCTTGTCTCGGGCTTCGTGCCAGAATCCGTCGAACGAAATGCTTCCTCAAAGGCAGCCTCGACGTATTCGGAAAATTCCGCCACCTGGGCGTCCATCTCTGCCTCGCTCAGACCAAGCAACGCCGAGAGCGAAGCGCGGAACCGCGCGTGCAACTGTTCGCCGGCAGCCGCATCCATCCGCTGGACCCGCTGAATGGTTTCGGTAATCCAGTCACTGAGTTCCTCGCGTTGCCAGCTGCAAAGGCTTTTACGGGAGAAAAACTCGATCAGGCGTTCCGCTAACCGGATCAGGGGATCAAGGTGCCCGTGATCGGCGTCTCGAAGGCAGGACTGATAACGCTCCACCAGCGCGTCCAAATCCGCTGCCAGCTTACACTTGAGATGCTCCTGCCGCTGCAACTGCTTACGCAGCTTGTCGAAGCGCTGCTGTAAGACATGATGGCTACGATGAGTGGCGGCACTGGTACTGAGAGAAATTTCCATGTCGTCTGGCCGGTGAGCGTCAGGCTTCAAAACTTAACATCCTCCCCGCCCTTGGCTTGTGGCCACCGCTTGCGCGGGAAGGACGGAGATTCCTACCGCGCTCAGGCGTGGGTGGCATTGAGCCGCCCCAGAGTCGCTTCGGTGGGTTCCTGCTGCTGGCGGCATTACTGCACCGCTCACTTCACAGGCGAACCGGGCGTGTCCTGCCCTTAGTACGTTGATTGTATAGTATAAAGTTACACTTGGCTGCCCTCAAGAACAATAGGCGGCTACGCCGACAGCACTATCCTTCCCCGCCCTGAACGACGGGACTTGTCGCGCACTTGGTCAACAAGGCTTCCTTGCGGATTGAGCTGTAAATCAGCCACTCAGCGGAAGCGACTAGGCCCGACATCGCGGAGAGTCGGCCCAATGCTTGTTCCGCTGGGTCAGGCAGATTCAAGGCACTGACAAAGCGCATGTGACCGGTAACCAGGCAGTCCTCGACCGACTGGTCCATCAGTGCTCGGGTGCGCCAGTTGGGTCTCTAGCTCCGGACGTTTTGCCAGCAGATTACGAATCCACTCGTCGTGGATCTGTTCGGTCCACTTGGCCGCGAAAATAATATTCCAGGCCCCGCCACCGCGCGCCAGCGCGCATGAGATCGCACTGTCTGCGGCGAACGTCATCAACCCAATCAACCAGCGTCTTGAGGAGCTCCGCTTGCGCTTGCGCGAGACGCAGCCAGTCAAGGTTGGCAGCGTCACGCTTGGGCTTTATGCCTGTGGGCGGGGATGCCTGACCTGCCCGCATCTGAAGTGGTCGATCTGATGGGAGCGCCGCACCGTGAAGGCCCATTTCTTTCAGGCCCACGCCATTCAGGCACAACTTCGGAGGCTTCACTCGACCGGGGATTTTGCGGCAGGTGCCGCAGAAACCAGAAGGCTTGTCGAGGAAGCCCAGCGTCTTTTCAAGGTCCGTAGCGAGCTGGCAAGGGGGATTGGCATCATGCGTCGGGCCCTGATCCGAGCCGCCGACCCGGTCGAAAAGGACTGACGCCGCGCCACCCGTAACCCAGGCCGGACTGACCGTGAGCGCAAGCGATCGGGCAGGGAGGCGCCTTTGATCTGGACTCCAGGCATCGCGCAGAACAGCGTCATCAGCGCCAATCTCCGCAACACCGCGACGCCTTGCGCTGCCACCAGACCCCCTCGCGCGAAGCCTTGCCACGCAGCCTTTCGGCGAGCAAACACCCACTCTCGGGCTTGCGCTTTGCGTGGATGCCGGGCGTGGCGGCGGGTTTGGCCTTGGCGCTACCGGGCAGAGATCCGAGCGGTTTGGCCTTGGCGCTGCGGGCAGGGGCTTTGGGTTTGCCGGCAGCCCGCGCGGTGGTTTGGTTTTGCGCCATGGGCTGCGCTGGAGCCGGATTTTGCAACGCACAAGGCGCTGCTTTCACCGCCGCGCGACGCCACTCAACGCATAGGCTATTGAGTTTTTAGAGTCGATAAAGTCAGTCTTTTGGCCGACAACACACCCCGAACACGCCGCTATTTTGGCCAAGAAGCGTCGTCTCAAGCGTGCACGTCCCGCGCGATGCCGGTACGAGGCACGGCCCTGATCTGGCGAGCTAATCGGATGGCATCGCGCCACCCGTAACCCAGGCCGGACTGACCGTGAGCGCAAGCGATCGGGCAGGGAGGCGCCTTTGATCTGGACTCCAGACACCGCGCAGAACAGCGTTAGACACTCCAATCCCAGCAACACCGCGACGCCTTGCGCTGCCGCGAAAGCACTCGGTCATGGCTGCGGCTACGCGCTCGGCGATCACCGCTGGGCTTGGCGGCGGAGCGGTGATGGCGCACCCACTCAGACCAAACTCCGGCCTGGATCGAAGGCGCGGTGTGCGCATCGCCCCTCGATCATGGCTACGGCTACGCGCTCGGCGATCACCGCTGCCCATCACTCCATCCTTGCTCGGAGCGCGGTCTTGGGCGGACACGGCGGCTCTCGGAAAAGGCGCCGATCCTTGCACGTTTTCGGTACTTCGCGATGGCAAAAACACCCCTCTACGGCGGTCGAATTCAGCCCTCTCTGGAGCGTCGCAAAAACCACAAGTTATGAATGGTCATCACTTCCTGCGGAACTTAAATAAAGAATCAGTCCGTAGCGCGTTTTTCTGTGTCGCGTTTTTGGGCGTTTTTCGCGGGTACGACGCTGGTCTCGGCGCCTCGCCCTGAGCTGGTTCCGCGCCAGGTCTCGAGGGAGCCTTTCGCCTCGGTTTGAATTTGTGCTCGCACTGGGTCCTCGCATATCCGACGTTGGTGCCAAAGGAATTTATTTGCCATGCCATTACGCGTCGTCGCCACCGCGCTACCCTTCCGTTGTTCTCGTTGCAGAGAGCGACAAGCAACGCGGGCAATCCTCAAGAGAAACGTGACGAACAGCCCATCAACCCGCTGTTCCTCGAGCTCAAGCGCCGCAGGGCACGACACCCGAACGCTGTGCGCTTCGCCATGCTCCTCAGTGAGTGCTTGCTTGCTGCGCGAGATGTGTGTGTTGACGCGGCCGGCGCGCACCTGCCGATGGCGGCCGAGATCAACCTTCCAGCGAGTGACGTTGTCGCGGTAGCGCGATGGGGGCGCCGTGCTTTGCGAGGATGCGGCGTCGCTCCCTGACGACTGGCTGGCGGCGGGTGGGTCGGACCTCGGCGTCTTCTTGCGCCACGGCATAGAGATCGGCTCTTTGTCGCGTGTCGCGCGAGCCGGCGAAGCGATTCACTAAGAAGCCTGCATGAGCAAGGCTGTCGTCATCGTCGAGTCCCCGGCAAAGCGCAAGTCACACAGCACATACTGGGACACGACTACCTCGTCACCGCGAGTGTCGGCCATGTGCGCGATCTGCCGTGCAACAGCGTGGGCGTTGCACCACTCGTCTTCGCGTTTGAGGATGGGGTCACCGAGCGAGGCAAGAGCGAGGCAAGGACGTGCTCTCTCCGCTGCGCAAAATGATTCAGGGCGCTGACAACGTCATCTTGGCGACCGATCCGGGTTGCAAGGGCAAGGCCATTGCGTGGCACCTCAAGGAAACACTCAAGCTCTCCGAGTCTCGGTGCCCGCGCGTCACCTACCACGAAGTCACGGGGAGTGCTGTCCGCGCCGCCATCACGCGGCTGCGCAGATCGACAGGCACCTGGTGCGCGCGCAGGAGGAGTGGCGTGCCCTCGATCGGCTCGTCGGCTACACGCTGTCGAGCGCGGTCTCGTCAGCGGTCGGCGTCAGTCGCCTCTGGGCTGGGCCGGTCAATCCCTTTGGCGCGAGGCTCAAGCTCGCCAACGGTGGCGCCGTCGAGTGGCGGACCGACCCCTGGCTGCCGGAGGGGACCCTCTACGTACTAGACCGCGCACTGGCCGAGCGCGTGGCCTTGACGTGCAAGCTCAAGTGGTTGGTAACGGCGAGCCGTATGACGCGCGAACGTCACGTACGGTTCTGCGGGAGGCTGGAGGCGTGCGCGATCTAGTGCGATGAATGCTCGCGCTGGCGTTCTTTATTCTCAAGGTGCTTCATGAAAAAAATGAAGCCCAAAATCGAGTAGGTGCCGCCAATCATGATAAGGCCTATGACGATGGGTGCGGACATGATGACCTCCTGTGCTTGGTGATGAGTATAAACCCTGTACGAGGACACGATAAATGCTTACCCACCGTCGTCATGCAGGTACCCCAGCATCAGGGTCGCCCTCTGCAGCGAGAACCAGAGAGCAACCGCCACGCCGGGTATGACTCCTATCGCCGGCACCGAACCAAAAGCGTGTACATGACTGTCCAAAAATACGGCTCTATCCGCGACTTGGCTGCGCATGCGTGCGCCTCGCCAGATGAGGCTGTTGAATTCAGAAGCGAGTGCGCCAACGACGTCGTCGCGACCAGCGCACCTGATTGAATGCGCGTGAAATCAGTGGCCAGTTTTTCCCGGTAGTTTTTCCGGTCACGAAGTTTCCACCACAGTTTGGCTCCTAGCGCCAAGTCCTTTCCGCTCGCCCCATGGGTTGACCATGTGCCGACTGGCCTCCCGAGCTGATGAGTGCTGGCGCGGGT
This sequence comes from Acidihalobacter yilgarnensis, assembly GCF_001753245.1. Taxonomy (NCBI): domain Bacteria; kingdom Pseudomonadati; phylum Pseudomonadota; class Gammaproteobacteria; order Chromatiales; family Ectothiorhodospiraceae; genus Acidihalobacter; species Acidihalobacter yilgarnensis. The sequence continues at coordinate 2,603,188 of NZ_CP017415.1, read as the reverse complement.
TGCTGTGAGTCACGCACCGAGCAGGCGGCGAGCCAGCCCCGATTGCATATCACGCCGTCCATCAGCAATCAGGTAGATGATGACTTGGCTGCCTGTGACACGGTAAATCGCGCGGTAAGGCTTGAAGAAAGTCTGGCGGTATTCTTTGATTCCAAGGCCAACCAGTTCTTTCGGGAAGCTGCCGCGTTCCGGGAATTTCGACAGGCTCTCCACAACGTCCATCAACTCATCCAACACATGGTTGGCGTTGGCCACGCAGTCGAATTCTGAGATGTAGTCGTGGATGGCTTCCAAGTCCTGCGCCGCACCTTCGGTGAGCAGAACTTCGAACTTTGCAGGTGCGCCTTTCATCAGATTGAGGCTCGCTTGGCGCGGAGGCGGGCAACGACGTCAGCCACAGGCTTGACCTTGCCAGCGGCCACATCCTGATTGCCCAGCGCAAGGATTTTTAGCAAGGCCAGTGTTTCTTGCGTCTCTTCGAACGAGGCGACGTCCTGCAGGACAGCCTTGGCCTCACCGTTTTGGGTGATGACCATGGGCTCACGCTGCTCAGCGAGGTGCGCCAGAACCTCGGCGGCGTTGGCTTTGAGGTAGCTGATGGGCTTGACTTGTGATGAGTAGCGCATGGTCGTGCTCCAAACTTGATAAGGACTTAATATGGTCTTTTTATGGTCTCGTGACAAGATGTGGAGACGACCTCAGGAGAATTCATCATCATTGTGCAGGCACATCAGAGAACCCACCCCGTAACCCATCGCGCGGTAGCCGCGCTGCCGCTTGTCCCACATCCGCAGCAACGCTGGGTGGCCGGCGTCTACAAAATCGATGATCCGCACATCAGTCTTGCTGGCGTGCTCGCGGTGCAGTCGTCCGGCGTACTGCTGCAGGGTGCCCTTCCAGGACACAGGCATGGCCAGCACCAGCGTGTCGAGCGGCGGGTGATCGAAGCCTTCGCCGACCAGCTTGCCGGTCGAAAGAAGAATGCGCGGCGCGTCGGGCAGCAGTGCATCCAGGTCAGCGACCAGCGCCGCTCGCTGTTTCCTGGACATTCGACCGTGCAAAACGAAAGGCGCCGGTTCCAACCCATCGAGTGTCGCTTTGATCGCATCAAGGTGTTCCGTGCGCTCGGTTAGCACCAGCACCTTGCGTCCCTGCCCGACTGCATCAAGCACCTCGGCGGCGATGGCTTCCGTTCTGGCCTGGTCATTGACGAGATGACGAAACACGTCCTGGATGCCTGCATCGGTGGGCAGATCGATACGCGTGAAGCGTGAACGAGGCAGCACTTCCAGATCGTGAGGCGCACCGGCAGGCTTGGCCGCCGTGTATCGGATCGGCCCGCACTGCATGAAGATGATTGGCTGCTGCCCATCACGGCGGATGGGCGTCGCCGTCAGGCCCAGCACATACTTGGCCTTGGTCCGCTTCAGGATGGCATCAAACGACACAGCGCCAATGTGGTGGCACTCGTCCACGATCACCTGACCATAGTTTTCTACCAGCGGGTTCACCTCGCCCTGCCGGGAGATGGACTGCATCACGGCAATGTCGATCTTGCCCGTAGGTTTGGCCTTGCCACCGCCGATGGTGCCGACCACGCCCTTGCCAACGCCCAGAAAAGCCTGCAGACGTTCCTGCCATTGCTTGAGTAGTACCGTTCGATGCACCAGCACCAGTGTGTTTACACCCCGGCACGCGATCATTGCGGCGGCGGTGACCGTTTTGCCAAAGGCCGTCGGAGCGCACAGCACGCCGGTGTCGTGATGCAGCATTCCGGCAACTGCGGCCTCCTGGTCCAGACGCAAGGTGCCGTCGAAGGAGACATCAATGGGTTCTCCCCCGAAGCGCTCATCGCGCAAGTCACAGGCGATACCGTTGTCCCGCAGCAGATCCAGCGCGGCATCGAGGCAACCGCGAGGCAAGGCGATGTGCTTCGGGTAGTTCTCCGCATTGCCGATGACACGCGGCTTGTCCCATACCGACATGCGCATGGCCTGGGCCTTGTAGAACTCGGGATTCTGGAAGGCAGCTAGACGAATCAGGCGGTTGGCCAGTGCCTGGGGCAGTTGGTTCTTCTCAAAATAGATCAGGTTGGCCAGCGTCACGGCCAGTGACTTGGGCATCTGCCCGGCCAGCTTCTTGGGTGACGTGCTCTGCCGCTTCCAGGGTGTGGCCAAGTCCTCATCGTCGATGAATGTCACATCCAACGGGTGGACGCCGCCCGCGGCCCGCAGGATGGTCGGCTCGATATCGTGTGCGACCATGGGCTGGATGGATGCCAGGAATCCCCACTGATCCGGATAGGGCTGCAGTTCAGCGTCGACGAACACGCTGAAGCCACTCTCGCGAGGCCACTTCTGTAGCGGCAAGGCAATCAGGTTGCCGAAGCCGCCTTTGGGCATCGTGTCCTGGTTGGGGAATAGACGATCATAGGATTCCAGCTTCAGTTGCCGGGTGCGCGAGCAGGTATGGCTGATGATCGCCGTGCCCAAACGCCGGGCATCGCGGGCAGCAACGCGGCTGGCGAAGAACACCCATGCGTGCGCGCCATTCCCGGACCGCGAGATTTCCAGCGCCGCCGGAACACCCAGTTCTTCGCAGGACTTTATGAAGGCTCGCGCGTCGTCGCGCCAGTCGGCCTCGTCGAAATCGACAGCCAGAAAATAGCAGGTGTCATCCTCCAGCAGCGGATAGACACCGACCGTGTGCTTGCCGGCCAGATGGTCGTAGATCATCGCATCGGACATCGGGATCAACAGACGATTGCTGCAATCGCCGCACTTGATGCGCGGCTTTTCACAAACACCGGCGCGCCACTCATTGGCGCAGGCTGGGGCGTAGCCCGACTTGCCAGAGGTCTTGCTTTCCCAGCGGACCGGATAGACATCCGTACGCCCGCGAAACAATCGCCGGAAAAGTGCCAACTTTTCTGTGGTGGACAGCCGAGACGGCTCCGATTCTTGAGCCACAGCCTCCACTGGCGGCGGCAACTTCCACGCGATGCCGTGGGCCTCGAGTAGCCCGATCAGGCGGGCGTTTTCGGCTTGGAGCACCGCAAGGTCGGACGGGTCAGTCATCGACCCCGTGCTCAGCCAGCAATTCATCCATGTCGTCGCCCACGCCATAACCAAAGTTGTGGCTGATGCGTCGAACATCATCCAGGCGCTCCAAGAGGGCCGGTCGCGTCGTGTTGGGCAGGGCCGCAATGGTCTTCAATGCCTGCTCAAACATTCGCACCAGCGCATCAAAGTAACCTTCGTCCTGCAGGCCAATATCGTTGCTGAAACCAGCAGCACACTCGCAATAGAACACCATCAGTTCTGCCAGCCCGTCGGTTTGCCCTACAGCTTTCTTGTAGTCCGTAATCGCTTTCTTGGCCTTGGCGACCGAGGTGTCCTGGTTCTCGAACACATCGGGCCACAGCCAGCTGTCGATGGTGGCCTTGTAGGGTTTCAGAACATCGTCGCCCAGCCCAAAGCGAGCGTGCAAGAAGGCCTGGTTGTCCTTGCTGGCTGCGTAGAGGTCTTGCACCAGGCCAAGCAAGCCGGCGCGGTCGAAGTCTGCCAGCTTGGTTTTGACGTCGCTCCAGCTGGGGTTGTTCTTTTTTGTTGCCATCTCAGGTGCTTCTTGTGGTAATCAGGATTTCTTTTGTGTCCGCAAACTGTCTACGTTGACCTGCAGAAGACCAATGATGTCGAGGTGTTCCCGCAACAGATCCTATGGCATGGTTTTCCCGAATGCCATTACGTCGAAATTGGCCCCAAGGGCAATTTACTCATATTGAGCGGGTTCAAGACCGGACAGATCTATTTCGCCAATGCGCACAATGGCCACAAGCTGGCGACGCTCAAGAAGATCGGCAAGCTTGTTCAGGGTGTAAACATCAGCCCCACGGGGCAGGTGGCAGTCGCGGTCGATACGTCCGGCGGTGCCATCGATGTGATCGACACACATGACTTTAAAGTGCTGCATATCATCCCCGTCGGGAAAAGTCCGCATAACGTGGTGTTCTCCCGCTCAGGCCATTACGCCTATGTATCAGTGCAAGGCGCCCACGAGACCGCGGTCATCGATATGCGCTCGGACAAGGTGCTCCATGACATCTCTTTGAAGCGCATGGACGGGCCACACAACCTTGCAGTGAGCCCCAACGGCCAGATGCTCTGGGTGCGCAACCATCCGAAACCTCATCAGGATGGCACCGTCGCGGTCATTAATCTGAAAACGGACCAAGTGGAGCATTACACGCGCGTCGGTCTTTTCCACGGTGGCATGGACATGCTGCCCGATGGCAAGCTCGCCTTCACCACGGACATTGGTGGCAATACCGTGGATGCGCTCAGCACGGTCTCGTTCAAGATTGTCCGGCGCATTCAGGTGGGCGCGGGGCCGCATGGCGTGCGTTCCAGCGATAATGGTCGCTTCGTATACGCCGCCACGACCCGGGGCAATCAGTTGGTCGTGATTGACACGCGCACGCTACAAGTTGCGAAACGAATACCCATGAAGGGGAGGTTCGGCTTCTGGTTGGCGATGAAAGGACGCACCTAAGTTGACCCCACATCGCGGTGTGTTTGCTAGACTGCACGCGTTTTGAGAAAACGTGCTCACCCGGCCCAGGTTCGGGGTGATGCGGGCAAACTGGCCAGGGGAAATGGATCAACATGAAGGGCATCATCCTCGCCGGCGGTTCCGGCACGCGGCTTTACCCGCTGACGCATGCGGTGTGCAAGCAGCTGCTGCCGGTCTACGACAAGCCGATGATCTACTACCCCCTGTCGACGCTGATGCTGGCGGGGATACGCGAGATCCTGATCATCTCCACGCCGGCCGACCTGCCGCGCTTTCAAACCCTGCTGGGCGACGGTTCGCAGTGGGGGTTGTCGCTGAATTATGCCGAACAGCCCTCGCCGGACGGACTCGCGCAGGCCTTCCTCATCGGTGAGACCTTCATCGATGGCGCTCCGGTCGCCCTGATCCTCGGCGACAATCTGTTCTTCGGCCCCGGTCTCGGCCGTCAGCTACAGGATGCCGCGCGCCTGGAGCGTGGCGGGCATGTGTTCGCCTATCACGTCAACGACCCCGAGCGTTATGGCGTGGTCAGCTTCGACGGCGATGGCAAGGCGCTTGATATCGAGGAAAAGCCCGTCGCGCCACGCTCTAGCTATGCGGTTACCGGGCTGTATTTCTACGATGCACGGGTGGTCGAGATTGCCCAGGGTATCCGTCCCTCCGCGCGCGGAGAGCTGGAGATCACCGACATCAATCGCCACTATCTGGCTGAAGGCGGGCTGACCGTCACGCCGCTTGGGCGCGGGACCGCCTGGCTGGATACCGGCACGCACGAGTCGCTGCTGGAGGCGGCCAATTTTATCGAGGTGGTCGAAAAACGGCAGGGGCTCAAAATTGCCTGCCCGGAGGAGATCGCTTGGCGATTGGGTTATATCGATGCCGAACAGCTCGCTCGCCTGGCCGAGCCGTTGCGTAAGAACGGTTATGGCGCCTATCTGCAACGCCTGATTGAGACCGCCTGATGCGCTTCCTCCCGACTGTGCTACCCGAGGTCGTGGTCGTCGAACCGGATGTCTTCGGCGATGCCCGCGGTTTTTTTCTGGAAACCTGGCACGCGTCCAAGTTCCGTGAGGGCGGCATCGATGCCGAATTCGTGCAGGACAACCACAGCCGCTCGCGTCAAGGCATCCTGCGCGGCCTGCATTATCAGCTCGAGCGGCCGCAGGGCAAGCTGGTACGCGTCGTCACCGGACGCGTGTTCGACGTGGCCGTCGACCTGCGACGTTCCTCGCCCCGCTTCGGGCAATGGTTCGGTATCGAGCTGAGCGACGAGAACCAGCGCATGTTGTGGGTGCCGCCCGGTTTCGGCCATGGATTCTACGTGCTCAGCGAAAAGGCAGATTTCGTCTACAAATGCACCGAATTCTATGCCCCAGAACTTGAGCGCTGCATCCGCTGGAACGACCCTGATCTAGGCATCGACTGGTTCATTCCGACCCATGCAACGCCGCTGGTGTCCGCCAAGGACGCCGAGGGTGCGCGGCTGCGTGAGGCGGAGGTCTATCCGTGAAGGTGCTCATCGCAGGCGCCGACGGTCAGCTCGGCCGGGCGCTGCGTGCGAGTGTGCCGCCAGACATCGAGGTGACCGCGCTAACGCGTGCCGAGCTGGACATCACCGACGCCACGGCCGTACGCGAGACGGCACGCGAGACGGCGCCGGACTGGATCATCAACGCGGCGGCCTATACCGCAGTGGATCGCGCCGAGGCGGAGCCGGACCTAGCCTTTGCCATCAACGCCGACGGTCCCCGTCACCTCGCCACTGCCGCGCAAGCGCAGGGCGTGCGCCTCGTCCAGGTTTCCACCGACTTTGTCTTCGACGGCCAATGCAGCCGACCCTACCGCCCGGATGACGCCACCGCGCCGCTCGGTGTTTATGGTGCGAGCAAGCTGGCAGGCGAGGTCGCTGTGCGTGAGCGGCTGGGTGCGGACGCACTGATCGTGCGCACCGCCTGGGTGTATGCGCCACTGGGAAACAACTTCGTGCGCACGATGCTGCGACTGATGCGCGAGCGCGACCAGCTCGGCGTAGTGGATGATCAGGTCGGCACCCCCACCTGCGCGAGCGGGCTGGCCGTGGCCATTTGGTCCATGATCGGCGTCGGTCTCGGCGGCACGCATCACTGGACTGATGCTGGCGTCGCTTCCTGGTACGACTTTGCGCTCGCGATTCGCGATGAGGCATTCGCGCTGGGGCTGCTCGACCGCACAATCCCCATTCGCCCGATCACCACCGCTGAATATCCCACCCCCGCACAGCGACCGCCGTACAGTGTCCTCGACAAGCACGAGACCTGGACGGCACTGGGCGGCGCGGCACCTCATTGGCGCGAGGCCTTGCACGAGGTCTTGAGGGAAACGGCGGCTGCGAGGGCGGCCGAGTGAGCGCTGTCCTGCTCGCGCGTGCAGGACAGCCAGCTCACTTATGGCGCGACGCGGTAGGTGCGGGAAATGACCGTTCCTGCAAACCGCACCGTCGCACGTTTACCGCTAGAATGCCGGTATTGACGGCCTCTGCCCAGACCATGCGATTAACGGATACCCAGCGACAGACCATCGTGACCGAAACAGCCCGTACCTTCGGGCCGGACGTCACCGTGCGCTTGTTCGGCTCGCGCACGGACGATAGTGCGCGCGGCGGCGACATCGACCTGCACATTGAGGCCGAAGGTGATGCTGCAGCACTGCTCGATCGCGAACTCAAGCTCTACGCCCGCCTGATCCGTCGGCTGGGCGACCGGCGGATCGACATCGTCGTGCATCCGCGCGGTAGCGCCCCGCGGCCCATCGATTTGCAGGCCATGCGCACGGGGGTTGTTCTGTGAGCGGGCCGTTACGTGAAGAGGCAGAGCGTTTGAGCCGCCTGCTCGCACTCGTCGCGCGGGAGGATGAGCATCTACTCGCCGTCCGGCAGCGCTTGCTGGATGATGATTGCGTCGTCAGCGTGGCTCGCGCCGAAGCGCTGCTGGCCGACACTAGCGGGATCGACCGTCTCGAATCCTTCGGCGCCAAGTTCGCACGCATGCAGGATACAGTCGTGGACAAGCTGATTCCGACGCTGCTGCGCGTAGCCGGGGAGGGCGTGCTGGCGGCGATCGACAACCTTGGCAGGATGGAGCGGCTGGGCTTGGTCGAGTCGGCCGACGATTGGATCGAGATGCGGCGCTTGCGCAACCGTCTCGTCCACGAATACATCGAGCATCCCGCCGATCTGGCCCAAGCGCTGGGCCGGGCTTGCCGATTCACGTACGTCATGCACGACGATTGGCTGCGGATTCGGCAATATGCGGCAGAGCATTTGCACGTTGACGCGTAGTTGGCTGGCCAGGATGCCATGGGACGAATCGAGTGCTGTACCCAAATCAAGTGGAATCCAGAATGATCGAATTGAATGAAAAACGCCTGCTGGTGACCGGCGGCGCCGGCTTCATCGGCGCCAACTTCGTACATTACTGGCTGTCCCGACATCCGGGTGGACGCTTGGTGGTGCTCGACGCACTGACCTACGCGGGCAACCGTGCGAGTCTTGACGCGGCTGAGGATCGCCCCGAGTTTCGCTTCGTTCAGGGTGACATCCGCGATCAGGCTCTGGTGGAGAAGCTGTTGCGGGAAGAAGGGATCGACACCCTGGTGCATTTCGCCGCCGAGAGCCATGTGGACCGATCGATCACGGGGCCCGATGCGTTTGTCGATACCAACGTCGTCGGCACCCACAGCCTGCTCAAGGCCGCCCGCGCCGTCTGGCTACCGGACAATGAGGCGCCCCTGCCACAACACCGCTTCCATCATGTCTCCACCGACGAGGTCTACGGCACGCTCGGTGCGAATGATCCCGCCTTCACCGAAACCACGCCGTATGCACCGAACTCGCCGTATTCGGCCAGCAAGGCGGCCTCGGACCATTTGGTGCGCGCCTATCATCACACCTACGGGCTCGACACCACGATCAGCAACTGCTCCAACAACTACGGCCCCTACCAGTTCCCGGAGAAGCTCATCCCGCTGTGCATCCTCAATCTGTTGGAAGGCAAGCCGCTGCCGATCTACGGCGATGGCAAGAACATCCGCGATTGGTTGCACGTCGAGGATCACTGCCGGGGCATCGAGCTGATCCTCGCGGGTGGTCGCGCGGGTGAAACCTATAACATCGGCGGTAACAGCGAGCGCAGCAATCTGGAGGTCGTCGAGGCCCTGTGTACGCTCATGGACGAACTGCGCCCCACAGCCGCGCCACACGCGCGGCAGATCACGTTCGTCAAGGATAGGCCCGGCCATGACCGCCGCTATGCCATTGATGCGCGAAAGCTGGAAGGTGAACTGGGTTACGCGCCGACACGCAGCTTCGAGGCCGGATTGCGCGAGACGGTCGATTGGTATTTGGCCAGCGCCTCTTGGTGGCAACCCATCCTCAGCGGAGAATATCGCGAGTGGGTGGGGCGGCAGTATGGCGGTTCGAATTAAGACCGAACTCGTGTGAGTGATTACAAGCTGGACTCCGGCCAGAATTCAACGAGCCTTGGCTTGGCGGGAGTGTTTTCGGTTATCGTCCGCCGTTACCGGTGGTGTTAAAGGGAACTCATTTCGCTAGATTCATCGAGTGGTGGGATGAAGGCATCCAGTGAATCCAGCCACCCTGATGGCATCCCAACCGGCTGGGCCGTGTGGCCGATGTCTGTAGCGGGTGAAACAGCATGAGTAGTCGTGGTGTTATCCGGTCGACGGTGATCAATCTGATCGGTCAGGTTGTCCCGACGCTCGTGGCGTTGGCTACGGTGCCGTTGTATCTGCACTGGGTCGGCGAAGTGAAGTATGGTGTGCTGCTCCTCGCGTTCACCATGCTGGGTTACTTCGGCGCTTTCGACTTTGGCCTAGGGCGCGCAGTGGCGCAGCGTGTGGCGGGGCAGGAGGACGTGGTCGAGAACAATCGTACTTTCTGGACCGCGTTGACTTTCGGCTTGAGCGTTGGCCTGATCGGCGGTCTCGTCCTTTATGCGCTCGGTCACTGGCTTTTTGCTGGGGTGTTCCGTATACCCCCTGAATATCATACCCAGGTGGTGGATTCTATCCCTTGGTTGGCCATGACAGTGCCACTGGTCTCCACCCTGTCAGTGCTCACCGGCACGCTGCAGGCGAAACAAGCCTTCATTGCATTGAACGCAGGCCAAGCCATTGGTTCGATCGCTCTGCAGGTATTCCCATTGATTTGGGTCGCCATGGGTCATGCCAGTATGTCTGCGCTTGTGTCATCTGCCTTGTTCGGGCGGCTGACGGGTCTGGTCTTCATCTACTGGGCGGTCGTGCGAGCATTGCCGATATTCGGAGCACCGCGAATGCAGCGAGGCGAAATCGCGTCCTTGTTGCGATTCGGTGGTTGGATTAGTCTGTCCGGTATGCTGATCCCACTGTTGACCATTGTTGATCGCATGGTGATTGGAGTCCAGTTGGGTGCAGCGGCAGTGACGGCGTATACGGTTCCATTTTCATTGACCCAGCGAGTGACATACATTCCCCTGAGTCTTGCGACCACATTATTTCCGAAATTCTCTCAGCTCAGGGGTGAGAGCGCAGAACGACTCATGCATCAGAGCATACTTGGGTTGGTGGCGCTCCAGACGCCGGTCGTCGTGCTTGGAGTTGTGCTGACGCAGCCTTTTTTCCAGTTATGGCTAGGGAATGAGATGGCGGTCAAGATGGTGCCAATTGCCATTGTGCTATTGGTTGGCATCTGGATCAATGGCCCGGCCTACGTGCCCAATGTCTACATGCCAGCACAAGGACGGCCGGACCTGATGGCCAAATTTTACGTGGCTGAACTGCTGCCGTTCCTGGCGCTGTTATGGGTCTTGGTGGGACAATGGGGGATCGTCGGGGCTGGCATCGCCTGGGTCGTCAGAAGCACAGCGGACGCGATATTTTGTTTTGTTGCGACGCGTACGCTGGGTCTTTACTGGAAGGCGATTCTGCCTAATTTCCCAGCGATCATGATGGCCGTGTGGTCCGCGTTGGCGCCGATCGGCCTGATACCGAAGCTGATCGTAGGGTTGCTGGCACTGGCCGTGTCCCTGATTGCATCATGGTATGTGTCGCCCTTGGCGCTACGTGACCGTGTGCTCACTGCACTGCGGATTAAAACAGCGCGCGCGACAAGTAAATCGTAGCCACATGGCGTTATGTCTTCGCTCATGCGCTTATGTCTGATCAATAAGTAAAAATCACGCGTATGGAGGTCATTGACGTGCAAAATGGGGATGTTTTCGCAGGGGGGCTGTCGCCGAAAGAGGGATATTGTGCATGTGTGTGCTCCATATCAGTGTTGAAAATGAAGCAGGCGGTGTACCGGTGAATAGGACTGAAAGTGGACTTGGCGATGAAGCCGTGACACTCCGGGCGGATAGATTCCTAGAGGCGGCCATTAAACACATCGCGCCGCTGAAGGGAACACATATCTATGATGCCAAGCTTCTTGATTACCAGCAAAAAACGAGCTCCCCAGAATCCGGATATGGACGCTGGCTGCAGGCACTTCTGACGCATCTCAAACGATTTTATATATCTGGCCATCGGCTGAAAATTCTGGACTTCGGGTGTGGTACAGGTGAGTTGACCGTGATGATGAACCATCTGGGCTTTGATGCGACAGGGATCGATTTGCACACCGAGCATCTGGGCCTCGCGCGAATACTGGCGAACGAGAATGGCCTACCGGAGTCCATCTTCGTACAAAGCCACGGCCCCAAACTACCCTTCGACGACAACAGTTTTGATGTGGTCACGATGTTCGTGGTGTTGGAACATCTAAACGATGAGGTGCTGGATGTCATTTTGACGGAGTTGCGCCGTGTTTGCCACGGCGTGTTGTATGTGCTGGTCCCCAATAAGCTGCAAATCAGAGATGACCATACGGGCTTGCGTTTTTTGCCCTGGATGCCTCGTTGGCTTGCACTCCTGTATCTGAAAACACGAGGGCGTAGACATCAGTATTGTATTTCAGAGGATGGTTCTTGGGATGTTTATTACAGGGGGCTGCGGCGCATCAGAAAATTATTCGCCGTTAAAGGTTTCGAGATGGATTTCATTGCGGACGAGTGGGTTTTTCCATCGTTGGAAAAAGTGCCGCCCATAACGCTCATCGGCAAGCGAATCAAAATACAGGGTAGGTGGGTACCGATAGGCATTCCTTTGCCTTATCGGACCTTGCTGCGGTGGGGTTTCCCTAAACAGGTATTTTATCCCTATCTGAACCTAGTATTTGTTAGGCGATAAAGACACGAAGCGCATGAAGATCACTTTTGTTCTCCCTGGCGCGGCCTGTAACCCGGTTGGTGGATTCAAGGTTGTTTATGAATATGCGAATGGGCTGGCGCAGCGTGGGCATGATGTTGTCGTGGTGCAACCCGCAGTCGTGCAAAAAGCGGGAAGTGCTTTCTGGTTGTTGGCGAAAACGGCGCGTTATCTGCAGCGCAGCCTGGATGGCAGCTATCACCCTCGCGCATGGTTCCGGCTGGATCGGGCCGTGAAAGTAAAGTGGGTGTATTCACTGAGTGAGCGATGGATTCCGGAGGGGGATGTAATCATCGCCACTGCGTGGCAGACCGCCGAATGGATCCGAACCTACGGACGGAGCAAAGGTCGTCAGTTCTATTTGATCCATGATTATGAATATTTTCAAGTGGCCGACTCCGAAACACGCAGGCGCATGGCCTTAACCTACAACGCTGGGATGCACAATATCGTCACTTCGCCGGCAGGCATTGAAATGTTGAGCATATGCAATGCGTCATATGCATCGTACATACCCAATGCGATCGATTTTAAGGTGATGGGTTTGAAAGTGGGCATCGAATCGGAGTCAAGGATCTCGATCGGCTTTCCATCCCGGCCAGAGCGATTCAAGGGGACCCAAGATGCGGTGGCGGCATTAACCACGTTACATGCAAGGCTCGGTAATGCGCTTGATGTCTGGTCTTTTGGCGGAGCCAAGCCGGTCTATTTGCCAGAGTGGATAAACTATCATCGGCGACCAAGCGATGAGGTCCTTTGCCAGCTCTATAATCACGCCATGATTTTTGTCGTCCCCTCCCTTTATGAGGGTTGGGGGCTACCGGGTGCCGAAGCGATGGCCTGCGGTGCGGCACTGATCTCCACGGACAATGGTGGTGTCAGAGCGTACGCCACTGATAGCCAGACGGCGCTCTTGAGCCCTAGCGGTGATATCGATGCGCTTGCCGCCAACATCAATCGACTGATACAAGACCGTGACCTGAGGTTAAGGCTCGCGCAGGCAGGTTTTGAGCACATTCAGGAGTTCACCTGGAAGCGGGCCTTGGATTCCCTTGAAGCATGCCTGATAGAGGATTGACGTATGGGCTTGGGTAGCGCGTAGCAGTGCCTACGGGGGTGCATTAACAAACGGCTGGACGGTTCAGTCCTGGTCGATGGCGTCGGCAAGAACCTCCGAGTGGGCTGCGGGAGGCGGATTATAGTGGCGTTGCAGCGTTGATCTAACGGGATGCCACATATGAGCGGATCGCTCGGCTGAGTTGCTGCCTCGCAGGTGATCCGATGGGCGTGCGTCATAATGGTGCAGATGAGCTGCTGCCCTGAGCAAGGGAAAGATTACGCAGACATATACGCAAATTAGAGTACATATTCACATGTGCGGGCTGAACACAATCCGCGCAAATACCTTACAATCCACTCTCCGCTGTCTATTTGTAATGATTGATGATGGCTAAGGTCACCGTAGCCCAAGATTAACTGGACGAAAACGAATCGAAATGACCGTGTTGGCACAGGCCCCTTTGGAGGCATTCAGGCGTTGGTGGTCCTACCGCGATCTGGTTCGCAACCTTGTTTCCAAGGAAATTAAGATTCGTTATCAGGGGGCGGTGCTCGGCTTCGCTTGGTCGCTGATGAATCCTTTGATGATTACCTTGATGTACTTGGTGGTATTCACCTATGTGTTTCCCTCGAACCTGCCGCATTATCCGTTGTTCATGGTCGTTGGCATCATCCACTGGAACCTGTTTTCTATGCTGGTGATGCAAAGTTCCGAGTTGTTGGTGAGCAATGCGGGTCTGTTGAAGAAAATTTATTTCCCTCGGCTGCTCGTGCCATTTTCGAACATGCTGGTCAATGCCACGCTCTGGCTAATGGCGCTAGGGATCATGTTGATACTGTATGTCCCGTTGGGTGGAACATGGCATCTGGGACTGCTGTTGTATCCGTTCTACTTGCTGCTGTTTTTCGGCTTCACATTTGGCATCATGCTGACGCTCAGCGTGCTGTATGTGGATTTTCGTGACATCAAGCATCTGGTCGAGGTCTTCATCCAGTTGCTGTTCTGGGCGACGCCGATTGTCTATCCGATCAGCCGCATCCACCACTCGCTCATCCAGACCCTCATGAAGGTAAGCCCGTTCGCTGAATTTTCCCTGATTTTCCAAAGCCTGTTCTGGGAGAATCTCATACCCTCATGGAAGATCACCGCGGCGTTTGCCGGTTGGACGGCGCTGTCTTTGGCTATCGGATTGAGCTTGTTCTATCGCCGTGGCGCACAGCTGATCGAGCGGCTATGAGCGGAGATCCGGCGATCATTGTTGAGAGTGTAAGCAAAGATTTCGTGCTGCACCACAATGCCCAGGATACCCTCAAGAAACGGATTGTAGGTTTGATGCACAAACGCTGGCGACCGAGGCCGCACACATTTCGCGCCGTCGATGACGTCTCTTTCACCGTCGAGCGCGGCGAGGCGCTGGGCCTGATGGGCCTCAACGGCTCGGGCAAAAGCACCCTGCTCAGCCTCATTGCTGGCATCTATCCGCCCACATCCGGGCGTATCATCACCCACGGCCGTCTGGTGCCGATGATCGCCCTGGGTGTCGGCTTCAGCCCTGAGCTGACCGGAGAGGAAAACATCTACCTCAATGCCAGCCTGTTCGGCCTCAAGAACCGTGAGACGCGGGCGCTGTATCCGAAGATTCTCGAATTCTCGGAGCTAGCCGACTTCATCTACGAGCCGGTGAAGAACTATTCCTCCGGCATGTATGCCCGCCTGGGATTCTCGGTTGCGGTGCATCTCGATCCCGAAATCTTACTCGCCGACGAAATCCTCTCCGTGGGTGACGCTGATTTCCAGCTAAAATGCTTGTCTCGTATCGAGGAAATGCGTAAGGGAGGGATGACGCTTTTGTTTGTGTCGCATCAACAGAATCAGGTCGCACAGTTTTGTGATCGATATATTCGTATGGAGCACGGAAGCGTCGTAGACGTAGGCGAAGTCGGAGAACTGGCTCCAATTCTATCAACCACTACAAATTGAATTCATGAAAACACTCTACCTGCACGTCGGCACGCATAAGACAGGAACTACGTCCATACAAAAATGGCTGCATGAGCAGAGCGCGATGCTGCTTGATGTGGGCGTGCTGGTTCCACAGATGGGGCGCCCATTTCAGAACACGAGCGGACACCACAACTTGGCCTGGGAGCTCAGTGGTGACCCGCGATTTTCGGAAGCATATGGTACACGGCGCGAGCTGTTTGATGAACTTTCGTCGATCTGTCATGAATCTGTAATCCTTTCCTCCGAAGACTTCGGTTGCGTTTCGAATAAACCGGATGTGCTTAAGTCGTTTTTGGATGAATTCAGAAAAAATGATTACCAAGTAAACCTGATCGTGTATCTGCGAGATCCCATCGATTATGGCGTATCTTTGCATGGGGAATACAAGAAACAGCTATCATTTCAGGATGTTACTGAGAATGCCTCGCTTGACGAATTGAGGTGTAAAACGGATCCCAGAAATTTTGTTTCCGAAATTACCAAGGCAAAAAGCTACCATCTCCGGGATGCACTTCCCTGCTTTCAAGATTTCAATTACGCCAGATTGGTTGGTAACTACGAACGGGCGGCTGGTACCGAGAATGTTTTTGTACGTGCCTATTCTCACGATGTTATCGACGATTTTGCTGCTTTGATTGGTCTGCAACACCTGCCTGGTGTCGGTGTCATACGAGAAAATCGCTCAAATCTTCCCGATCCCGAAATCAATTCACTAAAAGATGCGCTAAGAGAACAAGGGCCTACTGCTTCAGATGAATTCAAGGCGTTTATCGCTCAGCGAGCCGTGCAACTCAATGATCCTTTAGAAAGAATACGCCCACTGCTAGCGCCTGCGGTTGGCTTCATTCCTGAGAGGCTGACTGATGTTCAATCATGGCGCGGACATTTGTGCTTTGTGCCGGTCATCATGCAAGCCGTTAAGCCAGCAGTGTTCGTCGAACTGGGGGTGCACAAAGGCGATTCGTATTCAGCCTTCTGCCAAGCCGCTCAAAGCTTTAATCTGAATACGAGGTGCTACGGAGTCGATACCTGGGAAGGCGATCACCAGGCAGGCTTTTACGGAGATGAAATCTATTCAGAGCTGAAAAATTATCACGATTCGCGTTATTCGCAGTTTTCTGAACTTTTGCGGAAAACCTTTGATGAAGCATCGGCTTTTTTCGAAAACGGCAACATTGACCTGCTTCATATCGATGGTCTTCATACCTACGAAGCTGTCAAGCACGATTTTGAATCCTGGTTGCCGAAACTAAGCGCTAAAGCCGTTGTGCTCTTTCACGACACTGTCGTGAGGCACGACGATTTCGGTGTGTGGAAGTTTTGGTCTGAACTGGAAAATAAATATCCCTCATTTCAGTTTTTCCATAGCCACGGATTGGGGGTTCTGCAGGTGGGGAAACACCTCCCGGATGTTTTTGCCAAGCTTTCCCAACTAGATGCGCGGGCGTCTTCAGCCTTACGGGGAGCGGTCTACCAACAAAGCCGGTTGGTGATTCAGGCCAAGGCAGAAGCCGAACAGGCCAAGGCAGAAGCCGAACAGGCCAAGGCAGAAGCCGAACAGGCCAAGGCAGAAGCCGAACAGGCCAAGGCAGAAGCCGAACAGGCCAA
Organism: Acidihalobacter yilgarnensis; assembly: GCF_001753245.1. Lineage (NCBI taxonomy): Bacteria > Pseudomonadati > Pseudomonadota > Gammaproteobacteria > Chromatiales > Ectothiorhodospiraceae > Acidihalobacter > Acidihalobacter yilgarnensis. The sequence continues at coordinate 2,586,663 of NZ_CP017415.1, read as the reverse complement.
GGCAGAAGCCGAACAGGCCAAGACGCAGTTAGCCGGGATACTAAAATCAAGGTCCTGGCGAGTTACTAAACCGCTGCGTAAGACGATTACGGTTTTACGCAATGTAAGAGCCAAGCTACAAGAACCTGATTCAGAAAATCGATCACTCGTTTACCGTACCTCTCGGAAAGTGTATCGAACCATCCCATTGCCGGCGAGTTTTAGACCGCGCTTGCGACTCGCTGCCAAAAAAATCTTCAGTGCTATAGAGTCGACGGGGCATGGAAAGACGGCGATCAGGGGCCACATCAAATCGGAGACATGCCCAACCCGATATGCCGCATGGCTGCGTTTCAATACTCTTAGCCGCGAGGAGAAGGACACACTATGTGCTGCTCTGGATGCGCGAAAAGAACGTTTGCCGCGCATCTCAGTGATTATGCCGACCTACAACACACCGGTCCACCTGCTCGACCGCGCCATCGGCAGCGTGCTTAAACAGATTTATGAAGATTGGGAATTATGCATTGCGGATGATGCCAGCAATGATGAACGTACAGTTCTAGCGCTCGAGGCATGGTCTCAGCGGGATACAAGAATAAAGGTCTTCTTCTGCGCAAAGAACGGTAATATCAGCCGCGCCACTAACGCTGCAGCTAGTCTGGCCTCTGGCGGATTTCTTGCCTTCCTTGACCACGATGACGAGCTGAGCGCAGATGCATTGGCTGAAATAGCGATTACCGTGGCTGATGCACCGGACACAGACTATGTTTACAGCGATGACGACAAGATCGATAAGGAGGGTCGGAGATTCTCTCCACAATTTAAGCCGGATTGGTCGCCAACGTTACTCCTCTCATACATGTACATGGGTCACGTCAAGGTGGTGCGCCGATCGCTGTTCCTAGATTTCGGCGGCTTTCGCGTCGGCTTTGAGGGCGCGCAGGACTATGATTTCGCGCTGCGCATAAGTGAGCGAACGCAACGAATCATGCATGTGCCGAAAGTGCTATACCACTGGCGAGTTGTACCTGGCTCTACCGCTGCGTCCGGTGATGCTAAGCCGGCAAGTTTTGATGCTGGCCGCCGAGCAGTTGCTGAAGCGTTAGAACGCCGCGGGATCAAGGCCGACGTAATACAGCCGCAATGGGCGATCGATGCTAGATGTGGCGTCTATTCCTTGCGCTTTCCAGACAGTGGTCCAAAAGTTTCCATTATCATTCCAACCAGAAATAATACCGAACTCTTACGTAACTGTGTCTTATCTCTGAAACAAACGACGTACAAAAATTACGAAGTAGTCATTATCGATAATGCGAGTGACGATCCTGAGACATTAGCCTATCTCGCTACCCTACCTCACCGAGTGTTGCATATTGCCAACCCGCCAAATGGACGATTTAATTTTGCATATATCAACAATACGGCGGTTAAGCAGGTAGATGGAGACTATGTGCTACTTCTGAACAATGACACTAAGGTACGCACGCCGGAATGGCTATCTCAGATGATGGGCTATTCTCTTATGGAGAATGTTGGTGTCGTTGGGGCTCGTCTCTTATTTGGCGACAAGACAGTGCAGCACGCCGGAATCGTTCACGGCTTTTACGGCGGCATGGCGGGTCCGGCATTTCGCAACGCGCCATTGTGGGATAATGGTTATCTCGACTATGCTGTCGTGGCACGCGAATGTTCCGCCGTAACCGCCGCATGTCTTTTGACACCACGTGCACTTTACCTGGAACTTGGTGGCCTTGATGAGCAAAATTTCGCTGTAGCTTACAACGATGTTGACTATTGCTATCGTGTAGTCGATTCCGGCAGGCGTTGCATATATGCGCCCGGGGCTGAGCTCTTCCACTTTGAGGGTAAGAGCCGTGGTTTTAATGATGAGCCACGTGAAGTCGCAAATTTCCGTGAGCATTACAGCAGGCGAACTGACCCTTGGTTTAACCTGAATTTGTCTCTCGATGATGAGCATTTCCGCGTGCGTCCTTATCATAAGCCCGCACATATCACGCGGCCAGTCCGCGCAGTCATGGTGACGCATAATCTCAATAACGAGGGAGCACCAAACAGCCAATTAGAGTTGATTGTTGGTCTTGCTAAGATGGGGATTATTGATCCAATTGTGTTGTCTCCTGTCGACGGGCCATTACGAGTTTATTATGCGGAAGCTGGTATCGAAGTACGTATTATTAAGCTGCCATTAGAGAATATACATACGCGCGACGCGTTCGAGGTTCGACAAAGCGAATTAGCCGATATTTTGCGTGATTTGGATACTGAAGTAGTTTACGCGAATACACTTCAAACCTTCTGGGCAATTGAAGCCGGCGAACGAGCTGGCTTGCCTACAATATGGAATCCACGCGAAAGTGAGCCTTGGGAAACCTATTTCGATTTTCTAATGCCTGATCTACGCGATATTGCCTATAAATGTTTCGCACTGCCATACCGTGTAATTTTCGTCGCCCATGCTACACGCCGAGCGTGGGCTCCGGTCGAGCAATGCTTCAATTTTACAGTTATTCACAACGGGCTAGATATAAACCGCATCGAAACAAGACTCGCTGCCATTGATCGGATGGAGGCTCGTCGCGCGCTCGGCATTAAACCTGACGAGGTCGCCGTAGTGCTGGTGGGTACAGTTTGTGACCGCAAAGGGCAAATTGATCTCCTGCGTGCGCTGCAGATCCTGTCGCCGCAGATTGTCAATCGATTGCGCGTTTTTATCATAGGCGATCGTGCCGGAGACTACAGCACAGCAATGCATCTGGAAATTGAGCGCATGCCGGGTGAGCTACGTGAAAGGCTGGTAGTGGAACCGGAGACCGGCGAGGTTCCGCGCTATTACCGAGTTGCGGATATTGCCCTATGTACTTCTCGTATCGAAAGCTACCCGCGCATAATTCTAGAGGCAATGGCTTGCGGCCTACCGTTAATTACCACACCAGTATTCGGTATACGTGAACAGGTTCAGGATAATGTCAATGCTTTAATCTACGAACCAGGCAGCGTTAAAGCCTTGGCTGATGCGCTCACATCCCTTGTGGAGGATGACGAGCGGCGCGCGGCATTCTCAATTGCAAGTCGTACGGTGTTAAGTGGTCTAACCACATATCACGAGATGATCGAGAAATATGGACAAATTTTTCTCGAAGCGCGTTTCAGCCGATCGCGAGAACTGGCTCTGAATTTCGGCATGGCCACAAACGGAGATAGCGAGTAATGTGTGGAATTTTTGGTTACGTTGGTGATGGCCTCGGCGATGAACTGCTTCCGCCTCTCCTTGCTAGTATGTACCATCGCGGTCCAGATGGTGACGGCCAACACCACGACGGCTCCGTGCATATGGGCATGCGGCGGCTATCAGTCATTGATCTGACACATGGAAGGCAACCGTTGCTCAGCCGTGAGGGAAGGGTAGTCGTTTTCCAGAACGGTGAAATATACAATCATCATGAAATGCGCTCTGAATTAGAGGCAGCTGGATATGTCTTTAAAACACGCAGCGACACAGAAGCGCTCGCACATGGATATGCGTGTTGGGGCATAGACGGGTTGCTGGCTCGCATCGATGGTATGTACGCCATAGCTATTCATGACCGCGATTCCGGCGAGCTACATCTCGCCCGCGACCGTTTTGGCGAGAAGCCGCTGTTCTATACCGCAGCTCCTGGTCGATTTGGCTATGGCTCGACGTTACTGGCTGTGTCGGCGCTGCCTTGGGTGACAGATGAGTTTGACCCGCAGGCCCTTGACAGTTATCTGGCGCTCCATTTTGTTCCAGGTCGGTCTACCATTTTTTCTGGGATACGCCAGGTTCTGCCAGGCGAGCGGCTGACCGTGCGGCTCGGTGACTTGACGATCACGCATCAACGTTACTACAGACCTCCCCTGGAGGCTTCACGCCGCATATCTGACGATGAGTTGTGCGAAGCATTAGAAGTTGCCGTTACCTCACGCCTTATCGCTGACGTACCTGTGGGAGTGTTCCTCTCTGGAGGCATCGACAGTTCAGTGGTGGCCGCGATTGCAGCTCATGCCAACCCGGCGATCGCTACCTTCTCGATGGGCTTCAGCGAGGCACAAGTTGATGAGAGTACACACGCTGCGGCCGTTGCTCGTCATATTGGCAGCACCCATCACAGGTTCATCTTTGATCAAAATCATTTTATGACGCTACTTCCGGAAGTTGCTGCGGCACTCGACACGCCGATCGGTGACCAAGCTGTTTTGCCGGTTTATTGGTTAGCACGCGAGGCGCGTAAGCATGTCACGGTCGTATTGGCTGGGGAGGGGGCAGATGAAATCTTCGCGGGCTATAACTACTATCGTCAATTCGCCACAACAGCCGGCTGGCGTGACCGATTGGACAAGTTGGCCGGACTACTTCGCCGGCGGCACGTGCCGCTGGACCACCTAGATCGATTTTTGCTCAACGACCCGCCGACAACACCATCGGGTTTTCCCCTCCTAACTGGCTGTGCGGAACGGCACCGTTTGATCCACGAGATGGTCGACAACGTCAACCCTTGGGAAAATGATTTGCTCGATTGGATCGGCCGGTCGCATGGGCCATTGCAACGTGCAACTGTCACGGATATCGGTACTTGGCTGCCCGATGATCTGTTGGTCAAGTTTGATCGGATGACGATGGCGCACAGCTTGGAGGGGCGTGCCCCCTTCCTCGATCCACGAGTTGTATCGCTAGGATTGGCGCTGCTGCCGAGTGAGCGAATGTCCGGAGATTCTAAAGTCGCTCTGCGCCGTGCGGCGAGCCGCTGGCTCCCCGACGATATTCTACAACGACCCAAACAGGGGTTTGTCTTGCCAATGCGCCGCTGGATCGGTGAATGGTTCGGTGCCTGGGGTGGTGTCAGTGCGTATTTTGCTCAGCGCCCTGTTCCGGGCATCGACCACGAGACATTGACTGACATTGTGGGCTCTGACCTCCTCGCGGGTATACACCGCGAGCGGCTGTTGTTCGCTGTGGTCATGCTGGCCGAATGGTGGCATTGTTTCGCGGCCAAGCGGGCCTCACTCCGCCAGTGTGTCTAAGGCATTGCTGAATAAGCCAAAGGTGTTTTCCCGCTTGCCATCAGCTTGCATGTAGAAGATATGCGTCGCATTGATATCGCCTTAGCCACTTTCAACGGCGCCCGATTCTTGCCAGCGTTGCTGGCCTCGATTGCCGGGCAGACAATGGCGCCAGACAGTATTCAGGTTCGTGATGACGGTTCGATAGACGAGACTTGTTCAATCCTTGAACGCGAGCGTAAGGTGGCCATGCCGATCGAATTCCTGATGGATGATGATGGCCCGCTCGGACCGGCTGCGAACTTCGGACGCATATTGTCCCACTGTACCAGCGACTACACGCTGCTCGCGGATCAAGACGACCTCTGGCACCAAAACAAGGTAGCCGAACTGGTGGCTTGCGCCGAGCGCTTGGAAAAGCAACAAGGACGTTCCTTACCCACTCTGGTTTACAGTGGTGCTCGTATCATCGATTCGGACGGGCGTGTTTTGGCACCATCGGCATCAAGATGGCAAGGATTTAAATCGCATACTGGTGAAGATTTCAAACGTGAATTGATTCAAAACACGGTGCCGGGTTGTACCATGCTGGTCAACCGCGCCTTGCTGGAAGTGGCCCTGCCGGTACCAGATGCGGCGGTGATGCATGACTGGTGGTTGCTTTTGGTAGCACACACGCTGGGTGAAGTACGCTGTGTGCCTCAGCCTTTGGTGGATTATCGCCAGCATGAGTCGAATACCATCGGTGCGGAAGCCTGGGATATGTCAGGCGTTGCAAAAAAACTGCGCTTAGGGCCTTTAGCCGTCCAGCGGCGCGTTCGCAGGGGCTGGCAGGAGGCATTGACCCAGGCAGAAGTGCTGTACCAGCGTTATGCTGATCGAATGTCTTCCGAGAAAAGAAAAATACTGGAGTCGGTACTGAACCTGCCGCGCCAAGGCGATTTACAAAGGCGGATATCCGCAGCACGGCTTGGCTTACATAAGGAAGGAGTATTGCGCACTCTGGCCTGGTACTGGGTTTTATGAATCATGGAGAAAATCCAATCTCCGTACTGATGATTACAGTTCGCGCCGATCACGGTGGCGGTCCGCGGCATCTCGAACTCCTGCTCAAACATCTTCCGGCAGACGTGGAGGCGCACGTCGCCTGCCCGGACGAGCCGCCCTATCGCGCACGCTTAGAATACGAGACCGGGGGGCGAGTGGTTTTGATTCCCCACCGACGCTTCACGCTGGGCGCGGCGCTGAGACTGGTGGCCTACGCGCGCCGAAACCGCATCGACCTGATCCATGCGCACGGCAAGGGCGCTGGGGCCTATGCACGGCTGGCGACGATGCTGCTGCGCTGTCGCAGCGTCCACACACCGCATGGCGTGCATGTTTCGCAATATAAACCCTGGGCGCGGCGACTGTATCGGGCCTATGAGAATCTGTCCGCGCGCTGGGTCGATAGTGTGGTCTATGTTTCCGACGAGGAGCGCGAGGTGGCCCGGACTGCCGGCCTGTGGCCGCGCACGCGGGCCTGTGTGATCGTCAACGGCGTCGAGGATGTCGACGATGCGGTACGCGCCGACCTGCGCAGATCCGGTCGTGCGCAATTGGGCATCGCGGACGACCGGATCGTGGCGGCCACGCTGAGCCGCTTCGATTATCAGAAGAACATGCAGGAAGCTTACGCGGTGGTGGCCGCCTCGCCGCACATTTTGTTCCTGTGGGCGGGAGATGGTGAGGATGCGGCGGGTCTCAGGCGGCGCGCGACATCCGAGGGCCTCGATAACGTGTGTTTTCTGGGCTCGCAGGAGCGTTCGGCGCCGTTGTTGGCAATGGCAGACATCTATCTATCGACCGCGCGCTGGGAAGGCCTGCCCCTGGCGGTGATTGAGGCGATGGCGATGGGCCTGCCGGTGGTGGCGAGCGATGTGACGGGGCATCGCGAGCTGGTCGGCGCCTCCGGTGGTGGTCTGCTTTATCCCGCTGGCCAACCTGCGAGGGCGGCCGCGCAATTGGCGCGATTGTCGGGTGATGCGGCGTTGCGCAGCAAAATGGGCGAGCGTGGACGAGCAGTGCAGCAAGAACGCTATTCGGCAAGGCGGGTCGGTGCTGACATTCACGGGCTCTATCAGAGTTTGGTCGCATCGCAGAAGTGATGCGGGCTTTGTGTACGGCCCCCGAGGGTATCCGCTATTCTGCGGCGGGAACGAAGGATAAGGGGTAAGGAATGATATGCACTGCTTGTTGACGGGAAGCGAGGGGTTTGTCGGCGGACATGTTCGCCAGGGTATCGAGGGTTGCGTTCCGTTCCTGGACGATGACGGTGTGATCGATCTGCGCGAAGCGCATCGTCTGGAGGGTGCGTTGACGGCGCTGGCGCCGTTCGACGCGGTGATCCATCTGGCGGCACAAAGCTTTGTGCCGGCTTCCTTCGACGACCCGCCCGAAACCTTCGCAGTCAATTTTCAGGGCACATACAACCTGCTGGTTGCGTTACGTGCCATCGGTTTTCGCGGACGCTTCCTGTATGTCGGCTCAGCGGATACCTATGGCCGGGTGGACGAGACGGCGCTACCGGTCACGGAAGATCAGCCACTGCGTCCGCGCAATCCTTATGCGGTAAGCAAGGTTGCGGCCGAGGCATTGTGCTATCAATGGAGCCAGAGCGGCCCTTTCGAGGTGGTGATGGCGAGGCCATTCAATCATATCGGGCCGGGGCAGTCGCCGCGTTTTGCGGTATCGGACTTTGCGCGCCAGATCGCGATGATTGCGCTGGACCGTTCTGCGCCAGTGCTGAACGTGGGCGATATCGACGTCACGCGCGACTTTACCGACGTGAGGGATGTGGTGCGCGCCTATGAACTGCTGCTCGCGCGCGGGCGCAATGGCGAGGTCTATAACGTCTGTTCGGGGCGGGAACTCGATCTGCGCGGGATCATCACGCGTCTGGCGGCGATGGCGGGCGTTTCGGTACGAATCGAACAGGATGCAGCCCGCCTACGGCCGAGCGAACAGCGCCGTATGGTCGGTAGCCATGCGCATCTGAGCGTCGATACGGGTTGGGCGCCGGCACTGATGCCGGATGAGAGCCTGCGGGCGATACTTGACGACTGGATGGAGAGATTGACGGGTGAGTAAATCGGCACTGATCAGCGGGATTACCGGCCAGGATGGCGCCTATCTGGCGCAGCTGCTGCTGGAAAAGGGCTATGCGGTTCACGGGCTGCTGGCCCGGCGCGGCACAGATACGCTGTGGCGTCTGCGTGAGCTGGGTGTGGTGGGTGAGGTCAATCTCATCGATGGCGATCTGATCGATCTGTCGTCCATGGCGCGCGCGCTGGAGCGTTCCGCCGCCGAGGAAATCTATAATCTGGGCGCGCAGAGTTTTGTCGGCACGTCCTGGGATCAACCGGTGCTGACGGCGGAGGTGACGGGCGTATCGGCGGTCCGTTTCCTGGAAGCGATGCGCCTGGTCAATCCGCGGGCACGCTTCTATCAAGCCTCGACCTCGGAGATGTTCGGCAAGGCGCAGGCCGTACCGCAATCGGAGAAGACGCCCTTCTATCCGCGCAGTCCTTACGGCGTGGCGAAGCTGTATGCGCACTGGATTACGGTGAACTATCGCGAGTCGCATGGCCTGCACGCTTCGTCGGGCATTTTGTTCAATCACGAGTCGCCGCTGCGTGGGATCGAATTCGTGACCCGTAAGATCACCGCTGCGCTGGCGCGTATTCGTCACGGGGCCGACGAGGTACTGGAGCTGGGCAATCTGGACGCACGGCGCGATTGGGGCTTTGCGGGCGATTATGTCGAGGGCATGTGGCGCATGCTGCAGCAGGCCGAACCGGATGATTACGTCATCGCCACCGGCGAGACGCATTCGGTGCGTGAATTCGTATCACGCGCGGCGAGCATTGCGGATATTGACCTGGAATGGCGGGGCGAAGGGCTGGACGAGCAGGGTGTGGATCGCGTCAGCGGACGTGTTCTGGTCCGTATCAACCCGCAATTCTTCCGCCCGGCCGAGGTCGATCTGTTGATCGGCGATGCCACGCAGGCGCGCGAGCGCCTGGGCTGGTCGCCACGGGTGAATTTCGAGGGGCTGGTCGACATGATGATGCGCGCGGATCTCGCCCGCGTTGCCGGCCCGGTGCCGGGGATCGCCTGAGCCGTGCCGCGCCGTTATCGGATATGCCCGTCGTGACGCATGATGCCATGCCTGCCGGGACGGGGCTGCCTGAGGGTACGCGCGTCGCCGTGGTGCACGATTGGCTGGTGACCTACACGGGTGCAGAGCGGGTATTGGAGCAGATTTTGCTGATGTATCCACAGGCGGACTTGTTTGCGGTTTGCGATTTCTTGCCCGACGACCAACGTGGTTTTCTGGGTGGGCGACGCCCGCGTACGAGCTTCATTCAGCGCCTGCCCGGCGCGCGTCGGCGCTATCGCGCCTATCTGCCATTGATGCCGCTGGCCATCGAGCAGTTCGATCTGTCGGGCTATGATTTGGTAATATCCAGTTCGCACGCGGTAGCCAAGGGTGTGCTGACGGGGCCCGATCAGGTGCATGTCAGCTATGTGCATACGCCGATCCGCTATGCCTGGGATCTGCAGCACCAGTATTTGCGCGAATCAGGGCTGGATCGTGGATTCAAGGGCTGGCTCGCGCGTTATTTGTTGCATCGCATTCGTTTGTGGGATGTACGGACGGCAAACGGGGTGGATGTGTTCGTGGCCAATTCCGCCTACATCGCGCGGCGTATTCGCAAGGCTTACGGGCGCGATTCTGTGGTGGTGCCGCCGCCGGTCGATGTCGAGGGCTTTGCCCCGGCACCGGTCCGGGAGGATTACTACCTGACCGCGTCCCGGTTAGTGCCCTATAAGCGCGTTGATCTCGTGGTGTCCGCCTTTGCACGCATGCCGGGGCGGCAACTCAAGGTGATTGGGACCGGGCCGGAGTTCGACCGCATCGCGCGGTTGGCAGCCGATCACTCGAATATCGAATTGCTGGGTTATCAGGACGGCGCGACCCTGGCCGCGCTGATGGGCCGTGCCCGGGCCTTCGTGTTTGCAGCGGAGGAGGACTTCGGCATTACGCCGGTCGAGGCTCAGGCTGCTGGCGCGCCGGTGATCGCCTATGGCCGTGGTGGCGCGCGGGAGACGGTCGTCGAGGGGCGGACCGGACTGTTTTTTGATGAGCAGACGGTCGATGCATTGGTCGAAGGAATGGAACGTTTCGAGGCTGTTGGCGTGTCTATGTCAGCGGCGCAATGCCGTGACAACGCGGAGCGTTTTTCCGTGCAAGTCTTTCGCACGGCGTTTGCCGCGGTTGTCCGGCGCGCGATGGCCGTCGACGATATTTGAGGCGGCTATCCTGGACAGGGCGCCGGGTTGCTAGAATGCACGGCTACGTACAGGTTGTTTGTTGACGTATATGTTGAGATGCGGATTGCTTCGGGATTATGCCTCGGCCATTTCGCTGCTGACGCGCACGCTGGACATCCTGCTGGTGGCCGTCGCGGGCTGGCTGGCCTACGCGCTGCGCTTTTTCGACCAGCCGTCACCGCCATTGCCGATGGCTTACAGTGCACTGACCCTCATCGGCGCGTTGTTGGTGCTCATCATCTTCCCGTTATTCTCGGTCTATGACTCGTGGCGTGCCAAAGGCATGTTCGCGCCGGCAGGGCGTGCGCTGATGGGCTGGTTCGTGGTGTATCTGTCCGGTCTGGTGATCCTCGTGGTGGTACGCGAATCCACGCTTTTTTCCCGTCTCTGGCTGGCGTATTGGGGCCTTCTTTCGGCAATGTTGCTGGTGGGGCTGCGGATCGCGATCTACTGGCTGCTGCGGTCGCTGCGCCGCCGTGGCTACAATCGCCGCCCGGTGGTGATCGTGGGCGCGGATCAGCAGGGGCGGGCGCTGGCCGCGCGCGCGCGGTCGGCCGACTGGTCTGGGCTGGAGGTGTTGGCGCTGTTTGACGTGCCGGCGTCTGTGCAGGATGCGGACGATGGGTTGGCTGTTTATCCGCTCGATGCGTTGGCGAGCTTCGTGACCGAGCATCAGGTGGGGGAGGTCTGGGTGGCGATGCCGCTGGAGCGCGGTGCCGAACTGCGTCAGGTGATCGAATTGCTGCGTCATTCGCCGGTCAATATTCGCTATGCACCGGATCTTTTCGGGCTTTCGCTACTCAATAACGGCGTGACGGAAATCGTGGGCGTGCCGATGATCGACCTGTCGGCCAGCCCGATGCAGGGCGTGAACCGTCTGCTCAAGGCGCTGGAGGACAGACTGCTTGCCGCGCTGATTCTGCTGAGCGTTAGCCCATTGATGCTGCTGATTGCGGTGGCGATCAAACTGAGTTCGCCGGGACCGATACTGTTCCGTCAGCGGCGGCACGGTTGGGACGGGCAGGAGATCGTCATCTACAAATTTCGTACGATGCGGGTGCATGCCGAAGCCGGACGGGTGACGCAGGCCACGCGGCGTGATCCTCGCGTTACTGCGTTGGGCGCCTTGTTGCGCGGGACGAGCCTCGATGAATTGCCGCAGTTCGTCAATGTGCTGCAGGGGCGTATGTCCATTGTTGGTCCGCGCCCGCATGCGGTGGAGCACAATGCGCAGTATTGCGACATGATTGATCGTTACATGCTGCGTCACAAGGTGAAACCCGGTATTACGGGATGGGCGCAGATCAATGGCTGGCGCGGTGAAACCGATACGGTCGAGAAAATGCAGCAGCGCGTCGAGCACGACCTTTACTACATCGAGCACTGGTCGCTGGGTTTTGATTTGAAAATTATTTTCATGACCTTGTTGCGAGGTTTCGTGCACCGCAACGCTTATTGAATCTGTGGCATCTATACTGGCCCGCACCCCGGCCTTTCAGTGCAGCCGGTCCAGCGTCGACGAGAGCGTCCGGCGTATCCACCATCAAATCCAGGAGGTTGCGTGAAAATATTGGTCACCGGTGGGGCGGGCTATATCGGCTCGCATGTGGTACGTCAGCTTGGCGAGGCCGGACATGAGGTGGTGGTCTACGACAACCTTTCCACCGGGCATCGCTGGGCAATATTGTCCGGCACCCTGGTCGAGGGCGATCTGGCCGACGGTGAGCGGCTGGATGCAGTATTCGAGGCCCATCGATTCGACGCGGTGCTGCATTTTGCAGCCTTTATCGTGGTGCCAGAATCGGTGGCCGAGCCGCTCAAGTATTACGCCAACAACACGCGCAACACGTTGGGTCTGCTTGAACGCGTACAACGCTTCGGCGTGCCGCATTTCGTGTTTTCCTCGACGGCGGCGGTCTACGGCATGCCGGAGCAGTCGATGGTTGATGAAAGTGCACCATTGGTGCCGATCAACCCCTATGGCGCATCCAAGATGATGAGCGAACGCATGCTCATGGATCTGGGCGTGGCGGGCGGGCCGAGCTATGTGGCGCTGCGCTATTTCAATGTGGCAGGCGCGGACCCCGAGGCGCGCATCGGGCAGGCGACGCCGGATGCCACGCACCTGATCAAGGTGGCTTGTCAGGCCGCTCTGGGCCAGCGCGAGCGCCTGCAGATTTTTGGCACGGACTACCCGACGCCGGACGGTACCTGCATTCGCGATTACATCCATATCGAGGATCTGGCGCGCGCACACCTTGCCGCGCTCGACTATCTTGCCGGCGGGGGCGCCTCGGCAGTGCTCAACTGTGGGTACGGGCGCGGCTACAGCGTGCGCGAGGTGGCGGATGCGGTGCGTCGGGTGAGTGGCGTTGAATTTCGCGTCGACGAAGCGCCGCGTCGCGCCGGCGATCCGCCGGCCCTGGTGGCCGACAATACGCGCATTCGCCGGGAGCTGGGCTGGACGCCGGCCTACGACGATCTGGATCGTATCGTGGCCGATGCCTGGCGCTGGGAACGCAAGTTCGCCAATCAATGATTTTCCAATCGATGAAATAATTCCACGCGTGTGTGGTCTTACCCGGCATGCCTGCCAGGCATGCCGGCGACCGATGTGGTCGCGCCCTTGCCGGTGGTGGTTCATACCCTCTTCTATCTACGAGACAATGCATGACGAGTACGCCCCTGAACCATGAGCGGATATCGACCCGCCCCTATGTCTGGACGGGACTTTCGCTGCTGACCGCGGTGATGTTCATCTGGCCGATTCAGGGCACCATCGCCCTGCGCAACGCCCTGTTGTTTTCCGCTCTGGTCTGGGTTGTCGTCGGCATCAGGCGGCTGCCGCGTGGAGCCCGTTGGCCCGTTGAGGTGCCGCGCGTGGTGTGGTGGGTGTTCGGACTGCTGACGGTCTGGATGCTGATCCAGGTCTTCGGCTGGGCGTTGGCGCCTGACAAGGTCTTGGACGAGATTCGTGGACGCTGGTTGCTCAACCTGATTGTATTTTTCATTGGCGTGTCGGCGGCGCGCCTCCTGCCGAATCATCGGCAGACCCTGTTGCGCCTGCTGTTCGCCGTGCTGGCGGTGAATGTCTGGTTCATCGTGGTCGTCGACCTGATCCACTGGCTTCAACATGGCGAGCTGATGCGTCGCTTCGGCGGGCTGGAGGGTACGGATTTCTTCTCATGGACGGGTGCGGCACCCGATAAGGCCAATTACCTCACGAATATGTACCTGGCGTTGTTGTTCGCCGAGATCATCATGAAACGCCTGGGGCGGCAAGGCTTGCTGGGACTGGGTTACCCTTTGATCGCGTTGTTGTTCGCCGGCGGCCTGTTTTCTTCCTATATCGAGGACATGCGCAACGGTACCGTATTGTTGGGTCTGATGACCTTGCTCAGCATTGGTGTGCTGATCAGCCAGTCGCCGCCGGCTCGCAGGCAGCGCGAGCTAATCGTCGCGGCGCTGGTCGGTATCCTGGGCATCGGCTTCGTGGGCTATACGCTGAGCCACCAACAGCGCTGGAAAACACTGATCGCCACGGTGCCGATCGCCCTGGACACGGCGCATAACCGCGAGTGGCTTACCGGCGGATTACCCAAGTTTCCGAATGGTCAAACGGTGGATGTCTCAAACTACCAGCGTATCGCCTGGGCCAAGGAGGGGCTGCATGTCATTTGGCGCTATCCCTTGGGTGTGGGCTTTCAGGGGCAGGCCTTCGGCTATGGCGTGGATGCGATCTACCACACCGACCTGGCGCGCGGGAATCACAGCCACAGCGGCATTCTTGATTTCACCGACGGCGTCGGGTTGCCGGGATTGGTGTTGTGGCTGATCTTCATTGGCACCCTTTTCCGCCGGGCGTGGACGGGGGTGTCGCGCCACCGGCTTGCAGCGGCGGCAGCGCTGGGCATGGTCGTGTTCGATTATTTCACCCGCAGTCTGGTCGATAGCATCATGCGCGATCACATGTGGGAGATGTTCATGTTCATGTCCGGACTCCTGCTGACCTGGAGCGTGCTGGAGCAGCAAACGCAGCCTGCCGCGAGCGGACAAGCCTGAAACCGTGTGGCCGGGGCGGCTTGAGTTTCCCCGGTGCGTGTCGGGTTGCGTCGCGCCCGTTCCTCTACATCGGTCGATACCGGTGGCGAGGCGCAAAGCACCCGGTCTAGGGGCTTCCTCGGCCGATCGGAAGCATTCCTTATGAAACGTTTCCCGCTCGTCACCATCGTTGTTGCCCAATTCTGCGGCACGTCGCTGTGGTTTTCCGCCAATGGGGTGGCCGATCAACTCGAACGTGCCTGGGGTATTGGCGCTGAGGGCTTGGGGTATCTGACCAGCGCGGTACAGCTGGGCTTTATCGCCGGCACGTTGCTGTTCGCGCTGTCCGGTCTGGCGGATCGCTACCGGGCGAGTCGCATCTTCTTTCTGTCGACGCTGATCGGTGCGATTGCCAATGCGGGGTTCGCCGGCTGGGGGCATTCGGTGGCCAGTGGGCTGCCCTTTCGTTTCGTCACCGGGTTGGCGCTGGCCGGCATCTACCCATTGGGCATGAAGCTGGTGGTCAGCTGGGCACCGGAAAAAAAGGGCATGGTCCTCGGCTGGCTGGTGGGTATGCTGGCGCTGGGCACCGGCTTTCCGCATTTGGTGCATGCGCTGGGCGCCTCGCTGGAGTGGCATACGGTCGTCTGGATTTCGTCTGCGTTGGCCTTGCTGGCCGGGCTTGCGATCCTCTGGCTGGGTGACGGTCCCCACCATCCGGCACCTGGGCGCATGAACTGGGGCGGCGTCTTCCGCGCCTTCGCAAGTCCTGGTTTTCGCGCGGCGGCCTGGGGATATTTCGGCCATATGTGGGAGCTGTACGCGGTATGGACGCTGGCGCCATTGCTGATCGCGCCGCTGGTGGCGAGGGCGCATTGGATACCGCAGACCACGGCGATGCTGTCGTTCGCGTTCATTGCGCTGGGCGGCGTGGGCTGCGTGGCCGGCGGCTATCTGAGCCGGTCTCTCGGCAGTGCGCGGGTGGCCGCGGGCGCGCTTGCGATCTCGGGCGCGGTTTGCGTGGCCTACCCGGTATTGGGCGCCGCGCCGTTGTGGTCGGTCTGGCTCGTGCTCGCGGTCTGGGGTATGGCCGTGGCGGCGGATTCGCCACAGTTCTCTGCGCTTGCGGCGGGGGAGGTGTCTGGCGATGCGATGGGCAGCGCGTTGGCGATCATGAACAGTCTGGGTTTCATGCTCACGGTGCTGGCCATTGAGCTGACGACCCAGCTATGGGCTTCGCTGGGCACGGCGGTGATCTGGCTACTGGTGCCGGGGCCGTTGCTGGGGCTTTGGGGAATGCGGGCGGGACTGAGGCGCCGGGCGTCGTGAACGCGGCTACGGTGGTGCGGATGTCCCACTGAGTGACCTGAGGGGTGTGCAAGGCGCGCAGATTCAGCGCGCGCGAGTGGGCGAGGAATCGGAGGCTATGAGAGCCTTCCTGTCGATGTCCCTCCGTTCATGGCCTCATGCCATGGGATGAGGTGATTGGACTCTAAGTGGCAGCGCTACTTGGTTCCGGGGGTATACCGCTCGGGATTAGCCGTACGACGCTTTGTCGCAAATTGCACAAGCTCGATCCGTCAGGGGCTAGGGTCTGTTCACACTATTGGGCGGCATGCTGTTGTGACTGAAAAGCCGCCGATCAAGACGCGAGGAGTGCCGTTTGGTTATTCCAAATAAGCGACGAGCAACGCCGACAAGCTGTTTATCTAAAGTGTTGTTGTGAGCATGATTGCAAATTAGTAAAATGTCATCAATGATGTCGAAGAGAGGTGTTGCTATCATGTCATCCATAACGGTTAGAAATGTGCCTGAAGAGGTGCGCCGCGCATTGCGCGTGCGGGCCGCCCAACATGGCCGAAGCGCTGAGGCGGAAATTCGCGAGATCCTTGAGCAAGCCGTGAAGCCGGAAGGACGGGTGAAATTAGGCTCGTTACTGGCTGGTATCGGGCGGGAGGCAAGACTGAGCGACTCGGAATTCGCCATTATCGAGCAGGTGCGTGATCAGACACCAGCACAGATCTTGAGCTTTGAATGATTCTGCTCGATACCAACGTGGTCTCAGAACCTCTGCGTCGTGATCCGGAACCACGAATCATAGAGTGGCTCGACGCACAGCCGCTGGAAACTCTCTGTCTTTCTGCCATCACGGTGGCAGAGTTGCGCATGGGTGTTGCGCTCCTCCCTTCGGGTAAACGTCGGGATGGATTGAAAGCGCACCTGGAAAAGCAGGTCTTGCCCCTCTTCGTCGGGCGTGTGCTGCCCTTCGATATGAGTTGCACGCAAGCTTATGCTGAGTTGATGACGAAGACAAAAATGGCGGGAATCGCCATTGCTGCACCTGACGGCTTTATCGCTGCTATCGCAGCAGCCAACAGTTTTGTCGTGGCCACGCGAGATACGGGCCCCTTTCAGGCAGCAGGGGTGGAAGTTCTTAATCCTTGGGTTATTTGAGAAGAGACGTTTCGCAACACTTTGGGTAAACGCCTTACAACGCCGAGTGGTGGCTTTTCAGTCGCACCCGTAGGGCCGGCCGCTTTTCGCGTCTCGCGGTGTTGCCGCTCGCTTATGTAACAGGCTGCACCACGCTTGCGGCGCCTAGCGAGCCACGAAAAGCCAGTTGCCCAATAGTGTGAACGGACCCTAGTTCATTTCGGCCGCGTCGGCGGTGCATGTAAAATCAGCGATCTGGGGAGTCCCCCGACATGAACGGAGAATCGGATGCGGGCGTGGTATCGCGGAATATGGGTGTTGGGGATTCTGGGGGCCTTGCTGTTGACGGGCTGTTCGCTGAACAACCCGTTATTAGGTCGATGGACCTTCGAGCGGTATTCGGGCGGGGGCGACCTGGGTTCGGTGCTGGGTGGGCTTGCGGCGCCGTTCAGCAAGGGGATGACGCTCGAATTCACGTCGTCGGCGATGATTGTTACCCAGGACGGGCAGAAGAGCCGCACGGCGGTGGATCATTACGACATCAAGGGCAATCAGGTGATGGTGTGGCTCAAGACTACGCCCACGGTGATTCGCGCTGAGACTTATACGGTCAGCGATAATGGTAAGGAAATCTCCCATGAACTGGCGGGCGGTGGGATGAGCGAGGTGTTCGCCCGTCAGCCCGCGTCCTGACGTCGCCGCCTTTCCACGTTGCGACCTTACCTCGCGCCGGGGGGCGGAGGTGGCGGAGGTGGATAGCCGGGTGGCGGAGGTGGCGTGTAGCGGGGGGCCGGAAATCCGGGTACGGCATTGCCCTTGGCGTACATGCATTGCATATAGGCGACGTTGTAACGTCTTTGCAGCTTGACATCCTCCCCGCCCTTGGCCTGCGGCCACCGCTTGCGCGGGAAGGGCGGAGATTCCTACGGCGCTCAGGCGCGGCATTGAGCCACCCCTGAGTCGCTTCGGTGGGTTCCTGCTGCTGGCGGCATTGTTGCACCGCTCACTTCACAGGCGAACCGGGCGTGTCCCGCCCTTAGTACGTTGATCGCGCCGACCACATCGGCGTTTTCCTCGAAGCCGCATTCAACGCAGCGAAATTGCGCCTGTGTCTGCCGGTTGTCCGCCGAGACATGGCCGCAGCACGGGCAGGTGCGGCTGGTGTTCTGCGGTGGTACGGCGACTAGCCAGCCACCCTGCCACGCCAGTTTGTAGTCCAGCTGACGCCGGAACTCGAACCAGCCCTGATCAAGGATGGCCTTGTTCAGGCCAGACTTGGCGCGAACGTTTTTCCCAGGGTTCTCGGTGGTGCCGGACGCCGACTTGGACAGATTCCGTACCCGCAGGTCTTCGACGAACACGAGCGCGTGGTTTTGGCTGATCGTGGTCGTGGCTTTGTGCAGGTAGTCGCGGCGGACATTGCCGATGCGGGCGTGAATGCGCTGGACGCGGGCTCGCGCCCGCTTCCAGTGGTTGCTGAACTTGGTTTTGCGGCTCAGGGCTTGTTGCGCCTTGCGCAGCCCAGCCTGGTGGTGCTTGAAGCTATTGAGTGGCGCGTAGAACGAACTGTCCGAGAGCGTGGCAAAGCGCGTAATACCCATGTCGATGCCGATCGCATCGCCTTGCGGGATGGGCTGCGCGACCTCGCGCTCGGTCTGGATCGACACGAACCACTGACCGCACGACTGGCTGACGGTGATGTTCTTCACCGTGCCGAGCACGTCCCGGCTGTTGCGGTAACGCAGCCAGCCAAGCTTGGGTAGGAAGAGGCGGCTGTTGCCCTGATCGAGCTTGAGCTGCTTCGGGTCGGGGTAGCGGAAGCTGTCGTGCTGGCCTTTCTTCTTGAAGCGCGGGAAGTCGGCACGCTTGGCGAAGAAATTGGCGTAGGCGCGACCCAGGTCCTTGAGCGATTGCTGTAACGGGTGAACGGGCGCATCGGCAAGCCAGGGCGCCCCGCGCCCGGAGGGCAGCGAGGCGCCATTGCGCCAACCGGTGAGCGCCTTGCACAGTCCGGCGTAGCCGAGACCCGACTCGCCGCTCGCGTAGCGACGCTTTTGCAGTTCCAGTGCCTCGTTGAACACGAACCGGCACGCACCCGAGAAGCGGCGCATCTGGCGCTGCTGTTCGCCGGTCGGCATGAGTGCGTACTTGAAGGCTTGGCGGCGGTTCAACGCAGCGATTCCTTTTTAGCAGCTTCTCGGATCGCGATCTCCAGAACCGACGCCATACTGATCCCTTTGGCCGCGGCCAGGCGCTTCAACAACCGAAGGGCTTCTTCAGATAGGCGATAACTGACGTGGGTCTTCATGTCGCTCATGGTATGGCATAAGGCCACACTGCTCAAGACCGCAAGAACAACAGGCGGCTACGCCGCCAGCGCTATCCTTCCCAGCCCTGAACGACGGGGCTTGTCGCGCATCGGGTCATGCCGCTTTGCTGGGCGGCGCCGGCGCCCATCGCGGAACCCATTAGCAGTCCCGCACCCGTCATGGAACGCGTCAAGCCGGGGTCGTCGCCGCCCATGATCAGGCCGCCGAGAAGGTCTAGGGCGCCGCCTACCGCAGCGCCCGACACCACCTGTTGTTGGGCGACCGCATTGGGGTCCACGCCGACCTGTTGGCGGGCGTATTGGCGACATACGAGGTCGTCGCGCTGGAACTGATCGAAGGGCTTACCCGGTCCGGGCATGACCGCGACGGTGGGCGTTTGCGGCAGGGTGGCGCAACCGCCCAGCAGCCCGGTCGCGACGACGGCGAGCAGAAGAGACGGGAGTCGTTCATGGGCACGTTCACCTGTGATCGACGGCGGGTGGCGTGACGGGGACTTTACGCCAGCCGCCCGGACAGGTGCTTACATAGGGGTAATATGCCTTGGCGCCTTCGCAGTAGTACCAGTATTGCTGCGGTGGCGGTGGCGGTGGCGGTGGCGGTGGCGGCGGGGCTGCAGGTTGCGATGGTGGTACTACCACGACGGGTGGGTTCGGATATTCATACGAGTACCCGTACGGATATTCATACGGATATTCATATGGGTACTCGTAGCGATAACGGGGGTAGGCGTACGGCCAGGCGGGGCGAGTCTGGAAATACCACAGCCTCGGGCCTGCGTCCACCACCAGCCGAACCGACCGTCGTGGTCGTCGTGGTACCAGCGGTCGCCGCGGTCGAAGTGTCTGTAGTCGCCGTGCCAGTCACCGCGATCGGCTTTGACAGCCGTGGCGGTCATCAGTCCTGCGAGGAGGACTGTGCTGGCGAGCAGTGCGCGTGTCATGAGGATTCTGTTCATCGCTCATCCCTGCCTGAGGTGCTGTGAGCCCGCTTGTGACCCGAGGTATTTGCATGTGGCCCGTGGCGGATTGTAGCACTGGAGGGGGGATTTAAGCGGCTGAAAAGTTTGACAAAATTTGACTCGATTTGACTCGAAAGGAAGACCGTGAAGCTGCTGTGTCAACCGGCCGCCAGCCCATGTGGGCCGGCGGCGCGGGTGGAACGCTTATTTGGCCTTCAGGAACGAGGCCGCGCTTTCCTTGAGATACTTCAGATCGCTGGAGGTCGGGTGTCCGAGCTTCCAGGCGCCACGACGTTTGGCGTGGTAGATCGCCGCATCGATTTCCATCGTGCTTGCATCCTGATTGATCGTCAGGTTTTCGCCGGGGAAGATCAGGTCAGGGTCCTTGATCTTGCCTGCATTGGCCTTATAGATCAGCGGCCATTCGTAGGGATTGGAATAGACATCCTGCATCCCAGCGATGTGCCACAGGTTGTCGCCCTTCATGACGGTGTATGACGTCATTTGGGTGGGCTTGACCGGTGCCGGAGGCGGCGGAGGCGGTGTGGGCTTGGCGACGGGGGCGGGCGGCGCAACGGGCGCGGGCGCAGCGGTTTGGGCGGTAGTGGCACAACCCCCTAGCAGGGCCAGGGAGATGAGCGCCACTGACGCCGCTGAACCGCGTATGGCATTGACTTTCATCCTTTTTTCTCCTTGAGGTGTGATGAATGCCGGTGGTGATGCCGGATACGATTCAGAAGGGTTGCGATATGTTCGTGCAAGACTGATCGCAAGTCCAGATCATTCACGCCGGGACCGCCGATCGACGGGTCCCTTATCGATTTCCCCCTGTCTCGCCTGCCTGGCGCGTTGACCAAGCAGACCGGACAATTAGAACGCGTATTGTGCCGGAAGTTCCCTCGCGCGAACACTGTCGCCAGTTGCCGACAGTGGCGAATGCCGTTGGCTCCAGGCTAGGGTTGCGCCGCGTTTCATCGATTCAGCCAGTGTTCATGCATGACCGCAGAAACTGTGTTCAACGGTGGTGAATTCGATGCGCCGTATCGGTATATACAGTCGCGAGCAAGGTTGCCGGGAGGAAATGGAAATGCCTAATCAAATACAAAAGACGGTTTTGGCTCTGGGTGTCGGCGTCTTGCTGATGAGCAGTAGCCTCGTGGCGCGTGCTGACAACGATGGCGGCATGTGGTTCGGCCTGAATATGGGGCCGGTGCGCGCCTGGATCGCGCCGCCGCCGGTTGTCGTCGTGCGGCCACCCATACGGGTGGATGAGTATCATCCCGGATATCGCGGTGACTGGCGCCACCGTGAGGCGAGGCGGGCTTGGCGACGTCACGAGTGGCGCGAACATCATCGCGGCGATAGATACCGCCGGGGTGATGATGGCCGCGACTACGGATATGGTTATGGCGGTGACGGACATCGCGATTGAGCCGGAATCGTCGCCTAGCGCTCAGAGCGCGAAGCCAGCGTGCAGGCGCGGTTGCTCCACGCGCGCAGCGGGCGGTAGTTTGTCGGCGAAGGCGCTCATCGCTTCGGGTTCGCCGTGGACCAGGCAGGAAGGTTAGTTCGGGTGATCCGGTGCGCATATGCCAGGCCAGCAGCTCGGCCTGATCGGCATGCGCGGAGAATCCGCCGATGGTATGGATGCGTGCGCGTATCGGGATATCTTCGCCAAACAGGTGCAGGCTGTCCGCCCCGTCGATGATTCGTCGGGCGGGCATGCCTCGCGCCGCATAACCCACGAAGATTACGCTGCTGTCGGTGCGCCAGAGATGGTGGCGCAGGTGGTGGCGTACCCGGCCGCCGGTACACATGCCGGATTCCGCCATGATCACGCCGCCGCCGTGTATCTGGTTCAAGGCCATCGATTGTGGGGCTTCGCGGGTAAAGCGCAAATTGGGCGCGGCGAAGAGGTCCTGGCCGCCGGCGAGCAGCGCCAGGGCATCGGCATCGTAGCATTCTGGGTGGCGCCGGAAGATTTCGGTGGCGGAGATGGCCATCGGCGAGTCCAGAAATATGGGTGGCGAGTCGGGCAGGCGGCCGTCCTCGACCCCGGCACGCAGGTGGTTCTCCCGTGAAGGTGAGGCAACTCACTCGGCGTGGGTGTCGGCTTGCTCGATCAGCGGTTTACCTGCGGCCTCGTACCACGCGAGGATGCCGTCCCAGATTTCCTGCGCGCTTTCCGCATACCAGAATAGCTCCATGTCTTCCGGGTCAATGACGCCTTCGTCGGCGAGATAGGCAAAGTCGATCGCGCGCCGCCAGTAAGACTCGCCGACCAGGACGATGGGCACCGGCGCGATGCTGCGGGTCTGCACCAGAGTCAGCGTACCGAAGAGTTCGTCGAGCGTGCCGAAGCCGCCCGGGAAGGCGACCAGGGCGCGAGCACGCAACAGGAAATGCAGTTTGCGCATCGCGAAGTAGTGAAAGCGGAAGCATAAGGCGGGCGTGATGTAGGGATTGGGATACTGTTCGTGCGGCAGACGGATGTTCAGTCCTACGGATTCGGCACCGGTATCGTGCGCGCCACGGTTGGCGGCTTCCATGATGCCGGGTCCGCCGCCGGTCATGACCACCAGTCGTCCACCATGGGCATGACGCCCGGCTTGGCTGGCGATGGCGCTAAATTCGCGCGCGACGTCGTAATAGCGGCTCTTGGCAAGAATGCGTTCGGCGGTAGCCAATTGTCGCCGGGCCGGAGCATGGTCGGGGTGTTCCGCGACCTGTGCGCGCAGGGTGTCGACATGAGCTTGGGCGGCGGAGGGTTCGACCAGGCGCGTGCTGCCGAAGGCGACGACAGTGTGCTCGATGCCGTGGTCGCGCAAGGTCAGCTCCGGTTTGAGGTAGTCGAGCTGCAGGCGCGGTCCGCGGGTTTGGTCGTCGCGTAGGAAATCACTGTCTTCGATGGCTTCGCGATAGCTGGCGTTGGCCAGAATTCGCCGCACCCGTTCGGGCGCATCCGGGTCTTCTTCCGGTGGCTTGGGGTGGTGCCAAGGTAGTGGTTCGTGACGTTGCAGCGGGTTGGCGGGTGAGGGGATGTGTCCGCCGCTGTCGGTGTGGGTGGGTTTGTCGGGTGCCGTCATGGCGAGTCATATCCCTGTTGGGTGTAATGAAAATCTAGTGCTACGGCGGTGCTGTGGCAAGCGCGCCGTGGCGTTAAGTTCTGATAGAATGCGCCTTTCCATTGCGTTTCCAGCGGTCGCCGCCCCATGCACGAAAAGGTTTACGTCCAGACCCAGGGTTGTCAGATGAACGAGTACGATTCCAGCAAGATGCTGGACGTGCTGCGCGAAGCTCGGGGTGCGCGGGCCGCCACCACGGCGGAAGAGGCCGACATCCTGCTGGTCAATACCTGCTCGATCCGCGAAAAGGCACAGGAAAAGGTGTTTTCCCTGCTCGGCAGGTGGCGCGAGCTGAAGTTGCAGCGCCCGGATCTGATCATCGGCGTCGGCGGCTGTGTTGCCAGTCAGGAAGGCGAGGCGCTGCGTGAGCGGGCGCCCTTCGTGGATATCGTGTTCGGCCCACAAACACTGCATCGACTGCCCGAGATGGTCGCTTCAGTGTGCCGAGAGCGCGCGCCGGTGGTCGATATCAGCTTCCCCGAGATCGAGAAATTCGACCATCTGCCCGAGCCGCGTGCCGAGGGACCGACCGCCTTCGTGTCGATCATGGAAGGTTGCAGCAAGTACTGCACCTATTGCGTGGTGCCCTATACCCGCGGTGAGGAAGTGAGCCGGCCCTTCGACGATGTGATCGCGGAGGTTGCGTTGCTGGCCGCGCAGGGCGTGCGCGAGGTTAATCTGCTGGGGCAGAACGTGAATGCCTATCGGGGCCCGATGGTGGACGGCGAGATCGCCGATCTCGCCTTGTTGATCCAGTACGTCGCCGCCATTGAGGGTATCGACCGCATTCGCTACACCACTTCGCACCCGGTCGAATTCAGCGACTCGCTGATCCAGGTCTACGCCGAGGTGCCACAGCTGGTTAGCCATCTGCATCTACCGGTACAGCATGGTTCCGATCGTATTCTGGCGGCGATGAAGCGTGGTCATACCGCTCTCGAATACAAAGCCAAAATCCGCCGATTGCGCAAGGTCAGACCCGATTTGTGCCTGTCGTCGGACTTCATCGTGGGTTTTCCGGGCGAAACCGACGAGGACTTCGAGGAAATGATGCAGCTGATCGAGGACGTTGGTTTTGACCAGTCTTTCAGTTTCATCTACAGCGCGCGCCCCGGCACGCCGGCTGCGGCCTATGAGGACAACGTGTCGATGACGGTCAAGAAGGCGCGCCTCTCGCGTCTGCAGACGCGCATTAACGAAATGGCGGCTGTGATCAGCAGGGCCATGATCGGCACGGTGCAGACGGCGCTGGTAACCGGACCGTCACGCAAGGATCCAAACTGGCTGGCCGCGCGCACGGAGAACAATCGGGTGATCAACTTCCAGGGTGACCCGGCGCTGATCGGTCAGTTCGCCGAGGTGCGCGTTACTGAGGTATTACCTAATTCATTGCGCGGCGTTCTGGCCGATACGGCGGCACCGGCCGAGGTGGCGTGGGCATGAGCGCGCGCAAGCAGCGACTTCACGACGAGGCGGATCGGCCACAATGACGGCCGTCGCCCACCCTGCAACGCTCAATCTGACGCTAGAACCTGCCAGCACCACCCGGCTAGCCAACCTCTGCGGACAATTCGACGAACACCTGAGATTGATCGAGCGCCGCCTCGGCGTCGAGGTCAATAATCGGGGTGGTCACTTTTCTCTGATAGGGCAGGAACCTGCGGCCCTTGAAGTCTCCGCGCGGGTGCTGCGCGCGCTCTACGAGAGTACCGGCACGGAGGACATCACGCCGGAGAGGGTGCATTTGTGTCTGCAGGAATGTGGTGCGGAGGCACTGCCGCCAGAGGAAACGGCGGATATCCAGTCGGTCGAGTTGCGCACGCGCAGAGGCTTGATCCGTGCCCGGGGCCCGCGGCAGGCGCGCTATCTGCATCAGATACAAACGAATGATCTGACCTTCGGCATTGGGCCCGCGGGCACCGGCAAAACCTATCTGGCCGTGGCCAGCGCGGTGGATGCGTTGGAGCGCGATGCGGTACGTCGACTGGTACTGGTGCGCCCGGCCGTGGAGGCGGGTGAGCGTCTGGGCTTCCTGCCCGGCGACCTCACGCAGAAGGTCGACCCCTATTTGCGTCCGATCTACGATGCCCTCTACGAGATGCTTGGGCCCGAGCGGGTGGTCAAGCTGCTCGAACGCAATATTATCGAAATAGCGCCCTTGGCCTTCATGCGCGGGCGTACGCTCAACGAAGCCTTTGTGATCCTTGATGAGGCACAGAACACGACCGTCGAGCAGATGAAAATGTTTCTGACCCGCATTGGTTTCGGCACGACCGCGGTGGTGACCGGTGACGTGACGCAGGTGGATCTGCCGCGCAACGTGGAATCGGGATTGCGTCAGGCCATCGAGGTGCTCAAGTCGGTTGATGGTGTGAGTTTTACCTTCTTCAATGCCAGCGACGTGGTCCGTCATCCACTGGTGCAGCGCATCGTACGGGCCTATGCCAGCTTCGAGCAGAGTTAGGGTGGCACGGGTCGAAATCGAGGTGCAGCGGGCGATCACGGCGGGTGGGCCGAGCGATGACTGTTTGCAGACCTGGGCTGAGGCCGCGATGTGTGTGCCGGGGCGTTCGTTGTTGCTGCGTTACGTGGATGCGGAAGAATCGCGTGCGCTCAACTGCACGTATCGTGGACGCGACAAGCCGACCAATGTCTTGTCTTTCCCCTTCGAGCTGCCGCCCGGTGTGGATGATTCGCACCTTGGCGATCTGGTGATCTGTGTGCCGGTGGTCGAGGCCGAGGCCGAAGCTCAGGGTAAGTCGATCGAGGCGCACCACGCGCACATGGTGATTCACGGTCTATTACATCTGCAGGGGCACGACCACGAATCCGACGATGAGGCGACGCGTATGGAGTCGCTTGAAATCGAAATTCTCCGGCAGTTAGGCTATGACAATCCATACGAATAAGGGACTGGCCGGCGCGACGTCTTTATTTTTCGGTCCCCTAGCACCGCGGCGACTGCCGCATACCACGACGCGAGACGTATGCATTAATGGAAGATCGATCCAGTAAGCGCTCCGGCCAGCTAGGCTGGCTGGAGCGCTTGAGCCGTGCCCTGTTGGGCGAACCGCAGGACCGCGAACAGCTGGTGGAGCTGCTGCGCAGTGCGCATGATCGGGAACTGCTGGATGTCGATGCCCTCGCGATGATCGAGGGGGTGTTCGAGGTGGCCGACATGCAGGCGCGCGACATCATGGTGCCGCGCGCGCAAATGGAGGTGGTTAATCGTAGCGACGGCCTCGACAGTATTCTCGCCAGTGTGCTCGACTCCGGGCATTCCCGCTATCCCGTGATCGGCGACAGTCGCGACGAGGTCGTCGGTATCCTGTTGGCCAAGGATTTGCTGCGCTACTGCCGTCAGGCGGACGAGCGCTTTGATCCCCAGGACTTGTTGCGTCCACCGGTATTTGTACCGGAGAGCAAGCGTCTCAATGTCCTGCTCAAAGATTTCCGCAATACGCGTAATCATATGGCCATCGTGGTCAACGAATATGGCGGCGTGGCCGGTCTGGTCACCATCGAGGATGTGCTCGAGCAGATCGTCGGCGATATCGGCGACGAGCACGACGAGGTGGAGGGCGAGGGCCTGATCCTGCTGCACGACGATGGGCACTACACCATCAAGGCGCTGACGCCGATCGAGGACTTCAATGAGCACTTCGGTACGGCTTACAGCGACGAGGAGTTCGATACTATCGGTGGGCTGATCATCAACCGCGTCGGGCGCGTGCCTAAGCGCGGCGAAGTGATCGACCTCGATCGCTTCCGCTTCCGCGTACTGCGTGCCGATAATCGCCGAGTGTATCTGCTGGAGCTTCGCGTGCAGCCGATACCGGCGCCCGGCGACGCGCTCTGAGTCGCATGAGGATCAAGGCCCTGAGCGGACGACCGTGGCTCGTCGATCTGCTCGCTCTGATGGCCGGCTTGCTGACGGTCGTCGCCTTCGCGCCCTATTCGGTGGCGCCGTTGGCGCTGATCGGGCCTGCATTGCTGTTTTTGAGCTGGATCGAGGCGAGCCCGCGCCGTATGGCGTGGCGCGGCTACTTGTTTGGCATCGGGTTTTTCGGTTTCGGTGTTTCCTGGATCACCGCAGGGCTGTCCCTGTTCGGCGCGTACATGCAGGCGCTGGCCCTGCCGCTCGCCAGCGTATTTGTGCTGATACTCGCGCTCTACCCCGGTGTGATGGGCTGGGTGGCCTCGCGTTTTGGTGGCCTGCCGTTGAGTGTGCGGCTCATCCTGGTCTGGCCGGCGTTGTGGACGGCGTTCGAATGGTTGCGTGGGACGTTGTTTACCGGGTTCCCCTGGTTGTTGCTGGGCGACAGTCAAGTTGCCAGTGCGCCAGGAGGGCTGGCGCCCGTGCTGGGCGACTATGGCGTCAGTTGGCTGATGGCGATACTGGCCGGTCTGCTCGTTATGGCTATGATCGGGCGGCGCGTGCCTGTGCGCGCTGGCGCGTTGCTGGCGGCCGGAGTCCTCTGGTTCAGTGCCGGTGCGCTGAGGCACATCGATTGGACGCACCCCACGGGCGCACCGATGCGGGTGAGCGTGGTGCAAGGCAACGTGCCGCAAGAGGTCAAGTGGCACCCGAGCGAATTCGAGCATACCTTGGCGCGGTATCGGGATCTGACGCGTGCCCATTGGGACAGCCGGCTGATCGTCTGGCCGGAGAGTGCAGTGCCGGCGCTGTATCGACAGGTGGCCAAAAGCTATCTCGACCCGCTTGCCGCGGAGGCTAAAAAACACGGCTCAGGCTTGATGGTCGGGTTGTTCGTGCAACAAGGGCAACGAATATACAATGCCGTGGCGAGCCTCGGCGAAGGGCCTCCCGAGTTTTACTTCAAACACCATCTGGTGCCATTCGGCGAATACATGCCGCTCAAGCGCCTGCTGGGCGGGTTGTATCGTCGCATGGACGTGCCGATGTCCGGGTTGAGTGCGGGGCAGGGGAGGTATACGGTTCACGCGGCAGGGCAGGTGGTTGACGTGTCGATTTGCTACGAGGATGCCTATGGCGATCTCGTCATCCGGGGTCTGCCGCAGGCGAGTCTGCTGGTCAACGTCAGCGACGACGCTTGGTTTGGCGATTCATTGGAACCCGCTCAGCACATGCAGATCGCGCGCATGCGCGCTCTCGAAACCGGACGCTACCTGCTGCGTGCGGCGAATACGGGAATCTCCGGAATCATCGGCCCCAAGGGTGAGATCATTGCACTGGCGGATATGGATCGCACCGAGGTGATCAGTGCCGAGGTTCGTCCGATGGGGGGCGCCACGCCCTACGTACGCCTCGGCAACGGGCCGGTGGTCTGGTCGTCGTTCGCGGTGCTGATATTGGGGTGGCTGTCGCTCGCGGCTCTGCGCCGTCAACAACGAAAGGTATCCTGATCGTGACACATATCGTCCCAGTCATACTCTCGGGGGGTCCGGCACCCGCCTGTGGCCGCTGTCGCGCCACGCTTATCCCAAGCAATTCATCCCCTTGGTCGGTGCACTGAGCTTGTTCCAGACCACGCTGCGACGCCTCGAGGGTTTCCCAGGTCTGGGCGCGCCCTGTGTGATCGGCAACGACGAACAACGTTTCATGGTTGCCGAGCAGCTGCGCGCCATCGGCGTGCAGGGACGAATTCTGCTGGAACCGGCGGGTCGCAATACCGCGCCGGCAATCGCGGCGGCGGCACTGGACTTGGCTGCCAGCGACCCGCAGACCTTGATGCTGGTGTTGCCTGCCGACCATTTGATCAACGACACCGCTGCATTCCACGCCGCGATATCCGCCGCGCTCCCCGCCGCGCAGGCCGGCGCACTGGTGACCTTCGGGTGGTGCCGACGCGCCCGGAGACCGGGTATGGCTACATCGAGGCCGGCGAGCCTGTGAATAACGGATCGGCCCGCCGTGTGTCGCGCTTCGTCGAGAAGCCGAATCTCGAAACCGCCGAGGCATATGTAGCCGGTGGGCGTCACTGGTGGAACAGCGGGATGTTTTTGTTCACTGCCGAGCGCTACCTGCGGGCGTTGGAGACCCATGCCCCCGCCATTCTCGAAGCCGTTCGCAGCGCCCATGCCCTGGCACGCGAGGATCTGGATTTTCTGCGCCTGGACGCAGAGGCCTTCGCTGCGAGCCCCAGCGACTCGATCGATTATGCCGTGATGGAGCGCACAGACGATGCCGTAGTGGTGCCACTCGACGCCGGTTGGAATGATGTCGGTTCCTGGCAGGCGCTATGGGAAGTGGGGCCGCGGGACGAGGCCGGCAACTGTCTGGAGGGCGACGTGATCGCGCTGGATTGCCGCGACAGCTATGTCCATGCGGAACACCGATTGGTGGCCGTGCTGGGCTTGTCGGACGTGGTGGTGGCGGAGACGGCTGATGCCGTGTTGGTCGCCTCGCGCGACCGCGTGCAGGAGGTCAAAGAGGTCGTCGGTCAGCTCAAGCGCGAGGGCCGCAATGAAAGCGTGAATCACCGCCGTGTATTGCGTCCCTGGGGTGCCTACGAAGGCATCAGTCTGGGTGAGCGTTTCCAGGTCAAGCGGATTACCGTCAAGCCCGGCGAACGGTTGTCGCTACAGATGCACCACCATCGTGCCGAGCACTGGATCGTGGTGCGCGGCACCGCACGTGTGACGCGCGGTGATGAGGTCTTCACGCTGGCCGAAAACGAGTCGACCTTCATACCCCTAGGGGTGAAGCACCGACTGGAAAATCCGGGCCGCATCGAGCTGGAGATGATCGAGGTGCAGTCTGGCAGCTACCTCGGCGAGGACGATATCGTGCGTTTCGAGGATAGCTACGGGCGGGGTTGACGCCCCGCGCGGTCGTTCGTTCCCGGGTAGGCGTCTTTAATCCGAAGGCAGGCCATGTTGGCGGCGGAAGCGGGTGGCACTGCAGTGCGGGCAGGGGGGTATGCGGCCGGGTTTGGCCAGTTGCAGCGTCTTGCCGCAGTCGAGGCACGCGAGTACGCCGGGGCCGGTGATTTCACCGGTGCGCCAGACCGCCGGCTCGTGCAGATTGCGCGAGAATTCGGCGAGCGCCAGATTGGTCTTGTCCGCGACCGAGGTCATCAGCTCGAACAGTCGTGCTTCGACCAGCGTTTTGTCCATTACGAACCAGCCGCGCAGGTCGTGTCCGGTGCTACCAAGATAGGCGCCCAGGTCCTGCAGATCGCGTTTGACGTATTCGGCCAGCAGTTCGGCCTCGTCGCGGGTCAGCTCGCCCAGCTCGTGAGCCATGTCGCGGGCCTCGTCGACTGCGAGTTCCAGGCGTTTGCCGGCATCTTCCGCAGTCGTGCGTGCGCGTTCGATCATGCGCGTATAGGCCTCGCTCAGATGTGCTTTGGGGTCGTCTTTGCTCATGCGGGTTGTCTCCGGCGAGTGGGTTGATTCAATTCTACTCCATAGGCTACAGGGGCGTGGTGCGGCGTCGATTGCCGCGTCGTGTTCGGCGCTGGTAAGCTTCCCGCCTTCTTGATAGGGACATGGGCAAGGCTATGCAGGAGCAATACGACGCCGCCGAGGTGGAGCAGGCCGCACAGGCGTACTGGGAGACCCATCAGACCTTCCAGGCCCGCGAGGACGCGTCGCGCGAGAAATTCTACTGTCTGTCGATGTTTCCCTATCCCTCTGGGCGGCTGCACATGGGACATGTGCGGAACTACACCATTGGTGACGTGATCTCACGCTATCAGCGCATGCAGGGGCGAAATGTGCTGCAGCCGATGGGTTGGGACGCCTTCGGTCTGCCTGCGGAAAATGCCGCGATCAAAAACAACGTGCCGCCGGCGCGCTGGACCTACGACAATATCGATTACATGCGTGGTCAGCTCAAGCGCCTTGGCTTGGGCTATGACTGGTCGCGCGTGCTGGCGACCTGTCGCCCTGAATACTACCGCTGGGAGCAGTGGTTGTTCACGCGCTTGTTCCGCAAGGGACTGGTCTACAAGAAACTATCGGTGGTGAACTGGGACCCGGTTGACCAGACTGTGCTCGCCAACGAGCAGGTTATCGACGGTCGAGGCTGGCGTTCCGGCGCATTAGTGGAGCGCCGCGAGATTCCGCAGTGGTTCGTGAAGATCACCGATTACGCTCAGGCGCTACTGGACGACCTCGACGGTTTGACCGGCTGGCCGGAACAGGTGCGAGCCATGCAGCGCAACTGGATCGGGCGTTCGGAAGGTATCGAGCTGACCTTCGACGTTGAGGGTTTCAATACGCCGTTGCGAGTATTCACTACCCGTCCCGACACGCTGATGGGCGTGACCTATGTTGGCGTGGCGCCCGAGCACGCGCTGGCCGAACGGGCCGCGCGCGATAACCCTGCGCTCGCCACCTTCATTGCGGATTGCAAGCACACGGGCACCGCGGAGGCTGCGCTGGCCACCGCGGAGAAGCGCGGTATGGATACGGGTTACCGCGCGATTCACCCACTGACAGGCGAGCCGGTGCCGGTGTGGGTAGCGAACTTCGTGCTGATCGAATACGGCGCCGGGGCAGTGATGGCCGTGCCCGCGCACGACCAGCGCGATTGGGAGTTCGCACATGCCTACGGATTGCCGATCAAGCAGGTGATCGCGCCGGTGAACGACGACACCGTCGATCTGGAAGCGGGTGCCTACACGGCCAAGGGGATGCTCGTCGCCTCGGGTGAGTTCAATGGCCTGTCCTCCGCGGAGGCCTTTGAGGCCATCGCAGCCCGCTTGGAGTCGGAGGGCCGCGGCGAACGTCAGGTCAATTTCCGACTGCGCGATTGGGGTGTGTCGCGCCAGCGCTACTGGGGCTGTCCGATCCCGATGGTCCACTGTGAGGATTGCGGCGCGGTGCCGGTGCCGGACGATCAATTGCCGGTGGTACTGCCCGAGAATATCGAGCTGGAGGGTTCCGGCTCACCCTTGGCGCGCATGCCCGAGTTCTACGAAACGTCGTGCCCAAGCTGCGGCGGGCCTGCGCGGCGCGAGACCGACACGTTCGACACTTTTTTCGAATCGTCCTGGTATTACGCCCGCTTTGCTTCACCGCACTGCGAGACGGGCATGGTCGATGCGCAGGCGCAGCAGTGGTTACCGGTGGATCAATATGTCGGTGGCGTTGAGCATGCCGTGCTACATCTGCTCTATGCACGATTCTTCTACAAGCTGATGCGCGACGAAGGCCTGGTGCAAGGCGACGAGCCCTTCGTCCGGTTGCTCACTCAGGGCATGGTGCTCAAGGATGGGGCCAAGATGTCCAAGTCCAAGGGCAATACGGTCGACCCACAACCCCTGATCGAGCGCTACGGTGCGGATACGGTGCGCCTGTTCATGATGTTCGCCGCGCCACCGGATCAGGCGCTGGAGTGGTCGGATTCTGGCGTCGAGGGCGCGGCGCGATTTCTCAAGCGATTGTGGCGCCAGGTGTATGAACACGCCACCGCCGGCACCGTTCCATTGCTAAACCTGGATACGCTCGACGAACCGCAACGTGCGCTGCGGCGCAAGGTGCATCAGGCCATTGCCAAGGCGGGCGACGATATCAGTCGGCGTCAGATATTCAATACCACCATCGCAGCCAACATGGAGTTGCTCAACGAATTAGGGCGCTTTGAAGATCGTTCCGCGCCGGGCCGTGCGGTGATGCAGGAAGCCTTGGAGGCGATGGTGTTGATGCTTGCGCCTATCGTGCCGCACGCGAGCCATGCCTTGTGGGCAGCCCTAGGGCATCAGGGACCGGTCGTCGAGGCTGCCTGGCCCGTGATGGACGAGACGGCGTTGATCCAGGATACGCAGACGTTGGTCGTTCAGGTCAACGGCAAGCTGCGTGGTGAAATCGCAGTGCCTGCAGACGCCGCAGCGGAGTTCATCGAGCAGGTGGCGCTTGCCGAGCCGAATGTCCAACGTTTCATGGAGGGCAAGACGGTACGCAAGATCATCACGGTGCCGGGGCGTCTGGTGAACGTGGTCGTGGGATGATCCGCCCACGGCGCCTCCTCGCACACTTGCTGGCCTTCGTCGCCGTGGGCTTATCGCTGGGTGGCTGCGGATTTCACTTGCGCGGCGAGGCGCACTTGCCGGCTGCGCTTTACAGGACCTATATAACCGGAGCGTCACCGCACGCCCCGGTAGTGGTTGCTCTCAAGGAGGCGCTGCGCGCCAATGGTGTGACTTTGGTGGGTGATCCCAGTCAGGCCAGCGCAATTTTAGACATTGTTTCCGTGAATACCTCGGAGCGGGCCTTAACGGTGAGCGCGTTGAATCAGGCAACCAGTTATGCGTTGGCGACGACGTTGGTATTCGAGGCGCGCGCGACCCATGGCCACTGGAAAATGCCGCCGCAGACAATCACCGTGCAGCGTCAATACAGCCTGAGCACTTCGCAGTTGCAGAGTCAGGGTCCAGAGACGCAGATTCTGGGTCAGAGTATGACCCGCGAACTGGCGAATTTGGCCCTGCTGCGCCTGCAGGCGCACGCAGGTCATCCTTAGCGGTGGCGCTCAAACCCACGCAGTTGGCCGCTGCGCTGAACGGTCCGCTCAAGCCGGCCTTTCTGATCAGCGGCGACGAGCCCCTGCAGTCGATGGAAGCCGCCGACCGTATCCGCAGCACCGCCCGCGAGCAAGGCTATGCGGAGCGTGTCGTCATCACGGTTGAAACCGGCTTCGACTGGTCCGATCTGGCTGCCGAGGCAGCTGCGACCTCGTTGTTCGCCGAGCGCCGCTTGCTTGATCTTCGCCTGGGTACGGCCAAGCCGGGGAAGGCGGGTGGCGCTGTGTTGACCGCCTATCTGGAACGCCCGCCGCCGGATACGATCCTGTTGATCCAGTCGGCACGTCTGGATAAGGGCGCGTCAAGCGCGGCCTGGGTGCGCGCTATCGAACGCGTCGGTTGCTGGGTGGCAGTCTGGCCGTTGGCAGCGGCTGAGACCCGGAGCTGGCTGCTGCAGCGGCTCAAGGCTCGCGGACTACTGGCGGATGAAGCGGTCGTGACCTTGCTGCTCGAACGGGTTGAGGGCAATCTGCTGGCGGCCGATCAGGAAATCGCCAAGCTGGCATTGCTGCATCCTGCAGGGACGCTGACGGCGTCCGACGTGCTGGCGGCGGTGACCGACAGTGCCCGTTATGACATCAATGACCTGACCGACGCTATTCGAGGCGGTGATGCCGCACGCGTAACCCAGATCGTCGATGGACTGCGAGGTGAGGGTGTGGAACCGACGCTGATCGCCTGGGCGCTGGTGCGCGAGGCTCGATTGCTGGCGCGGCTTGCGAGCGGCGGCAAGACCGATGCGCTGTGGCGCGGCATTCCGCCGCAACGCCGCCGACCGGTCGAGCAGGCCGCGCGGCGCTGGCAGGGACCGCGCGCGCAGCTGCTCATATTGCTCGCCGCGCGTGCCGACCGCGTGGTCAAAGGACAGGCGGCGGGCGATCCGTGGGATGAATTGTTACAATTGGCTCTCGTGCTGGGCGGCCGTGCCCTATTCCCCCCGTATGGGGTCTGGCGGCGGAGGCCGGTCGTGTGCTGGTCTAGCCGTGTGAGGTGTTCCAGATGAATGCAAATACATCCGAATCGATGTCCTCGGTGGCGGCCTATATGGACGACATCGGCCGGCGTGCGCGGGCCGCTTCACGCGTGCTGGCACGCGCCGAAACTGGGGTCAAGAATCGCGCATTGGCGGCAATCGCGGATGCGATCGAGGCCGCAGCGCCGAGACTCAAGGCCGAGAATGCGCGTGACCTCGAGGCGGGCTGCGCGCGGGGACTGGATGCCGCCTTGTTGGATCGTCTGGGGCTGATTGACGCACGAATCGCGACCATGGCCGAGGGTTTGCGCCAGATCACCAAGCTCGCCGATCCGGTGGGTGCAATCGAGGCGCTCAACTACCTGCCAAGCGGCATTCAGGTGGGGCGCATGCGCGTGCCGCTGGGGGTGATCGGTATCATTTACGAATCACGGCCAAATGTGACCGTCGATGCGGCGGCGTTGTGCCTCAAATCCGGTAACGCTGCAATCCTGCGTGGCGGTTCCGAGGCCTTGTACTCCAATCAGGCCATTGCCGGTTGTATCCGTGAAGGGCTGGCCGCGGCGGGTCTGCCGGAGGCGGCGGTGCAGGTGATCGAAACGCCCGACCGCGCTGCCGTGGGCGAACTGCTGCGCATGAAGGACTATATCGACGTGATCGTGCCACGTGGTGGTAAGGGATTGATCGAGCGTGTCAGTCGTGAGTCCTTGATTCCGGTGATCAAGCATCTGGACGGTGTGTGCCATGTTTATATCGACGACAGCGCAGAGGCCGAAAAGGCCCTGAGCGTCGCCTTCAACGCCAAGTGCCAGCGTTACGGTACCTGCAACACCATGGAAACCTT
Organism: Acidihalobacter yilgarnensis; assembly: GCF_001753245.1. Lineage (NCBI taxonomy): Bacteria > Pseudomonadati > Pseudomonadota > Gammaproteobacteria > Chromatiales > Ectothiorhodospiraceae > Acidihalobacter > Acidihalobacter yilgarnensis. The sequence continues at coordinate 2,551,047 of NZ_CP017415.1, read as the reverse complement.
GCTGGTGGCCGCCTCGCGCGCTGCCGATATTCTGCCGCCGTTGGCCATGCGCTATATGGACGAGGGTGTGCGTCTTAAGGGGTGCGAGCGTACCCGCGCGGTACTACCGAATATCGAGCCGGCCACTGAGGCGGATTGGGGCATGGAGTATCTGGCGCCGATTCTATCGATCCGCGTGGTCGATGGACTCGACGACGCGATCGAGCACATCAACACGTATGGTTCGCACCATACCGACAGCATTCTCACCGAGGACTATGCCCGTGCGCGTCGCTTCCTGCGTGAGGTTGATTCAAGCTCGGTGATGGTCAATGCGTCGACCCGTCTCGCCGATGGCTTCGAATACGGCCTGGGTGCCGAGATCGGTATTTCCACCGACAAGTTGCATGCCCGTGGCCCGGTCGGGCTTGAGGGGCTGACCAGTCAAAAGTACGTCGTGCTGGGTGATGGGCAGGTGCGCCAATAGTGCGATCGGGAACGCGATCGTGATCGGCTTGCTGGGTGGGACGTTCGATCCGATTCACTACGGACATCTGCGGGTCGCGCTTGAGATCCGCGAGGCGCTCGGGCTCGATGAGGTGCGTTTTCTGCCTTGCGGGATTCCGCCGCATCGTGGCGTTCCCGGCGCCAGCGCCGAATCGCGTGCGGCGCTGGTGGCATTGGCGTTGGCAGATGTGCCTGAGTTCGTACTGGACCGGCGCGAGCTGATGCGCAGCGGACCCTCTTATACCTATGACACGTTGTGTTCGCTGCGCGAGGATTTTGGCGCAGAGCGGCCTTTCTGTCTGATTCTTGGCGCGGACGCCTTTGGTGGATTGCCGGGCTGGCACCGCGCCGGCGAGTTATTGGACCTTGCTCACATCATCGTCGCCCGCCGACCCGGCGAAGTGCCAAAGATGGCGCCTCCCCTCATGGCGTTGCTGGGTGAGCGTATCACCGATTGTCCGGCCGATCTGCGGTCCTCGGCGGGCGGGCGCGTGATGTGGATCGACGTGACCCAGCTCGATATTTCCGCGACGGCGATCCGCGAGCAGTTACGTTGCGACGGGAATCCGCGATTTCTCATACCGGACGCTGTACTCGAGGCGATTCGGACACAGGGCTTATACGGTCGGGAGCAAACACATACGCTCACCGACTCAGGAGTAACATGAAACCGATACTGGAAGACGATATTGAGAGGCTACGCCTAGTTGCGATTACGGCGCTCGAAGACCTCAAGGCTCAGGACATTCGTACGGTCGATCTGCGCGGCAAATCGCCATTGATGGACCTGATGGTGATCGCGACGGGCACCTCGGACCGACATGTGAAGTCATTGGCTGGAAACGTGGCGCGGCGTGCAAAGGAAGCCGGTTTTGGCGTGCGCGGCAGCGAAGGCGAGCGCGAGGGCGAATGGGCGTTGGTCGATCTCGACGACATCGTGGTGCACGTCATGTTACCGCGGGTGCGTGATTTCTATAACCTAGAGAAGCTGTGGACCGCGGAAGCCGAGCCGGATACGGAAACCCATCAGGGACAGGGCTGATCGCAAGAGGCATTACCTCGTGCATATCCATCTGATCGCCATTGGGCAACGCATGCCGACCTGGATTGAGGACGGATACCGCGAATATGCTGGGCGTATGCCCCCGGAATCGACACTGCACCTGATCGAGATCGCGCCAGAGAAACGCAGTCGCAAGGCTGATCTTGCGCGTATTGCCGAGCGGGAGGCCGAGCGCTTACGCGCGGCGACGCCGCGTGGCGCGCGTATCGTCGCATTGGACACACGCGGCCGCGCGCTCGATACGCCCGGTCTCGCGACGCGCCTATCGGGTTGGTTACAGGATGGACGCGACGTGGCTCTGTGGGTCGGTGGTCCGGAGGGCCTCACCGATGACGCGCGCGCCCAGGCCGAGTGGCTGTGGTCGCTATCGCCGCTGACCTTCCCACACCCGCTGGTACGGGTGCTGGTGGCCGAGCAGCTCTATCGTGCGTCGAGTATCATCAATCACCATCCGTATCATCGGGACTAGCGGCTGCCTGTAGCCCGGTCGTAGAAGCTGCGGCCGAGTGCCCCAATCACAATGCGAGGAGCGTGGTTTGGCTATTCGATATTGGGGGCGGGCATCGCCGCTCGGCAGAAGCCTGGGGCTCAGTCGCGTCATTGGCCGCTGCGCGCGGTGCTGTAGATCCTTGGCGGTTGCCCGCGACGGCACCCCGATATGAATAAGGAAGCGTCCCTGTTGTTGCTTGCCTCGGCCTCACCTCGGCGCAGCGCGCTGCTCGATCAGATCGGTGTGTCGCATCGGGTGGTGGCGGCTTCGGTCGACGAAACGCCCCAGCCGCATGAGAAGGCGGCGGATTATGTGTGTCGCTTGGCGCTCGCGAAGGCGCGTGCCGGCTGGGCATGTCGGCGTGGGGAGCGTGCGGCGCTGGGCGCCGACACGGCGGTCGTGCTCGATGGCGAAATTCTAGGGAAGCCCGACAACCCGGCGGAGGCCGAGTCGATGCTCTCGCGGCTGTCGGGTCGTACGCATCGGGTTTATTCAGCCGTGGCGCTGGTGCGTGGAACGCGCGAGGCGGTACGCCTGTCCGAGAGTGAGGTGCGGTTCCGCGCGATTGCCGCGGACGAACGCGTGCGCTACGTCGCTACCGGCGAACCCCTGGACAAGGCCGGTGCGTACGCTATTCATGGATTGGCCGCTACCTTCGTCGAACATCTGGCGGGCAGTTATTCAGGGGTGATGGGATTGCCCTTGTTCGAGACGGCGGCGTTACTGGATGAATGGAGTATCGAGATGCCTGACTGGGGCGATGACGCGAGGGATGGCGCTGAATGAGTTCTGAATTGCTGTTGAATGTGACTCCACAGGAGACGCGGGTCGCGCTGGTAGAAAACGGCGCGCTGCAGGAGGTCTACATCGAGCGCAGTCGTCGCCGCGGGCTGGTGGGTAATATCTATCAGGGTCGGGTGAGCCGTGTGCTGCCCGGCATGGAGGCTGCCTTCGTCGATATCGGACTGGATCGTGCCGCCTTTTTGCATGCCTCCGATCTACGCGACATCCATCAGGACGACTTGCCGCCGAGTAGTGAGACCCTGCACCCACCGGCCATCAGCTCGGTGTTGCAGGAAGGGCAGCATCTGTTGGTACAGGTCACCAAAGATCCCTTGGGCTCCAAGGGCGCGCGTCTGACCACGCATCTGAGCGTGCCTTCGCGCTACCTGGTGTTGGTGCCTGGCGGCAACAGCATCGGTGTTTCGACGCGCATCGAGGGCGATGTCGAGCGCCAACGCCTACGCGATCTGGTGCAGTCGCTGAGCAGCGTTTGCGAGGAAGCCCATGGTTTCATCGTACGCACCGCGGCGGAGGACGCCGGCGAGGAGGATCTGCGCCGTGATATTCACTATTTGCAGCGCTTGTGGCGCACCATTCGCGAGCGAGCGAGCAGTGCGCCGGCCGGGTCGCTGGTCTACTCCGATCTGCCGTTGACATTGCGGGTCCTGCGCGACCTGGCCAACGAGGAAATCGCGCAGATTTTGGTGGATTCGCGAGAGACGCTGCAATTGGTTACCGAATTTGCCGCGCGCTACGTGCCTGAAATGTCGGAACGCATTGAGCACTATGCTGGCGAGCGTCCGATATTCGATCTGCACGGGGTGGAGGACGAAATCCAGAAGGCGCTCGATCGTAAGGTGCAGCTCAAGTCGGGCGGGCACCTAGTCATCGATCAGACCGAATCGATGACCACGGTGGATGTGAATACCGGTGCCTTCGTGGGCCATCGCAATCTCGAAGAGACCATTCTCAAAACCAATCTGGAGGCGGCTCAGGCGATTGCACGCCAGCTGCGGTTACGCAATCTCGGCGGCATCATCATCATCGATTTCATCGACATGAAGGAGGAGGGGCATCGCACGCAGGTGTTGCGGGCATTGGAGAAGGCCCTCGATCGCGACCACACACGCAGCCAAGTTTGCGAGGTGTCGAGTCTCGGGTTGGTGGAAATGACCCGCAAGCGCACCCGAGAGAGCCTGGAACACATCCTGTGCGAGCCGTGCCCGACGTGCGTTGGACGCGGCCTACTCAAAAGTGCGGAAACCGTGTGCTACGAGATGTTTCGGGAAATTCTGCGCGAGGCACGTCAGTTTGATGCACGAGAACTGCTGGTACTCGCGGCGCAGGAGGTGGTCGACATGTTGCTCGACGAGGAATCGTCGAGTCTGGCCGAGCTGCAGGAATTCATTGGCGTGCCGATCCGCTTACAGGTCGAGCAGCTCTACACCCAGGAGCAATTCGATGTGGTGCCACTCTAGCCGTTTGAGTGCGCTGGCCGGGCAGGACGTATGTCGCGCGTGCTGAAACGTTTGTTGGGGACGCTCTGGCTGGGCGCGGCCGTGGTGGTGATCCTCGCCGCGGTGCTCACCGTGGTGGCCCGCCAACTGTTGCCAATGGTGCCGAGTTATCGTGCCGAGATTGAATCCGTTGCGAGTGATTGGTTGCATCATCCCGTGCGGATCGGCCAGATACGGGTCGGTTGGCACTGGATCACACCTACGGTGACATTGGAAAATGTCCGTGTACTCGACGGCACCGGTAAGACCGCCCTCAGACTGGCGCGGGTAGGGCTGCAGTTGGGGGTTTGGAACTCCTTTCTGGCGGGGCGACTTGTGCCGGGGGAGATCAGTCTGCAGGGCGCACGCGTGGTCATTGCGCGAGACAGCGAGGGGCGCCTGAGTATCAGTGGTCTGGCCTTACCGCTACCCGTCGATACCGGGGTTCAAACACCCGGTGGCGCCCGGTTGCCGCCTTGGTTGACCCGCATCACTTACCGCTTGAGCGATGCCCACGTCGTGATCGAAGACCTGCCCCGTGCCCGGCGCTACCGCTTCAGTCAGGTGACGTTGGTGGCGCGCCCGGCGGATGACGGTATCGATCTTGCCGGAGGCTTTGCGCTGCCTACGCGTTTAGGCAATCAGGTCAGCTTTGCCGCCAACTTGCGGCGGACGGGCGAGGGCGCGTCGGCGACCTGGGGAGGTCGGATTTACTTCGATCTGCAGGGCATTCGGCTCGACGGTCTGCCCCTGAAATCGCTGCTGCCTGACCTACCTTCGCTCCGTGGGCAGCTCGATGCTCAAGTCTGGTCGGTCTGGTCACAGGGGCGTCCGACGCGCGTCAGCGGCCATTTGAGCGTACAGGACTTGTCGCTGGGGCCCACGCTGAGCGCGAACGCCGCTGCACCCGGTCTGACCGCGTTCAGCGGCGATGTGCGCTGGCAAGCCTTGCCGGCGGGGTGGCGTCTACAGGGTGTGCAATTACACGCGTCGGCTGGGCAGTCAGCCTGGCCGACCGACGCCTTCGATGCCACCTTCAATCAACAAGGAGATGGGCAACGCTCACTTCGTGGCTGGGCCGATTTTCTGCGCCTTCAGGACTTAACCCCGAAACTTGTGCAGCTGCCGTGGTTGCCGGATGGCTGGTCGGATCGCCTTGCCGCGCTGGCGCCTACCGGCGAAGTCCGTGACCTGCGCTTCAATCTTCGCGATTCGGCTTCTGCTGTGGCGCCGCAACTGGCACTGAGTGCCGAGCTGAAGGGTATCTCGCTGCGTACGGATGGGCATCGGCCGGGATTCAGTGGCTTAAGCGGGCAGCTGGCGATGACCTCAGCGGCAGGCGCACTGGACGTCGACAGTACCGCGCTGCGTGTGAACGCGCCAACGGTGTTCGGTGGTGTGCTGCCGGCGACTCATGCCAAGGGTATGCTCTGGTGGCGGCGTGGCCCACTGGGCGACGAGGTCATTGCGCCGCATTTCGATCTGAGTAATACGGACTTGGCGCTACACGGTCAGCTCGGTCTGTGGCTGCCGACGGGTGGGCCGCCCGACCTGAATTTGATGCTGGGTATCGAGCGGGGCAATGTCGCCGCCGCACCGCGCTATCTGCCAGTAAAGTTGCTTCACCCCGATTTGGTCCACTGGCTGAAACAGGCGTTACAGGGGGGCACGGTGACGGGCGGCAGCATCATCCTGCGCGGCGATCCGGCCGATTTCCCCTTTCGCCAGCACGGGGGCGTATTCGAGGCCCGGCTGAATGTCAGTGCCGGTACGCTCGACTATTTTCGTGACTGGCCTCGCCTCAAGACCATGAGCGGTCAGCTAGCGCTACATGATTTCAGCCTGCGGGCGCATGTGGCGCAGGCCACGATGCTGTCGACGCAGTTGTCGGATGTGGATCTCGATATTCCCGATCTCGATCATGCCGTACTCGGCATTAGCGGCTCGGGCGTGGGGCCGCTAGGCGACGTAGTCACCTATCTGTCGCATACGCCGCTGGGCGATGGACGCAAGGCGCTGTTCGACGAGATACAGGCGGACGGTCAGACTCACTTCGATCTCGGTCTGAGTATTCCACTGCGTGCCGCCGAATTGTCCCAGTGGTCGCTACACGGCAAGGCGAGCATCGACGATGGCAGCTTTGCCCTCCCGGAACAGGATTTTTCGTTGAATCGGATCAACGGCAAGCTGGATTTCACTCAGCGCAGTCTGCGTGCGCACGATATCCAGGCCATCTTCCGAGGTGCGCCGGCGGTCCTCGGCGTGAGTACTCGTAGCGACGGTCTCGCGACCCTGACCCTGGATACTCATCTGTCCGTGGCGCGGCTTTTCGGTGCGAAGTCGCCGGTGGCACATTACGCCCACGGCGATACCGATTGGCGAATGGCCTTCACCCTGCCGATGACCCGTGGCGGCTATCGTCGGTATGGCATGGGATTGACGTTGGTGTCGGGCTTGCAAGGGGTTCAGGTGACGCTGCCAGCGCCGCTTGGCAAACCTGCGGCAGCTTCCCTTGGACTGGTGGCGCAGCGCTCGTTGACGCGTGACGATGCGCCGGTATTTTTGCGCTACGGCCCGGATTTGCAGGGCTTGTTCCAGCTTGCCGGCAAGGCCGGTTGTCGGCGCGTGGTGCGGGGCGATGTACGCTTCAATGCCGGCACGCCGGTGTTGCCGTCTAAGGATATCGCCATCCAGGGGCACCTCACGCACTTCGATGTCGACGCTTGGCGTCGCGTGCTGAACAAGCTGCCGTCCGGCCCGTCGCTGGCCGAATGTCCCGATGGCGGCGGCCCATCGACGATGGATGCCGTTCGCCATTTGCGTGTGGATATCGGCGAACTGGATATCTTCGGGCGTCGCCTGCGCAAGGCTTCAATCGATGCGACGCGCAAGGGGACCCTCTGGAACGCAGCGGTCTCGTCCGACGTCATCAGCGGCAAGCTCCAGGTGCCGGCTGTCCTATATGGCGGCAAGCCGGTACGTTTCGAGCTGTCGCGACTGGATCTCGATGGCGAGGTTTCTGCCTCGTCGGCCAGTGGCGATCCGATCGATCCGAGCAGTATCCCGGCCCTGTCGGGGCATATCGGCGACCTACTCGTTGCCGGCCGCCACTTGCACAATGTCCAGCTCACTACCACGCCGACGCGCGAAGGCATGCAAATTCATCTCGCAGAGGTCAACGAGCCGCATTTGCATGCCCGCGCCAGCGGTAGCTGGCTGCGTGAACTCGATGGACACACGATGATGCAGATCCAGCTTGAGGTCGACAGCGACGATGCGGGTAAGGCACTGGATGCCCTCAATGCACAGGCGGGGCTCGCGGGTGGCAAGGGGCATCTGTCCGCAACACTGAGCTGGCCGGGTGGTCCAGCGCAACTCTCCTGGGGTGTGCTTGACGGCCAGGCCCGTCTCAATCTCAAACACGGACGACTGATGGAGGTCAATCCGGGCCAGACCGGGCGCCTGCTCGGGTTGCTTAACCTTGCGGCCCTGCCGCAGCGTCTGAGCCTCAATTTCGGCGATGTCTTCGACAAGGGTTTCGCCTTCAACGAGATGAATAGCCGATTCCAGCTCCGAGACGGCAATATTTATACGCAGGACACCCACATTGCGGGGGCTTCCGCGGCCATGTCGATTACCGGCCGCGTCGGAATGGTCACGCGCGATTACGATGCACAGGTCGCTATCGTGCCCCAGGTTCAGTCCACGGTGGCGATCGCGGGCGCAGTACTCGGTGGGCCTGTTGCGGGTGCAACGCTGTTTCTGCTCGACCGACTGCTGGGGCTCGGCAAGCAGCTCAACAAGGCCGCTGAATTCCGCTATCGGGTCACCGGGCCCTGGGATGCGCCCAAAATCCAGCCGGAGGACGATACCGCCAAGCGCAAACCCGTCCACGGTCGGGATGCCCAACATGAAAACCTCTTCTAATACGCCGCGATCATCGGCGTGCCGAGGCAAAACTGAGGTTTGAAAGTGCGCTACCATGACGCCATGTTTCACACGATGATGCGAATTCTGCTGCTAAGCAGCCTGATGATGTTCTTGTCGGCCACATCCGCCCAGGCCGATAGCGCGCCGTTGGTCATGCCGACGTGTAATATTTCCCAATCTCAGTGGGAAAGTCCCGATCGCAGTCGGACATTGCTTGCCGACCCGGCGCTACGCCGCCTGCTGCAGACTTGGTCGGCACAACCGGCCGCACACCTGAGCATCGAATATCCAGGTGGCGAGCAGGGCGTCATCTGGGCCAATCGATTGGTAGGGTGGTTGGTTGCCTACGGCGTGCCGGGTCGCGCGATCAGCTTGTTCCCGGGCAGTAGCAATATGAATACGCTTGCATTGAGTCTGAAAACCTCCGGGGGTGGCACATGAGTCGTGTGGCGGCGATCCAGATGGCCTCTGGCCCGAATCGTGAGGCCAACCTGCTTGAGGCGGGTCGCCTGCTCAGCGAAGCCGCGCGTGCCGGTGCGAAGCTGGCCGTACTGCCGGAATGCTTCGACCTGATGCCGCGGACCGATGCCGAACGCGCCGCTGCCGCCGAGGCAGATGGTGAGGGGCGCGTGCAGGATTTTCTGGCTGGGCAGGCGCGTCGGCATGGACTCTGGCTGGTGGGGGGGACCATCCCGCTGCGCTCCGCCGAGCCGGGGCGGGCCTTCGCCAGCTGCCTCGTGTACGCCCCGGATGGTCAACGCGTCGCGCGTTACGACAAGATCCATCTATTTGACGTGGCCCTGACCGAGAGCGGCGAGCAGTATCATGAATCGGCCACGACGGTTCCCGGCAATGGGACGGTGGTGGTGGAAACGGACTTGGGATGTGTGGGGCTGGCGGTGTGCTACGACCTGCGCTTTCCCGAACTGTTTCATGCACTACAACGCAAAGGTGCCGAGTTATTCGTGCTGCCCTCCGCATTTACGGCACTCACTGGGCAGGCGCATTGGGATGTGCTGCTGCGCGCGCGGGCGATCGAAAATCTGAGTTATCTCGTCGCCGCGGCACAGGGCGGCTTCCACGTCAGCGGTCGGGAGACCTTCGGCCACAGCCAGGTGGTCGACCCTTGGGGTGCCGTGCTGGCGAGCCGCGTGAGCGGCGCCGGTGTGGTCGTCGCCGACGTGGACCTGACCCAGCAGCGGCGCATCCGCGGACAATTCCCCATCCTCGAACATCACCGGCTGGGTATCCCGGCCGAGACGGAGACACTATGACGGACAACGCACTCGACCTCGCCCAGGCGCACATCCTCGCGCCCTCGGGTCTCGGCGAGCAGGATCTGAGCAGGGCATTGTCTAGCCTGCTGGGCGGAAATATCGACAGCGGTGACCTGTATTTTCAGCTCAGCCGCCATGAGTCCTGGGGCCTGGAGGACGGTATCGTCCGAGAAGGATCCTGGGGTATCGACCAGGGCGTGGGTGTGCGCGCCATCAGTGGCGACAAGACCGGATTTGCCTACAGCGACGAAATCGTGCTGCCCGCATTGCTGGATGCGGCGCAGGCCGCGCGCGCGATTGCGCACGGCGGGCAATCTGGGCAGATGCAGGCGTGGCAGTCCCGGACCGGCCACGCGCTGTACATGCCGCAGGACCCGACCCAGAGCATGAGCCCAGAGGACAAGATTGCGCTATTGCAGCGCGTTGATGCCGAAGCGCGTCGGCAGGATCCACGCGTCACGCAGGTGATGGTCAGCCTGGCCGGAGAGCATGATCTCATCCTGGTGGCAGCCAGCGACGGCACTCTCGCGGCCGACGCCCGTCCGCTGGTCCGCCTCAACGTGACGGTGATCGTGGAATCCGACGGACGCCGCGAACAGGGACATGCCGGTGGTGGTGGGCGTGTGGATTATCGCTATTTCCTCGACGGCGAGCGTGCGCTCGACTATGCCCGCGAGGCCGTGCGTCAGGCGCTGGTGAACCTGGAGGCGGTGGCGGCACCAGCCGGCAATATGACCGTGGTCCTCGGCCCGGGTTGGCCGGGCGTGCTGTTGCATGAGGCCATCGGCCATGGCCTGGAGGGCGACTTCAACCGCAAGAAGACCTCGGCCTTCAGCGGACGTTTAGGACAGCGCGTGGCGGCCAAGGGCGTGACCGTGGTGGACGATGGCACCCTGCCGGATCGCCGCGGTTCGTTGAACGTCGACGACGAAGGCACCCCCACCGGCTGCACGACGCTGATCGAGGACGGCATCCTGGTCGGCTATATGCAGGATCGCCTCAATGCGCGTCTGATGGGTATGGCACCGACCGGCAATGGCCGGCGCGAGTCCTACGCCCATCTGCCGATGCCACGTATGACCAATACCTACATGCGCGCCGGCAATGATGACCCGGAGGAAATCATCGCCTCGGTCGAAAAGGGGTTGTATGCGGTCAATTTTGGCGGTGGGCAGGTCGACATCACCTCCGGCAAATTCGTGTTTTCCGCCTCCGAGGCCTACCTGATCGAGAATGGCAAGGTAACCCGCCCGGTCAAGGGCGCGACCTTGATCGGCAACGGTCCCGACGTGCTCACCCGGGTTTCGCGCATCGGCAACGACCTCAAGCTCGACGATGGTGTCGGCACTTGCGGCAAGGATGGACAGAGCGTGCCGGTCGGCGTCGGTCAACCGACGCTGCGGGTGGACGGACTGACCGTCGGTGGCACCCAATCATGAGGTAAGCGGTGCGGGGGTGCTATAACCGGGTATGTCTATCTCGGAGGAAGCGCCATGAATCGCACCTTTACCGAATTGCTGGATGAAGCACATGCCCTACCGCAGGGCCATGGACAGGACGGCGTCGTCCAGTGGCATTGCTTTCGCCATCGTGAAGATGCCGCGGGATTCATTCCCTCGATCCGATTAACCGAGGATCAGGCACTCGTCGGCGGCCACACGGAAGATAGCCTGGGTCCGTTGTGGTGGGTCGGCGTACACGTTGGCAACCTCGGTCGCTGGGGTAATCTCCAGGCCGTTAACAAACACGGGGCCGGCACCTGAAGTGTCGCCCTCTTCAATTTGAAACAGAATCGACAAGGAGTATCCATGAACGCGATCCGCCCCCTGGCGATGGACGAGACGCAGCTTGAGGCGGTAGTCACGCAGGCGCTTGAAGAAGCCGGTCGAGCCGGCGCAACTGCGGCCGAGGCGGTGGTCAGTATCGACAACGGCCTTGCGGTAGCCGTTCGCCTGGGTGAGGTCGAGACCCTTGAATACCATCGCGACAAGGGATTGGGACTGACGTTGTACTTTGGCCAGCGCAAGGGCAATGCCAGTACCGCTGATTTCCGTCCGGAAGCGGTGCGTGAGGCAGTCGCCGCTGCCGCTGCGATTGCCCGCCATACCGCGGAGGATCCGTATTCGGGTTTGGCTGACGCAGAGCGTATGGCCCGGGGCTACCCGGATCTCGATCTTGACCACCCCTGGGCATTGGAGCCTGAGGCCGCGATCGAGTTGGCGCGTAGCTGCGAGGATGCCGCACGCGGCGTCGATCAGAGGATCAATAATTCCGAGGGTGCGAGCGTCAATACCTACCGCGGTACGGTGGTTTACGGTAATACCCACGGTTTCATCGGCGGCTACACGGGGACGCGCCACAGCCTGAGTTGCTCGGTAGTAGCGGAGCAGGATGGCGGGATGCAGCGAGATTATTGGTATACGGATTCGCGCCACCCGGCACAGCTCGACAGCGCCGAGCATGTGGGCCATGAGACCGCGCGGCGCACCTTACGACGCCTTGGCGCGCGCAAGCTCAGCACCCGCCAGGCACCGGTCGTGATCGAGGCCGATCTCGCGCGCGGTTTCATCGGCCACTTCGTCGGCGCCATCCGTGGCGGCGCGCTGTATCGCAAGTCGAGCTTTCTGCTCGATCAGCTCGGTCAGTCCGTATTCCCGTCGTTTATGCAGATTGAGGAGCAGCCGCATTTGCCTGGCGCGCTGGGCAGCTCGCCCTTCGATGGCGAGGGCGTGGCCACGACACAGCGTGAACTGGTACGCGACGGAGTATTGCAGGGCTATGTGCTCGACAGTTATTCCGCTCGGCGCTTGGGTATGGAGACCACGGGTAACGCGGGTGGTGTGCACAACCTCACTGTCAAACCCGGCGAGCATGATCTTGCCGGCCTGTTGCGTGAGATGGGAACAGGTTTGCTGGTCACGGAGTTGATCGGCCACGGTATCAATATGGTGACGGGTGACTATTCACGCGGTGCGGCGGGCTTCTGGGTCGAGAACGGCGAGTTGTGCTACCCGGTAGAGGAAATCACCATTGCGGGTAATCTGAAGGAAATGTTTCAGGGCGTGGTGGCGGTTGGCAACGATCTTGACGCACGCGGCAATATTCGCACCGGATCGATCCTGCTCGACCGGGTCACGATTGCCGGCGAATCCTGAGTTCAACCCGTGGGTGATCCAGTATGACAGTTGCTGACGAGTCGCTGAACTTCTCGCCGCTGGAGCAAGTCTGCGCATTGGTGGAGGCTGCGCCTGCGACGGCAGCACCGCTGGTGTTCTACGGTCTGATCAAGGGTATGGCAGCGGAACTCGAGACACGGGGAAATCCGGTCGCCTTGAGCCGGCTGCGCCTGCTCGATGCGGAGCAGCGCGCGCTGGTTTATGGGCTTATGGAGCTGCATGCCCAAGGGGCGAACCGGCGTCCGGAGTGGGTCGCCTGCGTAGCACGTATGGATCGTGCGGTCGGTGGTTAGCCGGACTTAGCTCGCGCCCCAAGCGTCACGTATACGGCGCTTGGGAAACGGTTCAGCCATCAACGCGGGCGAGGAACTCACGGGTGCGGTCTTCGCGCGGGTCGCCGAAGATTTGTGACGGCGGCCCGTCCTCCAGAATGCGCCCTTGATCGAAGAAGCAGACGCGATCGGCCGCCTCGCGCGCGAAGCGCATCTCGTGGGTGGCGATAAGCATGGTCAAGTCGCTTTCTGCTGCCAACTCCCGAATTACGCCGAGTACCTCGCCAATCATCTCGGGGTCCAGTGCTGAAGTGGGCTCGTCGAACAGCATCACCTTGGGTTGCATGGCCAGTGCGCGGGCGATGGCCACGCGCTGCTGCTGGCCGCCGGAGAGTTGGGCGGGGAAGGCATCGAACTTGTCGGCGAGTCCGACGCGATCGAGCAGCGAGCGGCCGCGGGCCTCAGCCTCCGCGCGCGGCAGGCGCAACACGCGCAGCGGCGCCTCGATGACGTTGCGCAGCGCGGTCATGTGCGGGAACAGGTTGAAGTGTTGGAACACCATGCCGACCTGTGTGCGCATGCGGTGTAGGTAACGTTCGCCTGCAGGCCTGCTACCGCCGCCCGGCAGGGGCTCGTGCCACAGCGGTGTGCCGTCGATGTAGACCTCGCCGCCCTGGATGCGCTCCAGGGTCATCAGGATTCGCAGCACGGTCGATTTGCCCGAGCCGGAGGCACCGATGATGACGACTTTTTCCCCGCGCTGGATATTGAAGTCGAATCCCTTGAGGATCTCGAAATCGCCGAAGCGCTTGTCGACGGACTGGAACTGCACGATCGGTTGGGTCATTTCAGGGGGATTCCGCTCTTGGGCAACCAGCGATCGAGCCGGTGGACGAGGTAGGAGACGACCAGTGTGGTGAGCAGAAACAGCGCGCCCACCAGGGTCAGGGGTATGAGGTAGTTATAGGTCTGCCCGCCGATGATGTTGGCCGCTGCGAGCATGTCGAGGACGCTGATCGCAGACAGTAACGGTGCATCTTTGATCATGGAAACGAGATAGGTGCCGAGGGCGGGAATGATGCGTGGGATCGCCTGCGGCAGGATGATGTCCTTGTAAGTCGTCCAGCGGTCGAGATCCAGTGCGCGTGCGGCTTCCCACTGGCCGCGGCCGACGGCCTCGATGCCCGCGCGATAGATTTCCGCGCAATAGGCGCTGTACTGGGCACCGAGGGCCAGCGTGCCAATGGCGAATGCGGGTAGAGACAATCCGAAGCCAGGTAGTACGTAGAACAGGAAAAAGAGCTGTACCAACAGGGGCGTGTCGCGTAGGAATTCGACGACGAAACGCACTGGCCAGGAAATGATGCGCAACCGGATACCTTGCAGCAGGGCAAACAGGAGACCGAGGGTCAGGGCGAGCAGAAAGCCCAGCACGGTCGCCTCCAGGGTGACCTTGAGGCCGACCAGCAGAATGGGCAGGATCGACCAAGCGAAGGTCAGCATGCCGCCAGTCGTGTCCCAGTGCATACCAAATAACATGGCTATCTCCTCGTTTTCCAGCGGCGAAGCCGGCGTTCGAGGGCGCGTATCCCCCAGGTCAACAACAGCGCGAGGCCGAAGTAGGCGAACAGGGTCACGGTATAGATGCGCGCGGTTTCGAAGGTCAGGTTTTGCAGATTGTTGGCGTAGTAGGTGAGGTCGGCAAGGCTGATCAGCGACACCACCGAGGAATCCTTGAGGTTTTGCACCGCGAGATTGCCGAAGGTGGGCATCATCTCGGGGAGGGCTTGCGGGTAGAAAATTCGGTAAATGCGTTGCGCGGGCGTGAAGCCAAGCGCCACAGCGGCTTCGCGCTGTCCCTTGGGGACGGCTTCAAGGGCGCCTCGCACCACTTCCGCTCCGTAGGCGCCGATATTCAGGGCCAGCGCCGCCGTGCCGGCGACGAAGGGCGACAACGACAATCCAAGGAGTGGTAGGGCGTAGTATAGCCAGAACAGCTGTACGATCAGTGAAGTGCCGCGAAAGATCTCGACGTAGGCCGTGGCGAGGTAACGTACTGGACGCCAGCGTATGGTCTTGAGCGTGCCTAGGGTGAAGGCGATCAGGACCCTAGCGCCGATGAGAGCAGTGTCAGCTCGACGGTCATCTGGAGGCCCTGAACGACGTTCAGGGCGATTTGCATGAAGGTCATGATCGTTCCTTGATCATCGTGCTTCGCCCTGGGTGCTTAGTGTCCCGCGCAGAGCATGGCGGTGGACATCTTGCGTGCGGCTTCCACGTCCTCGTGTGAGAGGCCGTAGTGCATCTCGTCTTTGGCCCAGGCTTCCGTCTTCTGATAGGCGGCCAGTTTCTCGTCAAAACGCTTGATGAAGGCCGTATCCGACTTGCGGAAGGAGAAAGCACCGTAGCTGCGTGTGGGCTTGCCATGGTAGATCGGCTGCGTGAAGGGTTCGGCGCCGACCACGGAGGAGCTGCGCTTGGCCAGATTGTGCACGGTGAGTCCGGTCGCGGCATAGGCGTCGATGCGGCGTGCCTGCAAGGCCGGAATCGCGTCCGAATTGGCGTTGATCATCACGATCTGGCTCTGCGGGATGCCCATGGCCTGGGCGAAGTTGAGCTCGTCCGCGCCGGTCACGACGCCGAGCTTGAGCTTGGGGTTGTCCTTGAACGCCTTGTAGCTGTGGATGTTGTGCGGGTTGCCCTTGGCCACCAGCAGGCCCTCGCCGTAGCTGGAATTGACCTTGGAGAAGGTGACCTGCTGACAACGCTCGGGCAGCACGTTCTGGCTCGCAGAGGCGATGTCGATGCGGCCGGCCTTGACTGCCGGAATCAGAGCGCCGAAGGGCAGGATCACCCATTCGATGTGCTTGACGCCCATTTCGTGGAGCACGTGCTTGGCGGCATTGGGGGCGATACCCTGGACCTTACCGTTTGCGTCCTTGTAACCGTAGGGGATTTCATTGGCGATACCGACCTTGATGGTGCCGGTCTTCTCGACTTGCTTGAGGAGGCCCTCGGCGTGGGCGCTGGGGAGGCCGATCAGGAGGATCGGAAGAAGGGTGAGAATGCTGGCGATGCGTTTTTTGTAGGAGGTCATTATTCCATGCGCGGGTAGTGGGTTCCTTATTTACCCTACGGGATCGCTTGAGGGCTCGCAACCCGGCAGCTCCGGCGACTCCGGTGAGACGCTTGTCTCGATTACGGTCTCAAGATCGAGTCGGCGGATCGCGTCAAGAGCATATTCGAGGGCGCCCTCGGCGCACAGGCCGCGGAGGGCTGCTTCCTCGTAGGCTGCCACGGCAGCCTCCCGGCAAGCGGTGCGCACTCGTTCGGCCAAGGCCCTTTCCCCTGCCTGTGACAAGAGCGGTTTCATCCGAGAATACTGCCGGCAAGCCCCCACTTGCTGGCCAGGGTTTCGGTGGCATTGGCCAGTTCCTCGGCGCGTGCCGGGTGGTTGTAGCGTCCGGCAGCCAGCCAGCGCAACGCGCTCTCGCGGTCTGGTGCCAGCGAGAGCAGATGAATCAACTCGCCGGCCTCGGCACCGATGATTTCGCCACCGAGCAGGGCGCCGCTGTCCATGTCGGCAATCAGGCGTACGAAACCGTCGGTGTCGTCCTGGCCGAGCGCGCGCGGGGAGGTTTCGAAGGCCGCGAAGCCGACGGCGGGTTCCAGGCCTTCGTCCTCCGCGGTGTCCTCGTCCATGCCGATGCGGGCCAATTCGACGGCGCTGTAGACTGCCAGCGGCACCCAGGTACTGTCCTGCGCCTGCTCGTGGCCGTCGACGATATTCCCGATTGCCACCGTCGCATCGGCCAGGGCGTGGTTGGCCGTCATCTCCGGGCTGGCAACGTCGCCGATGGCGTAGATGTGCGGTTGGGCCGTCTGTAGTTGTGCGTTGCGCCGGATGAAACCGTGTGCGTCGCATTCAATGCCGATCGCTTCGATGTTCAGCCCCTCGGTGTAAGGCATCCGCCCCGTGCCCAGGCAGACCCAGTCTACCTCGACCGCGTCGCCGTCCGTAAGCATGATGCGCACACCGTCGTGATCGGTGTCGACCGACGCGAAACCCGTTACCCGGCGCAGGGCGATATCGTGTCGGGCGAGGGCGTTCTTGAGGGTGGTGCGGGCCTGTGGGCTGAAAGGGATCTTGCGCAAGGCTTCCGAGCGCGCGAGCCAGACGACCTCCTTGCCCAGCATGCGGAATATAAAGGCGAATTCGGTGGCGATCACGCCGCTGCCGATGATCGCTACCCGATTGCCGTCTGGCGGTGGGGCATCGAACAGCATATCGCTGGTCAGGACCTTGCCGGGCAGTGCTTCGAAGGGGGGCGGCACCTGCGCACCCGCCCCGGTGGCGATGACGAAGGCGCGGGCACCAAGTGTCTGCTCGCTGCCGTCGGCGCCCTGAACAATTAAGGTATGCGGGTCGTCGAATCGTGCATTGCCGGAGAGCGTGGTGATTTTCAGGCGCTTCATATAATCGACGTAGCTTTCCTGAACATTGGCTACGATGGCTTCCTGATGCATCCAGGCAGTGGCCATGTCGGCGCTCAGCGTGCCTGTGATGCCGCGTCCGGCGAAGTGACGGCTGGCGGCGACGAGCTGTGCCGTGTGGTGCCAGTCCTTTTTGGGCACGCAGCCGCGATTCAGACAGCAGCCGCCCCAGTCGGCCTTTTCGATAATGGCGACGCGCTGTCCCTTGAGTGCGGCGAGGATGGCGGCGCGGTAGCCGCCGGGGCCGGAGCCGATGACGGCGATGTCGTAGGGCGCTTCATTCATGTTCGGACTCCTTCGTGGGCGGCGTCGCCGGTTCAGTACCAGCGTACCGACTGCAAATAAAGGCCTAGGCTGGCTCCGTCGCCGTCGGTCTGGATCAATTTGACCGGCAGGTCGTGCAGCGACGGGGCCAGCCAGAAATCGAAGCGGATGTGTTTGGCCTGCCACACTCGCTGTAGGTGGAGGGTGTCAAGTTGCCCCAGTGGGGTCATTACGGTGTCGTGTCCGAGGTCATGAAAGTCGTAATGACTGAGCTTGTTCTTGGTTTCCACAGTGGTGAAACGCAAGGTTTTTTGCCCCTTGGCGACGGCCTGCATGAGCGCGAGTTGCAGCGACAGGCGGTCGAGCGTACCAGGGTCGATGGCTACCTTGACGGGATCTCCATTTTGCATATGCCCGCTGGCCTCATCGGTCTGGCGGTCGAAGTGGATCACGGCCTGCTTTGTCGGGCCATCACCGGTATGCAAGAAGCGATATTCGGTCGGCAGTGGTACCGGACCGGGTGCAAGCAGGCTTTCTTCGGTGATGCGGTCGTGGCGAAACCAGGTGATGACGCCGGCTGGCAAGGTCACTTGGCGATAGATCAGCCGACCGTTTTCACGACCGAAGGAGACGGTGATCTTGGCGACGGTCAAGCCGAGTTTCTTGAGTGCATATTGGGCGCTAAAGAAGGGTATGCCGAAGGCCGTGTTGACGGCTTGAGGGCTGGTTGCTGCCGCAGCTGGGACGGTCGGGGCTAGCACAAGGCCACCGAACAATGCGAGTGCGGGCAGGCGGCGGGTATAAAAGCGCGATTTCACGGCGGCGATGCTTCCTCCGTGCTGGGGTCAAGTTGCCGGGGGGTATCCAGCGGGATGCCGTCCAGGATCGCGCGATGGCCTGAGAGGTGCAAGCGGCCGCTGGTAAACCAAGCGACGGCTTGTGGATACAGCCGGTGCTCGATTACCTGTACGCGCTTGGCCAGTCGAGCGGGTGTGTCGTCGATGCCTATGCGTACGGCGCCTTGGAGTACCACCGGGCCGCCGTCGAGTTCGCGAGTGACGAAGTGGACACTGGCGCCATGTCGCGCCATGCCATCTGCGAGTACGCGTGCGTGGGTGTCGAGGCCTGGGTAGGCCGGCAGCAGGGATGGATGGATATTGAGCATGCGACCCAGATAATGGTCGACGAAGCTTGGCGTCAGGATACGCATGAATCCGGCCAGGACGACGAGGTCTGGGCCATGCGCATCGATGCGCATGGCCAGCGCGGTGTCGAAGGCCTCTCGGCCGGAGTAGGCGGTGTGGTCGACTACTTCGGTGGGGAGGCCGTGGCGGCCAGCACGCGCCAGCGCGCGGGCCTGAGGGCGATTGCTGATGACCGCAACGATGCGGCCCACGACGTCTCCACGTTCGATCGCTTCCGCAATGGCCTCGAAGTTGCTGCCTTCGCCGGACACCAGCACGACGATGCGTGGCGGTGACACGGTGCTCATCGAGAGGTGTAGACCGTCCGCGGCTCGTCTGCGCCGGTGGCCGCGATGTGGCCAATCACGGAAGCCTCCAGACCATGGTTCCGGCAATGTCCGAGCGATGCCTCGACGTCCGTCTCGGCCACGATCACGACCATACCGATGCCGCAGTTGAAGGTGCGCAGCATCTCGTCGTCGTCGACGCGCCCTTGTGCTTGTAGCCAATCGAAGATTTCGGGGCGCACCCAGGCCTTGGGATCGATGCATGCCTCGGTGCCGGGAGGTAGCACGCGCGGGATGTTTTCGGTCAGGCCGCCCCCCGTGATGTGGGCGAGGGCATGTACGGGTAGTGTCTCAAGCAGCGCCAGTAGTGGCTTGACGTAGATCCGCGTGGGTTCGAGCAGGTGGTCGGCCAGGCTGCGTGTACCCAGTGGAGCGTTGAGGTCGGCGCCAGCGGATTCGACGATACGGCGAATCAACGAATAGCCATTGGAGTGCGGGCCGGAGGCTGCCAGGCCAATAATCGCATCGCCAGGGGCGACCTTGCTACCGTCGAGCAGGTGCTCGCGCTCGACGATGCCCACGGCGAAGCCGGCGAGGTCATATTCCTCGCCTTGGTACATGCCCGGCATCTCGGCGGTTTCGCCGCCGATCAGCGCACAGCCGGCCTGGCTACAGCCGTCGGCAATGCCGGCGACCACTTCGGCTGCACGTGGCACGTTCAGGTGGCCGGTGGCGAAATAATCGAGAAAGAAGAGCGGCTCGGCACCTTGCACGATGATGTCGTTGACGCACATGGCGACGAGGTCGATACCGATGTGACGATGCCGGTCGAGGGACTGGGCGAGCTTGAGTTTGGTGCCAACGCCGTCGGTGCCCGAAACCAGCACGGGTTCGCGGTAGCGATCCCAGGGCAGGGCGAACAGGGCACCAAAGCCGCCGAGGCCCGCGAGGACTTCGGGGCGGCGGGTTGCGGCGGCCAATGGTTTGATACGCTCCACCAGCGCGGCGCCAGCATCGATGTCCACACCTGCATCGCGGTAGTTCAGGCCGGGTGAGGCGGGGGTCTTGTCGGTCATGGGAATATCCGCAGAGAAGGGCGCTAATGGTATTGTCCGGGCTCCGTCATGTAAACCGGGCACCGATGGGCTGTGGTATCTTAATTCGCATCAGAATTTTCCAGGGCTGGCCGCAACGGGGACGCTGCAACGTGACGAATTTCATTCGGGTCCGGGTGCGGACTCTGGCACTTGTGGTTTGTCTGCTGTCGGCGTTGGCGCCCGTGTTGCCGGCATGGGCGCTTCAGGTGGGCGGCTTGTATCAGGCGACCGTCCCGGTGGCGGATCGCAGCGAGGGCGCGCGGTTGGCGGCCTTCCAGCAGGCTCTGGCGCAGGTGTTGGTGAAGATGACCGGTAACGCCGCCGTGGCCGCCAGTCCCTCGCTCGCCCCAGCCTTGCAGCAGCCCGCGCAATATATCCAGCAATATGCCTATCAGCAGCAGCCAGGGACGCCGGCGAGCGCCGCGACATCGTTGCAGCTGCGGGTCGACTTCGACCCGCCCGCCATCGACAGCCTGCTGCGTGCCGCGCAATTGCCCTTGTGGGGGCGAGAGCGGCCGTTGGTCGTGATGTGGGTGGGTGTGGATGGCGATCGTAACGACCGTTTCATTGTGGGCAGTGACGGCGATCAACCGCATCCTGGTGCGCGCGGAGCCCTTCAGCAGGCAGCGGATACGCGCGGCTTGCCGGTACTGTTCCCGCTGCTCGATTTGCAGGATCAGGCAGCGGTGCACTTCTCCGATCTGGACGGCGGATTCATGGATTCCATCGTGACGGCTTCGGCCCGGTATGAGGCCAATGCCGTGGTGGCCGGCGTCGTGCGCCCCTCAGCGGGCAGCCAGTGGCGTGGTCAGTGGTGGCTGGCCTTTCGCGGGCGTACCGACCACTGGAGCACTCAGGGCGCAAGCCGTGACACCGTGCTCGCGGCTGGCGTCGACGGCGTGGCCGATCGCCTTGCCGCCTCATTGGCGGTCAGTGGTACGGCACAGCCCAATCAAGCTGGTGACAGGGTCGATGTTGAAATTTCAGGGGTCGGGCAGGTGGCAGTTTATGCCCGTATCGAACACCTCCTGGGGCACTTGGCACCGATCGCCTCAGCGCGAGTGGTGGCGGTTGCCGGTGATACCGTGACCTTCAGTGTGGTGCCACGAGGAAGCGCCAGTGACGTGGCACGCAATCTGGCTCTGGTGGGTTGGTTGGCGCCGGAAACTCCGCCGGTACCCACTCCACCGTCCACCGCTTCCCTGCCAGCATCCACAACATTGCCGGCGAGCGGCAGTCTGCCCGTATCGACCAGTCTGGCCACGGCACCTCCGGTGCCGATTCCGGTTCCAGCCCAGATTTTGTACTTCCGGTATCAGCCTTGAACGGCGGCGAAGGCATGAGGGGCGGGGCTTGGCTTGGTTTGGCCATCGCGCTGGTGGTCGGCTGGCTGATCTACCTGCTTGCCCCGATTCTGACCCCGTTTCTGGTCGCCGCCTTGTTCGCCTATCTTGGCGACCCGCTGGCCGATCGATTGGAAGGCTGGCGATTGCCGCGTACCTTGGCCGTGGTCGTGGTGTTCGCCCTGATGGGCCTTGTGTTGTTACTGGCGCTGCTCCTGCTGGTGCCGATACTTGAGAGCCAGATCAACGTACTTGTACATGCCCTGCCAGGGTATATCGCCTGGATCAATACGCACCTGCTGCCCTGGTTGCAACGGCATCTGGGTGTTGACATGAGCGTACTCAACTTGCAGGCGTTGCCCGATCTGATCACCGCGCACTGGCGGCAGGCAGGTGGCGTGGCGGCTCGGCTCGTCGATACCCTCAGCCGCTCAGGCCTGGCTTTGCTCGGTTGGCTGGCCAATCTGTTGTTGATCCCCATCGTCGGTTTCTATCTATTGCGCGATTGGGACCGTCTGGTCGCCTATTTGTACGAGCTGTTGCCGCTGCGTTTTCGCGATACCACGGAGCGGCTGACGCGCGAGGCGGATGATCGCCTCGGCGCATTCCTGCGCGGCCAGTTTGCGGTCATGATCGCGCTGGGCACCGTCTACGCGGTTGGACTCTGGTTGGCGGGGCTCAAGGTGGGTATCCTGATTGGCATTGTCGCGGGGTTGGTGAGCTTCGTACCCTATCTCGGTTTTGCCATCGGTATCGTCTCGGCCGGTATCGCTATGTTTTTCCAGACCCACGAACTGCTCGCATTGTGGCCGATCGCAGTGGTTTTCGGTGTGGGGCAAGTCCTCGAAAGCGCGGTGCTCACGCCCTTGCTGGTCGGCGACCGGATCGGTCTGCATCCGGTCGCGGTGATCTTTGCGGTGCTTGCGGGGGGCAGCTCTTCGGTTTTGTCGGTGTACTGCTGGCATTGCCGACGGCAGCCGTGCTGGCGGTTTTGTTGCGACATGCCCATCGTCAGTATCGCGGCAGCCGATTTTTTCGCCAACCCCGGGTAGACGATCCGGATGGCTGATCAACTTGCGCTCAACTTGCGCCTGCGCGCGGAAACCACGCTCGCCGCCTACATTCCGTCGTCGGAGCAGGGCGAAATCCCAGAGACGGTGGGTGCGCTGGTGGCGGGGCGGGTCGAAGTGCCGCAGCTTTATTTATGGGGTGGTCCGGGGACCGGTAAGACGCATCTTGCACAGGCGGCGTGTCATGAGGCGGGTGCTCAAGGTCTTTCGGCGGCCTATCTGCCGCTGGCCGAGTTGTCCGCGGTTGGTCCGGTCGTGCTGGAGGGTTTGTCGACGGTCCGTGTGCTGGCCATTGACGACCTTGAGCAGGTCTGGACCAGACCGGAATGGCAGCGTGCCCTGTTCGGTTTGATCAACGAGGTACGCGAACGCGAAGGCCGTCTGTTGTTCACTGCGACGGCTCGTCCTGATGCCGAGCAAGTCACACTGGCCGATTTACGTTCGCGCCTGTTGTGGGGGCCGGTCTTCCACCTGCGTCCGCTTGACGAGCCACGACTCAGACGCATGTTGCAGCTGGGTGCGCGGACGCGGGGATTCCCGCTTGGTGAGAGCGAGACGGAATATCTGTTGCGCCACGCGGCTCGCGACCCCGAGTCCTTGATGACACTGCTCGACCGGCTCGATGCGGCGAGTCTCAAGGCGCGTCGGCGTGTGACAGTGCCCTTGATCCGTGCAGTGCTCGATCAGGATTGACCCAAGCGTGCGGCGGCCTGCGCCACGCGTCGGCCCAGCACGCGGCATAGTTCGGCTTCGTGTGCGCTGATTGGACGATCACCTTCGCTGCCGCCGACGTGACTGGCTCCATAGGGTGTACCGCCGGTTTCGGTGGCCAGTAGTGCGGGCTCCGTGAACGGGATACCGACCATCAGCATGCCGTGATGCATCAGCGGGAGCATCATGCTGAGCAAGGTGCTTTCCTGGCCGCCATGCAGCGCGCCCGTCGAAGTGAACACGGCTCCCGGTTTGCCGGCGAGGGCTCCGGACAGCCACAGCCCGCTAGTCTGATCGAGAAAGTATTTTAATGGTGCGGCCATATTGCCGAAGCGGGTAGGACTGCCGAGAATGAGACCCGCGCAATCCTTCAGATCATCTAGCGTGGCGTAAGGCGCCCCCGACGCGGGGATGGTGTCGTCAACGGCCTCGCAGGTTGGCGAAACAGCGGGGACCGTGCGCAGCCGTGCCTGCATGCCACCGATTTCCTCGATGCCGCGCGCGATGCGGCGTGCCATCTCGGCCGTGCCGCCGCGGCGACTGTAGTAAAGCACCAGTATTTCGCTCATTCGCCGAAAATCTCCAGTACGCGCTCGGGGGGCGCCCGATGGCCGCCCGTCCGTTGGCGACCACAATGGGGCGCTCAATCAGGCGCGGGCGTTGGATCATCGCAAGGATGAGGGTTTCGCGCGTCAGGCCCGGATCATCCAGGTTGGCCTCGGCATACTCGTCTTCCTGCCTGCGCATGAGTTCGCGAGGCTCCAGGCCGAGCAGGTCGAGGATATGCGTCAGTTCTGCTAGTGAAGGTGGTTGTCGGAGATAATCGACCACTTGCGGTTCGATGCCGCGCGCCTGAAGTAATTCGAGGGTCGCGCGGGACTTGCTGCAACGGGGATTGTGATAGATCACGACATCGGGTGGATGCATGGATGGATGTCCTCGGGTCGCGGGTGAAAAGGAGGCGCGCGCGACCGCGCATTCGGGCGCTGCACTCACCGGGTACGTGGGTCGCTTGACCGCTTCGTGGCCGGATGCTAGCGTCGCTCCGGTATACGCGCCGGCGCTGCCGGCCGAATCATAACGGTTGCGGAGTCCATGGGAAAACGCCTAATTGTCGCCACCTTGTTTTTGAGCGGCCTGTTGGCCGGTTGTGCGATGGCGCCCGTGCAGGAGATGAGCGATGCCCGCCAGGCATTGCTGGCCGCACGTCAGGCTGGCGCGGCAACGCGGGCGCCGCAGATCTACTCCAGGGCAGAGGCGCTGATGCAGCGCGCCGAAGATCAGCTGAGTGTGGGAGGTTACGTCTCAGCCAAAAACCTGGCCGAGGCAGCCAAAAAGGCCGCGCAAGAGGCTCGGGATAAGGCTTTGCTCAAGTAGAGGGTGCATTTCATCCGGCGCGATTTTCGCCTCGCCGTGTAGCGGTGCGTTTCCTTGACACCCCCTAGGGCGGGTGCTAGGTTTTTGATCGTCATTCGCGTATGGCGATATCGGTTTGGAAACCTGCAGTTATCGGGCGATCTTGGCAGTACCTCTCAAAAATCATAACGACTCTGGAGTGCAACTATGAAAATCGGTGTTACCCGTTCGGTTCTCCTGTCGAGTGCTGTCTTGTCGCTCGGATTGCTCGGTGGCTGCGCCA
This sequence comes from Acidihalobacter yilgarnensis, assembly GCF_001753245.1. NCBI lineage: Bacteria > Pseudomonadati > Pseudomonadota > Gammaproteobacteria > Chromatiales > Ectothiorhodospiraceae > Acidihalobacter > Acidihalobacter yilgarnensis. The sequence goes on along the minus strand of NZ_CP017415.1, from coordinate 2,525,985 downwards.
CCACGGCCGAGCAGCCTGCTGCGCCTGCTCCTACTCAGAACATGGCGGCGCAGCAGGGTGCCGCGCAGGCCATCGCGTCCGCCAAGTCAGCCTATGCGGATGCTCAAGCGAAGGGGTATGCCTGGACGACCACCCCGCCCTTGATCGCCAAGGCCGAAACGGCCTACAAGGCGGGCGATTATGCCAAGGCCACTGACTTGGCTGATAAGGCAAAGGCTGAGGCCGATGCCAGCGCCAATCAGTACTACCTTGCCATGGGTACGCAGAACCTCGAGAAATTGCAGGGTATGAAGAGCGGCATGTCGCCGGCCCAGCTGGATCAACTCAAACAGGCTGACGGGCTGTATCACGACTCCAAGGGCAAGGCGCTCTACGATCTGACCGGGCAGATGCTGACCGAAATGAAGAACGCCAAGCGAACCAGCTTCACCGTTACCAAGGGCGATACCCTATGGGGTATCGCTGGCATGCCGCTGGTCTATGGCAATCCTTATGAATGGCCGCTGATCTACAAGGCCAATGCTGGCAAGATCAAGGATCCGGATATGATCCATCCGGGGCAGGATCTGACCATCGACCAGGGCGCGAGTCAGACTGCGGTCGATGCGGCTATCTACCACGCCAAGCATCGCGGTGCTTGGAAGCTGGGCCAGCCGACCTCGAGTGATCTCAAGTACCTCAAGGGCGGGATGTAAGCAGACGGACGCGTCAATCGGTTATCGTGTATGACGACCGGTTCTCGCAGGCCGGAAAAGGGGTCCGTATCGGGCCCTTTTTCTTTGGGCGTCGTCAGAGACTGCTTGGTTCGCCTCGGCGACTTTCTGCTGGCGACGGCGCGCCGCTTCACGGATGACGGATGCTTCCAGACCGCCGGAAGCCTGACCTTCACGACCCTGCTGTCACTGGTGCCGCTGGTCACGGTGCTGTTCGGGGTGCTGAGCCTGTTTCCGGCCTTCCGTGACCTCACCTCTGACCTGCGCCAATTGCTGGTCGACCAGCTGGTTCCGACCTCCGGAGAGCTTGTCCAGCATTACCTGATGCAGTTTAGCGAGAAGGCTTCGCGGCTGACGTTGATGGGTTCGCTTTGGCTGCTGGTGACCGCGGTGTTGACGCTCTCGACCATCGATACGGCGCTTAACCGGATCTGGCGTACGAGTCGGCACCGTGACACGGTGGTGGTGTTTATTGTCTATTGGGCCTTGTTGACACTCGGGCCGCTGCTTTTCGGTACTGGGTTCGCGGTGACTTCCTATGTTTTCGCACAATATCGTGCTTGGCTTGGGGCTTTGGGCGGCGAAGGGGGCGATTGGTTGGCCCTGCACGCACTCTCGTTGGCGCTGGAGACGCTGACCTTTAGCCTACTGTTCGTATTGGTGCCCAGGACACGGGTGAGCTTGCGTCATGCGCTGGTCGGGGGGTGTTCACGGCCTTGTTATTCGAGTTGGCGAAGCGGGGCTTTTCGTTCTATGTCTCGCATTTCAAGAACTACGAGCTGATCTATGGCGCGTTTTCTGCCGTTCCGATCTTCCTGATCTGGATCTATCTGTCGTGGCTGATTGTATTGCTGGGTGCAGAAGTGACGGCCTGTCTGAGTCTCGATTGCCACCGCACTCGCATGAATGACGAGGCTGCCAAGCGATCCCTGAGGCTGGCCGTGCGCCTGATCGCACAACTCGGTGGCGGGCAGTGGCGTGGCCAAGGCGTGCCTCTGCATGAATTGGCCAAGCATGAACCAGCATTCACGCAGACGCAGGTGGAAAGCATGCTGCGTCGGCTTGCGAAGCTCAAAATTGCGCGGCATACAGGGGGGGAATGGCTCTTGATCCGCGATCTGAGGGGATTGAGTCTGTACGAGCTGTATGGGCAAGGGGGGTTCGCACTGCATCCATCGGGTTCGCAAGGACGCGATAGTGCGCTGTTGGATGCCCGTCTGAATACGCTGCTGTGCGCAACGGAAGAGGACCTGAAGTCGCGCCTGGGTACGCCGTTTGCCCAGTTTCTAGCGCAGACGGCCGTTTCCGAGAAAAATGAGGCACGGGGGGCGGGCGAATGAGCTGCCTGCGCTGGTGGGTGTCCGGTCAAGTGCAGGGGGTATCGTTTCGTGCGGCGACGCGTGACCGGGCGCTGGCGCTGGGCCTGTGCGGGTATGTCCACAACCTGCCAGATGGACGCGTCGCGGTGTATGCCTGTGGTGCCATGACGGCTTTGCAGGCGCTGGATCAATGGCTACATCAGGGGCCACCCGCCGCGCGCGTTTCACAGGTCGAGCAGGCGACGGCGGATGACGAGAACCCAAGAGGCTTCGTCATCCGCCGCTAACGCCCTTGGGTGGGTTCTCTCTCAGGTGCTCTGGCGCAGAAATTCCACCAGGGCCCCGAGCGGCACCTGCCGGGATTCTGCATCCTGCCGTCCCTTGTATTCGGCTTCGCCGGCATCAAGACCGCGTTCACTGAGCACGATCCTATGCGGTATGCCGATCAGCTCCAAATCGGCGAACATGACACCGGGTCGAACGTCGCGGTCGTCGAGCAGTACCTCGAATCCAGCCTCGCGCAAGGTCTGATACAAGGTATCGACGGCGTCACGCAGGCGCTGCGACTTGTGCAGATTGATCGGTGCGATGGCGACCTGGAAGGGTGCGATCGGGATGGGCCAGACGATGCCGCGAGCATCATGATTCTGTTCGATGGCCGCGCCCACGATGCGCGAGACACCAATGCCGTAACAGCCCATGGACAGCACCGCTGGCTGCCCTTGTTCGTCCAGCACGGTGGCGTTCAGGCGCTCGCTGTAGGTGCGCCCCAGCTTGAAAATGTGTCCGACCTCGATGCCACGGACGATGCGCAGGCGTCCCTTGCCGTCCGGGCTGTAATCGCCCTCAACCACGTTGCGCAGGTCCGCGACAGGGCCAAGCGACACATCGCGGTTCCAGTTGACGCCGAAATGATGCTGGCCATCGATGTTGGCACCGGCGCCGAAGTCCGAGATCACGGCCGCGCTGCGGTCGACGATGAAGGGGATGGGTAGGCCGATGGGACCGAGAGAGCCGGGCCCGGCGCCGATAGCCGCACGGATTTCCGCTTCATCCGCGAACTGCAATGGGCTTGCGACTTCGGGTAGCTTCTCGGCCTTGATGGCGTTGAGTTGATGATCGCCCCGCAGGATCAGTGCGATCAACCCGCTGCCGGCTTCGACGCTGGCACGCACGATGAGGGTTTTGATCGTGCGTTCGATCGGTAGCTCGAACTGCTCGACCAGGGCCTGGATGGTTTTGGCGTTCGGCGTATCCACGAGTCGCAGAGCTTCGCTGGGCTGCGGACGTTCGGTGATGCCCGGCGTGGCCTCGGCCAACTCGACGTTGGCGGCATAGTCGCCGGCATCGGCGAAGGCGATGGCATCTTCGCCGGCATCGGCCAGGACATGGAACTCATGCGAGGCGTCGCCACCGATGGAGCCGGTATCGGCGGCGACTGCACGGAAATCCAGTCCGAGCCGGGTGAAGATGCGTGTGTAGGTTTCATGCATGCGCCGGTAGGTTTCGTCCAGCGAGGCCTCGTCGACGTGAAAAGAGTAGGCGTCCTTCATGATGAATTCGCGCGAACGCATTACACCGAAGCGTGGGCGGATTTCGTCGCGGAACTTGGTTTGGATTTGATAGAAGTTCAACGGCAGCTGCTTGTAGCTGCGCAGCTCGCGGCGCGCGATGTCGGTAATGACCTCTTCATGCGTCGGGCCGAAGCAGAATTCGCGCTGGTGGCGGTCTTTGAAGCGCAGTAGTTCCGGGCCGTATTTTTCCCAGCGCGCCGATTCCTGCCACAGTTCGGCCGGCTGCACGCAGGGCATCATGATTTCCAGGGCGCCAGCGGCGTCCATTTCCTCGCGTACAACGTGCTCGACCTTGCGCAGCACACGCAGCCCCAAGGGCAACCAGGTGTAGAGCCCAGAGGCGAGTCGGCGGATGAGGCCGGCGCGCAGCATGAGCTGGTGACTGACGATTTCGGCCTCGGCAGGGATTTCCTTGAGGGTTGTAAGCGGAAATTGTGAAACGCGCATCGATGTCGGTTCGCTATCGGGTGGGGGTCAATGTGGACGCGCGTACTGGACGCGCGCGGTCGGGCCTATTGTGCCGGGAGATGGGCTTCAGAAGGTAGTGCCGTCGTGTCCCCAGTGTTGTCTGGGGATATCGGCAAACAGGAGGTAGATCCGCGTACCGGGTATCCCGGTGTGGCGCTCAATCAGGGCGCACAGAGCTTCACTGAGCTTCGCGGGCATCTCGTCAGGCAGGCCGATACTGCTGAGTTTGAGAAGTGCCAGCGGATCGTCACGTCCACCGAGGCGCATGTCAGGATTGTGCTGGTACCTGACCATCATGTAGGCCTCTGGCTTGCCTAGGATGCCGGCGACGAGGCTGGACGATTCGTCAAGCAAGGCGTTGATGGCGGGAGGGGCAAGGGCCTGGCTGAGTTCGATGTTGAGCAGTGGCATGGTCAGTTCTGCGTGCAGAAACGTTTGACGAAGGATTTCGCCTGCTCCAGGCGTTGGGCCCGTTGTGCATCATCCAGCCATTCAACGCTGCCGTCGGGCTTGACGACCCGGACGCGGCGCGGCATTTCGAGGGTCTTGATGTTCTGGTTCGCGAGCGCGCAGTTTTGCTTGAGGTGCGGGATCTTCGTGGGTTTTGTCGGTGCTGCGTGAGGCACCTTGGGGGCAGGGCTACCCGTCGCCGTCGGTGGGTTTGGCCCAGGCATTTGCATGCCGTTGCCCTCGGGCGTGTCGATTTGCGTATAACGCTGTCCGGAAGGGGGCGTTTGGCTATAGTGCGTCACGCCCTGCCCATCCACCCATTTATAAATCGCCGCATGCGCGATGAATGGCGTGACGAACAACAGCGCCGCCGCCAAGCTGGCTATACTGGTGCGAAACCCCATGTCGATTCTCTCGATTGCTATGCGGGCAGTGTAGCAAATCCGCCTGCTGGACCCCATAGAGCCACTCGAAAAGCGCATTTGATGTATTGACTATTAGAGTATTATTAATTACTAATATGCATTGATGGGCTGGCTGGAGCTGCCGCCCTGAGATATTTGACGAATGGAGCCGGGTACGTGCGGATGATTGGGATTCTATCGGATGGTCGAGCATCGGGGCGATGCTCGTTACTTGCCCTGGCGCTGCTGGTCTCGGCATTCGCGCCGGCTAGCGCTGCAGATCAGGAAGATGCCACGGGGAGTGCCGCGCTGGGCTTCGAGCAAGCGATGAGAATGGCGCTCGCGCAGACGCCGCAGATGCTCACCGCGCGGGCGCAGCTGGACGAGGCGAGGGGCGGGGTGCGCGAGGCACGTGGACATTTGTTACCCCGGCTCAGCGCATCCCTGACGGCAATGGGCAGCGACAATCCGCTCAATGTCTTCGGCATGAAGCTCTCTCAAGGAAACGCCACGTTCAATGACTTCGGGGCCAATCAGTTTCTCGGGCCGCAGAGTCTGACCACTGCGCCGAACAATCTGAACAATCCCGGTTGGTATCGAAATTATCAGCCCAAGTTGTCCCTGCAGATACCGATTTACAACGGTGGGCAGGCTTGGGGTGGCTTGGCGCAAGCGCGGGCCTATCTGGCCGCAGCCCAGCTGGGTGATGCAGCCGCGCGGCAGCACTTGCTATTCGAGGTGCTTGGCGCGTATGTGGGGGTGGGTGCCGCGCAGGCCTTTGTCGGCGTTGCGCAAAAAGGGATTGCCGCCGCCGATGCCTATGTGACGCTCAGTGAGAAGCTGTTCGGCCAAGGTGTCGTTTCAAAGAGCGACCTGTTGCGGGCAAAGCTGCATTTGACGAATGCGCGTCTGCAAGGCGAGGAGGCGCGCAATGCACTGGAGGACCAACGCGCACATCTGCGGATGCTGGTCGGATTACCCGCGGATGCACCCTTGCGTCTCAGTCAGCGTATTCGCGTGTCTTTGCCCGCGATGGACTTGGGGAAACTCAGGCAGCAGGGCGTGGGCGCCAATCCGCGCGTACAGGCACAGATGTTCCAGGTCGAAGCAGCGCAGGCCGGTGTAGAAGTGGCACGTGCGAGTTACATGCCGCACTTCAATGTTGAAATCAGTCGTGAATGGAACAGTCCGTCGCTTAACGGTGGTAGGCCCTCGTATACCGTTGCTGGCGTCCTGTCCTGGAATCTGTTCGATTTCGGTGCCCGCGGCGGCGCGCTCGATGGCGCCGAGGCGCGCGTAATGCAGCGCCAGGCCCAGGCGCGCGAGGTGCGCGAGAAAACCGAGCTGGCGGTTGGCAAGGCTTGGCGCGAGGTGCGCCTGGCCGCCGAGCGCGTGTCGGCCCGAAACCAGGCCATTGGCGAAGCGACCGAAGCTGAACGGCTTGCGCAGCTGCGTTACGAAAAGGGCGTATCGACCATCGCCGAACTCCTGGCCGCGCAAACCGAACTCGATAAGGCACGCAGTCAGCTGGTGGCGGCGCGCTATCAAGCCGTGATGGCGCGTGCCGGTTTATTGCTGGCGCTCGGTCAGTTGCACATGACGGCACTGAAGGCGCAGCCGGCCACGGCACTTTGAATCCAAGCCGCCGATTCTCAAAACTACTCTGGAAGCGACGACAATGGTGATTGAATTACGCAAAGGGACATTGGCCGTTCTGCTGGTCCTGATGGCTGGTCTTTTGGCTGGGTGTGGCAAACAGGATGCCGCGACGTCCGGGGAGTCCGCCCATGCCGATAGGGTCATGGCAAAGCTCGAAACGGTGGTGGTACGCGGTTTGCCCGCTTATGCCGAGTTTCCCGGTAGCGTGGTCTCGTCTGATCGCGTACAGGTGGCCTCGCGACTCATGGGTTATGTGCAGGGTTTGCACGTGCATGAGGGGCAGCACGTAAAGGCTGGGCAGTTGTTGCTGAGCATCGATCCGAGTGACGTCAAGGGGCAGATCGCACAGGCCGGCGCAAGCCTCGACAAGGCGCGGGCGGCTCTAGACGATGCCGCGGCGAATGAGCGCCGGTACAAGGCCCTCTATGCACAGCAGGCAGTGCCGGCGCAGCAGTATCAGCGGGTGCAGATGGCCTACCGGGTTGCTTTGGGGGATGTGGCCGCGGCGCGGGCCGGTCTGAAGACTGCCCGCGCGCAGCTGCATTACGCCGAAGTGCGCGCACCCTTTGCGGGCGTCGTGGTGTCCAAATCGGTCAATGACGGACAACTGACCGCACCGGGGCAGCGATTGTTGACGCTCGATGGCGCAGCGCATTTGCAGGTGGTCACGCAGTTGAGTGACCAGGCCTTTCGCGGGCTCAAGCTTGGCCAGGCATTGACGGTCGAAGTGGATGGGCTTGACGCCAAGTCGAAGACTTTGAGCGGGACGGTGGAGCGTCTAGTGGATGCCACTGATCCGATGACGCATACCCACATGGTCAAGATTGCGCTATCCGCGGGCAGCCCGGTGCAAAGCGGCGATTATGCGCGTGTGCGCATCGTGGTCGGCCAGCATACTGGCATCGTGGTGCCGATGACCGCCGTGAAGCGGCGCGGTGGCATCGATGGGGTTTTCGTGGTTGATGCCCAGGATATCGCGCATTTCCGCATGGTGCGTCTGGGTCCGCCCGTCGGTGATGCCATCGAGGTGCTGGCCGGGCTGGTGAGCGGTGATCGTGTCGTCGTGTCGGCCCGGGGGCGTTTGGACAATGGCGTGCATGTACAGGTGGACAGCGCGTCATGAGCGAGCAAAAGACGGACAGCCGGTTGAATCTCGCCGGGCGCCTGGCGCAGGGCTTTCTGACGTCCAAGATCACGGTGCTGATCATGCTGGCGCTGACCTTGTTCGGCACTCTCGCTGTGATAGTTACCCCGCGTTTGTACAACCCCGAGATCGTGGTGCCCGCCGCCTCGATCCTGGTCATGCGTCCGGGCAGCGGTCCGGAAGAAATCCAGAATCAGGTGGTTCGACCGCTGGAGGCATTGATGGCCGGGCTTAAGGGTGTGGAACACACCTATGGGTATGCGGTCAACGATATGGGCGTCGTGACCGTGCAGTTTCAGGTGGGCGCTAATGAGGAGCGCAGCTTGCTGCTGCTCTACAACCAGCTGATGCGTAACATGGATCGGCTGCCGCCGGGGACGATGCAGCCGCTGGTCAAGAGCATCGGCATCAACGACGTGCCGGTGTTGGCGGTTACGCTGAGCTCCAATCGCCTTGATGAGGTTGCCCTGCGCGAGCTGGGTGAGCGGGTACTGCAGCAGCTACGCAGCGTTCCGAATGTCGGCGACAGTCATGTAATCGGCGGGCAACGTCCGGCCGTGAATGTGCAGATCGAACCCGGTCGTCTATCCGCTGCCGGTCTCGGCCTGGATCAGGTGCTCAAGCTGCTCAAGGCCTCCAATGTCGTCATTCCGGCGGGTCATCTGGTCAACAGCAACCAGCAGGTCGACTTGAGGGTCAGCGCGGCCTTTGCCAATGTGGCCGAACTGGGCAACATCGTGGTCGGCGTGGTGCGAGGCAAGCCCATCTATCTCCGGGACGTGGCCCGGGTTACGCTCGGCGCGCGTGATCACGACGAATATGTGAGCGAGGCCCTTGGTGCGGCCGGTGTGCGGGGCGACGTCACCGCCGGCGATGCCGTGCCGGCGGTGACGCTGGCCATCGGCAAGCGTGCGGGCGCCAATGCGGTGACCGTGTCTGGCGCGGTGTTGTCCAAGCTACATCGCCTTGAACGTGAGATGTTGCCGCAGGGTGTGCACGTTAGCGTGACGCGCGACTATGGGCAGCGAGCCAATGATGCGGTCAACACGCTGATGGAGCATCTCGCCATCGCCATCATCGTCGTGGCCTTCATCCTGCTGTTTTTCCTCGGCTGGCGAGAGGCGATCATCGTCACGTTAACGGTGCCACTGACGCTGTTCGTGGTGCTGGGCGTCGGTTGGATGATGGGTCAGACCATCAACCGGATTTCCTTGTTTGCACTGATCCTGTCGCTGGGACTGCTGGTTGATGCGGCCATCGTGGTGATCGAGAACATTCACCGCCATCTACATCACGGCGATTGCCGTGACTACGGCGGGATGTTGGTACGCGCGACGAATGAGATTGGCAATCCGACCAATATCGCGACCATTGCGGTCATTCTCGCCTTTATTCCGATGGCCTTCGTCAGTGGGATGATGGGGCCGTTCATGCGCCCGATCCCGATCAACGTCCCTGTGGCGATGGTGGCCTCGCTGATCCTGGCGTATATCGTGGTGCCTTGGGTGGCATATCGCTGGCTGAAGGGCAAAGCCATGGCCACGCTCGCGCGTCGGAGCGACTTGGAAGAAGCGGGTCAGTCTCAGGAGGATTGGTTGCACCGCAGTTATGTTGCCGTGATCCGCCCCTTGATCGCCAGCGGGCGCAAGCGCTCGGTGTTCTTTCTCGTGGTGGTGGGGTTGCTGCTGTTGTCCATGCTCATGCCCGCTTGGCAATTTATCCGCCCATCCGGCATGAATGGCCCGATCAGTCCCTTGGGTGTGAGCCTGCAGATGCTGCCCGACGGTAACGTCAGCACCTTCACTGTGGAGATCGACACGCCCGCCGGTACCGCGCTGGCCGAGACCGGTCGGGTGGCGCAGGCCGTTGGCGAAGTCCTCGCAGGCAACCGCTATGTGACCCACTACCAGACCTACCTGGGGCGGACCGGGCCGTTGAGCTTCGCCGGCATGGTCCGTGGCGACGCACTACGCAAGGGCAGCAATTTGGCGCAGATCGTAGTCAATCTCATCGGCGCTCACGACCGCCCGCATACCAGTGTCGTGGTCACCAAGGCCTGGAAGGCGCTGGCGCCGGTGCGCAGGGCCTTTCCCCTGAGTCGCATCAAGCTCTTCATGACGCCGCCGGGTCCGCCGGTGCGTTCGCAGGTGTTGGCCGAACTGTACGGGCCGAACTATGAGACGTTACGGCAGAGCGCCGCGCTGGTGAAGCAGGACTTCGAAAAGGTCTACGGCATGATCAATATAGATGACTCGGTTACTGCTACGGCACCGGAGTATCTGATTCACGTCGATGCGCGCAAGGCCATGCTGGCCGGTATCGTGCCTGCCCAGGTCGCTAAGGTGGTACACGATTACGTGGCCGGTATCGAGGTCGGCACGCTGCGCGTGGCGCATGCGCCAGAACCGGTGGAGCTGATCGTGCGTCTGAAGCAGGCGGACCGCTCTTGGATTCAGCAGGTGCGCGACCTGCGCGTCACCAACGCGCAGGGGCGCTCGGTGCCGGTGGGCAGTCTTGTGCGCATCGAGCCGGCCAGCGTGGCCAAGCCGATCCTCGACCGCGATCAACATCCAGTGGTCTACGTCATGGGCGATATGCTCGATGCCAGTCCGGTCTACGCAACGCTGACGCTTAACAAGATGCTCGATGACACGACCTTGCCCAATGGCGTTCATGTGACCACGGCCAATCTGGGCTTCGTCGATGCCCAGCCACACGATGTGACGCACTATCAGTTGCTCTGGGGAGGGGATATGCGGTTGACACTGGACGTGTTCCGCGACCTCGGAGCGGCCTTCATCGTTGCCCTGGTGTTCATTTACCTGTTACTGGTGGCCTATTACCAGTCGTTTGCGCTGCCGATGATCGTGATGGGGGCAATTCCGTTGACCCTGGTCGGTATCTTTCCCGGCCATTGGTTATTCCATATGCCGTTCAACGCGACTTCCATGATCGGCTTCATCGCGCTGGCGGGTATCGTGGTGCGCAATTCGCTGCTGCTCATCGACTTTATATTGGAATATCGACGCCGCGGGTACAGTTTGGCCGATTCGGTGATCGAGGCCGGCGCGATCCGGTTCCGGCCGATCTTGCTGACGGCGTTGGCCATCATTTTCGGCTCGGCGGTGATGGTCAGCGATCCGGTGTTCGGTGGGCTTGCCGTATCGCTGATCTTCGGCACGCTGGCTTCCACGCTGTTGACCCTGGTCGTGATTCCGCTGATGTACTATCTCTGGCAACGGCGTGAGGATGCGCGTGCCGGCACTGCGTGATCCGGCTGGCAGGCATAGGCAATCAGTTGGACTTGCGTCGCCCCTTATTGGTGCGGGCGAGTTCTTGGAGCATGGCTTCCTGTTCGTTGAAGGAGGGCGGGGTTTGGCCCATGGCCGGAGGTTCGCCTTCGTTTGAATTGGACTCGACGGGTTGATGCCCGGCCCGTTCGCCGGACTTGAGCTTGAGGTAGTCCTCCAGCGAATCGTCGACGTAGCGTCCGCGATAGCCCGGTGGCGGCGCGGCGGCACCTGGACGCATGAACTGGCGCAGCCGTAAGGCCTTGTTCAGTGCCACGCTGCGTCGTCTGACCCAGGTCATATCGAAGGCGAGCAGGGCCAATAACGGTAGGGCGGAAACCGCTGCCGAAAGGCTGCCGAAACGCAGCCATAGCCATGGCGTGAGCGCACACAGTAACGGATAGGCAAGTGCGCCCATGGGTTCCTTCAGATACCAGCGGTGCAGACCCAGCGGGAATAGCGCCATCAGGGCATAGGCCCGTTCAGGACGTCGCATCATCCGGCTGTAGCGCAGATTCAGGGTTTGTAGACCTTCGCCTTCGAGGTCGAGTTTTTTCCAGGCTTCATGCATGTGGCTGATCTCTGCGACGTTTTGTCGCGTTACGGACAGTGTGTGGATAATACGACAGGTTTTCGGTTTTCTAGCGCGGGAGGGGCTGCTAGTATGCACCGACCTACACGCTGATCCCTCTGAGGATTTGAACCCTACCGTGGCTGATCGCAGACTTCAGGTTTTTTACACCGTCGCCAAGCTTCTGAGTTTCACCAAGGCGGCGGACACTTTGCATATGACCCAGCCGGCGGTCACGTTCCAAATTCGCCAGCTTGAGGATCATTTCAATACGCGGCTTTTTGATCGCACCCACAATCGTGTGAGTCTGACTGAGGCAGGGCAGGTCGCTTACCAGTTCAGCGAACGTATCTTCGAGCTCTATGCGGAGCTGGACAATTCTATCAAGGAGCTGACCGGCGACATCAGCGGTGCGCTGACGGTCGGCGCCTCGACTACGATCGCCGAGTACATGCTGCCAGCGCTCTTGGGTACCTTCAAGGCCGAACACCCCGACGTGAACCTACGCCTGAGGGTTTCGAACAGCGAAGGCATCGTCTCCATGGTCGAGAACAATATCATCGATCTTGGCGTGGTCGAGGCGCCCGTGGCGAACAAAAACCTCGTGGTCGAGATCTGCCGTATGGACGAGCTGGTTGCGGTGCTGCCACCCAACCACGCCATGGCAGGGGAGAAGACGATCACGGCCAAGGCATTCTTCAGCTATCCTTTTATCTGCCGTGAAGAGGGTTCTGGGACGCGCGAAGTGATCATGGAATACCTCGACGAACAAGGACTCGATCGGAACAGTCTCAATGAGTGCCTTGAGCTGGGTAGCTCGGAATCCATCAAAGGGGCTGTAGAGGCTGGGATGGGTGTGAGTATTCTTTCGCGGACCAGTCTGGACAAGGAAATCGCACTTGGGCGCTTAGCTGCGGTACCCCTCGACCCACCGCTGCGTCGGCCATTCTCGTTCGTGCGCCAGCGTCAGAAATTCCGCCTGCGCGCGATGGAGGAACTGCTCAATTTTGCCCGAGAGTACTGCGAAACTCATGCGCATGACGGACACTCGCAAACACAACCGTAAGATAAACAACACCGCCCCCACGCAGGAGAAGCCACATGCAGAACTACGTGGTCGTGCAGAACACCTATTCGGAATTTCTCGGCTTGATCGAGAAGCAGCTTGAAAAGCGCGATATAGGCTTTGACTATTACCGGCCCTTCCTGGGTCAGGGCCTGCCGCCCAGCGCCGGCCAATTCGATGGGTTGTTCATACTGGGCGGCGCTTCGTCCACGCTGGACGAGGAGGCGTTGCCTTATCGTAACGACGTGATCAACCTGATTCACTTGTTCCAGAAGTCGCGTCGCCCGGTGGTCGGGTTTGGGTTGGGTGGTCTGTTGGTTGCCGAATCGGCTGGTGGCATTGGACGTGAGTATCCACCCTATACCGCGGGATTTGTCACCGCACACAAGACTAGCGCCGGGGAGGGAGATGCGCTCGCTGAAGCAATCGACGGGCGTCGCGTGCTGGTGCTTTACCACGGTGGCGTCGACCTGCCGGCAGGTGTCGAACCCCTCCTGGTGGACGATGACGGGCGTTGGCTTGCCATTCGCCCGGACTCGATGACATACGGCATGCTTTTCCGCCCTGAAATGAAACCGGGGATGATCGAGGACATCATCATGGAAGATTCCCATAATCCACCACCGAACCTGCCGGCACTGTTGGGTGAGGCGCGTATGGAGTGGGGCGGCATGCAAGAAACGACCGATGCAGTGGCCGTTGCTTTGGTCAAGTCACTTGGGCTCATGCAGGCCCGTCATAAGACCCCCGTTTTCAGCCTCAAGGTGGAATAAGTCTGATGTTGCCGATCCCTGCCAATAAGCGTGGAGCGGCGGGCAAGCGTTTGCAGGCGCTGTTCGAGGACCTCCCGGAGCACGAGCGGCGCACGCTGTTGGCGTTCGCAGAATTCCTTGCTTCGCGGGCACCCAAGACGGCGCCGGTGGCTCAGACGCCGGTGCCGCAACCGAGGCCAGAGAAAGAATCGGTAGTCAAGGCGGTGCGTAGGCTTTCTGCGACTTATCCCATGCTCGATAAGGCGAAAATGCTTAATCAGACCTCCGCGCTGATGGCCCAGCATGTGATGCATGGGCGCGCAGCGGTTGAGGTGATCGACGAGCTGGAGGTTTTGTTCGAGTCTCATTACAACCAGTATCGGAAGGATCGGGACGAAGATTCGACTGAATGATTGCCCTGTTACGCGCATGGTTCCAGCGGTACTTTTCCGATCCACAGGTGATCAGCCTGATTTTGCTGATCGTCTCCGGCACTGCCGTGGTGTTGTTCACGGGGCGTCTGTTGGCGCCGCTGATTGCGGCGCTGGTGGTCGCCTTCGTACTAGAGGGTGGGGTGCTCGCACTCGTCCGTCTGGGTATGCCCAGATCGCCGGCGGTGTGGGGGGTCTTCCTGCTGTTCATGACCTTGGTCGCGTTAATCTTGGGCGGGCTCGTGCCGTTGCTTTCGCGCCAGGTGGCAGAATTCCTGCGTGAACTACCGCACATGATCGCTCAAGGGCAGGAAGCTCTGCAGACGCTGCCGCAACGTTATCCCCACTTTATTTCCGATATCCAGATCAAGGCGATCATGGGTGAGCTGCAGCATGCCCTCGGCGGTATCGGCCAACAGGTGTTGAGCCTGTCGCTGGCCTCTGTGATTGGTCTCATTACCCTGAGCATCTACCTGATTCTGGTCCCCTTGCTGGTGTTTTTCATGCTCAAGGACAAGGCGTTGCTACTCAGTTGGGCACAAGGTCTGTTGCCCAGGCAGCAGGCGCTGGCCTCGGAAGTCTGGCACGAAGTGAACCTGAAGATTGTGGGTTACGTTCGTGGCAAGCTGGTCGAAATCACGGTGGTCTGGTTATCGACCTATATCGCCTTTGCCTTGCTGAACCTGCATTACGCGTTGTTGCTGGCAGTGCTGGTGGGGCTCTCGGTGATCATCCCCTACGTGGGGGCCGCGGTGGTGACGCTGCCGGTGATATTCGTGGCCTATGCGCAATGGGGGCTAAGCGGTGACTTCTTTTCCGCGGTCGGCGCCTATGCCGTGATCCAATTCATCGATGGCAACCTGCTAGTACCGCTGTTGTTTTCGGAGATGGTGAACCTGCATCCGGTCGCAATTATCGCGGCGGTGCTGCTGTTCGGCGGACTTTGGGGAGTATGGGGTGTGTTTTTCGCCATCCCTCTCGCGACGTTGGTGCAGGCGGTATTGCACGCCTGGGTGGGCGCGGTCCGCCGGGCCGACGGCGAGTTGCCGCCGGCCTGAGGCTTACTCAAAGTGCCTCGGACGCGAAATCAGCCAGACGCGAGCGTTCGCCGCGTCGCAGGATGATGTGGCCGCTATGCGCCCATCCCTTGAAGCGGTCAACCACATAGGTCAAGCCTGAGGTGGTTTCCGTCAGGTAAGGCGTGTCGATCTGGGCGACGTTGCCTAGGCAGATGACCTTGGTGCCGGGGCCGGCGCGGGTGATCAGCGTCTTCATCTGCTTTGAGGTGAGGTTCTGCGCTTCGTCGATGATGAGGAATCGGTTCAGGAAGGTGCGCCCGCGCATGAAGTTGAGCGAGCGGATCTTGATCCGGTTGCGTAGTAGGTCGTTGGTGGCCTCGCGCCCCCAGTCGCCACCGGCCTCGGTTTTGTTGAGGACCTCAAGGTTGTCCATCAGGGCGCCCATCCAGGGTGTCATCTTCTCCTCTTCCGTGCCGGGTAGGAAGCCGATGTCCTCACCTACGGGGACGGTGACGCGGGTCATGATGATTTCCTTGTAGCGATTCTCCTCCATGGTCTGGACGAGACCGGCAGCGAGTGTCAACAGCGTCTTGCCGGTGCCGGCGGCACCTACTAGGGTGACGAAATCCACCTCTGGGTCGAGCAGGAGATTGAGCGCGAAGTTTTGCTCAGGATTGCGTGCATGGATACCCCAAACGCCGTGTCGAGGCGAGGTGTAATCCGTCACGGTCTCGATTAGGGCGTGATCCGCTGCGACTTCACGCACGAGGGCGGAAAAGCCGGCTTCACCGGGTTGCCTCAGGCATTCGTTGGGTTGCCAACCCTGGATCAGGGGCCCGCGCATGCGGTAGAAGGTGCGGCCGTTTTCCTGCCAGGATTCCATGTCTTTGCTGTGGTGTTCCCAGAAATCCTCCGGCAACTCGGTCATGCCGCTATACAGCAAGTTGACGTCGTCTAGGACCTGGTCGTTGTGATAGTCCTCTGCATGGACGCCGACCACGCTGGCTTTGATGCGTAGGTTGATGTCCTTGGATACTAGGGTGACGCGGCTATGGTCTCCGCCATTTTGCAGCGCCAGGGCAGTGGCGAGGATGGTGTTGTCCGGGCTGTTGCCAGGTAACGTTTCCGGCAGTGAGGCGGGGAGGGTATGGGTCTGGAAGAACAATCGTCCACTGGCGGCCAGCTCGCTGCTGTGTTCCGTCAGCGCGGTATTGAGACGGAGGCCGTCGCTGATGGAGCTGACGCCGCCCTGGCCCATAATTTCATCCAGGAATCGGCTGACCTGACGTACGTTGCGCGCGACCTCGGAGACGCCTTTTTTGGCCCGGTCAAGCTCCTCCAGTACCACCATGGGCAAGTAGATGTCGTGTTCCTGAAAGCGGAACAGCGCACTGGGATCATGCATCAGCACGTTGGTATCGAGTACGAATAGGCGTTTTTTGGGACGGGCCGGGGCCATGTATCCTCCGGGGAAGTGACTTATAGCTGTTGGAGTGCCTCCAATACCGCATCCGCATGGCCAGGCACCTTGACCTTGCGCCACTCGGCTCTGAGCAGACCCTCATGATCGATCAGGAAGGTGCTGCGTTCGATACCGAGAACCTGTCGACCGTACATGTTTTTGGTCTTGATCACATCGAATAGCTTACACAACTGTTCGTCGCTGTCGGACAGCAGGTGGAAGGGCAGCTTGAGTTTTGCCCGAAAGCGCTCGTGAGATGCCAGGCTATCGCGCGAAACACCGAGAATTTCGGCGCCCGCCTGACGGAAATCGTCGTATCGGTTGCGGAAGTCTTCACCTTCGCGCGTACAGCCAGGCGTGCTGTCCCGCGGGTAGAAGTAGATGACTAGAATGCTCGTGCCGAGCAGCGCGTCGTAACGGAATATTTCGCCGGCGGTAGACGGGCATTCGAATGCGGGGATGGGCTGGCCGATGTCCGGCGCCGTGCTCATGGATGGATCTCCTGTCTTTGACATGGTGCGTAATTCAATGCTTGACCGGCTCCATGATACCGTCAAGATTGAAGCTGTCGCACAGGTCGAGGAATTCGTCGCGCAGACCGGCGAGATGGGCTTGGCCCGGGATCTCGATGGTCATGTGCAGTGAGAACATCGGCGAGCCTGTGTGCGGCGCGGCGTAGGTGGCGGTGGTCATGTTCTGGATATTGACGCCACGTTCGGCGAAAAAGCTCGCGAGCTCGTGGACGATGCCGGGCTGGTCAAGGGCGATGACGTCGATAGCATAGGGCAGCCGGTCGCTGCGCGGCGGTTTGCGTTCGGTGCGCTGGGTCGTCACGGTCAGTCCCGTGGCCTGGCCCAGGCGGTCCAATGCCTTTTCGAGCTTGGTGGTAGTGTTCCAGTTGCCGCTGGCCAGCAACACTATGGCAAAAGTACCCCCGAGCACCGTCATGCGGCTGTCTTCCAGATTGCATCCGGCGTCGTGGATGGCGCCGGCCACCGCTTCGACGATACCGGGTCGGTCCTCGCCGATGGCCGAGATTACCAGGTGTGTATTCAATGTATCCTCAGCGAGCTGGGGCCTCATGGCGGCCTCTTGATGTTGTAGGCGGTTGAATCTGACGCGGGTGGCGTCATTCGAGCCGTCAAGATTAACAGTTCCGCACGGCGCACGAAATGCGCGGGACCACCGGGTTGCATGCTTGTCACCCTCTGCGGGCGAACGTACTATGGCTGTTTGTTCCCTGGCAGGGGTAAGGCATGTTTCACGGCAGTATGGTGGCGCTCGTCACGCCGATGACGATGGATGGGTCCGTTGATGACGAAGCCCTTGCAAGATTGATCGAATTTCATATCACCGAAGGTACCGATGCCATCGTGGCAGTCGGCACTACCGGCGAATCCGCCACCCTCGATATGGACGAGCACTGCGAGGTCATTGCCCGCATCGTAAAGCTCGTCGACGCCCGTATTCCCGTCATCGCAGGCACCGGCGCGAATTCCACCTCGGAGGCCATCGAGCTGACACGCTGTGCGTTGCACGGCGGGGCCGATGCCTGTTTGCTGGTGACGCCGTACTACAACAAACCAACGCAGGAAGGGCTTTACCGCCACTACCGTGCAATTGCCGAGGCGGTGCCGATCCCACAAATTCTCTACAACGTGCCGGGGCGTACCGCCGTCGATATGCTGCCGGAGACCGTTGCACGGTTGGCCGACATCGCCAATATCGTGGGTATCAAGGATGCAACCGGTAGTGTGGAGCGGGGGCAGGAAATCATCGCCCGCTGCGGTGAGCGGATGAGTGTTTATGGTGGCGACGATGCAACCGCCATGGCCCTGATGCTGGCCGGTGGGCGTGGCGTCATTTCGGTGACTGCCAACGTCGCACCACGTGCAATGCACGAAATGAGCTTGGCGGCGTGCCGTGGAGACGAGGTCACCGCTGCCGCCTTGAATGCACCACTCGAGGCGCTGCATCGATCACTGTTCCTCGAGTCCAATCCAATCCCGGTCAAATGGGCTTTGTTCGCAATGGGTCTGATTCAGGAGGGTATTCGCTTGCCATTGGTCGAGTTGTCCGAGCAGTATCACGAACCCGTTCGCGCGGCACTCAAACAAGCCGGCATCGCGCTGGCGGGAGAAATTGTCCATGTCTAAGGCATTGCGCACCGCCGCGATTCCCATCCTCGCCCTGACTCTGGGTGGTTGTACTTGGATGGGCGCGCACCCCGGCCCCGCCTACCCGGAAAATAGCGCGACACAGGCGCTGGCCGTGCCGCCAGACATGATGGCGCCGAAGACCGCTTCGACCTATGCCGTGCCATCCGCGAAGGGGCTTGGCCCCGCGCAGACGACACCCTCCCAGCCATCGCCTCCGTCCGCTGCACCCGCGCAGGCACAGTTGCAGTCGGTCGCGCCACAGCCAGGTGTGCTGCCGAGCGCAGCAGGCATGCAGCTGGTGAACCAAGGAGGCTTTCATTGGTTGAGCATTCAGGCCAGTCCAGGTGCGGTCTGGCCGCATGTGTTGGCTTATTTCAAGGCGCAGGGCTTCAAGGCGGTCGAGGCCGATGCTAAAACGGGTGTGATTCGCACGGACTGGAAAGGAACCCAGGCAGGCCTCCCCAAGGGACTGACCTCGCGTCTGTTCAAGGGGTTGTATGACTCCGGTAAGCGGGAGCGGTTTGTGGTTCGTCTGGTGAGCCATCAGGATGGCGCGAGTAGCTTGCTGTATCTGAGCTATCAGGGCGCCATCGAGGAGAATATTGGTTCGGGTGCAATGCACTGGCAGTGGGCCAAACCGGATCCGGGCAAAGAGGCGACGGCCCTGCAATCGCTGATGAACTATCTCGCCGCCCACCTGCCCGCCAGCCAGTTATCGCCTGCACCTATCGCGCGGTCGGGTACCCAGAGCGGCCCGGCACAGGTGAGCGTACCCACCACCGATACCGCTGCCGGGCGTACTGAGCCAAGCGACTATCGGATTATGAATGTGAATCAGCAACCGGTGATGCGCAGCGCGCTGCCCTTTGCCACCGCATGGCCGCAGATTGGCATTGCGCTGGGTCGTGCAGATTTCATCGTGCACAAGGCGGACGCAGCCAAGGGTTTGTACCACGTGACTTACCATGGCCAGAATCAGGGGAGTGCGCTTGGCAATATGCTGGGTTCCGACGCCGTGATGAGCATGGGAACGAAATTCGTCATCGCGGTGCAGCACCATGCCGGAGGTGTGCAGGTCGAGGTCGACAATCCGATGATGTTGCCCGTGGAAAGCGGTGGTGCACAGGGTATCTTGGAGATGATTCGTGCGGGAATGGTCGGCCCACATCGGCGCGAAGTTGCAGCCGCAGCGCTCACCGCAAAGCAGCAAACGGAGGTGGTGCAGACGACCGGCGATCTGCAAAAGGCCGAGGCTCAGGTGGGCGGTCAGCGCGCCAAATACAGCTTGGTAGAAGAGAGCGGCGAACCGATACTCAAAACGGACGGTGCCTTTGCCGTGGTCTGGCCTCAGGTGGGCTTGGCATTGCTGCACAGCGATTTTGTGATCGAAGCGCAGGACCGTGCAAAGGGGACCTATCAGGTCGTCTATAACGGCAAGAGCCAGAGTGGCGGCGGCAGCTTCGCGAGCAACTTGTTCGACGGCGGGCCAGTACTGATTAAGGGCGTGCGCTTCCGGATATACGTGCAGCAGGTGAACAAGCACGATATTTGGGTGCATGCACAGAACCCGATGGGGCTGCCGATGCCGGCTCACGGTGCCCGCGCGGTACTCCAGTCCATTGAGCCGAAACTCGGCTAATCCTGCTAAGGCTCGTCCGATCGGGCCACCATCATTACCGCGGGATTCGGTCGGAGGGCAACGCCTGGATCACGCGGAGTGGTGGTCCAGGCGGAGCCGCTTGTTCAGGTGCCGTATTTTCCCCCAGCCTTTCGTTCGCTAAGCTGCCGATGGGTAGTGTTTTATTCGAGCGGTTGTTTGTCGCGGCTGATACTGGCGTAGGCGGAATGATTGTGGATCGATTCAAAGTTCTCGCATTCGGCGATATAGCCCGAGATACTTGATTCCGCATCGAGACGCGCAGCCACATCGCGTACCGCATCTTCGACGAATTTTGGATTGTCGTAGGCTCGCTCGGTGACGAATTTCTCGTCGGGCCGCTTGAGCAGTCCGAATAGCTCACAGGATGCCTCTTCCTCGGCGATCTCGATCAGGGTTCGGATCGATAGCGGGCCCGATAGGTGCGCGGTGAGGGTGATGTGGGAGCGCTGGTTGTGAGCACCGTATTCGGAGATGTCGCGTGAACACGGGCACAGGCTGGTGACGGGCACGACGACGCGCAGGGTCACCTTGGTCTTTTTGTCTTGGTCGATTTCGCCGATCAGGGTGACGTCGTAATCCATCAGGCTTGCTACGCCCGAGACCGGGGCGATTTTGCGCACGAAGTAGGGGAAGCGCATTTCGATACGTCCGTTTTGCGCCTCCAACCGTTCACTCATCTCGCCGAGCAGTAGTTCGAAGCCGGGTAGGTCGAAGGCGCTATCGTGCTCGTTGAGCAGTGCCACGAAGCGCGACATGTGGGTCCCTTTGCGCTCGGCTGGCAAGTCGACCAGCATGTCTACGCTGGCGACAGTGGCTTGAGGCGACTCGTCGCTACCCCCGACGATCAGTACAGGGTGACGCAGGCCCTTGATGCCGACCTGGTCGATGCGGATGCGACGGTCGTCCTGGGCGCTTTGGACGTCCGGCATACTCCGGGCATCTCGTGCCGTAGGCTGACTCATGTGATTCATGCTTCCTCGCTGTAGCGTACGCAGGCGCGCTCGGTCTCCCAAAGGGTGATGGCGCTGACGCGTACACAATCGGTATTGATCCGTTCCGCTAAGCGCGAGAACAAATAGGCCGCGATGTGCTCGGCCGTCGGGTTGATCTGCACGAAGGGTTCGAGTTCGTTGAGATAGCGATGATCGAGCTCGCCAGCGATTTCACGGGCAGCCCGCTTGATGACCTTGAAGTCAACCGCCATGCCGACCTTGTCGAGGGCGGTGGCTTGTACTTCGGCCTCGAGTTTCCAGTTATGTCCGTGGAGCCGGCTACAGTCGCCTGGATAGTCGCGCAGGGTGTGCGCGGCGGCGAAGTCGGTCAACACGGTGAGCGTGTACTTGGCGGGCATGATCTTACCTGATCAAATTAGTAGGATATTACCGGATGACCCCGTGCCGGGCAACCGCGGTGGGGTGCCTGCGGTTGAGCCTGGTTCTGACCTGGGCCTCAATGCCGGCGGCGTCGAGGCCGCTTTCAGTGAGCAATTCCTCACGCGTTGCATGCTCCAGGAAGTGATCTGGATGTCCGAGATTGAGGCAGGCGACTCGCAGGTCGTTCGCGATGAGGTATTCGTTGACGGCGCTGCCAGCGCCACCGGCAATGGCATTGTCTTCGACGGTAACCAGTAATGTGTAGCGTGAGGCAAGGTCGTTGATCAGCGCCTCGTCCAAGGGTTTAACGAAGCGCATGTTGACGACACCCGCATCAAGACGTTCGGCGGCTTCGCAGGCGGCGTCCAGTGGGCTGCCGAAACACAGGAATACGACGTTCTGTCCTTCACGCACAATCTCGGCACGACCGATGGGTAACACGGTCATGTCGTTGACGACTACGGCCCCCGGGCCCTGTCCACGCGGGTAGCGCACGGCGGCCGGTCCGTCATGGCAAAACCCGGTATAGAGCATCTGGCGGCACTCATTCTCGTTGGCGGGTGCCATGATGAGGAGATTGGGAATGCAACGCAGGTAACTGAGGTCGAAGCTGCCGGCGTGTGTGGGCCCGTCAGGGCCGACGAGTCCGGCACGATCGATGGCGAACAGCACGGGTAGGTTTTGCAGGGCGATGTCGTGAATGAGCTGGTCGTAAGCGCGCTGCATGAACGTGGAGTAAATCGCGACCACCGGTTTGAGCCCGTCGCAGGCCATGCCTGCCGCCAGGGTTAACGCATGCTGTTCGGCGATGGCGACGTCGTAATAACGTTCAGGATAGCGTTCCGAGAATGCCACCAGCCCGGAGCCTTCGCGCATCGCCGGTGTAATGGCCACCAAGCGTTCGTCGCGTGCAGCCATGTCGCATAGCCACTGCCCAAAGATCTGCGTGTAGGTGGGTGCAGCCTTCGTGGTAGACGATTTGCGTAGGCCCTCGGCGGGATCGAAACGGCCAACGCCGTGGTAGGCGACGGGGTCTTCTTCCGCGGGACGATAACCCTGGCCTTTGCGGGTGACGACGTGCAGCAGTCGCGGCCCTTTGATCTGGCGCAGGTTTTCTAGCGTCTTGATCAGGGTGCCGAGATCGTGTCCGTCCACCGGGCCAAAGTAGCGAAAGCCCATCTCCTCGAAGAGCGTGCCGGGCATGATCATGCCGCGCAGGTGTTCACGTGTGCGTTGCGCCATTTCCCAAACCGGTGGGAGGTGCCTGAGGATATCTTTACCGCCCTGGCGCAGGGTCGAGTATAGCGGCGAGGATAGGAGTCGCGTCAGGTAGTTTGACATGGCGCCGACGTTGGGCGAGATCGACATCTCGTTGTCGTTGAGAATGACGAGTAAATCGGCGTCGAGACCACCCGCGTGGTTGAGTGCTTCATAGGCCATGCCGGCGGTTAGGGCGCCGTCGCCGATGATGGCCACGGCCTTACGATCGGATTGCTGACGTTGGGCAGCGAGTGCCATACCCAACGCGGCGCTGATCGAGGTGCTTGAGTGCCCGGCACCGAAGGTGTCGTAGGGGCTTTCACTGCGGCGCGGGAAGCCGGCGATTCCGTGTTTGCGCCGTAGACCGGACATCGCTTCTCGTCGGCCGGTGAGGATTTTGTGTGTATAGGCTTGGTGGCCCACGTCCCAGACCAGGCGATCCTCGGAGTGTTGAACACCCGGTGCAGTGCGACGGTCAGTTCGACTGTGCCAAGGTTGGCGGCCAAGTGTCCGCCGGTGGTCGAGATGCTTTGCAGCAAAAAATCTCTGAGTTCATCGGCTAACCGTTCGAGCTGACCCGGGTCGAGTGCGCGGAGGTCGGCGGGGCCGGTGATTCGGTCGAGTAAGGTGTGCGGCATGTGGGCGTTCGAACAGGTACGGTGGGCCTAGTTTGCACCCATCGCCTGTCTAGTGGATACGGTTGACGATGAATCTTGCGATCCAGCGCAACGGTTCGGCGGAGGCAGGGAGGGGCGTAAGTGCGTCGAGCGCGTCCTGACAAAGTGCGTGCGTACGCGCCTTGGCCTCCGACATGCCCAGGAGGCTTGGAAAGGTCGGCTTGCCGCGGGCAATGTCGGCACCCTGGGTCTTGCCGAGGGTTTCGGTTTCACCCTCGACATCGAGGATGTCGTCGCGGATCTGGAAGGCGAGCCCGACGCACTTGGCGTAGTGGTCGAGTCGATCAAGCGTATCCGCTGCCGCGGTGTTGGTGCCGAGCGCGCCCAGGCGCACGCTGGCTCGTATCAATGCGCCTGTCTTGTGTATATGCATGTTTTCGAGTTCGGCGAGGCTGAGTTCCCGCCCGACGGCGTCTAGGTCGATGGCCTGTCCTCCTGCCATGCCGCGTGAGCCGGCGGCCTGCGCAAGCATGTCGATCATGCTCAGTCGGGCGCTGGCGTCGCCGGTGAGATCGGGGTCGGCCGCGAGGATGTGAAAGGCGAGGGCTTGCATTGCGTCGCCGGCCAGGATGGCAGTGGCCTCGTCGAAGGCGCAGTGGCAGGTGGCTTTGCCGCGGCGCAGGTCGTCGTCGTCCATCGCCGGCAGGTCGTCGTGAATCAGGGAGTAAACATGGATCAATTCGACGGCGGTGGCCGCGCCGTCCAGCCGTTCGGCGCTTACGTCCAGGGCATGCCCCGCGGCATACACCAGCAAGGGTCGGATTCGTTTGCCGCCATCGAGCGCTGCATAGCGCATGGCTTCGTGTAGCCTGACCGGGAGCACGGCCTGAGAGGGTAGCCAGCGCCCGAGCGCGGTTTCGATGCGCGTACGCCACAGCGCCATCAGCTGCTCGCATTCAGTTGGCATCATCAGACTCCTCGCGCGGTGGCGACAATGCCGACTCGCGTCCATCTGCGGTGAGCTGACTGACGCGCTGCTCGGCATCTGCGAGTGCTTGCTGACAGGCGCGCGTCAGCGAGATGCCTCGCTCGAACTCTTTGAGGGAGTCTTCCAAGGACAACTCACCCTGCTCCATTCGAGCGACCACGGACTCCAGCTCGGCCAGGGTTTTTTCAAAATCGATCTTCTTGGGCTTGGGGCTCATCGTGACGGATGGTTTTTCGTGCGCCAAATCAAACGAGGTAAACTACCCGAGTGCGCTGCGGAGGGCAATCAGGTTCATAATCCAACCGATGGACTTGACTCAGTTTTAGACTTAGTCTAAGTTTCTCCCTGCGTCCACCGGAGGGCTTCTCCGGTGCGTGAGCCCTTATCAATCCTAACTGGAGGTTGATGCATATGGAACTGAAAGGCAGCAAGACCGAGCAGAGCCTCAAGGACGCCTTCGCAGGCGAGTCGATGGCGAACCGTCGTTACCTGTACTTCGCAGCCAAGGCTGATGTCGAAGGCCAGAACGACGTAGCCGCCGTTTTTCGTTCGACCGCTGAGGGCGAGACCGGTCATGCACACGGTCATCTGGAATACCTCGAGCAGTGCGGCGATCCCGCTACGGGCCTCCCGTTCGGCCCCACGGATCTGAACCTGAAGACCGCGATTGCCGGCGAGACCCACGAGTACACGGATATGTACCCGGGTATGGGCAAGACCGCGCGTGAAGAAGGTTTCGACGAAGTCGCGGACTGGTTCGAGACCCTGGCCAAAGCGGAGCGCTCGCACGCCAACCGCTTCCAGAAGGCGCTGGACGAAATGGCGTAATGCCGTACGGGGCCGCCGTATTCTGGCGGCCCCGATTTTTGACAGGGCCACGCGTCTGTTCGCGTGGCGGATCGAAGCATATCAAGGAGACCATCGATGTCGACACCTGCGGAAGGGCGTAAGGAAGGCAATCTGGAGGCGCCGACCCGTCATCCTGTGGACTGGCAGTCGCCGTCTTTTTACGATCAGGAGGCGCTGTTCGGGGAGCTTGAGCGGGTATTTGACATCTGTCACGGGTGCCGGCGTTGCGTCAGTCTCTGTCATTCCTTTCCCACGCTATTCGACCTGGTCGATGAGTCGCCGACCATGGAAGTCGATGGTGTTGACAAGGCCGATTATTGGCAAGTAGTGGATCACTGCTATTTGTGCGATCTGTGCTACATGACGAAGTGCCCCTATGTGCCGCCGCACGAATGGAATGTGGATTTTCCTCATCTCATGCTGCGCGCGAAGGCGGTCAAATACAGCGAAGGCAAGACTAAGTCGCGTGACAAGTTGATCAGCTCGACCGATGCGGTCGGCAAGCTGGCGGGCATCCCGGTGGTCGCGGATATGGTCAATAGCGCCAATCGCAATCCGGTCTTCCGGCAGATGCTGGATAAATCGATGGGCATCCATCCGCATGCCGCGCTCCCCGAATATCACAGTAAGACCGGACGCAAGCGGGTCGAATCCTTCGTCAATACGGTTGCCAAGCCGGAACCGGCGGGCCGGACGACCGGGCGTGTAGCCCTGTTCGCGACCTGCTACGGTAATTACAACGAACCCCATCTGGCAGAGGATCTCTACAAGGTCTTCGCCCACAATGAAATTGAGCTGACGCTGGCGGAAAAAGAGCAATGCTGCGGCATGCCCAAGCTGGAACTAGGCGATCTGGAAGCCGTCAAGCGCGCCA
The DNA here is from genome assembly GCF_001753245.1 of Acidihalobacter yilgarnensis. Lineage (NCBI taxonomy): Bacteria > Pseudomonadati > Pseudomonadota > Gammaproteobacteria > Chromatiales > Ectothiorhodospiraceae > Acidihalobacter > Acidihalobacter yilgarnensis. The sequence goes on along the minus strand of NZ_CP017415.1, from coordinate 2,499,883 downwards.
AGGAAGCCAATATCCCGGTGCTGGCCCGCATGATCGATGCTGGTTGGGATGTCGTGGCGCCGATACCATCCTGCGTACTCATGTTCAAGCAGGAGCTGCCGCTGATGTTCCCGGATGACGCCGAGGTGGCGAAGGTGCGTGATCATATATTCGACCCCTTCGAATATCTCATGATGCGGCACAAGGATGGCAAGCTGAAGACCGAATTCGCCAAATCCCTGGGTAAGATCGCCTACCACGCGGCCTGTCACCTGCGTGTGCAGAATATCGGCATGAAGACGCGCGAGCTGTTGGAGATGGTGCCGGATACTCAGATAGATCTGATCGAGCGTTGTTCCGGCCATGACGGTACCTACGCGGTCAAGTGCGAATTCCACGAGATATCGATGAAGATCTGTCGCCCGGTGGTCAGTCGTGTGCAAAAGGCTGAGGCGGATCATTACTCGAGCGATTGTCCGATGGCCGGACACCAGATCGAAAATGGTCTGGACGACGAGCGCCCGCCTGAGCACCCGCTGACCTTGTTGCGACAAGCCTACGGCTTGTAGGGTTCAACGCCATGCCGGTCCGAAATATGTCATCGGGCCGGCCTTTCACGTTACAACCCGATCCGCGCTTTGCACGGACGTCGGGGAGTATTGCCTGAATATTAGTAGGCTGCAGAAACGCCGTTCACCCTTTTTTAGGAGTCTTTAGCCATGCAAAAACTTACTCGCTCGGATTTGTACTCGCTGGAGCGTTATGCGGAAGTGCGATCAGAGTTCCGCGTTCGCGTTATGCAGCATAAGCGTGTGCGTCGCGTGGCCATAGGCGAGCATGCTGCCTTGTACTTCGAGGATCGCCTGACCATGCAGTACCAGATCCAGGAAGTACTGCGCGTGGAGCGTATTTTCGAGGCTGCTGGGATTGAGGAAGAGTTGGAGGCCTACAATCCGTTGATCCCTGACGGCGGAAACTGGAAGGCCACCTTCATGATTGAATATTCAGACGAAAACGAGCGCGACGAGGCACTCAAACGATTGATCAATGTTGAGGATCATGTCTGGATGCGGGTTCAGGGGCACGACAAGATTTATGCGGTGGCCGATGAGGATCTGGAACGGGAGACGGCGGAGAAAACCTCGGCCGTGCATTTTATGCGCTTCGAGCTGGCGCCGGAAATGATCGCAGCCGTCAAGGGCGGAGCCGCACTCGCCGCCGGAATCGATCTGCCGGGCTTCGAGCAACAGCTCGATCCGTTGCCGGGCGAAACCACACGAGCGCTACTCGCCGATCTGGATTGAAGCCGCGTTCTTTCGATCATCGTCCCGAAAGCCGATATTGCTAGGGCATGTGCTGGATCGGGTAAGCCTTGCTTCAGGCGGTGGAACGGAACGATCCAAAAGGCGCGATTTGAGGGTCATTGCGCTGTCGTCTGACCCGTCTGATCGTGCTCAGAGTAGTTCGATCGCCTCGGCCAGGCGATGTACCGCATGGACTTGCATCCCGTCTATCGCGCGACGGGGAGCATTGGCCTTGGGGACGATGGCCTGGGCATAGCCATGTTTTGCGGCTTCACGCAGGCGCTCATCGCCATTGGGCACGGGCCGGATTTCTCCGGCCAGCCCGACCTCGCCGAAGATCACGAGGTCGCTGGCCAGTGGGTGGTCCCGGTAACTCGATAGCGCGGCGCTGAGCACGGCTAGATCCGCTGCGGTTTCATTGACGCGGATGCCGCCGACCACGTTGATGAAGACATCCTGATCGAACAGCGCGAGTCCGCCATGGCGGTGCATGACCGCCAGGAGCATGGCCAGGCGATTCTGCTCCAAGCCCACCGCTACACGCCGCGGACTGGCCTGGCGACTTTCATCAACGAGTGCCTGCACCTCGACCAGCAGTGGCCGGGTGCCCTCGCGGGTGACCATCACCACGCTGCCGGGGACTGGCTCCGGATGTCTCGACAGAAAAATGGCCGAGGGGTTGGCAACGGGCTTGAGGCCGGATTCGGTCATTGCGAAGACGCCGAGTTCGTTGACCGCGCCAAAGCGATTTTTGACTGCACGCATGACGCGGTAGCGACTACCCGGATCGCCCTCGAAATAAAGAACGGTGTCGACCATGTGCTCGAGGACGCGTGGGCCCGCGAGCGCGCCCTCCTTGGTGACGTGTCCGATGATGAAGACGGCGGTGTCGGTCTGTTTGGCGTAGCGCACCAGCTGCGCAGCGCTTTCCCTGACCTGTCCAACGGAGCCGGGAGCTGACTGCAGAGATTCGGAGTAGAGCGTTTGGATGGAATCCACGACCAGGACACTGGGGCGTTCGATGGCCGCGGTGTTCAGCAGGCGCTCGACGCAGGTCTCCGTCAGTAGGCGTAGTCCGGCGGTCGGCAAGCCGAGGCGATGCGCGCGCAGGCTCACCTGCTGTAGCGATTCTTCGCCGGTAACGTAGAGCGAAGGTAGGGCGGGCAACAGCGCTAGCGTCTGTAGTAGCAGGGTCGATTTGCCGATGCCTGGGTCACCGCCAATGAGTACGACGGAACCCTGCACCAGACCACCGCCGAGTACGCGGTCGAGTTCGTTAAGCCCGGTTGCGGTGCGCGGGTCCGCGCGCAGTTCTACATCATCCATCGACTGTACGGTTGGTGTGCCTGCGTAGCCGGCGTATCTCGGGGAGCGTCAGCTGGCGGCGCTGCGCTAAGACGTGTCTCCGCGAGGGTGTTCCAAGCGCCGCAATCCGGACATTGTCCACCCCATTTGGGCGATTGCCCGCCGCAGGCACTGCATTGATAGACGATGCGCGGTTTGGCCATAGCGCGCCTAGTGGTCTTGTCTGCGAGGATGGAGGTGTGCGAGCTTCGGCCGCGCGCGTACGGTGCGGATGGCGTTGTTCTTGAGCTGAATGACCTCGATGGGATGGCCTTCGATGAGTACGGTCGTGCCCGGTTCTGGGATCATTTCCAGGTGCTCGAGCAGTAAGCCGTTGAGGGTGCGGGGACCGCGTGTCGGTAGGCGCCAACCTAGCGTGCGGTTGACCTCGCGGATATGGGTTGTACCATCGATGATGAAGCTGCCGTCGGGTTGCGGGAGAATGTCGCGGCTATGGGCGGTCGGGTCGGTCGTAAACTCGCCCACGACCTCCTCAAGGAGGTCTTCGAGCGTAACCAGTCCCTGAATGTCGCCATACTCGTCCACGACCAGGCCGATGCGCCGTTGCTCGGTCTGGAAACGCAGCAGCTGCTGATTCAATGTGGTGCCTTCGGGGATGAAGTACGGCTCGCGCAGATTGGATATCAGATGTTCGCGGTCGAGGCTCCCCTGTTGCTGCAGCTGGAACACCCGGCGGATATGGATGATGCCCGCGACGCGGTCGATGTCGCCATGGAATACCGGCAGGCGGGTATACGGCGTGTGGCTGAGTTGGTCGACTATTTTGTCCCAGTCCTCATCGAGATCGAGTCCGATCACCTCGTTGCGTGGCACCATGATGTCCTCCACGGTAGCCTTGTCGAGGTCGAGCAGACTGAGCAGCATTTTCTGGTGGCGGCGGGGGATCAGGCCGCTAGCTTGGTTCACCACGCTGCGTAGTTCTTCTCTACTCATGGGCTGCGTATCGGCATCGTCGGCTGATACGCCGATTAGCTTGAGAATCGAGTTGGCCAGCAAATTGACCAGCCAGACCAAGGGGTAGGTCAGGGTCAGCAGCGGCACGTACAGGAAGGCGGCAGGGAACGCGATACGCTCGGAATGCAGCACAGCCAGCGTCTTGGGCGCGACCTCGGCGAAGATCAGCAGCGCCAGTGTGAGAATTCCGGTGGCGATGGCAATACCAGCCTCGTTGAACAGGGCGTAGCCGATGTAGGTGGCCAGCTGCGTGATCACGATGTTGGTGAAGTTGTTGCCGAGCAGAATCAGGCCGATCAGCCGGTCTGGTTTGGAGAGGAGTTTCTGCGCTCGCATGGCGCCAGGATGACCGCTTTCGGCAAGATGGCGCAGCCGATAGCGGTTGAGCGACATCAGCGCGGTCTCCGAGCCGGAGAAGAAGGCGGAGAGTAGCACCAGGACAAACAATAGCAGACCCAACAGGCCTAGGTCGGTATGGTTCAAGCGATTTGCTAATGTGTTGATATGGGGGCATTACACGGGCTGCTACGCGGGGCTGTCAAGCAGTTGCGCAATCCAGCGTGATGCCCGTCGGCTCAGGCCAGTAAGGTTACGGCCAGTTCCGTGCCGAAGTAGGCGACCAGCAGGATGAGAAATCCACTCAACGTCCAGCGGATGGCGATACGCCCGCGCCAGCCGAAGCGCCAGCGTCCGACCAGCAACGTGGCGAATATTACCCATGAGCTGATGAAGATCGCGAACAGAATGATCTGCTGCGGGTATATCGAGGCTGGAAACTCGCTGACGTAAACGAACCCACTGGCGATCGCCACGGTCAGCAGCAGAAAGCCGAGGCCAATGATCTGAAACAGGACGGTTTCAGTGTGTTCCAAGGGCGGGAGCGCTCTCAGCAGGGCGCCGGGCCGGTGGGTACGCAGCTGGCGATCCTGAAGCCAGAGTACGCCGGATTGCAGTGCCGCGATGACGAATAGGCTGTAGGCGAGCAGCGAAATGAAGATGTGGGTTGCCAATAACAGGTCGCCAGCGCGATCGAGTACGCGCGCTCCGGGAAAGATGGTTTCTGCCGCCAGCGTGAGGGCAGCGAAGGGCAGCAGGACCAACCCGAGGTTCTCGACTGGGCGCGAATGCAATGCGATCAGGACCAGCAGCGCCACGAGCCAACCGACCAGCGAGAGCGCGTGAGTAATGCCGAGGGTGAGCCCTTCGGGGCTGACAATACCGGTGTAAATGGCGAGGCCATGCAGGATCAGTGCGCCGATCCATAGCATGGCGATGTCACGTCCGCAGGGGATGTTCACGCCGGCTGCGCGGCTACGCAGGCGTCTCCATATCTGCTGTGTACAGATCAGGTAAAGCAGGATGGCCGGCAGTGCGAGTGCGAGTTGCATATGTGGATGTCAGTCAATGCTTAAATAGCCAGCATAGTTACATATCTTCGGTCATGAGGTGAAGCGGGGGGCGGTCGTTCGTGCCCTGTATGCGATCAGCCCGTATAATGTGCGGCTTACTGAATCCGAGAATGTGACATGTTTGAGAGTCTGAGCGAACGCCTAGCAGGTACGATCCAGCGGCTGAAGGGACAGGCGCGACTGACCGAGGACAATATACAGGACGCCTTGCGTGAGGTGCGTATGGCGCTGCTGGAAGCCGACGTGGCCCTGCCGGTTGTCAAGTCCTTCATCGAGGCGGTACGGGGTCGCGCAATCGGACAAGAGGTGATCCGCAGCGTAACGCCAGGGCAAGCCCTCATCAAGGTGGTGAACGACGAGTTGGTGGTCGCAATGGGTACTGCCAATGAGACCCTCGACCTCAGTGCTCAGCCGCCCGCGATCGTGCTCATGGCGGGTTTGCAGGGTGCAGGTAAGACCACCACGGTGGGTAAACTCGCGCGTTGGTTGAGGCAGGAACAGGGCAAGTCGGTAATGGTGGTCAGTTGCGATGTCTACCGCCCGGCCGCCATTCAGCAGCTGGAAACACTGGCGCGCGAGGTCGAGGTCGATTTCTTCCCCAGCCAGGCTGATCAAGATCCCGTTGAGATCGCGCGGTCAGCAGTAGATCACGCCCGCCGGCAGCACAAGGATGTTCTGTTGGTCGACACCGCCGGGCGTTTGCATATCGATGCGGAGATGATGGACGAGATCCGTCGGCTGCATGAGGCGCTCAACCCGATCGAAACCCTGTTCGTGGTCGATGCGATGACCGGCCAGGATGCGGCCAATACCGCCAAGGCCTTTGACGAAGCGCTCCCGCTAACCGGCGTGGTGTTGACTAAGGCGGATGGTGATGCGCGCGGCGGCGCGGCATTGTCGGTGCGCGCTATCACCGGCAAACCGATCAAGTTTCTCGGTGTCGGAGAGAAGACGCGCGCGTTGGAGCCCTTCTATCCTGAGCGAATCGCGTCACGCATCCTCGGCATGGGTGATGTGGTCACCCTCGTTGAAGAAGCGCAGCGCAACTTCGATCAGGATAAGGCCGCCAAACTCGCGCGCAAGGTGCAAAAAGGACAAGGTTTCGACCTCGGCGATCTACGCGACCAGCTTGATCAGATGCTCAAAATGGGGGGGATTGCCGGTTTGTTGGACAAGCTGCCAGGTGCTGGGCAGCTGCCGACGGCAGTGAAAAATCAAGCTAATGACATTCAAGTAAAGCGCATGATGGCCATTATCGACTCGATGACCCTGGAGGAGCGTCGCTTCCCGGATATCATCAAAGGTTCGCGCAAACGTCGCATCGCCGGAGGCTCGGGTACCGAGGTGCAAGACGTGAATCGTCTCCTCAAGCAGCATTTGCAGATGCGCAAGGCCATGAAGAAATTTTCCAAGGGAGGCGGTATGGTGAAGATGATGCGGGCGATGAAGGGCCGAATTCCCGGCGGCGGAATGCCATTTTGAGGTGCGACGCGCGACGATACTTCACTTTTGCGTCAAATCGCGTAAAATTGCCGGCCCGGTATGCGGAGGCACTCGGTGCCGTTGCGTATACCCCATGCATTAGCGTCAGGACTAGGACTACATGGTAACGATTCGACTGGCCAGAGGCGGCGCCAAGAAGCGTCCCTTTTATCACATCGTTGTGACTGACTCCCGTAGTCGTCGCGACTCCGGCTACATTGAGCGCCTGGGTTTCTTCAACCCGGTTGCGCGCGGTCAGGAACAGCGCCTGCAGATGGATGCGCCTCGGGTCGAGCATTGGCTGACTCAGGGTGCCGCGCCCAGCGAGCGTGTTGCACAGCTGATCAAGGAAGCACACAAGTCGGCTGCTTGAGCTCGTGTCGGGTATGCCGAGCCGGGTGATCATGGCGCAGATTGCCGCACCTTTCGGGGTCAAAGGTTGGGTGAAGGTTTATTCCTACGCCGAGCCACCCGAGGGCTTGCTGGATTTTCCGGTATGGCAACTGGGGCGTGAGGATGTCTGGCATGAGCGCCGCGTGGTTGAAGCGCGAGTGCATGGCAGCCCGGTTCTGGCGGTCCGGTTTGAAGGGATCGATGAACGCGAGCAGGCCGCTGAGCTTCGTGGCTTCAAAGTAGCAGTTGATCGCGAGGCACTTGCCGCTTTGCCGGATGGCCAATATTACTGGGCCGATCTCATCGGTTTGGCTGTATTGAATGCGGATGGCATGCGACTCGGCGTGGTTGAGCGGCTGATGGAGACCGGTGCGAATGATGTGCTGGTGGTGCGGGGTGAGCGGGAGCGACTGATCCCGTATGTGAGGCCCGATGTGGTGCGTGCCGTTGACTTGGCGGCTGGCGAACTGCGGGTGGATTGGGACGCCGATTTCTAGGGTCCTCGCATGCGTATAGACGTCATCAGTCTGTTTCCCGACTTCGTGGCCGAAGTGTCGCGCCATGGTGTTGTCGGTCGAGCAGTGGATCGAGGGTTGCTGCAGTTGCGCACCTGGAACCCGCGCGACTACACGGCGGATCGGCACCGTACGGTGGATGATCGTCCCTATGGAGGCGGGCCGGGCATGATCCTGAAGGTGGATCCGGTCAGGCAAGCCCTGTCGGCGGCGCGCGAGGCGGGTGGCGGGCGTGTGATTTATCTAAGTCCTCAGGGACGACGCCTGGATCAGTCGGCAGTCAGGCGCTTTGCTTCTGGTAGCGACTTGATGTTGCTGGCGGGACGCTACGAGGGTATCGACGAGCGTCTAATCGAGCTTGAGGTCGATGAGGAGTGGTCGATTGGCGATTATGTCCTCAGTGGTGGCGAATTGCCGGCGATGGTCATGATTGATGCGATTACCCGAATGTTGCCGGGAGTCTTGGGTGATGCGGAATCGGCGGAGCAGGATTCGTTTCAGGACGGCTTGCTGGATTGCCCGCATTACACACGACCGGAGCATGTGGATGGTTTGAAGGTTCCTGCCGTGCTGTTGGAAGGTAACCACGCGCAGATTGCACGATGGCGACGCAAGCAGTCGCTGGGACGTACCTGGGAGCGCCGGCCCGATTTGCTATCGGCGATGACGATTTCGGGTACAGACAGCGTTTTACTGGATGAATATCTGGCCGAGCGCAAGGCCGAGCAAGCCACGCTTTAGGTCAATTGTTGAGGGTTGATAGGATGAACGAGATTATCAGGGCGCTCGAAGCTGAGCAGTTGAAGCCGGTGATTCCGAGCTTTGGCCCCGGCGACACCGTTGTCGTACAGGTCAAGGTTAAGGAAGGCAATCGCGAACGTCTGCAGGCTTTTGAGGGTGTGGTGATCGCCAGGCGGAATCGCGGGCTGAATTCGGCCTTTACCGTGCGCAAGATCTCGCATGGAGAGGGTGTTGAGCGTGTGTTCCAGACCCATAGCCCGAGCGTCGCTGAAATCAGCGTCAAGCGCCGTGGCGATATCCGGCGTGCCAAGCTGTACTATCTGCGTGGACGTACCGGCAAGGCTGCACGCATCAAGGAAAAGCTCTGACGCAATGCGTGCACGTCCCGTTGTCAGGGATGTGTCGTTTCGTCGAGGTCTTCGGCGTTGCGGACGTTTCTCGTTCGTAACGCTGTTGCTCGCAATGAGTTTGTCGTCGACGGCTAATGCTGATCGACGGCCAGTTCATGTGCCAGTATCATCTGCTGCTGTCGTGGACGCCGGCGGTATCTCCCTGCCTCAAGTCTTGGCCTATGCCAAAGCGGGGGCGCTAGAACTCGCGCTCGATTCGCTCGACACGAATCAACCAGCATATTCGAAAAATCCTCAGACTTGGTTGGACTGGGAACGCGCGAAATTTCAATTGTTGCAGAAGGCAGAGCGTTGGCAGGGCGTTGCCAATGCGGCGGCAAACCTACCCAAGACCTTGCCCCAAACGGATCGGACGATATTCGAGACCGATGGCGCCAAGGCTTGGCTGCAGCTACACCACGGCCTTGATGCGCGTAAGTTACTGCGACAGTTGTTGTGGTCTGGTGCGTCTACACCAGACGAAAAATCGGTGCGCTTGTGGCGCAGGCTGCTGATAGAAGCCTATCTTGAAGACAATCTTACCGACGATGCGCGCCTCGCGTTGCTTCAGTATCAAGCGGATTACAGGATCGATGGTCGGCGCGAGCGAGACGTACTGGCGCGGGTATGGCTGCGCGTAGGTGAGCCTCGCTACGCGCTTGATCTGCTCAAGCCAGATGCTCATGACACGAACTGGCTTTATCTGCTCGCCAGCCTGCGCGCGGGGGCACGTCCGGCGGCAACACTTGAACGGGATGCAATACACGCGGCGCAAGGCAAGCACGTGGCGCCAGAGGATGCGGCGCGCCTGTGGGGCGTGGCGGCCGCAGCGGCATTGCAGCGCCGGAATTGGGCCGGCGCGGTGGTCGCACTCGAGCGGTTTCTCGCGCTGGCGCCGAATCTACCGCTGAACCCATTGCTGCCCTACGATGGCGACACGCTCTGGAATACATACCGGCATTTCGGCGAAATGCTCGGCAACCGGGACCGTATCCTCTTGGGAGACGACGCTGCATGGGAGGCAGCGGCCAAGCGTGCAGGGAAATCTAATCATCCCACTCAGGTACGCGCTTATAACGCACTGCTTGCCCTGACCGGACAGACGCCGGCTGGGCGTATGACGGGTTATCGCTGGCTACTGACCGCGCTATTGGCGGAGCCGGGTGGCACCACGCTGGTAGACCGCTTGTTTCTGAGCGCGCCGAAGACCTTTGCGCACCTCTCGGAATTGCCTGTGCCCGTACGCTTGGTACTCGCCAATGACGCGGTGGATCGACACGATCTCAACCTGGCGGCGCGACTGATGGTCGGCGTTGATCAGGCGCCGGCGGGTGAAAGTCCGTATGACTGGACCTTGCGCGTGGCACGGGTGCTCATCCTGGGCGGTAAGCCAAAGGCGGGTGTTGCGCAATTACACGATCTTATCGAACGTAGCCCGATGCTCGACAAGGCACAGGCGGATCGATTGATGCAGGTATTGTTCAACCTGCAGTCGCTTAAGCTCAATCAGCAGGCGATCGACCTGTTCAAGGCTCTGCTGCCGCATTTGACGGACATCCAGCTGCGGCGTGAAGTTTTGTTCTGGGAGGGGGATTCCTACCAGGCCATGGGGCATTATCGCGAATCAGCGCGGAAGTATCTTGCGTCGGCCTTGCTGGATCAGGCTCAGGCCTATGATCAATGGGGGCAAACGGCGCGTTACAATGCTGCGCAGATGCTTGTGAAGGCGGGCATGAAGGGCGATGCGCGTAGGATCCTGAGTGATTTGCTGGCCAGAACAAAGGCCCCGGCCCGCGTGACTTTCCTGAAGCAGAAGCTTGCGGAACTGGGTCCTTCCAGCATTGCGGCGCTTGGGGCCGGCTAGAAAACGAGGGGGCCGCCCTCGGCGGCCCCCTCGGAATTGATCAGAGTTCGCTACGCGGAACCTGCGGGAACGCGAAGTCGGCGAAGCCCTGCTCGGCAACGTTGAACCACGCGTATTCCATGCCGCGGTATTTCTTCCATTCGCCATAGATCTTGCGCCAGGTCGGATCCTTGGCGGCCAGCTCTTCGTAGAGTTCGAAGGCGTTCTTCTGCGCGGCTTCCATGATGTCCTTACTGAATGGACGCAGCGTGACACCCTTGTCGATCAGTTGTTTGAGCGCGGGTGGGTTGACTGCGTCATAGTGCGCCATGACGCGGACATTGACCTCGGCCGCAGCTGCGTGCACGGCGGCTTGGTATTCCTTGGGGAGCTTGTCCCAGGCGGTCTTGTTCACATATAGCGAGAACTGTGTGGACGGTTCCCACCAGCTCGGGTAGTAGTAGTTCTTGGCGACGCGATAGAAGCCGAGCTTCTGGTCGTCGTAGGGGCCGACCCATTCGGTTGCGTCGATGACGCCACGCTCGAGTGCGGGGTAGATCTCTGCACCGGCCAATGTCTGCACGTTGACGCCCAGGCGGGCCATGACTTTGCCGCCAAAGCCGGGGATGCGCATCTTGAGACCCTTCAGAGAGCCCAGTCCCTCCAGTGGCTTGCGGAACCATCCGCCCATCTGTGTGCCGGTGTTGCCGGCGGGTAGAGAGACGATGTTGAACTGGGAGAAGACTTCCTTGTTGAGGAGGTCGTTGCCGCCGCCGAAGTTTTGCCAGGAATTCTGCTGGCGATAGTTCATGCCGAAGGGGAGCGTGGTATCGAATGCCAGCGAGGGCATCTTGCCGATGTAGTAGTAGGAGGCGGTATGCCCCATCTCCACGGTACCCTGCTGGACGGCGTCGAGCACCTGTAGACCTCCGACGATCTCGCCGCCGGCGTAGACGCGGATGTTGAAGCGGCCTCCGGTCAGCTCGCCGACGCGCTTGGCGAAGAACTCGGCGCCGCCGTACACGGTATCAAGGCTTATCGGCCAGCTTGCCGCCAATCGCCAGCGCAGTCGCGGCGATGTCTTCTCGGCGAAGGCGGCAGGTGCCGCGAGTGCAGCCGCCCCGGCTGCCAGTCCCACGGTGCCACCTTTAATAAAGTCGCGACGTTTCATGGTCTTCTCCCTTTTTTGTTTGTTTAATCGTTTGACTGTAGTACCGATCACCCATCATGACCAGGATGATCGGGCCCCGCCTAACTGCCCGGCAGGAGGTGCACAATATCGGGATAGGTGATCAGAATCGTCAACCCGATCAGCTGGATGATGATGAAGGGAATGACACCTTTGTAAATCTGCATCGTGGTCACACTAGCCGGTGCGACGCCGCGCAGGTAGAACAAGGAAAAGCCGAATGGCGGTGTTAGGAAGGAGGTTTGCAGGTTCATACCGATCATGATGCCGAACCAGACCATATCGACGCCGAGATGCATCGCCGCGGGTGCCAGCAGGGGCAATACGATGAAGGCGATTTCGAAGAAATCGATGAAAAATCCCAATATGAAAATGACCAGATTGGCTGCCAGCAGGAAACCAAGTTGACCGCCGGGTAGGCTGGTGAGGAAGCTGTCCACCCACAAATCACCGTCAAAACCTCGGAATACCAGGCTGAAGAAGCGCGAGCCGACGAGGATGAATAGCACCATCGAACTTAGCTTGACGGTAACCTCTAGGCTGTGGGTGATTTGCGGGAATTTGAAGCGCCCGCTGAATACGGCGAGCAGAATGGCACCGATCGAGCCGAAGGCGCCGGCCTCGGTGGGCGTGGCGACGCCGGTGAAGATGCTGCCAAGTACCACGAAGATCAGGGCCAATGGAGGAATCATCACCAAACAGACCCGGACCATGAGGCGCCCAAAATTCTTGGGGCGATCTTCGGGGGGGAGCGCCGGCGCGGCATTTGGCCTGAATACGGCGACACCCGCGGCGTACAGCGCATACATACCGGCCAACATCAGTCCAGGGACGAGCGCGCCGACGAACAGACTACCGACCGGTACGCCAAGCTGGGCGCCTAGGATAATGAGTACCACACTGGGCGGGATGATCTGCCCGAGCGTGCCGGAAGCGGCGATGATGCCCGTCGATAGCGATCCGGAATATCCGTAGCGCAACATAACGGGTAGGGCGATCATCCCCATCGATACGACCGTGGCACCGACCACGCCGGTCGCTGCGGCCAGCAGGGTGCCGACGAAAACAACCGAGAGGGCGAGACCCCCACGCAGTGGGCCGAACAGCTGCCCCATGGTCTTGAGCAGATCTTCCGCCAAGCCCGATTTTTCCAGCATGGTGCCCATGAAGATGAAGAAAGGGACCGCCAGCAGGGTGTAGTTGTCCATCACCCCGAAGACGCGTTGCGGCAGTGCCTGCATGAGGTTGAGGTCGAAAAAACCGAGGCCAATGCCCAGTGGCACGAACAGCATGGCCGTACCGCCAAGTGCGAAGGCGACGGGGTATCCCGAAAAAATCATAAATAGCAGGGTCAGCAGCATGACCCCGCCCATCCAGTCCATGCTCATAGCACCACATCTTCCTGTTTGGATTCGTAAACCGACGCGCGATGACCGCGGATAACCGCGATGGCCTTGATGGCTTGTGATAAGCCTTGGAGGATCAGCAGTACGAAGGCGATGGGTACGATGGTCTTGATCGGATATCGGGGTAGCCCGCCTGGATTGGGCGACATTTCATGAAATTTCCATGAAAAGCCCACCCAGGAAAGGGATAGCCACAGGATCAGGATGCTGAATGGCAGGAGAAATACCAACGTCCCGGCGAGCTCTATCCAGGCCTGTCCTTTGGGCGAGAGGCGTCCATACATGATGTCCACGCGTACATGGGCATTGTGCTTGAGAGTGTAGGCGGCACCGAGCATGAACATGGTGCCGAACAGGTACCATTGAGCCTCGAGGTATGCGTTCGAAGACAGGTTGGCACCGATGTATTGGCCGAGGTAGCGAACGGTGGCATTGTAGGCGCCGAGTAGTATCATGGCGAAGGCCAGCCAATACATTAAGCGGCCGACTTGCTCGTTCAGTGCATCGACGATATTCGCGAACTTCAGCCAGCCGTGCATGGCATCCCCTTATTCATTATGCGACCTTAGTTATATAGAGCCCGAAGGGGGCGTATTCTATCCAAGCAGATGAGTGCTCGCAAAAAAAGTGAACGAAAGACCTCTAATCTGGTCGGCGCATTAACCTTGCCGTGGGGGCGGTTGGGTATTTATGCGCGGGGCGGAGATTTGTGGGGCTGCGACTGGCTCGGTGATGATGCTCTGCCCGCCGAAGGTGCTGAGGATGAGCTGCTTGCGGTCTGCCGTGAGGAGATGCACGTCTATCTGCGCGCGCCCGCGCATCGATTCGGGTTGCCGTTACCGGAGACGGGGTCGGCCTTCCAGCGGCGCGTCTGGCACGCGTTGCGTGACATACCCGCGGGTGAGGTGCGGACATATGGCGCACTAGCCCATGAACTGGGCAGTGGCCCGCGTGCGGTCGCCCAAGCTTGCCGCGCGAATCCGTGGACGCTCATCGTACCTTGCCACCGCGTGGTGGCCGCAAATGGTTGGGGCGGCTATGCAGGGGCAGTTGATGGCCGCCTGCTGGAAATTAAGCGCGGTTTGCTCGCTCACGAGGGCGTTGCGGCACTGATCTAGTCCCCAAGTGCGGTAGAGGGCTCATCCGTTTCTTCGGTCGTGACCGTTGCAACATCGGTGGCCTCTGGAGTGGCCGTGCGCGGACGCTCCATTTCGACACGATTTCGTCCTTGAGCCTTCGCGCGATACATTGCGCGATCTGCTCGTTGCACCATCATGTCGGCCGTTTCCCCCAAGCGAAAACTGGCGATACCGAAGCTTGCAGTCGGCTGAATGCCGCCGCTAATACGCAAAGATGCAATGCGCTTGCGCAGGCGTTCGCCGAATTGGGAGGCTCGGGACTGAGACAGCTCGGGTGCAATGATCAGAAACTCTTCTCCTCCCCAGCGGGCTAGGTGATCCAATCCGCGCAGATCGCATCGCACGGCATTGGTCACTGCTCGCAGCACGGCGTCGCCGATGGCGTGTCCATGCAGATCGTTGATCTGCTTGAAGTGATCGAGGTCGAACAAAATCAGGGAGAGTGGTCGCCCGTAGCGCCCGGCTCGGGCAACTTCCAGGGCGAGGAGTTCTTCCGCACGGCGGCGATTGGCGCAGCCGGTGAGTGGGTCTGAAAATGCCAGGGTGCGCATGCGGGCGTATTGCGGGCGCAATTGCGCGAAGCTGTAGTGTACGAATACATAGGCAATACTGGCGGCGATCAGTTGTATCAGCGAGGACAGCAGTTCGATATTGGCGCCCCGCGTCTTGAGGCCAAGCCAGAGGGTAAGGCCGCCGATTGTGCTGATCACACCTAGGCTGGCTACCAAGGCTCCGCGAGGCGGCCAGACCAGGAAGGCGAGCAGGTACGTGAAGAAAAACCAGTAGGTGCGCGCCCCGAGCGGAGTGTGCGTATATGGATAATGGAGGGTTTTGTAACCCAATGCGGCGAGCAGGTAGGCGGTGAGCAGTCCCCAGCCGATGCGTTCGATCCAGGGGAGCAGGGGCGGATTGCGCCACAGCGAGAGCGCCAATACCAGCAGGCCAATGCCCAGGATGGGCAATACATGTGCATCCACCGGGTTTGGTAGACCCACTCGGTGTGCGAGGCTTGATGCGATCAGGCAGGCGACGGCGCCGCTTGACATGGCCAGCAGGGCCATCCTGCGCTTGATACGGTCGAAGTCGTCGGGGAGCGTTTCAGCGCGATGATTTCGACCAGCAAGCGGGCTGCCCCCGTCTGCCATGCGGATCTCCAAATTTGGTGTGATTGTTTCCGCGATTGCACGGAATATGTCACATTTTCCGTGTCTGTGCATCGTCTTGTGCTTGAAAAGTGGGGGGCTGGCCCCATAAAACGCACTGATGACGAGCGGGGCGCTTGGGCGCTCCGGATGGTGGACTCTTCAACATTAGGACGGGAGAAGGCATGAACAGCTCAACCAAGGAAACGCTGGCGTTCCAGACGGAGGTCAATCAGCTTTTGAAGCTGATGATCCATTCGTTGTATTCGAACAAGGAAATTTTCCTGCGTGAGTTGATCTCGAATGCCTCTGATGCTTGCGACAAGCTGCGTTTCGAGGCGCTGGGCGATGATGCCCTGTACGAGGGTGATAATGCACTTGCGGTTGATGTCGAATTCGACGCAGAGGCAGGGACGCTGACGGTACGCGATAATGGTATCGGCATGAGTCGCGAGGAGGTGATCGGCAATATCGGGACCATCGCCAAGTCGGGGACTCGCGAGTTTTTCGAGCGATTGACGGGTGATCAGGCCAAAGACACTCGCTTGATTGGGCAATTCGGCGTGGGTTTTTATTCCGCGTTCATCGTGGCCGACCGTGTGGTCCTGACGACCCGCCGCGCAGGCATGGGCCCGGAGCACGGCGTGCGTTGGGAGTCGGATGGCACGAGCGGTTATACCTTGGAAACGGTCGAAGCCACGCCCCGTGGCACCGAAATCGTGCTGCACTTGCGTGAAGACGAACGTGAGGATTTACTGAACGACTGGCGCTTGCGCAGTATCGTCACCAAATATTCCGATCATGTGCCGCTGCCGATCCGTATGCGCAAGTCCACGGAAGAGGACGGCAAGCCCATCGACGAGTGGGAGACGGTCAACAAGGCGTCCGCGCTGTGGCAGCGTCCCAAGTCGGAGATCGACGACGAGGAATACAAGACCTTCTACAAACACGTGGCGCATGATTTCGGTGAGCCGTTGGCGTGGACGCATAATCGTGTCGAAGGTCGCCTTGAATACACCTCGCTGCTGTATGTGCCGGCGAAGGCACCTTTAGATCTTTGGGATCGCGATCATGTTCATGGACTCAAGCTGTACGTACAGCGCGTGTTCATCATGGACGACGCCGAACAGCTGATGCCGCGCTACCTGCGCTTCGTGCGCGGTGTAATCGATTCTAACGACCTGCCGCTTAACGTCTCGCGCGAGATACTGCAAGGCAACCGGATCATCGAGCAGATCCGGGCTGGGTCGGTCAAGAAACTGCTGGGCATGCTGGACGACTTGGCGGAGAAACGCCCGGAGGATTATCAAAAATTCTGGGATGAGTTCGGGCGGGTCCTTAAAGAGGGCCCTGCAGAGGACTTCGCCAATCGAGAAACAATTTCCGGGTTGTTGCGCTTCGCGAGCACGCATGCGGATACGGAGGCGCAGACGGTTTCGCTGAAGGATTACGTGTCGCGCATGCGCGAGGGTCAGGACAAGATTTATTACATTACCGCCGATACCTTCATGGCCGCCAAGCACAGCCCGCATCTGGAGTTGCTGCGCAAGAAGGGTATCGAGGTGTTGCTGATGTCCGACCGTGTCGATGAGTGGTTGATGGGGCACCTTACCGAGTTCGAAGGCAAGTCGTTCCAGTCGGTCGCCAAGGGTGATCTCGATCTTGGCGGCACCGAATCGGAAGACGAGCGCAAGGCCCAGGAGGCCGTTGAAAACGAGTCCAAGGGGCTGGTCGAGCGCGTACGCGAGGCGCTGGGCGAGCGGGTGGAATCGGTGCGTGTGTCGCATCGCCTGACCAGTTCGCCGGCGTGTATCGTCCTGGGCGAGCACGACATGGCGCTCTATATGCAGCAGTTGCTCAAGCAGGCCGGGCATGAGATGCCGGGTAGCAAGCCGGTGTTAGAAATCAATCCGGGGCACCCGATGGTCGCGCGTCTGGATTCGGAGTCAGACGACACACGCTTCAAGGAGTGGTCCATGCTGTTACTCGATCAAGCTGTCCTGGCCGAGGGTGGTCAGTTGGAGGATCCGGCGGGCTTTGTTGCACGGCTTAACCAGCTGATGTTGGCGCTGGCCGGTTAGCGTGGTGGACCTGTGTGCTCAATCGGCGGCGTCGAGTCGTCGAGCGAGCGCGCGCAGTTCGGATGAGAGGGTCACTGGATAGGGTGCCGTCGCGGGTGTCGATTCACGCAACGCGGCCGGTAGTCTGGCCAACTCGTGCCGGGCATGTTCCCTTGCCTCGGCCAAGTTCGGTTGCGGCTTGATACGCCGACCACCGCGCATGACCGGGCGTAGCAGTGGCTCACCGTCGGCTTCCTCCGTACTCAGCGTAATGCAGTCGCCGATCATTTGCCCATCTGCTCGGTATCGTCGATAAATCTGCTTGCTGCCGGGCCAGGTGGCCTTGCCTTCGGAGCGTTTGCGACGGGGTTGTCCGGCGTAGGCCTGTAGCTTGTATGCACACTCTAGATAGGGAGCATCATCGGAGACGTCCATGCGCGTGCCGACACCATAGCCGTCGATCGGGGCGCCGGCCTGTTGCAGGGCAGCAAGGCGTGATTCGTCGAGATTGCCGCTGGCGAAGATTGTGACCGATTGCAAGCCGGCGGCGTCCAGAATGGCGCGCACCTCGCGGGAAGCGGTATCCAGGTCGCCGCTGTCGATGCGTACGCCGCGGATACGGATGCCGTGCGCGTGGAGGCGCTCGGCGACTTCGATCACATGTCGAGCCCCACGTTGGGTATCGTAGGTATCGATCAGCAGAACGGTATTGTCAGGATGGATTTTGGCGAAGTTCTCGAAGGCCATCCGTTCGTCGTCATGGGCGAGTACGAATGAATGTGCCATGGTGCCATAGAGCGGTATGCCGAAATCGTGCCCCGCGAGTACCGTGGCGGTGCCATCGAAACCGGCCAAGTAGGATGCGCGCGCCGCGAGTAGGCCGGCCTCTGCACCATGGGCGCGGCGCAGACCGAAATCGACCAGACGCTTGCCTGGGGCAGCGAGCACCATGCGGGCTGCCTTGGAGGCGATCATGCACTGGAAATGGAGTAGGTTCATGACCCGGCTTTCGACCAATTGAGCCACGGGGAGCGGCGCACTGATGCGCAGCACCGGTTCATCGGAGAAGAAGACCGTGCCCTCGGGGAGCGCGTCGACGTCGCCCTCGAAGCGTAGCTGCGAGAGGTATTCGGTGAGTACGGGGCTGGCATGATGATGGCGATTCAGCCATTGCAGGGCATCTTCCGAGAAGCGGAGCTGCTCCAGGAATTCGAGCACCTGAGCAAGGCCGGCCGCGATCAGGAAATTGCGCGACTCTGGGAGCTTGCGCACGAAAAATTCGAAGACCGCCGTATCCATCATGCCGCGTTGGAGGTAGGCGTCCATCATGGTGAGCTGGTAGTAGTCGGTCAGCAACGGATTGACGGGTACGCCATCGGTCACAATATGGGGTCTCCTGGCTAAAGGTGGTGGCTCGAAGCCGCCCGCGACGGCACAGCTTGCGCTTACGTTTGAGAGTATTGCTGGAGTCTGGCGAGGCTGGCAAGGGTGGCGGAGCCGTTGTTTGATGGTCGTATACTGGGTTCATGTAAACGACGAGGAGGCGGCGCAATGGGTAACAAAGGCGATCACAATCGCCAGCGTATCGTGGAGGCGGCCGATCAGCTGTTCTATCACCGTGGCTACAATCAGACCTCGTTCAGCGATATTGCCCAAGCGGCAGAGCTGTCGCGTGGCAATTTCTATTATTACTTCAAGAGCAAGGACGAAATCCTTTCGGCGGTTATCGCCCGCCGCCGCGATCAGTTATGCGCGCGGCTTGAATCCTGGTCACGAGATTTTGCCGAACCGCATGCCTGTCTGCGCTGCTTTGTTCGCATGATGCTAGACAATCGCAGCGAGTTGTTGCGCTATGGTTGCCCGGTGGGTTCGTTGACTCAGGAGCTGAGCAAGACTCAGCGTAAGCTGCAGGTTGAGGCCGTTGCCTTGTTCGAGGTGATCAGGGTGTGGCTGGAGGATCAGATGAGCCGGCTCAAATTGCAGGATCCCGCAGGCATGGCGATGCATTTGCTTGCCGTTTGTCAGGGTGTGACGCTGTTGGGCAGCGTCTATGCCGACCCGATATTCCTGGAGCGGGAGGTCGGGCGATTGGAGGCATGGGTCGATCGCCTCTAGCGTGGGCCGGCTCCTTCAGCCAGCGGATTCGCATTCGCGTCGTGCGATCAGCAGCCGTCCGGTGGCCGCACCAGCGGTGGCGGCGAAAACAGGCGCGCCCGCGAGTAAATACCAGTAGAAGGTTGCGAAGCGCCAGAGAATCAGTGCCAGCGCCAGCGTGTCGGTCGACAGCCAGGCGGCGAGCAGGGCCGAGAAGCCGAGTTCAACACTGCCGGTGCCGCCCGGTAGGAAACTAAGCTGACCGACAAACAGGAGCATCCCCTGCACTACGAAGAGATAGGACCAGGGTACCGGGTGGTGCAGGCCGTAAAGTACGACGGGCAGGATGCTGTAGCGCAACAACCAGTGGCTCATGCAGTAGACGTATAGCAATACCAATCGATGCCAGGGCATGCCGAGCAGCAGTTTGACCGCATGTCGGAACTGAATGACCCAGCGCGCCAGCCTGCGACGCCTGGCAATACTGACATGTAGGCGCCGCAGCAACCGCCCGAATAGTCGTAGCACCGTACGATAGCGGCGTAGCAACAACCACATGAAGCCGAGTCCGGCGGCGAGCAAGCCAAGCAGTAGACCGAGCAGCCAAGCCGGGTGGTCAAGTTGACGGTCAAAGGTGAATACCGCGAGGGCCAGCGGCAATGCTGTCGCGAAAAAAGCCAGATCCATGATGTGGTCAACCGCGTACAGGGCCGCTGCGTGACCGGTTTTCACGTGGTGCTGACGCAGGAGGTAGACATAGGTCAGTGGGCCGCCGACGCCGGCGGGGGAGGCCGCGCCGGCAAATTCAGTCGAGATGACGGTCGCGAGTGCCTGTCGGCGGCGCAGGCTGCTTTCTACGCCGCTGACCAGCAGACGTAAGCGTGCTGCATTGAATATCCAGCCCAGCATGACCATGCCGAGCGTTGTGGGTATCAACCAGTGCGCCACTTCGGGCAGTTGCGCCAGCACGCCGAAGCCACCGTAACTCAGCGGGATGGCAAGGCTCAGCAGGAGTGTAACCAGTCCGATCAGTAGCGCGCGCTTCATGCGCCTGCCGCCAACCAGGCGGCTTTGGTCATGGGCTGTCGGTCGCGGAGGGCCTGGCGTAGCGTGCGTTGCCAGTAGTTCACCGCTTGCGGATGCTGGGCGTCGGCCGGGTGTAGCCCGAGACGCAGCAGCGGTGCGCGACTCAGACGTCTTTGTTGTACCTCGTTGACCACGCGCGAGGCAGCGCGACGCCATGCAGCGCGCACGCTCCACACCAGACTGGGGTGTCCGGTTGCTCGCCAGTCCGGTAGGCGGTAGAGCGTGGTGCGGGTCGATGTGTACTTCAGGCGAGAGTGCGCGAGTGCGGCACGTGTGCCATCGCTCATCAGCCAGGCTGGGGCTACGAAGCCTTCGACAGGCCAATCGAGGGCGTCAAAGCATGCTAGGCCACGCGCCAGCAGTTCGGTCGCGGCGGATTCGTTCAATGCAGCGAACTCGCCTTCGGAGGCCGTGTAGACGCGTCGCGTCAGCCATTGCAGTGGGTTGCGTGGCGCTGCGGCGGTATCGTCGATGTGATGAAACCCATGAAGCGCCAATTCGTCGCCGCGTTGCAAACGGGCCTCGATCGCGCGGCGGAAGCCGATATCCGTGTCGATGGTGCCGCGATGGTGATAGTCGGGTACCACTAGCAAGGTAACGGGCACCTGGCCGCAACCGTCGATCATTCGCAGTAGGGCTTCGCAGGCGGGCCACGTGGCGGGAGCGACGTCATGCAGCACGACGCTGACGGCACGGGGTGGAAAAATATCAGGCGCTGGCACGTTGCGAATTCTCGTGGCTGAGGCCGGTCGGATCGATCAATCGGCAATAGGTCTGGAACAGCTGGCTGAAGGCGCGATCCCACGTCCAGTGCGCCTCGATCTGCCGGCGGGCCTCCCGGCCCATGCCGGCCACGTCGCGCGTGAACAGCGCTTCGATGGCCTCGGCCAGATGGCCGGGGGCGCTGGATCGCGCAAGGGCGCCCACCGCCGGGTTGACCAGTTCGGGGATGGCGCCAGCCTCGACCCCGACCACCGGGATACCGCTGGCCATAGCCTCCAGCACGATCAACCCGAAAGTTTCGTTATCGCCGGCGTGTGCCAGCGCATCCGCAGAGGCGAGCAGGCGGGCTAGCTCGGGGGCGGAGAAAAAATGGGAGAAGCAACTGATGTTACCGGTTGAGGCAAAGGGCATGTCGGGGCCGACCAAGAGCAAATGGTAGCGTGGTCCCAGACTTTTGAAGGCATGAACCAACTGCTCCAGGTTTTTTTCACGTGCATAGCGTCCGGCGAAGATCAGCAGATGCGTGTGTGCGGAGAGGCCCAGTTGTCGGCGCAGATGTGGGTCACGGTTGCGCGGATGGAACCCCTCCGCATCGACTCCGAGAGGCTGCACGGCGACGCGCTCAACGCCCATCTCAATGAGGTGGTCGTGCATGGTCCGGCTTGGCGTCAGTACTTGGTCAAATGAGCGATAGAGGCGGCGGACATAGGCTTGGGTTGCGGGCAGGGCGCGTTCGCCGAGACGTTTGGCCAGTAGTCTCGGCAGGTCGGAATGATAGAATCCGACCACCGGAACGTTCAGTTGCCGCCCCGCAGCGAGCGCGGCGCCGGCCAGGCGATAGGGATCGCCGGCTTCGATGAGGTCGGGGGCGAGTTCGACCAGCTTGCGTATCCAGGGACCGCGACGTATCGGAAAGCGGTAGCCATTGGAAAAAGGTAGCGGCGGCGCCGCCAGCGTGAACACGCCAGGCGAGTCCTGGGTATTGCGGGTGCCGGGCGCCAGCAGGCTGTGGCGGCACAAGGTATTATGCGCAAGCCATTGCCGCTTCGCGTCTAGATAGCGACGTACGCCACCGCTTTCCGGCGCGTAAAACATGGTGATGTCGGACAGATGCATGGCAGGCGTCCGGGTTTGGCTTCTACTCACTCACGACCTATCAATCACGGCAATCGAAACGACAGTATGACGGATTTCAACACGGCGCTCGACCTCTACCTGCAGGGTGAGCGCGCCGGCGCGCTGCATTTGTGGCGCCTGCTGGCCGATCAAGGTGATGTGCGCTCGCAGTTCAACCTCGGGGTGATCTACGACCAGGGCGATGGGGTTGCGGCGGACAAACCGCTAGCTGCGGCCTATTATCGGGCGGCGGCCGAGCAAGGCTTCACCGAGGCCGCCTTCAACCTTGCGCTGATGCTGGATATAGGCGATGGCATCGCGATCGATGCGAACCAAGCCGCCCACTGGTTCTGGGTGGCTGCCGAAGCGGGTAATCCGCAAGCGCAGTTCCGACTGGGGCTCAAATACGATACGGGTGAAGGCCTTCCACGAGATGCCGAGCAGGCGGCGCAGTGGTATTACCGCGCGGCGGAGGTGGGTGAGCCACATGCCGCGAATAATCTTGGGCGGTGTTTTGCCATGGGCGAGGGCGTACCACGCAGTGATGTCGATGCCTATAAGTGGTTCAATATTGCCGCCGAGCTGGGGGTTGCCAACGCGGCGCGGTATCGGGAGCGGGTGGCGCGCGAACTGTCGCCGGCAGAGCGGCTGCGTGCCGGCGAGATTGCGATCGACTGGTTACGAGAATTTCGCGTCAGACGCGGCTGAGTCGTACTCAGCCTTCCGGCGTGTTTGGCGGGCCGACGGGGTGCAAGGCCCCATCCTTCAGATCGAAGGCGCGGCCAAATCCGGTTATCAAGCGACCGCCGTTGTGGGGTTGTAGTCGAAACAGACGGAAGTCTGGGAGCGAGCGCAGGAGCCGGATTATCTGTCCGAAGCGGAGCTCGAAGAGCTCCAGCAGCGAGGTCCATTCGGCCGTGTCCGGCTGAATCTCATCCACACGGCAGGTCTGACTGAGGCGTGTGCGGGCGAAGATCTGCGCCGTGGCGGCTTCATCCTCGATGAGCAGTACCGAGGCGGGGCGCCCCGAGGCGAGGTGGCGAGTATGCGCGGATAGACCGCTGACGAAGACGTGATAATCGCCACGCGCGTCGCGTATATAGGGCGCGGGACTGGCGTGCGGCGTGCCGGCTTCGTCAAGCGTGGCCAAAATCAGCGACTGGCAGTCTTCATGTAACGCCATCAATGTCGCTTGTGGATCATCTCCCTTTTCGCTCACGATGCGGCACTCGTGCGCGTGGTGAGCCAGGTGAGGGCGTGCTCGGTCAACGTGTGGGTGGACTCGGGGGCCGCTTGGAGTTCGCGTATCGTTTCGGCCATTTCCTCGACCGACGCCGCGCTGCGGATCGCGCCGGCGGCGATGGCCGCACGCACCTCAGGATGGTTCGAACCAGGGCCCGCGATCACCGGCTTTCCGGCAAGGATCGGGGTGATCAGGTCAGGCGTGGCAGTCGCCTCGGTAGTCAGCGTACCCCGAGCAGCACGACATCGGCGCAGGCATAGAAATCGGCGACCGGTTCGGGTTCCTCGATAAAGTAGACACGGCTGTTCTTGGGTACCTTCGAGGTGAACAGTCGGCTGTGACGGATCGTCGGCAGGCTGTATTTCAGCGCGTCATAGTAGACCGGCTCGTACCGGGCTGGATCAGCGGGCGAGATCATCATGATTGCCGTCTGCTTGCGCAGAATGTCGAACAGGACACCATATGCCCTGGCTTCCTCGCCTTCACTGGTATTGGGGGCATAGAACACCCAGTAGCGGCGTTCGCGGAAGTCCGCGAAACGCTCGCACAGAGAGGTGTCGGGCTGATAATCAGGCAGCATTTTCGAGGTCTCCACAGACATGGATGAGCGCAGTATATCAGCCGGTCACGCCGAGGGCGGGTGCTACAATGCGACATATAGTTGGGGGGGATATGCTGCGCAACAGCTTATTGATTGTGTTTTTGCTGCTTGCGCTTGCGCTGGGTGTCGCGAGCTGGTTCGGACGTGGTGGCGGGGCGAGGGAGACGGGCGATCTGCCTTGGCAGGTCGTGATCCTGCCGGATGGGGCCTCGCGCATTTTTGGCGTGACGCTGGGCAGGACGACGGCCCGCGAGCTCAATGCACGTCTGCGCAATATTCCGCGCGTGGCGCTATTCGTTGCGCCTGACGGCCGCATGAGTCTGGAGGCCTATTACGGCACTATTTCGTTGGGCATGTTTGAGGCCCGGCTCGACGTGACGCTCGGCGCATCCAGGGTGGCCTTGATCGCCATGGCGGCCCGTGCCGTAGGTCGTCAACCGACGGCAACCGGAGCCTGGCGTTTGGCTCTGACCGAGACGGATACCCTCCGGGCCTATGGCTTGCCGATCACGGGGATCACCTATGTACCGCGAGTACGCTATGACGAAGACTTGGTCCTCAAATCCTTCGGGTCTCCGGTCGAGCGAGTCGCCGTGAGTGACGGGCAGGTGTATTGGTTATATCCCCAGCGTGGCCTCGCGCTATTGAGAGGGCGTGATGGTCACGCGGTGTTGTACTACGTGGCGCCGTCGGCGTTTGCGGGTGTGCGCACGCGTATCGATGGTATGGGCATGGTTCAGGGGAATTGAGGCGAAACATGGCTTTACGACCCGGTTTTTGGCGCGATACGTCCTTGGCGGAAATGGATCAGGAGGAATGGGAAGCCGTTTGTGACGGGTGTGGCCGATGCTGTCTGCACAAGCTGCAGGACGAGGATAGTGGCGAGCTTTTTTTTACCGACGTGGCCTGCCATCTCCTCAATCTCCAATCGTGCCAGTGCAAAGACTACCCGCGTCGGCGCAGCCAAGTGCCGGATTGCATCCAGTTGACCACCAAAGACATCGAGAGCTTCGAATGGTTGCCGTCGACCTGCGGTTATCGACGGCTGGCGTCAGGGCAGGATCTGCCTGAATGGCATCACTTGGTTTGCGGCGATCACGAGGCTGTACATCGTGCCGGCGTTTCAGTGCGCGGACGTTGCGTCAGCGAGCGCTACGTGGATGACCTGGAGGAGCACATCGTGGAATGGTTACGCTGATCGATATCCATGCGTGCAGTACAGTACGCATGGATATCGGGGCGTTCAGGCAGCCACGGCGGCAATCAGGCGTTCAGCGGCATAAGGACTGTTTTTGCGGATGTAGGCGGCGAGCAAGGTGTCGAAATCCCCGACTACCGATTGCCGTACGGCGGGTAGTGCGAGCAATGCTTCGGCCCAGGCATTCAGTCGTGGGTAGTCGGCTTCTGGCATGACATCGTCCATCGGCTTGATCAGTGCATAACGCATGAATATCGGTGCGTAGGCTGCGTCGACCAGCGAAAAAACGGTGCCGTTGAACCAGGGGCCGTTACCCAATATCGCCTCGACCTTGGCCAGGTTGCTCTGTGCTCGGGTGCGCACCGCTTCGAAATCGTCCTCGTTTTTGGCGACGGTCAGCTGATATTGATCGACGATGCACTGTTCGCCAAATTGGATCCAGCTGCGGTTTCGAGCCCTGACCAGCGGGTCAGACGGATGCAGTGCGGGTGGCGTAATGTCGTCAATATATTCGTTGATGATCGCCGATTCGAACAATGCGTTGCCATCGTCAAGGCGCAGGGCCGGCACCTTGCCGAGGGGCGATATTTCGAGAAACCAGTCCGGTGGCGCGGCCAGGTCGATGTAGGTAATCTCGAAGGGTACCTGTTTGTACAGGAGTGTGACCACGCTGCGTTGCACGAAGGGGCATAGTTTGAAACTGATCAATTCCAGAGGCATGAGCATCTCCGCGGTGGTGTGTGGCATTTCGGAGGACTGCAGCTGATGCAGTCGTCTCAGGGAGAGGCGTTGCGGATCGACAAGTGGTTGTGGGCTGCGCGTTTTTTCAAGACACGCAGCCTTGCCGCATCCGCAGTCAACGGTGGCAAGGTACATCTCAACGGCGCGCGCGTAAAGCCATCTCGCGGGGTGCGGCTCGGCGATAAACTCGAGATCGTGCGTGGTGAGGAACGCTATGTCGTCGAGGTGCTGCTGCTCAGCGAACGGCGGGGGCCAGCTTCGCAGGCGCAAGGGCTTTACGCCGAGGGCGAGGGGGAGCGACAGGCGCGTGAGCGCTATGCGGAGATGCGGCGATTGGAACATGCCGGGGCGCTCGCCCCGGCACAACGCCCGGATAAGCGAGCGCGCAGGCGTATTCGCGAGCTGCGCGGGTTGGATTGATTATTCCGCTTTGTCGGAGTGGAACGATTGCGGGTGATTGCGGTCACATTCCATTGGTTCGAGGTGATCTGTAAGCGGACCCTGCATTCGAAGCAAACCCACCATAAGGAGAAAGCGGCATGTCCCGAGTGTCTACAGCAGCAAATGGAGCCGGTAAGCGCATAAAAGTCGTCGCACTGACAGTTGCAATGCTTGGTTTCGGTGCAATGGTCGGCGCGCATGCCGCCCCAAGCCCATTGGCTCAAGCTATCGCCGATGGCAAGCATATCTTCATTCACGACACCTTCGGCGGGCGTGGTACGACCTGTGAATCCTGTCATAAGGCTGCCGGCATGGGGCCGACGGTGACGCCAAACGGTCATAAATTCCCGAGTCTTTCCAATGCCGCAGCTATTTTCCCCCGCTACAGCCCGCGTGCTGGCAAGGTGATTACGATCGAGGACCAGATCCGCGGCTGTGTGGCCGGCGGCCTCGGTGGCAAACCGCCCGCGTATGGCAGCAAGACCATGCGCTCTTTAGTTGCCTATCTGACCTCGCTGTCACAGGGCAAACCCATCGACATGGGCGGCAAACCGAAATAAACGCAGCGAATCAACGAATCCCATGCTGGTTCCCGGCATGGGATTCGTGTGTCGAGTATTGGATTTTGCTATAGGCGGGCAGTCACCCGGATTCCCGCTTCAGAGTGCGGGTCTATCCAAATACGGGTTTGTTGCGGGGATGGTGCTCCCACGGGGACTCGAACCCCGGTTTTCGCCGTGAGAGGGCGACGTCCTAGACCGCTAGACGATGGGAGCTGGAAGACTGCAGCTGCGCGGAAAGGCTGGTATTATACTGGCGAATTGGATTTTCTCAAGAAGCATTCTTCCCCACCCACATCGTGAGCCTGCATCCAGCTTGAATTCACCATCCATCCCCGCATCCATCCCCGCCATCATTCCTCGCGCCGAGCACATCATCTCCCGCGCCCGGATTAGCCCAAACGCGCTGAAGGTTCTTTATCGTCTCAAGGATGCCGGTTATGAAGCCTACCTCGTGGGCGGTGGGGTGCGCGATCTGTTGCTCGGCCGGGAGCCGAAGGATTTTGATATTGCGACCAACGCGCGGCCGGAGGAGTTGCAGTCGTTGTTTCGTAACTGTCGACTGATTGGCCGTCGTTTTCGGTTGGCACATGTTCGCTACGGACGTGAAATCATCGAGGTTGCCACCTTTCGGGCACCGCACGAGATCGCGGAGAGCGACGGTGATGCGGAGCTGAGCGAGGAAGGGCGGATCTTGCGCGACAATGTATACGGGACGTTCGAGCAGGATGCCTGGCGCCGCGATTTCACCATTAACGCCCTGTATTACGATATTCGCGATTTTTCCGTGGTGGATCATGCGGGGGGGATGGGCGATATCCGCGAGGGTCTGTTGCGTCTGATAGGCGACCCGCAGGTGCGCTACCGCGAGGACCCCGTGCGCATGCTTCGCGCGGTACGTTTCGCCGCGAAGCTGGGGTTTCGGATCGAGGCAGAAAGCGAGGCGCCGTTGTTTGAACTGGCGCCCTTGCTGGCGGATGTTGCGCCCGCGAGGTTGTTCGATGAAGTCCTCAAGTTGTTTCAGGGTGGGGCGGCCGTGCAGTCCTTCGAACTGATGCGGCACTATGGCTTGTTCGGGGTGCTTTTCCCGGCAACCGAGGCGGCCTTGGCGACCGAAATCGACGGTTTTCCGCTGACTTTTTTGCGTCAGGCCTTGGAAAATACGGACCGTAGAGTGGCCGAAGGCAAGCCGGTGACGCCGGCCTTCCTATTTGCGGCCCTATTGTGGGAGCCGGTACGCCAGCGTGTACGGGACTTGAACAGTGATGAGTTGGGCGAGATACCGGCCCTGCAGATCGCGGCAGCGGAGATTAGCGCTGAGCAGACGCGCCGTATCAGCCTGCCCAAGCGCTTTAGTCTGCCGATGCGTGAGATTTGGACGCAGCAACCTCGGTTCGCACAAAGACAGGGCAAACGCCCGATGCGCCTGATGGCTCATCCTCGGTTCCGGGCGGCCTACGATTTCCTGTGTCTGCGGGCGAGGGTCGGCGAAATCGATGTGGAACTGAGTGATTGGTGGACGCGCCTGCAGGAAAGCGACGCGGAAGGTCAGCAGCAGTTACTCGAGGTCGCCGCTGCGACAGCGCGTCCCGAGGCGGGGCGCCGTCGGCGTCGTAATCGCCGCGTGCGTAAGGCCAAGCCTACCGATGCCTGAGTGCTGTCCGGCCTACGTGGCCCTGGGCAGTAACCTGGATGACCCGAAGTCCCAGATCGAACGTGCGATCATGGCGCTTGATGCCATACCACAGACGCGATTGCTGCAGCGTTCGTGCCTCTACATCAATCCGCCGATAGGACCGCAGGACCAGCCCGATTTTATCAATGCGGTAGCCCGATTGGACACGGCTTTGGCGCCTCTCGATCTGCTGGATGCGCTTCAAGCCATTGAGGCCGATCAGGGGCGGGTAAGGTCCGGCGAGCATTGGGGGCCACGCACCTTGGATCTCGATCTCCTGCTTCATGGCGACCGAACGCTGGCCATACCGCGTCTGACACTGCCGCATCCGGGCATGCATGAACGGGACTTTGTCCTGTATCCTCTCGCCGAAATTGCACCGTGGCTGGTGATTCCGGGTCTCGGATCGCTGGATGCGTTGATCGCGTGCTGTCCTTCTAGGGGGCTCTTGCCTTTGGATCGTTCTGATGGTTGAACTGCCGGGTTTCATCGCCATCGAAGGCCCGATCGGAGTGGGTAAAACGACACTTGCGCGACGGCTGTCCGAGGACTTCGAGGCCTCGTTGTTGCTGGAGCAGCCAGAAGAAAACCCTTTCCTGGAGCGTTTTTACGAGGATCCGCGGCGGGCAGCACTGCCGGCGCAGCTCAGTTTTTTGCTGACACGGGTACGCCAGATGCGAGCCATGCGCCAGAACGACCTCTTTAGCTCGACACGGATTGCGGACTTCTTGCTTGATAAGGATCGTCTGTTTGCCGAGGTAACGCTCGATGAGGATGAGCTGGCGCTGTACGAGGAGGTCTATACCCAGCTGGTATTGGATGCCCCGCGTCCAGATTTGGTGGTGTATCTGCAAGCGCCTGTAGACGTACTGTTGCGCCGGATCGAGCAGCGTGACCGCAGTTACGAACGCCTGATCGACCCGGCCTATTTGACGCGCTTATGCGCACGTTATGCCGATTTTTTCTACCATTACAATGGCGCACCGCTATTGATTGTCAATGCCAGCGAGATCGATATCGTGCGCAACGAGCGCGATTATCAGGCCTTGGTCGATGAAATTCGCACACCACCCAGCGGGCGCCGTTTCTTCAACCCCTTGCCTTTTACGATGTGATGCCATGAGTGTACAGAACGAACAAAAGCGCGTGACGGTCACCGACCTCCGGCGTGCCCGGCGTGAAGGCCGCAAAATTGCCTGTCTGACGGCGTACGATGCCGGCTTTGCCCGCCTGGTTGATGATGCGGGTGTCGATGTGATTTTGGTCGGCGATTCTCTTGGGATGGTGGTGCAAGGCCGCGAAAGCACGGTTTCCGTAACCATGGATGACATGGTGTACCACACGCGAATGGCCGCGGTGGGTCGGCGGCATGCCTTGTTGATGGCCGATATGCCATTCATGAGCTTCACCGATCCCGCCAGTGCCTTGCGCAACGCCGCTCGATTGATGCAAGAGGGGGGCGCGGAGATGGTCAAGCTTGAGGGTGGTGCCGACCAAGTGGCCGTCGTCGAACAGTTGAGCGGACACGGTGTGCCAGTCTGCGCTCATCTGGGACTACGCCCTCAGTTTGTGCACAAGCTCGGAGGATATCGGGTGCAGGGGCGCGATGCCGCAACGGCAGAGGCCCTGCGTCGAGATGCCCGTACATTGGCGGCTGCGGGAGCTGAGTTATTGTTGCTCGAATGTGTGCCAGCGAGTCTGGCGGCCGAAATCACTGAAATGGTAGATATCCCGGTGATCGGTATCGGTGCTGGCTCGGCCTGTGATGGCCAGATATTGGTTCTGCACGATGTTTTGGGCATCACGCCCGGAACGCCCCCGCGCTTCAGCCGGAATTTTATGCCGGGTCACGAGGGAGTGGGGGATGCCTTGCGCGCTTACGTTGAGGCGGTGCGTGAGGGGCGCTTCCCGGCTCCCGAACACGGTTTCTGAGCCCATGCGCGAGACGGGAAGACCTCTGGAACTCCGCAGCATCGTGCGTGGGTGGCGTCTGCAGGGCGAGCGCGTTGCGCTAGTACCGACGATGGGCAATTTGCACGACGGTCATCGTGCATTGATCCGCGAGGCTCGACAACGGGCAGATCGCGTGGTCGTGAGCATCTTTGTCAATCCGCTGCAATTCGACCGCCCCGAGGATCTGAATAGTTACCCGCGCACGCTAGAGGCGGATCGGGCCATTCTGGTACGCGATGGTGTCGATTTGCTGTTCTCGCCAGATGCGGAAACGCTATACCCGGGTGGGCTGGCGCTTGCTACCCGCGTCAGCGTGCCAGGCTTGGGTGATATCCTGGAGGGGGAGCGCAGACCAGGACACTTTACTGGCGTGGCTACCATCGTGTGCAAGCTCTTCAACCTAGTGCAACCGGACGAGGCTGTATTCGGAGAGAAGGACTACCAGCAGTTGTTACTGGTGCGTCGGATGGCTGCCGATCTAGACATCCCGGTCCGTATTCACGGTGTGCCCGTCGTTAGGGCGGAGGATGGCCTGGCACTGAGTTCGCGCAATGCGCGCCTTGACGAAGAAGCTCGGCGGCGCGGGGCGATACTGTATCAGAGCTTGGGCCGTGCCGAGACGCTATTGCGGCGTGGCGGCGCAATCGAAACCATCGAGCGTGCCGCCACCGATGCCTTAAACCGAGCGGGTTTCAAGGTCGAATACGTGGCCATTCGCCACGCAGAAGACCTGTCTTCTGGCAGTGCCGGTGCTGCGCCCTTGGTCATTCTTGCCGCTGCCTGGCTGGGCGGTGTGCGCCTGATTGACTGTCTCCCAGTCGTCTAGCTCAGTTAGTTACACCCCTGTGTAGCCACTACCCGGTGGGCGCCGCCGTCGGGTGACTTGATGTGCCTCATCGTTCCACCCGCGATGTCCACGCCATGCGTGTCGAATTGTGACAAAAATGTGAAGGCGGAAACATTCATAAGAATTTCTTGTCGAAGAAGCCGTGACCGGATAGTTGTAAGCGCCTGAGTTGAAGGCTGTTGCTGGGTTTTGGTCAAGGATTGACTAAGCTCAATCTGTTCGGATGGTGTTCAACTATTCCTGGCAGGTGACGATATAAGGATAAAAGCGTTGTATGGGCCGCGATAGCGTTTGATATACCCGTAGCGCCAGGCTTACCACAATACTGATAACCAGCCCCGGCTAATCGCCGGCGGTATACGGAAGGATGGGCGATACCCACATGACGAGCGAATCGATGGGTAATGGAATTTGGGCCGGAGGCACGGTCCTCCCATGGGGAGGGGCGATTGTGGCATTGCTGGTATGGGGAGAGCCCCGTTCGCTTACCCTCGGTGTCGCCGTATTGATGACGTTGATCTGGATCTGGCGTGCGCGCGGAATGCCCGCTGCACCATTGGCGCCCGAAGTGCGGCCCTCAAAACCGAAGTCCGAGGAGGGGGGGGATCACTTGGTTACCAACCGAGAATCCGATGCCTTGGCCATCGCTCAAGCATTACAGATTGTGGCCCGCCAGATCGATACAGCCAAAGCCCAGACTGAAGAGGGGATTAACGCCCTGGTCGGTCAATTCGACAGCCTGCAGGGGCGTCTGGATCAGGCGGTACAGACCGCGGCATCGATCGTGAGCGCGGAACCGGTTGGCGCGCCCGCGGGCGCGCACAGCGACTTCGAGCGTAACGAGTCCGATCTCAAATCCGTATTGAGTACCTTGGAGGCGACCGGAGAGCGCAGGCGTTCGCTGGCACAGGCGCTGGAGGGACTGGACGCTTACGCAGAGGCCTTGCGCGGCATGACTGGTGAAGTCGAGGTTATTGCCTCGCGCACCAATCTGCTGGCATTGAATGCGGCAATCGAAGCGGCGCGGGCGGGTGAACAGGGCCGTGGATTCGCCGTGGTTGCGGAGGAAGTGCGCAAATTGTCGGGGTTGTCGACCAACACGGTGCGCCGTATGGCAGAGAAGATTCAGAGTATTACCGACTCGTTGGCAGGTATCGGCAGCTCGGCTGCGGCATCGGGCGAGGCTGATCAGGAAGCGATGACGGCCGCCGATACGGCAGTTAATGCAGTGCTCACGCGTTTCCGTCAATTCGCAGAACAAACGCGGACCTCGGCTGAGGTGGTGCATCGGGAAAACGATGGCATTCGCATGGATGTCGCACAGATGCTGGTTTCATTGCAGTTTCAGGACCGCGTGAGCCAAATTCTTGAGCACGCGGAATCGAGCTTGAATAGCTTGGGCGGCTTGCTCGACCAGTACGCACCAGGGACTGCGGATGTGCGTGTCGTGATTGAGCAATGGCTGGCTGAGGTGGAGCGTAGCTATACCACTGACGAACAGCGCCGCAATCATCGAGGCGATCAGGGCGCGCATGTCGATACAGGTGACGTCACTTTCTTCTGAGTGAGTGTGGCGGACGAATTTAATAATTGATGATTAATTAATGACGGGTCGGGAGCGATGGAATGCCTAAGACGGTGATGATTGTGGATGACTCCGCTTCGCTGCGTCAGGTCGTGAAAATGGCACTGACGGGAGCGGGATACGAGGTCATGGAAGCAGGTGATGGCCAGGAGGCACTGACCAAGCTTGAGGGTAAAAAGGTCCAGCTGGTTATCAGCGACGTGAATATGCCACGCATGGACGGTATTACCTTCGTCAAGCAGCTCAAGCAGCGCCCCGAATATCGCTTCGTGCCGGTCATTATGCTGACCACGGAAGGGCAGGATGCGAAAAAGGAGGAGGGGCGTGCAGCCGGCGCCAAGGCCTGGATGGTTAAACCATTCCAGCCGGCACAGATGCTGGCAGCCGTATCCAAGCTGGTCGGGCCCTGAGCAACGGCGCATATATACCTGGGGGGATGCATGGAAATTATCGAGACGCGCACGGGAAACACCGTTCAGTTGTCATTGACCGGCGATCTCGATATTTACGGCGTCGCCGAGGTTTATGCGCGGGTGTCGCAAGGTCTCGATGAGGCCGATGGCCTCGTCCTGGATCTATCTGCCGTGGACAATATCGACGGTGCCGGCCTGCAGCTGCTGATGGCCGGCAAGCGCGAGGCGGAACGCGGCGGCAAATCGCTTCAGTTATCACAGCACAGCCCATGCGTTATTGAGGCGATCGAGTTGTGCCAGCTGGAGCGTTTTTTCGGTGATCCGCTGGTCCTCCGGCCAGTCGGAGGCAGGCGATGAACGATGGCTTCGATTGGGGCGGGGCGCTTGCAACCTTTCTGGAGGAAGCACGCGATCTGCTGATCCAGATGGAGGCCATTCTGCTTCGGCTTGAGGAGGCGGAAGCCGATCCCGAGGACGTCAATGCGCTGTTCCGTGCGGCGCACACGGTTAAAGGCTCAGCCGGGCTGTTCGGTCTCGACGAAGTGGTCGCCTTCGGACATGAGATGGAAAGCGTGTTGGACCGGGCCCGCGACGGCACCCTTGCACTTTCTCCCCCCTGGATCAGCTTACTGATCAGGTGTACGGACCATCTCGGCATACTTGTGGACTGTGCAGCGGAATCCCGTGCCTTGGACGAGGCACGGCAAGCACAAGGACGCGAGCTGGTGACGGCTTTGCATGGTGGTGAGTCGGTCGCGACACCAGAAGATGTCGTGTCCGTACAGCGCGCAGAGTCACCCGAGGCCGCACCTCAAACCCAGGCCGGACGGCATGAGTTGATTGCTGCCGGCGATGCGGTCGAATCGGCGATTCAATCCTGGACCCGCGCGCCGGATCCCGAGGGTTGGCATCTGTCACTGCGATTTGGCGATGAAACCTTCCGTAATGGCATGGATCCGCTGTCCTTCATCCGCTATCTGAAATCGCTGGGCCAGCTGGTGGGCGTCGAGGTGCTGCCCGACCGAATTCCGGAAGGCGATTATGATCCGGAGTGTTGTTATCTGGGTTTTGAGATTCATTTTCGGGGGGAAGTCAGTAAGCAGACACTGGAGGATGTCTTCGAGTTCGTCAGGGAGGATTGCGAACTTCGCATTCTGCCTACGGCGAGCAAGGCTGACGAGTTTCTAGCGTTACTCCAGTCGCTGCCGGAGGACGATCTTCGGCTCGGCGAGATTTTGGTCAAAGTCGGCACCGTGACCGAGCGCGAGTTGACCGAGGCCCTATCCGCCCAAGCGACGGCCGAAGACCCAGAGCCATTAGGGTATATTTTGGTCGAACAGGGTGCCGTGCAATCGCCCATCGTTGAGGCGGCATTGGCCAAGCAACACAAAATTAAGGAGGTCAAGGCTCGCGAGACGCGTTCGGTCAGAGTCCAGGCCGACAAGCTGGACGCCCTCATCGATCTGGTGGGCGAACTGGTGATCGCAAGTTCTGCGGTACGCTCCCTCAGCGCGGTCAATCCCGACTCGCCTCAACAACAAGCATCGGTGGAGGTTGGGCGTCTCGTCGAGCTGATTCGCGAAGGTACGTTGCGTCTGCGCATGGTCGAAATCGGTGAAACGTTCGCGCGGTTTCATCGCATTGTGCGCGATACAGCTCATGAGTTGGGTAAAGAGGTTGCGCTGCAGATCGAGGGTGGCGATACCGAACTTGATCGCACCATGGTGGAAAAAATCGCCGATCCCCTGACGCATATGGTGCGCAATGCCATTGACCATGGAATCGAAATGCCCGATGTCAGACTGGCGCGGAGCAAGCCCGAGAAGGGCACGATCCGGCTGGCCGCATTTCACGATTCAGGTAGCGTGGTGATCGAGGTGAGCGACGACGGGGCAGGTCTGGATCCAGCACGTATCCGGAATAAGGCACTCGCGCGTGGGTTGATTACGGAAGACGAGATATTGTCGACGCATGCGTTGTATCAGCTGATTTTCGAGCCCGGATTTTCCACCGCTGAACAGGTGAGCAATCTATCCGGACGGGGAGTTGGCATGGATGTCGTCAAAAAAACAGTCGAAGGCTTGCGCGGTAGCATCGATATCGACAGTGCACTCGATGGCGGCACTTCCGTTCGTTTGAGACTACCGCTCACGCTCGCGATCATTGATGGTTTCTTGCTTGGTGTGGGCGATTCGAAATTTGTCTTGCCGCTGGACATCGTGGTCGAGTGTATCGACCTCGAACGGGTCGAACAGCGCTCGGCCCATGGCGCCTATGTACGAGTACGCGACGAGGTAATTCCTTATCTTCGTATCGCGGATTTCTTCGGCCTGACTTCTCGCGATCATGGTCGTGAAAGCCTGGTTGTGGTCCAGGCCGGTGGTCGGCGGTTCGGATTGGTGGTCGATGACCTGCTGGGTGAATTGCAGACGGTGATCAAGCCACTGGGGGATTTGTTCGAACACCTCAAGGGCATCAGTGGCTCGACGATTCTGGGGAGTGGGGAACTCGCTTTGATTTTCGATGTGGCGGGCTTGAGCCAACTGGCGACGCAGAGAGACGAGGGACCTGGGTTGCGGCGTGAATCGACACCCGGTGGGGAAATGGTACGTGGCTAAGGTAGTCGGAGAACCCAGCCAGGACGGGGTAATAATCCAATATTGCGACATGCAAGCGAGGGGACTATGTCATTCAGGAATTTGAAAATAGGTGTCCGATTGGGCATCGGTTTCGGGGTGCTGCTGGCCTTGCTCGTGATCGTTGCGGGCATGGGGGTGCGCGAGATGTCCATGATCAAGCAGGGGACGGATCGGATTGCCCAGCACGACTGGGTCAAGGCCAAACTCGTGATGCAGGTTAAGGACGAAATCCTGGAGGACGAAGCCGATTTTCAGGGCGTGCTGCTGTCGACTGACGCGACACAGCAGGAGCAATTAACGGCGCGCTTGGGAGTTCACGAAACGCAAATAGGAAAGCGTCTAGGCCAGCTCGATGAACTTTTGAAATCGCCTCCGGGGCGGGAGATGCTGGCCTTGATACGTCAGCATCTCGATAGGCTCGGCGTTATCAAGGCAGAAGCCCTCCGATTGATGAAGACGGGTGAAGTCGCACAAGCGGCGAGCCATTTTTCCAGCCAAGGCCTACCGCTCGTCGACACCTTGCGTACGAGTCTCAACCAGCTGACGGTCCTGCAACAGCAGCACCTCGATCACTCGTATCAGCAGGCGAACGCGGTTTATCACGAGTCCCGGATCATGGCGATCAGCGTCATTCTGATCGGATTGTTGCTCGGAGTCGGCTTCGCATGGGTCACGACACGTAGCATCACGCGACCGATTAGGGAAGCGGTGAACGTCGCCAACCACCTGGCGGATAACGACCTGAGTATCTCCATCGAAGTGGCATCGAGTGACGAGACCGGGCATCTGCTGGCTGCCATGCGCACCATGGCGGAGAATCTTGCAGGCGTGATCGCCGAGGTGCGTAGTGCCGCGGATTCGCTCTCCAGTGCTTCCGAAGAAGTGAGCGCGACCGCGCAGGCAGTCTCGCAGGCATCCACCGAACAGGCTGCGAGTGTGGAAGAAACTACCGCCTCCATGGAGGAAATGGGCGCCTCGGTCACCCAGAATGCCGAGAATGCGAAAATTACCGATGGCATGGCCGGCGAGGCAGCGCTCAAAGCGACCGAAGGTGGACAGGCCGTCGAACAGACGGTGCGTGCGATGAAGGACATCGCTGAAAAAATCGGTATCGTCGACGATATTGCCTACCAAACGAACCTGCTGGCGCTCAATGCCGCCATCGAGGCTGCACGTGCGGGCGAGCATGGCAAAGGCTTTGCCGTCGTAGCGGCCGAGGTGCGCAAGTTGGCCGAACGCAGTCAAGTAGCGGCTCAGGAGATTGGCCAGCTCGCGACGAGCAGTGTGGGGTTGGCTGAACGGGCAGGTCATCTGCTGGGCGAAATCGTACCAGGCGTGCGCAAGACCTCCGATCTGGTACAGGAAATTGCCGCTGCATCCGACGAACAGAGCAGTGGCGTCGGGCAGATCAACGTGGCGATGAATCAGCTCAGCCAGGCAACGCAGCAGAACGCATCTGCCTCCGAGGAGCTGGCGGCTACTGCGGAAGAGCTCAACGGTCAGGCTGAGCAACTCCAGCAGATCATGTCCGTTTTCAAGCTGCGCGCCCAGCGTATCGCCGAACGGACGAACTCCGCTACACAGGCGAAGCAGCGGCTCAAACTCGAAAAGTCACCGCAGGAATCGAGACGAGCTGCGTCTAGCATCAAAGACGATGGTGATCTGCCGGAAGAAGGCGAGTTTGTGCGCTTTTAAGTGGAGGTAGCGATGGCCAACCCATTAGAGCTCGCAAACGGGCGGCAAGTAGCGCTCGCCGAGGGTGACGTGCCCGATCAGGCGGAACAGTATTTGAGTTTTACCCTGGGCGATGAAACATTCGCGGTCAATATCAAACACATCCGCGAAATTATCGAGTATGAGGATGTGACCACAGTGCCCATGATGCCGGCTTTTTTACGCGGTGTGATTAATCTGCGTGGGCGTGTGGTGCCGGTCATCGATCTGGCGGTTCGTTTCGGCCGCGCTTCTACCGAAATTCAACGGCGTACCTGTATCGTCATCATCGAAATCAGCGGGGCGCAGACGCACCAGGACCTCGGCATTCTGGTCGACTCGGTCAACGAGGTGGTCGAGATCGCCGCACGG
The DNA here is from genome assembly GCF_001753245.1 of Acidihalobacter yilgarnensis. Taxonomy (NCBI): domain Bacteria; kingdom Pseudomonadati; phylum Pseudomonadota; class Gammaproteobacteria; order Chromatiales; family Ectothiorhodospiraceae; genus Acidihalobacter; species Acidihalobacter yilgarnensis. Next base: position 2,461,573 of record NZ_CP017415.1, on the reverse strand, counting down.
AGCCAGGAGCGCCCACCAGCGTTCGGTGCGGGGCTGCGTAATGACTTCATCGAAGGTATCGGCAAGGTCGATGGCCGTTTTATCGTGGTACTCGATATTGATCAAGCCTTGTCGGTAGCGGAAATGTCCGCGTTGGCCGAGTCGGCAAATCGATCCGCTGATGCGGTGTCAGCGACACATCGGACATCCTGATGCAGGCATGGCCAAAGTGACAGCGGGCGCTGGGCGCAACATCCCCCTCGCAGAGCCGGAATTTCAGGCTATTCGGGAATTCATCTACCGGCGGGCCGGTATCCACTTGAGCACGGCCAAGCGCGCGCTGGTTGCAGGGCGTCTTGAAAAGCGCCTGCGTGAGATCGGTTGCCCAGGTTACCGAGCGTATCTTGAATTGCTCGGCGGCGAATTACGTCCTGGCTCCGAGGCACAGCGGGCGATCGATCTGTTGACCACCAACGAGACCTATTTTTTCCGCGAACAGAAGCATTTTGATTTTCTTGCGGAACGTGTGTTGCCTGCGTTGGCACAAACGTCCCAGGGCGTACGTATCTGGAGTGCGGCCTGTTCGAGCGGCGAAGAGCCCTACAGTATCGCCATGACACTGGCCGAGCATCGAGGTGGAAGGCCTTGGTCGCTGCTCGCCACGGATCTGAGTCAACGGGTACTCGATCGTGCGCAGGCGGGTATTTATCCGATCGAACGGGCGGAACGGATTCCGTTGCATTATTTGCGCGCCTACTGTCTCAAGGGTGTTGGCTCCAGGGCGGGGTCTTTCGCGGTCGCGCGTAAGCTGAGAGAGCGTGTGGAATTCCGCGCGCTCAATTTGAACGCGCCCCTGGCCGAGACACATGGCCTGTTCGACGTTATCTTCCTGCGCAACGTGATGATTTATTTCGACCTGCCCACGAAGCAGGCGTTGTGCCGACGTCTGATACCCCATTTGCGCCCTGGGGGGTATCTCTTTGTTGGGCATTCCGAAAGCCTCAATGGCGTGACGTCGGATTTAATTGTCGAGGCGCCATCGATCTACCGCTGTCCGTGAACCGCGAAGACTGGCGGCGATACGACGTGTATCTGACGCCGGGCGGCTTCTACTTCGGAGGTGATGGCACACGGATCAAGACCATACTCGGTTCTTGCGTGGCGGTGACGCTCTGGCATCCCGAGCGTCGTTGCGGTGGCATGGGCCATTTCATGTTGCCCTGTCGAGGTCTGCGGCGGACATCTCAAACGGAGGGGCAGTGGGATGGGAAATATGCGGATGAATTGATGCATTTGTTCATGGCGGCGATCCGCAGTTCACACACCCATCCGCGCGATTACGAGGTCAAACTTTTTGGTGGGGGCAACATGTTTCCGGCGCTGACGACGCGCGCGTCGCGGGAGGGTGTTTCCTCGCGCAACGTGCAAGCTGCGCGTGTACTGATGGCGGCCTATGGATTTGACGTTGCTGCCGAACACCTCGGTGGAGATGGGCATCGGAGTCTGGTGTTTGATCTTAACGACGGCTTAGTCTATCTCTGGTACAAGGCCATGAAATCATGATTGAAAGGTGAGGCGAGCGGTGATCCAATCAGGGAAGAGCGACAAAATAAAGGTGTTGGTCGTAGACGATTCCGCTGTGGTGCGGCAGGTACTGCAGGCCGCCTTGTCCCAGGATCCCGCGTTGGAGGTGATCGGCGCCGCGGCAGATCCGCTTTTTGCCATGGAGCGTATGAAGCGGCAGTGGCCCGACGTGATTGTGCTCGATGTCGAGATGCCCAGGATGGACGGCATCACCTTTCTCGGCCAACTGATGCGAGAGCATCCGACGCCCGTGATCATTTGTTCAACGCTGACCGAAAAGGGCGCGGCGACCACCTTGCAAGCATTGGCGGCCGGCGCGGTCCATGTCATCACCAAGCCGACGGTTGGTATTCGCGACTTCCTGCTTGATAGCGCAAATGACTTGATCGCAGCCGTGAAGACGGCGGCACGCGCCAATATGAGCAATTTACGGCGGTCTTCTCCTCCCGTACATCAGGTGCAGGCCGCTGCCGTACCTGCGTCGGCCGAGGCGATGTTGCGTACTACCGAACGCATTGTCGCCATGGGTACTTCGACCGGGGGAACGCAAGCGCTTGAAACCGTGTTGACCGCGCTACCCAGGGTGTGTGCACCCATCGCCATCGTCCAGCACATGCCGGCGATGTTCACGGCCGCCTTTGCCGAGCGGTTGAACGGCTTATGCCAGATCGAGGTGCGCGAGGCGAAGGATGGAGACCGGTTGTTGCCGGGTCTGGCGCTGATTGCGCCGGGCGGGAAACATCTCAAATTGGTGCGCCAGGGGGCGCAGTACTATGCCGAGGTATTCGACGGTCCACTGGTCAATCGGCACAGGCCCTCCGTTGATGTATTGTTCCGTTCGGCCTCGCAGGTGGTCGGTCGGAACGGAATAGGCATCATCATGACCGGTATGGGAGGGGATGGCGCGCGGGGGTTGAAGCTGATGCGTGATGCCGGTGCGACCACAATGGCACAGGATGAGGCGAGCTGCGTCGTCTTCGGCATGCCCAAGGAAGCCATCAAACTTGATGCGGCCGACCGCGTCGGTGGTTTCCCGGAAATCGTCGAGCTGATTCGACAAGCTTGACGCCCTCAGCGAGGACCGAACACGATCTGATAGAGCAGGTCGATGCCCTGTGCGCTGCCGGACTTGGCCTCCACGCTGAAGTGTTGCGACAGCCGGTAATTGAGTGCGAGGGTATTGCTGTGATCGAACAATCCGGCTGCGTAACGTACATAGAGGTCAGGCGTAAGGTATTTGCCGAGCAAGAGCGAGCTTTGCTGCCAGCTGTCTCCACCTTGCACACCAATATCACTCAATCCTGTGCGTGCCTTGATTGACCCGAGTACACCACCGCCCGCCTCGCTGTTGCCCATGTGCATGCTGGCCAGCGCCTTGAGCAGCAAGGCGGCATCGCTCTTCGAAGCACCTGCCAATCCATGTCCGGTGATCAGCCAGGACAGCGCCTCGGATTCAGACATCGGCGGCGTTGCGCTGACCTGCGAGCGAGGCGATTTCAGGGTGCCGGTGACCGTCAATTGTGCGGTGACGTTGCCCGTTTGGCGTTGCGCCACCACGTCGAGGCCCGGGTTATCCACGGGGCCTGCGAAATTCAGTACCCCTTTGCTGAGCGCAAGGTTCAGCCCATAGGCCGAATAGGTACCATTAACGATGCGTAGGCTACCATCGGCTACGGTCGGCGTGCCGGATCGCTGGGTCAACAACAGGTCCCCGGTCAATTGCCCGGCCAGGCCGAAGGCATCGAGCTTGATTGCCTGGCCGAGGGCAAGCTCGATGGCGGCATCGAACGTTGGGCCGTGGGACTTTGTCGACGCGGTCACGCCTACAATTTGAGTGTCCGGAGAGACGTCCACGGCGCCGGGCGCCACGCGTTTGATGACAATGTCCGCTTTGGGCACATCGATACGTCCGCGTACTTGAATGCGTTTGGGATTGGCCTCAATGGTGAGTGTGGGACTGATCTGCGCGCTGATCTGCGGTAGGTGTACGGCCTCGAACTGATGGCCTTTTACGTTGAGCCGGATTTCGGGATGGGGCGTGTACCATTCGCTAATTTCACCCCGCGCCTCGATCTGTCCTGGGCCGGAGCGTGCTTGTACCGCCACCTGGAGCGGCTGGGTACCTTTGCCAAGTAAGGTCGCCTGGATATCCTGAAGGCGTATGCCCGCGCGAGCCAGTATCAATGCCCCTTTGTTGAGCGTCACCTGAGTGTCGATCAATGGCGATGCCCGGGTGCCAGCCAGCTGGATATTTCCTTGTAATGTGCCTTCGATTGCCTGTGTGTCCGGTATCAGGCCATCAAGGAATGTGAGCTTTGGTAGATTCAGTCCGATGCGTCCATTGAGCGGTGCTTGGGGTGATAGGCCGGTATCGAGCCGGACATCGAGTTTTCCACCGTCAGGCAAGCCGGCATTAAGCATCAACGCGAGCTGCTGGGCGTGTAGATCGAGTGCCAGCCTTGATAGCACGAGCGCATAGCGCCTTGTGCCGGTGCTCCGCGTCAGCTCGAGATGCCCATCAGGGGCGCTCGCGCTGAGTTGGCCCTTCAGCGCGTTCAACGGCCCCTTCAAATCTGCGTGGCCGCTCAGGTTGCCACTTATCCGTACTGCAGCGGGCAACCAGGGATCGAGCATCGCCAGGGGCAGCTGTTGCCAGTCTGAGTGCAGGTTGATGCCGCTCGGTGCGAATTTCAGGTTCAGGCACAGATGCGCGGATGGATTGCCGTCGGGTTCGAGGCAGGTCGGGCTTATGTCGATCTCGTGGCGCGTGAGCCGCAGAGCCGCCGGCGCACGCAGGCGCCAGCCGCTACCCTTGCGCGGTTGCAAATCGAACTGCAGCAGGCGTCCGTCCCAACGAGCACTTCCGGGTTTGATGCCGCCGGACAGGCGCGCGTCGAGTCGACCAGCCGATGCGACGGCGCTTAGTGTCAGTTGCATGCGCGCGGGCTGCCCGTCGGCACTGAAAATCACTTGCTTGAGGTCAATCCCGGCGCGGTGGAGGTCGCGTATGTCGAGTCGAGTCTTGAGCGTGTCGCTACGGCCTGGTTCGATGGAGGCAGATAAGTGTGCAATGGATAAGGCGCGTAGACGCAGGTTTTTACCGTCGAGCCGTGCGTTGACGCGCGGCCATTGCCAGGGGCCGCTGATATGGCCGCTTGCGTGGAGACTGCCACCGGCCTGTGTGCTGAAGGCTTGCAATTTAGGGGCATCAAGCGTGAATTGCAGATTGCCCTTGTGGGGGGTGGCCCATCCGTTCAGATCGATGCGGGCGCCGAGCGCAGCGAGGTGCGCGCGCGTAAGCGTCAGTTGCCTGTCGGCAAATACGATGGCTCCTTGCATCTGAGTGGATATAGGCAGCCCGCGCAAGCGACCCTCGAGACGTGTGAGGGCAAATTGCATCCGTCGATTGTCGCCTGTCAGATGGCCGTCCACAGCGAGCTTGCCGGGCCAGTCGGTCCGGAGAACGCCAGGATCGAGATTTTGTGCGTTGATGATGAATTGCCAATTCAGGGTCGGTTTCCAGGTGACCGCGCCATGTGCCTTGAAGGTGCCATCGAGCAGGGAAGCGGTCAGGTGATCCACCTTCAATCCCTTCGAGTTGCCATCGATTTCGGTCTCGAGTCGCGGGATATCGAGTTGCGAGGTTTGCAGTGCAGTTTCGATGTGCAGGCGATAGCCTGAAAGACTGCCTTCCGCATGTAATTGTCCGGCGGCGCTTTGTGCGTCGACTGTTACCCCGGCCAGCGGCCAGCGGGCGTTTCGCCAGGAAAGCTTGAGTTTCCCTGTTTGCCGCAGTACGTCCACTTCGGCGTCAAGCGTGGCCGGGAAGGGTGCGGTGAGTTGCTGACTGATATTCAGGCGTTGCAAAGGCCCTTGTAATAACCCCTGGCCCAAGATGCGCGTGCGGTGGTCGAGGCGCCAGTGCCAGACAGTGCGCAGGTCGAGCGTGTAGGGTGGATTCAGACGGATATCCCCGACCAAGGAGAGCGCCCCTTGTGGGGTTTCGAGATTCAGCCGTGAAAGATTCAAGCGACTTCCCGCCAGACTAAGCCCGGCATCTACACGCGAAAGTCTGAAGGCATGACCGTCGTTAGAAGTGGACCCGGGAAATTGGACAGCCCGCTAAGTGCTCTCTCGGGTTATGCCGCCAGTCTGGCGGCGGATTCGTAGTACACGCTGTCGGGGTGCGCCGGTCCAGTGACTGGTGCCGCCTCTCAGCGTTGTAGAAGGCCAGGTATCGCCCCAGTGACCTTCGTGCATCGGCGATATTGTCGTAGGCCTTCAGATACACCTCCTCATATTTCACGCTGCGCCACAGGCGCTCGACGAACACGTTATCGACCCACCGACCCTTGCCATCCATGCTGATGCGGATGCCATGGTGCTTGAGAACGCCGGTGAACGCCTCGCTCGTGAACTGACTCCCCTGGTCGGTATTGAAGATCTCCGGGGCGCCGTAGGCCTCGATCGCCTCCTCAAGCGCATCGACGCAGAAGCTCACATCGAGCGTGTTCGATACGCGCCAGGAGAGCACCTTGCGCGAGTGCCAGTCCATGATGGCCACCAGATACACAAAGCCCCGCGCCATCGGGATGTAGGTCACGTCGGTCGCCCAGACCTGGTTCGGGCGGTCGATAACCCGATCCCGCAGCAGGTACGGATAGACCTTGTGCGCCTGATTGGCCAAGCTGAGGTTGCGCTTCGGGTACTGTGCCCTCAGGTCCATCGTGCGCATCAGGCGCTGAACCCGCTTGCGGTTTACGCGGTGACCCTGGTCTTCCAACCAGTCGTGGATGCGTCGGCTGCCATAGAAAGGATACTTCAGGTGGCAGCGATCAATCAGCGCCATGAGTTCCAGTTCCTCGTCTGTAACCGGCTTGGCCACGCGGTAGAACGTCGAGCGCGGCAGGTCCAGCAACGCGCATTGCCGCCTTACCGGCAGCGGATCCTGACGATCTATCATTGCTTTCCTCTGGGCCCGTGAATCCGTTCGAGCCCGCGTTCTAAAAAATCATTCTCCATCGTCAGCTGGCCGATCTTGGCGTGCAACTGCTCAATGGTTTCGGCCGACTGTTCAGCCTTCTGTGCGCCCTTGCCGAACACATCCGAGGCGTTGCTCAGCAGCTGCTTCTTCCAGTCCGCGATCTGATTGGCATGTACATCGAACTTCTTGACCAACTCAGCCATCGTCAGGTCACCCTGTAGCGCTGCAAGCGCTACCTTGGCCTTGAACTCAGGCGAATGGTTTCGTCTTTTCCGTCTCATCGCTTCTCTCCAGAGCGTCTCGCTCATGATGAAGGAAGCACTTATCAGCGTTCAATCACTGTCCAATCAGGTGGGTCCAGTTCTGTTGACGACGATGAGATCATGGATGCGTAGGTTTGCAATACGCACCGGAAGCGGCAGCAATGGCAGTGTCGATGGGCTGGATTGGGCTGGGGCGAGTCCCGGTCGGTGAATGACGAGAACGTGCGTGACGGCTATGGTATCGATGTGCAGGCGACCCGCTAACAGATCCAACGGTCGCCAACGCAGGATGGCGTGGGCGACATTGATGTCGAGATCGGGTGAATGCCAACGCAAATCGTCGATGCGCAGGCCGGCGATCAGACTGCCTTGACTCGCGGTAATCGTGAGGCGGCCATGGCTGAAGTGGGCGGCAGTATCCAGCAGCCACCGCGTACCCGTAGGGGTGCCGATGAGCATGTACACAAGCGCACTGAGGATGACAAAGCTCAGCAGCCCGCCGTAAATCAATTTGGATAACCAGCGTTTCACAGCTCCGGCCCCATGCTGACTTGAATGACGAAGCGACTGGCGCCGGGCAGCGGATTGAGGGGCGTCGCGAGGTCGAGGCGTATCGGCCCCAGTGGTGAGTGCCAGCGCAGCCCGATGCCTACGCCGCGGCGTAGGGTGAATGGCCAGGTGTCGAAGGCATTACCCACGTCGTAGAACGTGGCCCAGTAAAACTGACCGGTCAGGTGGTGATCGTATTCGAGACTGCCGACGGCAAGGTAGCGTCCGCCGACGATGACACCCTGGGCATCGGTGGGCCCCAGGCTTTGGTAGGCGTAGCCGCGTACGCTGCGTGCGCCACCGGCGAAGAAGCGTAGCGTCGCGGGCAGGCTACTCACGTTGTCCACGGCGGTAGCGCCCAACGCCGCACGCGTGAGAATGCGTCCGCCGAACAATGGTGCAATGGCGTGGATATCGAGTCTGGCCTGTACGAAGCTCTCGGTGGAAATCACGCTGCGCGCGGCGCCACGGAGGCGCGCGTCGATTGACCAGCCCCGTTGTGGGTAGATCGGTGCGTCGGCCAGCGTACGGCTGTAACCGATACCGGGTATCAGGAAGTGCCCCGAAAGTGTCGTGCCTGCAACCGTGGAATTTTCGTTGAGATATTCAAGCGAAATTCGGCGTAGCCAGTTGTCGGCCAACAGGTGCGTGCGGGTCGCACCGAACTTCCATGTCCGCGTCTGGGCGGCGAGGGTGTTCTGGTATTGGTAGCCAGTTTCCAGAGTGAGCCAATCCGTGCGTGGGTTGGCCAGCGGAATCTCGTAGCGTGCGGTGGCCTGCGACTGGATGCGCGCCAATTGCAGATTGAGTGCATAGCGATGCCCGGCTCGGTTTACCCGGTGGTTGCGAAAGTCGAGCCTCAGGGCGGGACCGGTGTCGGTTGAATAGCCAGCGCCTGCAAGTAGTTGATAGCGTCTTGCAGGGGTGGTGCTCAGGCGCATCGGCACTTCGCCGTGCGCGCGTTCCCGTGATTGTGTTTGCAGCCGCACACTGTCGAAATAACCACTGGCCACCAAGGCACTTTGACTTTCAATGACGGCGTTGGCGTTATAGGGCTCGCCGGGGTGGTAGGCCAGAAAGCCTTTGACCAAGCTGGGGTTCAGCGAATGGATGTCAAGCATCGTCTGGCCAAAAACGTAGCGCGATCCCGTGTTTAGGCTGAGTCTGATTTGAGCACTGTGTGTTGCCGGGTCGACGAGAATGCGGTGTTCGGTGAAACGCGCATCGAAGTAGCCATGCTCATGCGTATAGCCTTCAAGACGTTGCTTGAGCGCGGTGTAATCACCTTGGTTGAGTACCTGTCCAATGTGTAGCCCACTGTCGGCGATCAACGCCTGCAGGCCCTTGTCTTGTTTGCCTGAGCCGGCGAGGATAAGTGAAATCGCCGTGATTTGGATCGGTGTGCCGGGCTTCACGTCTAAATGGATCTGCCAGCATGCACCGACGCGCTCAAGCGTCGAGGCGATGGTCGGCTGATAGTAACCCATGGCCTCAAGCGCTGTGCGTACCGCGCGATGTGCCTGTGTCAACGTCGTTTCTGCCTGCCACCGTGGCGCATTACAACCCAGGTCGATATTCGTCAGATGCGCCTGTGCATTGGCAAGCAATGGGTCTGAAAGACCGATGATTTCAACATTATTAGCACCCGCCGACCACACGGTCTGTACATAAAAAAGTAGCAATATGAGTAAAAGTGCGGTGGTGAAGCCGCGTGCTTTGGTCCGGATCGACACGACAGTGGCCCGATTTCGTCGTTGGATGGGTATGTTTGGCAGCTCTGCTGGCATGGCAAATCATCTGTTTGTGAAGCGCGGCAATAGCACGCAAGTGCAAAGAAAAAATTATGCACTATGATGATACCGCGGGACGCGAGACCTGAAGTCATTCTGGCGATTGCGCCAGAATTGGGAGTCTGCCACTATTGAGGCGAGGAATGGGCTTGATTTAGGGCGGCATTCTCCAGCAATTCTGATTGTGCAGACGCTACCCCCTATTCAGGGTTAGCCGTATAGCTTGACCGCGGTGTATCGGAGACAAGGGCTACTGAATGAAGAACAGATTTGGTTTGTTCGGCGTTGTATTTTCTATGTGCGTCATCCTTTTCATCAGCGGGTGCTCAAATCTGCCACCCATCTCATCGGCTCCCGAAGCGAGCAGCGTGCCGGTATATAGGATCGGTACGGGCGATCAGTTGCAGATCTACGTCGCAGGTAAACCGAATCTTTCCGAGACGGTGCCGGTTCGCCCAGATGGACGTATATCGATTCCGCTGGTCCAAGATATCGCAGCTGAAGGCAAAACGCCTGCCCAACTGGGTGCTGAGATTGCAAAAGTGCTAAGTCGATATGTGCGCAATCCTGAAGTGACCGTCATTGTCAGAAGCTTCAACAGCACCTACAACTCGGATATCCGCATTGTGGGGCAGGCAGTCAAGCCACAGGCGCTTCCTTATCGGGCGGGTATGACGTTACTCGACGCGCTGACGGCAGTGGGCGGTTTGACGCCCTATGCGTCGGGTAATCGTGCCGAACTGGTTCGGCGGGTGGATGGGAAGGAGCATGTCTATCGACTCAAGTTAGGTGATCTGCTTAACGGAAACATACGCGACAATGCCGCGCTTCAGCCTGGCGATACGATCATCATTCCGGAAAAACTTTTCTAAGGTCGGTTGGTCGAAATCGGAGGCGTCATTTGTGGCGCACCGACTTCACAAAAGAAATCGGCTGTCCATGGGGTGGGTCAATCAGCGCCGCCGGGTTTGAAAGGGTGGTTCGCCGCTGATTGACCCGGTGTAACTCATTTTCTGCAAGTACGTATCGGATAATTGCGATGCAAGATCTTTTTGAGAAGTTAATGGGAGAAATGCGCAACGCTTGGCGCTTCCGTTGGCAGGGATTGGTAATCGTCTGGGGCGTGTCCCTGATTGGATGGGCGGTGGTGTATTCACTTCCCAATCAATATCACTCCAAGGCAAAAGTCCATGTGGATACGACCTATATGCTAAGGCCGTTGCTCCGCGGCATGGTTGTTGAGCCAGATTTGAATCAGGAGGTGCAGCTACTAACAAGAACGGTGTTGAGCAGGCAGAACCTTGAGAAAATTGCCTTAAACTCGAATTTAGACCTGGGTGGTTTGACGCCGGTAGATAAGGATCAATTGCTTGAAAGACTAATGCACAGTATTGAGATTCGGAGCGTCGGAAACGATTTGTACACAATTGGGTACGACAATCCGAACCCAGTAATCGCACAGGCAGTGGTGCAGCAGGTCTTGAATATCATGATGTCAGATGCGTTGGGATCTACGCATGATGATTCGGTAACAGCCCAAAAATTTCTCAAGCAGCAGCTTGCGGCATACGGTAATGAATTGAATCAGGCAGAACAGAAGCTAGCAGACTTCAAAAGACACAATATCGGTCTTATGCCCTCTACTGGTGGCGATTACATCAGTCAACTACAAACGGCAAATCAAGAAAAGGAAAACCTTGAAAACAAGCTCGATGTGGCGCTTTCAGAACAAGTAACGCTCGCGCAGCAAATAAATCGCATCAAGACAGGGAAAAGCCATGTGCACCCGCAATTGGATCCTAGAGTTCAATCTTCTGATGCGCAAATACAGAGTGACCAGCAAAAATTGAGCAATCTGCTGACCCAGTATACTAGCGCCTATCCTGGCGTGATTGCATTAAAGGACCAAATTCGCCTGGAAAAAATTCAAAGAGATAAATTGGTTGAGGAACTCAAAAATCAGAAAACAGATTCGTTTGATCCCAATGATCCCGTGTATCAGAAGGTTTCCATGCAGTATAACAAGACCACAGTTGAGATTGATGGGTTAAAAACCAGGATTAAACTCGTTGATGCATTGATAGGAAAATTTAAGCTTAAGGCTGGTCAGATGGCCAATGTTCAGGCCGAACTCGAATCAATGACGAGAAATTACAACATCACGAAAAAACAGTACGACTCACTACTGTCACGGCTGTACTCGGCAAAACTTTCCCAAAGCGCGCAAGACAGTGGTAACCCACTTAAATTTCAGGTGATTGACTCGCCCACTAAGCCATTATTGCCTAGCGGCCCTAAGCGGCACCTGATGGCACTCCTGGCATTGTTTGCTGGTCTTGCGGGAGGCCTATCCTTCGCCTACTTATTGTCGCAAATAAAACCTGTATTCATGACGCGGGCAGACTTGACAGCAGTTTTTGAAATGCCAGTTATTGGTGTGATTCCACTTGCGGAGACACCCTCGATAACGCGCAGAAACCAGAAAAAAGCAGTGATGTTTATCGGAAGCGTAGTTGTATTTCTGATGACGGCGGTTGTCGCGGTTTTGTTTGCACATGAGGGCGCGATTCTCGTTAGAGTTCATCTATTGGGGGGCGCGCTGTGAGCATCATTGAAAGGGCGGCTGAGAAAATCAAGCGATCAGAACAGGAAAAGAAAACCAGTGAGGTATCGGCGGCATCCATGGTGACGCCAGAAAACAATAAAGATGCGGGTCATGAAAATCTAAAATCGACGCCTGCGTTGGCAGGCGAAAAAATCCAGAGCTATCAAGATAAATCAGATGCAATTGGCCAACCTGAACTCATATTTAAATTGAATCTGCAGTCGCTTGCGCAAAATGGTTTGATACCGCCAGACGGGATGCGAGATATGCTTGAGCAGGAATATAGGCGAATAAAGCGTCCTTTATTATCAAACATCACAGGTCGTGGCGCGATGAAAGTCAGCCAGGGCGAAAGAATCATGATCACTAGTTCATTGGAAGGCGAAGGAAAAACATTTACCGCATTCAATCTGGCAAGAAGTTTGGCGCAAGAGCAAGATTCTGAGGTCATCCTTATCGATGCCGATAATGTACGTCAGACATTGACTAAATTACTCGGACTTTCAGAGCGGCTAGGCCTTCTTGATGCTTTGGCCCCTAAAGGCCCGTCGGCTAGCGAAATCGTCGTCCGCACGGATATTGAAAGGCTGTTTTTTGTGCCGAATGGAACCAGAACGCCAACGGGTCCTGAATTGCTGTCAGGCAACAGAATGGAACAGTTGCTGACTAAGCTGACGGCGAGCCGTCCTCGGATACTGATATTTGACACAACCCCCTTGCTCGGCACACCAGAAGCGGTGATTCTTTCTGAGGCAGTAGGCCAAATATTGATTGTTGTAAAAAGTGGCGTCACGCAGCGCAATGCCATCACGGCTGCGTTGCACCCGTTGGATCGGAAAAAATCCATCAGTTTTATCTTAAATCAAATACAAAAATCACATGGAGATCCATACAATAAATACCAATATGGATACAAATATGATGCATAGTCGCGAAGCATCAGCGAATGTTATATGCGGGGCTCGCGATAGCATTCTTGGGAATGTTCGTTTTTTTTATCAATCACCTCAATGCATCGCCCATCAGATATCGGTCGCGTTGTTTGTATTGTTGACTCAGATGTTACTGATAAATCATGCGATGGCGGCTGGAGTTGCGGGTTTTGGCGGTGACGGATTGGGTCGCTATACACAAGCATATGGCGGCAATTCACCAGGTATCGGTGGGGGGATGGGGAGTTGTGTGCCAAGCTATCAGCAGAATAGTTTGGCGGCAACGCAAGACCTGCTAAGTGGTAACGTTTCGCCACCGGCGTTATCAGGGTACCTACAGCCTTCAATGGCACTATCACAAGTTTATTCGGACAATATCAATCTCGCACCAAATGGGTTTGCCAAATCCGATAATGCCACAATATTGACGCCGAAACTTTCTGGTTGTACGACGGGGAGTCGTGTGTTTGCGAATTTTGATTACACAGCCCAAGCGATCAAATATTGGGAAAATCCGCCCGATAACAAAATCTACAGCCAATTTAATGGCCGTGTATTAGGAGAATTATATCCGGGCCATCTTTATATTGATGCTAATACACAATATGGGCAGGCCGTAATCAATCCATTGCAGACTTATTCCACAAATAATGTTTTTTCGACGACAGCAAACCGCACCAATATATGGGACTCATATGTCAGTCCGTACTGGCAACAAAGCCTTGGATCACTTGGCCTGGCGACACTTCGGTATACATATGGCCATGTCGTGTATAGCGTGCCGTCGTTACATAACTCGACCAGTGAGGGTGCTAGTTTTAATTTGCGTAACCCGACGCTGAATACTGACTGGTCATGGGTAGCGAACTGGAGTAGCACACAAGTCAGTTACGCGGGGCTAAGCACGCTTCAGTATTTTGATAATGCTTCGCTTGAATTGGGTTACCAGCTTCTGAAATCGTTTCGCGTGTTAACCAAGTTCGGGATTGAAGACAATTATTTGGCTAATGGGGTCATCAAGAGATATGCAAGTCCATATTGGAGCGCCGGATTTAAATGGGAACAGCAATATGCCTCATTAAAGGTAATGGTGGGGCATAGGTTTTTTGGCAGGTCTTATTCGGTCGACGCGGCGTATACACCACAAAGTTATAAACTGTCAGCAAGCTATTCTGAAATACCAACAGTGACATCCCTTATGGGAATGAATGGCACGGGAAATTCATTTGTTGCACCCGCGATATCGACGATTGCTAATTATGGCCAACTACAGAATACGCAGGTATATCTGAGTAAGAGAGCGCAGGTGGAATTCACATATCCGATGTCGAGGAGTGCGATCAATTTGGAGTTGTATGACGAGCGCCAGATTTATCAGAGTGGGCCGATTAGCGAATACCGCACAACCGGTGGGAATATCGGCCTCCAGTGGGCAGTGACACAACGTAGTCAAGTGCATGCAGATTTCGATCGAATGCGATTTTCGTCATCTGCTCAACCAGCAGACTATCTGAACATCACCAATATCGGCTGGACTTACTATCTGCTGCCTACCGCAACTTTTTCGTTTGATGTGAGTCGACAAAATCGAACTTCAAATGTGCCGGTCAGCGGGTATGTGGCGAACTCAGTTTCGGCCGTCATCAACGCGACCTTCTAATCGGATGAAGTGACGTCGATATGTACGAAGAATATTTTGGACTGGAAAGGCGCCCTTTTGCGCTGACGCCCGATAGTAGCTTCCTGTTTCCGAGCGCGACGCATCGTAGAGCGCTTTCGTATTTAATATACGGATTGGGTCAGCGTGAGGGGTTTATTGTCATTACAGGAGATGTTGGCACCGGAAAAACACTCACCATACAAACGATACTGGATTATCTGTCAAAACATAAGATATATGGTGCAAAAATCGCGGCGGCAAATGTAGAGGCTGATGATGTGCTGCCTTTGGTTTCGACGGCGCTTGGCCTAACGGCTAAAAATCTTAGTAAAGCCGAATATTTAGATGCGCTCAGCCGTACGCTTGGTGAGGATTATCCGGAAGGTGTTCTGCTGATCGTAGATGAGGCACAAACATTTTCAGCGGCTGCATTGGAAGAGCTCAGATTACTTACAAATCTGAGCGTTAATGCAAAAGCATTAATTCAGATTGCATTGGTTGGTCAATCAGACCTGAGGGCTGTTCTGAACGGAAAAAATATGGAGCAATTGTTCCAGCGTATCATTGCCTGGCATCAACTTGAGCCATTGAGTTTGGATGAGACGATTAAATACATTAATCACCGACTGCATACGGCTGGATGGACGAATGATCCTAGTCTTGATGAAGCCATATTTCCGTTAATACATGATTGGTCCCAGGGTATACCTCGTCGAATCAATATTTTAATGGACAGATTTTTACTGTTTGGTTATTTGGAAGAGAAACATGCCCTGTCAAAAGATGATATGGGCACGGTTATTCAGGAACTGGGCAGTGAGTTTGGCTATGGACGTAACGCTTCCGAGCATGGAAACGAGCAGCACATCAAGCGTGATGACTTGGAAAGTGATGAGAATGTAGTAAAGGATGCATTAGAATTACGTAAAAGGCTCGCTGATCTAGAGCGATTGATTACCTCGCTTGTGGGTGTCTCTCACATGCATGATTTATTGTCTAATCTCGAAAGCGATGAATTATTAATAAGTGGTTCTGAAAATGACGCGCTGCACATGCGCATAGCGCGTCTTGAGACGATTGTATCCCATATTCAAAATTCCGACCTCCTGATCGATCACTGAGCGGCTTGCGCATAGGCATGATGATCCATTGCCTCAATAAATGATTATCGGGAGTCTGGTTAGTGAGTAACGTAATAGTCAATGCAATGAGTGTGGATGTTGAAGACTATTTTCAGGTTTCTGCATTTGAGAATGTTGTCCTTCGAAACTCTTGGCCGAACATCGCGCTTAGAGTCGAGAAAAACGTTGAGCGCATCCTTCAGCTATTCGATGATCATGATGTCAAGGCCACCTTCTTTACGCTCGGCTGGCTTGCTACGCGTCTACCCTCCATGGTTGTAAAGATATCAGAAGCCGGTCATGAAATTGCAAGCCATGGCATGAATCACCAGCGTGTGACCAATTTTGATCCCAAGCGGTTTCGCGCAGATGTAGCACAGTCCAAGCAATTATTGGAGGCTATTTCAGGGCAAGCAGTGTTGGGTTACCGCGCACCCAGTTATTCGATTGGTAGAGACAACTTATGGGCCCTTGATGAATTGGCTTCAGCTGGATTTACGTATAGTTCAAGTATCTATCCAATCAAACACGATCATTATGGAATGCCCGAGGCGCCTCGATTCGCTTTCAAACCCAGAGAGCATAATCTGATTGAGATCCCCGTTACAACGGTCAATGCTTTTGGAAAGAAATTCCCTTGTGGTGGCGGCGGTTATTTTCGGCTTTACCCATATGTATTTAGTCGATGGGCTATCAGGCGCGTTAATAACTATGATCATCAAGCAGCTGTATTCTATTTTCATCCCTGGGAAATTGATCCAAATCAGCCTCGTATCAGCGGACTGAATAAGAGAAGCCGATTCAGACACTATTTGAATTTAACGCGAATGGAAGACCGGCTTACGCGATTGGCGTCTGATTTCACATGGGACCGAATGGATCGCGTTTTTGCCCCATTGATTGCGCGTCAGTGATGATGGCGTGTTTGTGATGGTTTTCTCGTGATCATTTCTGAGCGTTGTATGAGATGAATGTCAGGTTGGTTATTGAATCAGATCGTGCGCCGTGGGACCGGTTCGTCGCCGGCCACCCGGAGGCGACTTTTTTTCACAAATTCGGCTGGCGTGATGTACTTGAGCGCGCATTCAACCATAAAAGCTACTACCTGCTAGCTGAGCGTG
Organism: Acidihalobacter yilgarnensis; assembly: GCF_001753245.1. Lineage (NCBI taxonomy): Bacteria > Pseudomonadati > Pseudomonadota > Gammaproteobacteria > Chromatiales > Ectothiorhodospiraceae > Acidihalobacter > Acidihalobacter yilgarnensis. The sequence continues at coordinate 2,444,985 of NZ_CP017415.1, read as the reverse complement.
AGGGTGCCGTGGTGGGTGTGTTGCCATTGGCGAGAATCAAAAGCCGATTATTTCATGATGCGCTCATATCGACCCCATTTTGTGTTTATGGCGGCGTGTTGGCAGTCGATTCCGAGACGTCGGACGCGTTACTCGAAAATGCTAGCGAAATGGCACGAAGAATGGGTGTTGAATATATGGAGTTGCGTCAAATAAACTCTACCCAAAAGGATTGGCCTACAAAAGCGTTATATGTAACCTTCCGCCGAGCGTTATCCGAATCACATGATGAAAATATGAAATCCATACCGAGAAAACAACGCGCCGTTATTCGTAAAGGATTGAATGCCAATCTTGAGGTTGGTGTGGATGCTAATGTAGACGATTTCTATCGGGTTTATTCTGAAAGCGTTCGCAATCTGGGCACGCCCGTTTTTTCAAAGCGCTACACTCAGATATTGATGGATGTGTTTCCGGGAGAAGTTGAGATTTTCACGGTTAGGCATCTGGGTGTGCCGGTCAGTTCTGTTATGAGTTTTTATTTCCGTGATGAGGTTTTGCCATATTACGGCGGTGGGAGTTCGGCTGCCCGTGATTTGAAGGCTTATGATTTGATGTACTGGGAACTTATGCGACACGCGGTCGACAAGGGTGTTCGTGTGTTCGACTTTGGCCGTAGTAAGCTTGATTCCGGATCCTATAAGTACAAAATGCATTGGGGTTTTGTCCCACAACCATTACATTATCAATATGATCTTATTAAAATTGATGAAATGCCTGATGTGAGTCCTGTTAATAAGAAATATATTTATTTTATAAAAATATGGAAAAAATTACCGTTGTCGGTCAGTCAAGTGATGGGCCCTCCGCTCGCGAGGAGTCTGGGTTAATGCGGGACTTGTTGTTTCTGGCGCACAGAATCCCTTATCCTCCCGATAAGGGAGACAAGATCCGTTCATTTCATGTTTTGGATGGGCTGTCCAAACACTTCAGGATCCATCTGGGTGCTTTTATTGATGATCGTGAAGATATTCAATATATAGATAAATTGCGTGAATATTGCGCTAGTGTTTACTTGCCTGTCGTAAATCCTTGGTTGGGTCAGTTGCGTGGTTTGCCCGCAGCGATATCGGGTGCCCCCCTTTCTCTATCGCGTTATGAGCATTCGGGCTTTGCGCGCTGGGTATCCATGACTATTGAAAATAATGATATTGGATTTGTTTACGCATTTTCATCTGCAATGGGTCGCTATGGTTTGTCGGCATCCCCTCGTTTAATGCGGCGAGTCATGGATTTTGTCGACATGGATTCGGAGAAATGGCGTCAATACGCCAGTCAGGCACCTTTTCCAATGCGCATGATCTACAAACGCGAAGCGCGCACACTCGCGACAGAAGAGCGTGCTTTGGCAGCATTGTATGATGCCTCTGTTTTGGTGTCTGAAGACGAAGCGGAATTGTTTCGTGATCGCAACCCGCAGTATTCGAATCGGATCCATGCAATCACCAATGGTGTTGATGTGGATTACTTTGACCCGGATCTCGTATATGAAAATCCATTTGTGACCGATGATGCGAATCTGGTGTTCACCGGCGCGATGAACTATCAGGCCAATGTGGATGGCGTCGTCTGGTTTTGCAGACATGTCTGGCCCTTAGTGATCGATCAACTGCCCTCCGCGAAATTCTATGTGGTCGGACAAAAGCCTGTTTCTGCGGTTAGCGCTTTGAATCAGTTGTCGGGTGTGACCGTGACCGGGCGCGTACCCGATGTGCGCCCATACCTGGCACATGCCAACGCGATATGTGCACCATTACGTGTTGCCAGAGGCATACAGAACAAGGTGCTTGAAGCCTTGGCGATGGGAAAGCCTGTGGTGGGTACTTCTGCCGCCTGGGAGGGAATTGGCGCCTTCTCGAGTACATTCGGGAGTCGAAGCAATATGTCACATGAGTTTGCCAATGCGGTTTTATTCTATCTACAGACGGGTGATGGGCTCGCTGACGATCGACGACAGACGATTGCGGATCGGTTTCATTGGCCCGCTTCGATCGATAAGCTTGTCCATGCGCTAATCGGTGATGAAGGCGTATCCCTTAGCGATACGCGCCGTGCGGTTTGATGTGCTTCGACAGCGAGTAGAGTGAACGTCATGCAAATCGATAGAGTCAGATCGCACTTCGTATTGGGGACGCTGATACTGATATATCTTGCGTTGTTTTGGGAGACGCTATCGAGAATGGTTGGCGTTTGGAGTGGTGACGGCACTTTTCAATATGCTTTTTTTATATTGCCCATCAGTGTTTTCCTGATTTACCTGCGCCGAACCGTGACGCAGGGTTTGTCATTCCATGTGAGTGGTTATGGTGCCCTGTTGGTCTTGGTTTTTAGTCTGATGTGGGCGGTAGGTACGATTATTGGTGTGCAACTGGTGCAGCAGTTTTCGGTAATTGCGCTTTTGCCTGCACTTGTTTTGACCGTTTATGGCACCAGTGTCTTTCGCGCACTGATCTTTCCCCTGTTATATCTGTTTTTTGGATTCCCATGGCCCGTAGCGCATGTCACGACTATTTTGCAGCATATCACGGCGGCGATGAGTGTCTGGTTACTGCAACATACTGGGTATGTCGCCTATCTGCATGGCGTTTTAATTGAAACTGAGGTTGCAACCTGGCATGTGGCCGATGCCTGTAGCGGTATTAAGTTTTTCCTGGCTTCCCTTGCATTGGGGGCATTATACGCGAATTTATTTTATACCAGTTGGCGTCGTCGTGCGGCATTCATGGTCGCGGCATTCGTGGTCCCAATCGTAGCCAATAGTTTGAGGGTTTACTTTACTGTGGTTATCGGTGAGGTATTTGGCGTCGAGTATGCCAGTGGCACTGATCACTTGATATTCGGCTGGCAATTCTTTGGGACTGTGCTGGTTCTTCTGTTCGGTGCCGGTTGGTTCTGGCGAGAGTCACCACTAGAGTTTGCCACAGTGCAGTTCCCCGTCTATTTTGGAAGGCGATCATCCATATTGAAAGCATTGCCGTTGGGTGCTGTGTTTTTATTGTGTGGGCCCGGAATGATCTGGTTATCGACTTATGCTGCTAAGTCACCGGCGACTCGGCCAATGATCAACACGAAATTCGACGGTTGGCATGTGCTTTTGACGCAGGCAAATCCACTCGGCGCACGATTTAAACGTCCGGATCAAGTCGTCATGTCTACCTATGGCGATGGAGTTATCAACGTAAATCTTGTGGCCGTGGATTATGCGGGAAGACCCATGCATGATCATAAGCTTTTCATGATCGGGAATCGCCGTTACGACAGCACCCAGTGGTCAGTCCAACAAAGATCACATGATGCGCTATCAGGTATTCCTATTCCGTACTCCGTTCATCAAACTTGGTTGATCAGTAGCAATGCGCACCGCCTGATGTGGTATTGGTATGAAGTGAACGGCGTGTCTGCTTCTGGATTGATTGCAGTTAAGTTATTGCAGTTGGAGAATTTCGTTCTTGGTAAGCCCATTGTGACCCGATTGATCATCTTGTCTGCACCGGTGCGCGCCGATTCAAAATCTGCTGAAGCCGCGCTCCTGGCATTTACCAAAGCGTATTGGGCAGGAAACCATTCTGGCACGGCGTATCCGAGTCAGGGTTTGAGTGGATGAATCCACCTGGACCTGCACCTGTTATTGATGTCGGCTCAGCCGTATCGCCAGATCAGCGGCCATTAATTGCGCACGTTGTGTATCGACTGGATTTCGGTGGCATGGAAACCGTATTAGTCAATTTGATCAATCGGATGGGCAATGTTGATTATCGACATGCGGTAATTTGTCTTGCTGGCTATACGGATTTCAGGGATCGTATTCAGTCTGAAGACGTTGTTGTCTACACGCTGAACAAGCGTGCAGGGAAAGATTTACCCAGCTATTGGCGTTTGTTTAAGTATCTGCGTCGGTTAAGTCCCGCGCTGGTGAATACCTATAATTTGCCTGCGCTGGATATGGCGCCGATCGCGCGTCTGGCAGGATGCCGAGTCGTGCATTCTGAGCATGGCTGGTTAGTGGGGAAGGAAGCCGTTCCGACGAAATATATCAGGCTGCGAAAATTGATGCGCCCGTTCGTCGATCGATTTGTGGCGGTATCCCGAGATCTGGAGTTATGGCTTCGTGATGTGGTCGAGATCAAGGCAAAAAAACTCGTCTGTATCCACAACGGCGTCGATCCTAGTCGATTTATACACGATCAATCAGTGAGAAACAGTACCCGAGAATCTCTCGGCTTGGCTATGGATGATTTTGTGATTGGGACGGTCGCCAGACTCGATCCGGTCAAGGCGCAGACGACGCTTATAGAGGCGTTTGCTCGCCTGATTGAGTGTCATGATGAAAATGGCAAAATTCGCTTGCTCATCGTCGGTGAAGGTCCAGAACGTCCTCGACTTGAGCGTTTGATCCGCGCGAGGCAACTCGAGCACGCGGTGCTACTCACCGGCGCCCGAACGGATGTGCCTGAATTGCTTGCCTCTTTTGATGTGTTTGCACTGCCTTCTGAGAACGAAGGTGTATCGATCGCTGTGCTTGAGGCCATGGCAAGTGCGCTGCCGGTCATTGCGAGCCGTGTCGGTGGTAATCCAGAAGTTGTTGTCGACGCTGAGACGGGAATGTTGGTCGAGGTGGGGGATGTCAATGCCTTGGCCGATTCGATGTCGTGTTACTGGCGCGATATCAAGCTCGCGCGGGCGCATGGTGCCGCGGGTCGTCTACGGATGCGGTCGGAATTTTCACTTGACGCGATGGTGGAACAATATCGCAGGCTGTACGGCAATGTACTGAATTTCAGACCGACTAGGGTTGATCACAGAGGGGTGTCGTAGACGTGTGCGGAATCGCAGGTATCGTGTGCGGCGCGTTCGATCATATTCCTGATCGAGCACTTCTTGAGTGCATGGGGCAATCACTCGCACATCGTGGCCCGGATCAGGCGGGTATCTATACAGGCGTCGGCATCGGTATCGTTCATCGTAGGCTTTCCATCATCGATTTAACGCATGGTCGCCAACCGATGGTCGGTGGTGAAGGCCGCTGGGTACTGAGCTATAACGGTGAGATCTACAATTTCCGAGAGCTGATGCAGGAACTCAGTGAATTGGGCTACTCCTTTGAGGGCCATTCGGATACCGAGGTGCTCCTGCAGGCCTGGCGCGCATGGGGCCGTGCCTGTATCGACCGTTTCATCGGGATGTTCGCCTTTGCATTATGGGACAATGAAACACGCGAGCTGCATCTGGTGCGAGACCGTCTGGGTATCAAGCCGCTGTATTACGGTTTTACCCGAGAAGGCGATTTCATATTCGGATCAGAACTCAAGGCGTTGCTCGTACATCCTGGATTGGCGCGCGACCTCGATCCACTGGCTATCGAGGAATATCTGGCACTGGGTTATGTGCCTGATCCGCGCTCTATTCTCAAACAGGTGAATACATTGCCGGCCGGGCATACGCTTTGTTTCCGGCCAGGAGAGATGCAGCCGGTCGCTCAGCGGTATTGGGATGTCGATCTGAGCAAGCAGCATGATGGCGACGAGCAATCGCTGATGGAATCACTGCGCGAGCGTCTGGCCGATGCCGTGCGTCTACGCCTGATTGCAGACGTGCCGCTTGGCGCCTTTCTTTCCGGCGGTGTGGATTCCAGTGCGGTGGTCGCACTGATGTCCGAGACGATGCCTAGCGCCGTGCAGACTTGTGCGATTGGTTTTGATGACCCAGCTTACGATGAATCGCCTTATTCTCGTCAGGTGGCGAAACACTTCTCGACGGATCATGACGAACTTATCGTGCACGCGGCCGGTCATGAAATGTTCGATCGCCTGGCGGAGGTTTACGACGCACCTTTCGCAGATAGTTCTGCACTGCCGACCTACGCGGTCTGCGAGCTCGCGCGGCGGCGTGTCAAGGTGGCACTGTCTGGCGATGGTGGTGACGAAATATTCGGCGGCTACCGTCGTTACCGCTTGCACCTGAGTGAAAGTCGTGTGCGCGAGCTGCTACCACTGGGGTTGCGAAAACGCCTGTTTGGGACACTCGGGCGATGGTATCCGAAGGCGGACTGGGCGCCTCAAGCTTTACGTGCGAAGACCACGTTGCAGGCCTTGGCGCGGGACACGGTCGAGGCCTATTTTCACACGGTATCCGCGACGCCTCACACCGTGCGCCAGCGGCTTTATAGCACGCGCTTTCGCAGCGAACTACAGGGCTATAGCGCATTGGAGCTGTTCCGTGAACATGCACGGCATGCCACGACGGACGACCCGTTGCGAATTGCCCAGTATCTCGATCTCAAAACCTGGTTGCCTGGAGACATTCTCACCAAGGTCGATCGCGCGAGCATGGCGCATGCCCTGGAGGTACGCGTACCGCTGCTTGACCATCGTGTGGTCGAATGGGGCATGTCGTTGCCGACCGCTCGCAAGATTCATCGGGGCGAGAGCAAGTATCTTCTCAAGCGTGCATTGGAACGCGATCTGCCGAGCGAGATTATCTATCGACGTAAGCAGGGGTTTTCCGTGCCGCTGAAACAATGGTTCCGGGGCCCCCTGACGGAACCTTTCGAAAAGGTTCTTCAAAATTCTGCGCTGGCGGATTCAGGCTTGTTCGATATGGATGAGATACGATGCGTCTGGCGTGAACATCATACGGGCATGAGTGACCACGGCACCGTGCTGTGGAGTTTGTTGATGCTGAACAGTTCATTGGAGCATCTGGTACGTTATCCGGCCTATACGGCATCGCACGACACGCTTGCGCGCCCGTTAGTTTAAGCGACGTGATGGGCGTTCGATCAAGGACTAGGGTTATATGATGCCGCCAATTTCACTGTTTGGATTGACACGTTCAGGGACCACCTGGATGGGCAAGATTTTGGATAGCCACCCGCAAACGCTTGACCGGCATGAGCCTGATAGCGTGCGGCGCTTGTCAATGCCCTTGTTTCCGGCGCTGGCGGATGCCGACGTTGATAGCGCAGAAATTCATCCGTTGTTCACTGATATGCCGAACATGCGCAAGTCCAAGATTGTTGGCAAAATGCCGCTAGTCCCAAAGGATTATCGCTTCGCGCCAGCCTTTGCACTGAAGCGTGCCGGCATCCTGGGTGCCAAATTTGTCGGACGTGTGAGCAGTGGTTTCCCTGTGCCATTTTTGCCCCGTGCCGAGCGTCGTGGGCATGGGCGAATTGTCTGGACAAGCGCCGAGTCGCTGGGGCGATGGGGTATCCTGCTCGATGTCCTCAAGGATGCGGTTGCGATTCATCTACTGCGTCACCCGTGCGACCACATCGCCTCGGTGTTGCGCGGTGAGGCGGCCCGTACCCTCGTCGATAATCGACCCTCCAGTGACGATTACGGCTTACTGGAGATGCTGTTGGCGACCGGGCCTGCCCGGCGTCGACACGGTTTGAGTCTGGTGGCTCAAAGTCCGCTCGGCGAGAAAGGGTTCGCCGCCGACGTGACCGGCTAATTCGATCTCATGGATGCCGCAAGGACGATCAGAATCCTGAGTTTCTCAAGCCTGTATCCCAATGCAGCGCAACCGCGTCATGGCGTATTCGTCGAGGAGCGCTTGCGACATTTGGTGGCCAGTGGCGGGGTGTCGGTCACGGTCACGGTGCTGGCGCCGGTGCCCTGGTTTCCATGGACTCACCCGCGATTTGGGCACTATGCGCGGTTCGCAGCGGTGCCATCAGAGGAATTCAGGCAGGGGATACGCGTTTTGCATCCGCGTTATCCGGTGTTGCCCAAGATCGGTATGAGTGTTGCGCCCTGGCTGATGGCCAGAGCATTGTTGCCGGTATTACGCAAACTTGCGTCACGCGAGGGTGGCTTCGATTTGATCGATGCGCACTATTTCTATCCCGATGGTGTGGCTGCCGTTTGGCTGGGGAAGCAGCTAGGCAAACCGGTCGTGGTGACCGCACGGGGCACCGATGTAAACTGGATTCCACAGTACTGGCTGCCAAGACAGCAGATTCGCTGGGCAGCCTCACGCGCACGAGGCATCATTTCGGTGTCCAAGGCGCTTGCCGAGCATCTGGTGAATTTAGGGGTCGCGCGCGAACGTATTACCGTACTGCGTAACGGCGTCGATCTGGACGTCTTCCGACCAGAACCCGAAGCGAGGACAACATTACGAAACGAGCTCGGTCTTGAGGGGGCGGTGGTGTTGTCTGTCGGCGGGTTGATCGAGCGTAAAGGACATCACATCACGATTGACGCCATGCGCCGACTCGAATCGGCGACGCTGTTGATTGCGGGTGAGGGGCCACTCAAGGCGGGATTGCTGCGGCAGGTTGCGGAAGCGGGGTTGTCTGCGCGCGTGCGTTTTCTCGGCCCGATCGCGCATGAGCATCTGCCACGCTATTTCAGCGCGGCGGACGTCTCGGTGCTGGCCTCCAGCCGCGAAGGCATGCCGAATGTGGTACTCGAATCATTGGCCTGCGGGACGCCCGTGGTCGCCTGTAATGCAGAAGGCGTGAGCGAGGTGCTCGTTGAAGCGGTCGCTGGCCGAGTGGCGCCCTCACGCGATGCCGAGACGCTGGCATCTCTCGTCGCCGAGGTACTTGCGGCGCCTCCCGCTCGTGATGACGTCAGGGCTTATGCACTGCGTTTTGGTTGGGACGAAACAAGTGCCGGACAGCTTAAGCTGTTCCAGCATATCTGCGATAGCTCGGAGACGCTCGGATGAAAGTGTTATATCACCACCGAATCGGCTCGAAGGACGGGCAATTTGTGCACATCGCTGAGATGGTGCATGCGCTCGAGCAGGAGGGTGCCGAGGTGGTGGTGGTGGGGCCGGGCGCAGTCGACAATCAGTCCTTCGGCGGAGAATCTGGCCTCATCTCGCAGCTGAAGAAACGGTTGCCGCGCGCGTTCTACGAATTACTTGAGTTGACCTACAGCGTACTGGATTACTGGAAATTGCGTCGTGCGATCGCCGAGCATCGGCCGGATGTGATTTACGAGCGCTATAACCTGTTATTTGTTTCTGGGGTCTGGGCCCAGCAACGGTATGCGCTCCCGCTGCTGCTTGAAGTCAATGCCCCGCTTCTCGATGAGCGTGGCCGCTACGACGGGATCGCGCTGCATCAATTGGCTAGATGGAGCGAGCGCCATGTCTGGCGTGGCGCGGATCATGTATTGACCGTGACCGGGGTATTGGCGCGGCGCATTGCACGCGAGGCTGTCGCTGATACGCGGATTACGGTGACCCCCAATGGCATAGAACCGGAGCAGTTCGCCGGATTGCCGAGCCGCGAGGAGGCTAAGCGTCAGCTGGGGCTAAACGGACGCCTGGTACTGGGATTTACCGGTTTCGTGCGCGAATGGCATGGTTTGGATGGCATTCTCGATCTGATGGTCGAATACCCTGATTTGAATCTGCACCTCCTGCTGGTGGGTGATGGCCCGGCGCGGGCGCCACTGGAATCCCGTGCGCGCGAGCTGGGACTGAGTAATCGAATTACGTTCACCGGGGTGATCGAGCGGGAACAGGTGCCTACTTACGTGGTGGCCTTCGACGTGGCATTACAACCGGCGGTAGTCCCCTATGCATCACCACTCAAATTGTTTGAATATCTGGCTGCGGGTTGCGCCATCGTGGCCCCTGCCAGCGAGAATATTCTCGAAATTCTAACAAACGAACGCAATGCGCTGTTGTTTGATCCCGAACAGCCACAGACGAGGACGGATGCGATCTTACGATTGGCCAACGACGCGGCGTTGCGCCAGCGCCTCGGCGAAGCGGCGGCGAGTACCATCAGTGAGCAGGGACTGACATGGCGAACGAACGCCAGACGTGTTTTGGAGATCGCCGAAGACTTGCTTAAAACCCGCGCCAAGGGACAGACCGGGGAGCGGCCGTGAATCGGGAAGTGATGGGCGGCCCCGTGCCGGCCTTGGTGCTCGGTAGCGGTTTCAACGGGCTCGGCGTCGCGCGCAGTCTGGGAATGCTCGGCGTGCCGGTGTATCTGGCAGACACCGACACGAAGCGCCCAGAGATGCGTACGCGTTATGCTCACCCGCTGAAGATCGCCGCACTGCAGGGTGATCCGCTGATCCGCGATTTGCAGGTGCTGGCTCAAACACGATTGGCCGGCCCAAAACCGGTGCTGGTGCTGACGCAGGAGCAGACGGTGCGTACTGTGGGGTCCGCCCAGGCGATACTGAGCCCCTTGTTCCGTTTTCTACTACCGCCGGCAGGCATCCTCGATACCCTGATGCATAAGGCAGGATTCGATCGTCTTGCCGCGCAGACGGGCTTACGCGTCCCCAGGACCGTGCAGGTGCGCGAGGCGGCCGATGTCGACACAGCGCTTGCGTTGACTTGCCCGTTGATCATCAAGCCGGCGGTGCATGCACCGGCCTATGAGCAGCGATTCCGCAAGGCCTACCGCGTGGAGGATGCCAACACGGCGCGTGAATTGCTCGGCCGTATTCTCGATGTGTTACCCGACGTGGTTGTACAGGAATGGATTCCTGGGAATGATTCCGATATTTATTTCTGTTTGCAGCAGTTGGCGGTCAATGGCCAAATAGAAGCCAGCTTCGTCGGCCGAAAAATTCGTTCATGGCCACCCAACGTCGGTGGTACGGCGTCGTGCATAGCCGCACCCGAATGCGCGGAGCTGTCCGCGATCACGGCAAACTTTTTCACGCGGGTCGAGATGTGCGGTCTAGCTAGCATGGAGTACAAACGGCATGCGACAACAGGCGAATTTGTCGCCATCGAACCGACCGTGGGGCGTACCGATTATCAGGAGGAAGTGGCAACCTTGAATGGGATGAATCTGCCTTACGCCTACTATTGTTCGGCGCGGGGGCGGCATTGCCATCACAGAAGTGTGCTTCAAACGCGCCGATCATCTGGCGCGACCAGCAGGCCGACCAGCAGTCCTCCGAGCACCCCGATCAAGTCGTGCAGGGTTGGCCGGTTAAACATGGTGCGGTCCGGGATGCCTTGTGGCGTCTCGATGATCCGCGGCCCTGGCTGATCGCGCAAGCGCAGCGGTTAGCACGCAAGCGCGTCGCGCTTCGCAATCGATTCAACCCGGCATGTAAAACAAAATGACGCACGCATGCTTGCTGGCGTGGAAGGATCGCCTGCTGCCGCGCGCTCGCGCCCCGAGAGCCAGATTGGCACTTGACGCCATCGCCGATTGGCTCGGCCGGGCCCAGGATGAAAGCGGTTGTGGTGGTGTGTGTGCGAACTATGACCTTCAAAAGCGTCACTGGGCGGGCGCATATCCGGAAACCACGGGTTACATCATTCCGACATTATTCAATTATGCAGAACATTCCGGGCGAACCGAATTCCGTGACCGTGCCATACGCATGGCCGATTGGGAAACGGAGATTCAATTGTCCGACGGAGGCGTGCGTGCCGGAACGATGGATGCATCCACGGTTGTCCCGGCCATCTTCAATACGGGCCAGGTATTGTTCGGTTGGGCGAGGGCCTTCGAGGAGACGCAAGAACCCCGTTACCAGGATTCACTCGTTCGCGCATCCGATTGGTTGGTGGATGCGCAGGACGACGACGGCGCTTGGCGTCGATTCGCTTCACCCTTTGCGTCGCATAGGCTCAATACCTACAACACCAGGACGGCCTATGGCTTGGCGGTGGCAGCGAAGGTGATCGGAGACGGACGGTATTTGCTTGCGGCGCAGCGAAATGTCGCCTGGGCATTGACACAGGCGGAAGCCAATGGCTGGTTGCCGAATAATTGCCTTGAGGACAATGAGCATCCGCTGACGCATACGATCGCATACGCCCTGCGCGGCATACTCGAGGTATCGGTTGCAGCCGGCGATGCGCGGGGCATGGATTTCGCGGTCCGTGCGGCAAAAGCCGTGGCCAAGGCGCAGCGCCCTGACGGCGCCTTGCCGGGGCGGCTGGACCGTCAATGGCGCGCCAGCGTGTCCTGGAGTTGCGTAACCGGGAATGCGCAAATGGCGGTTATCTGGTTGCGGTTGGCGGAGCTCGTCGGCGAGCCGGCATTGACCGCCGCAGCGGACAGGGCGATCAACTTTAATCTGAGCCTGATGGACTTGAACAACGCCAACCTCGGTATTCGCGGAGGCGTCAAAGGTTCGCACCCCTTGGATGGAGGCTATATGCGCTACCGCTATCCGAACTGGGCCGCCAAGTTTTTTGCCGACGCGCTGATGTTGCATGACAATCCGGCAAGCATCGGCTGATGCTGCGTTTACTTATCAGTTTGCGCGGGAAGCCCCGGCAGGAGAGCTGGGGACGGATAGCGCTTCGTCCGCGCTCCTCATCTGTTCGCATTCTTCACGGTTCAGTAGGTTGATCGGTAGCAAGGGGTGCGTCAGCGTAAAATGGACCGTATCAAGAGAATGTGCAATTGGCCATCATTCGGCTGCGACTGGCGGATTGGGTAGGGGACCTGATATGCACCGATATGCGGGCAGAGCGATCAATTTTTGTCTCAGGGAGATCAATTTGCTTTCATCAGATTCTGCTGTGTGGGCTGGCGCTAAGGGCTCACACCCGTTCGATGGTGGCCATATGCGCTACCGACACTCCAACTACGCGGCCAAATCTCTGGCTGATGACATCATGTTGCGCGATGCGCCAAACTGGATAACCTGACGATGCGAGCCCTGGTTTTTATGTTGTTCATGGCAGGCACGATACCCATGGCGTTGGCCGAGCCATATATTGGCCTATTGGTCTGGGTGTTGCTCAGCGACATGAATATCTATCGTGAGGTTTATGGATTCGCCAGTGATTTTCGCTGGGTTCTTATCATATCGATCGTCACGATATTTAGCATGCTGATCAATCGACACAGCGTAAAACGTATTGAGTGGAGTGCCCTGTCGATTACCATGGTGTTGTTTGCGATCATGACGAGCATCAGTACAGCGTTCGCGATGGTCCCTTGGTTTGCAACGCCACACTGGATTCAGTTTCTAAAGATTATGGCCGTGGTCTTTGCAATCATGATGCTGGTGAACACCCCTTCACGTTTACATGGGTTGATCTGGATATTTGTCATCTCGTTCGGGTTTTGGTCGGCCAAGGGCGGTTTCTTTACATTAATTCATGGCGGCAATTACCATGTTTATGGGCCAAGTCCTAGTTTTTTTGGAGACAATAATCAATTCGCACTGGTGATGTGCATGACGCTACCATTGATGCGCTATCTGCAGATTCATGCCCAATCGCGATGGCTGCGATGGGGGTTATGGGGATTGGTGTTACTGACGATAGTTTCGATATTGGGCACTTATTCAAGAGGAGGCTTGATCGGATTGGCAGTCGTACTACCGATGCTGATCCTCAAAAGCCGCAAACGCGTCAGCGTGATTCTGAGCATTTTGATTGTGCTGCCGCTTGTTTTTAATTTCATGCCGCAAGCGTGGGTTAATCGGATGCGCGGATTGGATACGGGGTCCGCAACTCAATCGCAGTCTTTCCAGGGGCGGCTGCAGTCCTGGGAATTTGCAACCAATGTTGCCTTGCATAGGCCAGTGACTGGAGGTGGGTTCGGTGTGTGGGCAAGTCGGCAGGTATGGGCTGAATATGGTCCGCCAGAATTCAATCATGCACTAGCCATTCATAGCATCTGGTTCGAGGTGCTGGCAGAGCAGGGATTTGTCGGGTTGGGCCTTTACATCGGGATGCTGGCGCTTGCGTGGAGGAATCTGGTCTTGATACGAAAGCGGTCTCGCGATCAGACCAGTGCACGTTGGCTTTTTGATTTGGCGGGTTACCTTCAGGTGAGTCTTGTAGGATTTGTCGTAACGGGCAGTGCACTGCCGCAGGCGTATTTTAATTTCACATTTCAGTTGCTGGCAGTCATTGTCGTGATGAGGTCAATGCTAAAGATTGAATCAATAAAATTGGCTGTTCCCTGAAATATCTTTTGGAGGTGACTGGAGTGGATACAGAACCAAACTGGAAAGGCGTTTGAACTCGGGTCACCGAATAACTGTTGAGTCTCAACCCACTGCCTTATGGCGCTGAGCGAGAGCGTTTGAATAATGAGCTGATTTGCGCGAGTAAATCTGACTCTGGGCCTCGCGGTCGCCCAGTTAGGAGCCAAAGAATCGAAACCGAGCCGGCATAGACCGCAGCGCCCAACAAAACTGTCTCTGCTAACTGCAGACCTACTGAGGCGCTAGATGTCGGTAATAAGGTCGGGCTTGTCCATCCACGGCCAAGTGCGACGAGCGTGACTATCATGATGATGCAGGCCAAAACGCTTCTCCAAATCTGCAGGATGATTTCGCTGATGCGGATGTCGAGCCGTTTGATGGCAACGTAGAAAAAGACGACTTGCGCTGCAATCTGTGTAATGGCGATGGCTATTGCGGCTCCAAGTAGCCCGTGGCTCGGCAGTAGTACAGCCAGTAACAAGAGTTGTACGACGGCTAGCGTAACGTTGATTTTGATCATGGCCTTCATCCATGAATGTACCGCAAACACGGTGCCGCTAACATGACTGAATGTCGTCAATGCCAGGGCAACCCCCAGGATTTGAAGAATGGGAATGGCGCCTATCCATTGATGTCCGAAGGCGACCTCGACAAGTGGCGTCGCAATAAGCGAGAGTCCGACGCCTGCGGGTAGGGTGATAAGCGTCATGATGCCGACAATGCGCACGAGCATCTCTGCGCCATTGTTGCCGCTCTTGCGAATTTCAGCAAAGCCCGCGAAAGCGGAGCGTGTCAGGGGTCCGACCAATTCAGTCGATGGAAGTGAAGCGATTTCCATGCCGACCTCGAAGATACCCACCGCACCGATGCCGGAAAGTTTACCGATCATTGACTTGGTCCCGAGGTTGCCAAGCAGCCCCGTGAGATTGTTGAGCCAAAGCATCGTGGAATAAGCAGCAATGCGTTGCCAGGCAGAAAGCGTGAATCGTGGGCGGTAGGGATGCATCCTGTAACTCAGTATGAGTGTGAGGAATTGATTCACGAGAATCGCGATGATCAAGGCCCAAAAATCTCGCAAAAGAAATGCCAGGGTTATTGCCGTTGCCACGGATACAATCCGAGGGATGATCTTTAAACGAAACTCTTGACCAAAGGCGATAAACCGCCTGAAATCAACGATGCCAATGTTTTCGAACCCATTGAGAAAACTGACGGCAGCAGCGACCATCACGACTTCTTTGAAATGAGGGCTGTGAAAGAAATGGCTCGCAGGTACGGCGAGCAACAAGAGCATGATGGCCACGAAAGTGCCTCTGAGGACATTAATGGTAAAACCCGTGTCATAAAGCGCTCGGTCATGCTTGTCAGCGCGGATGATCGCGTTTTCTGTGCCAAGTTCTGAGATTTGGTTTAAACCTGAAACGAAACTCATGGCCAACGCCACGATGCCAAAGTCGCTAGGCGCGAGCAGGCGGACGAGAACCAGTGTACTAAGCAGTCCGAGGGCACGCGTTGCCAGACGCCAGCCAATGACCCAGCCGGTGCCATACGCTGTTCTTGACATCACCGAGCCCGGGCGCTTGAGGCTATGTAAGCCGACGTCTTCCTCGGCAGAGTCGCGTGTGTCAGTCATTGCATATAACACCGTGTCGATGTGTTGGGGCCGGAGGAGGAGGGCCAAGACCCGGTTAACAAGCGCATTAAAAACATGGGGCTATCCAAGATTGCTGCAGTACCAAGCGTGGGCTGACAAACCAAGGGTGGCTATCAGTGTAGAGCTGCTGGGGATGGTAGCCGATTTTTCTAGAGGAGATGAACTCAGTGCGAATGCTACTTGCTGAGGCTTCATTAGGCATGGTGAAAGCGGATACTTTTGCACTTGATTGATTATAATGTAGTGTACACGCTTGAGTTCTTGAGCGGCTACGTGTTTCCCATTTTCGCTACCATGGAGTATCGGATGTGATTGTGATAGGTCTTGGTACTGGCCGTTCAGGAACGGCTTCACTCGCAAAACTACTGAACGCGCAGAAAGACGCGCTTTGTTTTCACGAAATGAACCCATCCTGCGTGCGCTTTTTTGGGACGCCACGCCCTATTTTGAATGCCATCGACGAGTTCCAGACCATCGTCGATGGGGGTGACCCATCGATGCTCACCGTGGATCTCGGCCGTCCCGTTGTTGCCAAGACTTATGATCAATTGTCCAAAATGAATCGCGTGCGATTGATCGGCGACATTGCATTTTACTATCTCAGCTACGTCGAAGCGATTGCTGAGCGTAATCCGAATGCCCGTTTTCTCTGTCTCAGACGTGATATCGATGAGACTATTGCAAGCTGGATGAACAAGTCCGGTATTCCCCGCTGGCGTTCTAAGTATCTGGCCGACAAGTTCGGCGCCTGGATCACACGCGAGCCCTTTTACGAATCACGTAATTTTTGGATGAATCATGATGGCACTCGTTGGATGCCAGATCCTGTTTGGGACAAGTGCTTCCCGAAGTTCGAAGCCAAGACAAAACCCGAGGCGATTCGTAAGTACTGTGAGTACTACTATGAAGAAGCCAGTCGTCTCGCGGCGAAGCTTGATGACGTATTCAGATTTGTTGATGTGGAGCAGATGAATACCCCTGGCTACCAGGCCGGTATTCTGGAGTTTGTCGGAGTCTCCCCTGAAAATCATATGTTCACCGATGCCCACATCCATCAATCCCGCCAGCCCCCAAAGAACGGTTGAACGCAATAGCCTGAATAAGCCACCAACGCTTCAGTAGCTTGTAGGGATCACAGCATGGGCTTGTTCTCAATTATCATTGCGACCCGAAACAGGCCTAGGCTTTTTGCCGAGGCTTTAGCTTCCGTACTCGTCCAAAAGGGCGACTCCAATGAGATCATCGTTGTCAATGACGGCTCTGACGATGCGCATCTTGGCGAGTACCAAGACGCCTTAAATGCGACCCGCGACCAATTGAGTTCTATTCCCTGCCGCAGCGGCCGAACGGCCACGGCCAAAGTTATGCATTGAATTTCGGCGCATCTAAAGCCGCCAACCCGTATATCTGCTTTCTTGACGACGATGATAGCTGGACCGACGACGGATATCTGGCGCGTGCCGAGAAAGCGATCACGAACCGCTTTCCCAGTCCCGATTTGGTATTCAGCAACCAGTCTGCATTCTTTCATGATCGCAAGAAAGACGGCCCAATCTGGTTGGAGGGGCTCGCAGAAAAACTGGAAAACGCCGGCCGGTCGCTAGATGCGGACGGTCTATACAAAATCGACGCCGATGATTTGACGCGTTACGGCCGATTCTGCCACCTGAATACGATGATCGTGCGCCGGGCGCTATACGAAAGTGTTGGGGGCATGGATGAAGGTATCCGCTGGGAATGCGACCACGACCTGTATTTGAGACTCATCGACGTTGCGCAGTCGATGTGGCTGTCCCCGGTGATTGTCTCACGCCACAATATTCCAGACCCGGCCGCAGCCTCCAGCATGACCACGATGCTGAACGAGACGCAGCGTCGTCTCTATCAACTGAGCGTGTTTAACAAGGCCAGTCTTTACGCCGAGCGCCCGGCGATTCGAGCATACGGGCGCCGCCACCTAGGTTATACGCTCAAGCGCATCGCAAGCACATTGGCGCAGGCCGGAGATTACCGGACTGCCGCTTTCTATGCCTGGCAGGCCATGGGCGCGTTACCGACCGTGAAGTGGTTTGTCTATGCAAATTATCTGACGATTCGATCGATGGGGGGAAAGGGTATTGGATAACCCAAGCAAGATGGTGAATCTACTCATTTGCACCAACGCCGCCTATTTGCAACACGCGGCGGTTTGTCTGCGTTCCCTGCTGGAGAACAACCGCGATTTTTTTTTCAATGTTGTCGTGGTCGGTCGTGTGGGAGAAACACTTGACGAGGAAAAGCTCAGGCGTTCATTGGAACCAACTCCCTGGCATGCGATTAGTTTTCGCGAATTTCTGCCGCCAATGGGGCA
Source organism: Acidihalobacter yilgarnensis (assembly GCF_001753245.1). NCBI lineage: Bacteria > Pseudomonadati > Pseudomonadota > Gammaproteobacteria > Chromatiales > Ectothiorhodospiraceae > Acidihalobacter > Acidihalobacter yilgarnensis. Next base: position 2,427,044 of record NZ_CP017415.1, on the reverse strand, counting down.
AGTTCTCCCTCTGAACCCCAATGCCAAGTACACACTGGACATCTGGTCGCGTATCTGGGTCTCCGATTTTTTCGATGACGACGTGGAGAGAGTGCTTTATCTCGATGCGGATATCGTGGTGGTCGGTGGTGTCACCCCCCTTTGGCAGATGGATTTAGAAGGCGCCTTATTCGGCGCGGTCGACATACCAGGCTCCATGCGCGGTGTCGAAAATCTGGAAATGGCGGAAGAGGATGGCTATTTCAATTCCGGGGTACTGCTTTTCGATTTGAAGCAGTGGCGTCAAAGCAATGCATTGGAGACATTGCTGGACTACGTCTCCAGGCAATATCAGAGGCTCAAGGATCCTGACCAGGACGCATTGAACGCCTGCTTCGCCAGTCGCAGAAAGAAGATGGATTACAAATGGAACGCGATTGGCCCCTTCTTCCGTGAACCCAACCCGCTTCCATTGAAACGGGAAATAATTGAAAAAGTCAGAGAAGATGCGGTGATTATCCACTATAACGGAGCCACAAAGCCCTGGGACTTCGTGAGTAATCACCCACGACGTAAGGAATACTGGAAGTACCTGGAGATGACGGAATGGCGTGGATACGTTCCCGCGGACAAGACGTTACACAACATGCTTCGTGAGTTTGGTTCTGCCATATTGCCAAAGCCACTGAAAGCGTTTGTCAAGAAAGTCTGGTCGCCGTCCTAGATGCCGAGGATGGTAGATGCAGGCGGAGGAATGATTTGATGCGTATCTTGTTCGCGTCGACGCACAAATATCTCCCTGAACTGCATGGGGGAATGGAAATCAATACGCACCAATTGGCCACCCGCCTGTTAAGTGCGGGGATCTCGGTTGGGGTTCTGGTCGGGCTTGAGGGCCGGGGACGTGTTGGAACCCTTGCAAAGCTGCAAATGAAGATGCTTGGACGAAAATGGGGCCGCGACCATGTGATGGGCTATCCGGTGTGGCGTACATATGATCCCAGCGCAGTCGCTGACTTCGTGGTAGATGAATTTAAGCCGGATGCAGTGGTAGTACAAGGCGGGCATGAGTTCATAAAACTGGTCAGTGGGTTTATTAAACGCAAGTTGCCAGTCATAGGTTACCTTCATAGCCATGATCGACTTTTGCTCGATGTTGACTTATCCCGTGAGGGCCGGCTCGTATTCATGGTAAATTCGAAATTTACTGCTTCGATGCATCCGGAAAAAAGGATCGTGAGGGTTTTGCCGCCCATCGTGCCGCGCCGACTTTACGAGACTGAAACAGATCGTACGGCGGCCGTATTGATTAACCCATCGAAGTACAAAGGCCTGGATGTCGTAATGGGAATGGCGCGCGCGCGTCCGGATATTCCCTTTCACCTGGTTATGACAAAAAAAAAACAGAGATTGGAAATCGAAAAGTTACCCAACATCACGATAACGGGGCCTTTCGATGATATGAGAAAGGTCTACCGCAATGCGCGAGTGGTTCTTGCACCAAGTCAGTGTGACGAGACGTGGGGGCGCATTGCCACCGAAGCTCATGTCAGCGGTATCCCGGTGTTGGCAAGTACCAGAGGCGGATTGCTGGAGGCCGTCGGGCCCGGTGGTATTTGCCTCCCGCATAACTCGCTGAACGAAGAATGGGTTGCCGCTTTGGGTAAAATGTGGGACGACCCACATCACTATGCGCAACTATCTGCGGCCGCAGCGGATTACGCAAAAAGACGTGAGATTCAACCCGACGCGCTGGTGAACGGCTTTGTCGAGGAGGTCTGCGCGCATGTCGAACGTGTGACCTAGTCGGCGTGTTGTGCTGAATAAAATCTATACTTTGTTCGTTGAGAAAACATGCTTCAGTTGATGATTGATGAGGGGATGTGTTGTGTCGTTCAGCGTAGTAATACCCGCGTACAATAGCGAAAAATACATAGCTCTGACTTTGGAAAGTATTTTAGCCCAGGATTGCCTCCCGGCTGAAATTATTGTTGTCAACGACCAGTCCAGCGATTCGACTGTTGAAATTGTTAGGAGCTTCGGCGGCTCTGTTAAATTACTTAGCATCAACAATATAGGTACATCAGGAGCACGTCATTTTGGCGCGTCGAATGCAATAGGTGAATATTTAGCATTTTGCGATCACGATGATATTTGGCAGCCTGATCATTTGAGTCGATTGAAGTGGCTCATTGAAAATACGCATGCTCAGATTGTATTTAGTAATTTCTGTCATGTGCGAGATGGTGTCCGTATGCGGCAGAGTCACTTTGAATCTGATCCAACAGGCTTCTGGACAAAGCCTGGAAATTCGTTGGGATGCGATTTTTATCATGTGCGTGATAAGGCGCTATACGATCAAATCATCAACTATCAAGTCATATTTCCTTCCTGTATGGCAATACGCAAAGAACTATATGAGAATCTGGGTGGGTATGATCCATCCTTCGGACGAAATGTTTCGGAAGACCTTGAGTTCACACTTCGTTGGGCCTGTGGCGCTGTTTCGGTTGGGATCGACGTTAAGGCGACCGTAGATGTGATTCGACATGGCGGGAATTACTCTACCGACTGGATTAGAGGTTTGAAGGATTCCATCGAGATACTGAATTACTCCAAAGAGAATCACGGTCTTAGCGCGGACCTTGTCAAGCTTGTCGATTTTGAAATTATTCGCCGATGCAACAATGCGATTGATTCGGCGTTTCTTAATCGGAGGACGTCGTATATTAATTATTTTGCTAAAGAGGCCGGCTATAAGAATTTGGGTCTCAAGCAACGAATTAAGGCAATTATCGCGATTCTACCGGAACGAATGGCCGGCCAAATAGCGGCTTATTTGACCCGGGGTGACTAATGGACTTCCCCCGTTAATTAGGCACTTCTGGCGTATGATTTGAGTATGGCCCATAGGAGGCGTAATTTCGCGCATAGTGGTGTATCTTCTGTGGTTCTTTTGACGGGTCCGCAACAACCAATCAACCAGATATGCCGCGCTTGGCTTGTTTCAGGGTGTGGCTTCTTGGGAATTCTTATTCGCAACTCACCATTTTGGCTACACTGCTTACACTCTGCATTTCACCGAGGCACTCCTTCTGGAAGAAGGATAAAAATCCATCTAGAGATCTAAGGAATTGATCTCGCTCAGAATTGCTACGAACATAATTTGTTGCCCCTGGTAACAGGCTTGAGCTGTGATAGGTGAGCATAAAATAGCGCTTACCGCTTTTCAGAGCGGCATTCGTCTGGCGCATCATGTCCGCTAGGCTGTGGCCTTCGGGAGACAGTCGTAGACGTTCTAATATTCCAAGTTTGGCGGCTATGCCTGGTATACGTGCCTTGGTCGCTAGGCCAGTAGTCATGATGCGCGAATAATGTGCGGGTCCTTGCGAAGCCAGTGCCCCGACGAAATGAACGGATAAAGGTAGTGTGGTCAGTTCGGGAGTGACTTGGAAGGGCGCGTCCGGGAACTCAATGAAATTAGGACCATATTGGTCGGAAAAGTCCGTGTGAGGAACGACGCTAACGTCAATCTTGAAGCCAAGCGCTTGCAAAGTTTCATAGGTGGCTGGCCCCAGGCCGTATCGCCCAGCTTTGTAGATTGACGGCCGTATCCCGAAGGCTTCCTCTATTTTATTTGCGAGCCGGGATAGTTTTTCGCGTTCCAGTCGCGGGGGTAGATTGCCTGGGTATGAGTGAAACGCATTGACGGATTCCTCATGGGGTGGATTGACCCATGGATGCAGGTGGGCACCGATTTCGCATCGACCTGCTTCGAGGAAAGTGCGTAATACTGAAACTGACTCTGGCGTGTCGGCTACGGGGTAATCCACGACGTAGGTCGGCACCACCCCATAACGGTCCATGATGGCTTGGGCGAGCGGCTGCTGCAATATGTTGCGTGTTGATCGCGCATCGCGATCAAACGGCTCGTTCCAGTCGAATTCCTCCTCGGTGTCGACAACGACAGTCAGCACGGGGGGGCTATCGGCTGGGAGTGAGAGCCGTGGCCATGCGGGATCAGCCGTAAAAACCGGTTTATCCATTGCAAATACGCCCAGCGAGACCTGTTGTGGCCTCGGCGATGAGTCGATATGTCTGGTCGAACTGCGTTGGGGTGCCTCCATCTGGATCCGCGATTGTTCTGTCGTGAGTGCCAAAGCTGCCTAAGAAGAGAATGGGGACCCTCAGCGTAGGATACCGTTCATCTATCCAACGACGATTGATTTCGTCGAAGACGATAATCAGCTGTGCACGTGTGGCGGCTTCATGCGTGAAATGGCGAGAGCGGTGCCTAGTGAGGTCAATGCCATAAGATTTTGCTGCTTGCAACGCGTTGGCGGGTGAGGTGATCCCTTCTCGAGGGAGGTTGCCATATGACCTGACTTGGAATCGAGACGTCATTGACTGACTCAGGGCGTTTTCCAGAAATGCACCCGCGAAGGGGCTACGACAGATATTGCCTTGGCAGACCACGGCTATCTCAGCAGTATCTTGTAGTGCTAGTGCCTTTGTCAGTAGTCGGCGATCGCGAAAACGCCCCCAGACCGATAGATGAGTGGACATGCGAGTGAAGATATCGCGCAAAATGATACGAAGCTCCTGCCAGACCGGAGCCGGATCATCAATGACGAATACATCGTGTACCTCGCGCTTGGTAAAAATGCGGAGATACTCGCTGATCGTTGACAACATAAACCGAGTCAGGCGGAGTGGCTGTCTACGCAAGGCTTGTAATTGCGCGCGTAAATATCGGATGTCTGGAATAAGGTTCCGACCATAAATACCGATGCGGTAGTTCTGCATAGGTATTTCGACACCATGGGTCAGCAGTTGGTACCAGCGAAAGGGGAAGTCGATGCCCAGCGCGATCGGCAGAGGTAACGAACCCCAGGGGCGTGCGTTGATTTCAAGCAAAATCCATTCGCTGGTTTCATGGTTAATGCGGAATTCTGTCATTGCGATACCCGTGTACTGGGTCGCTTGCATCATTTTTTGGACAGCATCCATTAAGGGCGGTGAGATCGAGGCGCTCACGCGGTAGTAACTGGCTCCCTGAAGTTCGTGAACACGATGATGCTCGAAGGCCTGCAAGACATTGCCCTTATGTGCCAGGATGGATAAGCCCACTCCTTGACCCGGGAAGAAGCCCTCATAAATGTGCGGTTGATCCCGAGCCGCTTCGAGCCCAGCTTGTACGGCTGTTTCGTCATACGCAATGATGATCTTGTTTCGACTATAAAGACGATCGGCCGTGTATGACGCAGTCGGTTTGATTGCCATCGGCAAACCTGTTTCTGCGATGAGTTGTTTCAGATTGTCATCGGGTGAAAGATATCCACCTTTTGCGATCGGGATGCCCAGTGAGTCAGCCAGCAAGCGTGTTTTGTGCTTGTCGAAGAATATTTCAACGCCATTGGCTGCAGGGATGGCTATGCCAGCAATCTTGCCGATCTCGTCTCTGTGCCAATGCAACGGGAGCAGCGTACGTTCATCACACGGGATGATCAGCTTGTAACTTTCTTTCAGGAGCAGTTGCTTGATGGCGTTTAGCCATTCGCTTCCATCACCGAGATAATAAGGGAGCCAATGAATTCGCTTGATGTAGCGTGATTTCAGAGCGGGCGCTCGAAAGTTGAATGGACTGGCATGTACTTCCAGTCCCTGGCGCCCCAAAGACCGTACGATACTCAGGAAGCTTCTTGTGTCATCGCCTAGAACCAGCACTTTTTCAGCGTTGATCGCTCTATGGTTCATTAGAAGGCCGTCGATTGTGCTCTTGCCAGCCGTTCCTGGGCAGAACGTTGTTTTGAGGTTGTCCTGTGCTTGCAAGGGTGGTTTGTACCATCAAGCGTAATGAGTGTCATGCCCATAAGGACAACTCTAACCCGACACGCCCCTGTGCTGTGGTGGAGCGATAGGCCGTTATGCTGGTATTATCGAACAGATATAGGCATATCGTCCTCAATGCTACAACGTCTGTCAAGGTCTGGTCTGGTCGTTGTCGCGTCTCCCTTTTTCAAGCTGCCTTCGTATCCTGCCGTTGCAAGGTGAAATCCACCGCATCGGTGGGCGTCCAATTACGAATATCGCCTGTTCAGCGCGCAGGATTTCTCGCCTTGGCCGCTTCGTAGAGCCCATGATCGACGCCATGGTGACGCTGGGGCGGATCAATCAAGTATATGAGGACGCTATGGTTGTTAGCCGGTTTGAGTTACGGGATTTTCAATGATTGAATCTTTAACAATCAATCAGGTCTACTATGGTTATATGCGAGGTATGTCGTGTCCTCACTCCTTTTCATCTATCTTCGTTAACACCACCCACCCCAATGGAACTGTAACCATGGCCACTCATGCAATCCGCATATCGTCAACTCTGGCCGCACTGGCCTGTGCATTCATGACAATGGGGAGTGCGCAGGCTGCAACCTTGAACGTCGGTCCGCACCAAACCTATAAAACGCCCAGTGACGCAGCACGCGTTGTCAAGGCTGGTGATACGGTCAAGATCAAGCCGGGGACTTACTATAACTGCGCGGTCTGGACTAAAAACAATATCACGATTGAAGGCGCCGGCCCTGGTGTCGTGCTCACTGACACGACCTGCGAGGGCAAGGCCATCTTCGTGGTCCATGCCAATGATGTGACAGTGAACAACATCACGTTTCAGCGCGCCGTCGTACCGGACGGTAATGGGGCTGGCATTCGTGCGGAGGGTGTCAATTTGACTCTGAACAATGACAAATTTCTCCACAATCAGGACGGCATCTTGGCTGCTGATAGTCCAAAGAGTTCCATTATCATTCGCAATAGCGATTTCGTTCACAACGGCGTCTGTTTGAGAGCCTGTGCGCATGGTATCTATGTGGGTCACATTGCGCTCTTGAAGATTGAGCATTCGCGCTTTTACGATACCCAGCAAGGTCATCACATCAAGTCACGCGCGGCACGCACCGTCCTTATTGATAACAACATCGAAGACGGGCCAAACGGGACCGCCAGCTATGAAGTGGACATCCCCAATGGGGGGGCACTGGTCATGATCGGCAATGTGCTCGAGAAGGGCCCCAAAAATCAGAACCATACTACTGCCGTGATGATCGGTGAGGAAGGTGTGACACAACCGACACCGGAACTACTTTTCAAGGATAACACCTTCACTAATGACGGCCCTCCGACAGACTTCGTGCGCAATATCACTGCAACACCCGCACAGCTGATCAACAATACTTTCAAGGGTAACGCGATCATACCGCTTGTGGGCGCGGGTTCGGTGGTGCACTGATTTGTTACGGTACGGGACGGCCCTTGCGCTAGCGTTGACGCTGGCCACTCCGGCTCTGGCGCATGATGAGACCCACGGTTTGGTTTGGCCGGGTTACCAGATCATCATGTGGCAAACGAAGACCGCCCGCCAATATCAAGTACTCAGGTCGTTGGGCGTCACAGCCGCGCGCGTGCAAGCTGATCGGCATGGCGAAACAAGGGCCTCTGCTGCGCGCAAGGTAGAGCCGATCGTACAGGCGGGCCTTCGGCCTTATGTTGAAAACATTGCCACCGATTTCTATTCGGCCTATCACCGATGGACGCCGGGCAAGCCGAAGAACTGGCGTTTTCTCGCGCTGCAAGCCCGTATCGCCCAGGATCCGCAGGACAAGAGCGTTTTTGTGCGCCAACCCAGTCTTTCTGACAGGCATGCACTGGGCAGGATCGAGACTCGACTGACTCGGATCGTTCGGGACTATGCCTTTTGTCGCCCGCTTTTCTTCAATCTCGGCGATGAAACGGGTATTGCCGATCTCACGGCTGCATGGGATTTCGATTATTCAAAGCCTTCGCTTGATGCCTTTAGGGTGTGGCTTCGTCGGCAATACGGCACGCTAGCGGCGCTGAATCGGGAGTGGGGTACACATTATAGGTTCTGGCGAGCAATCGTCCCGCCCACGACGACCGCGACCATGGCTAGAACCGACGGAAATTATGCTGCCTGGTCGGATTTCAAGGCCTTTATGGACGTGGCATTTGTGCGGGCTATCCGTGCCGGTACCGATGCCATTCATCGAGGTGCGCCTTGGGCGCAGTCAGCAATTGAGGGTGCTCAAATGCCGGGTTGGGGCGGTTACAATTATGCGCTCCTGGCTCCGGCCGTCGATGTGATGGAGCTCTATGACGCTGGGCAAAATCTTGCGCTGGCGCAATCCTTTCATCCAGGCATTATTACCCTGACCACGACCCATTGGAGCAACCCCGGCGCCCTGCATCAGGCCTGGCGGGAGTTTCTACGTGGCACGCGCGGCATGATTTTGTGGGATCCGGATGATCGCTTCGTGCATCCTGACGGGGCGATCGGCACGCAAGCAAAGCGAGCCGAGCCGTTTTTTAGGCAGATGCATACGGGTATTGGCCCGCTCATCGAGGCGAGCAAACGTGCCATGGCCCCGATTGCCGTGCTCTACTCGCCGGAAAGTTTTCGCATTCAGTGGATGTTGGACCACCGTAATCTCAAAGCAGCCTGGACCAAGCGCGGTTCCGCAATCGAGAATGAGGATGATGCCGTGCGCCGTGCGCGGCGCGAGGTCTATCGAATGCTTGCGCGACTCGGGCTGACGCCGCATTTTGTGAGCGAACCCCAGATCGCCACAGGGATCCTGCACAAAGCCCATGACCAGATGCTGGTCCTGCCACAGACGCTGGCGCTGTCGCTAAAGTCCGCGTCGGCGATCAAGGCCTTTGTCAAAAAGGGTGGCGTTCTGCTGACCGTTGGCCAAACCGGATTGTTTGATGGGCACGGCCGTCGCCTATCAAAACCTGAATTGTCGCATCTCTTGGCATCCGCCAATCCACGCGTCGTATCCCTGCCGATTGCAGATACGCAACTGATGCCAACGTTGTTGAACCTTCTGAAAACTGCGGGCATTTCTTGGCAAGCACGCGTCGAGAACGCTACTGGACAGGTTGAGGAATATATCTATCGGCTTCCCCCTGTGAAGCTGCTGGCTTTGCTTTCTGATTCGACGTCGAAGCAGCATGGGGGAGCCCATCCGGTGACCATCGTTCTACCAAAGGTCACCTATGTTTATGACATCCGTGCGCAAAAATTGATTGGAAAAACGGACAGATTTACCGTCGATGTCAGCAGCACAGAGCCGACCGTCCTTGCCTTGAGCAAAGCACCCCTTTCTCGGCGTAGTTGCACATCCGTGTTTCAATGGCGATCTTGTCCGTAAAAGGAATGCCTTAGTGCAAGGATCTTTCCTAGCATGTTGTTTTTAATTAAAAAATTAATCAATCCGGCCTGTTCCCGATTTGACACCTAGATTTAGCTAGACTAGGCTAACAGCCGATACAAAATCGTAAGGGTCTCGTGATGTACCACTCCGTGAACATGCTGGAAGCAAAATCGTCACTATCCCGTCTTGTAGACGCCATCGAGCAGGGGCGTGAGCGCGAGATCATCATTGCCCGCAACGGGCGCCCCGCCGCCAAGCTCGTGCCGCTCGGCAACACGCCTGCCGTGAAACGCATCGGCATCGCGAAAGGCAAGTTCGAAGTGCCGGACACCATCGATGCGCACAACAAGGATGTAGCACACCTTTTTCTGGGTGACCTTGCGTGAACGTTCTGCTCGACACCCATGTTGCGCTTTGGGCGATCACTGACCACCAAAATTTACCGGATAGCGCGCGTAAACTGATTGAGTCGCCCAAATCCTCTATCTGGATCAGTGCGGCCTCTGTCTGGGAGATCGCCATCAAACACGCCCTGAGACGCGGCGACATGCCTGTGTCCGCAGAGGAAGCGCTCGGCTATTTCCGTGCGTCCGGGTATGGTTTCCTGTCCGTAGAGCCAGAGCATGCGGCAGCCGTTGAAAGCCTGCCAAACCATCATGCGGACCCCTTTGATCGCATCTTGGTTGCACAGGCGCTGGTTGAGCCAATGCGACTCCTTACACACGACTCCGCGGTGGCTCGCTATAGCGATACCATTGTCGAGATTTGATGAAATGCCTCTGTGCAGTGCGATTGAGAGCAAACCAACACGTTAGGCGAACGCCGAGGACCTGAATCGCTGTGACGCATATCAAAAACGACACTTTAGGCGAACGGTTTAGCCCTAGTGCACTATCCCGTTGACACAAGCGCAATGAAACGGAGCGATCCGCCGGCAGAAAAATCGGCCCCAATTCGAAGGAATCATTCTGGATGCTGCTGATGGTGATTATGAGGTGGATGTTTCGCGCGCAGAGGCAAGTTGAATACAGGGTCAAGACTTCAATGAACAAGCTGTATTCGTACCAGGGGTCTTTCGAAGTCTTACCGGCTGGAACTGGGCGCTGGACTTTGCTTGGCATTTTAACGGTGCTTGCAGCGCTCGCACCTTACCCAGCATTTGCTACCGTCTACCGAGTCGGTCCTGATCAGGTCCTTAAGACGCCAAGCCAGGCGGCAAGGATTGTGCAAACCGGTGATACGATTGAGATCGAACCCAAGCCAGGTGGCTATTACGACTGCGCGGTGTGGAACGCGAACAACCTGACAATAGAAGGCATAGGGCAGGGTGTGCGCCTTACGGATTCAACTTGTCAAGGCAAGGCCATATTTGTGACCGTGGGCCACAATATCACGATCCGTAATCTGACATTTGCACGAGCGGTGGTGCCGGATTGGAATGGGGCGGGTATTCGTGCCGAAGGGCGGGATTTGCGTATTGAAGATTCTCGTTTTATCGATAATCAGAGTGGCATCCTGGTGGCCGATTCGCCTGGCAGTACGGTTACGATCCAGAATAGTCAGTTCATCGACAATGGTTTCTGTGGACCGAGGTCTTGTGCCGATAGTATCGAAGTGGGGCGAATTGCTGAATTGAAGATCTCCCATAGCCTGATCACAGGCACCCCTGGCGGCGACGCTATCCATTCGCTGGCGACACTCACCCAGCTTGTCTCCAACCGGATTGAAGACGGCGAGACGGGGGCTGCTAATTATTTAGTCGATCTGCCATTCGGTGGTTCTCTCATCATGCATGAAAACACGCTCGTGCGCGGCTCTCGGTCACGTCAACCGGGAATTGCCGTGCGGATTATGCAGGGAGTGGGTGCACCTAAGGTCAACCAGCTGGTTTTTACTGGCAATACCTTGCAATCAGATAGCGAACATCCCGCTACGTTCATTTTGAACTGGACAGGGACTCGTGCACAGTTGTCAGGCAATCATTTGGGAGCGGGCGATGTTCCGCTGAGTCGTTCAGGTTATCTCTGGTTTCTAACCAAGTCATCGATACATTATGTCATCGCCGAAGCTAAAGACTTTGCCCGCCCCGTACGCGCGCATTTGCACACAATTGTGAACAGCATCTTGGGAAAATTTGGGTTGCATTATAGGTGAGTGAGTTGAGTCCCATTACGCTGCAGCGGGTCGAGGAATCTGTCGAAAAGAATAAAAAAAGATGCGGCATCACGCGTACCAAGGTAGGGGCGGCAGGCCTCGATTCGGCAGCGGAAACGCTGGGTGCGCAAGTTGACTGCTCCCCGCCCTGAGCGGCGGGGTTTCTCGGAGCAACGGATAAACAGAGCATATGGGTTATATTCTCGTCAGAATTCTGGAGATGTTCACTCAACCGAGCAACGTCCTCCTGGGGTTCAGTATGGTGGGCGCCGCATTGTTGCCATGGCGCCGTGGTAGTGCATGGGCTGTCACGCTTCTTCTCGTGGGTGTCGGCGGATTGGCTGCCTGCGCCATTCTGCCAGTGGGTACCTGGCTGATGCGGCCGTTGGAGGATCGCTTTTCCCAACCTCAGCCTATGCCGGCACATGTGAACGGTATAATTCTGTTAGGTGGGGCCATCAACCTTGCGGAAAGTGCGGATCGACATATGCCGGCGCTCAATATTAGGGCGGAACGCATGACTGCATTTGCGGCCTTGGCTAGAACTTATCCGCATGCCAGGCTCTTGTTCAGTGGCGGTAATGCACGGCTATTTTCGAATGGCGAAACCGAGGCCGATGTCGCGCGCAAGATATTCGTGAGTATCGGAATCAATCCTGCACGTATGTCCTTCGATGCGAAGAGTCGCAACACACATGAGAATGCCGTTTTCTCGTTTCGCTTGGCCAAACCCAAACCCGGCCAGGTGTGGCTGCTGGTAACGTCGGCCGCGGACATGCCTCGGGCGGTCGGTTGTTTCCGAGCCGTCGGTTGGCCGGTTATCCCATTCCCCGTCGATTATCACACCAGGTCGAGAGGTAACCCTTTGTTTCCGGGTTTGGTGTCCGGTTTGCAGCGTACGGACTGGGCTGTGCATGAATGGCTAGGGCTTGCCTATTACTGGCTCCGCGGCTGGGTCCCTTCGTTATATCCGGGGCCGCGTAAGGTCGATGCGGGCATGCGGCATGGCCGTTCACGCCGATTGTTGCTGACATCACACCCTTCCATCACGTCGATCGCGCGATTGAGGAGCGTGTAGTCGTAACGATCCCAATCCGGCATATGGGTCCATTCGATCGTGGAACGCCTCCATGGAGCGCCCAAATGTAAGATCTTGGTGCAGTCGTAATTGCACACGATGTCAGGCGCCGAAAGGCGCGACATGAGAGCAGCCAGCAAGGACGTAACAGGGTTGGAATTTGTCTATGCGAAAAGCAGGACTCTCTGTCCTTCCCGCGTGCAATCGGTGGCGCAAGCCAGTGGCGGAGGGGATGTCAGCATTCCTCTCTGCTCGAAATCATTAGCTGAATCGCAATGAGATTGTATTCAGCCGAGATGGAGGCCACGCGTGTGGTATCGCCAGACGTGTGGGGTTTGCGCTACTCCCAGCGAAAGCTCCAGGCGCCGATGGCGAGAAATACGATGGTCATCACCGCGAGGGTGATGAGATTGGGGGCGATGGCGGCGAGGCCATCGCCGTCGAGCATCACCGCGCGGGCGGCGTCGATGATGTGGGTCAGCGGGAAAATCAACGCGAATTTCTGCATCCAGGGATTTAGTCCCGCGAGCGAGAACCAGACGCCGGAAAGGAACATCATCGGCCAGGTGATGGCATTCAGTAGGCCACCGGCGAGTTCCTCGCTGCGGATGCGCGCCGCGACGACCATGCCGAGGCTGATGAGGCAGGCGGAGCCGAGCAGGAAGACCAGGAGCAGATCGAAATAAGAGCCGGCTACCGGAAAGCCAAGCATCAGCTTGAGCCCGAAGAAAATGATGGCCGTGACCAGAAGCATCAGCCACAGGCGCGAGAGTATCTGGGCAGCAAGGAACTCGAAGGCTGCCAGTGGTGTGGCCTTGAGGCGCTTGAGCACGCCGTTGCGGCGGTAGCGGACGATCACATAACCCACGCCGAAGAGGGCGGAGAACATCATGTTCATGGCCAGCACGCCAGGGATTAGCCAGTCGACGTAACCGATTTGCAGTCCTTTGACGATCGCGCGGTGGTAACTGCTTGCCTGGGCTTCGCTGCCGGCGAGGATGCGTGCGAGCAGGTAGCCTTTGGGCGAGCTGTCATTGATCCAGTAGCGCTTGGCGCCGGGGTCGATGAGCATGTCGAGTTTCTGGTGCCCGACCCAGGCGACGCCTTGATCGAGTGCTTTCACCGGTACGAAACGGATGTAGCGGGTGGCAAAGAAGCCGGTTTCCGCGTGGGGTCCGTAGACACCGACCTTATAACTGCTCAGCGAGTTGCCGCTATAGGCGAAGGCAAATCCGAGGACGACGAACAGTGGTAAGGCGAAGTTCCAAGCCAGTGCCGCGCGGTCGCGTAGGAATTCGAGGTTGCGTGCCTGTATAACGGCGAAGATACGAGCCAGCATGATAGTTCCCTAACCTCTGAGGGCCTCGCCGGTGAGTTCCAGAAACAGGTCCTCAAGGGTGCGGCCGCGAATACGCAGCTCGTTCAGCGGTATGTTGGCGGCCAGCAGTTTGGCCAGTGTGGCGTTGACGTCACTGGTCTCGATTTCGATCCGGTCATGGTGTCGGCGGATTTCCAGGGACAAAGACTCCGGTGCGGGTAGGGCCTCTGCCGGCAATTGAAGCACGACACCGCTGAAATGCCGCGCAAGCAGTGCGTCTGGGGTGCCCAGCGCGATCACTTGCCCATGGTCCATGATGGCGACTTCGTCGCACAGGGTATAGGCCTCCTCCATGTAGTGCGTGCTCAGGAGGATGGTTTTGCCTTCGGCCTTGATGTCTTCGATCAGGTGCCAGAAATTGCGCCGGGCCTGCGGGTCCAGACCTGTGGTCGGCTCGTCCAGAAATAATACGGAGGGGTCGTTGATCAGGGCGATGGCCAGCAGTAAGCGTTGACGCTGGCCTCCGGATAGGCGGCGGCTGTCGCGGTCGAGGAATTCTTCCAGGCTACAGCGGGCGATCAACTCATCCTGCGAGCGCGTGCGCGGGTATAGCCGTGAGAACAGGCGCAGGGTCTCGCGTACCGTGATGTGTTCCGGTAATGCGGTGTGTTGGAACATGATGCCGGCTTCGTCGCGAAAGCGCGGGCCGAGGGCCTCGCCGCGATAGCGAATTTCGCCGGCGCTTGGCGGGCTCAGACCCTCCAGCATTTCTAGGGTGGAGGTCTTGCCGGCGCCGTTCGGCCCGAGCAGGCCGAGGCATCGGCCGGACGTGACGCTGAGGTCGATGCCGCGTACGGCGTGTACTTTGCCGTAGCGCTTTTCCAGGCCGAAGGCCGCCAGTGCGATCTCCTGGGTCACGGCGTTCAATCGAGGCTGAGGTCGCGGTTGACGCGCCCTTTGGCAAGATCGATGACGATTTGACGGCCCTCAAGCACGCTCGCGCAGGCGAGCAGAAATAGCTCGACGAATTCGTTGCGTTCGTCTTCGGGTAGCGAGGTGCGTGGGTTGAAGGTGCCGAATGTGGCGTCGTGAAAGGAGGCGATATGCACGATGATCGCCTCGATTCGAGTCTGGTCGAAGGGATCTGGCGCGGTAAAGCCGGCGAACACGGGCGTATCGCCGAGCTTGCGCCGGATGGCTTCGTCCAGGTGTTCGAGGTATTCGAGCGCGCTCTGACGGCCGTTGGTATCCGCGATGTTGACGTCGAGGCTGACTCGCTCGCCATCGCGCGTCTTGAGGCTGATGCGTTTTTCGATCGGCGTGCCCGTGTTGGGCGGCTGGCCGGTACCTGGCAGGTCCATGTGTTTAATCCGTCAGGGTGCCGGTGACCACCGCGTCGCGGCCGTCAGCAACGAAATAGACCTCCGGCTTGAGGCCGACGGCGCGGAATTGCTCTGCGATCTCTTCGGGGCGCAGGAAGTGATTGCCCTGGACGTGTTCGGTGAGATTCTGGAAGGCCATGGCGCGTCGCTCGGGGCTGCGCAGGTCGCCGCGATTGGCCGGCCAGTTGGGTTCCCAGATGACGGCTGCACCGCCGGGCTTGAGGTGTTCACGCAAGATGCGGAAGACATTTTCCTTTTGGTCCCAGACGTGGTGCAGGGCGCGATTCATGGCGATCAAGTCGACCGGTTCCTCGATATGGAAGCGATTGAGGTCGCCAACGGCGAACTTCAGTCGGTCGCCGAAGCCTTCGGTTTCCGCCAGACGGGTGGCCTGGTTGACGTTTTCCTCGAAGCCGTCCATGCCAATGCCGCGCAGATTCGGGTACCGGCGGGCAAGGCGGCGCAGATACCAGCCGTTGCCGCAACCGAGATCGACCGCCAAGCCACCGCGTGAGTCGACGTCTCGGAATACGGGCACTTGTTCGAGGACTTGCTTGTCCAGCAGCGGCCCGAATTGATATTCGAGCATCGGGCCGAACCAGGGGAGGATCGTCTCGCGTTCGGCAAGGACCGATTCGCCAGGGCGTTCGCCCGTGCGCATCAGGCCGGCGGCGCGCTCGGCCATGTGCGCGGCGAGTACGGACTGCACTGCAAAAGGCATCAGCGTACCGGGACCATCGGGGATGAAGGCGCGGCCCATTTCGCTGAGGCGGAATACGCCTGGCTCTATTTCTTCAAGAAATTCAAATGCATAGGCTGCATCGCACCAGCGATCTACGTAGCCGGAATTCATGCCGGCGGCCTGGGCGAGTTCCGGTACGCTGGCGTGCGTCAGCTGATCTACGGCCGCGAACAGGCCGTTGGCGATGCCGATGTAGGCAATATTTAGGCTCACCGCGCCCTGTGCGCGGCGCATGATGTCTTGACGCAGGGAGTCGTTTTGGCTGCTCATGGGCACTTGCTCGGTGGCGATTGGAACACGGAGGGGGCATATCCTAGCACCGCTTAGACGACAGGCGCATGTCGGAGCGGGTGCGGAGCGTGGCTATAATGGCGGCCTTTGCCATCGAAGGAATCAGACATGCGATTGGGTACGCCGTTCACCCGAATGCCACCCGAGTGATGCTGCTTGGTGCAGGCGAGCTGGGCAAAGAGGTGATCATCGCGCTGCAGCGGCTCGGTGTCGAGGTAATTGCTGTGGATCGTTACGCGGACGCCCCGGGACATCAGGTGGCCCAGCATGCGCGGGTGATCGATATGAGTGACGGTGCGGCGTTGCGCGCGTTGATCGAGGCCGAACGTCCACAGCTCGTTGTGCCTGAGATCGAGGCC
Source organism: Acidihalobacter yilgarnensis (assembly GCF_001753245.1). Taxonomy (NCBI): domain Bacteria; kingdom Pseudomonadati; phylum Pseudomonadota; class Gammaproteobacteria; order Chromatiales; family Ectothiorhodospiraceae; genus Acidihalobacter; species Acidihalobacter yilgarnensis. The sequence goes on along the minus strand of NZ_CP017415.1, from coordinate 2,410,509 downwards.
ATCGCCACTGACACGTTGGCGGAAATCGAGGCTGAAGGGCTTGCCGAGGTCATCCCCACTGCGCGCGCGGCTCAGCTGACCATGAACCGTGAGGGTATACGGCGCCTCGCGGCAGAGACGCTTGCGCTGCCCACTTCGCGCTATGCCTTTGCCGACTCGCTGGACGATCTGCGGGTGGCCTGCAACGCCATCGGCTTTCCTTGCCTGGTCAAGCCGGTGATGTCGTCTTCGGGCAAGGGGCAGTCATCGCTGCGCAGCGCCGACGAGGTCGAAGCTGCCTGGGCCTACGCGCAGAGTGGCGGGCGTGTGCGTCTCGACCGGGTCATCGTCGAGGAAATGATCGACTTCGAGTTCGAGATCACCTTGCTCACGGTGCGTGCGCGTGATGCGGATGGCGAGGTGCGGACACAGTTCTGTGAGCCTATTGGGCATCGCCAGGTGCTGGGCGACTACGTGGAAAGTTGGCAGCCCCAGCCGATGAATCCGGTGGCGCTGGGACGTGCCCGCGACATTGCGCTCAAGGTGACCGACGCCCTCGGTGGGCGCGGTATCTTCGGCGTCGAGTTGTTCGTGCGCGGTGATGAAGTCTGGTTCAGCGAGGTCAGTCCGCGTCCGCACGACACCGGACTGGTCACCCTGATTACCCAGACTCAGAGTGAGTTCGCCCTACATGCGCGTGCCATCCTCGGCTTGCCGGTATCGACCGAAATGCTGAACCCAGGTGCCAGCGCTGTGGTCTACGGCGGGATGGACGCGCGCGGCCTTGTATTCGAGGGCGTGGACGAGGCGCTGGCCGTCCCTGGCACCGAGCTACGGCTGTTCGGCAAGCCGGAGGCCTTCGAGCGACGGCGCATGGGTGTCGCGCTGGCCCGCGGACATGACATTGATGAGGCGCGTGCGCGTGCCAGCGAGGCTGCGTCGCGTGTGCGCCCGGTGGCACCCTGATGATTATCCACAATCACCCCGAGGAGACGATCCGATGATGTATGTAGTGGCCAACCGAGTGCCCGTTGCTGAAGGCTGGGAAGAGGAATTCGAGACGCGGTTCCGCCGCCGCAGCGGTCAGGTCGAGCATCAACAAGGCTTCGTGAGCATGGAGGTGATGCGTCCGAAGTCGCCGGATGCGCCCTGGATCGTACTGACGCGCTGGGAGAGCGAGGAGGCCTTCCGCAATTGGATCGGTAGTGAGGACTTCAAAGAGGCGCACCGCAATCCGCTGCCCAAGGAAGCGTTTCGCGGCGAGGGTCGTCTGGAGCAGCACGAGGTGCTGATTTCCGCCTATCGCGAGGCGCCTTAGGCGTCTGGTTCAGCCGTGCCGGGTGTCAGCTCGGTGCGGATGGCGATGGGGGCGCTGCTCAGGCTGCGGTGTACCGGACAGCGGTTGGCAATATCCAGCAGCCGCGTGCGCTGTGCTGCATCGAGCGGACCCTCGAGCTCGATATGCCGTTCGATGGCCAGTGCCCCCGCCCCTCGCTCGGCTTCGATGCGGTGTTCCAGCCGCACGGTGACGGCGGTGAGCGGCCAGCCCTTGTGCGCCGCATAACCTTCCAGGGTCATCGCGGTGCAGGCGCCGAGCGCACCGAGTAGCAAGGGATAGGGTGCGGGTCCCAGGTTATCGCCGTCCCGTGCGGCAGGTTCGTCGGCAACCCAGTGATGATCAGGGGTATGAATGTCCTGGGTGAAACGCTGCCCTGGACGGTTACGTACCAGCACCTCGGTTCCGTCGAGACTGATCTGTGGTGCCGCCTTCGGCAGCTGCCCGGGTTCGAGGTGGCGGGTTGCCCAGCCCGTGATCAGCGTGGCCACATAATTCACATCGACCTGCCGGCGCAGCAAGTGATCGGCACCGTCCAGGCTGACGAAGCTGCGTGGCTCGGCGGCAGCCTCGAATAGGGCCAGGCCGTGCGCATAGGGCACGACGTCGTCCCCTGGGGCGTGGAGTACGAAGAGCGGTCGAGCCAGTGTTCGCGCGACCTCGGTGAACGGTGGATGCCGCTCCAGATCCTGTAGGAATGCCGCCGCGAATTCGAAGCGGCGGCCGCCGAGCATCAGCGATGCGCTGCCGTCTTCACGATGCTCGGCGGCCGTGCGCAGCAGCTCGGCGAGGTGATCGAGCCCGGCGGGTGCCGCGAGGGTCGCCACCGCGCGCACCGAAGGCAGTTTCGGTGCGGCCGTAAGTACGGCGCCGCCACCGATGCTGTGGCCGATCAATAGTTGCGGCGGCAGACCTTGTTGCCCGAGCCAGGCGGCAGCGTGGAGCAGATCCTCCACTTGGGCGCTGAAGCTACCGTCGGCAAAGTTGCCCTCGCTCTCACCGAGCCCGGCAAGATCGAAGCGCAGCATAGCAAAGCCGGCGTCGGCCAGGGCGTTGCCCATGCGCAGGGCTACCGGAATGTCCTTGCCGCAGGTGAAGCAGGCGGCATAGAGCACACTGGCGCGAGGCGTGCCGGCGGGCAGGTGTAGCACGCCGGCCAGGCGCTCGCCCCGCGCATTGGTGAACTGGATGGATTCGCGTTGTGGTTGCGGACTCATGATGGGCGTCCTGTATCGGGATGGATGCGGTCGTCCGGCCGCTGCCGGAAAAAGGCGACGAGTAGTCGATGGATATCAGGCCAGCAGTCATGCAGTGCCTGCGGACGCTCGAAGAACAGTTCGCAGCAGACGGCGAAAAACTCGGCCGGATTCTCGGCTGCATAGGGGTCGAGTGCTGCGCAGCAGTGACGGGGCGATGCGGAAAAATCGGCATAAGCGACGGAGAAATGGTGTGTCCAATCCGTCGGATCCATATCCCGATGCAACGGCGGGCGGCCGTTGGCGGCGCCGTTCTGTAGGTCTAGCCAATGGGCGCATTCGTGCAGTACCACGTGATGACCATCGAGCGGGCCGGCGGCCTCTATGTCGGCCCAGGAGAGCAGTATCAGGCCTTCATCCCAGGCTTCGCCGCTCAAGGCTTGCCGCCCGGTGTGTGCAATGCCGTATTCGTCGATCCAGTTGCGATTGGGCGCAAACGCGTCGGGGTAGATGATCAATTCGTGCAATCCGCGATACCAACCGAGATCGAGTCCGAGCACGGGTAGGGCGACGAGCAGTGCGATGCGTAGGCGGTGTCTATCGTCCAGAGTGAGGTTGCCGACGGGTTGGATGCTACGGCTATGCAGGAAGGCGTGCGCCAGGGCCCACAGGCGTTCGCGCTCGGTTTGTCCCAGAATTTCCAGCACGGCCTGTCCCGCGCTCGCTCGCATCCATGCGTCTGATGAAAAAGCCGGTATTGCGGGCTGTCGGTTCAGTGGCCACATGGGCTGGGTTCTCGTTTGCGCCGGCGGTGTGGCGTGGGTTCGGATGCGCCTGTGAAGGGGTGACGGTATTGGGTGGGTTTCGGTATCGGCACGGTATAGGATAACCAACAATTTGCTGCCCTAAGGGCGGCTTGTCGCAGTCGACGGGTCAGGGGGCCTCCGCCATGAATAGTCTGGGCACGCTGCTGGTGTTGATCGGAGCCGCGCTGTGCGCCGCCGAGATCGTCAGCGGTACCTTTTATCTGTTTGCCTTCGGATCAGCATTGTTGCTGGCCGGCGGTGCCGAACTTGCTTGGCGACTGGGCGCAACCGCCGATCTGGGACTGGCCACGCTGTTGTCGCTACTGTTTTTGGTGGTGGCGCACCGCTTGCGGCGGCGCCTGAGCAATGCTGCCTCTGAACGCACCGCGCAGGACGACAGCGGGCATGAAGTCGAGGTGACGCGCGTCGACACCCATGCGCTGCGTGTGCGCTACCGCGGCACCGAATGGGCTGCTGTGCTTGCCGATGGCGGCGAGGCGCATGTAGGCGAGCAATTACGCATTTTGCGCCGCGAAGGCAACCGGCTCATCCTTGCCCCGTTACCCGCGACCCCCGTCTCAAACAGAGAGCAGCATTGATAAAGTTCGGCCGTATCGAGATGTTCGTCCGTTTCCCGCCCCAAGGAGTTCCAAGATGAGTCCATTGTTTGTCGTACTGATCGCACTTGCCGTGATTGTCGTTTTCGTCATTGTCCGCGGTATACGCATCGTGCCACAGCAGCGTGGTTGGGTGGTTGAACGTCTGGGACGCTTCAACCGCGTACTGGAACCCGGGCTTAACGTGATTATCCCCATTGTCGACAACGTGCCTTACCGCTTCGATCTGCGCGAGACACCTGTCGATATTCCCAAACAGGTTTGCATTACATTGGACAACACGCAGGTCAGTGTCGACGGCGTGCTTTATTTCCAGATCACCGATGCGCGTGCTGCGGCCTATGGCACCTCGGATCCGGTGGCGGCCGTGGTGCAGCTGGCGCAGACCACCATGCGTTCGACCGTCGGTCACCTGCACCTGGATCAAGTGCTGTCGTCGCGCCAGGAGCTTAACACCGAGGTGGTCAATGTTCTTGACGAAGCGGCAGTGAACTGGGGCGTAAAGGTATTGCGGTATGAAATCCGCGATATCTCTCCGCCGGAGGAGGTGTTGCGCGCGATGGAATTGCAGATCACCGCTGAGCGCGAGAAGCGCGCCATGATCGCGCGCTCGGAGGGTGAAAAGCAGCAGCAGATCAATATCTCAGAGGGCGAGCGTCAGCAGCAAATCAATTTGGCCGAGGGCGACCGTCAGGCGCGGATTCTAGAGGCTCAGGGGCAGGGCAAGGCCATTCAGCTCGTAGCTGAAGCCACTGCAAGTGCGATCGGTGCCATTGCAACCTCGCTACAGGCACCGGGGGGTGAGCAGGCCATGCGAATGCAGGTGGCCAAGGACTTTATTATCCAATGGGGCAACCTGGCCAAGGCCGGTACCACGGTGGTGATCCCCGCCGATACCGGTGATTTGTCGCGCATGGTGGCGACCGCCATGCGCATCGCCGATCTGCCGGTCGGATCTGCCGGTCCCAGCGAGAGCGTCAAGTGAGTTCAGGTGCCGTGGGAAAGACGAGCTTGGGCGAGGCGGGCATGCAGCGGGTCATCGAGCTGGAAGAGCGCATGGCCCATCTGGAGGCCTCGATGGACGCCCTGACCGATGCGTTGCTGATGCGTGAGCGTGAGCTGCGTGATGCCTGGTTGGCCATCGATCGTTTGAAGGGACAATTGATCGAACTTGCTCCGGCGGCGTCATTGTCGCCCGAGCAGGAACCCCCGCCACCGCACTATTAGCGATGCGTGTTTCTTCAATGATGCGCGTCATGACGCGCGTGAGGGTGGCGCCGCTCAGGCGTCGAGGTCGGGAATCAGACGGCTTTCCAGTCGCGCGATGCTGTCTTTGAGTTGGAGCTTACGGCGCTTGAGACGGGTCAATTGCAACTGGTCCGCGCCGGGTGCGAGGGTCATCGCGACGATGGCGGCATCGAGATCGCGATGTTCCAGCTTGAGGGCTGTGATGCGGGCCTGCAGGTCGGCGGTATTTTCGTTATCCATGGGCAATTCCCAACGCGGGGCTCCAACATATCACGAACGCATGAGAGCTCACAGGTCGACCAGCTCGACCCGAGATGGCGCTTGCTCGGCGCCCAGAAATGCGCGCGCGACGCGGGCGAAGCGCTCCGGTGCATCGGTGGTCATATAATGGCTCTGGCCGATCCGCCCGCTCGCCGCGTTGAGTCGATTGTGTAACAGCATCTCGGCGACGGCGTCGGCGGTGGTTGAGGCTGAGTCCACCAGCATGGTGCCGGATCCCACCAGGGCGCTCAGGGTGTCGCTGAATACCGGGAAATGGGTGCAGCCGAGCACCAGTACGTCTGGCGCTGCGGCTTCGAGCACCGGTTCGAGGTAATGTCGGGCCACGGCCTCGACGACCGGTCCCGTATGCCAGCCTTCCTCCGCCAGCGAGACAAACAATGGACAGGCGGTGGCGCTGACCTGGACCTCCGGGCGTCGTGCCTGGATGGCGCGGACGTAGGCGCCGCCCCGTACGGTGCCCTCTGTAGCGATGACGGCAACCCGTCCGCTGCGTGTGGCGGCGCAGGCCGCTGCCGCGCCGGGTTCGAGTACGCCGATCACCGGCAGTCCGGGAAAGTGCTCGCGCAGTGCATCGAGCGCCAGCGCGGAGGCGGTGTTGCAAGCCACCACTAGCAGCTTGATACCACGCGTGGCCAGAACGCCGGCTGCCTGGCAGGCATAGCGGCTGACGGTTTGCGCGCTCTTGGTGCCATAGGGCAGTCGTGCCATATCGCCGAGATAGAGCAGATCCTCTTCAGGCAGACGTTCGCGCAGCGCGCGCAACACCGTGAGTCCGCCGACGCCCGAATCGAATACGCCGATGGGCAGGGCATTGCGAGGTTCGGCGATGCGTTCGTCGGATATCTCGTGCATGGTTTCAGTCCAGCATGGCCTTGAGGTTGGCCAGATGCGCGCGACCGAGATCGCGTGCCTCCTCGGCGCTCGGCGGTTCGCGGCGCCACTCCAGGTGTTCGGGTGGTAGTTCCTCTAGGAAGCGGCTGGGTTCGCAGTCGTATTCCTCGCCATAGCGCTTGCGCTTCTCCGCGTAGGTCAGGGTCAGGCTACGCCGCGCGCGGGTGATCCCCACATAGGCGAGTCGACGTTCCTCTTCGAGATCGCCGGATTCGATGCTGCTGCGGTGAGGCAACAATTCCTCTTCCATGCCAACCAGGAATACATGTGGAAACTCCAGGCCCTTGGCGGCGTGCAGCGTCATCAGGTTGACCGCGTTGAGATCCTTCTCTTCGCCGTTGCGTTCGAGGATGTCCATCAGTGACATGTGCGAGACGAGGTCGGGCAGGCGCCGCTCCGGCTCGTCCTTGCACAGGCGCTGCATCCAGTCGATGAGTTCGTGGATGTAATCGAGCCTGCGCGCGGCGGCCTTGGGATCTTCGTGGTTCTCCTCCAGCCAGGCGGCGTAATCGATTTCATCAAGCACGCGACGCACGAAGGCGACCGGTTCAGCCTCTTCGATCTCGCGCGCACGCTCGCCGACCCAGTCGGTGAAACGCCGAAGGGCGGTGACGGCACGTCCTGACAGCTGTTGTTCCAGACCCAATTCGCCGGCGGCGGCCAGCAGGCTTACACCGCGTCCGCCTGCGTAATCGCCGAGGGCCTCAAGGGTAGAGGGACCGATGCCGCGGCGAGGGGTGTTGACCACGCGGAGGAAGGCGGCATCGTCGTCTGGATTCACCAGCAGGCGCAGGTAGGCCATGAAATCCTTGACCTCCTGACGCTCGAAAAAGCCGGTGCCGCCGGAGAGTCGGTAGGGAATACTGTGTTCACGTAGCCAGCGTTCGAAGGGGCGGGCTTGATGGTTACCCCGGTAGAGAATAGCGAAATCGCTGTATTCGCAGCGATCCTGGAAGTGGCGACGGATGATCTCGGAAATCACACGGGCGGCCTCATCTTCGGCACTGCTGGCGGGCTGGACGCGCAGCATCTCACCGGCGCCGAGCGCGCTCCACAGGCGTTTCTCGAAGGTGTGCGGATTATTGGCGATGAGGTGGTTCGCGGCGGCCAGAATGCGTCCGGTGGAGCGATAGTTTTGTTCGAGCTTGACCACCTGCAGGCGCGGAAAGTCCGTTTGCAGGTGAGTGAGGTTCTCCGGTCGTGCGCCGCGCCAGGCATAGATCGATTGATCGTCGTCGCCAACCACGGTGAGACCACCATCGACACCGACCAGCAGGCGCATCAGGGCGTACTGGCAGGCATTGGTGTCCTGGTATTCGTCGACCAACAGATGGCGTACGCGATTCTGCCAGCGCTCACGGGCCTCGGGGTGGTCCTCAAGTATGCGCACGGGGCGGAGAATCAGGTCGTCGAAATCCACCGCGTTGTAGGCGGCCAGTGAGCGTTGATAGCGTTGATAGACCTTGGCAGCGCGCGATTCGAGTTCATCCTCGACCTGAGCCAAGGCCTCCTCTGGCGAGCGAAGGTCGTTCTTCCAGCGTGAAATACAGTGGCGGATCGGCTCCTCGTCGCCGGCCCCGTCCTTGTGGATCAGTTCCTTGACCAGCGAGGTGCTGTCCTGCGCATCGAAGATGGTAAATCCAGCCTTTAGGCCGGCGGTGCGTAACTCCTGCCGTAGAAAATTCAGCCCGAGATTGTGGAAGGTTGAAATCGTCAGGCCGCGGGCTTCATCTCGAGCCAGTTGTGCAGCGGCGCGCGCCTTCATCTCGCGGGCTGCCTTGTTGGTGAAGGTTACGGCAACGATGCCGCGTGGCCGAATGCCGCAGTGGCGTACCAGATGGGCGATTTTGGTGGTGATCACGCGGGTCTTGCCGCTGCCCGCGCCAGCGAGCACAAGGAGCGGGCGATCGGTTTGTTTCACCGCCTCGCGCTGGGCGGGGTTGAGTCCATCGAGGTCGGTTTGGGTGGCCATGTCAGCTGGGGTGTGCGTCGACGCCGGGCGGGACCCGGTCAAGGGTGCGAATCGTATCACCCAGGCGGTCGTTCGTGACAGCGTAAACGGATGGGGGCTCAGGTATTACGAGCCAGATCCTGGGTGATTTGTTCGAGCGCATCGGCCGCTGCGGCGAGTGCCGAGACGGCGTCTTCATAACCCGTACCGGATAACGCAGCCGCTTGGCGGCGCAGCTGGTTGATCAGGTGTGTGGTTCGGAGGGGCGGCAACCGTCGTTCGATTGACGCCAGTCGTCTGCAGCTGCCATCGCATACGCGCATTTTCGGTTACCTGAGTGCTGATATTTTCATGCAGAGACGCGCCGCAGATGGAATAGTTCAGCCTGCTGCGGTATCTCATGCACTGTCGGACGGGTTTCGCTTACCCAGAGCAGGGGGTAGGGTTCGTCAAGACACCAGGCCATCTGTGTGGGCCCGTGGCCGGGCTGCAATTCGAATTACACCAAAAACACCTAAGGAGTAGGACATGAACCGCAAGATCCGTTTGGTATTACCCGTGTTGGCCTTGTTCGCGTGGGCCGCTTTCCAGCCTGCGCAGGCCGAAAACTGGTCGCTGTTCAAAAACTACAACTACGACAAGCCGGAATTCGTCCATTCCCTCCCGTTTGCCAAGGAACATGTGGTGATTCAGGTGAGTCAAGCCGATCCAAAACGCTGGAATCTGGTACTCAACAACGCCGCCAACGTACTCAATTACTTTGGTCCAGATAAGGTTCAGGTGGTTGTGGTGGCCTATGGCCCTGGGCTAAAAATGCTCTTTAAGAACAGCAAGATGGCTGCCCGTATCCAAAGTCTTAACGCCGAGGGCGTGGAATTCGACGCCTGTCACAACACCATGCTCGGGTTCAAGAAAAAGCTGGGCCATTTGCCCAAGCTGGTGGATTCTGCGGTGGTCGTGCCGGGCGGTATCGTGCGCATCATGCAGCTTGAGGCGCATGGTTTCCGCTATATCAAGCCCTGAGCGACGAGGTCAACGCACAACCCCAGGGGTGAGACTCTGGGGTAGCAGCGCGTCCGCCAGACGATGGTCTTGCTTGGCGGACGCGAATCTCGGCGCAGTCTGGATCCCCTTTACTTCGGACCTCGGTCCGAGGCGTCGTGTATAGACCACTCGGTTGAACAGGACGGCCTCGACGTAGTTGCGGGTCTCGCCGTAGGGCAGTGTCGCCAGCCAGCGGGCCGAGCCGGGCTTGGTTGCTGCCGGAGCGGATAACCAACGATTCACGGTGCGCGGACCGGCATTGTAGGCGGCCAGGGCCAGTACAGCGTCGTTGTCGAATTGCTTGAACAAATAGGCAAGATAGTTTGCGCCTGCGCGAATGTTGACCGAGGGTTTTGAGAGCGCCTTCAGGCTGCAGGTTAGATCTCCAAGCCCGGTCTGTCGGCCGATCCAGCAGGCGGTGCTTGGCAACAGCTGGAGCAGTCCGCAAGCCCCTTTGTCCGAGCAGACGCTGGTTTGGAAGGCGCTTTCCTGGCGCATGACCGCGAGCAATAGGCCCGGCTTGAGTCCGTTGTGACTGGCGGCGGCCTGTATGTGGGGCATTTGATCGAAGGGGAACATCAATCGTGAGGCATTGCGGATGCCGGCGCGTGCGGCAGCGGCGTAGGTGCCGTAGGCCCAGCCGCGCCGGTAGGCCAGCTCGGCGGCCGCGAACCGTTCTTGGGCATTGAAGCGACGCAGGGCAGCACGCCAGGCGGCTTTGGCATCCGCATGCTGATCGACTTTCTCAAGCGCGAAGGCCACGCGAACCAGATAATGGGCGGCAATCTTGTGCTGCAACGCGGGATCGGTTGGCGGTAGCGGCTTGCCGGTGGCATATGGGCTTTGCAGGAAATCGGCGGCGAGGAAACCGTAATAACTGAATCGCTTGGCCAGGGGACGGGCAATTTTTTCCGCCGCCGCCGGCTGGCCAAGGGCGGCGAGCGAGCGGGCTTCCCAGTATTGCCAGTTCGGTTCCGCGCGTTGTGCCGATGGCATCGCGCGAATGTGCTTCAGGGTGGCCATCCAATTGCCGTTGCGGAGCGCAACGCGCACACGCCAGACGCGCACGATATCGTTCGTGGCGCCTTTCGGTAGGGCGTCAAGCCAAGCCTGTGCCTGGGGTAGTCCGTCCCAGGCAGCGTTGAGGGCGATGTCGCGGTTGATTTCATCGCGTATCGCAGGTGGCAGCGTCGGTTTGCCTATGGCGACTTGTACCCAGAGGTGCCGAGCTTGTGCAGGGTCTCGGCGTGCGAAGTGGTCGAACGCCGCAAGCAGTATGCGGTCGCGTTCTGGTGCCGGCCCGAGCGTATGGAGCGGCTGGCCTAGTAGGCTCGACGGCGTTTCATAGACCTGCAGCCATCGAGCCGCCAGTGGTTGTTCGGCGCTCGGTAGCTTGCGTGCCAGAAAGCGGGCCAAGCTGATGTTGCGTGCGTCGAGGGCAAGCAAAAGGCGCTGGCGGATCAGGGTTGGCGTGAGCAGATCATGCTGCGTGAGCAGGCTGAATACGGGGTCGCAGCTCTGCGGTTGCGAGTAGCCGGCCAACCATAGCTGTTTTGCGAGCGTCAGCGCCTTGTCGACGTGGCCAGTTGCGGCGAGTGCCTGCACGCGTGCACAGGCCAGGCGGCTACCGCCACCGCTGCCGGTATCTTCGGCGATGAACGTGGTCCAGTCTTGACGGCGGGCGAGTTCCAATAACCAGTCGCTGTGCAACGCGTTGCTGATCGGCAATTTGGCATTGGCTTTGAGAAAGGCATCGATGTCGGCGCGGTGCACGTGCTCGATCTCATGTTCGAGATAGGCGTAGCGCAGATAGGGATAGAGAATATTGCCGATCAATGGGCGCGATAGCGCCTCGAAGCGATCAAGTTGATTGGTGGACAGAGCATCCAGCGCTGCCTTGAACTGCGCGGCAGAGTCGGCGGATGCGACCGACGTGCTCAAGCCGGTGATCATGAGCGCTAGTACGACCAGCACCCTTGGCAGGACGGCTCGCATGCGTATCGTCTCCCTCGGCAATGGATTCATTGTGGGCCGTGTGCCGGGCACTTGCCAATAGAGATTTATGACGGCGAGTCGGCAGATGGCATTCGGCCAATGGCGATGAAGTCCGCGTCGAGCTCGAAACGATCCTCGGCAAAACTCTGCCGGAGAGCCGTGACGCCGAGATCGAAAGCCTCGGCGGTGATCAGGTCGGCAGCGATGAGATCGTCGCGCTCGGCGAGCAGGCGTTCGATCTGATGCAGTTCCATATCAGCGCTTCGCCCATGTTGCAGACCCAATCTGACGCGGGGCATGAGGATGATCTGAATGGCTTCGAGTCCCGCGTCGCGCATGAGTCGATAAAGATGTCGACCGATACGACGATTGCCGCCGCGCCTGGATTGCAGCGTGCGAATGGCCTCGCGCAGTCCATCCAGATGAGGGGATTCCGGCGGCTCGCCCAAAGCGACACCGTCGTCCACGTCAATAATCAGCACGCGTCCGCCCGGTTGGGTGACGCGGCACATTTCGGCCAGTGCGATTTCGGGTTGAGGCAGGTGTTGGAAGACGTAACGGGCCACCGTCAACGCCTGGCTCGCTGTTTCGGCCGGTAAGGTCGAGGCTTGACCCAGCTGAATCTCGACGCTGACGCCTAGCGACATCGCCAGGGCGTGGAGCAGTGCGAGTGCCTTGGGGTCATTGTCGACGGCCTTGATCTGCGTATCAGGGCTGGCATGCCAAGCCAGATCGAGGGTCAGCGCGCCGGTACCGGCACCGACATCCAAAATAGGGCCACTCATTTCGCCGAGGCTGGTCAGGGTCACCAGTCGCTGAAAGTGCGTATACAGGCTCTGTCGCAACAGCCAGCGGTGGTCTGGCGATTGCTCCACGAGAGGTCCGGTCGCATCGGCGACGCGTTGCATCCACTGTTCAATGGGTTCCTGGGACATGGCCGCTCGTCGGGTCTGGTTTCGGGGCGCACATGCTAACCCCCGTCTGGCCACGGATCAAAACGCTTTATCGCGATGCCGGAGCGGGCAACCGGTTCCGATGACTTTGCCGTTAGGCGGCGAAAGTTTGCCGTCTTGACCTGCCATGGGCGCTCAAGCCCGCGCTATTGCTGGATTTTTGCGTTGGCATCGTAATTGCTATCGTCCTGGTAGGTGAAAACTTTAGGATGGGGCAACATGCCATTTTCGATCGATCAGGCGCTGGGCTCATTTCCGCAGGCCCTACAGCTCGAGGCGCAGCGCGCCGAGCTGTTGGCCTCGAATATCGCCAACGCCGATACCCCTGGATACAAGGCACGCGACATTGATTTCAAGGCCGCATTGGCCTCTGTGAGCGGGCATGGCGGCAATCTGGCGTTGGTGCGGACCAGTCCGCAGCATATGGAACCCGCATCAGGGAGTGTCAGCGCGCCAGTGCTGTACCAGGTGCCACTGCAGCCGTCTCTGGATGGAAACACCGTCAATCTTCAGTACAACCAGGCGGCATTTGGTGAGAATGCCTTGCGCTACCAGGCCACGCTGGCCTTTCTGACTGGGCGAATCACGGGGCTCAAGAACGCGATCATGGGGACCTGATCATGAGTCTGTACAGCATATTCAATATCGCGGGTTCCGGGCTTGCCGCGCAGAGCGTGCGCCTCAATACGATCGCCAGCAATCTCGCCAATGCCGACGACGTGGCGTCGAGCGAGCAAGCCGCCTACCGTGCGCGCCAGCCGGTCTTCGCCTCGACGCTGTTCAAGGCGCAGGGTGGCGACTCGGCGGTGGGTGTGCGCGTGACCGATATCCAGGAGAGTCGGGCGCCGATTCGCCGCGAGTACGCGCCAGGTAATCCTCTCGCCGACAAGCAGGGGTATGTCTACACCACCAACGTCAACACGGTCGAGCAGATGGCGAACATGATCTCGGCCTCGCGCAGTTACCAGAACAATGTGAACGTCCTGACCACAACCCAGCAACTGCTGCTGAGCACCGTACAGCAGCTTGGCAAGTAATCCATTCGAGGTGGAGAAATGAGCACTGGCGCCATCAATTCGAGTTTTAACCCCAGCGTCCTCGCGCAGCTCGGCCTGACCGGCAGCACGACCTCTTCGTCGAGCGCGACCAGCGGAACGGGTTCGTCCGGCTCCCAGCTGGGTCAGCAGGCCTTCCTGAATCTGATGGTGGCCGAGCTCAAGAATCAGGATCCGACGCAACCGATGAGCGGACAGAACATGCTGGCACAGCTGGCGCAGTTCAGTACCGTTTCCGGTATCCAGAGCATGTCCACTTCCTTTGCCACGCTGTCGAAGTCGCTGTCGACCAACCAGTCATTGCAGGCGGCGAGCCTGGTGGGGCGGACGGTGTTGGCGCCCTCGTCGATGGCGGTGTTGCCCGCGAGTGGCTCGCTGCAGGGCTCCGTCGACGTTACCACGCCGGCATCTCAAGTGTCGGTCGGTATTTATGACACGAGTGGGCAATTGGTCAAGCAGATGGATCTCGGCACACAGGCCCAGGGGCTCGCGAATTTCAGTTGGGACGGTACGAATATGCAGGGTACGCCGATGCCGGCGGGGACTTATGAGGTCAAGGCTGTTGGTCAGGTCAATGGACAGAGCCAGGGACTCGGCGTGTTGTCGCCCGCACAGGTTTCCAGCGTCACCCTGGCGCAGAACGGTGGGCCGATTACGTTGGCGCTGTCGGGCGGTATGGGGAATGTCGATCTTTCGCAAATCCGACAGATCAGTTAAGCAGCCCGATGCGTTGCGACGCGTATAGACAAGTATAAATAAGGAGAACGAATCATGTCATTTGGAACGGCACTGACGGGTTTGAATGCGGCGTCGGAGGCGCTTAACGTCACCTCCAACAATATTGCCAACGCAGGCACCACGGGTTTCAAGTCCTCGCGCGCCGAGTTCGGGGATATCTACGCCACGGCTTACAATGGCATCAGCAACAAGGCCGTCGGCACCGGCGTGCAGCTGCAAGCGGTGACCCAGCAGTTCAGCCAAGGTACGCTGAACAATACGGGTAACACGCTCGATGCGGCTATCAACGGTCAAGGTTTCTTCATCTTCAGCAATAACGGCACCCAGGTCTACAGCCGGGCGGGTGCCATGCAGGTCAACCAGCAGGGCTATGTCGTCAATGCGCAGGGGCAGCAGCTTCAGGTCTATGCGCCGATCAACTCGCAGTCGGCGAACCCGACCTTCAATCAGGGCAGTCTGACCAATCTGCAGTTGGCCACCAGCGCGGGCCCTCCGCAGGCAACGTCGACCTTGTCGGCCTCGCTCAACCTGAATGCAGCGGCGACCGATTTGGGCACGGGGACGATCAACCCGGCGAATACCGCGTCGTATACCTATTCCACGCCCTCCACGGTCTATGATTCGCTCGGCGCCCCGCATACCGCGATCTTTTATTTCCGCAAGGACACCACGACCCCTTCGACCACGACGACACCCGGCAATACGACCTGGCAGGTGTTGACCCAGATCGATGGCACGACGGTACCCAGCGGCGGCAATCCGCAATCGACGCTCACCTTCGACGCCAACGGCAACCTCGTGACCCCGACGAACGGGCAGATTGCCTACGGTCCCTATTCGCCGACCAATGGTGCCGCGGCGATGAATATGACGCTGAACCTGACCGGGAGCACGATGTTCGGCAACACCAGTAGCGTGAACAGCCTGACCCAGAATGGCTACACCTCTGGTCAGCTCGCCGGTCTCAATATCAGCAACTCGGGTGTGATTTCCGCACGCTACACCAACGGCCAGTCGCAGGCGCTGGGTCAGATTGCGCTGGCGAATTTCACCAACCCCCAGGGTTTGCAGGCGGTCGGTAACACCGCCTGGGCGCAGAGCTATGCCTCGGGTAGCCCCATTTTGGGCGCGCCGGGTACCGGTAGCCTGGGACAGGTTCAAGCGGGTTCGCTGGAGAACTCGAACGTTGACGAAGCCAAACAACTGGTCGACCTGATTACCGAACAGCGTAACTATCAGGCCAATGCCAAGGTGATCACCACGGCCAATACGGTGACCCAAACCATCATCAACATGACCTGATCGGGGATCTGTAAACCGCCATGGACCGCATGCTGTATATCGCCATGTCCGGCGCCAAGGAAATCCTCCTGGCCCAGGCGAACACGACCAACAACTTGGCCAATGCCAATACGGTTGGCTTCAAGCGCGATTTGGAGGCCTTCAAGGCTGTACCCGTCGAGGGGCCGGGCTATGCCAGTCGCGTGTATACGCAGACCGAGGGCACAGGCACGGACTTTACCCAGGGGCCGCTGATCACCACCGGACGGCCGCTGGATGTCGCACTCAACGGGCCCGGCTGGATCGCGGTGCAGGGACCCAATGGTCAGGAAGCCTATACGCGTGCCGGCGAGCTCAAGATCAATGCCAACGGACTACTCACGACCAGTCAAGGTTACCCGGTAATTGGCAATTCCGGCCCGATCGCGGTGCCGCCGCACGACAAGCTCGATATCGCGCATGACGGCACCATCACGGTACTGCCTTCTGGGCAGCAGCCGAACGCTTTGGCCGTGGTCGACCGCATCAAGCTGGTCAACCCGCCGGACGCGAATCTGGTCAAGGGCCTCGATGGGCTGATGCACGCGCGCAACGGCCAGCCATTACCCGCCAGTGCAGATGTGTCCCTCGTGTCTGGGGCTCTGGAGGGCAGCAACGTCAATACAGTCAACGCCATGGTCAAGATGATTTCGCTGGCGCGCCAGTTCGAGATGCAGGTGAAGATGATGAAGACCGCGGAAAACAACGATCAGGCCAGCGCCCAGCTGATACGCCTGGCTTGATGAGATGAATCGAGGGATAAACCTATGAATCCGGCCTTGTGGATAGCGAAAACCGGTTTGGATGCGCAACAGACGCGCATGGACGTGATCGCCAACAATCTGGCCAACGTCAGCACCACCGGCTTCAAGAAGGGGCGGGCCTCCTTCGAGGACCTGCTGTACCAGAACGTCCGTCAGCCGGGTGCGCAATCCTCACAGAACACGCAGCTGCCCTCCGGTTTGATGCTAGGCACCGGCGTTCGCATCAACTCGACTGAGAAAATATTCACCCAGGGCAATATCGTTCAGACCGGCAACAACCTCGATCTGGCGATACAGGGGCGCGGCTTCTTTCAGATCACGATGCCGGACGGCACGGTGGCTTACACGCGTGACGGCGAATTCCAGCTCAATAGCAGTGGGCAAGTAGTCACCGCCAACGGCTATCCGCTACAACCTGGCATCACCGTACCGCCCAACACTCAGTCGATCACCATCGGCACCGACGGCACGGTGACCGCGACCGTGGCCGGCAGTACCACACCCACCCAGATCGGCACGGTTCAGTTGGCGGACTTCATCAATCCGGCGGGTCTGCAGGCCGTCGGGCAGAATCTCTATTTGCAGACGGCCGCCAGCGGCACGGCCCAATCCGGCACGCCTGGCCTCAACGGTCTGGGGTCGCTGCAGCAGGGTTCGCTTGAAAGTTCGAACGTCAATACCGTGGAGTCGTTGGTGAACATGATCGAATGTCAGCGCGCCTATGAGATCAATTCCAAGGCGATCGCCACGACCGATCAGATGTTGCAGTACGTCAACCAGACACTGTGAGGCAGGAGATTCGGATGAACGCGCAAGCAGTGGGATATGTCCTCAGGATGGCAGCGTTATTCGCGACGCTCGGCCTGCTCGGCGGCTGCGCCGCGCTTCAGACGGGCCCCATGCGTGGCAACAATCCGGATTTCACTGCGGTGATGCCGCCGCCGCCGAAGCCGGCTTCTCAGAACAACGGCGCGATCTACCAGAGCGCGAACAGCGTACCGTTATTCGAGGATCAGCGCGCCCGCCACGTCGGCGATATCCTGACGGTCATCCTCAACGAGAGCACCAACGCCAACAAGTCAGCAGATACCGCGACTTCTCGCGACACCAGCATCAATGTCTCCGCGCCGACGGTGCTCGGGGCCGGCGTCACCTACAACGGCAAGTCTCTGCTCAGCGCCGGCCTCGCCAGCAAGAACGCCTTCGCCGGCAAGGGCAGCAGCACGCAGAGCAACCAGCTGAGTGGCACCATCTCGGTGACCGTTGCCCAGGTGCTCTCCAACGGCAATCTGATCGTGCAGGGTGAAAAATGGATCGCGCTGAACCAGGGACGAGAGTACGTGCGTTTTCGCGGTATTGTGCGCTCCGCCGACATTACGCCGCTGGACACCGTGCTATCGACCCAGGTCGCCAACGCCGAAATCGCCTATGGCGGGCGCGGCGTGCTCAATGACGCCAACCGAGAGGGTTGGTTGGCGAAATTCTTCAATGCTTGGTGGCCACTGTGAGGACTTCGCCCATGTGCGCCCGTATTCAATCCCAATCATGTCGTCGCCTGTTTGCGCTCGTAGCCGTTTTCTCTTTGTGTTTCGGCATGGTCGGGGTCGCACGCGCGGAATTGGTGCGGGATCTCGCAACGCTGGCCGGGGTGCGCAGCAATCAACTCGTGGGTTATGGCCTGGTGGTCGGTCTCGACGGCACCGGCGACCAGACCAGTCAGGCGCCGTTTACCATCCAGAGTATCGAGAACATGCTCACGCGCTTCGGCGTGACCCTGCCCAGTAATGTGAACCCACAGCTGAACAATGTCGCCGCGGTATTGGTCACCGCGAATTTGCCGCCATTTTCCAAGCCGGGTCAGGATATTGATATCACCGTCTCCTCAATCGGCAATGCCAAGAGTCTGCGTGGCGGCACGCTGGTGATGACGCCTCTGCACGGCGCCAACGGGCAGGTCTATGCCATGGCACAGGGTAATCTGGTGGTCGGTGGCTACGGGGCGCAGGGTGGAAGCGGTTCCAGCGTGCAGGTCAATGTGCTCAGTGTCGGCATGGTGCCCAACGGCGCTACCGTCGAGCGCGATGTGCCTACGTCGTTCGATCGTGGCAACAGCATTACGCTGGATCTGAACAATCCGAGCTACACCACGGCCACCCGTCTTGCACACGCCATCAACGAGGCGATGGGACCGGGTACCGCAGAGGCCTTGGATGCCGCCTCAGTACGGGTCAATGCACCGCCAGACCGCGGTCAGCGGGTGGCCTTTGTGTCCTATCTTGAAAACATCAATATCCACCCGGCTGCGCCGCCGGCGCGTGTCGTGGTCAATGCGCGTACCGGTACGGTGATCATCGGCAGCAGCGTGCGTGTGCTGCCGTCTGCGGTCGCGCACGGCAATCTGACCGTGACGATCTCCGAGAATCCACAGGTCAGCCAGCCGAACGCGCTCTCCGGTGGTAACACGGTGGTGACGCCGAACTCGACCGTCAGTGCCAAGCAAGCCAAGGCACATGCCTTCGTGTTCAAGCCTGGCGTGACCCTCAATTCCATCGTCAAGGCGATCAATCGCGTGGGGGCCACGCCCGACGATCTGATCGCCATACTTGAGGCACTCAAGCGTGCCGGGGCCTTGCGTGCACAATTGGTGGTGATCTGATGAGCGCGCTTCAAGCCACCAATATTGGGGCCCTGGCCTCCAACTACACCGATTTTCAGGGGCTCGCTCAGCTCAAGGCGGCGGCAAAAACCCAAAGCCCGCAGGCACGCCAGGCCGCGGCCAAACAGTTTGAGGCCGTATTCATCGAGATGATGCTCAAGGCCATGCGCGCCGCGACGCCGCAACACGGGTTGATGGACAGCTCGCAAACGCGGCTGTACCAGGGACTATACGATCACCAGATTGCCATCGACCTGGCTGGTCACAATGCCCTCGGATTGAACAAGCTGATCGATCAATCCTTGGGCGGCAAGCCTGTAACCCCATCGACCTCGACGCCGCGAACCATATCGACGGTGCCGAGTGTGCCGAGTGTGCCGAGTGTGCCGAGTGTGCCGACGGTGCCGCCGGCACACTCGGCACCGTCGGCGGGTGCGGGCGAGGCTGCGCGGCCTACCGTCTGGCCGCCTGCCACGCCGGGCGAGTTCGTGCGGGCGGTCATGCCGTATGCGCGTCAGGCTGCGGCCGCTATCGGCGTGGCGCCGGAGGTGCTGGTCGCACAAGCGGCGCTGGAAACCGGTTGGGGCAAGCAAATACCCAGCGGACCGGATGGTCGTAGCAGCTTCAATCTGTTCGGTATCAAGGCAGGCACGCATTGGCAGGGCGCGCAGGTCAACGTGCCGACGATGGAGTTCCGCGGCGGAGTTTTACAACGTGACACGGCGTCGTTTCGCGCCTACCCGTCGCTCGCAGCCAGTTTTGCCGATTATGCGCATCTGATCTCCACGCAACCGCGTTACCGCGATGCCCTGGCGCAGGCGTCGAACCCCGCGGCCTATCTCGATGGTCTGCAGAGCGCCGGTTACGCCACCGACCCGGCCTACGCCGACAAGATCAAGGCCATTCTTGGTGGCCAGCATCTGATGGCGCTCGATGCGGGGGTCAAGAATGGCGCGAACGGGCCGCTAACCTGAATCGGATGGGGCGCGGTGCGCGCCTCGGGAGTACCGCATGGCGACAAATATCCTCGGTGTAGGCACTTCGGCCCTGCTGGCCTTCCAGCAGGCATTGCAAACCACGAGTCAGAACATCAGCAACGTCAATACGCCTGGTTACAGCCGGCAACGCGTCGACTTAAGCGCGAGCCTGCCGCAAACCGGAGGAAATTATTATCTCGGCAGCGGCGTACAGGTTACCGGCGTGCAGCGGATATTCAGCGGTGTGGTCAACGCCCAGGTCAATAATGCCACCTCGGCCAACGCGCGCTACCAGACCTACAGTCAATACTCTTCCCAGGTCGACAACCTGCTGGCCAACGCTACCGCCGGTCTGCAGCCCGCGGTGCAGAACTTTTTCAACGCGGTACAAGGTGTCGCCAATGCGCCTTCATCGATCCCTGCGCGCCAGACCTTGCTGTCTCAGGGAGGGCAATTGACCGCACGTTTCAACAGCCTGTACAGCCAGATCAATCAAACCAGCAGCCAGATCAACGGTCAGTTGACGACCGAGGTCAACACGGTGAACCAGCTGGCGACACAGATCGCGCAGCTCAACAAGCAGATCGTGGCAACGACGAACAGCAATCCCGTCGGACAGCCCAATGATCTGCTCGATCAGCGCGATGCACTCCTCACTCAACTGTCGAAATCGGTGAACGTGAGCACCGTGACCCAGAGTGATGGCTCGGTGAACGTGATGATCGGCACCGGTCAGGCCCTGGTGGTTGGCACGGCGACTACGGCTTTGGGCACGGCCCCGACCAGTGGCGATCCGAATCAATTGAATCTGGTTTTCAAGACGTCAAATGGCAGTATTCCCGTTGCCAGCGGTAACGTTGGCGGTAATATCGGTGGCTTGCTTGAAGCGCGCAATCAGGTCGTGGTTCCAGCGGAAAACGCCCTTGGGCAGCTGGCCATCGGAGTTGGCCAGGCATTCAATGCGCAGCAGAAGCTGGGTGTGGACCTGACCGGCACACTTGGTCAGAATTTCTTCAACGTGCCTGGGCCGAGCGTCTATGCCGGTTCGAGTAATGCGGCCGGCAGCGGTTCGCCGTCGGTGACGGTCAGTAATGTCGCGCAGTTGACCGCTAACGACTATCAGCTCAGTTACAGCGGCAGTGCCTGGACCTTGCAGGTCGCCGGCAGCAATCAACCGATCACCATGAGCGGCACCGGCACGGCAGCCAATCCCTTCGTGGCCGATGGTCTGAGTATCGTGGTGCCCACCACGGTGAGCGCGGGCGATACCTATTCCATCCAGCCGACGCGCTATGCCGCCCGCGACATCACCATGGCGGCGACCGACCCGCGTCAGATCGCCGCCGCGGCGCCAGTGGTCAGCGCGGCCAGCCAGACCAATACCGGCACGGCGACCATTACCGCACCGCAAGTGACGGCGAGCACCGTGGGCAACGCCAATCTGCGCAATCCGGTGACGATCACCTTCAACAATCCCCCGACCAGCTACACGTTGACTGATGCGACCACCGGCACATCGGTGACTCAGCCGTACACCACCGCAGGTACGACGGTGAGTTATAACGGCTGGCAGGCGACCATTGGCGGTACGGCGAAGGCGGGTGATACGTTCACCGTTTCCCCCTCGGGTCCGGGCGACAACGGCAACGCGCTGGCTTTGGCGCAGATTCAGCAGAACAAGTTCATGAGTGGGGGTACGGCAAGCGTTGGCGACATCTACAATCAGCTGGTCGCCAATGTGGGCAATGAGACCCAGGGGGCGAAATCGAGCGCTACCAACCAGCAGACCTTGCTGAATCAGGCGACCTCGTTGCAGCAATCGATCTCCGGCGTGAATCTTGACCAGCAGGCTGCCAATCTGGTGCAGTACCAGCAGGCTTATCAAGCATCGGCCAAGGTGATCACCACGGCCAATACCCTGTTTCAGACACTGTTGAACGCGGTGTAAGCGAGGTTATCGCCATGAGCATACGCATCTCCACTCAGCAGTTCAGCCAAGCGGCGATCAGCTCAATGCTGAGTCAGGAAGCACAGCTTTCGCAGACGCAACAACAACTATCGACGGGCCGACAGATCCTGACCCCCGCCGACAACCCCGCCGGTGCGGCGCAGGCACTCAATCTGCAGAGTGCGATCGACACCAATACGCAGTACCAAACCAATGGCAACGCAGCCACCGCGCGTCTGGGTCTCGAACAGAGCACCCTGCAGGGCGTAGGGAATTTGCTGCAAAGCGTGAGAACACTGGCTTTGCAAGGGAACAACGGCACCCAGACCGACGCCAGTCGCGCCAGTATCGCCTCGCAGCTCAGTCAGAACCTCCAGCAGTTGCTCGCTATGGGCAACACCCAGGACGCAGGCGGTTCGTACATCTTCAGCGGCTCGCAAACGCAAACCAAACCCTTCACGCAGAATCCGAATGGCAGCTTCAGCTATTTTGGGGACAACGCGCAGCGTTATCTGCAGATCGATGCCAACCGGCAGGTGGCGGTCAACGATGCGGGATCCAATGTATTCATGCAGATCCCCAGCGGGAACGGTAGCTTCACTGCGGTTCCCGGTGCCACCAATACTGGCAGCGGCATCATCGATCCCGGTACCGTGACTGCGGCAACGGGCTATACCGGCGATACCTATCAAATTCAATTTACCACCGCCACGCAGTTTAACGTCGTCGATTCGACCACTGGGACGACGGTACTCAGCAATCAGGCCTTCCAGAGTGGCTCCACTATCAGTTTCGCCGGGATTCAGACATCGATCACCGGGGCGCCGGCCACCGGGGACCAGTTCACGATCGCGCCAAGTCAGTCACAGAGCATGTTCCAGACGGTTCAGAATATGATCACGGCCCTGAATACGCCAAGCGGCGGCAGTGCGGGGAGTCAGGCGCGACTGCACAACGTGATGAATCAGTCATTGAGCTCGCTCGATCAGGCGATGACTAATGTCATCAATAAGCAGGCGGGTGTGGGTTCGCGCCTGAACGCCATCACCGACCAGCAACAACTGCAATCCAATGCGAAGCTGCAGCTGCAAACCGCACAATCACAGATACAGGATCTCAACTATGCCAGCGCAATTAGCTTATATAACCAGCAGCTGGCGGGTTTGCAGGCCTCACAACTGACCTACCAGAAGGTGCAGAGTCTGTCGTTGTTTAAGTACATTTGAGTATTTGATGTCGGCGGGCAGAGTGCGCGCAGTTCCCGGTGAATGTGCCGCCGGGATGACGCGCGGCTGATCGCCGCATCCGAATCGAAGGGAATAGGGCATGACAAGGGCAAACGAGGATCGGCTGCAGGCCTTCTACAGCGCCTTCGAGGAGCGGTTTCGCGGCAGCTTTGAAACCATACGGCAACGTTTGGAATATTACCTTCCAGTGGTGAGGCAGATTCACGAGGCACTACAGGCGCCGGCCTTGGATTTGGGGGCTGGGCGTGGCGAGTGGGTTGCCTTGTTGCAGGAAGCTGGTATTCCGGTAACCGGTATCGACAGCAACCGAGTGGTGGTGGAGCGCGCGCGCGCCATGGGCCTGCCGATGGAGGAGGGTGATCTGATGACGCGCCTGCGCGAGGTTACGCCGGGCTCTCTGGGCGTGATTAGCGCCTTTCACGTCATCGAGCATTTGCCCTGGGAAGTGCAGCTGGATTTTTTCCGCCTAGTCGCGCGTGCCCTCAAGCCGGATGGGCTGCTGATCTTGGAGTGGCCGAATATCGAGGTGCCCGAGGTGGCGATGCGTTCATTCTGGCTGGACCCGACGCACATACGCCCCGTACCCGTGGAGCTGGTCAGTTTTATGGCCGAATTCGAAGGCTTCAGAATCAGCCATATCGAGCGACTGAATGGCGGGTTTGACATTGCCTTGCTGGCTCAGCGGCAGGTTGATATCACATCCGTCGAAAATAATATCCCGAAGATGGCGGCAATCGTAGGCAATACCGTAGAGACGGCGGTCCCCAGCGTGCCGTATTCGTCTCCCAGGGTACCATCGGTGGATGACGCCGCCGAGCACGTGACGCAATCGCCCGTGAAGGGCCTGAATATTATTGGCCACGTCAGCGGTAATTTGGGTTTGGGGGTGTTCGCGCGCCAAGTCGTGGAAGCGCTGGTGAGTTTGGGCGTACCCGTGGCCATTCTGGACATCGATCCGGGTCAAGGGCGCGGTCGCCACGATCTGCGTTTTGCCCACCTGCATGTGACCGATATCCAATCTCTGCCGCATGAAATCAACCTGTTTTTGTTGCCGCCTGCGACCATGCCGTGGCTGCTGACCAGCATTGGTGAGTCGTTGCAGCTACTGGACCGGATCAATGTACTTTGGGCCATGTGGGAGTTGCCGGTAGTACCCGCCGTTTGGCATCCCGCGTTGCGCGTGATGGATGTGGTGTTGGGCGGATCTCGCTTTGTCGAGGCGGCAATGGCCTTTTCCTGCGATGGACCCCTGGCGCTGGATGCTCCGGTGCCGGTGAGCCTGCCGGAGCCGAATGGCAAGCAGCGCGCGGATTTCGGCTTGCCAGAGGCAGAGGATGCGGTAATGTTCGTGACGGCCTTCGAGCCGGCCAGCGACCATCAACGAAAAAACCCCTTCGCCGCGATCAAGGCTTTTCTGGCAGGTGCTGGCGATTTAGATCAGGCGCACTTGCTGATCAAAATCAACAACGCGGGTCCTGGTGAATGGGCGCAGCAACTGGCTGGCCTGTTAGAAGGGCATCCCCGCGTGCACTTGATGACGGAGAGTCTCAGTTATACGGATACCGTAAGCCTTTATGCCTGCTGCGATGCCTTCATCTCGCTGCATCGTGCTGAAGGGCTGGGCCTAGTGCCGATGGAATTCATGGCATTGGGCAAGCCGGTGGTTGCAACTGCCTGGTCGGGGAATATGAGCTATATGACGCCGGACAGCGCATGCCTGGTGAGTTATCGCTTGATTCCGGTCGATGGCGATACCCAGGTGTACTCGGCCGATTTTATCGGGCAACCGGCCAATTGGGCCGATCCGGATGTTGATGAGGCGGCCGTCTGGGTGCGCGCACTTGCCGGCGATGCGGAACTGCGACGGCGCATCGGTGAGCGAGCCCGTGGCAGGATGCGCGAATACCAGGCGCATGCGGGCGCCTGTCGCTGGTTGTCGGGTTTGGCTGCGCTGCGCTCGCAATACGACCTGCTACCGACGCGCCGGCGACGCAAGGTCGAGGCGTTGGCTGCCATGGCCAACCCACCGCCAGGGCCTTCTACGTCGCCCCCACCGTTGCCCGTTGAGATTGACTGGCGGATCTGGGCAGAAGAAGCGATTGCTACCGGGGCGTTGCCCACGTTTGGGTTGGTGGTCCTCGCGAGTGAGGCCTACGACGCCTTGCTGCCCCGGACGTTGGCCGCATTGGATGCGCAGTGGCTGTTGCCTGCCAGTGTGAGTCTGGTGGGTGAAGGAAATGCCCCGGCGCAGGCGCGAGAATACCCGTGGTGTGCAGTCGAAACTGCTGTGCTCGATGCCGTCAATCAGAGCTTGTTGGCGCTTGAGGCGGATTGGGTCTGCTTGATTCACGCGGGAGACCAATTGTCCCCTGAAGCGCTGTTTCGTTTGGCGACTGCAATGGTGGCGCATCCCGAATGGCAGGTGATTTATACGGATGAATACCAGGTGGATTTGAGTGGGGAACCCATCGGCGATCCTCACTTCAAGCCTGATTTTAATTTGGATTATCTCAGGAGCATGCCCTATACCGGCGGGGTGATGTGGGTGCGGCGAGATTTTTTTGCCCGCCTCGGCGGGTTCGATCCGACCTTCGAAGGGTTGGAGGAATACGAGTTGATGTTGCGAGCCTGGGAACAGGGGGGGATGCCGCCATCGGGCATGTGCCCGGCGCGTTGTACGGGAGGAGGCAGCAGTCGAGTTATGCGCACATACCGCTGTCGGAGATGCTGGAACAGGGCCGCCAAGCATTGATGGCGCACCTCGCTCGCTTGGCTATCGATGCAGAAGTCGAAAATGGCGAGCTTCCGACGACCTACCGCATTCGCTACCGGCATGCGGCGCAGCCGATGGTTTCGATCATTGTGCCTACGCGTGATCAGCAGCCGGTATTGCAGCGCTGCCTGGAATCCTTACTCAAGCTGACGGCCTATCCGAACTACGAAATCCTGGTGGTGGACAACGGTAGCGCTGCTCCGGATGCGACTGAGTACCTTGACGGACTGCGCGGACTGGAGGAGGAGCTTGGTGGTCGGCTCCGAGTTATCGACTACCCGCATTCCTTCAATTATTCGGCCATGAATGATCTTGCCGCTGCCGAGGCGCGGGGCGAATATCTGCTGCTGCTCAACAACGATACAGCTGTGCTGCATGCCGAGTGGCTCGACGAGATGATGGCGCATGCCCAGCGCCCGGACGTGGGCGTGGTTGGCGCCAAGCTGTTGTTCCCGGATGGGAAGATCCAACATGCGGGTGTCGTGCTTGGCATGAAGGGGCCGGCCGAACATCCGTTCATCGGTCGCGACCCCAAGGATCCAGGGTATTACGCGCGCCTGATGACCGTGCAGTCCTACTCGGCGGTGACGGGGGCGTGTCTGTTGGTTCGCCGCACGCTCTTCGAGCAGCTAGGTGGCTTGGATGCCGACGATCTCGCGGTTTCCTATAGCGACATCGATTTGTGCCTCAAGGCGCGTACGGCAGGGTATCGGGTTGTCTGGACGCCGAACGCAATCCTTATGCACGAGGGTTCTAAGAGCCAGCAGTCCGGAGTGGAACAAACTCCGGATAACGCCAAGCTGGAGCGTTTCCAGCGCGAGCAAGCCTGTATGTACGCGCGTTGGCTGCCGGAAATGGCCAACGACTCCGCATACAATCGCTACCTGAGCTTGAAGGATACCGAGTTCAAGCCCGAGACAGAGCCGGCGCTGCTCTGGGATCCAGAGTGGCGCCCGCGCCCGCGAATCGTGGCTCAGCCAGCAGATCGGATGGGTTGCGGAGAATATCGGGTCATCGCGCCAGCTCGTGCGCTGATCCGCGCCGGACGCATTCAGGGCCGTGAGGTCGATCGTATTTTCACGCCTCCGGAACTGGCGAGAATCAGGCCGGACAGCCTGATTTTGCAGCGACAGGTGGAACCCTTTCAGATCGAGGCGATCGAGCGCCACAAGCGCTTCAATCCAGACGTGTTCTGCGTTTTCGAGATTGACGATTTGGTCACCAATGTGCCAATCAAGAATGCTCACAAGAAGCATTTGCCGAAAGATCTGTTCAAGCATCTGCGCCGTGCCGTGTCGGCCTGCGATCGACTGGTCGTAGCCACCACGCCACTGGCCGAGGCATATCGCGATCTGGCCGACGATATACGCGTGGTGCCCAATTTCATTGAGGCGGCCGTTTGGGACCGCTACGCACCTAGCCGTCGCGTTGGACCCAAGCCGCGTGTCGGTTGGGCTGGCGGCATCAGTCATACCGGCGACCTGGAGCTGATCGAGGGGGTGGTCGAGGCGCTCAAGGATGAGGTGGATTGGGTCTTTCTCGGAATGTGCCCGCCTGCTATCCGCGCCTATGTGCGTGAATTTCATGAACCCGTCCCGATCGCCGAATACCCTGCCAAACTGGCCAGTTTGAATCTCGACCTTGCGATTGCGCCACTGGAGGATGTGCCGTTCAACCACGCCAAGAGCCACTTGCGCCTGCTGGAGTACGGGATACTGGGATACCCGGTGGTCTGTTCGGACCTTACGCCTTATCAGGGGGATTTCCCGGTCACCCGCGTGCGCAATCGTTTCAAGGATTGGGTCGAGGCGATCCGCTCGCATGTCGACGATCTGGACGCCACTGCGCTGGCGGGGGATCGACTGAAGCATCATGTCCGTGAACGTTGGCTGCTTGAGGACAACCTTGATGCTTGGCTGGCCGCCTGGCTGCCATGAATCCCCGACACGAGGCCGGCTGGTGTCGGCCTCGTGTATCTTCCCTACCCGTTATTGCCCGAAAAAAAACCTAAAGTTCCGCCGCGCCCGGCCGATATTTTTGGCGTAAGCGGCCTGTGTGGCGCGCTTAGCGAGAGTAGCCGCCAGGTGGCGCAGGTATTAAGTCATATAAATCGGGTAGCACGTAACGGAGGTTACAGACATGGCACTTGTCATCAATACGAACATCGCGTCCTTGAATGCGCAGAACAATTTGAACTCTTCGCAGAGCCAATTGGATAGCGCGATTGCCCAACTGTCCTCCGGTCTGAGCATCAACAGCCCGGCCGACAACCCAGCCGGCTACGCGATCGCGCAGCGCATGACGGCGCAGATCAACGGCTTCAATCAGGCTATGCGCAACGCTAACGACGGTATTTCGTTTGCGCAGGTGGCCAACGGCGCCATGAGCACGATCAATAGTCAGCTGCAAAGCATCCGTACGCTGGGTATCCAGGCGGCGAATTCCACGAACTCGGCCCAGGATCGCCAAGCGCTGAACGCTCAGGTTCAGCAGTCCATCGCGCAGGTCAATACGACGGCGCAGGACACGCAGTTCAACGGCCAGTCAATCCTCAACGGTAGCCTGAGCAATCTGGTGTTCCAGGTGGGCGCCAATGCCGGCCAGATCATCTCCACCAATGGCCTTGACGTACGCGGCCAGAACCTCGGCGCGAGCTACGGTGACGGTACGAGCATCAATACGGCCAACCTGAGCGGCGCCTCCGGCAGCATCACTATCAACAACGTGGCGGTGAATCTTACGGGTAACAACGGATCGGTCTCGGATGTGGTGGCGGCGATCAACAACGTCAGCAGCCAGAGTCAGGTCTATGCGCAGCGCGCCGATACGACCACGGGTACGGTGGGTTACACCAATACCGGTTCCGGCACGATCTCCATCGACGGTGTGTCCGTGAATATCGCCAGTGGCGCGACGGTCAGCGATGTGGCGGCGGCAATCAACGCCTACACCACGCAGACCAATGTGACCGCGACCACGGGGTCGGGTACGCTGACCTTGACCGATTCGACCGGGGCCAGCATCACGGTGACGGGCACCGGTGGCGTCGCAGTCGCCAGCGGCGGGACCATCTCTGCAGGTATCGAACTTTATACCAGCGTCGGCGGTTCGATCTCGGTGAGCGGTAATGCCACTACGTTGACTAACGTCGGCTTGAGCGGCACCGGCGTTAACTTCAGTAGCCTGACGACCCTGACGCTGAACAGCACCAACGTGCTGACCTATACCGGCGCCAAGACGGCAGTCAAGGCGATGGACTTCGCGCTGAATCAGCTCAGCCGTGATGGTGGTCTCCTCGGTGCACTTCAGTCGCGCTTCCAGGCAACCATCTCGAACCTGCAATCGGCCTCGACGAACACCCAGGCGGCGCGCTCCCGTATCCAGGATACGAACTTCGCGGCGCAGACGGCGGCACTGAGTCGGGCGCAGATTCTGCAGCAGGCGGGTGTGGCGATGGTGGCCCAGGCCAACACGGACCCACAGGTTGCGCTGACGCTGCTTAAGTAACGCATAGGCGACATGGAAGGAGCGGGGCGTCAAGCCCCGCTCCCGGTTGGGGATGATGAGGCGAAGGATACGCCGCTCATAGGCTCCACGGTGGAGGGTTCAAGGGGATGAACCAAATTACAAACGATCTTTCACTGTTGACGGGTGTCCAGGCGGCGAGTGGTTCTTCACCCAGCGCGGCATCAGGCACCGGCAGCCAGGCGACCCAGGCAAGTGCCCCGGAGAGTGGCAATTCCACGCCACCTGGCACGCTGCCAAGCGGTAAGGTTCAGCCGTCCACGCTCAATCAGGCCTTGGTCCAAGTCAACGATTATTTGCAATCGCAAAGCCGTACGCTGAAATTTAGTATCGATCAATCAACGCATCAGACCATCATCAAGGTCATCGATCAGGCAAACGGCCAAGTGTTGCGGCAGATACCCCCAGAATATATGGTGGTCCTGGCGCAGAGATTGCAAGAATTGCATCAGTTGACGACGACGGGCGTCGTCGTCAAAACCTAACGGATATTGAAGCGAGGGGCAGGACTATGTCCGGGATCATCAGCTCTCCAGGCGTCGGCTCGGGGCTGAACGTCCAGTCGATCGTTAGCCAGTTGCTACAAGCGGATTTCGGACCGCAGCAAACATTGCTGACGAATCAGCAGAATGGCCTCAATTCTCAGTTGTCGGCCTTCGGCGCGATCAACAGCGATGCCTCCTCGATCAGCAGCGCGCTGAAGACGCTCGGTAGCCTGACGCCCAGCTATAACGCTTCTTCTAGCAATTCAGCACTGGTAGGCGCCACTTCGGACGGCACCGCAACACCGGGTTCCTACAACGTCAGCGTCAGCGCGCTGGCACAGGCTCAGAGCCTGGCCAGTACGACGTTCAGCTCGCCTACCACGGCGGTAGGTACCGGGACGCTGACCTTCCAGTTCGGTAGTTACAACAACACGACCACGCCGCCGACGTTTACCGCCAACAGTGCGACATCGCCGACCAGTATCACGGTTGATAGCTCCAACAACACATTGCAGGGGGTAGCCGATAGCATCAATCAGGCTAATTTCGGTGTCTCGGCCACGGTCGTCAACAATGGTAGTGGCTACCAGTTGGCACTGACTTCGAGTGCTGGGACCGACCATCAGCTCAACATCACCGATAGTGGCTCAAGCCTGGGTGCATTCACCTACAGTGGCACCAATGGCGCCTCGACACTGAGCCAAACGGTGGCCGCCCAGAACGCTCAGCTGAATATCAGCGGTATTGCCGTGAGTTCTCAGAGCAATACGGTCACGAATGCAGTGACGGGCGTGACGCTGAATCTGTCGGGTGTCACCACTTCACCGGTGACCGTGACCGTCGGACCCAATACCGGGGCGGTTACCCAGGCGCTGCAGTCCTTCGTGACGGCTTACAACAGCTTCTCGCAGGACGTCACCAAGTACGCAAGCTACGATGCCAAGACGCAGTCGGCAGGCATTTTACTCGGCGATCCTACGGTCCAGAATCTTGTCAATCTTTTTCAGAACGGGGTGGTCCAGCGAATCAGCGGCGCACCGGCCAATTACCAGAACCTGATGGCGTTGGGGATTACCGCCAATACCAATGGCACGCTGAGCCTCAATGCAGGCACGCTCAGTACGGCCATGACCAGCAATTACACGGGTGTGGTCACCGCCTTGCAGACCATCGGTACCCAGCTGGGCACGACCGTGAACAGCATGACCGGGCCGAACGGGATCATCACAGCCCGCACAAACAGCATCAATCAACAGCTTACGAATATCCAGACGCAGTTCAGCGACCTCAACACGAGAATGCAGCAGGAACAGTCGACGCTGATGGCACAGTACACGGCGATGGATACTCTGGTAGCTAATCTCAAGAGTACCGGCAATTACCTGAGTGCACAGCTTGGTAGTCTGCCGTCTGCGAGTAGTAGCAGTAGCAGCAGTAGTAGCAGTACGACACCAGGCGGTTAGGGTACTTTTAATTGAATCCCGGAGTTTCCGTTTTATATGGATTTTTCATCGCATTCACGAGGCAGGGCTAATCCGATGAACCAAGCATTGCGGCACTATCAGCAGGTAGGTCTTGAGGGGTCGGTGGCCGATGCCAGTCCGCACACCCTGATCCGATTGCTGATGCAAGGTGGACTCGACAATATCGCACGAGCGAAGGGCGCGCTCAGCCGGGGCGATTACGGGCTTAAGGCTCAGCTGATCGTCGATAGCATACGTATCATCGACGGCTTGCGGGTCTATTTGGACCATGATCAGGGCGGCGAGCTGGCACGCAATCTCGAGGCACTCTATGACTACATGTCGCGTCGTTTGGTCGAGGCGAATGCGCAAAACGATACCCGTTTGCTCGATGAGGTTGCTGCGTTGCTGGTGGAAGTGAAATCCGGCTGGGATGCGATTTCGCCGACGAAGGGTGTTCGGGCTTCCACATGAATGCCGTCGAGAGAGGCGTATCCAAGGTTGAAGAGGAGCGGGTCAACGCTCTAGCAGGCTTGGTTTCGCTCGGGCGTCAGTTGTTGCAGGCCGCACGTAGCAGTCATCCAGAGCCGGACTGGCTCCAACTGTTACGCAATGAGGCCAACCTACGCGCCCAGCTGGAAACGCTGATGGGCAAACCGGTTCTGCCACACGAGGTTGAGGCGGTGCGCATCGCGCTGCAAGAATTACTGGCCATCAATGCGGATCTTGTCGATTTGATCGATGGATATCGGGCGCGTACGGTCCAGGCGCTCGAGCACAAGGCACTGGTGCGCCGCGCCGCGCGTGCCTACAGTCATAGCGCAGTCGGCTAAGCTCGGTACAATACGCTATCCTAAAACGCATGGACGAACCAACCGGCCCGCTTGACGAAGGCATCGTATACCGCGCGACCTTGCCGTTGGCGTGGGAGCCCGTCGCTGCGATGCCAGCTCCGGAAATACAGTCGCAAATTAATGAGACCAACGTGGCTTTGCTGGCCATGTTCAGCGTTCTCGATGAACATCCCGTCGAATCCAAAGGGGGAGAGCCGGAGGTCATACAAGCCTTGGCCCGCTTGGACACGAAGGTGAGTCTGGTGCTTGAGCTGGTGGGTGAGTTGTTACGCCACCAGCTTGCCTTACCCAAGGCATTTCCCGTTGCCCTGTCCGAGCATGGTTTGAGTTGGATCGTCGAAGCCCCTTCGGCGCCGGCCATGGGCGACCTTGTGCGCATGGATATCTACCTGAAAACGAGCTATCCGAGGCCACTCCGATGTTGGGGGGAAGTCGTCTCGCTGGATCCCAGTGGGCGCGGCGTCAAGATTGCGGCACGTTTCCGCGGCATGGCCGAGGATATGCGGGATGGTTTGAGTAAGCTCATTTTTAGGCATCATCGTCGATTGATCGCAAGTCAAAGAACCATATGATTTATATAGAAAATTATATGTAACCAACGGTAGTGTTGGTTTTTTGACATTTGGGCCGCCATCTTGCATGCTTGCGTTGTGTCGTCATCAGGCGACAGTTTGCCTATAAACCATAAATATCCATAAGAAGCCAAGGGCCATGTCGAGCGTGATGTCCAGTCAGTATAAGGGTGGCGATTCTGCGGCCCCTGTCGTGTTGGTTGCAGCCAACGCAGGTAGCGAGGCGGATCAGTTACACGCCATTGTCGAATTTCTGGGATTTACACCCATGGCTTTCGATATTTCAAAGCCGTCAGGCGATGCCGTAGCCCTAGTGGTTTGTACCCTGGACCAGCCAGATCGCATGGCGGATGTGCTGGACTGGCATGCACAAACCCCGGGAGTGCCGCCGCTGGTGGTTGTCGGCAAGGCGCCCAACCCTTGTTATAAAGTGGCTACGCATCTGGCATGGCCACTGGATGCGAGCCAAACGATTCTGGCGCTCGAACGCGCACGGGCCGCTGCAGGGGTCTCGACCCGGGGAGGCGAAGCAGATGCCGTACCCTCGATTCTGGACCGGATGTTGACCGGGCGTGGCCTTGCAATGCAGCGCTTACGGCGTCTCATTGCCCGTGTTGCCGAGACAGATACTACGGTACTCGTCCAAGGCGAAACGGGTACCGGCAAGGAAGTGGTGGCATCTGCAATACACTACTGCTCGCCACGGCGGGAACGCCCCTTCGTCGCGGTTAACTGCGGTGCGATACCGGCAGAGTTGTTGGAGAGCGAGTTGTTCGGCCATGAGAAGGGAGCCTTTACGGGCGCTCTGACGGCGCGCCAGGGGCGTTTCGAATTGGCTCAAGGCGGTACGCTCTTTCTTGATGAAATTGGCGATATGCCATTGCCGATGCAGGTCAAGCTATTACGGGTACTGCAGGAACGCACATTCGAGCGAGTCGGTAGCAATCGGAGTATCAATACCGATGTGCGTGTCATTGCTGCGACCCACCGCGACCTTGAGGTGTCAATTCGAGAAGGACGTTTTCGTGAAGACCTTTTTTATCGCCTGAACGTTTTTCCGCTCGAAGTGCCTCCGCTGCGTGATCGAAGAGAAGACATTGCGCTGCTTGCAGAGCATTTTGCGGGACGTCTGGAACGCAACGGGCGCGGGCGCGTGCATCTATCCGCCGGCACCTTCAAGGCGCTGAGTCTTTATCACTGGCCTGGTAATGTGCGCGAATTGTCCAATTTGATTGAAAGACTTTCCATCCTGGTTCCCGATGGGGTGGTTGAAGTGATTGACCTGCCTGCGAAAATCTTGGAAATGGCGGATGTTGAAGTTGCACAATCGGATGAGTTCGTGGGTGATATGGCGTTGTCACCGGATATCGGCTTGCCCGAGAACGGAGTGGATCTGCGCGAATATCTTGGGCAATTGGAAATGTCCTTCATTCGCAAGGCCTTGGACGATGCCGGCGGTGTCGTCGCGCACGCGGCTCAGTCGTTACGCATGAGGCGTACGACGCTGGTCGAGAAGATGCGTAAGTATGGCATTCAACGCCAGGATGATGTGCCGGAAAGTTGACGCTTCGAAGCGAAGCTTTTTGCGCAACCGCTTGACTATAATAAATAAATAATTTCTGGTACGAAATCTGCTGAGGTCAGGGTATGAACCCGACAGACCAAGCAACCCCGAGACAGGCGATCGAAGCCGCGCAGGCTGGCGATGCATCTGAACGCGAACGCCTGCTCGCTGAGGCTTTCAATGCCTTCAATCGCCTCTCCGAGGATCTGGCCTTTTCGTATCGGGGGCTTGAACAGCGGGTGGAGCAGCTGAGCCAAGAGCTGGCAGCAGCCCGTTCCGAGCGGCTAGTGCAACTGGCCGAAAAGGAGCGTTTGGCCAATCGCTTGGGGCGTCTGCTGGAGTTGCTACCGGGTGCTGTGATCGTAACGGGTGAGGACGGCGTCGTACGTGAGGCCAACCCCGCTGCACACGAATTTCTCGGTGAGCCGTTGATCGGCGCGCGTTGGCCGGTCGTTGCGACACGATTCGTGTCGGGTTCGGCCGGTGCGGGTGAGGTTCGGCTGGACGGCGGGCGTCGTTTGAGCATTTCGATACGCTCTCTGGGTTCAGAGCCGGGTGACATACTGCTCCTGCAGGATGTCACCGATACTCGTGAATTGCAGGAGCAGTTGGACCATCACCGGCGCTTGGCGTCAATGGGTGAAATGGTGGCGGGCCTGGCGCATCAGATACGCACGCCGCTGTCGTCGGTACTGTTGTATTTGTCCCATCTGGAGCCCAAACGTATCGATGAGACTCAACGGCTACGTGTGGTCGGCAAGATTCGTAAGCAAGTCCAGCATTTGGAGCGCATGGTCAATGACATGCTGCAATTTGCGCGAGGTGGCGCCAACAATCTGACGCCGTTGGCGCTGGGCGGGATTGTGAGCGAATTCGAGGAGATGGTCCGGCTGCCATTGGCAGATAGAGCGGGCACGTTGGCGATTGAATGGGATGCTGATCTTGCCAGCCGTTGTTGTGTGGGACAGCGAGAGGGGCTCGTGGGCGCGTTGTTGAACTTGGCCTCCAATGCGATGCAAGCCGCGGCGCCCGGTGTGCATCTCAACCTCAGGATCTGGCAGCCACGTACGGGCCGAGTTGCTCTTTGTATGAGTGACGATGGACCCGGTGTGCCGGACAAAATTGCCGAGCGCATCTTTGAGCCTTTCTACACGACACATCATCAAGGCACGGGGCTTGGCCTCGCCGTGGTGCGCGCGATCATGGAGGCGCATGGCGGCGAAGTAAGCCTTGATCGCAAAGGGCAGCCAGGCGGCGCCTTTACCCTGCATCTACCGCTGGCGCCTTGCGGCACCACCGAAAATGACAATGGAGCTTGACGGCATGACTCACACCCTCAAAGTGCTGGTGGTCGAAGACGACCTGAATTTACGCGAGGCTGTCGTGGAGACACTCTTGCTGGCGGGATTCGATGTGGCTGCCGCCGGTGATGGCCGAGAGGCGTTGGTCAAGCTGTCTGACGAACCCATCGGCGTGGTCATCAGCGATGTACAGATGAGCGGCTTGGATGGGCATGCGCTGCTTAGGCGTATCCGCCAGTTGAGACCGGATATCCCGGTGGTGTTGATGACGGCGTATGGCACTATCCAGAGAGCGGTCGATGCGATGCGTGACGGTGCGGCAGATTATCTGGTCAAGCCCTTCGAGGCCTCTGTGCTGGTGGAAATGGTCAGTCGTCTGATGCCGGTGCCGACCACCAATGAGGGCGAGCCGGTGGCCGAGGACCCGCGTACGCGTGAATTGCTCGCCTTGGCGGGCCGAGTGGCTGTCGCGGAGGCGACGGTCATGATCACGGGGCCATCGGGTAGCGGTAAGGAGGTATTCGCCCGCGAGATTCATCGCCTGTCCCCGCGGTCTGGCGGCCCTTTTATTGCGATCAACTGCGCGGCCATTCCCGAGAATATGCTTGAGGCAATGCTATTCGGTTATGAGAAAGGGGCGTATACCGGCGCGCATGAGGCTCGCGCGGGCAAATTCGAACAAGCCAACGGCGGCACCTTGTTGCTCGATGAAATTTCAGAAATGGATCTGGCTTTGCAATCCAAGCTGCTACGTGTGTTGCAGGAGCGCGAGGTCGAACGGCTTGGCGGCCATCGGTTAATTCCGCTGGATGTGAGGGTGCTTGCGACCTCGAACCGCAATCTTCGCGAAGAGGTGGCGACAGGGCGCTTTCGTGAGGATCTGTTTTATCGTCTGAATGTCTTTCCGCTGCACCTGCCACCGTTACGCGAGCGCCCACGAGATATTTTGCCGCTCGCGAGCCGCCTGTTGCGCAGGCACACGGGGCGTAATCCGAATCTGACGCCGGCGGCCGAGCATCGCCTGCTGGCACATGACTGGCCGGGTAACGTACGCGAACTCGACAATGTCATCCAGCGTGCATTGATCCTCAGTAACGGATCGTGCATCGATCAGGGGGATCTGCATTTTGAGGCGCTCGAAAGCGGCGCAGCCATGATGTCGATGCGCGATGAGCCAGAAGTACCCGCCGATGGCGGAGTGCTTGATGCCGATCTGCGGCGCCGCGAGGGCGAGCTGATTTTGGAGACGCTCCGTGCAGTCAATGGCAATCGCAAGGAGGTTGCGGCGCGCTTGGGCATTAGTCCGCGTACCCTGAGGTATAAGCTTGCCAAACTCAGGGATGCCGGCGTCGCGATTCCCTGTTGAGAAGAGTTGGCGTCATTTTTGCTTCCAATAGGTATCAGGCGTCGAATCGCTGACGGAGTTTTGAGATGAGCGGTACAGAAATCAATCAGGTGCTGGCGCAGATGCGCGCGATGGCGGCGGTCGCCGACGGCAACAACAAGCCGCCTGCGGCGGCACAGCCTGGCCAGGTGGATTTCGGCAAGTTGCTGGCGGATTCTATCAATCAGGTGAATGAGGCACAAAAGCACGCCGGAAATTTGGCGACCAGCTTCGAGCACGGCAATACGTCGGCTGATCTGGGCCAGGTGATGGTGGCGTTGCAAAAGGCGAATCTTTCCTTCGAGGCAATGACCCAGGTACGCAATAAGTTGGTGTCGGCGTACCAGGAAATCATGAACATGCAGATCTGAACCGGCATCCTGACGCGTTATGGCACTAATCAACCCCGAGGTGCGTATTTCGCGGTCATTCGGCCACTGATTTCACGCTGATTCGGCCACCCATTTCACGCGCATTCGGCCACCCGTTTCACGGCCATTCGGCCACCCGTTTCACGGCCATTCGGCCACCCCGTGGGCAGGGGGTGACGCAGGACATCATCCACTAGGATCGACCCTTTTAACGGAGCGAAGGGGTCGAGATGGAGCGATTGTCCATGCGCAAGATTCGAGAAGTTTTACGACTGCGGTTCGAAGCGCAGTTGCCCGCCCGCCAGGTCGCCGAGAGCGTGCGCATCGCCCGCAGCAGCGTGGCCGAGTACGAGCGACGCTTTGCTGTCTCGGGTTTGAACTGGCCGCTGCCGGCGGGCTTGAGCGATACCGAGATCGAGCGTCGTCTGTTCCCGCCCGCGTCGGCGGTACCGGCCGCTACGCGCCCACTACCGGACTGGCCGGTGGTGCATCAGGAACTGCGCCGTCCCGGCGTCACTCTGATGCTGCTGTGGGAAGAGTACCGGGCGGCTTACCGCGACGGCTTCGCCTATACGTGGTTCTGTACCCACTACCGCCGTTGGGCCGGCAAGCTCGATCGGGTGATGCGCCAGACCCATCGTGCCGGCGAGAAGCTGTTCGTCGACTATGCCGGCCAGACGGTCGAGATCATCGACCAACACACCGGTGAGGTGCGTACCGCGCAGGTCTTCATCGCGGTGCTCGGGGCCTCCAACTACACCTACGCCGAGGCGACCTGGACACAGACGCTACCCGACTGGATCGGTGCGCATGTGCGGGCCTTTGAGTTCCTCGGCGGGGTGAGCGAGGTCGTCGTCCCGGATAACCTGCGTAGCGGCGTCAGCAAGGCGTGCCGTTATGAGCCGGACCTCAACCCCAGCTATGCGGAACTGGCCGAGCACTATGGCGTGGCGGTCGTCCCCGCACGCGTGCGCAAGCCGCGCGACAAGGCCAAGGTCGAGAACGCCGTGCTGGTGGTCGAGCGCTGGATCCTCGCCGCCTTGCGTCATCGCACCTTCTTCACGTTGAAGGAACTCAATGCCGCGATCGCGACCCTGCTGGAGCGGCTCAACAACCGCCCGTTCAAGAAGCTGCCCGGCACACGCCGTGAGGCCTTCGAACAGATCGATCAGCCCGCCCTGCGGGTGTTGCCCGCCACGCCCTATGTGTTCGCCACCTGGAAAAAGGTCCGGGTACACATCGACTACCACGTCGAGGTCGACGGCCATTACTACTCAGTGCCGTACGCCCTGGTCAGGCAACAGCTCGATGCCCGGCTGACCGCCCATACCCTGGAGTGCTTCCACAAGGGCCAGCGCGTCGCCAGCCATGTACGCTCCCCGGCCAAGGGCCGTCACACCACGATCACCGCGCACATGCCCAAGGCCCACCGTGAGTATGCCGAATGGACGCCGCAGCGACTGGTGCGCTGGGCCGAGAAAAGCGGTCCGGCCACCGCCGGGGTGATCAGCCAGGTCCTGTCCCGGCCGCATCCCCAGCAAGGCTTCCGCTCTTGCTTAGGGATCATGCGCCTGGGTGAACGCTTCGGTCAGGATCGCCTCGAAGCCGCCTGCCAACGCGCCCTGCTGCTCGGCGCCTGTCGCTACAAGAGCCTCGAATCGATCCTCAAGCGCGGTCTCGATCGCCAGCCTCTGCCCGAACAACAGGCACTGTCCTTACCCGAGGCGCACGACCATCTGCGTGGCCCCGGCTACTACCACTGATCCTTCACCCATCCAACAAGGGACACACACCATGTTGCACCATCCCACCCTGGACAAGCTCCAGCAACTGCGCCTGACCGGCATGCACAAGGCGCTGCGTGACCAACTCGCCTTGCCCGAGATCGAAGACCTGAGCTTCGAGGAACGCCTCGGCCTACTCGCCGACCGCGAACTGACCGAGCGTGAGGATCGCCGTCTACAGACGCGGTTGCGCCAGGCCAAGCTCAAACAAAACGCCTGCCTGGAGGACATCGACTACCGCACCCGGCGTGGCCTCGACAAAGGCCTGATCACCCAACTGGCCACCGGCCAATGGATCCGTGAGGGTCTCAATCTGCTGCTCCTGGGTCCCACCGGCGTGGGCAAGACCTGGATCGCCTGTGCACTCGCCCAGCAGGCCTGTCGGCAGGGTTTTACCACTCGCTACCTGCGGGCCCCCAGGCTGTTCGAGGATCTGCAACTCGCCCACGCCGATGGGCGCTTCCCCAAGCTCATGGCCAGCCTCGCCAAAACCGACTTGATCGTGCTCGACGACTGGGGCCTCGGCCCGCTGGACGCCACCGCACGGCGTGATCTGCTGGAACTGCTCGACGACCGCCACGGCCAGCGCGCCACGCTCGTGACCAGCCAGTTACCGGTCGAGCACTGGCACGAGATCATCGGCGATCCCACCCTAGCCGATGCCATCCTCGACCGCCTCGTGCACAACGGCTATCGAATCACCCTCAAGGGCGAATCAATGCGCAAACGGCGAGCCAGGAACTTGACCGTCTCCACCGACTCCGAGTAACAATGCAAACCCTGCGTCGCTTCGCTCCGACTGCCCCGGCCGAATCACCGTGAAACAGGTGGCCGAATAAATGCGAAACAGGTGGCCGAATCACGCGAAATACGCACCGAGGCACTCCGCACCCAGTTCGATAATTTTTCGCGACTGCCTGCGCTCCGTCAGATTGGACTCATGATGGGTCTGGCTGCCAGTGTGGCACTGGGCGTCGCCATCGTGCTGTGGTCGCAGCAGCCAAGCTACAGCCTGCTTTACGGGGATCTGTCCGCCAAGGATTCCGGACAAGTGCTCGAAGCACTCGATAAGGCTGGCATACACTACCGGGTGAGTCCGACCAGTGGGGCGATCATGGTACCCGCAGCGGACGTTTATCGAGCGCGGATCAAGCTGGCGACTGAAGGTTTGCCCAAGGGCACCACTAGCGGATTTGCCATGTTTGACAAGGCTCAGGGGCCATTTGGGGCGAGCCAGTTCATGGAAACAGTGCGCTATAACCAGGCACTTGAACAGGAACTCGAACGCTCCATTGCCTCGCTCGACAGCGTGCAGAGCACACGGGTGCATCTGGCCGTACCCAAGCAATCCGTGTTCATCCAGGACAGTCCGAAGCCCTCCGCATCCGTGCTGCTGAATTTGTATCCGGGGCGAGAACTGAGCGCGGCTCAGGTCGCCGGAGTGGTGCACCTCGTGGCTTCCAGTGTGCCAGGACTGTCGCCGCAAAATGTCACTGTGGTCAATCAGCACGGGGATTTGCTGACGCACGGCGGACAAAATGGGCCTGAGGCCACGGGGTCGGCACTCAGCACGGCCCAATATGCGCTGACGCAGCGCCTGGATAGGCTATACGCCAAGCGTATCAGCGCGATTCTGGCACCGATCGTGGGTGGTGGCGGTGTCCGCGCGCAGGTGGCTACAGACCTCAACTATGCGTTGATCAATACAACCAGCGAGACTTATGACCCTAAGAGCCAGGTTATTCGCAGCGAGCAGACCGACGATCTGGTCAAGCGCGGGCAGCCGTCCGGCGGCGTTCCAGGTGCGTTGACCAACCAACCACCGCCTGCTGGCGTGCCGGCCAATCAGTCGGCCAATGGGCAAGCAGCGAACGCCCAGACGGCGGCGGGGCAGGCAGGTACGGGTGCTCCACTGGGACCGATCCTCGAAAGCCGTAAGCAGGCGACGCGTAATTTCGAAATCGACCGTACGATCCAGCATATCCAGAAGGCGCCAGGCGCGATCAGCCGACTATCGGTTGCCGTGGTAGTGGATTATCAGGAGAAAAAGGGAAAGGATGGCAAGGTGACGGCGGTCCCGCTGTCGACGCAAGAAATGGCCAATATCACTAATCTGGTTAAGGACGCGGTCGGATTCAATGCGGCGCGCGGGGATACCGTTAACGTCATCAATGCGCCTTTCAAGGCTGCGCCTGCCGCAGCCCCTATGCCGGCAGGGCCGCCGATTTGGGAACAGGCGTGGTTCTGGAATCTGCTCAAGCAGGTTGCCGGCGGCCTAGCGGTGCTGTTCCTGATCTTCGGTGTGTTGCGCCCCGTTCTGCGTAGCCTCAGTCATGCGCCGCCAATGATGGCGCCGGCGGCGGCTGGCGCCGCTGCGGGTACGGGTGGCGGGGAAGGTGAGGTGGGCGGCATGGATGAGGATCGCGTAACCCTGTCCGGGCAGGCGAGTGGGACCAGTGCCTACGATCAACAGCTGGCTGCCGCACGTTCGTTGGCACAATCGGACCCCAAGCGGGTCGCGCAGGTGGTCAAGGGATGGTTGGGCGATGAGTAGCACGGCTCCCGTCAATGGCGCACAGCGGGCGGCGATTCTGTTGATGACGCTGGGCGAGCAGGAAGCAGCCGAAATTCTCAAGCATATGGGGCCGCGCGAGGTGCAGAAAATTGGCACCGCGATGGCTGAGCTGAATGGGATATCGCGCTCGGCCGTGAGCGACGTTCTGAGCCGGTTCATCGATATCGTCGGCGATCAGACGGCGCTGGGTATCGGCAACGATGATTATATCCGTAACGTGTTGGTGACGGCACTGGGCGAGGACAAGGCTGGCGGTATCATGGACCGCATTCTGACGGGCCATAACTCGCGGGGTCTCGATCAGCTCAAGTGGATGGACGCGCGAGCCATCGCCGAAGTCGTGAGGTTGGAGCATCCGCAGATCATCGCGATCGTATTGAGTCACCTGGATGCGGATCAGGCCGCGGATGTTCTGGTGCACCTTCAGGATCGAGTGCGTGCCGACGTGATCATGCGTATCGCGACACTGGATGTTGTGCAGCCATCCGCCATCAAAGAACTCGATGAGGTGCTTGAGCGCCAATTCAGCGGTAATTCCAGCGTCAAATCATCGGCAGTCGGCGGACTTAAGAGTGCGGCCAATATCCTCAATTTCATGGATTCGAGCGTCGAGAGCGCGATTATCGAGATTGTCGCGGAAAACGATTCGGATATTGCTCAGAAAATCGAGGAACTGATGTTCGTCTTCGATAACCTGGCAGAGCTGGATGATCGTTCGATTCAGGGTCTGCTGCGTGAGGTCGCTTCGGAAACGCTGGTGGTCGCTCTCAAGGGTGCCGACGAGCCGCTGCGCGAGAAGATATTCAAGAATATTTCCAAGCGCGCGGCGGAAATGCTCCGCGACGATCTGGAGGCAAAGGGCCCGGTACGTCTGAGCGAGGTCGAAGCTGCCCAGAAGGAAATCCTGGCCGTGGCCAGGCGCATGGCCGATTCTGGCGAGATCGCGCTAGGGGGCAAGGGCGGGGACGAATATGTCTAAGCTCATCCTTGGTGAATCGAGCGATGTTGCCAGCCTGTGGCAGGTGCCTTCCATGGACTTACAGCCCATGGTCGAAACGATTGAGACTGGCAGTCCGATATCGGAAGAGGTTGAGACCTTGGGCCGGCATCCGTTTACCGCCGACCAACTCGAACAGGTGGAAGCTGCCGCACGAGAGGAAGGTTTTCGCCAGGGGCATACGGAGGGCTTGGCTGCTGCGGAGCAGGAGGCCCGTATCCGCGTAGAGCGGCTTGATGAAATCCTGTATACGCTGGCGCGCCCACTGGAGGAAATGGGCGAACGGGTCGGTGAAGAGTTACTGGCGCTTACCGTTGCCATCGCCCGCCAGCTGGTCAGGCGCGAGCTGGCCACCTCGCCGGGCGAGATCGTCGCGGTGGTGCGTGAAGCGCTCCAGGCGTTGCCGTCATACGCGAGCGACGTGCGCCTGGAGTTGCATCCCGATGACGCGCGTCTGGTTCGCGAGATAATGCCGGAGGGCGAGGGCGAACATGCGTGGCGCGTGGTCGAGGATGCTGCGCTGGCCCGCGGCGGATGTCGCGTACGCTCGGATGTCAGCCGAGTGGATGCCACCGTGGAGCACCGACTCAACCAGATTGCGGCCCGTGTACTGGGCGATAGTCGCAGCGAGCCTGAAGCCCCGTGAGCGCGCGCGAGGATCGCCTGGCGGGTTGGAGCGAAACCCTGGCACAGGCGCGCCAACGGGCACAGGTGACGCGTCCCT
The DNA here is from genome assembly GCF_001753245.1 of Acidihalobacter yilgarnensis. Lineage (NCBI taxonomy): Bacteria > Pseudomonadati > Pseudomonadota > Gammaproteobacteria > Chromatiales > Ectothiorhodospiraceae > Acidihalobacter > Acidihalobacter yilgarnensis. The sequence goes on along the minus strand of NZ_CP017415.1, from coordinate 2,367,134 downwards.
TGATCGCGGAGGGGCGCTTGACCCGAATGGTCGGACTGACGCTGGAGGCTGTTGGTTGCGAAATGCCGATTGGCGGACGTTGCGAAATTGTCACCGCGCACGGTCAGCGGGTCGAGGCCGAAGTGGTCGGTTTTTCGGGTGAGAAGGTTTTTCTGATGCCGGTCGGCGACATCCGCGGGTTGACGCCCAATGCGCGGGTCATCCCGCTGGGAACGGCGCATAACGTTGCCGTGGGACCGGAGCTGCTCGGGCGTGTGCTCGACGGCATTGGCCGGCCGCTCGATGGTAAAGGCCCCATACGCACCCCGGATACCGTGGCTCTGACCGGGCACCCGATCAATCCGTTGGCGCGCCGCCCGATCCGTGAGCCGCTGAACGTCGGCATCCGGGCGATCAATGCCCTGATCAGCGTCGGCCGGGGGCAGCGTATGGGTCTGTTCGCTGGCAGCGGCGTGGGCAAAAGCGTATTGCTGGGGATGATGACGCGTTATACCGAGGCCGATGTCACGGTGGTCGGTTTGATTGGCGAGCGCGGTCGTGAGGTCAAGGAATTCGTCCAGCAAAGCCTGGGGGAGGCTGGGCTTGCGCGCGCGGTTGTGATCGCTTCGCCGGCGGACGATCCGCCCTTAATGCGTCTGCATGGGGCTTGGTATGCGACAGCAGTGGCTGAATATTTTCGTTCGAAGGGTCTCAAGGTGTTGCTGCTGATCGATTCGCTAACCCGGTTCGCACAGGCGCAGCGCGAGATCGCATTGGCGATCGGAGAACCACCGGCGACCAAGGGCTACACGCCTTCCGTATTTGCCAAATTGCCGCAATTGGTCGAGCGTGCGGGTACCGGCAGTCGCGACAGCGAGGGTTCGATCACAGCCTTTTACACCGTGCTGACTGAGGGGGATGATCCCAACGATCCCATAGCAGACGCGGCAAGAGCCATACTGGATGGACATATCGTCCTGTCGCGCCAGATTGCCGAGCGCGGACGTTATCCCGCGATCGATATCGAGGCTTCGATATCGCGCGTGATGCATGAGGTTATCCCCCCGACCAACTGGCTTTGGCGCGACGTTTCAGACAACTTTATGCGGCTTACAGTGCCCACCGGGATCTGATTAGTGTCGGTGCTTATCAGGCAGGTAGCGATCCGAATGTCGACGAGGCCATCGCACGCTATCCGGAGCTGGAGCGATTTCTGCAGCAATCCATGTCTGAGGGTATTGATTTCGCGGGTAGTGCTGGGGCACTGACGGCGTTTTTCCACCCACCGTCGCAGGTGCAAAGCCAGAACATGGACGCGGGTGAACCGATCGAGCTCGCCCGGCACCTAGGCGATTACACTGATACACGAACCCTGATATGAGTATGCGTGCAGATCGACTTAAGCCCGTGCAAGCTCTGGCCGCCCGCAATGCCAGCGAGGCGGCGGTGCAGCTCGCTGAGCTGGGACGTGCTGTTGAGGCGGCGCGTACGCGGCTGAGCGAACTCAAGGGCTGGGAACAGGAATATGCGCAGCGCATGCAGGGTGAGAGCATGAGCATGGGCGATCTACTGGATTATCGATTGTTCCTTCAGCGCTTGGCCGATGCCGGGCAGGCGCAGCAACGCGTGCTTGAGGAAGCGGAATCGGCCTTTCAAGCGGGACGGGCAACTTGGCTCGGTCTGCACAGCCGGCAGGAGGCACTGAATCAAGTCGTGCTGCGCTACGAACAGGAGGCACGAATAGTGGCCGCCCGACGGGAACAACGTGAATCGGACGAGTTCGCCGCGGCGCGTGGCCAGGGGCGGACCCAGTCCGACTAAACCTGCCTGGCATGTGCTTTGCTTGATATTGATCATGATCCGCATATCAACTATGAGTGCAGCGTGAGTACGAGCCTGACAGCCGCATTGCAGGCCGTTCCGCAAGCCAGTGCGCCGGCTGCGATGAGCGCGCCGCCCACCGGCCCAACGGCGAACGGCTTTGCGCTAACGCTGCAGCAGCTTTCACAGCAACACCAGCCTGCCCCGCCCCAGCTGTCCGCCAATGCCGTACCCACGCAGGCTCTATCCGCCGTAGGGGGCAGCGCGAAACCGCAGGCAGTTCAGCCCAAGCAACAGCACAATGGGCACGCGTCTCGGTCCGAGCAGGCAGTGCATTCGTCGCAATCCACCTCACAGGCGCAGGCGTCGTCCGCAGCTGACAAGCGTGTCCAGTCTACGGGTGGTCAGACCGCTCAGCACACGGGGAAACAAACCAAAAGCAGCGATTCGAACGCGAATTCGACGCCAGGGCAGGCGGGCAATGGATTGCCGCCCACGATCCCGGTGTTGCCGCTGTCGGTGCGAATGGATGCCGCGCCACCATCACGGATGACGGGAAATGGAGCTGCCACAAGCCCACCCAAAGGTGTGAATGTCGGGCCTCATGCGAAGTCCAGCGCAACGGACGGCAATAGCGGTCGCCCAGGTAGCAACAGTTGGCAGCAATTACTGGCCGATGCCAGTCTGTTCAACACCAAGGGGGCCGGCAGCGGACAAACTGGCGTATCAGCGGCCTTCACCGCATTGGCCTCCGTCAGAGGGGGGGGCGTCACGGCGACCGCGGGTGGTTTGCCAGCCGGACCCTTGATGCAGCTGGTCGCCACCACCGGTCAACCTTCTTCGGGTCTTGCACCCGGAACTCCGCCCCCGCGCCTGGACAGCCTGGTTTTGCACAGGTCTTGAATGGACAAGTCAGCTGGATGATTGGTCAGGGACAGCAGGCGGCGACCCTACAGATAAATCCGCCTCAACTCGGTCCGCTGCAGATATCGGTGCACATCCTGGGAGATCAGACCCAGATTCTTTTCCAGACTCATCATGCGTTGGTGAAGAGTGCTTTGGATGCGGCGACGCCGCAGCTACGCGAATTGTTGGGGCAGGGTGGTAGTCAGCAGGTGAGTGTCAGCGTACAGCAACAGGCACTGGGCAATGGGCAGCTGTCCTATGGTTCTGGTGGCGGTGGTGGGTTTGCCCAAGGCGGAGGTTATGGCGCCGGCCAAGGCGCCGCGTCCGCCATGCCCTTCGCCGAAGCTGACGCGGAATTCGCGGCGCTACCGTCCGTCGGTTGGCAGTCTTTGAACCGGGGTTTGATCGACGCCTACGCTTGATAGAGGGTTGGCGACCGCATCGTAGTCGATATAATCGCGCTGATTTTTGATCCTGGCCCGCGCAGCGCGCGGGGCGGGATTGTTTTGTCCGACGTCTTTTCGATAAGAATTATCTATTAAAACAAAGCAGGAATGCCGACCTCATGCATACCCAGATGGGTTGTTACTTAATCACAGATCAGATTTAGAGGGCATTCGAATGACCGTTATTCCCATTTCGCTCAAGGGGCGCCTCTTGGCATCGGCGTGCCTGGCCATTTTGCTGGTAATTGGTGCCGTGGTGGTGACGCTGAACTTCCAGCGGGGCATCAGCGCATCGATTGAGTTGGCCGGCGTACGCGATGCCCCGCTCAAGCGGAGCGCGGAGCAGATGATGCTGAATGGCTTGTTGTCTGGCACGGCGATCCGCGACCGTATCATCCAAGGCGATGCGATTTTGCAGCCCTGGGACAAGGAAACTGCCGAGGGTCTCAAGGGTTTCGACGCGGCATATCGGATCGCGGCGGCAAAAGCGGTCGGACGCCCTCGCCTGGAGGCATTGTTGCAGAAGATCGACATATTGTGGCGCAAGAACAGGGCGCAGCGCTTGCATCTGGTGGACTTGCTTAAGGGGGAGCAGAGTGCGGAGGCGCAAAATCTGCTTAGCCAGCAAGCCCAACCGACCTGGAACGAGATTTACAAACTCTTGGATGAGTTGGACGCCACGGTCAATCGCATCCAGCTGCAGGATCGCCGGCATATTCAAGCGCAGCTGCACCAGTCAGCCGTTTGGAGTACAGGCTTATTAATTTTGGCGGTACTGGTGGGAGGAGGATTGACGGGTTTGGCGATTTTCACGATGGTCAGGCGTCTGAATGGTGCGATCCGGGTGATGGATGACATTGCCGAAGGCGAGGGCGATCTGACGCGGCGGATGCCGGATCATGGGCGCGACGAGCTGGACCATTTGGGGCGTTCGTTTAACCGCTTCGTAGAGCGGATTCAGCAGGTCGTGATGCAGGTGTCGGGATCGACGGCGCAGCTGGCGGCGGCGGCGGAAGAATTGTCGGCGACGAGCGAAGAGAGCAGCGAGCAGGTACGGCGCCAGCAGTCGGAGACGGATCAAGTGGCGACGGCGATGCACGAGATGTCGACGACGGTGCAGGAAGTGGCGCGCAACGCGAGCGACGCGGCGCAGGCGGCGCAGCACGCGGATGGCGAGGCGCGGCAGGGCCGGCAGGTGGTGGGTGAAGCGGTCAAGGCGATCGACACGCTGGCGAGTGAGGTTGAGCGGGTAGCGCAGGCGATTCAGAAGCTGGAGGGTGACAGCGCGCAGATTGGCCGGGTGTTGGAGGTGATCAGCGGGATTTCGGAGCAAACGAACCTGCTGGCATTGAATGCGGCGATCGAGGCGGCGCGTGCGGGCGAGCAGGGTCGTGGTTTTGCCGTGGTTGCGGACGAGGTGCGCACATTGGCCAAGCGGACGCAGGACTCGACGGAGGAAATCCGGGGGATGATCGAACAGCTGCAGAACGGAGCGAAGGCAGCGGTATCGGCGATGGATACGGGGCGTGAGCGCGCGAGCAAGAGCGTGGAGAAGGCGCGGGAAGCGGATGGTTCGCTGCGTACGATCACGGAGGCGGTGACGCGGATCAACGACATGAACGCGCTGATTGCGAGCGCGGCGGAGGAGCAGTCGTCGGTGGCGGAGGAGATTAACCGCAACATCAGCAACATCAGTCAGGTGACGGAGCAGACGCTGACGGGGTCGCAGCAGACGGCCTCGGCAAGCGAGGAGTTGGCACGTCTGTCGGCTGGTTTGCAGGCCCTCGTCTCGCAATTCAAGATCCACGCGGCTTGATGTTACAACCTTAATAATATTTTCTTCTTGGAATTTTTGGGCGCCCGGTCGATATCCATTGGCCGGGCGTCTTTCGTTGTGCAGCTGAGTGGTTGGTGCCGTCCGGTAAGGCTGGCAGGCTCGTTCTCTAAAGACCGATAGCGGATGTTGGCATTGTTTTTAATATGGTTTTTAAGGTTTTGTCCTCATCTGACGATATACTTTCTGCCCCGTTGCTAGCGGGCCAGACTCCATGGAGGGAGTCAAACGAGGATTTAAAACAATAAAACACACTCATTAGAAATGGTTTTTGGAGGGTCTGCCGATGACACTAATTCCCCTTACGCTCAAGGGCCGTTTATTAGCTGCAGCGGGGCTTGCCGTGCTGCTGGTCGTGGGCGCGGTAACCGTGACTCTGATGTATCAGCGCAGTATCAGCGATGCCTTCGCCAAGGTAGGGCAGCGCGACGTGCCGCTGGAGCGCGCGATTCAGACCATGACGGTTCAGGGCTTGCTTTCGGGCACCGCGTTGCGTAATCGAATCATCCTGGGCAACGCTATTCAGGGACCTTGGCAGAAGGTAGTCGAGGGCGGCATCCGCAAATTCGACGTAGCTCTGGCAACGGTCAGAGAACAAGGCGCCGAGCTGCCTCAGCTCAGCGAGACGATCGACAAGGTGGACCGACTGTGGAAGGAGAACCGGGCGGCCCGGTTGGAGATGGTGCGCTTGCTTGACAACGAACAGAACGCGCAGGCACAGAGCCTGCTGACGCAGCAGGCTCAACCGCAGTGGTTCCAGATACGGGTCACTCTCGACAAGCTGAGCGGCCAGATCGGCAAGATCCAGGATGTGGACCGCAAACGGGTGAGCCGCTCTCTGGGTGAATCCGCTTTCTGGAGTACCTTGCTGCTGATTTTGGCGGTATTGGTGGGAGGAGGATTGACGGGTTTGGCGATTTTCACGATGGTCAGGCGTCTGAGTGGTGCGATCCGGGTGATGGATGACATTGCCGAAGGCGAGGGCGATCTGACGCGGCGGATGCCGGATCATGGGCGCGACGAGCTGGACCATTTGGGGCGTTCGTTTAACCGCTTCGTAGAGCGGATTCAGCAGGTCGTGATGCAGGTGTCGGGATCGACGGCGCAGCTGGCGGCGGCGGCGGAAGAATTGTCGGCGACGAGCGAAGAGAGCAGCGAGCAGGTACGGCGCCAGCAGTCGGAGACGGATCAAGTGGCGACGGCGATGCACGAGATGTCGACGACGGTGCAGGAAGTGGCGCGCAACGCGAGCGACGCGGCGCAGGCGGCGCAGCACGCGGATGGCGAGGCGCGGCAGGGCCGGCAGGTGGTGGGTGAAGCGGTCAAGGCGATCGACACGCTGGCGAGTGAGGTTGAGCGGGTAGCGCAGGCGATTCAGAAGCTGGAGGGTGACAGCGCGCAGATTGGCCGGGTGTTGGAGGTGATCAGCGGGATTTCGGAGCAAACGAACCTGCTGGCATTGAATGCGGCGATCGAGGCGGCGCGTGCGGGCGAGCAGGGTCGTGGTTTTGCCGTGGTTGCGGACGAGGTGCGCACATTGGCCAAGCGGACGCAGGACTCGACGGAGGAAATCCGGGGGATGATCGAACAGCTGCAGAACGGAGCGAAGGCAGCGGTATCGGCGATGGATACGGGGCGTGAGCGCGCGAGCAAGAGCGTGGAGAAGGCGCGGGAAGCGGATGGTTCGCTGCGTACGATCACGGAGGCGGTGACGCGGATCAACGACATGAACGCGCTGATTGCGAGCGCGGCGGAGGAGCAGTCGTCGGTGGCGGAGGAGATTAACCGCAACATCAGCAACATCAGTCAGGTGACGGAGCAGACGCTGACGGGGTCGCAGCAGACGGCCTCGGCAAGCGAGGAGTTGGCACGTCTGTCGGCTGGTTTGCAGGCCCTCGTCTCGCAATTCAAGATCCACGCGGCGTAGGAATCGTCACGCCGCGGCATTGATTACCCTGATAAGGTCGATATTTGAGCGCAACCGTGTCCGCCCGGACACGGTTGCGCGTTCATTTGGGGGCCACTGTGCGTATGGATTATCCCGGATTAACGTAGACATAAGAAACGACGAGGAGCGAATGTCCTCTCAAAAGCAATACGGTAAATCAGGTTTTTGGGCTTGGATGGGCACCATTCAAGGACGCCTCTATCTCATGGGCATTGCCTTCGTGCTGTTGCTGATCGCGACCACGGTATTTAGTCTTTGGGATGCCGATCATCGCCTGATGACGGAGCGCGAAGGGCAAGTTCAGCGTGAGGTACAGACCGCAGCCAGCCTGGTGCAGGGATTTGTTAAACGCGCGGAGGCGGGCAAATTGACCGAGGCCCAGGCCAAGGCCGCCGCAATGGAGGCGGTGGCCAGCCTGCGCTACGGCAAGTACGGCTACTTTTGGATTAACGACATGCAGCCGCGCATGGTGATGCACCCGTTTAAGCCGGCGTTGGATGGCCGTGATCTGAGCGATTTCAAGGACGCTCACGGCAAGCCGATCTACGACGATATCGTCAATCTCGTTCAGCGCCAGGGCAGCGGATATATCTGGTACGTTTGGCCATTGCCGGGCCAGACCGAACCGGTGGATAAGGTGGCTTATGTGGCCGCCGTGCCGGCCTGGGGTTGGGTGATCGGTTCAGGTTTATACATGGTGGATTTGGAGCGAGCCTTCCATGCGCAGATGCTCCAGTATGGGTTGGTCGCCATCGTGGCCTTGGTGATCGGTCTGCTACTCGTGACATGGCTGGGTCGTTCGGTGACTCGTCCGTTGGGTATGGTGACGCAGCGTTTGGGTGAAATTGCCAAGGGAGAAGGGGATTTGACTCAACGTCTCGATGAGAATCGGGGCGACGAAGTCGGTACCTTGGCGGTCGCCTTCAACCGCTTCGTCGATCGCATTCAACACCTGATCAAGCAGGTGTCCGGTTCGACCTCGCAACTGGCAGCGGCAGCAGAGGAATTGTCGGCAACCAGTGAGGAAACCAGTCGTCACGTTCGCCGCCAGCAGTCGGAGACTGATCAGGTGGCGGCCGCCATGAACCAAATGTCGGCGACCGTGATGGAGGTCGCGAAACACGCCAACGAGGCCGCTCAGGCCGCCAGGATCGCTGATGGGGAGGCTCAGCAGGGACGTCAAGTCGTGGGCAAGGCCGTGAGTGCCATCGATGCGTTGGCCGCAGAGGTCGAGCAGGCGGCGCAAGTGATCCAAGGCGTTGAGGGAGACAGTGCTCAAATAGGTCAGGTGCTGGCCGTGATCAGTGGGATATCGGAGCAGACGAATCTATTGGCACTGAACGCGGCGATCGAGGCAGCACGGGCTGGCGAGCAAGGTCGAGGTTTCGCCGTGGTGGCGGATGAGGTGCGTACGTTGGCCAAGCGCACGCAGGATTCGACGGAGGAAATTCGCGCCATGATCGAGCGCCTGCAGGGGGGCACCAAAAATGCGGTACGGGTAATGGAGGCCGGACGAGACCGTGCGCGCGCAAGCGTCGAGCAGGCCCGGGCGGCGGATGAGTCGCTGGGGGCGATCACGCGATCAGTGGCTCGAATCAACGATATGAACGCGTTGATCGCGAGTGCGGCCGAGGAGCAATCTTCGGTGAGCGATGAAATAGACCGCAATATCAGCAACATCAGCCAGGCGACGCAGCAGACGGCGACGGGGTCTCAGCAGACTGCCGTAGCCAGTGAAGAGCTGGCGAGGCTGGCCGCTCAGCTGCAATCCTTGGTGGGACAGTTTAGGGTTTAGATCGGGTCGTTCGGATTGTCCGCGCTCACGACCCTCATAGCCTAGTAGGTAGCGTGGGTGCGGTCTGCCGGTATTTTGGCGCCCACCATCGTCAATGTGACGATTGTATTTTTATCTGTTTGATTATTATTGTTATTTTTATTGTGGCTCGGAGTTTGCTTGTGCTTGTTGGCAAGCGCTGCGGATCCCGGGCACTTTCCCATACATTCAAGGCCAATCGAACCAGGAGATTTGAAGATGGCAGAGGAGGCACAGCCAGCCAAGGGTGGGTCCAAGACCAAGCTTATCGTGATCATCTCGGTCATTGTTTTGCTGGTACTGGGTTTGGGGATCGGCGCCACCTTATTTTTGACCGGTGCCTTTTCGCACAAGGCCGATAAGGCGGATAAAGCCCATACGGAGGCGCCTGCACCGAAGAAACCGGCGATTTATATGTCCATCGAACCCGCACTGGTGGTCAATCTGGGACCGGATCAACCGGTGAGATTTCTGCAGATCGGGATCGACGTCATGGCGCGTGAGCAGAAGGTAATCGATGCGGTTAAGGAAAATATGCCGGCGATTCGTAATCGCCTGATCAGCTTGCTGAGTGGCCAGAAATATGCGGTTGTCAGCACGCCCGATGGCAAGGAAACGCTGCGCAAGCAGGTGCTCGCGAGTATCAACGAGGTACTCAAGGCTGCGGGTGACCAGCATTTGGTCGAGCAGGTCTATTTCACCAACTTCGTGATGCAGTGACCCCAAACCATGGCGACGAACGACGTACTGTCTCAGGAGGAAATTGACGCCCTATTGCATGGCGTCGATGACGGCGGCGTCGATACAACGCCGGATGATGGGGCAGGCGGTCAGGCACGTGAATACGACCTGGCCAGCCAGGAGCGCATCGTTCGCGGTCGGATGCCGACCCTGGAAATGATCAACGAGCGCTTTGCACGCCATTTTCGTATCAGCTTGTTCAATATGCTGCGCTTTGCGCCCGAGATCAGCGTCAAGAGCATCCGCATCCTCAAGTTCTCGGAATATCTGCGGGGACTGTTCGTACCCACCAGCCTGAATCTGACACGCATACGCCCATTGCGGGGGACGGCCTTGTTCGTGGTTGATCCGCAGTTGGTGTTCATTGTCGTTGACAACTTCTTCGGTGGGGACGGGCGCTTCCGCGCCAAGATCGAAGGACGGGACTTCACGCCGACCGAGATGCGTGTCGTCAAGATGGTGCTCGATCTCAGCTACAAGGATATGAAGGAGGCTTGGGCGCCAGTTATGCCACTGTTCTTCGAATACATGAATTCGGAGGTCAATCCACAATTCGCCAATATCGTCAGTCCCACGGAGGTTGTGGTGGTCTCGACCTTTCATGTGGAGCTAGAAGGTGGCGGCGGCGATTTGCATGTCACCATGCCGTATTCCATGGTCGAGCCGATTCGGGATGTCTTGGATGCAGGCATTCAGAGTGATCGTTCGGAGGTTGACGACCGTTGGCTGCGCGCTCTGCGCAGCGAGGTGGCGGAAGCACCGGTCGAGGTGGTCGGCCTGTTAGCTGAAACGGAACTCACTCTGCGCGATGTCCTGCGCATGAAACCGGGTGACATCATTCCTTTCGATATGCCCAAGACGGTGAGTATCCGTTCCGAGGGATTGACGGTGATGCGTGGGCGTTTTGGTACACATCAGGGCTACAACGCGGTGCAGGTGACCGAACACGTGAAACGGGAATATTAGCTGTAGGGGCCTAGTCATGAGTGCAGATACCAAAGAACCAGAGCAGGAGGAGGCTGGCGATCCGTGGGCGGAGGCGCTGGCCGAACAGGCCAATGCAACGGGCGATGCCACCGCGAAGGAAGAGGTGGAGGCGCCTGAAGCAGCGCCGAAAAAAGCGGAGCCCGATTTCGAGAAGGCTGCCTTCGGGCAGCTCGAGGATGTTACGGGCGAGATGGGCGCTCGGGATGTTGAACTCGGCGGCGATATGAATCTGGATGTGATTCTGGACGTGCCGGTAAGTATATCGATGGAAATCGGTCGTACGCACCTCCCGATACGCAATTTGCTGCGACTCAATCAGGGGTCGGTGGTCGAATTGGATCGTCTGGCGGGAGAGCCTTTGGATGTGCTGGTGAACGGCACATTGATTGCGCATGGGGAGGTGGTCGTCGTCAACGAAAAATACGGTATCCGTCTCACCGATGTGATCAGTCCGGCCGAGCGCGTGCGTAAATTGCGGTGAACAAGATACTGACACGTATAGCGATCTGCGGTCTGGCATTCATGCCGCTGTCCGTCTGGGCCCAAGGTACGGAGCCGGGCGGTATGCCTGTGGTAGGTGCCGGTTACTTCATCCAGATGTTTCTGGGGCTGGGCGTGGTGATTGCCGGTATTGTGGCCTTGCTCTGGGTGCTCAAACGCGTCAATCGGATACAGGGTTCGGTGCAGGGGCAGCTGCGCGTGGTTGCGGCGGTTTCGCTGGGCACGCGTGAGCGTGCAATCCTGCTGCAGGTCGGCGAGGAACAAATTCTGCTGGGTGTGGCGCCCGGACGCGTCAGTCGCCTGCATGTGTTACCTCAACCCCTGCAATCTGTGCCAGCGTCCGATATGGCACCCGGCGAGAGCTTCAAGGCTCGGCTGGCCGCTGCCCTGGGCGGACGCGCGCGATCATGAGAGCGGCTCTGAGCCTATTATCGATGCTGGGGCTGGCATTACTCCCCGCGGTGGTTAGCGCAGCACCGGCGGGCACGTTACCGCTGTTGACGGTTACACCGGGTGGTAACGGGGCTGAGACTTATTCCATCAGCCTTCAGGTGCTTGCGCTGATGACCGCGCTCAGCTTCCTGCCTGCGGCATTGATCATGATGACCGCGTTCACGCGCATCATCGTTGTGCTTGCCCTGTTGCGGCAGGGTCTGGGCACCAGCCAAACGCCGTCGAACCAAATCCTCGTCGGATTGGCGCTATTCCTGACATTTTTCATCATGTCGCCGGTGTTCACGGCTGCATATCAGAATGGAGTCAAGCCTTACATGGCCGGCACCTTGCCGGCGCAGGCCGCGATCGAAAAGGCGGCACAACCCTTCCGGACCTTTATGCTGCACCAGACGCGTGAGGCGGACTTGGCGATGTTCGCTCGCATTGCCCACCATGGAAAGTTCGAAAATCCCAAGGATGTGCCCTTTTCTCTGCTGGTGCCGGCCTTTGTGACCAGCGAACTCAAGACGGCCTTCCAGATCGGCTTTCTGATCCTGATTCCATTTCTCATCATCGATCTGGTGGTCGCCAGCGCACTCATGTCCATGGGTATGGTCATGCTTTCGCCGATGATCATATCGCTGCCCTTCAAGTTGATGCTCTTCGTACTCGTCGACGGCTGGACTCTGATCATGGGCACTCTGGCATCGAGCTTCTACCACTGAGGGAGAGCCGATGACACCTGACACGATTTTGATGATTGGCCAGGAGGCGATGAAGGTAGCCATGCTGCTGGCGGCACCTCTGCTTCTGACCGCCCTGGTAGTGGGTGTGCTCATCGGCATGCTGCAAGCGGCCACCCAGATTCAGGAAATGACATTGAGTTTCATCCCCAAATTGATCGCGACGGCGGTAGCACTGGCGATTGCGGGACACTGGATGCTGGGGTTGTTGATTGATTACACGCGGCAATTGTACATGAGCATCCCTGGGCTGATTGGCTGAGGTGCGCTGATGACGGTGACATTGACGACGAGCGAGGTGGCAGCATGGGTGGGCGGTATCATCTGGCCCTTCATTCGGATCAGCGCGATGTTGCTGTCGGCGCCAATGTTCGGTGCCAACACCGTGCCGGTGCGCGTACGGCTTGCGCTTGCCCTGATGCTCGCCTGGACAATTCATGCCTTCATCCCGCCCGCGCCGGCGATCGACCCGGTAAGCATCGAAGGGGGGCTGATCACGGCTTATCAGGTGCTGATCGGCGTCACGATGGGGCTGATCATGCAAATGTTGTTCGCTACCCTGGTGATTGCAGGTCAATCCGTCGCGCTGAGCATGGGGTTGGGTTTCGCGACGCTGGTCGATCCTCAGAACGGCGTGCAAGTACCAGTCGTCAGCCAGTACTACGTCATCTTGGGAACTTTGCTGTTCCTGACCTTCAATGGGCATCTGCTGCTTATCGATATGTTGGTGCGCAGCTTCCATTGGCTGCCCGTTGGTCTGATCGGCATAGATCGCGAGGGCCTGTGGCGAGTGGCGACTTGGGGCACTCAGATGTTCAGGCTCGGTCTGATGGTTGCCTTGCCGGCCGTTGCGGCGCTGCTGTTGGTGAATCTCGCCTTTGGCGTGATTACGCGCGCCGCGCCACAGCTCAACATATTCGCGGTCGGATTCCCGATGACGATCATGCTTGGCTTCGTGCTGATCCTGCTCAGCCTACCGAGTTTGGTGCCTCAATTTTCCAATTTAATGGGGCAAACCTTCATGTTGCTGTCACGCGTGTTGGGCGGGTGAGCTAAATGGCCCGCGACGACTTTCAGGAACGTACCGAGGAAGCCACACCCAAACGCCTGCAGGAAGCGCGCGACCGTGGGCAGGTCGCGCGCTCGCGTGAACTGGTGACCACGGCTGTGTTGCTGGCGGCAGCCGGAGGCTTGCTCGCGCTCGGCCCCTCGCTGGCGGAAGGATTGATGCAGTCGATGCGTAACGGTTTGACGCTTGACCGCTCCCTGATCATGGATCCGGGTGCGCTGTACCCGGCATTGGCTGGGGCCGTGGCGCAGGCATTGCGCTTGCTTGCACCACTACTCATGTTACTTGCGCTGGCGGCCCTGCTCGCCTCGGTGGTGCTCGGCGGTATCAGCTTCAGCTTCCAGGCGATCGGTTTCCGCTGGGATCGACTCGATCCGCTGACGGGGTTGGGACGTGTGTTTTCGGTCAATGGCCTGATGGAGTTGGGCAAGGCATTGGTGAAGTTTCTGGTGGTGGCGGTAGTGGCCGTGATCGTGTTGTGGTTCGAGGGACCGCCGTTGCTGGCCCTCGGAGGCTATGCGCTGCGTCCCGCGCTGGCCGCAACGGGTCAGATGGTCGGTTGGTCCTTCCTGGCCTTTGCGGCGAGCATGATCATCATTGCGGCGGTCGATGCGCCGTTCCAGATCTGGCAGCACGCCAAGCAATTGCGGATGACTCGACAAGAGGTCCGTGACGAATCCAAGGAGACCGAGGGGCAGCCGGATATCAAACGCCGCCAGCGCCAACTCCAGCGTGAGATCTCTCAGCGGCGGATGATGCAGGAGGTTCCCAAGGCGGATGTGGTGGTCACCAACCCGACGCACTACGCGGTCGCCTTGCGTTACGACCAGGACCGTATGCGCGCGCCACGTGTGATCGCCAAGGGTAAGGGGCAGGTCGCCGCGCGTATCCGCGAGATAGCGGCCGAGCATGGCGTGATGGTTCAGTCCGCGCCAGGACTCGCGCGTGCCATCTATTTCCATACTCGGTTGAACGACGAGGTGCCGGCAGCCCTGTATATCGCTGTGGCGCAGCTGCTCGCCTACGTCTATCAGCTCAAAACCGGCGCCGGTACTCTCGGCGCGTTGCCGGCGCTCGAAGTGCCGCCAGAGCTTGCCGAAGTGCCGCAGGGGAGGGTTGACTGATGGCTACCGTGGCGACCGGCACACTGGGCGCACTGCGAGGGTTGAGCCGCTTCGGTCTGGGGGTGCCGGTGGTGTTGCTCGCGATGTTGGCGATGATCACCTTGCCGATGCCGCCCTTTGCGCTCGACGTGCTGTTTACTTTCAATATTGCCCTGTCGATGGTGGTCGTGCTGGTGACGGTTTATGCCAGTCGGCCGCTCGATTTCGCAGTATTTCCCACGGTCCTCCTGGTCGCGACGCTATTGCGTCTTGCCCTGAACGTGGCTTCCACGCGCGTAGTGCTGCTCAATGGGTATACGGGCACCGCTGCCGCCGGTCACGTGATCGAGGCCTTCGGCGATTTTGTCGTGGGTGGCAATTATGCCGTCGGTCTGGTGGTCTTCACTATCCTGGTGGTAATCAACTTCGTGGTGGTGACCAAGGGTGCCGGGCGTGTCTCGGAAGTGAGCGCACGCTTTACCCTGGATGCCATGCCAGGCAAGCAGATGGCCATCGACGCGGACCTCAACGCTGGGTTGATCACTCAGGACGACGCGCGTACCCGGCGTGAGGAAGTGGTCCGTGAGGCGGATTTCTACGGCTCCATGGATGGCGCGAGCAAATTCGTCCGCGGTGATGCGATTGCCGGCATCATCATCCTGTTCGTCAATATCATCGGCGGCCTCGTGATCGGCATGGTCCAGCACGGGATGAGCCTGCAGTCGGCGACGCATAATTACGTTTTGTTGACCATCGGCGACGGCCTGGTGGCGCAAATCCCTTCGTTGCTGCTGTCGACGGCCACGGCGATTATCGTCACGCGTGTGTCCGCGGCCCAGGATATGGGCGAGCAGGTGATGTCGCAGCTGTTCGCGAACCCACGTGCGCTCTACATTACCGCCGGTGTTCTAGGTCTGCTCGGCCTGGTGCCTGGGATGCCGAATCTGGTCTTCCTCGGGTTGGCCAGCCTGTTGCTCGCGGGCGGCTATCTGATCACACGCAGTCGCACGGAGGCCGTGCAGGCCGAACAACGTCAGGCAGAGGCCGCCATCGGTGAGCCGCAGGTGCAGGAGTTGTCGTGGGACGACGTGGCGGCGGTGGATATCATCGGTCTGGAGGTCGGATATCGACTGATCCCGCTGGTAGACAAGGTTCAGGGCGGCGCCTTGATGGCCCGTATCAAGGGCGTGCGCCGCAAGCTCTCGCAGGAACTTGGCTTTCTGGTCCACCCGGTGCACATCCGTGACAATCTTGATCTGGGGCCGAATATCTATCGCATCAGCCTGATGGGCGTGCCCGTGGGCGAAGCCGAGGTCTACCCGGAACGCGAGCTTGCGATCAATCCCGGGCAGGTTTTTGGCGCGATCCAGGGGATCAACACGCGGGATCCGAGCTTCGGTCTTGAGGCCGTGTGGATCGAATTGGATAGCCGCGACCAGGCTCAGACCCTAGGCTATACGGTGGTGGACCCGTCAACGGTGATCGCGACCCACTTGAGTCAGATTCTACAGGCGCATGCGCAGGAACTGCTGGGACACGAGGAAGTCCAGCACTTGCTCGACAAACTCGGGCAAAGCGCACCCAAGCTGGTCGAGAACCTCACTCCCAAACCACTGGCGCTCGGTGTTGTGCTCAAGGTGCTGCAGAACCTGCTGGCGGAGGGTGTGCCAATCCGAGATTTGCGTACGATCGCCGAATCCATGGCGGAGCAGGCCACCAAGAGTCAAGATGCTGACGCATTGACGGCTGCGGCACGTGCCGCATTGGGCCGCTCGATCGTCCAGCAGATATACGGGCCGGCCGATGAACTCAAGCTGATGACACTTGATCCGACACTGGAACAGTTATTGCACAAATCCCTTCAGGGCGGCGGGCTCGGATTGGAGCCCGGCTTGGCCGAACAGGTTCGGCAGGCGGTTGCCCAGGCCGCCCAGCGACAGGAAATGGCAGGTGAACCCGCGGTACTGGTGGTATCCCCAGATCTGCGTCCCTGGTTGGCGAAATGGTTGAGACCCACGGTTCGCGGTTTGAATGTGCTGGCGTTTACAGAAATACCAGAGAACAAACGCCTGCGCGTCATTGCCACCCTGGGGGGCAACCATTGAATCCGGCGTATTGCGTAATAACGGATGCAGACCGCCGGGTGGCATCGATGAATTCGGGCGGGAAGCCCGTTGATGGACGATCCAACGAGGAATCGATGGTATGAAAATCAAGCGCTTTGTGGCGAGCGAGATGCGGCAGGCGATCCGTCTGGTGCGCGACGAGTTGGGCGCTGATGCGGTCATCCTGTCGAGCCGACGTGTCGACGGCGGGATCGAGCTGGTTGCGGCTGTTGATTTCGATGCCGAATGGGTAAATGGCGCGGCGCAGGAGACCGCGCCGATTACCACACCGGATGTGTCTCCACAGGTCCAGAGCGAGGTGGTGACAGCCAAACCCGAAGTCGGACCGACATCGATGCCGGTGGTCAGGCCGACATCCTCGGACGGACATGCCGATGCGCGTACCGTTGCGGCCCTGCAACGGGAGCTCGCTTCCATGCGTGGTTTGCTGGAAAACCAGCTGTCGCAGCTGACCTGGCGCGAATTTACGCGCGAACAGCCCCGGCGGGCCGAGGTCGTGCGACAGTTCGAGCGCATGGGGATGGACTCGGATTTGGCCCGCGAGCTGGCTGAAAGCGTCGGCCCGCTCCGCGATGAGCGCGAGGCTTGGCGTGATGGGCTCAAGGCACTCGGGCGGCGGCTGGCGGTTGGGAGCGACGAGATCGTCCAGAAAGGTGGCGTGGTCGCACTCGTTGGCCCGACCGGTGTTGGCAAGACCACGACACTGGCCAAGCTGGCGGCGCGATATCTCATCCGCCATGGGCGAGGGCAGGTAGCGCTGGTCAGCACTGACAGCTATAGAATTGGGGCGCAGGCGCAGTTGAGCACATTGGGACAACTGCTCGGTGTGCCGGTCTATCAGGCGGATGATGCCGAGGCGCTGACAAAAATCATTGCCGGGCAGACCGATAAGCGATTGATCCTAGTCGATACGCCGGGCATCGCGCCTAGGGACGCGCGACTGACGGTGGAGCTGCAGGCGCTTGCCTCAATTCCTGATATTCGTCTGTATCTGGTTGTCGCCGCGAATGCCGCGCGCGACGTATTGGGCGAGACGGTTCGCCGCTTCGGACGCGTACCGCTGAGTGGCGCGATACTCAGTAAATTCGATGAGGCCGAGGCTCTGGGTGCGTCGCTTTCGGCGCTTATCCGTGCGGGCCTGCCCTTGAGTTATCTGGGCACCGGACAGCGAGTGGCCGAAGACCTCGAGCCAGCTCGCGTGCAGCGTATCGTCAGTCAGGCATTGGCATTGGTCAAACGTCGTGAACGGGAACCGCTGCCTACTGGCGGGCGATGCAAACACAAGGGAAGCGATCGATATGCTTACGTCGGGTGACACTGTGGACCAAGCTGACGGGCTTAGGCGTGTGCGCGAACTGCGCCCGGTCAGGGTCATGGCGGTGGCCAGTGGCAAGGGCGGTGTCGGTAAGACCAACGTATCGGTCAATCTCGCGGTGGCGCTGGCTGGACGGGGCCGCGAAGTCATGCTCATGGACGCCGACCTTGGCCTAGCCAATGTGGACGTCATGCTGGGTCTGCAGCCGCGTGTGAATCTCTCTCATGTGATGAGTGGCGAGTGCACGCTCGATGAAATACTCGTCAGCGGGCCCCGCGGCATTCATGTGGTACCGGCCGCATCCGGGATTTCGCATATGGCCGATCTATCTCAAATCGAACATGCCGGATTGATCCGCGCCTTCAGCGAACTGAGTCTGCCACTGGATGTACTCATCGTGGATACGCCTGCCGGTATTTCGGCAGATGTGATCAGTTACACGCGGGCCGCCCAGGAGGTGATCGTGGTGGTTTGTGACGAACCAGCTTCGATGACGGATGCCTATGCGCTCATCAAGGTGCTCAGTCGGGAGCACCAGATCGGACGCTTCCACGTGCTGGCCAATCGCGTACGCGATGAGCAAGAAGGGAGCGCGCTTTATCGCAAGATGGCCGCGGTTTGCGGCCGTTTTCTCGATGTCACACTGCATTATCTAGGCGCAGTGCCGGAAGATCCTTTGCTACGCCAGGCAGTTCAGCGTCAAGGGGCGGTGGTTGAGCTCTACCCCGGCGGCCCGGCCGGTCGGGCATTCAAGAATTTGGCGGCAAAGGCCGATAACCTCCCCAGACTGACGGGTTCGCGCGGGCATCTGGAATTTTTCGTCGAACGATTGGTGCATGGGCCCGCCCCGGCGGACGTGCAGTGGGCCGACTGAATATGTACCCCGCGCGCGAGGCCGCTGATGTTGACCGCCTGGTGGCCGAGCATGCCCCGATGGTCAAACGGATTGCCTATCACCTGATCCACCGACTGCCGCCGAATGTGCAGCTCGACGATCTGGTGCAAACCGGGATCGTCGGTTTGATTGAGGCCGCTAAGCATTACAATGCCGGCCAGGGCGCGAGCTTCGAGACCTATGCGGGCATACGCGTGCGAGGGGCGATGCTCGATGAGGTGCGCCGCAATGATTGGGCGCCACGCTCGGTGCACCGCAAGGCGCGGGAAATTTCGGCCGCGCTGCGTGTTGTGGAGAACCGACTCGGACGAGCGGCACGAGCGATCGAGGTTGCCGCTGAGATGGAAGTGTCATTGGAGGAGTATCACCGTTTGCTACGTGACGCGACGGGCTATCAGGTCTTCAGCTTCGAGGAATCCTTCGGAGACGGCGATGGAGATGACGAGCGTGAGGGCGGACGAATCGGTGAAACGCGGGTGTCTGGGCCGCTGGACCATCTTTCCAACGATGACTTCAGGCAGGCGTTGGCAAGGACCATCAGTGCGCTACCCGAACGCGAGGCGCTGGTGTTGTCATTGTATTATGACGAGGAACTTAACCTGCGCGAGATCGGGGAAGTGCTGGGCGTGTCGGAATCGAGGGTGTCTCAGATCCACAGTCAGGCGCTGATACGGTTGCGTGCAAGGATGGTCGACTGGCGCACCTGAGGTGCCGCCGGGGTTAGGCAGATTGAATCTCAAGGAGTGTGTTTCGTGGATAAGAACATGCAGATTCTCATCGTGGACGACTTTTCCACGATGCGGCGCATCATCAAAAACCTGCTGCGAGAGCTAGGTTTCAATAATACGGCCGAGGCCGATGACGGTAGTACGGCCTTGCCATTATTGCAGTCGGGCAAGTTCGATTTCCTGGTAACGGACTGGAACATGCCGATCATGCCGGGTATCGAATTGCTCAAAGCGGTGCGTGCGGACCCCAAGCTGGCCAAGTTACCTGTTCTGATGGTGACGGCTGAGGCTAGGCGGGACCAGATCGTCGAAGCGGCACAGGCCGGCGTGAATGGTTATGTGGTCAAACCCTTTTCCGCAGAGACGCTCAAGGAAAAGATCGACAAAATTTTCGAGCGAATCGAAGGTTAAGGCGGATACGGGAGAGACGCGGGCGTGGATAAAAATGAGGACGGCAAGCAGGGCGTACCCACGGGGGACGATCGGTTGGTACTGGCGCGTCTGTTGGTGTCGGCACTGGAGGCGGGGGATGAAGGGCCCGTCAGCGATCTGTTGTCATCTCTCGGCGCACAGCAGGACCGGAGCCTTTTCAATGAGTTGGGTCGGCTGACGCGTGATCTGCATGAGGCGTTGAATAGCTTCAGACTGGATTCCCGCGTGGCTGAAATCACGCATGAGGAAATCCCCAACGCTAAAGAAAGGCTCAATTATGTCGTTACGCTGACGGAGCAGGCCGCGCATCGGACGCTAAACGCCATCGAAGACAGCATGCCGCGGTTGACCACATTGAGTCATCGTGCGGAATCTCTTTCGGAGGGGTGGGCGAAATTCAAACGCCGTGAATTGAGCGTGGAGGAATTTCGTGAGCTGGGAGGGTCCCTGGACGCCTTTCTGACGGAAGTTAAGGAGGAGGTTTCGACGGTTTCTTCGCAGCTTTCCGACGTGATGTTGGCGCAGGATTTTCAGGATCTTACCGGGCAGGTGATCCGCCGGGTGATCGAGCTGGTGCAGGAGGTCGAAGAAGGGCTGGTCGGTATCGTCAAGGTGGCGAGCGAGCGTCTGGTGAAGTTGGACGGCAAGCGACCTGCGGAAACCGTTCCGGAAGACGCCAGCAGCGGCAAGGGTTTCGGTCCTGCCGTCCCAGGCGTGGACAAGGCGGGTATCGTGAGCGGGCAGGATGAAGTTGATGACTTGCTCTCTAGCCTGGGTTTCTGAGTCGTGCTTAAAGCATATGCCCATGGATATTCCATACCCGGAAGGGCCCTGGAGACGACATGACGATCGGAGCTGATGACGAACTGCTGCAGGATTTCCTGGTTGAGGCCGGTGAAATTCTCGATGGCCTCGGCGGGCAATTGCTCGAGCTTGAGCAAAACCCGACGGATACGAACCTCCTCAATGCCATTTTTCGGGGTTTCCACACCATCAAAGGAGGAGCCGGATTCCTGGCGCTGACGCCGCTGGTCGACGTTTGCCACCACTCAGAGGATGTATTTAATCAACTGCGTCAGGGTGAGCGTACGGTGGATGGCGACTTGATGGACGTCATTCTGGCGGTGCTCGACGCACTGAATGTCATGTTCGACAATTTGCGCGGCGGGGTTGCGCCAGAGCCGGCCGAAGCTGAGCTGATGCGCCGTCTCGCCGATTTGGTCGCAGGGAAATCACCCGCGGTTGCTGCTCCGCCTTCTCCCCCCCCGCTCCCGCCCAGCCTGATGATACGGATGCCGCCTTCGAGGCCATGCTCAAAGCAGCGGATAGCGCAGAGTCTGGTGTAGTGCGTGAGGAAGTCACGGAGGTCGTGGAGTCTTCGACGTCTGGCAATGAAATATCCGACGATGAATTCGAGGCGTTGCTCGACCAGTTGCATGGACAGGGTAAGCACACCGGTGCGGTAAACGAATCTTCCACGCAGTCGGAAGGTGCTGCTTCGACCGGAGGGGAAGACATCAGCGAGGCAGAGTTCGAGGCGCTGCTGGATCAGCTTTATGGCAAGGGCGCTTCACCCGGTCCCGCAGAGGAGGCGCCAGCTGCGGAGCGGACGGTTGTCGTGCCGCCCGAGCCCGAGCCCGAGCCAACGATCGCAGCGACGCAGCCACCACAAAAAGATGTGCCGGCCCCAACCCAGGCCGCAGCCGCGCGCAGCGCGAATGGCCCTGCGTCGGCCACCGCCACCCCTGCGGCGGAGAGTACGGTGCGCGTTGACGTCAAGCGTCTCGACGACATCATGAATCTGGTGGGAGAGCTGGTACTGGTACGTAATCGATTGGTGACCCTGGGCGCACAAATCAAGGAAGAAAGCGTGGCGGGGGCCATCTCCAGCCTTGAGTTGGTCACCACGGACCTTCAGGTGGCTGTGATGCATACCCGTATGCAGCCCATCAAGAAGGTCTTCGGGCGATTCCCCCGCGTGGTACGTGATCTCGCCAAAAGTTTGAAGAAGGAGGTCAACCTCGAACTGCGTGGCGAGGACACCGAGCTCGACAAGAACCTCGTTGAGGCACTCGCCGATCCGTTGGTTCACCTAGTGCGCAATTCGGTGGATCACGGTATCGAGATGCCGGAGGATCGTCGTAAACAAGGCAAGCCCGTAATCGGCCACTTGGTTCTCTCGGCCGCGCAACAGGGCGATCATATCCTGCTGGTCATCGAGGATGATGGTAAAGGTATGGACGCGGCAGTCCTGCGCGCCAAGGCGATCGAAAAAGGCTTGATCGACGAAACGATGTCACAACGGATGACGGATACGGAGGCCTTTGACCTGATCTTCAGGCCGGGTTTCTCGACCAAGGAGCAGGTGTCGGACGTTTCCGGCCGAGGTGTCGGCATGGATGTGGTCAAGACGCGCATCGCCGGACTCAATGGTGCCATCGAGATCGATTCCGTCTTGGGGCGAGGCACCATCATCCGCATCCGCCTGCCGCTCACCTTGGCCATCGTGCCCACGCTGATGGTCAAAATTCGGCGGCGTCCTTTTGCCATTCCCTTGAGTTCGATCGGCGAAATTCTGGACATGGATCTCACGCAAACCAAGATTGTCGACAATCGAGAAGTCATTTTGGTGCGTGGCAAGGCCTTGCCACTGGTTAGACTCGGTGAATGGTTGCGTCTCAAGGGTGGGCACGGGCCGGCGGGCGTTGACCCACTCGGGCATGTCGTCGTCGCCCATGTAGATAACCGGCGTGTGGGCTATGTAGTGGACGAGCTGCTAGGTCAGGAAGAGGTTGTCATCAAGCCCTTGGGACCAGGATTACGTCACGTGCCCGGCTATGCTGGTGCCACCATTACCGGAGACGGTCATCTGGCGCTGATACTTGATTTGCCAGGGCTCATGCGTGCGAAGGGGTTGGCTGCCTGAGCCAATATTCACGCGCAGGGTTGCAGACATTAAGGATTGAGGATGAAAGTACGTGTGTTGGTGGTCGACGATTCTGCCTTTTTCAGGCGTGCCGTCAGGGGAATGCTGGAGTCCGACCCGGATATAGAAGTGGTGGCGGTTGCCACCAACGGGCGGGAAGCGGTCGCCTGTGTCGCCGAACACAAACCCGACATCGTGACGATGGACATCGAGATGCCGGTGATGGACGGCATTACCGCGGCTCGACACATCATGTCGAGCCACCCCAGGCCGATCTTGATGTTCTCATCGCTGACACATGAGGGCGCGAAGGCGACGCTGGATGCGCTGGATGCCGGTGCAGCCGATTTTCTCCCAAAGCAATTCGAAGAGATCGCGCGTGACCGAAGCGAGGTGGGACGAGTGCTCTGTCAGCGGGTCAAGGCATTGGCACGTCGTCGCTCGGCGCCGGTCGCACCACCGGCCGGTACGGCTTTTGGTCGGCCTGCCGCGCGCGCACCGATGCCGATCAGTCGGGTTGGCGCCAAGCTGCCACAATGCCGATTGGTGCTCATAGGCACTTCCACCGGCGGCCCCGTTGCGCTGCAGAAGGTATTGATGGCCCTACCGGCCAATTTCAGTCGACCGCTATTGCTGGTTCAGCATATGCCGGCAGCATTCACACCTGCATTTGCCGAGCGTCTCAATGGCTTGTGCGCTATTGAGGTTCAAGAAGCTAAGGATCAGACGACTTTGCGTCCGGGCGTCGCATTATTGGCCCCAGGCGGTATGCAGATGATACTCGAGGGCAGCCCGGGCGCGATGCGTGTGCGTATTGGTGAAAGTCCTCCGGAGCTGCATTACCGGCCTAGTGTGGATGTCACCTTCTCCAGTGCCGAGCGCATTAATCCAGGTGGCAATCTCGGCATTATCTTGACGGGCATGGGAGCCGATGGTCGGGAGGGTGCTCGGTTGATGAAGCGGAACGGATCGACGATCTGGTCCCAGGATCAGGCCAGTTCAACGGTTTATGGCATGCCGGCGGCGGTGGCCGAGGCGGGGTTGACGGATCGTGTTTTGGCCCTGGATGAATGCGGCAAGGCCCTGGTCGGCGCATTCTGACGGTACGTCGTTGGCCACGTTGTGGGTCAGCGGCTGATGAAGCACGGCACGCCGAGGTCGTGGATCACGAGATACAGGGAGCGGGGAGCTTGGTTTTGGTCTCCCGTGATGGTTTACGGCATTTGCCCAGAGGAAGTAGGTGATGGACATACTCAGCCTGCTGGGCATCTTGATCGCACTGGGTGCCGTAATCGGTGGCAATTATATCGAGGGGGGGCATATCGGCTCCCTCCTGCAGCTGACCGCCTTCATCATCGTGATGGGCGGGACGTTGGGTGCCGTGTTGCTGCAGAGCCCCCTGCCGGTCTTTTGGCGTGCGGTCAGGATGGGGCTGTGGGTCTTCAAGCCACCGTCGATCGAACCGGAGCGACAGATCGAATCGATTGTGGAATGGTGCCAGATCGCGCGCCGCGAGGGTCTGCTCGGGCTCGAAGGTGTCTCGGATGCGCTGGAGGAGCCGTTTGCTCGCAAGGGTTTGCAGATGCTGGTCGACGGTCGTGAGCCGGAGGCCATCCGCAGCGTGTTGGAGGTAGAGCTGGATGCGACGGAGGAGCAGCTGATGCATGCCGCGAAGGTTTACGAGGCAGCCGGTGGCTATGCCCCGACCGTGGGTATTTTGGGTGCGGTGATGGGATTGATCCATGTGATGGAAAATCTTGCCGATCCGACCAAGCTTGGTGCCGGTATCGCGGTGGCTTTCGTGGCGACGATCTATGGCGTTGGTGCGGCTAATTTGTTTTTGTTGCCCATCGCGAACAAGCTTAAATCCATTATCCACCGTCAGAGCAAGGTGCGCGAAATGACCATAGAGGGTCTTGCTGCCATTGCGGAAGGAGAGAACCCGCGCGCGATCGAGGCCAAGTTGCAGGGGTATGTGCAATGAATCGGGCATACGGAGGTTAGGCCATGGCGCGTCGATCACGGAAAAAAGCGGTTGAACATGAAAACCTGGAGCGCTGGTTAGTTTCCTATGCGGATTTCATCACCTTGTTGTTTGCTTTTTTTGTGGTCATGTACGCGATTTCGTCGGTGAATGTAGGCAAATATCGAGTGTTGTCGGAGTCCCTGGTCGCCGCCTTCCACAGCGTGCCCCGTTCGCTCGACCCGATCCAGGAGGGCAAGGTGGTGGCCTCAGGTCCACCGGCAACGACGCCGCTGCAAAATTTTCCGGCACCGGTCGAGATGCAGAATCTTCCGCAATCGATGATGCCCAAGCCATTACTACCTGCGCGACAGGCGGCTGCGCTGCGTTCGGCGCAGGCGCCGGACGACCAACTCGCCACCACCGAGGCTGCGATTCGTGCCATGGGTGACGAAATTCAGCGTCGTTTGGGTAATCTGGTCAAGCAGAATCTTGTATCGGTAAATGTCCATCGATTGTGGATCGATATCAAAATCAACACGGACTTTCTGTTTTCGAGCGGCAGTATCCGTCTGGCGCCAACGGCGACGCAGATTATCCAGGAAGTGGCGAAGGCACTCGCACCCTTGCCGAATCGGATTCAGGTTGAGGGTTTTACGGACGATATACCTATACATAGCGTCGAATTTCCCTCCAATTGGGAATTATCGGCGGCGCGCGCCGCTTCGGTGGTGCGTTTAATGGCGGAATTTGGCGTTGGACCACAGCGTATGGCTGCGGTCGGGTACGGGCAATACAAGCCGATTGCAAGCAATGCGACGGCGGCCGGGCGAAGTCAGAATCGGCGGGTGGATCTGGTGGTACTGGCTGCGAGCAAGGCGTTGGAGCAGGCCGGTACTGGCTCTCCTGCACTTTTTCAGAGGCCGGGTGCTGACATGACGGATAGCGCAGGAAAGACCGCTGGTGTTGGGGGAAATCGATCATGAACATCGTGGCGGTGGCTAATCAAAAAGGTGGTGTGGGCAAGACGACCACGACGGTTAGTCTGGGGGGGCTTCTCGCGCGTGCCGGCGAGCGTGTATTGCTGCTCGATCTTGACCCGCATGGCTCACTGACAAGTTATTTCGGATATAACCCGGAAGGTTCCGATAGTGGCCTTTACACCTTGTTTCAACGCCGCGCCCAAGGGCAGGCACTCAATCCGTTGCCGCTTGCCGTAGAGACATCGGTCGAAGGGATGTCGTTGCTTTGCGCCAGCACGGCTATGGCGACATTGGATCGGCAGTTGGGCGGGCGGGAGGGTATGGGCTTGGTGGTGGCTGAATCGCTCGCCATGCTGCGTGCCCACTACTCCTGGGTATTGATGGATTGTCCGCCGATGCTCGGTGTGCTTATGGTCAATGCATTGGCGGCCTGTCAGCACCTGCTGGTGCCGGTGCAGACAGAATTTCTGGCCCTCAAGGGTTTGGAGCGTATGTTGCGGACGGTCAGCATGGTGCAGCGCTCGCGTACTCGCGCCTTGGATGTCACCCTGGTGCCGACCCTGTTTGACCGCCGCACGCGCGCCTCGATCGAAACACTCCGCCAGTTGCGCGGTGATCATCCGGATGAGATATGGCCCGGCGTGATACCGGTGGATACGCAGTTTCGTGAAGCCAGCCGCGCCGGACAGCCGCTGACCACGATGAAGCCGTCTTCGCGGGGCAGCAAGGCTTATGCGCAGTTGCTGGACTGGCTGCTGGAGCAGACCCCGCTGGGTGGCAATATTCATTCTTTGCGCGAGGCGATCCGTGGATAAGACGCAAGCCAAAGTTGGAGCGCTTTTCACCCAGGAATTGGCTCTAAGTGCTTACCTGGATGGGTTGCTCAATCCTTCTGCAGAGGTAGCAGTGGCGCCTGCGCCCGTGGCCGAGCTGGTGCCCTTGCCTTCACCGGTGCCGACGCCGCTGCCCACCGAGCCCGCGGTCAAGCCTGGTATGGCATTGGTGCCCACGGTTACGTCGCAAGTGGTTGTTACTCCGGCGCCGGTAGAAAGATTGAAAGCAGTGCCGGAGTGGGCGGAACAGGGCTTTGAGTGTTTGTTGTTCTTCGTCGGCGGCCTCAAGTTGGCCGTGCCGCTTGTCAAACTGACGCGCATTATTCCCTGGGGCGAACACGTGACGCAGACTCCTGGGCGCCCACCTTGGTTCATGGGTTTGATGTCCTTCGACGGGCGTCAGGCCGGGATTATTGATACGGCCAAACTGGTGTTTCCCCGCGACCGTCTGTCGCAGCGGGAGGAACAGGTGCGAAACGGCGAGGCGGATGGCATCTATAGTCGTATTCTAATGGTAGAGGATGGGCGCTGGGGGCTGTGTTGCGATCGCGTTGACGCAGTGGTGTCACTGCAGGCGGATGCGGTGCGCTGGCGTACGGAGCGAACTTCCCGCCGCTGGTTGGCCGGGACCGTGACCAGTCAGATGTGTGCCCTATTGGATATCGAGTCCCTCGCGGCCGAGATCACGCAGAGTGGCAGGGGTGGATGAAATCATGGTGCGAAAATAACGCCCGACGGGTGAGGACAAGACGATGGCAGAGAAGAGTGGAGTCAATAAGGTGGATGAGTTGCAGTGCGTGACTTTTTTCCTCAGCGGCGAGGTCTATGCGCTTGATGTGATGCGGGTGCAGGAAGTGTTGCGTGTGGGCGAAATATCGCCGGTCCCCGGCGCGCCCGAATACGTACTCGGTATCATCAACCTGCGAGGGAATGTGGTAACCGTCATCGATGCCCGTCAACGCCTGGGTCTCGAATTCACTGAGCCCGACGATTCCAGTCGTATCATCGTGCTTGAGGCCGCCGGCCAGGATGTTGGCATATTGGTCGACGGGGTCGCCGAAGTTGTACGTATCCGGCAGGATGAGATCGATCCTAGCCCCAGTGTCGGTAATCAGGAGGCTGCGCGTTACATCCAGGGCGTCGCGTCGCGAGATAAGGAGCTGATCATCGTGGTCGATGTCGAAAAGCTCCTCAACGAGGAAGAATGGGCCGAGCTGGCGACGATGTAGGTGCTCGCAACGTGGCGGACGAAATCGAACCTCTGCACCCTTCGGTGCCTGCCGATACCGGGCGGCGTCCAGCGACGACGCCGGATCGCCAACGAAAGCCGCGCCGGCCGCCGCCGCCACCTTCGGTTCCAGAGAATCATCCGCCTTCGGAACCGGGCCATATTGACGAATATGTCTGAGCGTAGTGCATGCACATTGATTGGCTGAGCGTATTGGTGGCCTTGGATCTGATTTATTTTCCGGTCGTGGCCGCGTGGGCGGCTTGGCAAGTGCTCAAGCTCAGGGGCGAGCGCGAGACCGGCAAAACGCAAACGGCTTTTGTTCAGTCGCAGTTGGAATCGCTGCGGCAGTCGATTCAGGAAATGCGTCAGCGAGACGCTGAGCTGGAGGAGCGGTTCGACACCTTGTACAGCCGTCTACGTGAGCGTGTGGATAGCCAGGAGTTGCGTGCGCAAGCGCCGGGTGGCGCGCACGTACAGGCACTTAAGCTGCTGGAGCGGGGGATGCCTGCGGATGAGCTGATGACGGTGTGCGGTTTATCCCGCGGCGAAGTTGATCTGCTGCAAGCCTTGCATGTCGCCGGGGCGGGGCGTCATGAGGCATCCGATCCAGGTTGAACGTCAGAGGGCTCCACGTCCGGTTGCAATTCGTGCAGCGCCAGGCCATTGAGGCGATAGGCGAATGCCAGTACTTCGGCGACCGCGACGTACAAGGCTTCCGGTATTTCCTCTCCCAAGGGTACTTGCGCCAGTACTTGGCATAATTCTGCGTCGTTGCGTAGGGGGACTTGATGCGCGCGAGCCAGCTCGATGATGCGCTCACCGACCTCGCCGCGCCCTTTGGCCGTGATACGGGGAGCGCCTTCCCCATTGTATTTTAGGGCGATGGCCAGGCGGTGAAGCGTGGTCGGCGGCAAGGGTTTTTTAGTCATGCGCGCGTGTCTACCAATCTATTGACTCCCGACGAGGCTCGTCTTGCCTGGGGCGCTTCGCCGCGATGGCTTTGTAGTATGCCGGGGGATAAGCCCTGTGCTGACCAAGCAGCCGCAAGCTCGGGTAAGGCATTCGAGATACGCGTTGCGGTGGCTGCGTTAGCCGTCCAGAAGTGCGCCGACAGCGTGTTCTGTTGGCTTGCAACATAAGCGTCCAGCGGACCGGTTCGCGGCAGGTCCAAGTGGAGGCGGACGACCCAGTCTTGCCCATCTGTAGGCGGCGTTCCGGTATGTGGTGGCGTCGTCTCGACTTCAAGCTGGACCGTATGGAAGCCCTGAGGGGTCCGTACCGGGAGCTCGATGGACCAGTAAAGGGTATTGCTGCCGGGTACCTGACTTTGCAACTGATTGATGCCGATTCGCCCGATGAGTCCCTCGACCATTTGCCGGGCTTGATTCGATGCTGCGGGCTGGGTGGTCGGCTGAACTGGCAATACATCGAGTAGGCGTGCCGCAGTCGCCTTGATGTCCAGTGGCGATGGAGGCAGCCCTGCGGCAAGGCGGGATTCCAGCATGACCCCGGAATTGAGCATGGCTTGCTTCAGGCCGCCACCCGTCGCGAGTTGTGCGGGCGTGGGTGTGTTGGCTACTAGTGCGCGTGCGGACCCTGCGGCGGCGGCAGGTAATTGCGGCAACAGCCTTGATAAGGCGCGCAGGACGGTATCGAGCGCCTGCTGCGCGGGCAGCAGACTGCGCACGGCTTGTTCGATGGCAACGGTTTGTGGCGATACGGAGGGGGGCGTTGCGGGTGCCCGTGCCAGGACGATGTCGTTACCGGCGCGCCGAACACTTAAGCGTAATGACTCGCCCGTTTGCAGCGGCGTTTGGGATCTGACTGGAATCTGCAGATTGCCGATCTGCAGGCGCGCAGGACCACCACCTGCCTGCGCGGGCGTACCTTCAAGGACAAAGGCACGTAGCACCTGCCCGACTTGCCAAGCGGCTAGCTGGGCGCGAGGTGAGGTACTGCCTTGGGCGCTCTGGGCAAGCTGCTGACTGTCGACGCGTATGCCGAATTCCACCGGATTTCGAAGCCTCCTCGCATGTCGGTACAGCTAATGGCGCAAGGTTGAATATGTCGATGGGCACGCCATTCGCTTCCGGGATGATCAGTTCAGGAACTCGCGTATGCTTGCGATTTCCTCGGCGGCATCTTCCAGCACTTGCAGCGATCGATCGGATTCCATGTCAGCTAGGCCGAGTTTGCGGAAGGCGGGAACCTCGGCCAGTGAGGCGGCTGGTAACGGACGATCGTTGCGCAAGTCTGCGTAGAGTCGGGCGGCGATGATGATGTCGCAGAGGTCAGCGGGTAGTTCAGGGCTGCGCATCCATTGTTCTCCCTCTTCGATGGCGATCACCACATCGTGATCAAAGCCCCATTCCTTGAGCAGAACCCCGCCGACCATGGGCGCCAGACGGGTGATAGCGAGTTTGAGATCGTCGATGCCGGTCCCTAGGCTTTCGGAAAATAGGAGTATCGGGACGGCGCCGACACGGTGCATAAGGCCGGCGAGCAAGGCGTGATCGGGATCCATCAGGCGCGAATGCCGGGCAATGATATAGGCGATGGCCGAAACCTCCACGCTGGTCTCCCAGAGTAGCTGCATCTGGCGGGCGATTTGCGGTGAGCGGGCCTTGAATACATTGTGCATCGTGATGCTGATCGCAAGACTGGCGGTGCGCTTGAGACCTAGGCGCGTGATGGCCTCGCGCACCGAGCCGACCGCACGCGTGCCCCGGTAAGCAGCGCTGTTGGCGGCCTGAATCAGGCGAGCCGTCAGCGAGGGGTCGACCTGTATGACTTTGGACAGGTCGTTGAGGCTGGTTTCGGCGTCGGCGGCGAGTTCCCTGATGCGGATGGCAATTTCCGGCAGGCTGGGAAGCTGCATGCGGCCATCGCTCAGTGCCTTGTAAAACCGCTCGAGCAGATCGCTCTCGACCGAGGAAATACTCTCTTCGCCGACATCATAGCCACTGTTTGTGGCATTTTCGGCCTTGATGGCCTCCTCTAAAGCCTGCCGGGCAATACTCAGCAGGCGTGTCTGTGTGATCACCGCCGCGTATTCCGCAAGGCTGTCATCTGGGAACAGCGGGCGTAAGGAGCGTGCCGCATCTATGCCGGGTTCGATCCGTTCGAGCAGCGTATCACCCTGCATCAGGTCCATGCTGCCGTCGAGGATGAAGCTGATCCAGCGCTCACGATTGCGGGATGGGAGGCGTTTGCCGGGTTCCAGTGTATCGATTCTGGATTTGGGCAGTAACGCTTGCCGGGAAGCCTCGCTGAGCTGACTGAGCGGTTCCAGCCGGCCGAGTTGTTCGATGGAGATATCCGAGTTAGGCATGGATTCGCGTGGGAGCAGCGTTCTCGTTGGGCGGGCGGCGGGTTGGGACCCGGAGGTTCTAACCTCCGGGTCCGGGGATTATCACCTCATGGGGCCGGGGGTGAAGTAGGCGAAGAATTGTTTCTGCGAATTCATCGGGTTGGAACTTCGGCAGAAATGCCGTGGCGCCGACGCGGTCGACCATGGCCTGGTTGAAGGACCCACTCAGCGAGGTGTGGAGAATGACCGGCAGGTTGATGAGGCTTTTGTCGGCCCGGATGCGGCTGCATAGCGTGTAACCATCCATGCGTGGCATTTCGATGTCTGAAATCACCATGTCGAATTGGCGCTCCGTGTCGGAGGCCATGACCGCTTCGAGTTTGTCCAAGGCTTCTTTGCCGTCGTTTGCGAGGACGACCTGCATCCCGAGTTGTTCAAGTGTCCGGCGTACCTGTAGTCGGGCGACTGAGGAGTCGTCGGCGACGAGGATGCGTTGGGTTTGGGCATTTTGCGTCGGATCTCTCTCCTTGAGGTTGTCGGAGACATCCGTGTTGACGCCCTGTACATCGGCGAGTATGCGTTCGACGTCCAGTATTTCGATCAGTTGATCCTCATACTGCGTGACCGCGGTCATATAGTGGCCGGAG
Source organism: Acidihalobacter yilgarnensis (assembly GCF_001753245.1). Taxonomy (NCBI): domain Bacteria; kingdom Pseudomonadati; phylum Pseudomonadota; class Gammaproteobacteria; order Chromatiales; family Ectothiorhodospiraceae; genus Acidihalobacter; species Acidihalobacter yilgarnensis. Next base: position 2,335,419 of record NZ_CP017415.1, on the reverse strand, counting down.
CGGCTGCCTTTGGGCGGCGGTAGTACCGATTCCCAACTGATATTGATGATGCGCTCGACCGATGCAACCCTGAAGCCTTGTACGCTACGGTTGAATTCGGTGACGATGACAAAGCTTTCCTGTCCGGCGGGCACGCCGCGCCGACCTAAGGGCCTTGCGACCTCAATGATCGAAGTCGGCCGGCCACGGATGTTGGCGATCCCAAGCACATAGGGATGCGCCTGCGGGACGGTTTTGAGCGTGGGCTGGGGTATGATTTCCCTGACCTTGAAGACGTTAATGGCGAAAATCTGCTGCTTGTCCAGCCGGAAGAGCAGCAGTTCCAGCCGATTCTGGCCTGCAAGGCGGGTGCGTTTGTCTACGGCGGAGAGGATGTCGGTCATACTGCCCCTTGATTCGGCTAATCGTCGTTATGTACAGGTTGTCGGCAGAAACTAATAAGAGTTTAGAAGCTTGTAAAAAACCTGCCCGTGCACCGGCGGCTTTAGCTGTGGCCTGTATATTGCTTCTGATTATACAGTGGTATGCATTACTGCGATGCGGCAGCCATTGCGCGACAATCGCTCCTGTTGTGGCCGTCAAAATATCGTCATGTGTCTTTGGAGGTGGTGCTGAGTGTCGGGAAACTGGCGAATGGGGTGGGTTTTCCTTGGGCTTTGTCTGTATGGCGTTATGCTAGGCGGGGCCGTGGCGGCGGATGCGCAGGAGCCGCATGTGCGGATACTCGATGCTGCGGAGTCATTCGCGCTGGCGGAGGCGAAACAGGGGTTGCCGCGCGCGAAGTTGCACATCAGCGCATCACCGTTGGATGCGCGCCTGGCGCTGCCCGCCTGTACGCAAGGGCTGAATGCCTTCAAGCCGAGTGGCGGTCGCGTGATTGGTAATGCCGTGATCGGCGTGCGGTGCGCCGGCCCGCATCCCTGGACCCTGTATGTGCCCGTTCAAGTCTCGGCCAGGCTCGCGGTGGTCGTGGCGGTGCGTCCGCTGGTGCGCGGAACGCAGCTGATGGCCTCGGAGTTGGCATTGGCTGATCGCGATCTGAGTAATCTCGCCTATGGCTATTTGACTGGCAAGACGCAGGCTGTGGGGCAGGTGCTGACCCGTGATGTCATGGCGGGTCAGGTCGTTCTGCCTGCAATGCTGAGCCCCCCCATTTTGGTGCGCCGTGGACAAATGGTAACGGTCATGTCTGGTGGGAGCGGTATTGAAGTGACTACCGAAGGTGTGGCGCTTGCCTCGGGATCGCGTGGTCAAGCGATCAAAGTGCGTAATAGCCACTCCCAGCGCATCATCGAGGGTGTGGTCAGTGGGCCTGGGAAGGTGACAGTCGGTGGCTAGTGCGTATCGCCCAGGCTGGCCTCAGCAGCAGAATGGGGCTAAAGTTTCGTCAGGCTTGGTCGATAAGTCTGGCATCAGCAAAGGCGATTGCCGCATGTGGACGCGAAGTTCGGGTCCGAAACGGCTTCGGCAACGGGTGATTCAATGAATATCGATCTCAAGAATATTCCACAGCAAGGCGGTGCCAAGGCTACGGGCGATACAGCGGGTTCTTCCCATTCATCCGCGCTGGGGTCGACACGTGACACCGCCAGCAGCCAAACCCAAACCCCGGGGACGCCCGTTGCTTCGAGTGATTCGGTGAGTTTGACTCGGAGTGGGCAGCAGCTCGCCCAGTTGCAGGCCGGACTTGCTCAACAGCCGATTGTGGATAAGCAACGTGTGGCGCAGTTGCGTCAAGCTATTCAGAGCGGGCAGTACAACATCAACCCGAGCCAGGTGGCGAGCAAGCTGCTGAGTCTTGAGGGGCCGGCAAAGGGTTCCTGAAACCCCGCGGTGCAGCCTCCCGTGGCGCCGTGGGCAAGCCATGTTGTGACGTGGGAGAGGGATAGGTAGTGAGCAACGACGAATCCATGCTGCTGTCGATACTCGGTGAGGAATTTGCCGCTATGACCCGTCTGCGCGAGATTCTAGAGACGGAATCCGATGCATTGGAGCGCTTGCAGGTAGAGGCGCTGTTGTCGCTGGCGGATGCCAAGCAGGCCCTCATCCAGTCTCTGGAGGCGAGCGGTGAGCGGCGTGCGGCATTGCTTGCGGGCTTGGGGTATGGGGCGGATCCGGTTGGGATGGATCGCTATCTGTCTATTGCGCCAGCCGAAGTGGCCGCCGCTTGGCGGGTGCTCGTGGATGAGACAACGCGTTGCGAGGCTCTCAATCGTCGTAATGGCGCGCTCAACAACAGTGGACAACGTCAGGTGCGTCGTTTGCTCCGGGTGTTACGTGGCGAGCCGGTCGAACCGGCTACCTATGATCGAAAGGGCGATTCTGGCATCGGCGGTGGCCAGCCTCTCGCCAAGGTTTGAAAAAGGTTACGCTGCGTTCAGCGGCGCTTGTAGGCGCTTCCCGGATTGAATCTTACGAGATCGAGCAGGTCGCTCGCGCTGCTTGCCGTTTCCGCCGCTCCCAGGAACAGATACCCGCCAGGGTTCAGAGCCTGCGCCAGTCGTCTGAGAATATCCTCCTTCGCGGTCGCTGAGAAGTAGATCAGAACGTTACGACAAAAAATTACATCGAATCGGCCAAGCGAGGCATAGCTTTGCATCAGGTTGTATTCGCGGAAACTGACGCGACCTTTGACCCGAGGGGTAATCTCCCAACGATCCCCCTTGCTGACAAAATAGCGCTGCCGCTGGTCGTCGGTCAGGCCTCTCATCATGCTGAAACCGTCGTAACTGCCGGTGCGTGCTTCGTCGAGTATCTGCTTGGAAACATCGGTTGCGATGATCTGAACATTGGCCAGCGAGAGGCCGGAGTGTGTGCGCAGGCTTTCGTCGATCATCATGCTCAACGAGTAAGGTTCTTGTCCGGATGAGCAGGCTGCTGACCAGAGGCGTATGGCGGTGCCACGGCGCGCCAGTTCCGGGAGTATGTGGTCACGAAGGCTGTTGAACGGATGTTGGTCCCGGAACCAGGAGGTTTCGTTGGTCGTCATGGCCTCAACGGCCTGGCGGGCGAGTTCGCGGTCATGTGGGAGCTTGGCCAGCAGAGCGCTGATCGTAGGTAGGCCCGCGTCACGCGCCATGCGGTTCAGCCGGCTGACGACAAGATAGTGTTTGTTGTCGCCCAGGACGATGCCACAGGCATCGGAAAGGAATTTTCTGAAGGTGTTGTATTCGGTTTGGCCCAGTCTTTCATCAGCCATGTCCGCATGTTTCCTTACGCCGTAGCGGTGTTTGGTTGCGATCAATCATCGTCTGGCTGCTTGCGGAGCTGTTCTCGTTCAAGATAACTGACGCTACGCTGTATCTGACGCTGCGCATCGGCCGTCAGGTTGTGGAACGCGAGCCCCACTTGTGTATTGGTGTTGTCGGCGGACGGACGCACATGGCGGATTTCCGTCTCGGCTACGATGGTGCCCTCGCCCGGCAGTTCGACTTCACAGTAGGGCATGAGTGTGCCGGGTATGATTGCCTGTCGGTGCAGGGCCGGCAATATTGCGGAGACGCCGCCGACCGAAAGGTCGCGTAGCTGGCCAGCCAGCGGATTGTGTGTTTCCGGTGTTCCAAGACGCACGCCGGCTTTGATGCCCAGCGCAACATTCACCCTGTAACTTGTCCGACGCTGCTCATAACGGATGAATTTCGGCAGGCTCGCTCGGTGAAACGGGATCCCATTTTCACTTCCAGATTCGATGATGTGGGATTCGAATGCGAATTTGACGCCCTTGAGTTGGCCGAGGAGCCAGATTTTGGTGTTTGGAACGATGGTTCTGTTGCCCTCGCGAGGGACAAACTCATCGAGCATGAAGTAATCGCGGGCCATCCCCTCGCTACCTTCGAGGATAGCGGTACTGAAGGCCTGCTCTCCCTCATCGGGTATGAGGGTAACCATCGCACGATCCTCATGGATGTCGCGTAGCAGGCGCGCGATCCGCGGGGGATGGGTGATGATTTCGTATTGGTTGTCAAACAATGAGGGTTCGAGTAGGGCTGTGCGCATGGGCGTGCATTCACGGGACACTATCATGACATCTTAGCCGAAAACTGCTGTCGGGTGGACTTGGCTCATCAGAGAGCGTGGTCGCGGACGCAATTGCGCCCGTCTGCCTTGGCTTGGTAGAGGGCGCGGTCAGCTCTCTCGATCAGGGTTTGCGGCGTGTCCTGTCGGCTCAGCGAACTCAATCCGATACTGATCGTTGGCGAGACACCGTGCCCGTCGGGTAAGCGACAGGTGTGCATGTCGACGTTTTTACGCAGGCGCTCGGCGACGTGCGTTGCGCGTGAGTTATCGGTGTTAACCAGCAGTACCGCGAATTCCTCACCGCCATAGCGAAAGACCAGATCGAAATCGCGTACCGTGCTGCGGATGATGTCGGCGATGCAGACGATAACTTGGTCGCCGCTTGGGTGGCCATGGCCATCGTTGATGAGTTTGAAATGGTCGATGTCGATCATCAGGAGGCTGGCCTGGCGGGACTCCCGGTGGCTTAGGCTGATTTCCCGTTGGATTTGCGGCAGCATGTTCGAGCGATTGCCGAGGCCGGTCAGGGGGTCTGTGAACGAAGAGCGTATGGCCTCCTGGTAACGCAGCCCATTTCGCAATGGGTAGACGAGCAGGCAGAGCATGTCTTCGAGGCCCATGCTTTCAACTTCGGTGAACGGTCGGGCGCGGTAGACCAGTAATTCGCCAAGATGCTCGGTCTCGACCATCAGTTGATAGGCAAGTGCGTGCCGGTTGGTGTGGCCGGACTGGCAATGAATTGCCGAATCTCGTGGACCCGTGTAACTGTAGCCGTCAATCGACAGCTCACCCGAGATCAACGAAGTGAAGTTGGCCAGGAGTTCCTCGATGTCCAGCGTTGCTTGCAGCCGCAGCAGGGCATCGAAAGCGCCCTGAGGCGGCGTTTCGCCACTTGTGGAGCGCTCGGCTTGGCCTTGGGCTCTGGGGAATCGAAATATCGCCATGGTCTCGGATCGCATGAGTTCACAATAAGTGATGCGAATTTTGTGCCATATATTGAATATGGATCTAAATTCTTTTGTATCAAATGGTTAGTGTTTTTGCTCGCATACTCCCGAGCGATCCGCCGAATGATTGACGTCACGCCACCCGTTGTGGTCGTCTGGTGTCAAGATATCGACTCAATCCCGGCATTCCGGGGGTATGGCGTGCTGCGTATGCGATCGTGTTCGTGCTGACGGTAGCGGACGAAGTGATCGATCTCATTGAAATGCATGAAGGGATTGCAGCGAGCCTGTTCATCCATTGTGGTACTGGTTTTTTCTGCATAGTTGTGACCTGGGTGGATACAGGTATCCGGTGGCAGGTCTTCGCGTAGATGGCGCAGGGTGTGGAACATGGCCTCTGGATCGCCGCCCTTCATATCGCAGCGACCGCAACCGAACACGAACAGGGTGTCACCGGTGATCAGGTCATCGCCCAGGTGGTAACAAGCGGAACCTGGTGTGTGGCCTGGGGTGTGCAGCACGTCGATACGGGTGCTGCCGAGCTGGATGGCGTCGCCACCGTGATGAAGGTGCGGGCGGACGAGCGGGTGTCCCCAGAAACTGGCTTCGGGTTTGAGCAGGTGGGTCTCTGCGTCATGGTCGCGGAGTAGTTCGTCCACGCCGTTGATATGGTCGTGATGGCTATGCGTGAGCAGGATGTCGGTGATGCGCATGCCTTCGGCGTTCGCCAGGGATTGGATGGCGGAGACATCCCAGGCGGGATCGACCACGGCAGCCCGTCCGCTGGCCTGATCGTGGATCAAGTAGATGAAGTTTTCCATTGGCCCGAGGGCCAATGCATGGATTTTGTAGCCTACATCGCGAGTCACGGGTTTCTCCTGGTGATCGGTCGGGTATGGCCTTGTGTAGACCTCCCTGATGGCAAACAATTCAGCATTCCTGAGGCGCGGAGCGTATCCCTATGAATGACGATCGAGACTGCGCCATTGTGCCCGCCCCCCGCAAGGGCCGGGGCACGGCTTCAAACCGGACGGGGCGTTTCGAGTCTTTGACTCATGAGCGGGTAGCGGATGGATGGACGGCTTCGTTTGATGACCTGCCGCCGCTGCGCACTACGCTCGGGGTGGATAAGGCTCGGCGTGTGATCAGTCGTAACCGTTCGCCGGATGTCGCTTTTTCCCAGTCGGTGAACCCATACCGTGGTTGTGAGCATGGCTGCAGTTATTGCTTTGCGCGACCGACGCACGCCTATCTCGGTCTGTCGCCGGGGTTGGACTTCGAAACACGCCTGTTCCACAAACCGGATGCGCCGGCGCGGCTGGCGGAGGAGTTGGGGCGGCGCGGCTATGCTTGCTCGCCGATCGCACTCGGTATCAATACCGACGCCTATCAGCCGGTGGAGCGTCGTGTCGGGCTGACGCGGCGGTTGCTTGAGGTGCTTTGGGCGCATCGCCATCCAGTGTCGATCGTAACCAAATCGGCCTTGATCGAACGTGATTTGGAAGTGTTGTCCGCAATGGCATCTGAGGGGCTTGCGCAAGTCTTCATGTCGGTAACGACACTCGATCCAGTACTCGCACGTGGTCTCGAACCGCGGGCAGCCACACCGGCCCGACGCCTAGAAGCGATAGCACGCCTGGCGGCCGCTGGCATACCGTGCGGGGTGCTGTTTGCGCCGACAATCCCGGCGCTCAACGATCATGAGCTCGAACGGGTGCTGCGGGCGGCCCGTGAGGCGGGGGCCAGCGCAGCCGGTTATGTCATGTTGCGCCTACCGCGCGAGGTCAAGCCGTTGTTCACGGAATGGCTCAAGACGCATGTACCCGGTCGTGCGGAACACGTGCTGAGCCTGCTGCGCCAGATGCATGGCGGGCGGGAATACGAATCCGAGTTCGGCGTACGCATGCGTGGCCGCGGTCCCTATGCCGATCTTATTGCGCAACGTTTTCGTATCGCCAGTCGACGCGAAGGCCTTGATCGTGGGTTGCCGCCGCTGGATTGCAGTCGCTTCAGGGTGCCGGCGCGCGCTGAGGATCAGTTGGATCTGTTTGGTCAATGATGCGATTGGAAAATAGTTATAAACTATTATTATTATGAATATAATTAATTTTATTAATATAACCCGCCTCCGTATGCTGATTGCGTGAAGTCAAGAATGGGCACTGGCCCGAACCATACGCAATCAAGGAGGTTTCCATGTTCAAGAATCGCGAGGGACAATCGATACCCGAGGTGATGTTCAAGACCCGTCAGCGGAACGAATGGGTCGACGTGAGCAGCGCAGATGTTTTCAGGGATCGCAATATCGTCGTGTTTTCCCTGCCTGGGGCATTCACGCCGACGTGCTCGTCCAGCCATGTGCCACGTTACAACGAACTGGCGCCGGTGTTCAGGGCCAATGGCATCGACGAGATCGTTTGCATCTCGGTGAATGATGCCTTCGTGATGAATGAATGGCGCAAGGACCAGGAGGCTGAGCATCTGACCTTCCTACCGGACGGCAATGGCGATTTCACCGAGGCCATGGGCATGCTCGTGGACAAGCATGCGCTGGGCTTCGGGCGCCGTTCATGGCGTTACGCAATGTTGGTGCGCGACGGGATTATCGAGAAGATGTTCATCGAACCCGAGGTGGAGGGCGATCCCTTCGAAGTCTCTGATGCCGATACGATGCTGGCGTATCTGAATCCGATGGCCGTGAAACCTGACGATATCCTCATATTCACTCGCCCCGGTTGTGCCTATTGCCTGCGTGCCAAGGGCTTGTTGTCGGAATATGGCATGCCGTATGAGGAGGTGTCGGTGGGAAGCGATATGAGCTTGCGCGGCGTACGTGCGGCCACGGGGCGCGATACGGTGCCGCAGGTGTTTGTGAACGGTGCTTATCTCGGTGATTCCGAGGCGCTGATTCGTTGGATTGAATCAGGCCGGTCGCGGGCGGCCTGATCGAGCGGCGGGGCTTTTTGTCCAGCCGCTTCAGCAGAGTTCCACGCAGCTCATCGGCGTGTCGAGGATGGCACGCGTCAGGACCTCGATCGCGCCAGGTCTGGGAAAGCTGCTGCGCCAGGCGAGGGCGACCCGGCGATGTGGTACCGGGTCGCTCAGTCGGCGAACGGCTATCAGGCGGTCGGCATAGCGCTCGGCACCCGCTGCGGTACACGGCAGGATGGTGACGCCGAGCCCGGAGGCCACCATGTGGCGCAGGGTTTCGAGTGAGCTGCCGGCGAGGTGAGATTCACCCTGAGCGCTGCCGCTTGGCCGGGCACAAGCCGGGCAAGCCGTGAGAATTTGGTCCCGTAGGCAATGCCCCGGTCCGAGTAGCAGCAAATCCTCGCCGGCGAGCGCCTCCAGCGGGAGCTGCGATTGCGCGCTCAGCGGATGGGCCGAAGGGAGCAGAGCGACAAAAGGTTCTTCGTAAAGTGGTCGTACGGTCACGCCGGGTTCATCGAAGGGTAGTGCGACGATGATGGCGTCTAGCTCACCCTGTTTGAGGCGCCGCCGCAGATCTGCAGTAAAGCCCTCTTCAATCAGCAAGGGCATGAGGGGGGCGGTGTCGTGCAGGTTGGGAATGAGCTGTGGCAGCAGATAGGGGCCGACGGTGTAGATGGCACCGAGGCGCAGTACGCCCTGCAGCGGGTCGGCGTGTCCCCGAGCCAGATTGCGAATGCCCTCGACCTGTTCGAGTATTGCCTGCGCGTATTCGACCACCTGCTCGCCAAGCGGTGTGGGCGTGACTTCGGCGCCGCCACGTTCGAACAACGGGGTGCCAAGTTCATCTTCGAGCTTCTTGACGGCGACGCTGAGGGTCGGCTGGCTGACGAAGCTGCTGGCCGCTGCGCGTCCGAAGTGGCGTTCGCGCGCCAATGCTACGACGTAACGAAGCTCGGTCAGGGTCATATCGAGGGGTCCCGTGGGTTAGTCTGCAAGGAAGTTCTGGGTGTCACTTGAGAGGTGACTATAGCCGCTTGCGCGCGTCCGGGGCGTCGCCGTGAAGCAGGCGCCAGGCTGCGGCATAGAGTGCGGATACGTCCGTGCCTATTTTTTCCAGCAGCGTTTGACGTAAAACCGGGTAGGGATGTTGCCGGTCGATCGCATCCCAGCGCCCCAGCGCCGGGCTCATGCTGGCGTTGGCCGACTCCAGTGCAGCGAGGTCGCCAAGTGGGGAGATTTCATCTGTCGGCGCACGTGCGATACGCCTGAGCGTGTCCAGCAGCGCGCTGATCCAGTCTTCGAGATGCGGCGGTAGGGGCGTTGCTTCCCCAGTACCTATGAATTCATCCAGGTCGGTGAGATGTCGGGTCAGGCGCTCGTTGTAGCTCACCAGTGCGAGATAGGCGCGGGTATTTTCCTGCTGTCGCCGAGGTTCGGCGAGCATGCGCTGATAGGCAGCATCGGCATTGGCCGCATCGGTTTCAGCCATGCGGCGCAGTTCGATGGTGCCCATGTCCACGCCGGTGCCGGTGCGCAGATGGTCGAGCGTGGCCGAGGCATAACGCGCAGTCGAGGCGAGCGCAGTGGCCAATTGTGCGGGCAACTGCCGGCGCTGCCAGTTGGGCCATAGCCAGTAACCTGCGGCGAGGGCGAGTACGGCGCCGGTCAGGGTATAGGCCACACGCTCGAACACCAATGCCAAGCCACTGGGGGCCAATCGTTCGAGCAGCAGGATGATCAGCGGGGTCAGCAGGGTGACGGCAAGCGCGTAGCGACGGCGCAGGAACAGCAACGTGAAAAAGGTGAGTCCCAGTAGCAGGAGATTGATCAGGTCCGGGTCGTGCACCTGGGTGACCAGCAGACCCGCAAGGGTAACGCCCGCCACGGTGCCGGCGGTACGCTGGAAGGCGCGTGCGCGGGTGCCACCGATGTCGGGTTGCAGCACCACCAATACGGTCAAGGGAATCCAGATGCCATGTGGTAGTGCGAACCCGGTGTAAAGCGCAGTGCCGATTGCTACGGCCAGCGCCAGCCGCAGAGCGTGGCGGAATAGCGCCGCACGCGGGCGCAGATTCGCGCGTAGGTTGGCGAGTCCGCGGCGGAATAGCTCGCGCGCATACAAGCGTGGCAACAGGCGACTGCCGGCGGTGTGTTCGTCGCCGAACAATTGATCGAGTACCTCGACGACGTTTTGCAAGTGCGCACGGTTGCGGTCCAGCGCGGTGAGCGCATGTTCGAATTCCAGCCACAGCGCGGGTGGGCAATCCGGCCTGCTGCGCAAGCGTGTCAGCGCACGGGCCAACCCGGCCAGTTTGACTTCGTAGGCTCGGGTGTCCAGAACGCCACGCCCAAAGGCGAGATCACGGGCGATGATCTGGCAGATATGCACCAGTGATTCCAGCGTTCGGGCGAGAGCCGCCTGCGCGTGTACGGCACCGGCAGGACGGCTGGCTTCTACGTCGCCCAGGGCAAGGGTATTGGCCCCGATACGGGCCGCAGAGCGGATCAGGACCAATAAGCGCGGCAGGGTCAGATTACGGCCGTCGCTGTCGCCGCGTAGCTGATCCAGAGTGGCGCGCGCCTGTTCCACGCGCATACGCAGGGCGTGATGTGTACGTGCAAGGCCGCCATCGCCTGATGATGGAGTCTTGCGACGAATGGTGTCGAGGGCGGCCTCCGCTACCTCGGCCGCGGCGGAGAAACATTCCGAGACTTCATATTCGACGCGTTTGTAGGGCCGGAGTTTCCAGAAGACCAAGGCTACGACCAAAGTCCATGCGGCGCCAAGGAACAGGCTGCCGCCAAGCAGAGCGGCAGAGGCGGTGACGTCAGGCGTCACCATACCGATGAGAAAGGCGACGCCGGTAGCGAATCCCAGCGAGGTGCCGAGTTGGCCGAAGGCGCGCCCGAGACCGATGCCTACCGCGAGCAGGGTGGCGCCGAGGGTCGCGGCCCACCACCAGCTGGCCAGTATCTGGCCGACGATGGCCGCGAGTGGCAGGAAGAGGCAGGCAAGCCCGAGGGTGATGATACGGTCGCGATAAGGGCCGCCGACGTCCGCGATGGAGGTTTGCAGAGCGCCGAGGGCAGCCAGCAGGGCGGGGATCGGCTGATGCAAGGCTTCAAGCCCGAGCAGCGGTACGCCAGTGGCCAGGGTGCCGCGCATGGCTACCGACAGCCCCATGGTCAGTGGCAGGGAGACCAAGCGGCGGCGGAGGGCGAATCTTGAGGCTGGCATGTCAGACGTTGTCGTTGACCAACGCCTATTGTGCCATTCGCGATGGCAACGTGGGGCGCGGCTCAGTGGGGAGCGGTGCCAACCGGCGGGTGACTGGCGTTGGCGATGGCATCGTGGCGGATGATGTCGCTATAGAAGGTCTCGAGGCGGCGTGCCTGAGCACCGGCATTCCACTGCGCGGCATACGTCGGTGCCTCGGCAGCGAGGCGCGCGCGCAGGCCTGGGTCGCGCAACAATTGGAGTACCTTGGCGGCGAAATCTTCCGTGTCGTCATCGGCGATCAGTGCGCCGCCCTGTTCGCGCGCGAGGACATCGCGGGTGCCCATGATCGCGGTCGAAACCACCGGCACACCGAGGGTGAGTGCTTCAAGCAGGACCAGCCCCTGGGTCTCGGTCTTGGAGGCGAAGACGAAGGCATCGCCGGCGCGGTAGCAATCGAGTAGTTCGCGTTTGCGGTCCAAATAACCGACGAAACGTAGGTGGTCGTCGAGGCCGAGCTGGCATCCGAGGCGTTTGAGGTGGCGCAAGGCGGGGCCTTCGCCGGCGACGATCAACAATACTTCGGGCAGAGATTGCCGCACCCGGTCGAGCATGTGTAGCAAGAAGTCGATGTTTTTTTCGTAGGCGATGCGCCCGACGTGTACCAAGGTTGGGCGGTCGGGGGCGATACCCAAGCGCTGCCGAAATGCCTGACCATCCCCTCCTTGCAGGCTGAGCGGATCGATCCCGGTGGGAATGATGCGCGTTGGCGTGTGTACGCCGTAGACGCGTAGGCGTTCGGCCATGGCGGTGGAGGGAACCACCAGCCCGTCGAGGTCGTTGCATTGCATCGCCGAAAAGCGTCGGGCTGCGAAGCGGGTCAGCGCACGCGGTGCCCAGGGTAGATAGTGGTAAAGATATTCCTCGAAGAAGGTGTGATAGGTCTCTACCCGAGGGATGCCCAAACGCCGCGCCAGCCGGACGCCGGCGTGATGGGCGATGAAGGGGGTCTGAATGTGTACGATGTCGAAATCGTGATCGGCCAATTCCGCGGTCAGATCGAGCAGTGCGCCGCGACGCATCATCCGATCCTCGGGATCGGCAAATAGATAGCGGGCGGGGATGCGAGTGACTCCGGATTCGGCCTCGCCACCGGTGGGATAGGCGGGCGCGATCAGATGTACCTGATGCCCAAGCGTCTCCAGCTCGCGGCGGAAGGTCGCGATGGACGTCGAAACCCCATTCACACGCGGGAAATAGACGTCGCTCAGCATCAGGATGTTCATGGGTGGCCTTCAGGCGAGGATTGGCGGGCGCATGTCGTCCATGCTACGAGGCGCGGGTGTCAATCCTGTTAAACTGCACGCGCTATCGTGTTCATATGACTGGATAACAACGTTCCGCGTTCCCCGACATTCGAACGTGGGTATGGCGGATACGATATCGAGGTAAGTGGCGGTATGCCTACGCAGCAGTTTGAATTTACGGTCGAGACAACGGGGCGGGGCACCTACGAACTGACAGCGGCACTGAGCGAGCGTCTTGCCAACTGCGGGGTGCGCACAGGGCTGTGCCATGTCTTCGTGTGTCATACCAGCGCCTCGCTGATGCTCTGCGAGAATGCCGATCCCGATGTGCGGCGCGACCTTGAGGCCCTGATGTCGCGCATGATTCCGGATGGTGATCCGCTATTCGTACATCAAAACGAAGGTCCAGACGACATGCCGGCGCACGCGCGCAGCGTGCTGACCGGCAGCGAGTTGACCCTGCCGGTTCGCGAAGGCCGGCCGGCGCTGGGTACGTGGCAGGGCGTTTTTCTGTGGGAGCATCGTACCGGCGGGCAGCATCGGCGTCTGATCGTCACGGTGCAGGGTGACTGATAGCGCCCCTCAGGTCCGCCTGCTGGGCCTGCGCCATTATTATCAAGATGGCACGCGTCAGCATCGCGTTCTCGACGGGGTGGATGTCCGCTTCGAGCGTGGCGAATCCGTGGCCCTGCTCGGTGCCAGCGGCACCGGCAAATCGACCTTACTCAATCTGATTGCCGGCATCGAGCCGCCGGCCGCCGGGCAGGTGTGGGTCGCAGGCGTTGAGCTGAGCCGGCTCGGCGAGCGTGAGCGCACCTTATTTCGGCGTCGTCATATCGGTTTCATCTATCAGTTCTTCAACCTCATCCCAAGCCTGACGCTGCTCGAAAACGTTCGTCTGCCGCGCGAACTCAACGGTGCCCGCCCGCGCGATGCACGAAAACTGGCGCTCGAACTTTTACAACGCGTGGGTTTGGGCGATCGCGCGGGGGCTTACCCGGAACAGATCTCGGGCGGCGAGCAGCAGCGGGTGGCGATCGCCCGTGCGCTGGCGCACCGTCCAGCGTTGATCTTGGCCGATGAGCCTACTGGCAGCCTGGACGCGGCTACCGGCACGGAGGTGCTCGCGTTGTTGCTGGATGCGGTGCGCCGTGACGGCACTACTTTGTTGATGGTGACGCACAGCGAATCCGTAGCCGAGGCCGCGCAGCGGCGTTTGCGACTGGGGAACGGGGCCCTGGTGCCGGCGTGAGCCACTTGCTTGCCCGTGCCGGACTGCGTTACTGGCTGAGAAGCCCGACCCAACTTGCGCTGGCCTTACTCAGTATCGCGCTTGGCGTGGCCGTGGTGGTGGCCGTGCAGCTGGCCAATGAAAGTGCGCTCAAGGGCTTTAGGTTATCGACGGAGGCCCTGAGCGGCGCGGCCAATTACCGACTCGTTGGCGGCCCTTCGGGCGTGCCGCAGCAATGGTATGTGCATCTGCGTGTGGCAATGGGTATCGAACGTGCGGCGCCCCGCGTCGAGGGCACGTTGCGCGTACACGGCCGCACCCTGCAACTGGTAGGCATCGCGCCGCTGGCCGAGGCCACGCTCGCACCACGGCTTGCCGCCGCGTTGCCGGGCAGGGGATTGGGGCTGATGACCGTGCCGAACGGCGTGACGATGTCGCGCGTGACTGCCGCTGGGCTCGGATTGGTCGTGGGCGATGATTTCACGGCGCGGATTGGCGGCAAGACGCAGACGCTGCGTCTGTTGGGCTTTCTCGGCACGGACCCAGGCGGTGCTTTGCAGGGGATAGTCGTTGCTGATATTGCCAGTGTGCAGACATTGCTTGGGCAAACGCAGAACCTGAGTCGTATCGATTTGCATCTCGACGCCGCACAGCTTGGGCGCTTGCGCGCGGCTTTGCCGGCGTCGTTGCGGCTGGAGCCGGCGAGCGAGATTCTGAGTGCTGCCGAGCGCATGACCCGCGCCTTCCGGCTCAATCTCACGGCCATGAGTCTGCTCGCGCTGCTGATCGGAGCCTATCTGGTCTACAACGCACTGGTTTTTTCGGTGTTGCGGCGAGGCCCATTAATCGCCCTGTTGCGCGCCCAGGGTGTAACCCGTGCCGAAGTGTTGCGTGGCGTGCTGAGCGAGGCCGCAATACTGGCCGTGATCGGTGCGCTCGTGGGCCTCGGTTTGGGGGTGGTGCTTGGCCACGGTCTGGTCCAGTTGGTGACGCGCACCATCGACGACCTGTATTTCACGCTCACGGTGAGCCGCGTTTATATCAATCCCTGGCTCTTGCTGGGCGGGCTGGTGCTGGCCGTGGTGGTCGCCTTACTCGCGGCATTGCCGCCAGCACTGGAGGCGACGGGTCTGGCGCCGCGCGGGCGCAGCGAATTGATGTCTGCGGAGGCGCGGGGACGTCGCCGCGAGCCCTGGCGTCTGGTAGGCGGATTGTCGCTGGTTGGCGGCGGTGTCGCCTTGATGGCCTTGACCACGCACGCCCTGGTGCCTGCCTTTGCTGCACTGTTCATGATCCTGCTGGGTGCGAGTCTGTGGATGCCCGCCTGGCTGCGCGTATTTGCCTGGTTGCTGGCCTGCTTGGGCACGAACGCGGGCGTGCGTACCCGGTTGGCACTGACCGGTGTGCGCCGATCCGTCGGACGCACGGGTCTTGCCGTCGCGGCGCTGGCCATCGCGCTCGCCGCGGCCATCGGCGTGGGCATCATGGTGTCGAGCTTTCGAGACGCGGTAGTGGACTGGCTGCATCAGACACTCCGCGGCGATTACTACGTCTCCGCGGGCTTCGACGGTGGCGGCACGCGGCTGCCGGTCGGGCTGGCGGATCGGGTGGCGCATTCGCCGGGCGTCGCGCGGGTGACCACGGGCTTGCGCGTGCCGGTGCGTGGGCCCGATGGACACTTCGTGGTCCTCGCCCTGGGCGCGCGTCCCGGTGAGCATCCGGCCGCCTCGATACAGGAAGCGCTGCCAAATGCCTGGCGTGCATTCGAGGCGGGGCGCGCGATTTTCGTGTCCGAACCGATGGCTTATCGCCATGGTCTGCATCCGGGGGGGCGGTTGACGCTAGACACGCCGTCCGGGCCGCGCGCCTTCCCCATCGCCGCGGTGATCCGCGACTATGGGGGTGGCCGCGGTCTGATCATGATGCCGAAGGCGCTGTATGCGCGCTGGTGGCATGAGACGGGCGCGAGTTCGCTCGCGGTCTATCTGCGTCCCGGTGCGGATCGTGCCGCAGTATTGTCGAGGCTACGCGCCCTGGCAGCGCCTAGCGGCGCGCGCGTACGCGCCAATGGCGCCATCGTCGACCAGTCGTTGCGTATCTTCGATCAGACTTTCGCGATCACGCGCGTGCTGCGCCTGTTGTTACTTGGGGTGGCCTTCGTCGGTGTGTTGGCGAGCCTCATGGCGCTGGCGCTTGAGCGCCAGCGTGAACACGCGGTCCTGCGTGCGTTGGGCGTCACGCCATTTGAAATGCTCGGCGTGGTCACCGCCCAGACAGCAGTGCTTGGGCTGGCCGCAGGGCTGGCTGCCCTGCCGCTGGGCGTGGGGCTATCATGGGTGCTGACGGAGGTGATCAATCGCCGCGCCTTTGGTTGGACGTTACCGCTGCACATCGACGCTGTTTTTCTGGTCGAGGGGCTCGCGGTCGCGTTGAGCGCGGCTCTGCTCGCCGGCTTGTACCCAGCCTGGCGTATGGCCAGTGTCTCGCCGGCGCGCGCGTTGCGAGCGGAATGATGCGTCGCCGCTCGCATCTTGCGCATCTTGTGTACCCCATCCTCTGCGTGCTGGCCTTGACCGCTTGTCAGCCGCAGGGGACGGATGCGACGAAGCGGTCTGCCGCGACCACGATACAGACGCTGCTGGGCGCGCAGGCGGACACGACCGGCTTCGCCCGTGCGCTCGTGCCGCGACCGTTGAAATTCCCTGCCGATCAGGGCCCTCATCCGCGATTTCGCACCGAATGGTGGTATTACACCGGTCATCTGCGCGATGCGGCTGGGCGCACCTTCGGCTTCGAACTGACCGTGTTCCGCTTCGCGCTCACACCGCATCGCCCGACGGGTGACTCGCCCTGGCGCAGCAATCAGGTTTACATGGCCGATTTTGCCGTGACCGACGTGACCGGGCATCGCTTCAGGGCCTATCAGCGCTTCTCGCGTGGCGCCCTGGGGCTCGCCGGCGCACAGGCCAAACCCTTCAGAATTTGGCTGGGTAACTGGTCGGTGGCGTCGATGGGCAGTGGGGATTTTCCCTGGCGTCTGCGGGCGCAGCGAGGCGATCTGGGATTGAATCTGACGCTATCCGCTGGACAGGGCGTCATTCTCAACGGCGACCGGGGGCTCAGTCGCAAGGGACCGGCAGCGGGTGATGCTTCGTATTATTATTCGATGCCCCGTCTGGCGGCCGACGGCGAGCTTAGGCTGCAAGGGCATAGCTATCGTGTTACCGGCGACGTGTGGATGGATCACGAGTGGAGCACCAGCGCGCTGGGGCCGGATCAGGTGGGTTGGGACTGGTTTGGGCTGCGCCTCGACGATGGCGCGGACCTGATGTTTTATCGCCTGCGCGACCGCGACGGGCAAACCGATCCGTTCAGCGCCGGCACCTGGGTGGCCCCCGACGGCCGCGTGACCCATCTAAAGGCCGATGCAGTCAAGGCCGTGCCGACGGATTGGTGGACCGCGCCGGGTGGTGGGCGGTATCCGGTGGCCTGGCGCCTGTCCGTGCCCTCGCTGGGGTTGGACCTGCAGGTGCGTGCCCGGCTGGACGATCAATGGTTGCCATTGGCCGTGCGCTATTGGGAGGGCCTGGTATCGGTCGAGGGCACGCAATCCGGTCATCTGGTACGCGGTAATGGCTATCTGGAGCTGACCGGCTACGGCAAGGGCGGTCCGGCGCGGCGCTGATGGACGTGCCGGGCCGCCTCGCTCGCGCTGCGGGAGTGGCTAGAAACGCAGGCCGATGCCGGCGCTGACCGCATCGTGCACCGTTTTGCTGTCCGGCTCGTAATAGCCGTTGGCATCGGCGGCGCTGGCCAGGTAGCGATACGACGTGGTGCTGTATTTCGCATAAAGCTTGAGATGGCCGCCGAGCACGAAATCCACACCGATCCAGCCTCTGGAAATACCGGCTGTGCCGAGCGTATAGGTCTGACTGGTGAGGCCTGAGTCCATGCGTGGCGACACGGTCCGTCCGGCGCCGTAACCACCGTCGACGATCAGATACGGCGTCACGGCGTACTGCAGCCCCAGCTTGCCCAGCCAGTAACCGTTCAGATAGACCTCGCTGTAGCTGCCGAGGTCGCGATTCCAGATGTTGTAACCGACTTCAAGGCTTGGCATGAAGGCCAGATCGGGCAGTGCCGCGAAGGAAAAACCGTAATTCAGGCCAAAGCTCGCGTCGAAGAGCTTGTTCTGCGTGGTGCCCGTGGCCGGCGCGTTGTTGGAAAGAGCGTGTCCGTCGTAGGCCGTGTTGCCTGCAGCATAGAGGATGTGCGTGCGGATGCCGATATGGCTCCACTGGGAAGCGGTGTCGAGTTCGATACCGCTGAGATTGCCGGTCTCCTTGTCCAGAGTGCCGGTGAGCACGTTGCCGTTGGTGGCAATGTTGGTGCCCGATTCCGTGTAGTGCTGGTGCAGATTCACGTATCCGATCGAGCCGATGTTGTCATTGCGCATGATCGCGCCAGGGATCGATGCTGCGAAGCTCGTGGCAGGGCTCGCGCAGGTTATGGCAAGAATCGAATAGAGCGTTATACGTCGCATTTCACAGTCCTTTGTCGTTGTTGACTTATTATGAGGATGGCTTCAAACCTGCTGAAGCGCGGTAATGATAATCAGGCCATCCAGAGTGGTAAACCGCCGCACGGGCGGCTGACGCCGTGTGCCGAACTCACGCATCCCGGGTTATCAGGGGCGAGGGTCGTGAAAGGACCTCATTTTTGCGCCGGCTTAGCGTTTTTGTTCACGCGCAGATGCGGCTTCGAGAGATTGATCGATCAGGGACGTGCATCCACCAGACGAGTGCGTGGCGTTTTCGTGCATGCAGAAATTGGGTGAGACCGCTTTGATTCGTCATTTCGACACATCTGGGCGCGTTCTGGGATGGTGGCCACGGAACAAGATGGATGGACGTGACGATATGACGGTAATACGGCTTCAAGCCTTTATTTTCGGGGATAGGGCGTGGCGATATCGCGCAATGCAATATAATTTTGTGTGGTTATTTTATCGCCTGAATGGGACATTTTTGCCAATCAATAAGAAAAAACGATCACTAAATCCATGTTTTATCGTCAATTGCTGCAACTTTTCATGCGAAATGAAGGTCAATATCTGCGTGGAATTAAGACAACTCAGATACTTGCTAGCAATCGCAGAGGTCGGACATGTCGGCCGGGCCACGCAACGCGTGCATATTTCCCAGCCGGCTCTGTCTCAGCAATTGTGTAAGCTGGAACGGGAACTCGGTGTCTCGCTGTTCACCCGCCATCATCGTGGGGTCAGCCCGACCGAGGCAGGGTTGGTGATGCTTGAGCATGCGCGCCGCATCCTCGAACAAGTCGATCAGGCCCGCCAGGCGATCGATAACCTGCACCGCGATCACACTCAGGTAGGCTAAGTCTCGCGTCTCCGTGCCTGACGCCGCAAATACCACCCTCCAATCCTTGTGCTGCCTGCCGTCGTCGTGTCGGCGCGCGGTCGCTCGCGTCTGGCGAGTGCTTCTGTGTTTGGTCGGCGTGCTATTTGCGGGTCTCGCGCTGCTACCTGCGGTTCATGCTGCGGCCACACCCGCCACACCGATTGCACCGATTGCACCGATTGCACCGATTGCACCGATTGCACCAGGGCGCTGGCGCATCGTGACCCGCCAGCATATCGCCGGCGCGGCGCTGCCATTCATGAAACGTCATCGCAGCGTGTGTCTGACGCCCAAGCAGCCTTTTCCGGGCGCCGGCGAGCAGGACTGCCGGCAAACGCTGATCGGCGATACGGGCGCAATTTTGCGCTGGCGCCTGCATTGCACGCCACCGGGCGCGATGCCTGCGAACGGGCAAGCCATCATCGACTACAAAGGGCAGCACCTCAAAGGCCGCATCCACCTGCTGATTGCCGGTGGGCGCAGTCTGCTGCATACCTCGCACCCCATCCGGCTGCATCTAAGCGAACAGCTGCGAGGGCATCGCGTGGGGCCCTGCAAACCCACGAGCGCGACCCGCGTCGGCTAGGCGACGGGGCTGGCCCGGCGCCAGTCGCGGTCAAATTCGGCGCGTAGTGGCGCGGTGGATCGCCCGTGCAGGATGATGCCGACATCGCGGCTTGAGTGCAGGCTGCTCCAGGACAGATTCTGCGAGCCAATGAATCCCAACGTATTACCGGCAATGACGGTGCCGTGCGGCGTCAGGTCACGCAGGTAACGCACCTGTACGCCGGCGTGCAACATCGATTTGAGGTTGCCGTGATCGTAGGCACTCAGCGAGGCCGGCAGAATGACGCGCGCCTCGCGCCCCTTGTGCTCCAGTGCATGGATGACGCGCGGCAGATAGCCGAATTTCCGACTTTCGAGATCGACTGCTCCCGGTTGCGACAGGAGTCGGGCGAGCGGGCGTGACTTGCTGGGGGACACCATCAGGATACGGCGCGGGACAGCGCCGACATGCTGGCGCGTCCAGTCGGCATCGAAAACCTCGGCCAGCGCTCGGATGACCGTGGGTTCGTGACTGAGCCACAGCATATCCCGGCCATGCGTGAGCGCGTGACGGGTCAGGTTCGCATCCGAGATGAGACCTGGGCCGTGCCCGTCGTCGTCGATCAGGTAGCGGGCATGCTCACGAGCATAGTGGTGCGTGAAGCGGTAGGGGCTCCAGCGGACCTGGGCGCCGGCGGCTACCAGACGCCGAAACTCGGCGCGTGCCCAGCCGACCGGACGTCCCTGCGGATGAGGCGCAATGATGACTTGGACGGTGACGCCGTGCCGAACCGCGCCGCGAATGGCGTCGAGGATCTCGGGCGCATCGATTTCATAGGCGACGATGGCGACCAGGTGATGCGCCTGCGCGATGACCTGGGTGATCGGCAGCGTCCCTGCGTGGGGTTCCGTGTACAGCATGGTTTCGCAACGTTGGGCCTGTTTGCAAAGACCGGGCGTTAGGCCTGAAAGTTCCGGCCATTGTCGGCGCGATGGGTAAGGGCGATGTTATTTGCCGTTACGCCCCGATGCCGCGCGCAGTGAAGCCTGCCGGGCCTTGCCTGCCCACAGCCGCATATCCTCGGCATTCTCCAGCGCTTCTTCCGGGGCTTGATGATACGAGAGCCGGACCTCGCGATTGCGCCGTATATAGGAAAAGGCATTCAGCCCTCTCGCGGTGAATTCGCTCTGCGTTCGTGCGTCCGTTTTGAGGTAGAGGATGCCGTCCACAATCAGGGCGAGCATGAGATCGTCGAGAAAAACCCCGTGCCCGCCGAACATGCGTTTGGCTCGAATCGGTCCGAGTGGGTGCATGAGTTCGAGGACATAGGCCACGAATTCTGTTTCTTGGGTGGATGCAGGCATGTCTTCGTCTGGCCTTGGCGCAGCTGGTGACGATCAAGGTACTCGTGTCTGGATTTTTTCGACATGTAGATGACGCGCAGGAACGATTCGGTGCCCGAGATTCGGGCCGACGCGAGTCATCTATATCGCCATGAAAATGGGCGTTGGTGTTGCGACCGACAGCCGTGTCCGAATGGGAGTGCTCGCGAGATGGATCGGCCTTGGATTGGATCGCCTGTCGAGTTGCAGTCTCTGCGTTTGTTCGGGGCCGGGGTCCGGCCTTCGCGGCTTCCGGGGGCGACAGCGTTAAAGTCCGGTACGCCCGGCCCAGTCACGGGCGAACTGCGCGGCGACGCGACCGCTGCGTGAGCCACGCTCCAGTGCGAAGCGCAGGGCCTCGGGGCGCACCTCGGATTCTTCGAAGACGACCTGCATGCGGCGCAGGGTGTGGAAGACGATGTTGAGATAGTCATCCTGGCGGAAGGCGTGGAAGCCGATCCACAGGCCGAAGCGTTCGGACAGGGATATTTTCTCCTCCACCGCCTCGCCGTGATGGAGTTCGCCATCGGCCACGCGCGCGTCTTGGTTGTCGCGCTGATATTCGGGCAGCAGGTGGCGGCGGTTGGACGTGGCGTAGATGAGGACGTTGTCCGGCGCGGCCGCGACAGAGCCGTCGAGCGTGGCCTTGAGCGCCTTGTAGCTCGGGTCGTCGGCCTCGAATGAAAGATCGTCGGAGAAGATCACGAAGCGCTCGGGGCGCTCGTACAGCGGCTCGACAATTTCCGGCAGGTCGGCCAGATCGCGCTTTTCGACCTCGATCAGGCGCAGCCCCTGTGCGCCGAAATGCTCCAGCATGGCGCGGATCAGCGAGGATTTTCCGGTGCCGCGCGAGCCCCAGAGCAGCGCGTTGTTGGCCGGCAGGCCGCGCACGAACTGTTCGGTATTACGCGCCAGCAGGGCTTTTTGCCGTTCGATGCCGAGCAAGGCCTCGGGCTCGATGAGCTGCGGATGACGCACCGCCTGCAAGTGGCCGGGGCGGCGCCAGCGGAAGGCAAGGGCGTCCCAGTCGGTTGCCTGCACGGTGGGAGGCAGCAACGGCTCTAGGCGGTCGAGGAGGGCGTCGAGACGGGTAAACAGGCGGTCGATGTCGGTCATGGTCTCGTTAGACGTGTCAAAAGGATCAATATTACCGCGCCGCGCGCCGATTGAGGTGCCCATCGGCGATAGCTGCGCGGACCAGAATCTCCTCGCCGAAACTTTCGTGCCGAGGATGTGCCTACGTGCCTTTATTGCGAGGCGTCGCTTAATCGGGTCGCTTGCCTCGTACGAGGCAGTCGAGCGCGACCTTGATACCGTTGTCGGTTTCCACTGGGCGCTCGACGACGCCGGCTTTCTCGATGTCGAGTCGGTCGTCCAGTGCGACGAGCACCTGCTCGGCGGTGTACAGCACGTCGGGGTTCTGCGGGCCGCCGTAGCCGTCCTTCAGGTTGGCCGAATCGTGCGCGACCAGCAGGAAGGTGCCGCCGGGCGCTACCGCCTCGGCTGCCCTCGCGATAACTGGGGCCAGCTCGTCCTGCGGAATCTGCAGGTAGATCAGGAGTACAAGGTCGTAGGCTCCGGGCGTGGGTGCATAGTCGTGCAGATCGGCCACTTCGCAGGTCACACGCTCCGCCACCTGACGCTCGACCGCCAGACGGCGGCACTTTTCCATGGCCACATCCGAGAAGTCGACTGCGTGCGCCTGCCAACCCTGTTCCGCCAGCCAGACCGCATTGCGGCCTTCGCCCGCAGCGAGATCGAGCGCCTTGCCCGGCGGTAGGCCAGCCGTTTCCTCCGCCACAAAGCGGTTCGCGTTCGCGGTCCACACGAATGCCTTGTCGGCGTAGCGCTGGTTCCAGAACTCGCTGTTGTGTATGGGCGGCGCCGCGCTGACGGCTGGTTTGCCTGTTTCCTGTTTCGTCATGTGATGCTCCCTGTTTTGTGAGTGCATGCCATCGCCACCGCCTGCCTCGGGCGATGGCGTGCGTCCACGGTCTATTCGTTACGCGGCGTGTCACGAAAGGCGAGTTTATGTGTCAGGGCGTCGCTCCTTCCATCGATCCGGCTGATTTGGACTGTGGGCATGCGTTCGTGGTTAGACTGTCGTAATTGATGTGTTTAGACGCCTGTTCAGGGCGATGGTTCTAAGGCCTGTTCACACGATTGAGCGATACTGTTGTGTCTGAAAAAGCTGCCAATCAAGGCGCGAGGCGCGCAGCTTGATTGCTCAAAATAAGCGACGAGCAACGCCGAGTCGCGGCTTTTATGGCCAGTTGTTTACGTGCTGCGCGTCACTTCCCAGGCTACCTTGACCTCGGACACGATGATCGATTTCTTCATCGGCCACGCATCGATTGTTGCGTGGCGCGCAACATGCTATCATCGGTACATGATCAAATCGTTTCGCCACAAGGGGCTGCTGAAATTCTACGACTCCGGCGCGGCCTCGATAATTCAACCCCAACATGCGAAGCGATTGAGGATGCAGCTCGTAGCCCTGGATACTGCCCATGTAATTGAGGACATGAACATGCCTGGCTTCGAACTCCATCCGTTGAAAGGCTCGAATAAAGGCCGCTGGTCTATATGGGTCAATGGGCATTGGCGCGTCACCTTTGAATTTCGAGACGGCCATGCCTATGTGCTGAACTACGAGGATTACCACTAATGGCCATGCACAATCCGCCTCATCCCGGAGCATTTATTCGGGAGGTCTACCTAGAACCGTTCGAGATCACCGGACGACAGTTATCCGCCAAGTTGGGCGTTGCCCCGTCCACGCTCAATCGTGTACTGAATGGCAGCAGTGGCATCAGTTCGGAGATGGCGCTCCGGCTGTCTAAGGCTTTGGGCCGTACACCCGAGAGCTGGCTGGCTATGCAAGGCAACTTTGATCTTTGGCAGGCTCGCCAATCGGTAAATCTTAATGCCGTGCAAAAAATCGAGTTCCGTGCAGCATAATAACTGGTTGACGCCGCCCAATATTTTACGCGGTTTAGCGTCCATGGTCTTGATAAACGCTGGGAAGTAGACGGCTTTCGGCCAAAAGCGGTCTCCTTGGCCACTACATTTGGCCGTCTGCCTTCACCCCGTGAACGGACATCAACCTTATCGGTCTGATGTCTTTACAGGAGCACGATTAAAGGGGGCAGTATGGTGTCTGGAAAACTGATAGCGTTTCAGGACATGGGCCGACGTAATCCGTATGCCGGTGATATTATAGATTCCGTATAGCATCGATGGGCGCAGCGTAGTGAAAACGATGGGTTTGAGAAAAGTGAGGCATAATCAAGGTCCTAGTAAGAAATCAAAGATGCCGCTCAATCGGTGCTATACCGAATCCATTTAGCATTGTTATGGCCGATTCGGTCTAATCAACTGTTAGCAGAAAAATCAAAAGCTCTATCTTGAGTGGAATCTATGGGCTCTATAAGAATCGGAGAAAGAATGAAAGAAGCAGTAGACGATACACCTTATTTATCATCTCTCCAGAGTTGTAATCGAGTTGCTAGAGAAGAATATACAGCCGTTCAAGGCTATTTTGAGTGCTGCGATACCATCATTGAGGCTCTGAGAAAAAAACTGCAGGGCGTGATTGAACTTAGTAGCCAGACGCTATCCGAAGACAAAATGGTGGAGGATGGCCTGACCAACATGCTGCAGGATCTTGAGAGAGACTATGGAAAGCTTCTCTCGAAACGAAACGCCAATCTCGCCAAGCTGAAACGAAGCCTAGATTGCTTCAATGTCATGCTTTTTGGCAGAACGATGGCTGGCAAGAGCACTATTCGTGAGGCTATCACTCGCGGGGATGGCCAGACCATTGGTAAAGGAGCACAAAGAACCACGCGCGACGTCAAAGAGTACGAATGGAACAACTTGAGGATAATCGACACCCCTGGCTTCGGTGCCTATAACGGTCAGGAGGACACGCGGATTGCCCACGAGATTCTTGAACAGTCAGACGTCGTGCTGTTCATGCTTAACAGCGACAGCATCCAAGAGTCGACCTTTGTTGAGCTTGACCATGTTCATAAGCTTAACAAGCCCTTGATCTTCGTGTTGAACATGAAAAAAGATCTAGAGAATAGCGGTAACCGGCGCCGGGCATTGAGAAGTCCGGAAAAATATATTTTTAAAGAAGAAGATATTCAGGGGCATACTGACCGATTAAAGAACCTTGCCGGCCGTGCAGGCATAAATCCGAGCACAGTCCGAATCATCCCAATTCATGCCCAGGCCGCATTCTTGGCAACCGTCATGAAGGGGGAAGAAGGATCGCAATTACATGAGCTGAGCCGAATAGATCAGGTTCTTAATGCGCTCATAGATGAGGTTGAAGGTAACGGGCCGATCCGTAGAGTCCAGACGTTTCTCGATTCAAGCCTTCATCATCTTGATGAACAGAGCTTGCTCATTTTAAGCCAAAGGGATCGGCTCACCAAGCTCTTGCAACAGTATGAAAGTAGTTTCACCCGTATATCTCAATGGAAGGTAAAAACTCTTCGTGATGCGCCGCGGTTGCTCTCTAAGGAAGTGGATGTTGCTTTTAAACCACTAGTTGACTCTGTTGCAGATTTTGTTGATGACCACATTGAGGATGAGAATGCAGCAGTAGCTTGGGACCGTCATTACAAGAGTTTTAAAATTACAAAAAAGGTAGAGCGATCGATACAAGCTTTGGCAGAACAGGTGGTAGAAGAACTTCAGGATTTCAATCGAGAAATGAATGAGGGCTTGGACATTACCTTGTCTTTCGAGGTTGCTCACGATGGTCGGAACTTCAGTGAATTCGACTTCAAGCGCATAAACGGTTGGGGCTCTGCTATAACCGGGGTTGTAAGCGCAATTGCCTTTTTTAACTCTTGGAATCCTGTCGGCTGGGTGGCGGCTGCTGTCGGTATTTTGTTCATAACATTTTCATTTTTTTCTGATAGTCGTGCTAAGAAACTCAAAGAGGCTAAGTCTAAACAACGTCATGCTTTGCTTGATGATATAGAGAAAGGCAAGCGGAAAATAAAAGCTAATTTAGAAAGCTGGTTCGACACAAGTATCTATCGAGCAGTTATTGTGCCGGTAGAAAATAATCTATCTCTTCTCTGTCAAGCGATTAATGGGTTTATAAGCGAGCTGGATGGCACTGATAGCCAGCTCTATACTCTAAGGCATGAGATTAACTTTCGCCTACTTAATCGAGTTTCTTACATCATCAAAAAGCAGCATTTTGTTCTGCCGAATGCTTTAAAGATAGTGAGGATTCCTGGCTATGCTTGTTATTTTCTGATCTCAGATTATTTTCGAAATTCTGAACTGCTTTGGGCTATGAGTAATGCCATGAGAGAGAAAATTATTGTAGTGTATGACACTGGCTTGGATAAAAAAATCTCCCATCTTTATAGGGGGCTTGTAGAGAAAATCGAGATTTCCGAACAAGATAAAGTGTCCATGTTTGCCCAGAAGAGAAATATTAGCAAGATCATTGGAAAAGACCACCGCCGAATAAAAATGGTGGCTGCACTTTGCTCCTGTGAAATTACCCTCGTCGCCATTTAAGGATGAGTCATGACTGAATTTGGTTACAGTGCTCTCAAAGAAAAGGTCGCAAGCCTTTACCAGCGTTCTAATGAGCTATGGAACGCCAGCAACTTCAAGGCATCGGAGGCGGAGTTTGATATTAATTTAGCGCCTTTGAATCTTGTTTTTGCTGGCCAGTACAATGCTGGTAAGTCCTCCTTAATTAAAATGTTGACAGGCATTGAGCACATTAAGGTTGGGGCCGGCGTAACAACAGATGTGGTCACTCAATACCAACATAAATCGATAAATATCTGGGATACCCCTGGGATCCATGCGGGTGAGTGCGAGCAACATGATGCCAAAGCGCTTGAGGCCATAGCGAAAGCAGACCTGCTTGTTTACGTAATTACCAATGAACTGTTCGACGATGTCGTGGGCGCCGCCTTCCGCGACCTTTGTTTCAACCAAGGTCGCGCCAAGGAGATGATGATCGTTATCAATAAGTTTGAAAGTGACTCGGCTGACAAAGAGACCAAGATCATGGGCATCACGCAGCTGCTTGAGCCCAAAATTCCAGAGGACTTTCCCATCGTCTTCACTGACGCCCAGTCATTCTTCGACTCATTGGATGAGAAAGACGTGCAAGAGCGCCAAGAGTTATTGGCGCTTTCCAATGCTGAAGGGCTCACCAAAGCAATTGATGATTTTGTCGCGCAACGCGGTCTATATGCCAGACTGACGACGCCGCTCCAGCAGCTTCAAATCACGCTGGAATCAAAAATTGACGAACTGACCATATCTGACCCGCTGCAAAAGGGCTTGGTTAGCCTACTCATGCAAAACAAGCGTGTTTTTCAAGCCAATAAACGAGACCTCATCAAAAAGGTCGGAGCGGACCTAGACAAGCTTAACGGCCAGATTGTTGAGCAAGGAAATCAGCTTGCCGATGCTTTGGGTGGAGAGCAGGAAGAATTTGAAAAGGTACAGGACAGCTCAATATATGAATGTGAGCGACTCATAAACTCTGCCTTGGAGGATCTGCAGGTCACTGTGAGCGAATGCTTATCAGATCTTGAGGCTGAGTTAGTCGAGTTAGCTAATACTCCTGCTAGTTTGAAGATAAATGAAGCTTTGGATGCTGCAAAGAATTTCAATCCTGATGCTGAAAATAGGAAAGTCGGCAGCTTCTCCAAGGATGATCCCGTGAAGCTTAACAGTGCCCTCAGCCAGAGTATGACGAAATCCGCAGAAAAAGGATTCTCCTTCCTTGCAAAAAGTGCTGTTGGCGATGCATCTAAAACAGGACTCAAATCAGTTTCGGGTAGTACGCTACACAGCGCTATTAAAGAGATTGGCGGTTTTTTTGGCTACAAGTACAAGGCTTGGGAGGCCGTGAAAATAGCGGATAAAATAGGGAGGGGCGCGAAGTTTCTAGGTCCAGCCATGGCGATTTTTGGGGTTGGTATGCAGATGTATGACGACTATCAGCAGTCCGAGCATGCAAAAAAGATTCTTAAAATAAAGCGGGATATTCGCAAGAGTTTCAAAGAGTACAGTGATGCCGTGCGTAAGAGCATCGACGCCCAGCTCGAGAAACTACTTGATACCGGCTTTGATCTGCCTATCACGAATATCGATGAGGCCCTTCAAGAAATACGTTCACAGGCTGAGGGTAAGTCAGATAGCGCTAATGCGCTGCGCTTGCAACTAGAAGACGTAGTCATGCTTCGCGAAGAAATACAATCATTATATTGAGCTTAATTGCAGCGAACTCTGCTAACAAAGCGCTGCTGTCGGACAAAATTTTCGCTGCGCTGCAAATTTGCCGCAGAGCGCGGCGGCCGCTGTTGGGCCTGTAGCCGACAGCGCGTCACCATTACTCGACTGGCCGGAGAGGGTCGAAAGCACTACGTACATCCACCCGCCAAGACGGGTGGATGTACGTGGCGGTCAGGCGTTGAGGCGCCGGTATTTCATGCGGTGTGGCTGGTCGGCGGCGGTGCCGAGGCGCGCGTGGCGGTCGGCTTCGTAGTCGGTGTAGTTGCCCTCGAACCAGGTCACGCTGCCGTCGTCCTCGAAGGCGAGGATGTGGGTGGCGATGCGGTCGAGGAACCAGCGGTCATGCGAGATGACCACGGCGCTGCCGGGGAAGTCGAGTAGGGCTTCTTCCAGCGCGCGCAGGGTTTCCACGTCGAGGTCGTTGGTGGGTTCGTCGAGCAGCAGGAGGTTGCCGCCGCTCTTGAGCAGCTTGGCCAGATGCACGCGGTTGCGTTCGCCGCCGGAGAGGTCCTTGACGCGCTTTTGCTGGTCTGGGCCTCTGAAGTTGAAGCGACTGGCGTAGGCGCGGGAGTTCACCTCGTAGTTGCCGACGGTGATGATGTCCTGGCCGTCGGAAAGTTCCTCCCACACGGTCTTGTCGCCGCCGAGGGCGTCGCGGCTCTGGTCGACGTAGGCGATCTGCACGGTTTCGCCGACGCTGATGGTGCCTGCGTCGGGCTGTTCGGCGCCGGTGAGCATGCGGAATAGCGTGGTCTTGCCGGCGCCGTTGGGGCCGATCACGCCGACGATGCCGCCGCGCGGCAGGCTGAACGACAGGCCCTGGTAGAGCACGCGGTCGCCGAAGGACTTGCTGAGGTTTTCGACCTCGATGACCTTGTCGCCCAGGCGCGGGCCGGGTGGAATGTAGATTTCCTTGGTTTCGGAGCGCTTCTGGTAGTCGCTGGAGCTCAGCTCCTCGAAGCGCTTGAGGCGGGCCTTGGATTTAGCCTGACGGCCCTTGGGATTGGCGCGCACCCATTCGAGCTCGGCCTCCATGGCCTTGACGCGCGCGCCTTCGCTCTTTTCTTCCTGCGCGAGGCGGCGTTCCTTTTGTTCCAGCCAGGAGGAGTAGTTACCTTCCCAGGGGATGCCGTGGCCGCGGTCGAGTTCGAGAATCCAGCCGGCTACGTTGTCGAGGAAGTAGCGATCATGGGTGACGGCGACGACGGTGCCGGGGAATTCCTGCAGGAAGCGTTCGAGCCAGGCCACCGACTCGGCGTCGAGGTGGTTGGTGGGTTCGTCGAGGATCAGCATGTCGGGCGCCGAGAGCAGCAGTCGGCACAGCGCCACGCGGCGGCGTTCGCCGCCGGAGAGCTTGGTGACGTCGGCGTCCCAGGGCGGCAGGCGCAGCGCCTCGGCGGCGACTTCCAGCTTGTGGTCGAGGTTGTGCGCGTCGGCGGCCTGGATGATGTTTTCAAGGCGGGCCTGCTCGGCGGCCAGCGCGTCGAAGTCGGCGTCCGGTTCGGCATAGGCGGCGTAGACGGCGTCCAGCTTGGCTTGCGCCTCCTTGATCTCGCCGAGGCCTTCCTCGACGTTGCCGCGCACGTCCTTGTCCGGGTTCAGGCTCGGCTCCTGCGGGAGGTAGCCGATGTTGGTGCCGGGCTGCGGGCGGGCCTCGCCGACGATGTCGGTGTCGACACCGGCCATGATGCGCAGCAGCGTGGACTTGCCCGAGCCGTTGTAGCCGAGTACGCCGATCTTGGCGCCGGGGAAGAAGTTGAGCGAGATATCGCGGAGGATCTGCTTCTTGGGCGGCACGATCTTGCCGACGCCGTTCATGGTGAAGATGTATTGCGCCATGGGGGACCGCTTTCAAAGAATGAGTGAAGGGGGCACATTATCGGGAATCGGGCGTCGGCATGCCAGCGGGATGCCGGGCGTTCACCTGCGATAACTTTAATCAATTGATTGCTAATATGATTGATAGTCAGAGTTGATCGTTGTAACATGCACTGCATTGGTGCGTTTGGCCCTCCGGCAGGCTTCGCTGCCGGCAGCCGATGCCCTCCAAGGAGTCGACATGAAGGTCAATCCCTGCCGCGGATTCCCGATCTTGTGCGGAACCGTATTCCTCGTGGCTGTGTTGCTTGCGGCCGTACTGGCGGCCGATCGGCCTGCTGCCGCACCGGCACCTGCCTCGGCAGCCAATATCGCCGCCGGCAGACATCTGGTGTTCAGCCGCGAGGCTGGGAACTGCATTGCCTGCCATATGGTTAAGGGCGCGGTGATGGCGGGCGACATCGCCCAACCTCTGGCACCGCCGTTTCCCGACCGGCAACGTCTGTTCGCCCAGATATGGGACGCGCGACAGAATTACGCCAATACGATCATGCCGCCCTTCGGCGCGAATCACCTGCTGACGCGAAAACAGATCCATCAGATCATGGATTTTCTGTATTCGCTCAAATGAGGCGTTGTCGCCCACGCCATGTCACTACCGATGGATGACTCACGATGAAGAGATTGTCGATTCTGTCTGCGATCGCCGTGCTGCTGTCGAGCTTGATGCCGGGGATTGCGAGCGCCCGGTCGACGCCGGCTCAGGATCTCGCCGCGTTCCAGGGCTATTTTCAGACGCGCTTCCCTGGCGTGCCCCTCAAGGACTACGCGCAGGGCGAGTGGATACCCGGCATTGCGGGTGCCGATGCGCTGGCGCAATACCGTAGCGTGATGCAGTTCCCGCCGCAGAGCCTGGCGATTGGCAAGGGCAAACAATTGTTCGATACGCCGTTTCCCAATGGACACCATTACGCAGACTGTTTTCCGCACGGCGGCATCGGCATCCGTCAGGACTATCCGCGCTTCGATCCGGCAACGGGGCAGGTAGTGAGCTTGGCGGTCGCCGTCAATCAGTGCCGCCGCGACAATGGCCTCAAGCCGCTGGCCTGGAAGCGCGGCCCGCTGGCCGACATTCTTGCCTATATGGCGAGTACGTCGGTCGGGAAACCGATGCAGATCGCGACGCCGAATACGCCGGCGGCGCTCGCGGCCTATGCGCGTGGGAAAGCCTTCTTCTACGCGCGCATCGGTCGGCTCAATCTCTCCTGCGCAGACTGTCACATGGTGCACTCGGGGCAGCGTCTGCGCGCACAACTGATCAGCCCGGCGTTGGGCATGCCCAACGGCTTTCCCGTGTATCGGGCCAAATGGGGTGGGCTGGGTACACTCGACCGCCGCTTCATCGGTTGCAATAAGAAGATCCGGGCCAAGCCGTTCAAACCGCAAAGCGTGCGCTATCGCGATCTGGCCTATTTTCTGAGCTATATGAGCAACGGCTTGCCGATCACGGGGCCGGCGTATCGCAACTGAGGCTCTGCGTCTCGCCGTACATCAACGACACTTCGCCACCGAGATCGCCACCGAGATCGCGTGTGGGTGCTTGATGCCAGGGTCGCGTGCCTGGGCGTGGAAGGGTCAGCGCGCCGGGGAGGTGGGTGTCGTGAGCTTCAGGGCTGATACCACACCGCGCGGTCGCGGCCGGCCCGCTTGGCTTGATAGAGCGCCTTGTCCGCGCGTTCGAGCAGGCGTTCGATCAGGCGGTCGTCTGGCTGGTTTGTGGTGGCGCCGGCGCTGACCGTGACCGTGTAGCGTTCGCCATCGTCTTTGAAGACGGTATGCCGCATGCGCTGCTGGATGCGCTTGATCACTTGCATGGCGTGGTTGGCGGCAGCCTCCTCCAGAATCACGCAGAACTCCTCGCCGCCGAGACGCCCAAGAAGGTCGGTCTCGCGCAGTTCGGCGCGTGACGCTTCGACGAAGCGCACCAGCACACGGTCGCCGGCGACATGCCCAAATCGGTCGTTGACGGATTTGAAGTGATCCAGGTCTAGGATCAGGAGCACCAGGGTCGAGCCGTAACGTCGGCAGTGCTTGAGGCGTTCGCTGGCACGCTCCAGAAAGGCCCGCCGATTGGCAATGCCGGTCAAGGAATCGGTAGTGGCCAGGAGGCGCAATTCACGTTCGAGCATCGTGCGCTCGGTGACATCGCGATAGATGCCCTCGACACCGGCAAAATTGCCGTCTTCGTCAAACAGGGCGTGGCTGCTGATCGAAATGTCGATCACACGGCCATCGTTGCGCACCATTTGCCCAGGGAAGTCGGAGACCTCCCCGTATTCGCGGATGGCCTGCTTGAAGGCGTCGCGATCCGCAGCATTGGGGTAATAGTCTTCAGCCGGCCGTCCGATGATTTCCTGCGGGTCGTAGCCGAGGACGCGACGTACGCCTGGGCCAACCATCTGTACCACACCTTGGGTGTCGGTTCGGTAGTACACGTCCTGCATGCTCTCGAACAGGCGACGCAGGTTCTGCTCGTTATCGCGCATTTGCGCCTGTATCAGGTGCCTTCGGGTCATGTCGAGGGCAACGATGAGCAAGGCTTGCCCGCCCCGGTATGCGCACAAGCGGCTGCTGGTCGCGACCACCCTGAGGTTACCGCGCAGACTGAGCAGGCGAAGCTCCGTCGCGGGATTGGGTTCCTGGCTCGATTCGAGCCGGCGCAGGCGGATCTGTGTCTGCGCCAGGTCCATCGGGTGAACGAAATCGAACAGCGCCCGCCCGATCAGTTCGTCCGGCGTGTCGGCTTCCAGTATGTGTTGGGCAAGTGTATTGATACGGGCGATGCGCCCATCCACGATCACCGCGAGTGCCGCGGGGGCTTGTGCAAATAGATCGCAACCGTGGCCCGCCGATGTCAAGTCGCTGCCCTCGTCGTCGGTCAAGTGGGTGACCTCGTCAAGGTTCGTCATAAATTCCCTGCGTATGGTGTCGTTTTTTTACCTATTCGATCTTAGTCGTTGCCCTGGGTCATGGCAAAGCCTCTTCGCATGTGCTTGGCGGATGTTCCAACTTGAGGGGGGTTGCAACCGTACTCAAGTACGGCGTTAGCGTTGCCGGGTCTGAATCGAGGAGTACGGTGCAGCGTGAAACAGGATCGAGGACGTTGGACGTTGGCAGGCGCTATTTTGGCGGGTATTGGCGCTTCTGCCTGTTGCTTTGGCCCTTTGATATTGCTGGGTCTGGGTATCAGTGGTGCCTGGATCGGCAATTTGACTGCTTTGGAGCCCTATCGCCCGATCTTCATCGCCGTCACGTTGATTTTCCTCGGTCTGGCTTTTCGCCGATTGTACCGTGCGCCGCAGCCATGCGACGAGGCTCGCGTCTGCGCCAACCCCAAGGTTTTGCGCCGACAGCGGATTATCTTCTGGGGCGTCGGTGCGGTGTTGATTAGCGCGATGGCGTTCCCCTATCTGGCCCCCTACCTGTTGGGATACTGATCACCACGAGGAGTTGAATTTATGAAAAAGACGTTGGCCATTATCGCCCTATTGGGATTGTCTCCACTGGCTTGGGCAGGGCAGGCCGATGCGCCGCCCATGAACGATGCGCAGGCGCTCAGCCGCATCACGTTGTCCGTGCCCAGCATGACTTGCGGCTTGTGTCCGGTCACGATCAAGGCTGCGCTGGACAAGGTGCCGGGCGTGACTCAGGCCCGCCCCGACCTTGACCATAAGACGGTGACGGTTACCTTCGATCCGCATAAGACGAATGTGAAGGCGTTGACCCGTGCTACGGAGGATGCGGGCTATCCTGCACATCTGGTGTCTTCGGTTAAATAAGATCGGTGCGGCGATCGGCATCATGGGTGCCCCCGAATCAATACGTTCATCGACAGAGTGAGAATTGCATCATGAGCACGACACTGCGCATCACCGGCATGACCTGCGAGCATTGCGCGATAACGGTTGAGCAGGCGCTCTCGGCGCTTGCCGGCGTAAGTGCAACGGTGTCCTACGCAGAAGGTTTGGCGCGGGCCGAGGGCGGCGAGACCCAGGCGATGATCGGGCAGGTGCAGAGGGCCGGTTATGACGCCTATCCACTGCCGTCGTCAGATCGCAGCGAATGCCCTGGACCTGAACTCAGGGTCGTGATCTTGGGTTCCGGATCGGCGGCCTTCGCCTGCGCCATTCGCGCCGCCGATGCGGGCGCACAGGTGACGCTGGTCGAGCGTGGCACGATCGGCGGGACCTGTGTGAATATCGGCTGTGTGCCGTCCAAGATCATGATCCGTGGGGCACAGGTGGCGCATTTGGCCGCGAGGCATCCTTTCGAGGGGTTGGAGCGCCATGCGCTCACGGTGGATCGTGCCGCGCTCCAGGCGCAGCAGCAGGGGCGGGTAGATGCGCTGCGCCAGGCCAAATACGAGGATATCTTGGCCGCCAATCCCGCTTTGCAACTGGTTCGGGGCGAGGGGCGTCTGGATGGGGATCACCGTGTGACCGTGGATCTCGCCGAGGGTGGTCAAACGACGCTGCTGGCCGACCGGGTGCTGATCGCGACCGGCGCCTCGGCGGATATTCCCGATATTGTCGGGCTTGCGCAGACGCCGTTCTGGACCTCGACGGAAGCATTGGCGACGCGTGAACTGCCTGCGCATCTGATCGTGATCGGTGGCTCTGTCGTGGCCGTCGAGTTGGCACAAGCCTTCGCGCGTCTGGGCAGCCGGGTAACCCTGTTGGCGCGCAGCACGCTGCTCTCGCGTGAAGATCCGGCGCTGGGGACCGGGCTGACCGAGGCCTTACGCGCCGAAGGGATCGACGTGCGTCTGCACAGCGTTCCCGAGCGGGTGGCGCACGATGGCACGACGTTCGATCTGACACTCGCCGACGGCGCGTTGCGTGGCGATGCCCTGTTAGTGGCCACCGGCCGGCGCGCCAATACCGCCACGCTGGGATTATCCGAGGTCGGCGTAGCCACCGATCCCCACGGGCGGATCGCGGTAAACGAACGTCTGCAGAGCAGTGTCGATTGGGTCTACGCCGCAGGCGATTGCACCGCGCAGCCGCAGTTCGTGTACGTTGCCGCGGCAGCGGGCACGCGGGCGGCGATCAATATGACTGGCGGCGAGGCGACCCTCGATCTGACGGCGATGCCCGCAGTGGTGTTCACCGATCCGCAGGTTGCCACCGTGGGCTTGGACGAGAATCAAGCCCACGCGCAGGGTCTGGAAACCGAAAGCCGCACGCTTGGGCTGGAAAACGTCCCACGCGCGCTGGCGAATTTCGATACTCGTGGCTTCATCAAGCTGGTTGCCGAGCGCGATAGCGGGCGTTTGCTGGGCGCGCAGATCCTGGCCTCGGAGGGTGGCGAGGTGATCCAGTCCGCAGCGCTTGCGCTGGCCGCGGGCATGACGGTGAACGACCTGGCCGGGCGTCTGTTTCCCTACCTGACGATGGTCGAGGGCCTCAAGCTGTGCGCACAGACCTTCACGCGCGATGTCTCGGAGCTTTCCTGCTGCGCGGGCTAACGCCCGCCGGAAACGTCGAGATTGGCACCGGTGACATATGAAGCTTCACCCGAGAGCAACCACAGGATCGCGTGCGCGACTTCCTCGGGCTGCCCACCGCGCTTCATTGGCACGGCATCCTTGAGGCGGTCGACGCGCCCCGGCTCGCCACCGCTGGCGTGGATGTCGGTGTAGATGATGCCGGGACTGACGGCGTTGACCCGAATGCCTTCGGCGGCGACCTCTCGCGACAGGCCAATGGTCAGCGTGTCGACGGCTGCCTTGGAGGCGGCGTAGTCGACATATTCGCCGGGGCTGCCCAATCGCGCGGCGCGAGAGGAGACGTTGACGATGGCGCCGCCCTGGCCGCCATGCCGCGTCGACATGCGTCGTATCGCCTCGCGGGCACACAGAAAGCTGCCGGTCACGTTGGCGGCGAGCACGCGGCCGAGGCGCGCGGCGTCCATGTCTTCCACGCGGGCATGCTTTTCCAGAATGCCCGCGTTGTTGACCAGGGCGGTGACTGAACCGAGGTCCTCGTCCACTCGGGCAAAGAGACGCATCACATCGGCCTCCACGGCGACATCCGCCGCCACGGCGATGGCGTGTCCGCCACGCGCGTTGATTTCGGTGACTAGCGCTTCGGCCGCTTCGCGTCCGCGCCGGTAGTTCACGCAGATCGCATAACCGGCCTCGGCGCCCAATCGCGAGAGTGCTGCGCCGATGCCTCGGCTACCGCCAGTGACGATCAGAACCTTCTGCATGCGGGTGTCTCCGTTGAGTGGCAGCCGTTCGGTGTCTTGTAGTCATTAACAGGCTGTTGAAACAGTCCTGCAAACCAATAACGCATCAGCAAGCGTGGCGAAGTTGACGAGGCCGAACGTTTGCGTAACCGCAACAAATCGCGGATCCGGGCCCGGGTCGAGCACGTCTTTGCGGTGGTGAAGCGGCTGTGGGGGTTCAGCAAAGTGCGCTACCGGGGTTTGGACAAGAATGCCAACCGCAGCTTCGTGGTCCTCGGGTTAGCTAACCTGTACCTAATCACGGACCCGAGTACCCACCTGATAGCGCGTTGAGGGCCCACAACGTGCCTCAAGGCGCGAGAAGGGTGAAAACCGAGAGCAAAAAACCGGGATCTAGACGTCTGATCAGGGGCAAAACTGATCAACCTTGAGGGTTGATTGATTGTGACGACTTATTCAGCGTTGCCTTAGTCAAGGCGATGAACACGCTGCGGCCATCCTCCGGGTTCTGCTGGCGCTCGACCAACCCTGACTGCACCAAGCGGTCAATGCGGTTCGTCATGGTACCCGAGGTAATCATCATCGTTTCCATCAGGTCCCCAGGTAGCAGCCGATAGGGCGGGCCGGAACGGCGCAGTGTGGCGAGCAGGTCGAAGCCCGCTGCGTTGAGTCCGTACTCGGTGAAGGTTTTTTCCATCTCACGCGAAAAATAATTTGCGATCCGCAGCGACCGGCCAATCACGCCCATGGGCGTGACATCAATATCCGGTCGTTCACGTTGCCATTGCGCCAGTATCTGATCGATCTTGTCCATGGTGAAATTCCACGGTACTGGCTATCCAACCGCTACTGGTCATCTTTTTATCGCGCGGATTGCTCGGCTCACCAATACGCGCGGGTGCCTTGTTGGCGGCGGGATTGGGCGCTGTTGGCGTTCTGCTGTTGATCCTGGCGCCACAGGCCTCCCTAAATCCGCTCGGCATCGTCGCAGGCCTGATCGGTGCGGCCTCAATGGCGGCAGGCACCGTGCTCAGCCGGCGCTGGCAGCCATCCGTCTCGCTACTCACCTTCACTGCATGGCAACTCACCGCAGGCGGCGTGCTGCTCCTGCCGTTTGCTTTATGGCAGGGCACGCAGCTGACGCAACTGAGCGCGACCAATCTCGGTGGACTTGCCTATCTGAGCCTGATCGGAGCGGCGATGACTTACCTGCTGTGGTTCCGCGGACTTTCGCGCCTGTCGCCGATAGTGGTGTCGGCGCTGGGTTTTTTTAGTCCGCTGACCGCGGTGCTGTTGGGCTGGGCGATCCTCGGTCAAACACTCAGCGTGCTGCAAATCGTTGGCATGGCGTTGGTGCTGGGTGGGGTGTGGCTGAGTCAACACACCGATGCGCTGCAGGCGTTTGTCTTGCCTAAAGTGCCCGGCCTTTGATTCCGTCCGGGCAGTGTTGGGCGCAGTTCCTGATCATTTACGAGGGAGAACACTCATGACGAAAGTACTCGTTTTGTATTATTCTGCATATGGTCACATTCAGCAGATGGCGCACGCCGTTGCCGAAGGTGCACACACGATTGACCATGTCACTGTCGACCTGCGGCGCGTTTCGGAAACGGTGCCCGCGGAGGTGCGCAGCAAATCCTGTTACGTCGATGATGCGACGCCGGGGGCACCGTTTCAGGGCGAGCACGTCGCCCGCATCGCACAGCGCCTGAAGAACGGGGGGGCATGACATGCAACATAAGATCACCGTCGAGTTCTTCCACGATGTCGTCTGCTTCAACATGTCATCGCGCCTGCGTGTGCTGGCAGACGAATATGGGCTCGACGTGCGCCACAAGACATTTGTGTTGCAGGACAGCGTCGCGGAAATGCGGCGGCGCTGGGGCGATCCCGAACAGACGCGTAACGAAATCCTCCGTCACTGGGAAGCTTGTCGCGACGTCAGTGATAGGTCAGAATTGCTCGATGTCGATGTCGATGTCGATGTCGATGTCGATGTCGATGTCATGCGTGGCGTGAGTTTCGATTATCCGCATGGCCTGCATGCGGCGCTGGCCTGCAAGACAGCTGAATTTTCGGTGGGCAGAACGCGCATTGGGATATGTTCGATGCGATCCAGCGCACCCACCTGAGCGAAGCGCGCAATATCGCGGATTTTGACGTGCTGCTGGGTGTCGCACGATCGTTGGGACACGACCCGCATGAATTTCGCTCCCCAGATGCATGCCCCCGAAACGAGAGAGGCGGTTGCGACCGACCGATATGAGGCCAGAAATCTACGGATTCTCACCATCCCGCACATCCGCTTTGTAGACACTGGCGAGTGCCTTACGAGCGCCTCGCTGGAGGATCTGCGAAAGCAACTTGCAAGGTTGGAAATAGAACCTGTCGGTACCATTTTTCGAAGGGTTGAGTGATGAGGCTTAAGGTGGGGATTCATGGCGTGCAATTCCACGGAATGTTTCTGCGTACCCTGCTGGAAGAAGGCCCAGTGTTCCGGTGGGTCAACGGCAAGAACCCGCGGCAGTATGCTTCGACTTCGGTTTATGGACACGCCAGATCGTGCGCGAACTGATCGCACAGCGATTGGGCGTTTCGCTGAGCTTGGCCTCAGTGGTCGCGTTGCTGGCGCGGATCGGCTTGACCGCGCAAAAGCCACTCCAGCGTGCGTATCAGCGGGACCCTGACGTGATCGAGCGCGGGCAACGGGAAACCATCCGGCGATTGCCCGCCAAGCCAAGTGGGACAAGTCCGACATCTGTTTTGGGGACGAATCAGGTTTTCGTGCAGACTCGGTGCATGGCAAGACATGGGCAATGCCCGTCGGCCGCTGCGTGCCGGAGAACGTCTGGAAGACCGCATCCAGTTTCAACTCGCGGACATGGCCGCCCAGCCGAATCTGATCCGCTTGTTCTTCAGGCATCCAAGTGTTGCCTATATTACTGACTGCTGAGCAACGCGCCGCATGATTCCTTCAATATCGTCGATATAAGAATTATTGAGTATTGCCGGTAGGTACAGAATCCGGTTTCCCAGCTGTGCTGAGTTCTGTGTAATGCTGGGGTTTGGCCGTTGCAGGGATAATCGTTTCCCCGCGTTCTGGATATCGGAAAAACAGCAATCAGTTGTTGCACGGGGTCATATCAATAATTGTTTCGTCGCCGATAATAACCAGAAATTGGACGAGGTCGATAGCGCACGAAACTTTCATCCTACTGTAATGTTGACGTGAGGAATCCATCCGACAAGGTAAGATGCTGCCGTCGACGTGAGGACGCACATCATGATGTATTGCAACTCATATCGAGGCATATGACGATGGGTGATTCGACTCCTGTCGAACTTATGCCATGTGTTCGACAGGGTGCCCGGTTGGATTTTAATCACACTAATCGTGTTGCGGCATAAGAATCTTTAATCTGTAAGTTTTCGGTTCTAAGAAATGGAACTCTCCGGGTCAATATCAGGTCCATGAACCAGCGCATATTTCCCCTGCTTGGTGAATCTAAGGAACGTTAATGACCAGAGATGCAATTGGTATTGTTGGTGAAAATACGCGATCGCTCAAAGTACCCAAAGTCACGCCATATTTCTGGGTTATGAAGCTGCTGATCACTGCTATGGGTGAGGCCACATCGGATTATCTCGTTTCTCACATGAATCCCTATCTGGCCGTAGTGGGTTGTGGTTTGTTATTCCTG
Source organism: Acidihalobacter yilgarnensis (assembly GCF_001753245.1). Taxonomy (NCBI): domain Bacteria; kingdom Pseudomonadati; phylum Pseudomonadota; class Gammaproteobacteria; order Chromatiales; family Ectothiorhodospiraceae; genus Acidihalobacter; species Acidihalobacter yilgarnensis. Next base: position 2,295,356 of record NZ_CP017415.1, on the reverse strand, counting down.
GTTGCTATTTGGCTACAGATGCGACGAGATCAATACTCCGCACACTACTATTGGTTTGCGGTTATTATGGTAAGTATTTTTGGGACCCAAATTGCGGATGTAACCCATGTTGTGTTAGGCGTTCCCTATGAGATTTCCACCTCCGTTTTTTTAGTCGCCTTGATCGGAATTCTAGTCGCTTGGAAGCTTAAAGAGAAAACCCTCTCCATTCATAGTGTGCATACTCCAAGGCGAGAAGCATTCTATTGGGCAACTATTGTCGCGACGTTTGCACTGGGCACGGCCGCTGGTGACATGACCGCGTCAGGCTTGGGTTTGGGGTACCTAGGGGCTGGTTTACTATTTGTTCTTTTGTTTGCGATTCCGATGGCTGCTTATTTTATGTTTGATTTGAACGAAATCGCAGCCTTCTGGATTGCCTATATCCTGACTCGGCCACTCGGCGCATCATTTGCTGACTGGACAGACAAGCCGATTCGGTTTGGTGGCCTTGGTTTTGGCTCTGGCCCAGTGAGTATATCGCTTACACTAGTGATCTTGATGTTGCTCGCCCTTGTCATGATTTACAAACTAGATGACCCAAACCGTGCTCGCGTGATGGATGTCCACTGAATCGTCTACAGCCCGACAGTTCACTTTCGCCGGTAGTTGAGAAACACACATATATCAGCACCTTTTCGCTGTCTTGCTGTAGCTCGCCATTTGGTTATTACGGGTTCGAAACAGCCAAGCCTGCGGAATGGATTGGAAGTGTTAAGGCCCGATGAAGCTATTGAAGTCTCCGCGGTTGCAAAGCGCGCAATGCCGGGTGGCAACAAGTGCCGCAAACGCCAGATTATCGCGTGGCTGGCGGTACGTCACGACGGGCCAGCCATCGATCGAGATGGTTGGCGAAGGCCTTGCGGTCGGCCTGACTCAGCGCCGAGGGCCCGCCGGTGTCGATGCCGCTGGCACGCAGCGTGTCCATGAAGTCGCGCATGTTGAGACGGTCGCGGATGTTGCCTTCGGCATACAATTCGCCGCGCGGGCTGAGTGCCTCGGCGCCTTGATCGATCACCTCGGCGGCCAGTGGGATGTCGCTGGTGATCACGAGATCGCCTGCCGTCGCCCGCCGCACGATCTCGTTGTCCGCGACATCGAAGCCGGAGGCGACTTGCACGAAGCGGATCAGGGGCGAGGGCGGTATTTTCAGTGCGTGGTTCGCCACCAGGGTGACTTGGGTCTTTGTACGCACGGCCGCGCGAAAAATGATTTCCTTGATCACCACCGGGCAAGCATCGGCGTCGACCCATATCTGTGCTGTCATCAGCATTCCTCTGTACGCGGCGGTCCGCCGTCTGGATATTTTGCCGGGAAGCAACGGTCTTCGCCCATTTCGTCTGTGTCTCCGACCGGCATCTCCGAAGAAATATCCGTGCGCGTAGGTCGGCGCCGGATGTGCTCGATTTCCGTCCGAGACAAACCGAGTGTACCCAGGAATTCGACATGCGCGGCGGGTGATGCCCGTTCGAATTCGGCATGCCAGCGTTGCATGTCTTGTTCATCAAAGCCTGCCTAGCGCAACAGTTCGACCCAGCCGGCCTTGTTCTGCGGTCGGTTCCGGCGCAAGGCCGATTGGGCGAGCAGGGTGGCTAGGCGTTTCTGCTGTTTTCGCAGCCGGGCGATTTCCGCGTTGAGTGCAAGCAGGCGTTGTTTCAGCAATGGACTGGGATCGCCCGCGTCAGCTGCGGTGTTCTAGGCGAGGAGCGCACCGATGATCGCCAGCGGGAGGCCGGCCTCGCGATAGCGATGGATGTCACGTAGTCGCTCGATTTCGCGTTCGCCGTACGGGCGATAACCGCGGGCGCTTCGGGTCGCCGGTAGGCGTAGGCCGAGCGCTTCGTAATGCAGCAATGAGGCGCGTGCGAGCCCGCTGTCGCGAGCCAGTTGGCCCAGGGTGCTGTAGGACATATGGGTAGCGGTTCAATGTCTGACGGCAGAAAACGTTCGCGCGCCTGCGGCAAGGCGAGACGCGCCGGTGAATAGTAGCGTGAGACAAGGCCTTGCGGATCGTTCAGCAAGTCTGGATTGGTCTGGAGGAAATCGGGTCAGGCCAGTGAGGCGTCGGTAGCGCCGCCGTATGCCATCAGGCGGATCAGGGTTTCGGTCAGCGTGCGGTTGAATTTATCCGTTGCACCGTGATGTCTTGCGAATCCAGCGAGTCCTTCGCAGATTAGGGCGATCGCCAGCGGTAGCGGTGCGCGCTGCAGGTATATCTAGGCGATTCGCAGGTGTGTCCGATGATTGAGCATCGCTGGCGGAAGTGTGCCGTCGACGAAGGCGTCCAGCAGCTCATCGTCGGACAAGGGTGGGGATGCATGTCTGTTGGCTCCGGGGGTGTGAAAGGTGCGCAGCTTGCCGCTGACGGTAACCGTCAGGTCAAGCGCTAAGCGAGATCAAGTTTCGTCGGGATCGATTCTGTATGGAGGATGCCGTATGGTGCCGCACGGGCATATTCGTCCGTTGTTTTTCGGCGGGATATAAGTGATTCACTGCGGTGTCACAAGGCGCCGCTTTAATTTAGGCGCCAGCGAGAGATCGTTGTATATCCGACCTCGAATTCGGGGAATGTATTGGCACATAAGGAATGAGGTGAACCTGTGATTAACGGCTTACGGATCGGGACGCGCCTGGCGCTGGGGTTTTCGGTTCTGGTGGTGATGATTTTTGTGATTACGGCCTTTGAGTTGCATGAACTGCGTCAGTTGCACGACCGTATGACGCTCATCGTGGCCAATAGTCAATCGCGTGCCTCGGACGTGCGGCAGATTTATGCGGGGCCGATCAGCAACGCGAGGGTGTTCCTGGAAGCGCTGCTCAGGCGAACCTTTACGCAGGCGGATCATGCGGTTCTGCTGGCCAATCATCAGAAGACCAACGAGGCCATACATGACCTGCTTGGCGCAGACAGTTCCCCCGGCACGGTCGACCGCATCGAACGTATACGCGAATATCTTGCCCAAATTCGTCCGCTCCAGCAGCACGTGATTGCCGCGATAAACCAGGGTGATATTGAGGCGGCCACAGCGGAATATCTTGGCAAGGTCCTGCCGTTGGTTCGACCGGAGGGGGAAGCGGTCATCGAGCTTCAGCACACGGTCGACGCGCAGATTGAACGCGATTATCAGCGCAGCGACCGGCGCTATGAACTCACACGGACGTTGTCGATTGCGCTTGGTGGATTTGCGATTCTGCTGGCCGTGCTGGCTTCGGTGATGATTACGCGCAGCATCACTGGACCCTTGAGGGAGGCCGTATTGGGCATGAACGACATCGCTCGAGGTGAGGGCGATCTGACGCGCCGTATGCCGATCAGGGGGAGCAACGAACTGGCACAGCTTGCCGGTGCCTTCAATAGCTTTGTCGAGCGCGTACAACAGTTGGTCAGGAAGGTGAATGTCTCCACATCCGAGCTGGTATCCGCGGCCAAATCGTTGGCGGGTAACAGCGAAGCCATGCGCGAAAGCATGGACAGACAGCAATCAGGCACCGAACAGATTGCCACCGCCATCAATGAGATGACGGTTACGGTACACGAGGTGGCGCGCAATGCTGAAGAGGCCGCGGGCGCGGCGCAAAGCGCGGAGGGGGCGACCCAATCGGGTCGGGAAGCGGTGAGCGGAACTGCGCGTGCCATCGAGGGCTTGGCCTCAGAGATCGAGCAAGCCGCCAGAATGACGCAGGCAGTCGCCTCCGATACCGTGAAAATCGGGATGGTGTTGGCTGTGATCAGCGATATCTCCGAGCAGACCAATCTGCTCGCACTCAATGCGGCCATCGAGGCGGCGCGTGCCGGCGAACAGGGACGCGGTTTCGCCGTGGTGGCGGACGAGGTCCGCAATCTTGCTCGGCGGACGCAGGAGTCGACCGAGGAGATCCGTCAGGTGATCGAACGCTTGCAGCAAGGTACGCAACAGACCGTGCAAGGCATGAAGGATAGCTGTGAGCATGCGCAAGCCAACGTCAAACAGGCAAGGGATGCGAATGAGTCTTTGCAATTGATCAGTCAGGAAGTGACGCGCATTAAGGACATGACGGCGCATATCGCGAGTGCGGCCGTCGAGCAGACGGCGGTTACCACGGATATCGATCGCAACGTGAGCGATATCCGCCTGATGACGGAACGCACAGCAACGGGGTCGCTCAATGGATTGACGGCGAGCCGTTCGCTCACGCAGCTGGCCGAACAGCTCCAGGGGCTGGTGGCGCAGTTCAAGGTTTGAATGGGATTTTCGCCAGGATGGTTAGGTTTATCTTGAGGATGGGTGCCTGGGTGCCTGGGTGCCTGGGTGCCTGGGTGCCTGTTGCCGGGCACCCAGGTTGTTGCTGTGCTGCGGTCTAGAAGAACCAACCGCCTGGATTGGCCGGCGCCACCTGCTGTTCGAGCGCCTTCATCCCCTTGACGCAGCGCACGATCAGCCAGATCGCCCAGAACAGCAGGATCAGGTAGCCGATGATCACCAAGCTGAGCAGGCCGCCAATCACGAGATACAAGCTGCCGATCCAGAAGGTGCGGATTTGAAAGCGATAATGCGTCGCGAGCCACTCGGGCGCGTCGCCCTTGTTGACGTAGGCCATGACCACGCCGATCAGTCCGGTGATGCCGAGCACTAGGCCGATGAGATAGAGAATGTAGATGATTTTCGCGGTGCCGGCGGTATTGGGTTTCGTTTGATCGGCCGTCACTTCGGTCATGGGTTGTCTCCTGTTTTTCGTTATTCGCATATGGCCTTTCGTGGCGCGCTTGCGCGCCCATGACTGGCTTGTCATGGACGTGCCGGGAGGATGTTATCCGTCGTCGGTAACATTTTTATAACAGCAGGTTATGGCTGCAGGCGCTGGTCGGACGGGGTGAGGTTGCTGTCGATTCAGCGAATGTCCAGGGCAAAATCGACTGCGGCCGTGGCGTGCAATTCGGCCGTGTCGAAGAGCGCCACCGAGGCGTCGTCGGCGGAGATCAGCATGGCGATTTCGGTGCAGCCGAGGATGATGCCCTCGGCGCCGCGTCCGACGAGACGCTCGATGATTTCGCGATATTGCGCGCGCGAGGCCGGCTCGACGATGCCGAGGCATAGCTCCTCATAGATCACCGAGTGGATTATCTCGCGGTCCCGCGCTTCGGGTATGAGGACCTCGATGCCGTGCGCCTGGAGGCGGCAGCGATAGAAATCCTGTTCCATGGTGAAGCGTGTGCCGAGTAGGCCCACGCGGCGGATGCCCCGCTGCAGCACGGCAGCCGCGGTTGCGTCGGCGATGTGTAGCAGAGGAACGGCGACCGCCGCGGCGATCGCGGGCGCGACCTTGTGCATGGTGTTCGTGCACAGCACGACGCAGTCCGCCCCCGCCGTTTCGAGCGTTCTCGCCGCATCGGCCAGCAATCTGCCGGCATCGTCCCAGCGATCGGCGTGTTGCAATAGCTCGATGTCGTGGAAGTCCACGCTGTAAAGCAGCAGCCGGGCGGAGTGCAGGCCGCCTAGACGCTGCTTCACGCGGGTGTTGATGTATTGATAGTAGGGCACGGTGGATTCCCAGCTCATGCCGCCGATCAGGCCGATGGTTTTCATCATGGTACGTTTATCCAAAAGGGTGGGTGTGCGTCCTACTTCAATGGTTTATCCGTGCGATAACCCCGCATTTACGAGCGTGTATTACTGAGATTGAACGATCTGTTGAGGCTGATGAGCAAGAACGCGAGTGCCAGATAAAGGAACAGAATCATCGCCGCGTTGAGTAGGGCGCTGACCGCGCCGATCTTGTCCATATCGATGAACGGATACGGATAATTTTGCGTTAGGGTGCCGCGTAGAAAAATATAGGTCATGTACAGCATTGGATATGCCAGCAGCCACCCGACATCACGCCAACTGAGTGCATGGGCGGGGGTGCCCAACCACCAGAAGACAAGGAACAAGATCGGCGTGACGTAGTGCAATGCGATATCGACGATCAATTGCCAACCCGTGGGGTGCCATTCGTTTCTCAGGAGTGCGAAGTAAATTGCCCCTACGATCGCGATCGATATGGCCGCCGTGGTGGATATGCGTGGTGTTTGGAAAAAACAGTTGAAGATGGCCCATCTGCAAGGCGTTATCTGCGCCGTGAATATCAGTGCGCAAAGAGTATTGGTCAGAATGGTGAAATAACCCGAATAGAGAAATACGGCATAAAGAAAATTACGATGCTGCGCATGGGCGAATGAAGTCGTCAATGACAGCTGGGCCGCAAGTGCGAGCCAGGTGACCAGCGCACCCGAGAGGGCGATAACCTTGATCGCTGTGAATATCCGAATGCCGGTATTACCGCCGATGGTATCGTCGACTCTCATTTTCACGGGGATGGCCTCTCCTTGATGTGCGGTAGTGCGGCATGGCCCCGCTCGATTCGCGGACCCAGAGCCAGTGTAGCGAAGGCGCATGTGCGCCGATGTGGAGGCGTGTGATGAGTTCGGGCGGCAGAGATTCGGATCGGCGTTGCCATAATCGGGCTATGCGAGGGTATCGGCCGAAAGATTGACCCCAGGCATCTGCAGATCGTGAAGCCTGCTTTACGATGTCATCGAATGCTCCGGGCTTCCGCTCGTATCATTGGCGAAGATTGGCACACGCGGTCGTATGCCATCAACGCTCGATGGCGCGCATCGCGTGCTCGGTCGAGCATGGGCGTCTCTCCCGCCTACGTGCCGTTTCTTGTATCCGCCAGGGCGTGCCTGTGTCCTTGGACGTGCTCCCTGGAAGGCCTGGCGGGACTCGGGCCGACGCCCAAGCCATCGCAAACAGGGGAGGGTGCCGTGCTTGTAAGATATCCAGGCAGCTGAAGGCTGTCCGAGATTAAACCCGGTTGGGCGATGATTTTTTTGTGACGACCTATTACTATGCAATGTTCTAGTCGAGGCGCGAGTGATACGCGCTGATGTGATCGAGGATCAGCCGACGGCGCCCGGGGTGGCGCCGTCGCGCATTGCGAGGCGGAGAAGAACGTGGTGGAACTGACTGGTGCCGAGATATTTGTGCGTTGCCTGAAGGCAGAGGGCGTTGATCTGATTTTCGGCTATCCCGGCGGCGCGGTACTTCACATCTATGATGCCTTGTACAGGCAGGACGACATTAGTCATATCCTGGCGCGTCACGAGCAGGGCGCGGTGCATGCGGCCGAGGGCTATGCCAAGTCGACCGGCCGTGTGGGCGTTGCGCTGGTGACCTCTGGGCCGGGCGCGACCAATGCGGTGACCGGTATCGCCGACGCCTATATGGACTCCGTGCCACTGGTGGTGTTCACCGGCCAGGTGCCGACCCATGCGATCGGTAGCGATGCCTTTCAGGAGACGGACTCGGTGGGCATTACGCGCCCGATCGTCAAGCACAATTTCCTGATCAAGCGCGTCGAGGACATCGCCGAGACGATCAAGAAGGCCTTTTACCTCGCTGCCAGCGGTCGTCCGGGGCCGGTTGTGGTCGACATCCCTAAGGACATCACCGCGGAGAAGACGGGTTTCAAGTATCCCAAGTCGATACGGATGCGCTCGTACAACCCCACGATCAAGGGGCATCCTGGGCAAATCAAGCGTGCTGCGGAGCTGATTCTGCAGGCCGAGCGTCCGATCATCTATGCCGGGGGCGGCGTGGTGCTGGGGCAGGCCGCCGAGGCGTTGACCACCTTCACGCGCATGCTCAATTACCCGATCACCAATACCCTGATGGGACTTGGCGGCTATCCGGCAACGGACCGTCAGTGTCTCGGCATGCTCGGCATGCACGGCACCTACGAGGCCAACATGGCGATGCACCAGGCAGACGTGGTGATCGCCATCGGTGCGCGTTTCGACGATCGCGTGACCGGCAACGTGGACAAGTTTTGTCCGCACGCGAAGATCGTGCACATCGACGTCGACCCGGCGTCGATCTCCAAGACCGTTCGCGTGGACATTCCGATCGTTGGCCAGGTGGGTGATGTGCTCGCCGATCTGATTGCCGTGCTTGAGGCCAGCTCCAAGAAACCCAAGGCGGCGCCGCTCAAGGCGTGGTGGAAACAGATCCAGGAATGGCGCGGGATGGATTGCCTGAAATACGACCGCGGCAGTGAGTTGATCAAGCCACAGTTCGTGCTCGAGAAGCTTTACGAACTGACCGGTGGGGATGCCTACGTGACTTCCGACGTGGGACAGCACCAGATGTGGGCCGCGCAGTTCTACAAATTCGACAAGCCCAATCGATGGATCAATTCGGGTGGTCTTGGCACCATGGGTGTCGGCCTGCCGTTTGCCATCGGCGCGCAGCTCGCGCACCCGGAAGAGACCGTCGTCTGCGTTACCGGCGAAGCGAGCATCCAGATGTGTATCCAGGAGCTGTCCACCTGCCTGCAATATCACTTGCCGATCAAGGTGATCACCCTGAACAACCGCTACATGGGCATGGTGCGCCAGTGGCAGGAATTCTTCTATCAGGGCCGCTACGCGATGTCGTACATGGATGCACTACCGGATTTCGTAAAGCTGGCCGAGGCCTATGGGCACGTCGGCATGCGTATCGAGCGTCCAGGCGATGTCGAGGGTGCGCTGCGCGAGGCCCTGGCGATCAAGGATCGGCTGGTGTTCATGGATTTCGTGACCGACGACACCGAGAACGTCTATCCGATGATCCCGGCCGGTGCCGGTCAAAACGAAATGATTCTGGTCTGACGGGGGATTCATGCGCCATATCATATCCATCCTGCTGGAAAACGAGGCTGGGGCCCTGTCGCGCGTCGCTGGGCTGTTTTCCGCGCGCGGCTACAATATCGAATCGCTGACCGTCGCGCCGACTAACGATCCGACGCTGTCGCGCATGACGCTGGTTACCACCGGTAACGAGCAGATCGTCGAGCAGATCGTGAAACAGCTCAACAAGCTTATCGATGTGATCAAATTGATGGAGCTGAACGAATACCGCTACATCGAACGCGAAATGATGCTGATCAAGGTGCATGCTGCCGATGCCGGACGTGAGGAGATCAAGCGGCTGTCGGATATCTTCCGTGGCCGTGTCATCGACGTGACGGCGGAGGTCTACACCATCGAGCTGACGGGCACTGGTGAAAAGCTTGACGCCTTCATGGAGGCGGTGGGCGAACAATACATTCTGGAAGTAGTGCGCTCTGGCGCCATGGGTATTGCCCGCGGGGACAGAGTGCTCAGAGTTTGAGCCAGACCATCCAACGCAACGAAAACGACAGACGGCAAGAGGACGATATGAACATTTATTACGATAAGGACGCTGACCTTTCCCTCATTCAGGGCTTGCGCGTGGCGGTCATCGGCTATGGCTCCCAGGGTCATGCTCACGCCAACAATCTCCAGGAATCGGGCGTCGAGGTCGTGGTCGGTCTGCGCACCGGTTCGTCCTCCGCCGCGAAGGCCGAGGCCGCGGGCCTAACGGTCAAGCCGATCGCCGAGGCGGTGCAGTCCGCCGACCTGATCATGGTGCTGACCCCGGATGAACATCAGGCTGCGCTGTATCGCGACGAGATGGCCGCGAACCTGAAATCGGGTGCGACGCTGGCCTTTGCGCATGGTTTCAACATCCACTTCGAGCAGATTGTGCCGCGTGCCGATCTCGATGTGGTCATGATCGCACCCAAGGGACCGGGGCATCTGGTGCGTTCGACCTATACCCAGGGTGGCGGCGTGCCGTGCCTGATCGCAGTCAGCCATGATGCCAGCGGCCGTGCCCGCGACGTCGCTCTGGCCTATGCCTCGGCGATTGGCGGCGGTCGTGCTGGCGTTATCGAGACGAGCTTCCGCGAAGAGACCGAAACCGATCTGTTCGGCGAACAGGCCGTTCTGTGCGGTGGCGCCAGTGCGCTGGTGCAGGCAGGCTTCGAGACCCTGGTCGAGGCCGGCTACGCACCCGAGATGGCCTATTTCGAGTGTCTGCATGAGCTCAAGCTGATCGTCGACCTGATGTATGAAGGCGGCATCGCCAACATGCGCTACTCGATCTCGAATACCGCCGAATATGGTGATCTGACCCGCGGTCCGCGTATCGTGACCGACGAAACTAAGGCTGAGATGCGCCGGATTCTTCAGGAAATCCAGCGCGGCGAGTTCGCGCGCGAGTTCATTCTCGAGAATCAGGCCGGTGCCGCCACGCTCAAGGCTAAGCGCCGTCTGGGCATGGAGCATCCGATCGAGGCCGTGGGTGAGCGCCTGCGTAGCATGATGCCCTGGATCGCCGCCAACAAGATCGTCGACAAGACCCGGAACTGAGCCGGAGCGGGGCGGCAAGGCTTGCCGCCCCGCCATATCTCCCGCACTATCACCCCCGCCTGTAAAACCCAAGGGATTCCGCCGATGATGCCCATCGTCCGTGAGGGACGCGTGCCGGTTTTCGGCATGTTGGCGTTGGCCTTGGCGCTGACGGCCACCGAAGGGGGACTTGCCGCCTTACCCTTGTGGGTGGTGACGTTGGGGCTGGGCTTCGTGTTCCGCGAACTACCGCGGCCCACGCCGGCCTCGCCGCTGGCGGTGCTCAGTCCGGTGGACGGTCGCATCCTCTCCGTCGATGCCTGTCGTGACCCCTACCGCGAGCGTGCAGCGCGCTGCGTGCGTGTGATGCAGGACGCGATCGGTCCGTACGGTTTGTATGCGCCGATCGAGGGCAAGCTGCTCAAGGTTTGGCGTGATACGCCCGCGGGCAATGGCCGTCAGGCCGCGCTTTGGGTGCAGACCGATGAACTCGATGATATCGTCGTGGCCATTCATCGCTCGCGACTGCCGGGCTATCTACGATGCCAAGTACGCGCGGGGGAGCGTGTCGGTCAGGGCAGTCGTTGCGGTTTTGCCGGTTTCGGCAGGGTCCTGGATCTGTACCTGCCGGAGGCCTCACGCATTGAGGTGACCCCCGGCGCACGGGTGCGTGCGGGGCAGGTGATCGGCAAGTTACTGCGCCCGTGAAACGAGTAAACCGTAAGGGCTGCAAATCATGAGGAGACGCATGGGCAACGAGATTCGCGAGCCGGGTACCGGTACCAAACATCCGCGGGGGGTATACCTGCTGCCCAATTTGCTGACCACGGGCGCGATGTTCGGTGGATTCTATGCCATCGTCGCGGCCATGAATGGCCGCTACACCGCCGCAGCCATCGCGGTGTTCATCGCCATGGTACTCGACGGTCTGGATGGTCGCGTGGCCCGCATGACCAATACGCAAAGTGCCTTCGGTGCCGAATACGACAGTCTTTCGGACATGGTGTCCTTCGGGCTCGCACCCGCGCTGGTCATGTATCAATGGGCCCTGGTCCATTTGCACGACCTGGGCTGGTTCTGGGCCAAGGCGGGCTGGTTGGCAGCCTTTATCTATACTGCCTCCGCAGCTTTGCGACTCGCGCGCTTCAACACCCAGGTGGGAAATCTAGACAAGCGTTTTTTCCAGGGGCTGCCCAGCCCTTCCGCCGCCGCGGTGATGATGGGAACGGTGTGGATGTGGGAGCAGTTTTCAATCTCTGGACGCACGATGATGATTCCCGCTCTGGTGATCACTCTGCTCGCCGGCGGTCTGATGGTGTCGGGTTTTTCCTATTACAGCTTCAAGGACATCGACCTGCGCAAGCGGGTACCCTTCGTCAGCGTGATTGCCGTGCTCAGCCTGTTCGTGCTGATCGCATTGTGGCCTTCGATTGTGCTGTACGCTCTCTTCGTACTCTATACCTTGTCCGGCCCGCTACACTTCGCGTGGCGCCGCTGGCGCAAGTTCCGCCAGCGGCGGGCGCAGCCGGAATAGATTGCCTTACGCGACATCGGTCGGGCGCGTATCACCGGCGTCTGGCGTGCCCAGACGCTCGGCCGGTAGCCAGCAGCGTATCCGATGACGGGCCGCGCCTTCCTGCCAGGGTGGCGGTTCTGTCTGGCACTGGGTCATGGCCCGATCGCAGTGCCCGGCATAGACGCAGGCCGTAGGTCCGTCGACCAGAGGCGCCTCCGTTATGCCAGCATCAGGCGGCCGATTTGCCTTGCCATCCAGGCGCGGCATGGCGGCGATCAGAGCACGGGTGTAGGGGTGATTGGGACCGCTGAAGAGTGCTTCGGTCGGACCTGTTTCGACGAGTACGCCTCGATACAGCACGCCAATTCGGTCGGCGAGATAGCGCACTACGGCTAGATCGTGAGAAATGAATAGATAGGCGACGGCGTGGCGCGCCTGAAGCTCGACCAGCAGGCGCAGGACCGCGGCTTGAACCGAAACATCGAGGGCCGATGTCGGCTCGTCCAGAATGACCAAACGGGGCTCGCCGGCGAAGGCGCGCGCGATGGCGACGCGTTGGCGCTGTCCGCCGGAGAGCTGATCCGGCAATGCGCGTGCCTGCTCTGGCTGCAAGGCGACTTCGCGCAGCAGTCTGGCCAGTCGCTCGCGAAGGGGGATGTTGAGGCGCGAGAGCTTGCGGATCGCGCGCCGCAGGGCTGCGCCCACGCGTCGACGCGGATTGAGTGTGGTGTCCGGCGATTGGAAGACCATTTGGATATCGCGTCGTTGTTCATCACGGCGTCGCGTGATCCGAGCCGCTAGCGGCTTGCCGTCCAGTCGAATCGTGCCGCTGGCAGGGGACACCAGGCCGGCGATGGCGTGGGCGAGGGTGGTTTTGCCGCTGCCGGACTCGCCCACCAGCCCGAAGGTCTCGCCGGGGACGATTTGCAGGTCGATCGCATCGAGTATCTGCGCTGCTCCGTGACGGACGTGCAGGCCCTCGATCTCGATCAGGGGCTGACGGGGAGGTGAGGTCAGCGGATCGGCGATACTCTGCAAGGGCGGTGCCATGGGGACGTCAATCGAAGGGGGCAATACCGCCTCGGAAAACAGGCAGCGGCTGAGGTGTCCTGCGCGCACCTCGGGTGGCGGAATATTGGCCTCGCACGCCGCCTGGACCAGCGTGCAGCGTGGCGCGAACAGGCAGCCGGCCTCGGCCAAATGCGCGGCCGGTACGGTGCCGGGGATTGGTTGTAGCGGGCGCAGGTCGCGACGTGCGCCCGTATCGGGCAGACAGGCAAGCAGTGCGGCGGTGTAGGGATGTCGCGGTTGCGAAAAAACCTCGGCGGAGGGCCCCTCCTCGACCAGCCGGCCGGCATACATCACGCCCACGCGGTCGCAGACTTGGCGAACCACACCGAGGTTGTGGCTGATGAACAGCAGCGCGGCGCGATAATCGCGGCGCAGTTCCTCGAACAACTCTAGAATGCCCGCCTGCACGGTGGCGTCCAGTGCCGTGGTGGGTTCGTCCAGGATTAGGAGTTCGGGGTCGGTGGCCAGCGCCATGGCGATTACGACGCGCTGTTGCATACCGCCAGACAATTGGTAGGGATAAAGGCGCGCGACAGTGTCTGGACGGGCAATGTGGACGCCAGCGAGCATATCGACCGCGGCGGTATCGGCTTGTGCGCGGTTGAGACCTGCGTGCAGTGCATAGAGTTCAGCGATTTGCCGGCCGACCGGGATCGACGGGTTGAGGGCGGTGCCGGGATGCTGATAGACCATGCCGATGCGGGCGCCGCGCAGGCGTCGCAACTCGGTTTCGCCAAGCGCGTCGAGCGCGTGACCGGCGAATACGATACGTCCCGAGTCCTGACGCGCGTTGCGCGGCAGATAGCGCAGGATGCTCATGGCCAGCGTACTCTTGCCGCAACCCGATTCTCCGACTAGACCATAGGCCTCGCCGGGCATGAGATCGAGGGACAGCTCGCGGATGGCGCGCAACCAGCGGCCGTCGCGGCGATAGCTGACCCCGAGGGTATCGATGCGCAACAGGGCTTCGTTCATGCCGCCACGCGCGTGCGCAGGCCGTCGGCGACCAGGCCAATGCCGACTACCACCAGCACGATGGCCAGAACCGGGAAGAGCACGGTCCAGGGGGCGGTGGTGAGCTGGGTCTGGTTCTGGCTCACCATCAAACCCCAATCGGGATTGGGCGGTTGCGCACCGAGGCCGAGAAAACCGAGTGTGGCCGAGGTGAAGACGGCGTAACCGAGACGAATCGTGCCCTCGACGACCAGTGGGCCGCTGATGTTGGGCAGGATTTCGCGTAACAGTTGGTAGGCGGTACCTTCACCACGCATCTGCGCGGCCTGGAGGTATTCCCGGCGGGTTTCGATCAATGCGCGTGCCCTGACCGTGCGCGCCACCAATGGCGAGAACACGAGCCCGATCACCAGGATCACGTTGAGCGTCGAGGGCCCGAGCAGCGTCAGCGCGAGCATTGCGAGCACGATCAGCGGTAAGGCCATGACGGCGTCGATCACGCGCATGATGGCCTCATCGACCCAACGCCCGTAGTAGGCCGCGAACAGGCCGATCAGGGTGCCGAGGATCAATCCGAGCAGCGTGGCTGCCGGCGCCACCTGCAGAACCTGGGCGCCACCGTAAATCACTCGGCTGAACACGTCGCGCCCAAAGCGATCCGTTCCGAACCAGTGTTGCCAGGAGGGGGGTTGCGAGAGGGCGCTGAAATCGACGGCGGTCGGCGAATAGGGGGCAATCCAGTGCGCGGCCAAAGCAGTGATGACCCACATACCGAGTAAGAACAGGCCCAGCAGCAAGGTGAGCGGCGCACGATGGCGGTCAGGCAGGATAGATGATGGCATGACGTACGCGTGGGTCGAGCAGGGCATGGAGCAGATCGGCCAGGAAATTCGCCAGTGCGAAGACCAGCGTGATCATCAGGCTGCAACCGACCAGCAGCGGGACATCTTTATTGGTGGCGGCACTGTAGGTGAGGCTACCGATACCGGGATACCGGAATAGGGTTTCGACTACGACCAGACCGCCGACCATCCAGCCGATTTGTGCGCCGGCAACGGTGATTGTTGGTAGCAGGGCATTGCGCAACACGTGTCGCCAGAGTACCTGGCGCGGGGGCAGCCCCTTGAGCACGGCGGTACGGGTGTAATCGGCGGCCAAGGCCTCGATCATACCGCCGCGGGCCATACGGAATACATAGGAGAACAGCGTTAGTGCCAGCGCGATGGCAGGCATGAGGAGGTGTCGTAACCAACTCAGCAGATCGGCACCGCTCGGGGGCAGGGCCTGGATTGGGAGCCAGTGCAGGGCGATGCCGAAGATCACAATGAGCAGCACGCCGGTGACGAATTCCGGGATGGCGCCGAAGGACAGGCTAACGACGGAAACCACGCGGTCGAAGGCGCCGCCTTCGTGCAGGGCAGCGTAGACGCCGCTGGCGATTGCGCTCGGCAGCAATAACGCGAGACCGGCGGTGGCGAGGACGAGGGAATGTCCCAGGCGATCCAGCACCAGAGGTAGTACCGGTGCGCCATAAACCAGTGAGTGTCCCCAGTCGCCACGGGCGATGCCGCCGAGCCAATGAAGATAGCGGTCCCACAGCGGCAAGTTCGCGCCCAGCTGCAGGTTCAGTACGTCGACGGCATGCTGCGAGGCGAAGGGCCCGAGCATGATGCGTCCGACATTACCCGGCAGCACGCTGGTGAGCGCGAAGATCAGGGCCGAAGCCACTGATAGCGTCACGCCTAGCAGCAGCAGTCTGCGAACGATATAGGCACTCACCCTGGCGCGTCGGTCAGCTCAGCCAAGCCTGGGTGAGATCGAGGTATTGAGACATATTGGCCTCGACGCCCTTGACCTTGCGTCGCATCGGCCGTAGCAGGTCGATGAAGTAGGCGATGGCGGCGGGCGTTTCATCGTGCAACATGGTGGCGGCCTGATTGGCGAGGCGGTCGCGCTGATGGGGGTCGGTGCTGGCCTCCAGCTTGGCGACGATATCGTCGAAGCCGGGGTGTTTCCAGTGTGCCGCATTCCATTCGGAGTGTCCGCCGAATGCGGCCGAGAGGATTTGCGAGGGTGTGGTGCGACCGGTCCAGTCGGTCAGGCCGAAATCGACCTGGGTCCAGTGGTCGTAATAGGTGTTGAGGGGTTCGACGCGCAGCTTTACGCGGATGCCGGCGGGTGCCAACATTTGCTGGGCAAGGATGGCGTATTGCGGCAGCTCCAGATAATCGCCCGTGTAAAGGTCGATTTCGAATCCGCGAGGGTAGCCTGCTTCAGCCAGGAGCCGACGCGCGCGGCCGACGTCCTGATGCCGTTGCTTGAGCCGAATGTGGTCGCCGAAGATCGGGGCGATGGGGTGGTCGTTGCCGAGCTCGCCGGCGCCGCCGAGTAGGACCTTGAGCATCGCCTCGCGATTGAGGCACAGGGCCACCGCCTGGCGCACGCGTCGGTCGTTGAAGGGTTTGCGGTCGACACGCATCGCCAGCAGACGGGTGGCCGATGAGTGGGCGCGGGCGATGCGGATGTCGGGCTTTGCGAGCAGCGGCTTGGCGTCGATGGAGGAAATGCCAAGCATCATGTCGGTATCGCCTCCCTGCAGCGCGAGGATCATCGGCTGCGGCGAACCATAGAGCCCCATTTCCACAGCATCGAGATAGGGTTTGCCAGCATCCCAGTAATCCGGGTTGCGCTCGAAGCGCGCGCTTTGCTGCGGCTTGTAGTCGATCATCCGGAACGGGCCGGTGCCCACCGGATTTTTCGCGAAATCGCCGGCGTAGTCGTGTGGCAGGATCACCGCGTTGTAGATCTGGGTGTAATAGGGGAATTCACCCACCGCTCGGTCGAGCGTGAACTTGACCGTGTGGTGGTCAACACGGGTGGTGTCACCGGGTTTGAGGAAGGGAATCTGCGCGCGCGCTACCGAGGCCATCTTCGGATTCACCAGACGTTCGAAGGTGGCGACCACGTCGTCGGCCGTCATTTCGCGGCCATCGTGGAACTTGACGCCCTTGCGCAGCTCGAAGATCCAGGTCTTGCCGCCGTCGGGGGTGTGCCAGGCGGTTGCGAGTACCGGGCGTAGGCTGAGGTCAGGCTCGGCCCAGACGAGATATTCCCCGACCTGCTGCACGATCGCGATTGCGCCGGCGCTGTCGATCTTGAGTGGATCGATGGACTTGGCGGCCGGGATGGCGACGCGTAGCGTGCCACCGCGCCGACCGGGCTCCGCAGCTTCGGCTGTGCCTGGGCGCAACCCCAGGGCACTTGTGGCCAGTCCGAATCCGAGTACACCCGAGGCGCGGATGAAGTCACGGCGTTCGTGGTCGGGTGCTGAGCGGCGTGACGTCGCGTGCTTGCGGTTGCGTGGGGTGTCGTCGTTCATGCGTCTTGTTCCTCGGGGCGCCAGTACCGATCCCGCTCGCCAGGGGCGCGGGTGGTTCATCGCGGTCGTCCGCGTCGTTGGGTGCGGCCATTCAGGCCGGCCGGAAGGGTTTGGGTGGCAATGTAACGTGTCAGGGCGATGAACGAAACCCCAGCGGGATGGCATTGACAAGTCTTGGCAGCCCCTCGGGGCTTGGCTATCATGGCTCCGCACACGCTCGTCACGCGCCGTGGTAACGCCCCATTGAGAGGGTCCGCAGGCAGCATAATCGCAACCTTGGATGAGTCGATCGCTCATCGGATCGCGCCCATCGGCCGGCGCGAACGGATTTCCGACCGATACACAAAATACTATCCGGCGCTGGTCGTCGGGTTAGCGGGAGTAGCGCATGTCCAACGATCGTCTGATCATTTTCGATACCACTTTACGTGATGGCGAGCAAAGTCCCGGCGCCTCCATGACGCGCGATGAGAAGGTGCGTATTGCCAAGGTACTGGAGCGCATGCGGGTCGATGTGATCGAGGCCGGCTTCCCGATCGCCAGCCCCGACGACTTCGAGGGCGTGAGCGCCGTGGCCCGCGCAGTGACCGACAGCGTGGTTTGCGGTCTGGCGCGCGCCCTGGAAAGAGACATCGACCGGGCGGGCGAGGCACTCAAACATGCGAATGCCGGCCGTATTCATACCTTTATCGCGACCTCGCCGATCCACATGACGCACAAGCTGCGCATGCAGCCGGATCAAGTGGTTGAGCAGGCGGTCAAGGCGGTGCGTCACGCCCGCCGCTATACGGACGATGTCGAATTCTCCGCCGAGGACGCCGGTCGTTCGGAAGTGGATTTCCTGTGCCGGATCATCGAGGCAACGATCGAAGCCGGTGCGCGTACGATCAACATCCCGGATACGGTTGGTTACAACCTGCCGGCGCAGTTCGGTAGCCTCATTGAGGCATTGATGACGCGCGTGCCGAATGCTGACAAGGCGGTGTTCTCGGTGCACTGCCACAACGATCTCGGGTTAGCCGTGGCCAACTCGCTGTCCGCCGTGCAGGCTGGCGCGCGCCAGGTCGAATGCACGATCAACGGCCTCGGTGAGCGCGCAGGCAACGCCGCGCTGGAGGAAATCGTGATGACGGTGCGTACCCGACGCGATATGTTCGAATGCGATACCGGGATCGATACCACCCAGATCGTACCGGCTTCGCGCCTGGTTTCCACGATCACCGGGTTTCCGGTGCAGCCGAACAAGGCGATCGTCGGTGCGAATGCCTTCGCACACGAATCCGGTATTCACCAGGATGGTGTGCTCAAGTCGCGCGAGACCTACGAGATCATGCGCGCTGAAGATGTCGGCTGGAGCGCCAACCGAATCGTGCTGGGCAAACACTCCGGACGCAATGCGCTGCGCACACGCCTCAAGGAGCTGGGTATCGAGTTTGCCTCGGAGGAGGAGCTTAATGACGCCTTTGCGCGCTTCAAGGTGCTCGCGGACAAAAAGCATGAAATATTCGACGAGGATTTGCAGGCACTGGTGTCCGAAACAGTGGCTTCAGAAAGCGGCCAGCACACCTTGATCTCGATGCGTGTCTGCTCCGAGACCGGCGAGGTGCCGGTGGCGCGCATTACGCTGAGCGTCTACGGCGAGGAACAGACCGCCGAGGCGGTGGGCAGCGGGCCAGTGGATGCGACCTTCCGTGCGATCGAGGCCATCGTCGGGAGCCAAGCGCTGCTGCAGCTCTACTCGGTGAACAACATTACCAGTGGCACGGACGCACAAGGCGAGGTGACGGTGCGTATGGAGCGCGCGGGGCGGATCGTGAACGGCCAGGGCGCGGACACCGATATCGTGATTGCCTCGGCCAAGGCCTACCTCAATGCGCTCGACAAGCTGGCTTCGGTGGTACAACGGGCACACCCGCAGCTAGGAGACGTCTGAACGAGACGTTACAAGAAGAATACGGGCGATCTCACGGGCGGCGTGCGCGACGCTACAATCGATGAGAGCGGGCAGCAGTCTGCGCAACGGGGTGCATGGGTGAATACGAGACATACACACTATCTATCGGCCATGGGTATACAGCCTTGGGCGCTGCGGCCGGAATTTCGTGTCGTGCCGGATCACATGCCGGCACACTTGACGCCGGAGCCCGTCGCGACGCCGATTGAGGATGCCGTAGCTACCGACGTGACCGCGATGGATTGGCGTACTCTGGAGGCGGCGGTGGCGCATTGCACGCGTTGCGCGCTGGCCGATGGACGTACGCAAACCGTGTTCGGTGTCGGCGCACACGAGGCCGACTGGATGATCGTCGGCGAGGGGCCGGGTGCGGAAGAGGATCGCCGCGGCGAGCCCTTCGTCGGGCGGGCTGGGCACCTGTTGGACAATATGTTGAGCGCCATCGGCCTGCGTCGCGAGGCGGTTTATATCGCTAACGTCGTCAAGTGCCGGCCGCCGGGCAACCGCGATCCCAAGCCGGACGAGGTTGCCGCTTGTGCCGATTATCTCGACCGCCAGATTGCACTGGTACGGCCGCGCCTGATTCTGGCGTTGGGGCGTTTTGCGGCGCAGAGTTTGTTGAATACGGACACGCCGGTAGGGCAGCTGCGCGGCCAGGTCCATCGGTATGCCGACGCGGTGCCGCTGATCGTTACCTACCATCCGGCCTATCTGCTGCGCAGCCCGGAACAGAAGGCGCGCGCCTGGGACGACCTTCGTCTGGCGCGGGCGCAGCTAGAGGTTGTGGCGTGAACACACGCCCGCGCGAGGCGGTGCCGCGTATGCGTCCGCTGGAGGTGCTCGATCTCGACCCCCTGATGGCCATCGAGCGCAGCGCCTATTCGCATCCCTGGACCGAAGCCATCTTTCGCGACTGTCTGCGGGCGGGGTATACCTGTTGGGCGATGGAGCAGCAGGGCGAACTCACGGGTTATGCCGTGACCTCGCTGGCGGTGGGCGAATATCACATCCTCAATCTCACGGTGCGACCGGAGTCTCAGGGACGCGGTTATGGTCGATTTTTGTTGCGTGCCCTGGTGAACTGGGCGCAGACCCAGAGTGCCGAGACTGCATTTTTGGAGGTGCGTCCCTCCAATCGGGCCGCACTGGCTTTGTACCTCAGCGAAGGGTTCAACGAGGTCGGCCTGCGCAAGGGATACTATCCGGCCGCACGGGGCCGCGAGGACGCGCTGGTCATGGCGCGGGTGCTGTAATTCCGCGACGTGGTGCTTGCCAGGCGTTATAATCGGCGGCTTTTCGCACGTCCGGCGGTGGACCTTCCATGTCAGATTACAGCCAGGAGGTGACGCGGCGGCGCACCTTCGCAATTATCTCGCACCCTGATGCGGGCAAGACCACGATCACCGAAAAGCTCTTGCTCTTCGGCGGCGCGATTCAGCTCGCCGGCACGGTCAAGGGCCGTAAGGCCGCTCGCCACGCCACTTCCGATTGGATGGAGCTGGAAAAGCAGCGTGGTATTTCGGTCACCTCATCGGTGATGCAGTTCCCTTACAAGGGACACATCATCAATCTGCTTGACACGCCTGGGCATGAAGATTTCTCCGAAGACACCTACCGTACGCTGACCGCCGTCGATTCCGCACTGATGGTGATCGATGCCGCCAAGGGCGTCGAGGAGCGTACGATCAAGCTGATGGAGGTCTGCCGCTTACGCGATACGCCGATCATCACCTTCATCAACAAGCTTGATCGAGAGGGGCGCGAACCGATTGAACTGCTCGACGAAGTGGAGGATGTGCTCAAGATCGAATGTGCGCCGATCACCTGGCCGATCGGTATGGGCAAGCGCTTCAAGGGCGTTTATCACCTGCTCAACGACCGCATACATCTCTACATCACCGGGCAAGGGAGCAAGACGCAGGTCGGCGAAGTGATCGATGGCCTGAACAATCCGGATCTCGATCGCGTTCTCGGCGCGCAGGCCGACGAGCTGCGCGAGGAACTCGAACTGGTCATGGGTGCGAGTCATACCTTCGATTCGGCGGCCTATCTGCGTGGGCGGCAGACGCCGGTGTTCTTTGGCTCCGCGATTAATAACTTCGGCGTCGCCTCACTGCTCGATGCCTTCATCGAGCAGGCGCCGGCACCATTGCCGCGCGCGACATCAGCGCGTAGCGTCGAACCGCTGGAACCGTCATTGACGGGTTTCGTGTTCAAGATCCAGGCGAACATGGATCCGCAACATCGTGATCGCATAGCCTTCATGCGTGTATGTTCCGGGCAGTTCGAGAAGGGTATGAAGCTGCGCCATGTCAGGCTTGGCAAGGACGTTAAGATCGGTGATGCGCTGACCTTCATGGCCTCGGACCGCGAGCACGTGGAGCATGCCTATGCCGGTGACATCATCGGCATTCACAACCACGGTACGATTCGTATCGGCGACACCTTTACGCAGGGTGAGGCGCTGCAATTCACCGGCATCCCCAATTTCGCCCCTGAACTGTTCCGCCGGGCGCAACTGCGAGATCCAATGCGTATGAAGGCCTTGCAGAAGGGACTGACCCAGTTATGCGAGGAGGGGGCGACGCAGCTCTATCATCCACTGCGCAATAACGATCTGATCCTCGGTGCCGTGGGTATTTTGCAATTCGATGTGGTCGCGCACCGCCTGCGTGGCGAATATGGTGTGGACTGCATTTTTGAAGCAGTCAACGTGACTACGGCACGCTGGGTCAGCGCCTCCGACGAGCGCATGCTGCGGGAATTTCGAGAAAAGGCGGCGGCCAATCTGGCACTGGATCACGCCGGCGATCTGGTCTACATCGCCCCGACGCGGGTGAATCTGCAGATGGCGCAGGAGCGTTGGCCAGAGATACAGTTTCATGAAACAAGGGAGCACGGCACGGCGCTTTCCTGAGCCGTTGCCGTGCCGCAGCGAAGTCGGGGGTGTCTAGATTGCTTCGGCCGAGCGCACGCCGAGTTTTTTGAGGATGGTGACCAGTGGGCAGAAGCCGGTAAATGCGGACTGCAGCAAATTGGCGCCCACGAAGGTGGTGAACCACAACCAGTTGGGATTCACGAAGTGGGCCAGCAGTAGGCTGATCAGGATGAAGGTGCCGGCGGTTGCCATGACGATTCGGGTAATGGACATGCGTTTGTCTCCTGGAGTTGTCTTAATATTAGTGAAATCTAATATTTATGGCGTCTTGGGTCAAGCCGATGTCTCGGCGCGCCCACCCAGCGGGACGTAATCGCGAGTGCCATAGCCGACATAAAGCTGACGGGGTCTGCCGATTCTGGCCTTGGGGTCGGCCATCATTTCCATCCAGTGCGCGACCCAGCCGACGGTGCGTGCCATGGCGAAGATCACGGTGAACATATTCAGCGGAATGCCCATGGCGCTGAGGATGATGCCCGAATAGAAATCGACATTCGGGTAGAGGTTGCGCTCCTGGAAGTACTCGTCCTGCAGTGCGATACGCTCGAGTTCCATGGCGACATCGAGCAGCGCCTGATTGGGGTTTCCCGGCTCCAGACTGATCAACAGCTCATGGCAGACCTTGCGGATGATGCGCGCACGCGGGTCGTAATTCTTGTAGACGCGATGGCCGAAGCCCATGAGCCGGAAACGGTCATCCTTGTCCTTGGCGCGGTCGACATAATGCTGCACCGGGCGCCCTTCTGCGACGATCTCGTCGAGCATGCGAATGACCGCCTCGTTGGCGCCGCCGTGGGCGGGGCCCCACAGGGAGGCGATACCGGCAGAAATTGCCGCAAAGGGGTTGGCCTCGGAACTGCCGGTTAGGCGCACGGTCGAGGTCGAGGCATTCTGTTCGTGGTCGGCATGTAGGATCAGGATTAGGTCGAGCGCGCGGACGAAGCGTGGATCGGCCACGAAGGGCTCGGCGGGCACGGCGAACATCATCCGCAGGAAATTCTCGGTGAAGCCGAGATTATTGTCTGGGTAGACGAAGGGTTCGCCGATGGAGTGTTTGTAGCTCCAGGCCGCTATGGTCGGCATCTTGGCGATCAGGCGGTGTGCTGAAATTTCGCGCTGGCGCGCGTTGTGTACATCCGTCGAATCACCATAGAAGGCTGAGAGCGCACCGACCACGCCGACCATGGTGGCCATCGGGTGGGCATCGTGGCGGAAGGCGCTCATGAAGCGGCGCATCGCTTCGTGGAGCATGGTGTGACGGGTGATATGGCGGCTGAAGTCG
This sequence comes from Acidihalobacter yilgarnensis, assembly GCF_001753245.1. Classification (NCBI taxonomy): domain Bacteria; kingdom Pseudomonadati; phylum Pseudomonadota; class Gammaproteobacteria; order Chromatiales; family Ectothiorhodospiraceae; genus Acidihalobacter; species Acidihalobacter yilgarnensis. The sequence goes on along the minus strand of NZ_CP017415.1, from coordinate 2,272,004 downwards.
TCCAGCTCGGTGGCTGCAGGCAGCTCGCCGTAGAGCAGCAGATAGCAGACTTCGATGTAGTCGCTGTGCTGCGCCAGCTGTTCGATGGGATAGCCGCGATAGCGCAGTATGCCCTCGTTGCCATCGATATAAGTCAGGGCGCTCTTGCAGCTTGCCGTGGACAGGAATCCTGGGTCGTAGGTGAAGTAGCCCAACTCGCGGTAGAGATCGCGCACGTCGATGGCGGCCGGGCCATCAGCCCCCCGCAACACCGGCAGTTCGATTTGCTTGCCGGTCAGGTTGTCGGTTAGCGTGACGGTGTCCTTGGGGGTCATGGCGGTCTCCTGTGCCAATAGCGCGCGTCGACGGGCCGACTATCCTAGCAGATATCGGTTTGCCCTCAGTCGTTCCCATCTCCGTTGCGCAAGCCGATTATCTGCCCACGCTGGTAGACCAGCACTGAGCCGATGCGCAGGGCGCCAAGCACGAAGAGTAGGGCACTCAGGGCGTAGGTCCGATCAACGACGAGTTTGTGTTCGAATAGCTCGATCATGATTTCGCGCAACACGAAGACGATGGCCGCATCGACGATGAAGGTCAGGCGCAAACGGTTGACGCGGAAGTATTCAGCCAGCGAGCGCGAGAGTTCGATCAGCACGAACAGCGACAGGACCTCGGAGATGATGTCGAGGTAGCCTTTTGTAATAGCACCCGTTCTCGCCATTTCGAACAGCAGCAGGAACAGATGCCCCGTGCCCATGATGATACCGATGGTCAGAAACAGCAGCATCACCGCGAAGACTACTCCGGTAACACGGTCGAAGAGCTGTTTGGCGCTAAATTGCATCACGTATTCCTTGCTGAGTGGTTACGTCAAGGGCATCTTGGCTGCATGTGCGCAGGGTGTCCAGCCGTCGCACGCGTTCGTTTCAGGATGTTGGTTCGGCGATCTGTGGTGCCTGGAAGTCTGCGCCTAGAGACGGTTCGCCCTGGAATATCTCCAAGCTGTTGGCGACTGCCTCTGGTGCCTTGAACCGGGCGAGATGATAGAGAGCCTCGCCCTCGTGGACCAGGGGTATCTGCGTGCGCCCGATGATGACGCCGTCAGCTGGCGCACGTATCTCGCTTTCATTGTCGCCGAAGGGGTCGGCCACGGTGCCGAGCAACGCCCCTTGCGTGACGTGTGAACCGAGGGTGGCATAGCTACGCAGAATGCCACTGGCCGGCGCCCGTACCCAGCTGGAGCTGCGTGCCACGAAGGGACGCGGAGTAGCGCGTCCGGGTCTGCGCGATGCTGGCAGCATGTCGAGCGCGCGCATTACATTCAGCACACCGCCGATGCCGACGCGGACGCTCAGGTCGTCGAAACGCAGCGCCTCGCCGGCCTCGTATAGCAGTATGGGTACCCCGATGGCCGCCGCCGCTTGGCGCAGTGAGCCCTCTGGCAACTCACCGTTGAGTAACACGCTGACGCCGAAGGCACGGGCGAGGCGGTCGATCTCGGGGTCGTCGAGATTGGCGCGGATCTGCGGTAGGTTGGTGCGATGGACCGCGCCGGTGTGCAGGTCGATACCGTGGCTGCAACGCGCCACGACCTCGTTTAGGAAGCTATTGGCGATTCGGGCGGCAAGACTGCCGTGATCCGAACCTGGAAAGCTGCGATTGAGGTCGCGACGGTCGGGCAGGTATCGATCCTGGCTGATCAGTCCATACACGTTCACCACCGGTGCGGCGATGAGCGTCCCTCTCAGACGATCCAACTGGCGGTGATCGAGTAGACGACGGATGATTTCCACGCCGTTGATCTCATCGCCGTGAACCGCAGCACAGACCAGCAGCCGCGGTCCCGGTTTCCGTCCATGCACTACGTGAAGCCGGAGCGGGAGGGGCGTATGAGTATAGAGCGGTGGCAGCGGCAGTTCGATCTCGCTGCGCGTACCTGGGCGCAGGCGCTGGCCGAGTATTTCGAAGTCGTCGCGCATGCGGTTCAGCCCTTTCCTCGGGTGCGCGTGTGATTCGGCCTGGCGTTTTGCTCGATGAATCTGATGATGTCGCCCGCGATGTCCTTGCCGGTGGTGCCTTCGATGCCTTCCAGGCCGGGCGATGAGTTGACTTCCATGACCACGGGGCCATGGTTCGAGCGCAGAATGTCGACGCCGCACACGTTGAGTCCCATAATCTTGGCGGCGCTCACCGCCGTCGAGCGTTCCTGCGGGGTTAGGCGTATGGGAAGACCCTTGCCGCCGCGATGGAGATTGGAACGGAATTCACCCTCTTTGGCTTGACGCTTCATGGCGGCGATCACCTTGCCACCGATCACGAAGCATCGGATGTCGGCGCCGTTGGCTTCCTTGATGAATTCCTGAGCGAGTATGTTGGTCTTGAGGCCCATGAAGGCCTGGATGACACTGGCGGCTGCCTGGCGCGTTTCGGCCAATACCACGCCGACGCCTTGCGTCCCCTCGATCAACTTGAGCACCATCGGTGTTCCACCTACGAGATCGAGCAAGTCGTCGATGTCGTCAGGCGAGTGTGCGAATCCGGTGACCGGCAGGCCGATGCCTTTGCGCGAGAGCAATTGCAGCGAGCGCAGTTTGTCCCGTGCGCGGCTGATGGCGACGGATTCGTTGACTGGGAACACGCCCATCATCTCGAACTGGCGTAGCACGGCGGTACCGTAGAAGGTGATCGAGGCACCGATCCTTGGGATCACCGCGTCGACATCCTCGATGCCCTCGCCTTTGTAGTGGATTGAGGGTTTGAGCGAGGTAATGTTCATGTAGCAACGCAGGGGGTCGAGCACGATGACTTCGTGTTCACGTGCTTCCGCCGCCTCGATCAGACGACGCGTGGAGTAGAGCCTGCGGTTGCGCGATAGGATCGCGATCCTCATGGGAGTGATTCCGGTGTAGTCGACGGGGTGGCCGCCAGGAAGGAGCGTGTTGGGTCGACGAGGAAGCGACGGTGCATCGCCGTACGCCCAAGCAGCATGCGAAAGCGCATGGTATCGCGATTGGTTAGGGTCAATTCAATAGGCATGACCCACGCACCAATGATGATCGGTGTGCGAATGACCAGGCGTTGTTCGCGATGTCCTCCCGAATCCGTGACTTGGCGTTCATCGACGACCGGTGCGTCACACTCGATTACGCGCCCGGTATCCTCCTGGTCCGGGTGCAGGCGGAAGCGTACCCGCCGCCGGCCGTCGGCGCCGTTGTAGACCTCGCTGTGGAAGGCGTGCAGGGCAGAGGTGCGTGCGCCTGTGTCGACCTTGCACTTGAGGGATTCAATGCCCAGGTCGGGGAGGGCAACCCATTCCCGCCAGCCGAGGTAGCGAGGGGATTCTGGCGATTGGATATTCATCCTGGAGGTGTCTGGCCAGGCGGCGTGGGCGGTTCCATTGGCTGTTCAGATACTGGCGTATGCGCCGCGTCACCGATGTGCTCATCCTCGACCTGTGGGCGGATGATATGGATGTCGCGCTGTGGAAAGGGGATCGAGATACCGGCCTTACGGAAGGCGGCGTCGATCGCGAAATTAAGGTCGCTTAGCACCGACAGGCGGTTGCTCACGTCACGAATGTACGCGCGTAATTCAAAGTTGAGCGAGCTGTCGCCGAAGGACATGAACAAGACATAGGGATTGGGAATGGCACTGTCGTCAAAGATGATCTGTGGGTGCTCGCGGGCAATGTCGAGCAAGGTCTCTTTGACCAGCAAGGTATCGGTGCCGTAGGCCACACCGACCGGGGCGCGGACCCGACCGTATGTGTCGCGTAGCATCCAGTTGGTGACCGGGCCGGAGATTAGATCGGAATTGGGTAACACCACATCCGCGCGATCAAATGTCTGTATCTGGGTGGAGCGGATGCTGATGCGCCGGACATAGCCTTCGATTTGTCCGACGGTGATCCAGTCGCCAGTACGAATCGGGCGCTCGAACAGCAGGATCAGGCCGGAGACGAAGTTGTTGACGATGTTTTGCAGGCCGAAGCCGATCCCAACCGATAGCGCGCCTGCGATCAGCGCCAGATTCTGGAAATTGAAACCGGCCACGGAGAGTGCGATCAACCCGGCGGTGATAGCCGCGAGATAACCCGTGATGGCGACGGCGGCCTCGCGTGCGCCGCGTTCCATGCGCGCGTGGCTTAGCCGTTGGTCGAGTGCCGAGCGTGCCCAGGAACCCAGCGATAGCAGCAGTGCGAGCACGAGCAGCGCCAGGGCGATACGCGACGGTACGATGCTGATCTTGCCGAGGGTGATGCCGTGTGTCAGATAGTGGAAAAGCAGGGCCTGGCCGGTGGCGGACAAACCCCAGATGCGTAACAGGGCGAAGGCGATGGCCGCCCAGACGGCGGTATTGAGCAGCATTCGTAGCCAGAAAAGTCCCGGAATGAAGCCATCCTCACGCAAGGCCAGTCGACTGCGCAGGCGTTGCTCCCAGGGATGGCGTCCTTCCTCCAGGCTATTGAACAGGTCGTTGATGAGCGTGATGAGTAGCCATGTCAACAAAAGCACGATCAGGGAATAGACGATACCGCCGACGATGAACTGGCTGAGGTTGCGGTAGCCGGCCCATTCCGCCACCAGGCCCACGATCAGCGCCAGCGAAAAGACCAAACGGATGGGACCGATGCCTGATTTGTCGCGCAACCGGCGGATCAGCCAGATGGTGGCCACCAGATTCGCGACGAATAGGGTGCCCCATAGCGAGCGTGCGAGCAGGATGACCGATTCGTTCATCGCTTCGGTAAGCGGTGTGGCAAACAGGATCAGCCCGATCAGCGCATTAAACGTGAGCCAGCGCAGGATGCGGGCGAAACGATGGCTCAGCGCGGCCGGAAAAGGCAGGTGGTGACTGGCGGGCGGAGGCGGATCAAAAATGCTGCGGATCAGTACCAGGGCTAGGTGATAGATGAGTAGTACGAAGCTCAGTGCCGCCAGCATCGGCCATTGGCCATCTTCCTGGCCGGCGACGAGCCAGAATATCGACCACATCGCAGTGATCAGGAGACCGGGGCGATAGCGATTGAGGCTGACGAGCAGGGCCAGCATGATCGCCCTACCACGATCGAGCTTCGGGTCCGTCGGCTTCAGCATCGATTTGACACGCCCTCGCCAACCCAGCCCGGCAGCCAAGCCGAATGCGGTCATCAGCACGAGGAGACCGGCATTGAGTGGCGTGATTTGGCCAAAATGGGCGCGCAGCTCCGGCCAATGAATCCAATCGTTGTAGGGGGGGGGCGAGGCCGCGAAGGCGGCCAATAGCGATAAGGTGCCGCGGCCACGGATCATGAGCTGACTGGCCAGCTGTTCACTGTGGCGCGCCTGCAGAGTTTTGTACAGGGCGTTACTGTTGACCAGCAGTAGCCGGCAGTTGGCGAGATTTTGGGCCGCCTGCGCTTGTTCGCGCTCAAGACTGTAGCGCTTGGAGGTGACTTGCCAGGATTCGCCTTTGACCAGCGGCCCGAGTGCCTCGATCTCCGCCTTGAATGCCTTGGCCTTGGTTTCTTGGCTTTGCACGCAGCCTTCGGCTTGTTGTCGGCTTGCGGCGACCTCGTCTAGCCATTGTTGCAGTTGAGTGACATCGACGGCCTCGCGCTGAAGCTTGGTTTCGATGTCGCCGATCGATTGTTGGGTCTGCCGCAGGCTGCTGGCATCAAAATTTTCCGGTTTTGCCACAGCCGTGCCGGCGAATAGCGCCCAGGACGTAAAAAAGATTATTAATGTTCGCTTTATCAATGACATGTGCGGCGTTTTTTCACCGGTTTTGTGTGGGTGTCGGGGGCTGCTGGATCGTGGTTGTCGAGGCGGCATGATCCTAGCATAGCGCCCGGTTTTGGGCGCCAACAGGGCGTGTTTGGGTGTCACGACATTGTCACACGGGCTCCCTAGACTGCCTGCAGCCAGTTCGCAAGGGGGGGCCCCGATTCTGGCTCCATTCGTAAGCAAAATCGAGGTAATAGACATGCTCAAGTATTTCAGCAAGGGCGTGGTCATCGGCGTCGCTCTGATGAGCGCTGGATTGGCCCAGGCGGAAGTCACGCAGATCAATGGTGCTGGTGCGACCTTCCCGTATCCGGTGTATTCCCAGTGGGCGGATGCCTATCACAAGGCCACCGGCGTGGAACTCAATTACCAAGCCATCGGTTCCGGTGGTGGCATCAAACAGATCAAGGCCAAGACCGTCGATTTCGGCGCCTCTGATGCACCTTTGAAGGCCGATGAGCTGGAAAAACATGGTCTGATGCAGTTCCCGATGATCATGGGCGGTGTGGTGCCAGTGGTCAACATCAAGGGCTTGCACATGGGGCATTTGCGTCTTGACGGGGAGTTGCTGGCCGATATTTTCATGGGCAAGATCAAGCATTGGGACGACGCCCGTATTGAGGCGATGAATCCGGGGCTCAAGCTGCCCCATCGTGCCATTACCGTGGTGCATCGCTCCGATGGTTCCGGGACGACTTTTATCTTCACAAACTACCTGACCAAGGTCAGCAAGTCCTGGGCCGACAAGATCGGTAACAACAAGTCGGTCGACTGGCCGGCGGGTGTGGGTGGCAAGGGTAATCAGGGTGTCGCCAATTACGTGAATCGTATCAACGGGTCAATCGGCTACGTCGAGTATGCCTATGCCCTGCAGAACAAAATGAATTACGTGCGCCTGAAGAATCTTGATGGCGAATACGTTTCCCCGACCGCTGAGAACTTCCAGGCCGCTGCTGCCGGAGCTGATTGGCAGCATGCGCCGGGTTTCTACATGGTATTGACCGATCAGCCTGGGGCCAAGAGCTGGCCGATCACCGGCGCCAGCTTCATTCTGGTCTACAAGCAGGCCGACAAGCCTGAAGTGACCAAGGCGGTCCTCAAGTTCTTCGACTGGTCGTACCGTCATGGCCAGACGATGGCTGAGAAGCTGGATTATGTTCCGATGCCCGAGAAGGTTGTCAAAATGGTCGAAGCCACTTGGGCCTCCGACATCAAGGGTGCTGACGGTGCGGCGGTTTGGACCTCAAGCGACGCCGAATAAGTCGGTTTGAGGCATGCTCGGCCCGCGGCTTAGCCGAGGGGCCGAGCGAGGTGCAGGGAGCCGGTTGCTCGACCGGTTCCCTGCCTTTGTTTTGTCTCAGGATGGCTAAGCCTGTAAATTTCACCCTCCGAGTCAGCTCATGTATCCGATAACCTCCATAGAGGCCGATAGCGTGAATAAGGAGATCCCGGCGAGCGTCGCTGCAAACGTGCATTCCCAAGCATGGGGCGACCGCCTGTTCCAATGGACGACACTGTTCTTTGCAGTGTTCGTGCTTGCGGTGCTGGCTGCGATTCTGCTCACGCTGGCTTGGTCGGCGTGGCCGGCCTTCGAGCACTTCGGTTGGCACTTCCTGGTCAGCAGCGAATGGAATCCGGTGACGCTCCAGTTCGGCGCGCTCACGCCCATGGTCGGTACCTTGGTGACTTCGCTGATTGCGATGCTGATCGGCATACCGATCAGCTTTGGCATCGCGCTGTTCATCACCGAAATGTCGCCATCCTGGCTCAAGCGTCCAGTGGGTACGGCGATCGAACTATTAGCCGCGATACCCTCGATCATTTACGGCATGTGGGGTTTGTTCGTATTCGCCCCTTTTTTTACCGACCATATTCAGCCGCTGATGACCGATACGTTCGGTGCGTTACCGCTGATCGGCCCGATGTTCCAGGGGCTGCCAATTGGCATCAGCGTATTCAATGCAGGCTTCATTCTCGCGATCATGGTGATCCCCTTCATCGCAGCCATCATGCGTGATGTATTCGAGGTTGTTCCACGTACGCTCAAGGAATCGGCTTACGCCATGGGCTCCACTCGCTGGGAGGTCGTTTGGCGCGTGGTACTGCCCTATACCAAGGTAGGCGTCATCGGCGGCATCATGCTGGGACTGGGGCGCGCATTGGGCGAAACCATGGCCGTGACCTTCGTGATCGGCAATGCCCACGATCTGCATCTTTCATTGTTCATGCCGGGCAGCACCATTTCCTCAACCTTGGCCAACGAATTCACCGAAGCCGACGGCAAGTTGTATACCTCGTCGTTGATCGCACTCGGCTTTCTGCTTTTCGTTATCACAGTCATCGTCCTGTCCTTCGCGCGGTTGCTGCTTATGCGGCTAGAGCGGACGCAGGGCGGTCAGAAGGCCTGAGATGACGATATGAAGCGCTATATGCGACGCCGCGTCGTCAATTACTTCAATCAAGGTATGTCGGTGGCGGCAACCCTGTTCGGGCTGTTTTTTATGGGTTGGCTGATGTGGACGCTGATCTCAGAAGGCGCGGCCTATCTTGATTGGCGTGTATTCACCGAAAATACGCCCGGTCCCGGCAGTGCGGGTGGCGGGCTCGCCAATGCCATTATGGGGACGGTGATGCTTACCGTCTTTGGGGTGCTTTTCGGCGCGCCCATCGGCATACTCGCCGGCACCTATCTTTGCGAATACGGGCGTCGCTCGTGGATCACACCGCTGGTGCGTTTTATCAACGACGTTTTGTTGAGCGCGCCCTCGATCGTCCTCGGTGTCTTCGTTTACGAGGTCATGGTCGTACACATGGGGCAATTCAGTGGCTGGGCTGGGGCGGTTGCGCTGGCGCTGATTGTAATCCCCGTCGTGGTGCGTACTACTGACAACATGCTTGGATTGGTACCGGATACCATGCGTGAGGCCGCGGTTGCCTTGGGCGCGCCGCGCTGGCGCGTGACCGTGTGGATCGTTTATCGCTCGGCCATGACAGGCTTGGTGACCGGCATCGTTCTGGCGACGGCACAGATCGTCGGCGAGACCGCGCCGCTGTTATTCACCTCGCTGGGGAATCAGTTCTGGAACTTGGACATGAACAGGCCAATGCCGGCGCTACCGCTGGTTATCTTCAATTTCGCGATGAGCCCCTATGAACGCTGGCAGCATCTCGCCTGGGCCGGCGCGCTGCTGATCACCTTATCGGTGCTCATCATGAACATCGCGGCGCGCGCTGTGCTGCGCTCGCGTAATACCGACTGAAACACGGAGTGACTCCCATGAAACAGCTTTCCGTCAAACAGCAGCATGCCATGGACACCTCTGGTGCAGCCGGTGGCGGCGCGCAACCGCACGCAGAAAAAAGGCACGTTGGATTGCACGAGGTACCCGATCCCAAGCTGATGGTCCGGGATCTCAATTTTTTCTATGGCAAGTACCGCGCGCTGTACGACATCAGTTTGCAGATACCCGAACGCCAGGTAACGGCCTTCATCGGACCCTCCGGTTGCGGTAAATCGACGTTGTTGCGCACCTTCAATCGCATCTACAACCTGTACCCGGATCAACGTGCGGAGGGTGAAATTCTGCTCGATGGGCACAATATTCTGGGGCCGGGGGAAGACCTCAACTTGCTGCGGGCGAAGGTCGGGATGGTATTCCAGAAGCCGACACCGTTTCCGATGTCCATCTACGACAATATCGCATTTGGGGTGAAGCTCTACGAGCGACTGGCGCGCGCGGAGATGGATGATCGCGTGGAATGGGCGTTGAACAAGGCGGCTATCTGGGACGAGGTCAAGGACAAGCTCAAGCAGAACGGCACACAACTTTCCGGCGGCCAGCAGCAGCGTTTGTGCATCGCGCGCGCGATTGCGGTCAAGCCAGAGGTATTGCTGCTCGACGAACCCGCTTCGGCGCTGGATCCGATCTCGACATTGAAGATCGAGGAATTGATCTACGAGCTGAAGAACGACTACACCATTGCCATCGTGACGCACAACATGCAGCAGGCGGCACGCGTCTCCGACTATACCGCCTTCATGTATCTGGGCAAGCTGATTGAATTTAACGACACCAACACCATCTTCACCAATCCCGGCAGCAAGGAAACCGAGGACTACATCACCGGGCGTTTCGGGTAGAATCCACTCCCTCCTGGCGGTAGGGCGGCGCGTCGGCGAGTTTGAAATGCCCTGATGTCGGTGCAGCCGCCACTCAGGCATACATTCCGCCCTGGACACGCAATTCGAGACGCAAGGGAGACAGCATGAAGGTCCTGATCGTGGGTGCCGGCGTCATCGGCGTCACCAGTGCTTGGTATCTGCAACGCGCCGGCCATGAAGTGACCGTGGTGGAACGTCAGTCGGGCCCGGCCCTCGAAACCAGCTTTGCCAATGGCGGTATGGTTTCCTGGGGCTACGCGACACCCTGGGCTGCCCCTGGCGTTCCGCTCAAGGCTCTGCGCTGGCTTTTCGATCCCGATGCCCCGCTGGTGATGCGCTGGCGGAGCGATCCTGCGCAGTGGCGTTTTGTTGCTGACATGCTGCGCAACTGTTCCGCCGAACGTTATGCGATCAACAAATCACGGCTGTTGCGCCTAGGCCGCTACAGCCATACTGCACTGATCGAATTACGCGAGACCTTGGGTCTACGCTACGACGAGGGTGCCGATGGTACCTTAGAGCTATTTCGCGATCCTTCGCAGATGGCGGGCCTCGACAAGGAACTGGAATTGCTCGCCGAGGCCGGTATTCCCGCCCGCCGCATGTCAGTCGAAGATTGCCTGCAGGTCGAACCTGGGCTTGCGCGCGTACGTGAGCGCTTGGCCGGTGGGCTGAGCTTTCCCGGCGACGAGATTGGTGATTGCCGTAAATTTACCGAAACGCTGGCTGGACATTGCGTGGCCGCCGGCGTCGACTTTCGTTATGGCGTGAATGTGGCCAGCGTACGCGCCGCGGCCGGGCGTATCGAGGGTATCGACACCGACCAGGGGGTGGTGACGGCCGATGCCTACGTGATGGCCGCCGGTAGTTATGCCCCAGGTATGTTGGCACCGCTGGGTATCCGGTTGCCGGTGTTCCCAGTCAAAGGGTATTCGCTGACGGCGCCCATTATCGAACCCGAGGCGGCACCTCGCTCGACCATGATCGACGAGGCGCGCAAGGTGGCGATTACGCGCCTCGGCGACCGCCTGCGCGTGGCCGGGATTGCCGAGTTGGCGGGTTTCGACCTGTCGCTCTCAGAACAGCGGTATGGCGTGATCGAGCGCGTCGCGCGGGACTGGTTCCCCGATGCCGCAGATCTGAGTCAGGCCGAATACTGGTGCGGTCTGCGCCCGATGACCCCTGACGGCCCGCCGATCATCGGTCCCACGTCATACGATAATCTGTTCCTTAACAACGGCCATGGCACGTTGGGCTGGACCTTGAGCTGCGGGTCGTCGCGCCTGCTGGCCGATCTGATATCCGGTCGGACACCCGAGATCGATCCGGATGGCCTGACGTTCGCCCGCTACGGTTGAGGGGTTAGGTACTCTGCTGGAGCCCGGTTCTGGCCATCGTGTCAATGCATGTCCAGCTTGCCGAGTTCTTCGAGTACGGCAAGCAATAGCGACTCGCCCTGTGCACTCATGCCCTTGGCGAGTATTTCGGGATTGCGTTCACCATCGACCAATCGGCGCATGATGCCGCCCATTCGCCCCATATCGCCACCGACCTTGGTCATCTGCTCGGCCATCCCCGAAAGTAGCTGAAGTGCTTGCACGTCGCCGCGTCGGCTAGCGTGAATCATGGCGGCCAGGCCGGGGGCCGCGAGCACCGGGTCGGGTTTGGCATTTGGGTCCGGTAGGGTGGCTGGGTCCTGTAGACCACGGAGGATGGCTTCCACGATCACGCTATCCTCTTCGTCGAGCCCGGCCAAGAGGCTGAGTTCGCGGACACCCTCGATAATGCGCCGGATGGCGGCAACCAATGCACCCCAGCCGTTCTCGGCACTGACGCGGAGCACCTCGTCGAGCGGCGCACGTAGCGCCGGATTCTGAGCCGCACGCACGACGTTGACGATGAGCGCGGCGTGGGTCTGAATGATCTGCTCGTGTTGTGTCGGCAATGTGCTCATCGAGTCCGTCTTCCTTATCCGCGTCTCAAAGGGCCTGGATACGCGCCGCCTGCTCACGCAGCTGCGCGAGCGCGGTATCCATGTCCCGAACCCGTCCGCGCTCCTGTTCGACGACCGCTTCGGGTGCTCGCGCCACGAAATTTTCGTTGGCGAGCTTTGCCTGACACTGAGCGAGTCCATTTTCCAGTTTGGCGATTTCCTTGTTCAGGCGCGCGAGCTCGGCTTCTTTGTCGATGAGCCCTGCAAGCGGAATCAACAGGCGGGTGTCGCCTAGCAGCGCAGTGGCGGCCTCGGGTGCGGTCTCGTCGGCACTCAGCCATTGCACATCGGACAGGCGTGCGAGTGAATCGATGAAGCCGCGGTGTGTTTTGTAACGTAGCTGTTCGATCTCATCGTGTCCCTGCACCAGTACCGGCACCGGGCGTCCAGGCGCGATGTCCATTTCCGAGCGGATACGGCGGATCGAGAGGATGAATTGTTGGACCCACTCCATTTCGGCCTCCGCTGCGGCATCGATCAGTGTGGAATCACATTCTGGGTAAAGGCGCAGCAGGATGGTATCGCCGGTTTCCCCGGCCAGCGGCGCTACCTGTTGCCAGATTTCCTCGGTGATGTAAGGCATGATCGGATGGATCAGGCGGAGGACAGCCTCCAGTACGCGGACCAGTGTGCGTCGTGTACCGCGTTGCGCGGTCACACTCGCGGTTTCGTCCGTCAGCACGGTTTTGGCGAGTTCGAGGTACCAGTCGCAGTAGATATGCCAGGTGAAATCGTAGAGCGCGCGTGCCAGTAGGTCGAAGCGATAGGCCTCGATCTGGGTGGCGGCCTCTTGCTCCAGGCGTTGCAGACGGGAGATGACCCAGTGATCGGCAAGCGACAGTTCGACCGGTGTGTCGCCGAGTCCAGTGTCCTGGGCCTCGGTGTTCATCAATACGTAGCGTGCAGCATTCCAGAGCTTGTTGCAGAAGTTGCGGTTGCCTTCGATGCGCCCGAGATCGAAGCGGATGTCACGTCCCGTGGTGGCGAGGGCGGCGAAGGTGAAGCGCAGTGCGTCGGTACCGAAGGCGGCAATGCCGTCGGGAAATTCCTTGCGTGTGGTGGCATCGATGCGCTCGGCCATGTGCGGTTGCATCAGCCCGCGGGCACGCTTGGCCAGCAGGTCTTCCAGCGGGATGCCGTCGATCAGGTCGAGCGGGTCGAGGACGTTGCCCTTGGACTTGGACATTTTCTGTCCCTCGGCATCGCGCACGAGGCCGTGCACGTAGACCTCGCGGAAGGGAACGTCGCCCATGAACTTGAGGCCCATCATGACCATGCGCGCGACCCAGAAGAAAATGATGTCGAAACCGGTGACCAGCACGCTGGTCGGATAATAGCGCTTGAGTTCGGCGGTGTCGTCCGGCCAGCCCAGTGTGGAGAATGGCCACAGGGCGGAGGAGAACCAGGTATCGAGTACGTCTTCGTCCTGACGCAGCGCAAGCGTGTCCGCCAGGCCGTATTTCTCGCGGACTTCGGCTTCCGAGCGCGCGACGTAGATGTTGCCGTCGGCATCGTACCAGGCGGGGATGCGATGCCCCCACCAGAGCTGGCGCGAGATGCACCAGTCTTCGATGTTGCGCATCCACTCGAAGTAGGTCTTGCTCCAGTTGTCGGGGATGAACCGGATGCGTCCATCCTCGACGGCACGGATGGCGGGTTCGGCCAGCGGCGCCGCCTTGACGTACCACTGATCGGTCAGATAAGGCTCGATGACGGCGCCGGAGCGATCTCCACGTGGCACCATCAGCTTGTGGTCGTCGATCTTCTCCAGTAGCCCCAATGCCTTCATCGCGGCCACCACGCGCTTGCGCGCATCGAGGCGATCGAGTCCCTGGAAGGCGTCGGGCGCCAGATCGTTGAGGTGCGCATCTGGGGTGAAAATATTGATGATGGGCAAGTCGTGCCGCTGACCTACGGCATAATCGTTGAAGTCGTGGGCAGGCGTGATCTTGAGGCAACCGGTGCCGAATTCAGGGTCGACGTACTCGTCGGCAATGATGGGTATCAGGCGGTCAGTCAGTGGCAGGCGAATGCTGCGCCCGATCATGTCCTGGTAGCGGGCATCGGCAGGATGCACGGCGACCGCCGTATCGCCAAGCATGGTTTCTGGTCGCGTCGTGGCAACCACCAGATAGCCGTCGCCTTCGGCGAGGGGGTAACGGAAGTGCCAGAGCTGCCCCTGTTCTTCTTCGGAGACGACCTCGAGATCGGAGATGGCGGTATGCAGCACCGGGTCCCAGTTCACAAGGCGCTTGCCGCGGTAGATCAGGCCTTCCTCGTGCAGGCGGACAAAGACCTCTTGCACCGCCTTTGACAGACCCTCGTCCATGGTGAACCGTTCTCGGCTCCAGTCCAGCGACGCGCCCATACGGCGTAGCTGGTGGGTGATGTTGCCCCCGGATTCAGCCTTCCACTGCCAGATGCGCTCGACGAAGGCCTCGCGGCCAAGGTCGTGTCGGTTCAGGCCCTCGGCGTTGAGCTGGCGTTCTACGACCATTTGCGTGGCGATGCCTGCGTGATCGCTACCGGCTTGCCAGAGGGTGTTGTCGCCACGCATGCGGTGGTAGCGGATCAACGTGTCCATCAGTGTGTCTTGAAACGCGTGGCCCATGTGCAGGGTGCCGGTCACATTTGGTGGTGGGATCATGATGCAATAGGGCTGACCCTCGCCCTGGGGCTTGAAATGGCCGCGTGCCTCCCATTGCGTATACCAGCGTTGTTCGATCGAGTGAGGGTCGTAGCTCTTATCCATGAGGTATCCGATGGGCATTCATTGCGAAGCGGGGATTATAACGGTGCCGGCAGAGGCTGCCGAGCGCTTGTGCCGAGTCAGTCGGGATTTTGGCGAATTTCCCGCATGACTGCCTCCGTAAGACGTTGTGCGAGTAGCGGCAATTCAACCTCCAATGCCTCAAGTATCGCCTTTTGGACCATTGCCTCGATAGCGTCCGTTTTGTCTGATTCGGATGTGGTCGGCGCACCGACAGACATTTCCAGTGACTTGAGTGTTGTCAGCGCCTCTTCGGTGGTCGACGTAGGGCTTGGCGGGATGGCGTGATCGGGGGAGGCTCAGCCGTGGCGAAGGAAAAATGGGTGTCGGATTGGGTCTGGTAGGTCAGCTTCGAGAGGGGGGTGCGCAATGCCCAGGGATCCTCTGGATCGAGCCCGGGTGCATCGATAGCCTGGAAGGCAATCTCGGTTGTGGATTCTGGTTGCTCGCCTTGAGCGCGGAAGAGGGGTCCTTGTAGATCCTCTTCTGCCAGTAACTGGAGGTGTTGGATCGGCCCGAGGCGAGGGCCTTCCGGTGCGATGTCTTTTCCATCAGGCTGGAAGCTGGGTTCGCGCCAGCGAGTATCGTGCCCCTCTCGGTTCGGTGTGGCAGCTAAGGGCGCATTAGTTGGTCTTGATGACGCTAATGCTGGGTCGTCGATGGTTTCGTTCTCGATGATCGGAGCGTTTGCTGGTAGCGCAGCGTCGTCTTCTCGCTCGATAAAGGGAAGCACGGGATCGTGACGGTATTCTATGTCTTCCAGCGCCGAAATCGGGGTGAAAGGTGCTGGCGCTGCAGGGGGCCGCGTGATGTCTTCGAGCCGATGAGGCGATGGCCGATCTTCAGTGTCGTCGATGTTTGACGATTCCGCGTCCGCGGAATCAGTCGATCGAAACTGAGGCTCGCGTCCATACGAGGCAGCAGCTCCCTGTTCATACGCTGTCAGCGAGGCGGCTTCAGTGGACAAGAACTGCGTCAAGCTGTTTTCCGGTAGGGGCTGATTGGGTGATTCGGCGTGCGTGACGTGCGTGGATTCGCTGGGCTGTTCCCCGGGAAAGACGAGGTCGTCTAGCGTGGGAATATCACGTGGGTCAGGGCGTTTCACGTCGTAAGCTCCAGCTGGTGATGCTGCAGCTCGCAGCCATGCTCCCGGTATAGACGATAATGCTTGCGACTGCGTGCCTTGCGGTCGGGGTCCTCGTCGACGATCTCGGCAACTTGGTCGAAGCAGTCGAATTGGCTGGGAACATCATCAGCCAAATTGATCAGCGCCATACCATCGGCAAGGGATTCTACGGTGTGTCCGAGCGTGATCGGATAATTGGGATCGGCCGCATGCGTGATCGCATGCGGCAGAAAACTCGCGTCTTCATGGGTCCACAACAGACGGTCGAGCAGGGCGCATTCCGCGGGGGTGGCCGCATGGATGTGCAGCCGCCGCAGACTGGCGAAGGCCTTGCCCGCCAGTCTGCATACCAACTGTAGACGGGCGACGGGTTCATCTGTGGGCAGCAGGTAGAAGTCAACGCGAGTCATCGTTCCCGGTCCAGTCTCAGTGGGCACTGGCTACCCGATCGAGCAGTAGTTGCAGCAGTAAGCCGACGGGACGGCCGGTCGCGCCCTTTTTGTCTCCGCTAACCCAGGCGGTGCCGGCGATATCCAGGTGCGCCCAGTGATAGGTTTTGGTGAAGCGGGCCAGGAAGCTTGCCGCCGTGATAGTGCCGGCCGAGCGTCCACCAATATTCGCCATATCGGCGAAATTACTCTTGAGTTGCTCCTGGTATTCCTCGAATAGGGGCAGTTCCCAGGCACGGTCGAAGCTGGTTTGACCGGCTTGGATGATTTCCTGGATCAAGGGTGGATGGTTGCCGAGCACGGCGCTGACCTGATGACCGAGTGCGACAATGCACGCGCCAGTGAGGGTGGCCATATCGACTACCGAGTCAGGATTGAAGCGTTCGACATAACTGAGCGCGTCACAAAGCACCAGCCGACCTTCGGCGTCGGTATTGAGGATTTCGACCGTCTGCCCTGACAGTGTCTTGACGATGTCACCAGGCTTACTTGCGCGTCCGTCTGGCATATTTTCCGCCGCGGCGATAACGCCGATGACGTTCAGTGGCAATTCAAGCTGGGCGCAGGCGCTGAGTGTGCCGAGGACGCTTGCAGCGCCACCCATGTCGTATTTCATTTCATCCATTTGTGCGCCGGGCTTGAGGGAAATGCCACCAGTGTCGAAGGTGATGCCCTTGCCGACGAGTACGATAGGGCGCGCACTTTTTTCGCCACCCTGATAGTTGAGAATGATGAGCTTGCCCGGTTCCTCGCTGCCACGGGATACGGATAGAAATGCACCCATGCCGAGTTTTTCCATGTCGGCTTCCTCAAGGACTTCGAGGCTCATGCGGGCATACTGTTTCTTCAGAGCCTTGGCCTGTTTCGCGAGGTGCGTCGGCGTGCAGATGTTGCCGGGGCGGTTCGCCAGGTCGCGCGCCAAGGTGATACCCGAGAGAAGTGCTTCACCGGTGCGGATGGATTCGACTGCTGTGGTGATATCTTCGTCCGGTCCGATCCAAAGCGCTAGGTTTCGCAGCGGGGCTTTGACTTTTTCTGCTTTGCTCTTGAATTCGTTGAAGGCGTAAAGCGCGATTCCGCTGTTGTAAGTGGCTTGGCGAAGCTTCCAGTCGAGATCGTGGCGGCCAACTTTCAGTGCGGGTAGGCAGGATACCGCTTGTTTAGCGCCCCCCTCGTTCAGCGTTTTTGCTGCGTTCTGGCATGCTTCGAAGTATGCGCGCTCTCCAAAATCGTCTGAATCGCCGCATCCGACCAACAGTAGGCGTTCCGCCAATAGTCCTGGTGGATCGTATAGATACTGGCACTGCCCCTTGTTGCCGCTGAAGTCTCCGCGCTTGAGCTGTTTTTGTAGCCAGCCGCCGGTCGCTTCATCAATCTGTTTGATCAAGCCAGCGTGCCGGTTCCCCGTAAAAAGTCCGAGTACGAGGCAAGGCGTCTTGATTTCATGCGTAGAGAGTGTGGTTGGCGAGAATTCCATGCGCGGGCTCCGGTATCCATTGGCAGGGTGCGGCGGTTTAATGCCGTTACGGTACCCGAGCTATTCTATGGCAAACTTGCGCAGTCTAAAAATTCCCGTCAATTCTCATGCGCATTCTTGCTCGATATCTTGCCATTGAAGTCCTTGTATCGCTGCTCGCGGTAGGATTCGTTCTTGGGCTGGTGATCATCGGAAGTACCTTTGTCCGCCTGCTGGGCTTGTCGGCCAGCGGCGCCTTGCCCGTCGAACTGTTGGCCTCGCTGGTTGCGGTCGAAAGCCTCAAGGCGATGATGTTGCTGATGCCGGTGGCGCTCTTCCTCGCAGTCATGCTGACATTCGGCCGTTTTTACCGTGATAGCGAAATGACGGCCATTCAAGCTGCAGGCGTGAGTCCTTTGCGGTTGTACGGAGGTCTGATGCTGCTGGGCCTGCCGATGGCTTTGCTATCCCTATACCTGATGCTCATGGCCTATCCCTGGGCTTCGCAGCAAAGTGTGGTCATACAGCACGAGGGACAGCAGCGAATGGATTTCGCTGGCGTTGAATCCGGTCGCTTCATGGGATTGGACGGTGGGCGAGTTGTTGCATTCGTAGCGAATTTGAGTGGCCAGGGGAAGCGGTTGGAGGATATTTTCGTGCATGCCGTCGATAATGGCGTGCCGGTTGTACTCAGTGCGCATTCGGGCACATTGCAAATTGAGCGCGACAAGGGACTTCGTGTGCTGTCGTTGATCAACGGCACGCGCTATGACGGGCATGCAGGATCTGCAAATTACAAGATTTTACAATTTGATCGTTATCAGGCGGTCATGCCTTTGGCCGCGATCCATCGGAGTGGCACGCTTCGCCGAATTGCGATGCCTACCTTGACCTTGTGGCGCCATGGAGGCGCAGCCGATTTGGCAGAACTGGAGTGGCGTCTGGCGATCCCGATTTCGACGTTGATATTAATCTTGCTGGCGGTGCCGATGAGTCATGTGCGTCCACGCCAGGGGCGTTATGGGCAACTCGTGTTCGGTATGCTGATTTATGTGGTATATGCCAATTTGATTTTGATTGCTAAAGCCTGGATGGAAAAAGGCATTGTCCCGGTCTGGATCGGTATGTGGTGGCCGCATCTGGTGATTCTGGCACTGGCCAGCTTGCTCTGGTGGCGCCGCGCGGGTTGGCGCTGGCCGGTGACAATCCGGCGTCGTGTGGCATGAGGCGTATCAATACCTATCTCATGCGCGCGGTAATCGGTGGTAGCCTGGTTGCGCTTTTGCTTTTGACGTTGTTGGATTGGGTATTCGCCTTTCTCGCGGAGATAGACAGTGTCGGGCACGGCCATTACGGCCTGGCTCAGGCAATTTTATTTACGCTCTATACCGAGCCGCAACGTATGTACACGCTGTTTCCGACTGCGGTATTGATCGGAAGTTTGCTCAGTCTCGGCAATCTCGCCGCACATAGCGAACTGATTGCTATTCGGGCCGTCGGTGTATCGGTTGCCGGGGTTGTGCGCGCCGCGCTTATGGCCGGAATTATCATGATTGTGGTGGCTTTGCCCTTCGGTGAATGGGTGGGGCCCGAAGCAGCTCGCATGGGACAAGCGTTAAAAGTTGCGGCTGAAAGTGGGCAGCAGGTTGTTCGCGAAGGTAGCGATATCTGGGCAAGGGATGGCGATCGCTATATCCATATCGACCATGCTTTGCCTGGGCGTCGACTCATGGGTATCAGTGTTTATACGATTTCACCGGTGGGACATTTGCGCTTGGCTTTACATGCGGCCAGCGCGCGCTATGGCGACAAAGCTTGGATGTTACATGATGTCCAAAAAAGTGTTTTCGATGATCCCGAGCGCGTGCAAGTCGAACAGTTGATGACGATGAAGACACCGGCGCTGATCTCGCCTCGACTTTTCGACTTGCTGGACACGCAACCCGGGGAGATGACGTTACCGGCTCTTGCACAATATGTGGGATATCTCAAGCGGAATCACTTGGATGCGTCACGCTATGAGTTGTCATTTTGGCAGCGCTTTACCACGCCATTGTCGGCGCTGGTCATGCTCATGTTGGCGATCCCGTTCGTTTTCGGTTCGCAGCGTTCAGGAGGGGCTGGTCAGCGGCTGTTCATCGGAATCGTCGTCGGAGTTGGTTTTTATTTCCTCAATCGCCTGAGTAACCAAGTGGGTTTGGTATTCGGGTTGGCCCCTTTGTTAAGTGCCATGTTGCCTTTAGGCCTTTTCCTTTTCGTCAGCTTGTTCGCGCTGCGACGGCTTCGATGAGGTGGCTGCGACCCGGATCAGTCGAGTGTGACTTAAAATGTCGTGCAGGCTTCGCTTTTCACGATCGACCAAGGACCATAAGAAACCACCTCCGAGCAATGCCCATGAGATTATGGCGCTGAAGAATCGAACGGTCGCGCGCCACCACCCGATGGGTTTTCCATCGTCAGATACCAAATGAATACCCCAGGCTTTCATGCCCAGCGTCTGTCCGCCATGTATCCAGAACCAAGCGAAAAATAGATAGATGACGTACAACAAGTAAAGTTGGTAGAGATGGTTTCCAGGTGTAATCGACTTGCCGTGAAGGAACGGAATCAGTAAGGCGTTCGCAACGATAAGTAAAGCGAACATCAATAGTCCGTCGTACGCGATCGAGAGTAATCTGCGTGGCAGACCTACGCGAATATCCATTTTTTTGTTCGGGTTCAATGGCATCTCTTCTATTGTTAGTGTGTGTCTGTGGCGATGACGAAGCGGCATTCGTAATGCCGGTTTCTTGGGTTGTCCCGCTCATCGGAGCAGAAAAACAGATAATCGGCGCTTGTATTGGAATGCCTTGAGAATATATTCTAGTATGATTGCATCACAATTGTTTAATAAGGGGAATTTGAATGTCGGTCGAAAACGTGGAAATGAATCAGCAGCCCGCTGGTAGTGAAGTCGTCGAACCTAAGGTGACGACGAACTCAGAGCCTGCATCGGCCGCGAGTCCGGCCGCGCCTGCCAAGAAAAAAACGGTTCGGACCAAGAAGACGGCGAAGACGGCTGTTAAGGCCGTCGATGGCACCAAGAAAAAGCGCAGCCCTGGCCGCCCGGCAAAAGCCATGATTGCGGATGCTGCTGATGTTGCCGCTGTTGCGTCGAAGAAGAAGCGTGGTCCGGGTCGTCCGCCGAAGGCTGCGAGCGCAGTTTCTGCCGTCGCTGCCGCGCCGAAGAAGAAGCGCGGTCCGGGTCGTCCGCCGAAGGCTGCGAGCGCAGTTTCTGTCGTCGCTGCCGCGCCGAAGAAGAAGCGCGGTCCGGGTCGTCCGCCGAAGGCTGCGAGCGCAGTTTCTGTCGTCGCTGCCGCGCCGAAGAAGAAGCGCGGTCCGGGTCGTCCGCCGAAGGCTGCGAGCGCAGTTTCTGTCGTCGCTGCCGCGCCGAAGAAGAAGCGTGGTCCGGGTCGTCCGCCGAAGGCTGCTGTTGTTCGTTCTGCAAACGCTACGAGCGCGGTGGAGCGTGATCGTGCGATTAAGGCCAATTTGAAGGAAAAGCTGGCGGAAGCCAAACTTGAGCTTGCAACTCTCAAGCTTGAACTGAAGGAAGTCACGAAACGCGAAAATGCATTGATGAAACTTTTTGAAATGCGTGAAAAGGTCGTTGCTAAGTTTGCGGAAGATTGGCAGGCACGCGAGTTATCCAAACTTCAGCAAGGTGCGGCCCCCAAGAAGCGTCGTGGCCGGCCACGTAAGGCATGATTAAACTGCCATCAGTTTGAATAAACCTGATGCTGGCAACAAAAAGGGCTCCGTAAGGAGCCCTTTTTTATAGATGGTGATGCCGCTTTAGTTATGGGAGTAAGGGAGCGAGATCAGCAGGTTTTCCAGTACGCGTTGGTAAATCAGGCTTAGGGTATCGAGCGAGCGGACATCGACGTGCTCATCGATCTGATGGATGCTTTGATTGACCGGTCCGAGTTCAACGACCTGGATGCCTAAAGGCGCGATAAAACGGCCATCGGATGTACCTCCGGCCGTTGAAAGCATGGCCGGCGCGTCGTTTACGGATCTCGTTGCTTCGCGTACCGCCTCCACGAGAGGACCGGCGGCCGTGAGGAAGGGTTTCCCCGAGAGCGTCCAATCGAGATCGAACGTCAGTCGATGGCGCTCGAGTATTTCGAGTACGCGCTTCTGCAGCATTTCTGAAGTGTTTTCGGTTGAGTAGCGAAAGTTGAATTCAACGAACATCTCACCGGGAATAATGTTGCCAGCACCTGTCCCCGCCTTGATGTTGGATATCTGAAACGAGGTGGGCGGGAAGTGTTTGTTGCCATCGTCCCACTTGGTTTGAGTCAGTTCGAGCAGTGCGGGCGCTGCTTCGTGAATAGGGTTGATGGCGAGATGGGGATAGGCGATATGTCCCTGCTTGCCATGGATGCGCATATATCCCGTCAGGGACCCACGACGCCCATTTTTGATGGTGTCGCCTATAGTGTCCGTGCTAGAGGGTTCGCCCACCAGGCACCAGTCGATCGATTCGCCGCGTGTCTGCAGGGTTTCGATGACCTTGACGGTGCCGTGTGTGGCGGGGCCTTCTTCGTCGCTAGTCAGTAACAGGGCAATGGAACCGGGGGCGTCGGGATGATCGATGAGAAATCGTTCGATGGCGGTAATCATGGCCGCGATGGAACCCTTCATATCCGCAGTGCCTCGCCCGTAGAGATTACCTTCGCGGATGGTCGCTTCGAACGGCGGTGTGGTCCAGTGTTCCAATGGACCGGTGGGCACGACGTCGGTATGTCCGGCGAAGCAGAATAGCGGATTTCGCTTGCCCCGGCGCAACCAGAGGTTATCGACTGAATTGAATCGCATATGTTCAGCAGTGAAGCCGAGCGGGGCCAGTCGTTGTGCGATGAGTTTTTGACAATCGGCATCATCAGGCGTGACGGATGGGCGGGCGACCAGTGCGCGAGTGAGTTCCAGCGTATCTGACATGGCTACATCTCTCAGTTCAGTCGGTCGTCAGGCGCGCATAGGCTTTTTCATCGAAGCCAATGAGCAATAAATCCGGGCCGGTGAGCACCGGGCGCTTGATCAATGTGGGATTGGCAAGTATGAGGGTTAGCGCATGTTCCCTATTCAAGCCAGCCCGCGCCGTATCCGACAGGCCTCGCCAGGTCGTGCTACGGCGGTTAATCAATGCCTCATGGCCTTTTCGATCAAGCCATGATTGAAGTAGGGCTGGGGCGAGCCCATCGACACGGAAATCGTGGAAGCGGTATTCGATGTTGCGCGTGTCCAGCCAATGACGCGCCTTCTTGACGGTGTCGCACGGTCGTATGCCATAGAGTGTGAGTGTCATATTGCATCATTCGGAACGATGGTTTTCCCGATGGGGAAGAGAGATATCTGGGCAAGCTTCATGTGTTGCAGCCCAAAAGGGATACCGATGATAGTCAGAAAACACAGCAGTGCTGCCATCAGATGCGCTATGCCTAGCCAGATACCGGCGAATACGAACCAGATCAGATTGCCGAGCAGGCCGAGTAAGCCGCTGCCGATATCGCTGCGCTGGAACAGTGCGCGCCGTTCTACGACTCGGTAGCCGAAGGGGAAAAAAGAAAATCGCCCAATCACGAAGGCCGCGCGTGCCCAGGGTATGCCAATGATGGAAATGATCATGATCGCGGCGGCAAACCACCAGGCCAGTCCCACAGCGAAACCACCCAGGATGAACCATAGGATATTGCCTAGCAGCAAGGGGAAATCGCGCATGGGACGGCTCTCCGGGGATGCTGAGGTCAAATGTCTCGCAACAAGGCGTTGATGCCGACTTTGGCACGGGTTTTTTCATCTACTCGCTTGACGATAACCGCACAGTAGAGGCTATAGCGCCCATCTTTTGACGGCAGATTGCCGGAGACAACAACCGCCCCGGCCGGCACGCGACCATAGAGAATTTCACCGCTCTCGCGATCGTATATTTTGGTGCTTTGACCGATGTAGACGCCCATGGAGATAACGGCACCTTCCTCGACGATGACGCCTTCGACGATTTCGGAACGGGCACCGATAAAGCAATTATCTTCGATGATGGTGGGGGCTGCTTGCAGCGGTTCCAGTACGCCGCCGATCCCCACCCCGCCTGAAAGATGAACGTTTTTGCCGATTTGCGCACAGGAGCCGACGGTGGCCCAGGTATCGACCATGGTCCCGGTGTCGACGTAGGCGCCGATGTTTACGTACGACGGCATCAATACGACGCCGGGTGCGATATATGCGCCTTTTCGGGCCGTGGCGGGTGGAACGACGCGCACGCCGCCTTCTCGAAATTCACGCGAACTGATATCTGCGTATTTAGACGGCACCTTGTCGTAGTAATTGGTGAAACCGCCCTTGATGAAGTCGTTGTCCCATATTCTGAAACCGAGCAGTACTGCTTTCTTGAGCCATTCGTTCACGACCCATGTGCCGTTGCGTTTTTCCGCTACGCGCAATGTGCCGGCATCGAGCTGATTGATAGCGCCGATGATGGCGTCCTTGACGTGGGTTTCCACGGTGCGCGGTGTGATTTCCGCGCGCCGCTCAAAGGCTTCTTCGATGATGTGTTGAATATCTGACATGGTGAATCTCCGAGCAGGGTTTAGAGTGTTTCGATCAGGCGCCTGATGCGCCAGGCACCCTCGATGCATTCTTCAATCGGTGCGACCAATGCGATTCGCACGCGGTTGGCACCAGGATCGCCATTGGGTTCGGGGCGTGAGAGATAACTGCCAGGCAATACGATGACGTTTTGGCTGGCATACAGCAAATGGGCGAATTTCGTGTCGGCAATCGGGGTTTTTGGCCAGAGATAGAAGCCGCCGTCCGGTCGAGCGACTTCCATGACGGGCGATAAAATTTCCAGTACGGCATCGAATTTGGCACGATAGCGTGCGCGATTTTCTCGTACATGCGTTTCGTCCTGCCAAGCCAGTGCGCTGGCTGCTTGTGCCGGTGGCGGCATCGCACCGCCTTGATAGGTGCGGTATTGCAGAAAGCGTTGGAGTATTTCGGCGTCGCCGGCGGCGAAGCCGGATCGCAGGCCTGGTGCGTTGGAGCGTTTCGATAAACTGTGAAAGACGACACAGCGTTCGAAAGCGGTGTTGCCTGCGCGTATGCAGGCGCCCAGCAACCCAGCCGGCGGGAGGTCTTCGTTGGGGTAGATTTCGCTATAGCACTCGTCGGAGGCGAGGACGAAATCATGGCGTTCTGCCAGTTCGATCAGGCGCATGAGCGTGGCTTCACTCATGACCGCCCCGGTTGGGTTGCCTGGTGTGCATAGATAGAGCAATTGGCAATGATCCCAATCACTGGCTGGTACGCGGTCGAGATCGGGCAGAAAGTTGTTGGCGGCGTCGCAAGGGAGGAAATAGGGTTCAGCACCGGCCAGTAGGGCTGCGCCTTCGTAGATCTGATAGAAGGGGTTGGGCATGAACACGCGCGCCTGATCACCTCGGGCCACGAGCGTTTGCGCGAAGGCGAACAAGGCTTCTCGAGTGCCGTTGACCGGTAACACGTGCCGTTCGGGTCGACGGCAGCAGCAGGGAGATCGAAGCGGCGGGTCAACCAATCGGCGATAGACTCGCGCAGCATGCTGCTGCCTTGGGTTGTCGGATAGCTCGATAAGGTGTGCAGGTGCTCAAGCATGGCCTCGCGGATGAAGCCTGGGGTCGGGTGCTTGGGTTCGCCGATGGAAAAGGCGATGCGCGACATATCGGCGGCAGACGTGCCCGCGAATAGCTTGGCAAGCTTTTGAAAGGGATAGGGGTGAAGACGGTCGAGTTCTGGGTTCATCGGCCAGGATTTTCCGAGTGGGGGCGTAGTATAAATGAAGCGCGTGTGTGCGATGCCGGTACTAAGGCGTCTTGCTCCCGTTGCGGTTGATATCGCTTAACGCCTTGAGCATGGCAGTGCGTATGCGTTCCTGGGTTGAGGGATCGTCGATCGGATGCCCGTCCACGGTAGTCACATAAAACACGTCGCTGGCCTGCTCTCCGATGGTTGATATTTTCGCATTGTGGATGCGTACCCCCTGATCCGCCATCGCTTGGCTCACGGCGGATAGTAGTCCGGGCCGATCATTGGTATTGAGTTCGAGCGCGGTCCAATGACGCGGAGCGTCATGGCTGAAGGTGACGCGTGGTGGAATGTCGAAATGCTTGAGCCGTCGGGGCATGCGGCGTCGGACTTTTTCTGGCGGGCGGTGGAGCTGGGTGAGCGTTTCCCGCAGGCGGGTGACGATTTCCTCTGCGCGGAATCCGCCATCTATGGTTTCGCCGCCTTCTTCAAGGACCATGAAGCTATCGAGTACCCAGCCGTGTTGTGCGGTGGTGATGCGGGCGTCGACGATGTCGAGCCCGAGTCCGTCGAGCGTGCTGGTGATATGCGCGAATATCTGCGTCGAGTCGCCGGCATAGACGAAGATTTCGCTGCCGCCGCGCTCGGTGGTCTGCCGGATGCGCACGACGGGACGTTGTTCGCTCTCCAGGATCGAAGCGGTATGCCAGGCGATCTCATCCGCGGAATGACGAAGGAAATAATCGTCGCTGAGTTCGTGCCATAAGGCTTGGGCGGGTTCGGAGGGGAGGTTGAGCTTGGTGAGGCGTGCCAGTGATTCGCGTTGCACCGACTCGATCATGTCCGTATGGTCTTGGCGCACGTGCAGGCCTCGCGCCAGTAGCTGCCTTGTGGCTGCGTAGAGGTCGGCCAGCAACGTTTCCCGCCAGGTATTCCATAGCTCGGGATTGGTCGCGCGGATATCTGCAATAGTGAGCAGGTAGAGGCTATCAAGGCGCAATTGCGAGCCGATTTGAGATGCGAAGGCATGGATGATTTCGGGATCGCTGATGTCCTTGCGCTGGGCCGTCATGGACATCAGTAGGTGGTTGCGTACCAGCCAGCTGACCAATTCACCGTCGGCCTCTGACAACCCGTGCAGCCGACAGAAAGTTTCTGCCTCCACGGCGCCAACCTGAGAATGATCGCCACCGCGACCCTTGCCAATGTCATGGAATAAGGCGCCGAGATAGAGTAGTTCTGGCTTCGGTTGTATACGGAAAAGCGCGTGGTAGCGTGGCGAGTCGCCGGCAACCTGAGGCAGGCTGAAGCGTCTTACGTTGCGCAGGACCATGAGCGTATGTTCGTCCACCGTATAAACGTGGAACAGGTCGTACTGCATGCGCCCGACGATACTGCCGAAGGCGGGTAAGTAGCCTGCCAGGATGCCGTAGCGATTCATGCGGCGCAGCTGCAGCGTAATGCCGCTGGGTTCACGCAGGATCTGCATGAATAGATCTCGGCAGATCGGGTTGCGCCTGAAGGCGTCGTCAATCAGATGACGATGCTGGCGGATCAGACGAATGGTCGCGGCACGTACACCTTCTATATGCGTATGCCGTGCGCAGAGCAGAAATATCTCCAGGAGTGCCGGTGGATAATCGCGAAATACCGACTCGTGCCGAACCTCGATGAAATTGAGTCGAATCTGGAATCGTTCATTGAGCGGTTCGGAGACACAGGCATCGTCGGCATGCAGAATGCATTCGCGATAATGCTGCAGCAGCATTTCGTTGAGCCGTTCGAGATTCATGACGATGCGGTAGTAGCCCTGCATGAATTGCTCGACCGCAAGATTGTGGTCCTCGTCGGCAAAGTGGCTTTGCTTGGCCAGCGCGACCTGATGGTCGAACAAGAGCCGGTCTTCCGCACGGCCGGTGAGGGTATGCAGGGCGAAGCGGATACGCCATAGATAGGATTGCCCGGCCTTGAGCTCGCGGTATTCGTCCTCGGTCAGGAAGCCGTGGCGTACTAGGTCACTCATGCGTCGCGCGCCCAAGTGCCGTTTGCTGACCCAGCCAATCATCTGAATATCGCGCAAACCGCCTGGCCCGTCCTTGACGTTGGGTTCCAGGCGATAGGCCGTGTCGCCGAATTTCTGATGGCGTCGCGATTGCTCGGTCAGCTTGGCGGCAAAGAATTCCCGGCTTGGCCAGATGCGTGCGGGGCCGATGGCATCCATCAATGTACCGAAGAGTCGATCACAGCCGGCGAGCAGACGTGCCTCCATCAGGTTGGTCACGACGGTGATATCGCGCGTGGCCTCGCTGATGCACTCGTCAAGTGTGCGGACGCTATGGCCGACATTGAGTCCGCCGTCCCAGAGGCGACGCAGGAATTCTGCGATGGATGCTTGTTGGTTTTCCGAGGCGCCGTCGGGTGTCAGCAGCAGCAGATCGATGTCGGAAGCAGGCAGCAACTCGCCTCTGCCGTAGCCACCGACGGCGAACAAGGCGATATCGGGTTGCTCGCCGAGGCCGGTGTCGGCCCATATCTGCCGTAGGAGACGGTCTACGAACGCGGCTCGGCCGTGCACGAGCTCGTCCGCAGCCACACCGGTTTCGAACGCCTGTTCGAGTGCCTGAGTAACGGCCTGGATCAAGTCGCGATAGCGTGTCGGATCGCGCGTAGTATCCGATAGCAGCTTGCTCAGGGCTTGATCGAGTTCCAGATACTGATCGAGTATCGGTGGCCAGACAATCAGGGATGATAGTGGATCAATTCCGAACTCAGGCGACGCCAAGGGTTTTCGCCTCCAGTTCTTCTCGTCGTAGGGTCAGGACCTCGTGGCCGTCTTCGGTAACCAAGATGGTGTGTTCCCACTGGGCAGAGAGGCTGTGATCTCGGGTGACGACCGTCCAGTCGTCGGCGAGCACCTTCACGTCGGCCCGTCCGGCGTTCACCATCGGTTCGATGGTGAAGGTCATACCGGTCTTGAGCGTCATGCCCGTGCCGGGGGTGCCGTAGTGGAGTACCTGTGGGTCTTCATGGAATCCGCGGCCGATGCCGTGCCCACAGTATTCGCGCACGACGCTGGCATGGCGGGATTCAACGTGCTGTTGGATGGCGGCGCCGATGTCGCCGAGTCGCGTGCCGGGCCGCACCAGGCCAATGCCGATCCACAGCGCCTCGTGTGCGATCTCACAGACGCGGCGCCCGGCGACGCTGGATTTGCCAATGTAGAACATTTTACTGGTGTCGCCGTGGAAGCCATCCTTGATGACCGTGATGTCGATGTTCACGATATCGCCGTTTTTGAGGCGGCGATTGCCTGGGATGCCGTGGCAGACCTGGTGATTGACCGAGGTGCAAATTGACCGGGGGAAGCCGTGATAGTTGAGCGGCGCGGGGATAGCCTGTTGCACGTCGACGATGTAGTCATGACAGATTTTGTCCAGCTCGTCGGTGGTCACGCCGGGCTTGACATGAGGCTCGATCATGTCGAGTACCTCTGCCGCCAGGCGGCCGGCAACGCGCATTTTCTCGATTTCTTCCGCGGTCTTGATCGTAACTGTCATGGTTGCTCGCAATTGGGCCCCAGTCGTGGCGGCGGGTGGCGGAGTTGGTTGGCCAAGTCCTTTATGGTATAAAGCGCCGGCGCGTGGCGCAAACCCGTCTCCCCGAAGCTCTCGTGAGGTGGGGTCGCGCCTCGTGGATTTCGACGCCGTCGGGCGTCATTTAACGACACACATGCGCCGTCACGGCTCGCTGGGTGCCCAAGCCTCTTTTGGAGGCGGGTTGCGGGTCGGGGCACATGGAGGTCTAACCCAAAACTGGAGAACAGATCATCATGGCAAACATTACCATGCGCCAGATGCTAGAAGCCGGCGTGCACTTCGGCCATCAGGCCCGTTATTGGAACCCCAAGATGGCACCTTACATCTTCGGGGAACGGAATCGCATACATATTATCAACCTTGAGCACACGTTGCCCCTGTTCAACGATGCCATGAATTTCCTTGGCAAGTTGGCTTCAAAGGGCGGCAAGGTGTTGTTCGTGGGTACCAAGCGCTCGGCCCGAGAGGCCATTCGCGAAGAGGCCGAGCGTGCGAGCATGCCTTTCGTCAATCACCGCTGGCTGGGCGGCATGCTGACCAACTTCAAGACCGTGCGTCAGTCGATCCAGCGCCTCAAGGACCTGGAAACCATCGAGCGTGATGGTGGTTTTGATCGCGTGAGCAAGAAGGAAGCCTTGGGGCTTCGGCGCGAGATGGAAAAACTCGAGAAAAGCCTGGGTGGCATCAAGGATATGGGTGGCCTGCCGGACGCATTGTTCGTGATCGATGTCGGTCATGAACGCATCGCCGTGAGCGAGGCGGCCAAGCTGGGTATCCCAGTGATCGCGGTTGTGGATACAAACAACCCGCTGGACAATATCGACTACGTGATTCCCGGCAATGACGACGCCATGCGCGCCATTCAGCTGTATGTTACTGCGGCGGCCGATGCGATCAACGAAGGTCGCCTGATCGCGCGTAACACCGCGGGTGCCGCTGCCAAGGACAAGGCGGATGCGGTCGAGGCAGAGCTCGCGGCCCATGCCGCAGATGCTGCATCCTGATCCGCTGGTCACCACCTGAATTTAGGAGAGTTAAAAGGCATGCAAATAACCGCAAGTCTGGTCAAAGAGCTTCGTGAGCGTACCGGAGCCGGCATGATGGAGTGCAAGCGGGCGCTGACCGAGAGTAATGGCGACATCGAGGCCGCTATCGAGGCCATGCGTAAATCCGGTGCTGCGAAGGCGGTCAAGAAGGCTGGGCGTATCGCGGCCGAGGGCCAAGTCGTCGCAGCGCAATCGGTAGACGGCCAGACCGCAGTGCTCCTCGAAGTCAATTGCGAAACTGATTTCGTCGGCAAGGATGAGAATTTCGGTGGCTTCGTGGCCATGGTGGCCGAGCGGACGCTGGGCGAAAATCCGGCGGATATCGACGCTTTGGCGGCGCTACCCTCGGGCGTTGACGGCAAATCTGTCGAAGAGCGTCGCCAGGAGCTGGTTTCCAAGGTTGGCGAAAACGTACAGGTGCGTCGCTTCGCCCGTTTCGAGGCTACCGGTGACCGGTTGGGTACCTATATCCATGGTATGCGGATTGGCGTGGTAGTGGATATGGTCGGTGGTGATGACGCTCTGGCACGCGATATTTGCATGCATATTGCGGCATCGCGCCCTGTTTGCGTCGACCCGAAGGAGGTGCCGCAAGAGTTGCTGGCCAAAGAGCGCGAGATTTATACCGCGCAGGCAGCCGAAAGCGGCAAACCCGCCGAGATCATCGAGAAAATGGTCGAGGGGCGCCTCAAGAAATATCTGGGTGAGATCACCTTGCTTGGGCAGCCTTTCGTGAAGCAGCCCGATACCACCGTCGCTAAGTTGCTGTCCGATGCGGGCGCTTCGGTCAATCGCTTCGTTCGTTTCGAGGTCGGCGAGGGTATCGAGAAACAGGCGGAAAATTTCGCCGAGGAAGTGATGGCGCAGGTCAAGGGCGCCTGACTGCGTGTCCTGGTCTCCGCGCGGATCGACCCCGGGTCGGTCCGCGCGTTTGCATGTGACCCCAGGTAGCTCTCGGTTGCCTGGGTTTCGCCACTCACCACGGGATATCTCCGCCTCATGAGCGAACCTGCCAAACCCGCTTATCGACGTATTCTCCTGAAACTCAGTGGCGAGGCGCTGATGGGCAATCTGTCCTTCGGTATCGACCCTGACATGATCCAGCGCATGGCGAGGGAAGTCACCGAAATCAGTCGACTTGGCGTACAGGTTGCCATGGTGATCGGAGGTGGTAATCTGTTTCGCGGCGCTGGGCTAGCCCAGGCAGGCATGGACCGCGTGACCGCTGACCAAATGGGCATGCTGGCAACCGTGATGAATGCGCTTGCAATGCAGGATGCATTGGAGCACCACGGTGCCTTCTGCCGGGTGATGTCGGCGATCAAAATCAACCAAGTCTGTGAAGATTACATCCGTCGCCGCGCGGTCCGTCATCTTGAAAAGGGGCGCGTGGTGGTCTTCGCGGCCGGCACGGGCAATCCTTATTTTACCACCGACTCGGCCGCGAGCCTGCGCGCCAGCGAGATCAACGCGGATCTGATGCTCAAGGCCACCAAGGTGGACGGCGTCTACGATTCCGACCCGATGCATAATCCTGACGCGCTACGTTATGACAGCCTGACGTATGATGAGGCGCTGAGTTCTCGCCTCGAAGTCATGGACCAAACCGCACTGGTTCTGTGCCGCGATAATTCGATCCCGCTTAGGGTTTTTGATGTGTACCAGCCGGACAATCTCAAGCGCGTGGTGATGGGAGAGTCTGTCGGTACCTTAGTAAAGCGAGACTGATGATGATTGACGAAACGCTTAGTGATGCGAAGACTCGGATGCAGAAAAGCATCGAGTCGCTCAAGCATGAATTTGCCAAAATTCGGACCGGTCGTGCGACGCCAAGTCTACTCGAACACATCATGATTGATTATTACGGCAATGCCACACCGCTGAATCAGGTGGCAAAGGTCGGGATCGAAGATGCCAGGACCTTGAGTATCACACCCTGGGAAAAGACGATGGTTGGGCCGATTGAGAAGGCCATTATGACCTCGGATCTGGGTTTGAATCCGGCCACATCAGGAACGGTGATTCGTGTGCCCATGCCGCCGCTGACCGAAGAGCGTCGGCGCGATTTGGTCAAGGTGGTTCGGCATGAGGCTGAGAGTGCTCGAGTGGCCGTCAGAAATATTCGTCGGGATGCGAACAACGATCTCAAGTCTCTGGTCAAAGACAAGGCGATTTCAGAGGATGAAGAGCATCGCGCACAGGATTTGATACAGAAGGCGACGGATCAAAGCATCGCCGATGTTGATGCCCTGCTGACGCAGAAAGAAAAGGAACTGATGGAAATTTGACCGTTGACGGTTCCGATCCCGGTGGTCCTTCGATTACGTGCAAACAGATAACGCCAGCAAAGCCCCCGTTCCCAAGCACCTTGCGATCGTCATGGATGGCAATGGTCGCTGGGCGCGTTCCCGTCATTTGCCCAGGACCGAAGGCCATCGCCGTGGCGTGAATTCGGCACGCGCCGTCATTGAGGCATGTGCGCAACGTGGCGTCGAGGTGCTGACCTTGTTTGCCTTTAGCAGCGAGAACTGGCGCCGCCCCGAGAGCGAGGTCAGTGCTCTGATGGAGTTGTTCATCACCGCACTGCGCAGGGAAATCGGCACGTTGGCGGCAAAAGGCATACGTATGCGCTTCATCGGTGCGAGAGAGGCTTTCACCGTGCGTTTGCAGGCGGCGATGACGGAGGCGGAGGTGCGTACTCGGGACAATCACGTTATGACCCTGGTTGTCGCGGTTAATTATGGCGGGCGTTGGGATATCACTCAGGCGGCTGAGCATATGAAGCTGGAGGAGGTGGCGCAGGAATCGCACGAAACTGCCCTCGCGAGCGGGTTGGCTACTGCAGGACTGCCAGATCCAGACCTGTTCATCCGTACTGGCGGAGAACGACGCCTCAGTAATTTTTTGTTGTGGCAGCTGGCCTATACAGAACTCTATTTCACCGATGTGCTGTGGCCTGATTTTGACGTTGCCGAGCTGGATCAGGCATTTGTCGATTATGGCCGTAGGCAGCGACGATTCGGACGCACCGGAGAGCAGGTGGAATCACGTGTTTAAACAGCGCTTGGTCACGGGTTTGCTGCTGGCCGGCGTCGCCTTCGCGGCGATCTTGGGTCTGCCGAATATTGCCTTCGGCATTTTCGTCTTGGTGACGTTTTTGATTGGTGCGGACGAGTGGGCGCGCCTGACCGGGGGGCATACGCCCTTGATCCGGCTGGCTTATGTGGCCGTCGTAGCGGTGGTCGCCGGCTTGGCTTGGGGCCTGGCGGAGCATGGAGATGTGCGTCTTCCGATCCTGATTGGCGTGATCTGGTGGCTCGCTGCCACCGTGCTGCTATTGGTATACAGCCCCAACCGCCCGTTGGACGTGATCGGCGGCATGCGGATGGTCATGCGTCTGGCGGTTCTGCCATCTCTGGTGCCTGCATGGCTCGCCATCGTGTGGCTCCAAAGGTATGATCCTTGGCTGCTCGTGTTCCTGGTCGTGCTGGCCGCAGTAGGTGACAGCGCCGCATATCTGGCAGGTAAGCGCTTCGGACGTCATCGCATGGCGCCCCGCCTGAGCCCTGGCAAAACGTGGGAAGGCCTGATGGGAGAAATGTTGATGTCTTTGCTGCTGGCCATCGCGGGTGCATGGCACTTCGTCGCCGATGACGTGTGGCTGCGCATGGGCTTCGTGGGTTTGTGCCTGTTGACGGTGCTGGCATCCGTGGTCGGCGATCTCTTCGAAAGCCTGCTCAAGCGTCTAGCCGGGGCCAAGGACAGCGGGAGCCTGTTGCCTGGGCATGGTGGTGTTCTCGACCGTTTTGACAGCCATTTGGCGGTAGCACCCGTCTTTCTGATGGGATGGCTATGGCTGCGCGGGAGCGGTTTGTGACCCAAGCGGTGCAGCGACTGGCAATTCTGGGCGCAACCGGAAGTATCGGTGCTAGCACCCTCGACGTGGTTGCCAGGCACCCTGATCGTTTTCGCGTCACGGCGATGACAGCACACCGCGATAGCGCAAGATTGTTCGAGCTTTGCCTGCAGCATCAGCCTGAATATGCCGTGATGGCGGATCCGGCCGCCGCGCGCGATCTCGCACAGCGTATACGGGGTGCGGATATCGATACGCAGGTGTTGACCGGACCCTCGGGCCTAACCGAAGTGGCGGCCCTGCCACAGGTTGACGTGGTGATGGCAGCAATCGTTGGGGCCGCAGGGCTATTACCCACCCTGGCGGCCGTGCGCGCGGGCAAACGCATACTGTTGGCGAACAAAGAGGCGTTGGTGATGGCCGGCGGCTTGTTCATGGCCGAGGTTGCTGAACACCAGGCTGTACTGCTACCGATCGACAGCGAACACAACGCCGTCTTTCAATGTCTGCCTTGCGGCACGCGTGGTGGCGATCTGCCGTCACGGGGCGTGGAGCGTATCGTATTGACTGCATCGGGCGGCCCGTTTCGGCGCCATGCTGCCGAGGAACTGCATCAAGTCACACCGGAAGCAGCCTGCGCTCATCCCAATTGGTCGATGGGACGCAAGATATCGGTGGATTCGGCAACGCTGATGAACAAAGGGTTGGAGGTCATCGAGGCTTGCTGGCTGTTTGGCGTCGATCCCACCCGTGTCGAAGTGGTCGTGCATCCGCAGAGCGTGATTCACTCATTGGTCAGTTATAGCGACGGCTCGGTGTTGGCCGAATTGGGTAATCCGGACATGCGGACCCCCATCGCTCACGCACTGGCTTGGCCCGAACGCATGTATTCGGGCGTGGCGCCGCTGGATCTCATATCCGTTGCGCGGTTGGATTTCGAGGTCGTGGACATGGCGCGTTTCCCGTGCCTGAGACTCGCCTACGAGGCGATGGCGGCCGGTGGCGCAGCCACCGCAATACTCAATGCTGCCAATGAAATTGCCGTTGCGGCATTCCTCGATCGGAGATTGCGATTTACCGATATACCGGGTGTGATCGACGACACCCTATCTGCGCTGGCACCCGGCGACGCCGGTGATCTCGAACAGATATTGGACTGGGATGCCCGTGCCCGACTTTCCGCGCAGCGCAGCGTCGACGCGCGCTATACCCGCTTGCAGGTCACATCGTGAACGTATTGTGGGATATCGCAGCATTTATTGTGGCCGTCAGCATCCTGGTGACGGTGCATGAATTTGGCCATTTCTGGGTCGCCAGACGTTTGGGCGTTCGCGTCTTGCGTTTTTCCATCGGTTTCGGTCGCCCGCTGCTGCGATGGCGGGGTAAGGATCAGACTGAATATGTGATCGCCGCTCTACCGTTCGGTGGTTACGTCAAAATGCTGGATGAGCGGGAAGGTGAGGTAGCGGAGGAATTTCGGGATCGTGCATTCAACCGACAACCAGTGACCCATCGCATGGCGATCGTGGCGGCGGGACCAATCGCCAATTTTCTGCTTGCGATCCTGCTGTATGCCGCGATGTTCATTGTTGGTGTGCAGGGCATTCGCCCTTACATCGGAACCGTGACGCCCGAAACCCCGGCGGCCCTTGCGGGTTTTCATGAGCGAGATTTGATTCTAGACGTCAATGGCAGTCCGGTTCAGACCTGGGAGCAAGCTCGTCTCATGTTGCTGGCCGATGGTATCAGCCATGGCAGTCTTGTCCTGCGTGTGCGCACCGCTTCTGGCGCAGTCGAAACGCGAGAGATGCCAACTGCCGAATTGGGCCTGCTCAAACACGGTGACAAAGTCTTGCAGTTGATGGGGCTTTCGATCTGGCGGCCGTCGACGCCGGTGATCGCCAAGGTCATGCCTGGGGGAGCGGCGGCAAAATCCGGCCTGCAGCCCGGAGACCACATTCTGAGTATGAATGGTCAGGGGGTTACCTCGACCTCAGCCTGGATCAAGGAGATTCAGCAACATGCTGGCCAGGGTATGTCACTCGTTGTCGAGCGTGATGGCAAGCAAATACCGCTTACGCTTACGCCACACCCCAAAATGAGGGATGGGCATGTGCAGGGCTTTATCGATGCCCAGATTGGTGGCATCGTGCCCAAGTCAGTACAAGCAATATTGCGCACAGAGGTG
The DNA here is from genome assembly GCF_001753245.1 of Acidihalobacter yilgarnensis. Lineage (NCBI taxonomy): Bacteria > Pseudomonadati > Pseudomonadota > Gammaproteobacteria > Chromatiales > Ectothiorhodospiraceae > Acidihalobacter > Acidihalobacter yilgarnensis. The sequence continues at coordinate 2,235,788 of NZ_CP017415.1, read as the reverse complement.
CGGTATGGTCCGCTGCAGGCCCTGAGAGAAGGGGCTGCCAGGACCTGGGACATGACGGTGTTGACCCTCCGAGTGATGGGCAAGTTGATCGTTGGAGAGGCATCCGTCCGGAATCTCAGTGGGCCGGTTACCATCGCCGAATATGCAGGCATTACGGCCGCGATCGGCTTGTCTGCCTTTCTTGGGTTTCTCGCGGTCGTCAGTCTGAGTCTGGGCGTGCTTAATTTGCTTCCAGTGCCCGTACTCGATGGCGGACATCTTCTGTATCAGACCATTGAGCTATTACGCGGGCGCCCGCTATCTGAACACGCCGAATTGATCGGTCAGAAGATCGGGCTGGTTTTCCTCGGAGCGCTCATGTCGCTCGCCTTTTACAATGACATTTCCAGGTTGCTGACTTAATGATTTTAAAGCGTTCACTGTGTATCCCAGTCCTGCTGACTTTACTGTGCGGGGAGGCGCATGCCGCAACCGTGGCCGACAAGTTCAAGGTATCTGGTATTGAGGTGCAGGGCTTGCAACGGATATCAGAGGGGACGGTTTTTGCCTATCTGCCGATCCACAAGGGAGAAACCTTCAATGATGCCGAATCCAGCAAGATCATCAGTGCGCTTTATCACACGGGATTTTTCAGCAATGTGAGTCTGTATCGACAGAATCACGTTTTGATCGTCAAGGTTCAGGAGCGGCCGGCGATCAATGACATTAAGTTCAGTGGCAATAAAGTCATCAGCAAAGCTCAGCTCAAACTGGTATTGATGCAGGCGCATGTCGCCAAGGCCCAAATATACAAGCCGGCCGTTCTTGAGCAGCTGCAGAACGCACTGCGCGATCAATATTTCTCACGCGGGAAATATAACGTCAAAATAGACGCAGTGGTTAAGCACTTGCCGCGCAATCGGGTGAATATTGACATCAAGATCGTCGAAGGTCGTACGGCGAAGATCAAGCAGGTTAATGTTGTCGGCAATCAGGCCTATACGGAACAGCATCTGCGTGGATTGCTCGATGTCGGTATTCCGCCTTGGTGGGCTTTTTTCAGTGATCGCGATAAATACTCCCGTGAGCGGCTGAATACTTCGCTCGAAAGTCTTCGTTCAGAGTATCTCAACCATGGGTATATCGATTTTGCTCTAGATTCGACCCAAGTTGCATTGACGCCTTCACATCGTCATATTTATATCGATATCAACGTTCATGAAGGTGACCAGTACCGCGTATCTGGCGTCAAGCTTGCGGGTAATTTGCTTTATCCGAAAGCGGAGATAGATAAGCTGATTAGTGTCAAGGCCGGACAGATATTTTCGCGCAAACAAGTCACGGATAGTATTAAGGCATTGACCAAACTGTACGGTGATCACGGATATGCGTTTGCGAATGTCAATCCAATTCCGGAGATCGATCGAAAAAACAAAACAATAAGTCTGGCTTTTTTCGTGGATCCGGGCAAGCGGGTTTACGTGAATCAGATACATTTCTTCGGCAATAAAGGCACCCTGGGAGAGGTTTTGCGGCGGGAAATGCGGCAATTGGAAGGATCTCAGTATTCCGCCAAAGAGATCGAGCGTTCCAAGATTCGCCTCCAGCGTTTGCCATTTATCGAATCCGTCAATATCGATACCCAGCGAGTGCCTGGTAGTGACAATGAAGTTAACCTGGATGTGCACGTGAAGGAACGCCTGGCTGGCAGCTTTATGGCCAGCGTGGGATATTCACAATTTGAAGGCGTGATCCTTTCGACCAGCGTGAGCACCAATAATTTTCTAGGCGAAGGTAAGGCGATTCAGTTGGGTGTGAATACCAGCAGCATCAACACGCTTTACCAGCTCAACTATCGCAATCCCTATTACACGCTTAACGGTGTTAGTCGCTCGATCAATCTGTATTACCAGCAGACCAATACCACCCAAGTCTATGTGGTTGACTACAGCTCGGATCGTATAGGCGGTACGGTTAGCTACGGTATCCCTGTTTCTGAATATGACCGTCTGGATGCCAGCTATGGTTATCAAGGTATCAAGGTTCAGCCTGGCACGACGCCTTCGCAAACTGTGACAGATTTCATCGCTCGTCACGGTAATAGTTACAGTATGTTTACTTTAGGGATGGGGTATTCGCATGACTCGCGTAACCGCACCGTATTCCCTACCGAAGGCAACTACCAGACGCTTAATTTGAGCCTGATCACGCCTGGTAGCTCGATCAAATACTACAAGCTGGGTTACGACAATCACCAATATCTGCCTGTCACGCACAACCTGACATTGTCGCTCAGTGGTACGCTGGGCTATGGCGCAGGTTACGGTGGCACTCATACATTGCCTTTCTTCGACACGTACTATGCGGGCGGCATTAACAGCGTAGCGGGCTACCAGGATTACTCATTGGGCCCGCAGGATCCGGTGTCAGGATTACCGGTGGGCGGTGATTTAAAGGTTGTCGGGCGAGTCAGCCTGATCTTCCCGATGCCCTTCCTAAAAAATTCGAGCTCTGTCCGATTGAGCACCTTTGTCGATGTCGGTAATGTCTTTGCCACACCCCAGGATTACAAGACCAAAAATCTGAGGGCTTCAGCGGGTATCGGCCTGGAATGGCTGTCGCCCATTGGACCCTTGAGCTTTAGTGTGGCAAAGCCACTTAACGCCCGTCCGGGTGATCATTTGCAACTCTTCCAGTTCAACATCGGTACCTATTTCTGAGGTGTTATATGTCCGTACGTAAAAGCTTGCTGGCTCTGTTCGCGATCTCCGCATTATTGTTGCTGTCTCCCGCCAGCGAGGCGGCTAGTGGGAAAATCGGCTTCGTGAATGTTGCCGAAATCATGGCCAAGTCGCCACAGGCCGAAGCCGCACGAGCTGAATTGCAGAAAGAATTCCAGCCGCGCGAAAAGAAGCTGGGTGAGCTTCGTGACGGGATTCAGAAAGAGGAGGCGGATCTCAAGCGCAATGCTAGTGCAATGTCTTCCGAGCGTAAGAAGCAGGCAGAAATCGATTTGCAGAAGAAGGAAAACGACTTCAATCGGGAATTGGCCTCTTTCCGTGAAGATTTCGGCACCAAGCGTAATCAGGTGCTGCAGGCGCTGCAGAAAAAAATATCCGAAGTTATTCTGCATGTCGCCAAAGCGGGCAATTACGATATGATTCTCAGTGATGGCGTAGTGTACGTGAGCGACAAGATCAATCTGACCGATAAAGTGCTCGCGGATTTGAAGAAAACAGCCAAATAAGGCGAAGCAGGAGGGGACGTAGCCGTGAGCATGACCCTGGGGCAGTTGGCCCAGGCAGTCGGCGCACGGGTAGCGGCCGATCAGGCCGGGAACAGAGTTTCACGTGTCTCGACTCTGGATAGCGCAGGGCCGGAAGCGTTGACGTTCCTGGCGGACGAGCGTTATCTCGAGCGCTTACGCGCGAGCCATGCCGGCGCTGTCCTGTTATGCGAGCAGCACGTGGCAGAATCTCCCGTGCCTTGCCTGGTCTGCGACAATCCGCATGCCGCCTTCGCACGCGCAGCGGCATTGCTGCATCCCGCTAAGCGCCCCCCGCCTGGAATACACCCGAGCGCGGTGGTCGATGCGGGTGCACACGTGGACCCGGCTGCGCACATCGGTGCTCTGGCCGTAGTCGGTCAAGGCTGCCGCATAGGTGCCGGTGCGATAGTCGGACCGGGTTGCGTGCTCCTTGATGATGTCGAATTGGGCGAGGGTGTCTGGCTGGTGGCGCGCGTGACTGTCGGTCCTGATTGTAGGATCGGTGCGCGCACGCAGATTCATCCCGGCGTGGTGATTGGCGCCGATGGATTCGGTCTGGCATCAGATGACGGTCGCTGGCTCAAGGTGCCTCAGCTGGGTCGGGTGATCCTCGGTGAGGATGTCGAAATCGGTGCGAACACCACGATTGATCGCGGAGCGATAGAAGACACGATCCTGGGTGACGGCGTGAAGATCGATAATCTCGTCCAGGTGGCCCACAACGTGAAAATTGGCGATCACACCGCCATTGCAGCTTGCGCTGGCATCGCCGGGAGTGCGCAAATCGGTGCCTACTGTACGATCGGTGGTGGTGTTGGTATCGCAGGCCATTTGCGACTCGTCGATCATGTGCATGTGACGGGTATGAGTTTGGTGGCGCGTTCACTCGACGAAGCCGGTGCGTATTCGTCCAGCATGCCGGCACAGCCGATGCGTAGCTGGCAACGCAATGCTGCTCGGTTCCGTCATTTGGATGAGATGGCCAAGGAACTCAAAAGGCTTGAAGAGCAGAGCAGAAATGACCACGGGGACAATTCCTGAATCGTGGTCGATGGAATCATTTGAGGCGAGTACTTTGAATTCTTTTAATATTCAGGAAATTATGAATTTTCTGCCACATCGTTATCCCTTCCTGTTAGTGGATAAGGTGGTCGACTATGTGCCGGGAGAATGGCTGACCGCGGTAAAAAACGTCACGGTCAATGAACCCTTTTTTCAAGGGCACTTCCCAAATCGCCCCGTCATGCCTGGCGTGCTGATTTTGGAGGCCATGGCCCAGGCTACTGGACTGCTCGCATTCAAGACGCGTGGAGAAGCCCCGCCGCCAGAAAATTACCTGTATCTCTTCGTATCGGTCGATCGAGCACGCTTCAAGCGACAAGTGATTCCGGGTGATCAACTCGTCATGCGTGTGGAATTGCTGCGCGTGAAGCGGGATATGTGGAAATTTTCGGCGGAAGCGCGAGTCGATGGCGATTTGGCCGCGGAGGCCGAGCTGATGTGCGCGGGACGAGAGGTGATGCCTTGATTCATCCACAAGCCATCATCGATTCCAGCGCCGAGCTGGCTGGGGATGTGACGGTTGGCCCGTTCAGCGTTATCGGTCCAAATGTTACCGTAGATGCCGGCACCTATATCGGCCCGCACGTGGTGATCGAGGGACCGACCCGCATTGGTCGCGATAATCGCATTCTGCAGTTCGCCTCGCTTGGTTCGGATCCGCAGGATAAGAAGTATCGCGGCGAACCGACGGAACTTGTGATCGGCGACCGTAACCTGATTCGCGAGAGCGTGACGATCAACCGCGGCACGCTCAACGGTAATGGCCGCACGCTCATCGGCGATGACAATTTGCTGATGGCCTATATTCATATCGCCCATGACTGCCGGATCGGCAACAACACGATTTTTTCGAACAATGCCTCACTGGCTGGGCACGTGCATATCGACGATTGGGTGATTCTCAGCGGCTTCACGCTGGTACATCAGTTTTGCAGTATCGGCGCCCATGCGTTCACCGGCATGGGTAGTGCGATTGCCAAGGACGTGCCGCCTTATATGATCGTATCGGGCAACCCGGCACATCCGCATGGCATCAACAAGGAAGGGCTGAAGCGGCGGGGCTTCTCGCCTGAACAGATTAGCCAGTTGCGGCGTGCCTACAAGCTGCTGTATCGACAGGGTCTGACCCTTGACGATGCGTTGGCGGAATTGACGGTGCTGGCGACGACGGAACCCGCGATTCGTCCGTTGCTGGATTTTCTGCAGAAGGACGTGCGGCGCAGCATCATCCGTTAAGCGACGGACGTTTCGGGCGCGTACTTGCTATCTGAAATTCAATCCGTATTCGCCGTTCGTCCCAGCATTTCCAAGGTCAGATTGGCGATATCGATACTACGATGTTCGCCACGCAATTGCTCACGCACACGCGCGAAGCCCTCGCGTACGCGTGCCGCATGCGTCGGATCGGTGAGCAATTGTCGGAGTTCATGGGCGATGGCCTCCGGCGTGGCGGCATCCTGAATCAGCTCAACGGCTACTCGCTGACCCGCGACGATATTGCACAATGCGATGTGATCGACGCGGATCAGGCGGCGCATGATCCGGTAGCTGATCGGGTTGACGCGATAGATCACCACCAGCGGCTTCCCCATCAGCGCAATCTCCAGGGTAGCCGTGCCCGAAGCACTCACGATGGCGTCGCAGCTCTGTATGACGTCATAAAAATCGGCGGATACCCGTTTGACCTCAATGCCTGCCTCATGCAGGTGTGCGTCGATGCTGTCTTCGTTGAGAGTCGAGGCACGTGGCAGGATGAATTGCAGCGCCGGCATTTCGGCCTGCAGGTTTCGAGCGGCTGCGAGTTGTAGTGGCAGCAGGCGCTGCAATTCACCACGTCGGCTACCGGGGAACAATCCAACGATCGGCCGCGTCGGGTCGAGGCCGAAGCGGGCGGCGGCCTGATCGCGGGTGAGAGCGGAGTGCACCTCTTCGGTGAGGGGGTGGCCGACGAAGCGTGCGGGCACACCCGCCGATTCGTAGAAGGGCAGTTCGAAGGGGAAGACGACGGCCATCATGTCGACGCGTTCACGGATGACGTGTACCCGCTTTTGGCGCCAAGCCCAGACCTGTGGGCTGATGTAGTAAAGCACTTTGATGCCGAGTGCCTTGGCAGTTTTGGCCAGGCGCAAGTTGAAGTCGGGGTAATCGACGAGTATCAGCAGATCGGGACGCTCGTCGCGCAGTCTTTGCCGCATGCGTTCTAGCGCCCCGCGCAGCGTCCGATAATGAATCAACACCTCGACCAGGCCGACGACCGCAAGCTCGGCCGAATCGATGAGGATTTCCACGCCGGCGCGTTTCATGCATTCGCCGCCGATGCCTGAGAAGTGGATCTCAGGCGCAAGCTTTGATATCTGTTCGATCAATTGCGCCGCATGCTGATCACCCGAAGCCTCGCCCGCGACGATCAACACGCGGGGCGTATCCGCCGGCGATGACGGTATATCTTGTTCAGCCATACTTCAGCGCCTCAGGCGAGGCATGCACGTATGGCTTCGAGGATACGGTCGACATCGGCGTCGGCAAGCTCTGGATAGACGGGCAATGACAGGCACTGGCTGGCGACGTGTTCGGCGATGGGGAGCTGCACGCCGTGATATTCGGCCGCAAAGACATCCTGCTGGTGCAGCGGGATCGGATAGTAGACGGCGCTGGCGATCCCGGCGGCCTGCAAGGCGGACATGATTTTGTCGCGATGAGGACTGAGCAGTGTGTATTGATGATAGACGTGCTCGCCGGCCACGGCCTCGTGCGGTGGCGTCACGCCCTCAATCGTGGCGAGTGCCTGGCTATAGCGCTGGGCAACGCGTCGGCGGCCTTTGTTGAAGTCGTCGATGTGCTTGAGCTTGATGCGCAGGATGACCGCCTGAATCTCGTCCAGGCGACTGTTGTAGCCCAGTTCGGAATGATGGTAGCGCTGCCAGGAACCGTGGTTGCGCAATACACGCAAGTGCTCGGCCATGTCGGCGGAGTCGGTGCTGATCAGTCCTCCATCGCCATAGCAGCCGAGATTCTTGCTTGGGAAGAAGCTGAAGCAGCCTGCGGCGCCCATCGTGCCGGTCTGGCGTCTGCCGGATTGCGCACCGAAGGACTGCGCGCAATCCTCGACCATAGTTAATCCATGGTGTTCGGCGAGTTTTGTCAGAGCATCCATGTCGGCAGGTTGGCCGAATAGGTGTACCGGCAGAATCGCACGGGTGCGCGGGGTGATTGCCGCGGCCACTCGTTCCGGGTCCAGGTTGAAAGTATGTGGGTCAATATCCACAAAAACGGGCTGGGCGCCGACGTAGAGAATGGCCTCCGCGGTAGCGATGAAGGTAAACGGTGAGGTAATCACCTCGTCGCCAGGTTTGATGCCGGCAGCGATCAAGGCCAGGTGCAGGGCATCGGTTCCGGAGGCGACGCTCACCGCATGTCCCGTCCCAAGATAGGCGGCGGCTTCTTCTTCGAAGGCGCGCACGTTCGGCCCGAGAATGAATTGAGTTGCTTCGAGCGCCTGCAGGATGCCCCGGTCGATTTCCTCGCGCAGCGCCAGGTATTGGGTTTTCAGGTCAACCATCGGGATCATGCTGGTGTCTCCGCGAGTCGCGTGTCAGTGAGCGGGAAGGGGTATCAGGCAGGTGCCGAGGCGAGTAGCTCGGAGATTCGGAGCGCCGTTTGCAGGGCCAGACGGCCATCCTCGCCGGTCACCAGCGGCGGCACGCCGCGCCGGATGGCATCGATGAAGGCGATAATTTCGTCGCGGATCGCATCTGTGCTCTCGAACAGGCTTTCTTGCGAGGTGATCTCGGGGATGCCAGGGAATATCTCTCGCTCGCCCTTGCGGTGCACGCTGAGGATTTTGTCCTGGAAGTCGATCGAGATGTAGGCGTCGTTCTGGAACACGCGCATTTTGCGTTGTGGCTTCATGCTCACACGGCTGGCCGTGACGTTGGCTACGCAGCCGTTGGTGAAGTGCAGGCGCGCGTTGGCGATGTCGATCTCGGAGGTCAGCACGGAGACGCCATTGGCGTCGATCTTGTCGATCGGTGCGCGCACCAACGTCTGGATGATGTCGATATCGTGGATCATCAGATCGAGCACGACGTTGACGTCGGCGCCGCGCGGATTGAAGGCAGCCAGCCGGTGTGACTCGATGAAACGCGGGATATTGAGTACGCCGTCAAGTGCGAGGATCGCGGCATTGAAGCGTTCGAGGTGGCCGATCTGCAGCACCAGACCGTGCGTCCGGGCGAGAGCGATCAATTCGTCTGCTTCGGCCACGGTGGTGGTCATCGGTTTTTCGAGCATCACATGCACGCCGTGGGCGAGACATTCCCGGGCGACCTCATAGTGGCGCTGGGTCGGTACGACCACGCTGACGGCATCGACTTCGTCGAGGATGTCCCGGTAGTCGGCAACTGCACGCGTGCCGCATTCGTCGGCGACGCGTGCAGCCTGTTCGCGGTTCGGGTCGGCAACCGCGATCAACTCGGCTTCGGGCAGGGCAGCGTATTTTTGCGCGTGAAAACGGCCCAGGTAGCCCACGCCGATGACTGCTGTCTTTAGTGTTTCGCTCAAGATTGGGGGCTTGCCGTTATGTCAGGGTTGCGGGCGCTGGATAGGCCGATGGCCGAAATCCCTCGATTGTCGCGTCGGCGCATGTTCGCATTTAGCAGGGGGATTAGGCAATGCGGGCGTTAGCGGGCGATGGTATCGTGCGCGCCGGAATGGGTGCGCGAGGTGAGCGATGGTGAATACACACGACTCGGCGATCGTTAACGGGATACTGCCGTGGGTGGCGGGTATCGACGAGGCGGGCCGCGGGCCGCTGGCTGGGCCGGTGGTTGCCGCCGCGGTGGTGCTCGACCCCGCGTGGCCGATCGACGGCTTGGCCGATTCCAAGAAACTCAGCGCCCGGCGGCGTGAGGCCCTGGCCATAGAAATTCGTGCCCACGCGCTGGCCTGGGGCATCGGCCGTGCGGATGTCGAGGAGATCGATCGGCTCAATATTCTGCATGCGACGATGCTGGCGATGCAGCGCGCGGTGGCGGCGCTGCCACGGCTGCCCGACCGCGCGATGATCGATGGTAACCGCTGCCCGGCGCTTGCATGCGAGAGCGTGGCAATCGTGGGCGGCGATGACAGTGAGCCGGCGATCAGCGCGGCCTCGATCTTGGCCAAGACCGCGCGCGACGCCGAAATGCTCGCCCTGCATGCATTGCTCCCACAGTACGGTTTCGATCGCCACATGGGCTATCCGACCGCTCGACATATCGACGCTTTGAAACGGCATGGTCCAGCGGATTGTCATCGGCGAAGCTTCGCCCCCGTGCGCCGCTGTCTGGAGTAATGTGCTTACAGGACTCGACGTGCGAGTAGTGCTGCGCCGTAAGCGGCGTCCTGGTGGTGCGGATCGAGTAGTGGAACGCCCAAGTGTGCGGCGCGGATGCGTGTCCAGCCGGTGTTGATGGCGCCCCCGCCGACACTGCGCACGCTGATGAGCGGTTCACCCCCAGCCTCTCGCAGACGTACATATCCCTGGCGTTCGATTTCGGCCATGCCTTCCAGCATGCCTTGGAAAAAACGACAGGTATCGGCGGGTCGGGGTGTCAGTCGAGGTGGCAGCCCGGGATCGGCGATGGGGAATCGTTCACCGGGGCGCAGCAGCGGATAATAGTCCAGCGCGGTCGGTTCCTCGGGGCGCAGGGCCTGAGTGCAACGCGCGATCTCGTCGTCGTCGAAATGGGCGCGCAGTACGGCTCCACCGCTGTTGGATGCTCCGCCGGCGAGCCACAGGTCGCCGAGTCGATGGCTGTAGATGCCGGCTTCGGCTTGGAATATCGGGTGACTGCAGAGCTGCTTGAGCACGAGGGTGCTGCCCAGCGAGGTGACGCCTTCGCCCGGTGTGTTCGCACCGGTGGCGATAAAGGCGGCCACGCCGTCAGTGGTCCCCGCGACCAGGGTCAATCCGGCCGGCAGCCCCAGCGTGTGTGCCAGCGACGGGTTCAGGGTGCCGACCGGCGTGCCCGGTATACGTGGTTCGGGTAGCGCCTCCGGCGGTATCCCCAGCCTTGCCAGCCATTCAGGCCAATGTCGATTCACCGGGTCGTAGCCCAGCTTGAGGGCATTGTTCTCGTCGCTCGTGCCCAGCGGTGCACCGAGGCAGGCCAGTAGCCAGTCGGCCTGATGTAACGCGCGAAATCCTGGTGGCGGCGGTTGATGGCGCAGTAGCCAGAGCAGCTTGGCCAGCGCTGAGCTGGGGCCGTGCGCACCGCTTTCCGCTGGTGCCAGCTCGGCTATGTGCGCCGCCTCTGTGCTCGCACGCTGATCGGCGTACATTAACGCGGGGCCCAGCGCCCGACCGTCGCGACCAGCGAGCAGTAGCGAGCCCGAGGTGCCATCCAGGGCCAGTGCGCGGGGTTGGTGGTCGGCGGGAAGTGTCCGCGTCAGTGCGCCCAGCGTGTCGAGCAGCGTATCCCACCAGATTGTGGGCGATTGTTCCTGTCGACCGTCGGTGCCCATGGGGGCGGGCATCGAACGTGTAGCCTGTGCGTGGATCGCGCCCTTGTCATCAATGGCAAGGGCGCGGATGCCCGAGGTGCCCACATCAACGCCGATGGCGAGCGGGCGCGTCACGGGAGTCGGGTTAGGGCAGGGTGACCGGCGTGGGCGGCGTCCAGCCAGCCGCACGATGCTCGGCGACCACGTTGGTATAGACCCCGCCGCGCACATTGAACTCGGAGGTCAGGCGGACGAATCGCGGGGCGATGGCGGCGACGATGTCGTCCACGATGCGATTGGTGACCGCTTCGTGAAACGCGCCCTCGTCACGGTAGGACCAGACGTATAGCTTGAGCGATTTAAGTTCGACGCAGCGCTGGTTCGGCACGTATTCTAGGTGCAGAGTGGCAAAGTCCGGTTGCCCGGTCACCGGACATAAGCAGGTGAACTCCGGGATGCGAATGCGAATGGTATAATCGCGGTTTGGTTCCGGGTTGGCGAAAGTCTCTAGCGCCTTGCTCGGCTGACTCGGCATGGGCATGTCCTGACAGAGGTGGGGAAAACCATGCAGTATATCATCGGCCGGACGTACACTCCGCCGGCTTCCTGGCACAATTAGCGCATGCGGCTTAGCAAAATCAAACTGTCGGGTTTCAAGTCTTTCGTGGATCCGACCACCATCCCTCTGTCCAGCCAGCGCGTGGCCATCGTCGGCCCGAACGGCTGCGGCAAATCCAACACCATCGATGCGGTGCGCTGGGTCATGGGCGAGTCCTCGGCCAAATACCTGCGTGGCGAGTCCATGGAAGACGTGATCTTCAACGGTTCGTCAGCGCGCAAGCCGGTGGGGCAGGCCTCTGTCGAACTGGTCTTCGACAATAGCGATGGCACCCTTGGCGGCGCCTACGCGCAGTATGCCGAGATCTCGGTCAAGCGCGTGGCCTCGCGCGACGGGCAGTCCCAGTATTACCTCAATGGCACGCGCTGCCGCCGCCGCGACATCACCGACATTTTCCTCGGCACCGGTCTGGGACCGCGCAGCTACGCGATCATCGAGCAGGGCATGATCTCGCGCCTGATCGAGGCCAAGCCGGAGGAGCTTCGCGTCTACATCGAAGAAGCGGCAGGCATCTCGAAGTACAAGGAGCGTCGCCGCGAGACCGAAAATCGCATACGCCACACCCGCGAGAACCTGGACCGTCTCAACGATCTGCGCGAGGAGATCGACAAACATCTGACCCACCTGAAGCGCCAGGCGCAGACAGCTGAGCGTTACAAGGCCCTGCGGCAGGACGAACGCCGCACGCAGGCGGAATTGATCGTGCTGCGGCTTGACGCCCTCACCGCCGACATCGGCCAGCGAGAGCAGGCCATCCGCGAGGCACAGACCGCGCTGGAAGAAGCGATTGCACGCCTGCGCGCGCGGGAGACCGAGCTGGTGCAGGGGCGCGAACGCCTGAATACGGGCAACGAAGCCTTCAACGAAGTGCAGGGTCGCTACTATCAGGCCGGTGCTGAGATTTCGAAGATCGAGCAGGCCATTCAGCACGCGGAGAACCTGCGTGCGCAGCGCAACCAGGCACTCGAGCAGGCCGAGGCCACGCTGGTGGAGTCGCGGCGAGTGTTGGAGACCGACGAACTCAAGGCCGCGCGTCTGGCGCAGGATTTGTCGGCGCGCGCGCCGGAGGTGGCCAATGCGGAGGTGAGCGAAGGCGAATCGGTGCAGGCGCTTGAACGCTCGGAGCAGGCGATGGCGGATTGGCAGCGCCGTTGGGATGATTTCAATCGCCGCGCCAACGAGCCGGCCCAGCGCGCGCAGGTCGAGCGCACGCGCATGGAGCATCTGGAACGCCAGGTTCACAGTCTTGGTGAACGCCGTGAACGCCTGACTCGCGAGACCGACGGACTCGATACGGTCGGCATCGAGGGCGAGATCACTCGCATCGAGGCAGACGTGCAGGCGCAGCGGCAGGCGGTCGTGGATCTGGATCGCCGTCTGGCAGAGGTGCTTGAGCGTATCGAGATATGCCGTATCGGGATTCGCGAGGATACTCAGGGGCTCGATCAGTTGCGCCGCCAGGTACAGACCGTGACCGGCCGTTTGGCTTCTCTGGAGGCCTTGCAGCAGGCCGCACTTGGCAAGCGCGAGGGCGGGCAAGCGACCTGGCTGGCGCAGCAGGCACTGACCGAGGCGCGTCGCCTCGGCGAGTGCCTGCGTGTGGATGCCGGTTGGGAGTCAGCGGTGGAGGCGGTGCTGGGTGGTCTGCTGGGCGCCGTCTGTGTGGACGATCTCGCGGCAGTGGCCGGAGCCGCGGGGAAGATGCCCAGGCGCCACGCCATTTCGTTGATCAAAGCACCCGCACGGGGCTGACCGATGGTGGTGGCCTCGCCGCGCACGTACAGGCGCCCTGGCCCTTGGCCGATTTGCTGGCTGGCGTGGGTACGGCCAGCGATTTGCAGGAAGCACTGGCGCGCCGGACAGCGCTATTGCCGGGTGAATCGCTTGTGACGCCTGCCGGGGAATGGGTCGGCCACGGCTGGCTGCGTCTGCCGGATCGCGAGGAAGCCCATGCGGGCGTGCTCGCGCGCGCCGAGGAAATCGAATCCCTGCAAGCGGAACGGACGTCGCTGGAGGCCGAGGCGCGCACGCGCGTGACCTCGCTGGATGCGGGGCAGGCCGAGCTGCACGAGCTGGAAGCGGCGCGTCAGCAGGTCCAACAGGCGGTGAATCAGGCCCATCGAGAGCTGGCGGCCTCCGAGGGACGCCTGAACAGCCAGCGAGGGCGCCTGCGACAGCTCGGGGAGCGCGCGAACGTAATTGCCCAGGAGCTGGCCGAGTTGGCAGCACGCGTACAGACCGACCGCGCAGCGCTCGACGAGGCAACCTCGGCGCGCAATCGCGCGGTGGCCGAAATGGAGCAGTTGAGTAGCGAGCGCGAGGCGCTGGCCGCCGAACGCGCGCAATGCCAGGACACCTTGGGCGCGGCCCGCCAGGCCGCGCAGGTGGCCCGCGAGGCCCGTCACCGTCTGACCTTGTCGTTGGAATCCTTGCGTGTCGAGTCCGCTGCGACCGAGCAGGCGCTCACACGTGGACGCGGGCAATGCGATGCGCTCGAACAGCGGGTGAATACCCTGCGCGAGGCGCTGGAGGTAGATGCCACACCGACGACCGAGTTACAGGCCGAGCGCACGCGCGCGCTCGAACGGCGCAGCCTGCTGGAACGCGAATTGACGGAAGCGCGGAGTGGCGTACAGGCAACAGAGGCCGCGTTGCGCGAGGCGGAACAGGCGCGCGTGGGTATCGAGCGCGAGGTTGAGACCCTGCGCGAGGCGCTGGGCACGCGACGCGTCGAGCTGGAGTCGGTGCGCGTACGCCATGAAACCCTGATCGAACAGTTGACGGAAACCGACTTCGAGCAGGAACCGCTGCGCGCCGAGCTTGATCCAGAGGCCAATATCCCGGCTTGGGAGGCCCGTGTGGCGGAGCTGACGCAGCGTATTCAGCGCTTGGGCTCGATCAATCTGGCGGCCATCGACGAGTTCAAGACAGAGAACGAACGTGCCGAGTATCTGGCCGGCCAGCATGAGGACCTGAATACCGCGCTGGAAACGCTGGAGGCGGCGATCCAGAAGATCGACCGCGAGACGCGCCAGCGATTCCGCGACACCTTCGATCAGATCAGCAACGGCCTAAAGGAAATGTTCCCCCGCTTGTTCGGCGGCGGGGAGGCGCGCCTGGAGATGACCGGCGATGACTTGCTGAGCACCGGCGTGGCCGTGCTGGCGAGGCCACCGGGCAAGCGCCTGTCTACGATCAATCTTATGTCCGGCGGTGAGAAGGCGCTGACCGCCGTAGCGTTGGTGTTCGCTATTTTCGCGCTCAACCCCGCGCCGTTCTGCATGCTCGACGAGGTCGACGCGCCGCTTGATGAGGCTAATGTTGGGCGCTTTGCACGGTTGGTTCAGGAAATGTCGGAGCGAGTACAGTTCATTATGATCACGCACAACAAGGTCAGCATGGAGTCCGCCGATCAGTTGATCGGGGTCACCATGCGCGAAGCCGGCGTTTCGCGTCTGGTGGCCGTGGATATCGACGAAGCGGCCCAAATGGCGGCAGGCTGAGGATTCCCCATGGATGCATTGCGTTGGATTTTGCTGTTACTGGGTGCGGTCGTTCTGATCGCGATGTATTGGCTGGGTAAAAAAGCTGAATTGCGCCGCAAGGGACGCGATGAGGCACGTGACGAGCCGCACTTCGACGACGATAGTTACCCTGCGCATCTGGCGGATGATGCGGCTGCGCCAGAAGACGAGTGGGAGATCATCCCCGTGCGTCGACAGACGGCAGAGCGGTCCGAAGTGTCGGTGGATAGAGGCGGGATGGCGCATGAGCCAGCCCCCGAACAATGGGTCGCACCATCAACAAGTAAGCGGTCAGAGCCAACGGCGCATCGAGCCGCCATGGAACCTGAGTCGGAAGCGGTCTCCGATGAAATGGAGGACGATTTCCAGGATATTCTGATCATGCACATCGTGGCGGCCGACGCGCCGCTGACCGGCGAGGCGCTGGCCAAGGCCTTCGACGTATTGGATCTTAGCTTGGACGAGCGCGGGGTTTACATCCGTGCCGACGAGCGCGGCGAGGTGCCGCTGTTCGGGGTGGTGAACATGGTCAAGCCCGGGGTGTTTGCGCCAGGTGCGTTCGACGACCTCGAAACCCCTGGCATCAGCCTGTTCTTGACCCTGCCGGGGCCGGAAGCGCCGATGAGGGCCTTTCGGGCCATGAGCGACTGCGCCAAACGTCTCGCCGAACGTCTGGACGCCCGTCTGGAAGACGAGACTCACAGCGCCTTGAGCGCGCAGACCCTGACATACATGGAAGAGCGCGTGCGCCTGTTCATCCAGCACCGCGCGCGCGTTGCGGGGCCGCTGCGGTGAGCGCGGTCGAGGCGCCCGCGGAGCGGGCGCGGGCCCTGCGCGAGCGCATCGAACACCACAATTACCGCTACTACGTCCTCGACGACCCCGATATTTCCGACGCCGAATACGACGCACTGCTGCGCGAGTTGCAGGCCTTGGAGGCCGCGTCTCCCGAGCTGATCACGCCCGATTCACCCACCCAGCGCGTCGGCGCCAAGCCGGACGGTGGGTTTCGTGAGGTACGCCACCGCGTGCCCATGCTGTCGCTGGAAAACTGTTTCGACGAGGACGAGTTACGCGCCTTCGACCGTCGCGTGCGGGATCGCCTGGGCGTGACCGGGCCTATTGAGTACGTGGCCGAACCGAAGCTCGACGGGCTCGCCGTCAGCCTGCGCTACGAGTCTGGCCGCCTGGTGCAGGCCGCCACCCGTGGCGACGGCGTCGCCGGTGAAGACATCACGCTCAACGTACGCACCATCGCCAGTATCCCACTGCGACTGCGCGGCGAGTCGCCGCCAGTGCTGGAGGTGCGCGGTGAGGTCTACATGCCGCTCGCCGGCTTCGAAAAAATGAATGCAGTGGCTCGTGAGTGCGGTGAGAAGGTCTTCGTCAACCCGCGTAACGCCGCCGCCGGCAGCCTGCGCCAGCTCGATCCGCAGATCACCGCCGCCCGTCCGCTGGCCTTCTACGCCTATGGCCTGGGCGAGATCGAAGGACTCCCGCTTGAGCGGCGGCATGCCGCGGTGATGGAGGTGCTTCGCGGCTTCGGTCTGCCGGTCAGCGTTGAAATCCGCGTGGTTGCCGGCGTCGAGGGTTGCCTCGATTATTACCGCGACATCGGCCAGCGCCGCGCGGGGTTGGCCTTCGACATTGATGGTGTGGTCTACAAGGTCAACAACCTCGATTGGCAGCAGCGGCTCGGCTTCGTGGCGCGCGCACCGCGCTTTGCCATCGCCCATAAATTTCCGGCCGAGGAGGCGCGTACGCGCGTGGTGGGCATCGAATTCCAGGTCGGCCGTACCGGCGCACTGACCCCGGTGGCTCGATTGGAGCCCGTCTTCGTCGGTGGCGTCACGGTGAGCAACGCCACCTTGCACAACATGGACGAGGTCGCACGCAAGGACGTACGCGTGGGCGATACCGTGGTCGTGCGTCGTGCCGGCGATGTGATTCCAGAGGTTGCGCGGGTGTTGACCGAGTCGCGGCCGGCAGATGCCACGCCGATTGAACTGCCGGAAGCATGCCCGGTATGCGGTTCCGAGGTCGTGCGTATCGAGGGTGAGGCCGTGGCGCGTTGTTCCGGCGGCCTGTTTTGCGAGGCGCAGCGCAAGGGCTCGCTGATTCACTTCGCCTCGCGTCGCGCCATGGACATCGAGGGACTCGGCGACAAGATCGTGTCCCAACTGGTCGACCACGGCCTGCTCACCGATGTCGCTGGCGTGTATGCGCTGCACGGCGAACGCGCACAATTGATCTCCCTGGAACGCATGGGCGAGAAATCGGTGGATAACCTGCTCGACGCCATCGAGGCGAGTAAAGAGCGCCCGCTGGCGCGGCTGATCTTCGCGCTGGGCATACCGGGCGTGGGCGAGGAAACCGCACGCGATTTGGCGCGGCATTTTAAAAATCTCGACGCCCTCGTGGGTGCGCGCATCACCGATTTCGTCGAGCGTCGCGGCGTGCCGGGCATCGGTCCCAAGACCGGTCAGACGATCGTGGACTTTTTCGCCGCGCACGCTGATCTCGCATACACGGGCGGCGACTTTGCCGGTTTCCTCGATGATCTGGCGATTCCGAAGGTCAAGGGTAGGGTACTTCAGGGTCTGGTCGAGGCCTTTGATTCTCTCGCGGCACTCAAAGTCGCGCGCGTCGATGATCTGGTCAACGACGAACGCGTGAAAGTAACGGGCGTCGGCAGAATTATTGCGGAAAATATCGTCACCTTTTTCGCACAGAGCCACAATCGTGAAGTGATTGAGCGTCTGAAGCAGGCCGGGCTGAACGTCGCCGACGCGTCTAAAGAGGGCGCGTTCAAGGAAAATGCGCGCGCCAATGCATTGAGCGGCCGCACCTACGTGCTCACGGGCACACTCGCGGGCTTCACCCGCGACGAGGCCAAGGCCTCGCTAGAGGCGCTCGGCGCACGCGTCAGCGGCTCGGTGTCCGGTAAGACCACGGCGGTGATCGCAGGCGCCGATGCGGGATCCAAATTGGCCAAGGCCGAAAAACTGGGCGTGCCGGTGCTGGATGAGGCCGGGCTGCGCATATTGCTTGATGAAGAGGACGCGACATGAGTTGGTGGGGCAAGGGTATCGGTGCGAGCGTCGGCTTCGCGCTGGGCGGGCCATTGGGCGCGCTGCTCGGTGGCGTGATCGGTCATCAGGTCGACCGGCAGCAGTATCGACGGGAACGGCTTGAGGTACATTCGTCTGACCAGCAGGCGACTACCCAGGCAGCCTTCTTCACCGCGACCTTCGCGGTCATGGGGCGCCTGGCCAAAATCGACGGCCACGTCAGCGAGCGCGAAATCGAGATGGCGCGCAGCGTCATGCACCATATGCAGCTCAACGAGGCCCAACGGCGCGCGGCCATCGAGCTGTTCAACCAGGGCAAGTCCGATGGCTTCGATCTGGAAGGCGTACTCGATCAATTTCGCCGCGTCGTACACCGCCGTAGCGCATTGGTGCAGATGTTCCTCGAAATTCAGATCAGTGCCGCCTTGGCCGATGGCGCGCTCGACAACCGCGAACGCGATCTGCTGCTACACATCTGCGAGCGCCTCGGCTTTTCCCAACTCCAGTTCCAGCTCCTGTTTACTCGCGTTGCTGCGGTCATGGGCCTATTTGGAGGTCCCGGCGCCAGTCAGGGCGCAGGAGGAGGGGCAGGGCGCGCCGGACCCAGCCCGAAGGCGCGTCTGGAGCAGTCTTACGCCGTGCTCGGTATCGAACCCACCGTTAGCGACGATGAACTCAAGCGCGCCTATCGACGGCTGATGAACCAGAATCACCCGGACAAACTGGTGTCCAAGGGCTTGCCGGAGGAAATGATTCAGCTGGCGACCGAGAAGACCCAGCAGATCAAGCAGGCGTACGAAACGGTTAAAGAGGCGAGGGGGCTTTAGGGGAAATTGGTGATCGTCGTGTGGATGCGCGGCGTGGCGTGTTTATTTTCATGCAGGATGTCCTCACAAGGAGAATCCGAGTAATGCCAGCATTAGGGGGTAACTCATCCTTGCTGGATATCCATGCTGTGGCGCTACCCGGCCCAGTTTGTATCGCGACCAACAAGGATTGTTTGATTGGCGTGTATCAGGACGCCACGAAATCGGTTCAACAAGCTCTGCGGAAAAATCCACTGTATAGTCAGAAATATTTCCCATGGGTTTTATGGGTATCCGGATTTTAGTGTGTTTCGCTGCCGCATAATCCGGTTTCATGGTCTGTTAACAGTCCGTTATTCGGAGTCAAGCACCTATCACTTGTTTGATAGCAGATACTGGCTTGAAGTTTCGATCAGGCAGAGCTCGACCCATCCTGCCGTTCGTCTCGCTGGTCCTGTGATGACCGGTACTTGTTCGTGAAGCAAATCGGTCTCATGACAATAGACGCAATTCGTATTGTGGCAATGGGAGTGCATAGTAGAGCGAGGCGTTTTTGCAGAGCAGTATATTCGTAGGAGATTCTAAAGAGGGTATGGCTCCCATTAAAATTGGCATGCTGACTTTTCGCATCGACACGCTTCAAGAACCTGAGCTTTGATGAACAAGAGAGGATAAAGTGCTAGCGGATTTTCTTGATGCGCATGTACGACACTGGAACGATGCCGAGCACTTGCTCGTGTCGCAACGCTGGGCCAATGCCGATCACCTGTATGGCATAGCAGCGGAATGCGGATTGAAGCAAATGATGCTGGCTTTTGGGATGCCTTACGACGCGACCAAGGATAGACCCACAAATAGGGGCGATCAGGTACACGCGAATGGCGTTTGGGCTCGCTTCGACAGCTACCGTAGCGGCCACGCGCAAGGGACCGGATACTCCTTGCCTGCCGGGAACCCGTTTGACGACTGGGATGTTTCTGACCGCTATGCCAATCAGTCTAACTTCGATCAAACGCGGGCGCAGACCCATCGAGCCGGTACCAAAGTCGTTTGCGATCTCATAAAGAAAGCACAGCTAGAGGGGCTATTGATGTGAGAAAAAATCTCTTTGAGCTGATCCCTGAGTCTATTCCGACCTTTGATCGAATTTTGCCGGAAGTTCAGGAGTGGCTGAAATCTCATAGCAGCTCCCTGAATACCCTCATGAGCAATGACGACGATTGGCTGCTTGTCAATCGAGATCTAAATGGGCGCTTGCGTGTGATCTTGCCGGATCGGTTCGTAGAAACTGATCAACGCCAGATTTGGGACACGCTGGTGTCAAATCTGATGAGCCGTTTGGGAGCGCACGCCTATCCGAAAAATGCTGAAATTCTGTTTGAAACAAGCCGCGAAATGGCATGTCAAGGGGCTGCCGCTTACGCGTTGGATGGGTTCCCCAAAGTATGGGTGGTAGACCGGTTGGCGACGGAAGCCAATTGGGCTCGCATCGCACCTGAAACCGAAGGCATACCACGTATTGTGTTCTTTTCCATCAAGGGCGGAGTAGGTCGATCCACCGCGCTTGCAGCCACAGCATGGCATCTCGCGCAGGTCGGCCGTCGCGTCTTGGTGCTTGATCTAGACCTGGAGTCGCCCGGATTATCCTCTGCCTTGCTGCCCCTCGATCGCCAGCCCATGTACGGCATTACTGACTGGCTTGTCGAAGATTTGGTGGACAACGGCGATGCTGTTTTCGATAGCATGGTCGCCACCAGCAATCTCTCGCATGACGGCGAAATTTATGTTGTACCAGCGCATGGCGCCGAGCATGGCGAATATGTATCCAAGCTAGGCCGAGTTTGGATGCCCAAGTCTCATGAAGACGGAACGCGCGAAATATGGTCGGCCCGTTTAGGGCGGTTGTTGGAGGCATTGGAGGAGCGAATTCAACCCGATGTGGTGCTGATCGACTCACGTTCTGGCATCGACGAAATTGCGTCCACCTGTATTACCGACATGGGTGCTAATCTGATCCTGCTGTTTGCACTTGAGGGTGAGCAGACTTGGAGTGGCTATCGCATGTTGTTCGAGCAATGGCAACGTGCCCACGTGGCGGAACAAATCCGTGAGCGTTTGAAAATCGTTGGAGCCATTGTGCCAGAGCTGGATCGTGTGAATTATTTAGATGGTTTGCGCGAACATGCCTATGGCGTATTCGTCGACACGCTCTACGACGAGATTGCACCTCCCAAGCCTGAAGCAATTGGGCCGTCATCAGATGGCGATGGGAAATGGCGTGTTGGTGATTTGGTCGAAGGCTGGAACTTCGACGAAGCTGACGAAGGCGCCCCACATTATCCGTGGGCGGTGAACTGGCACCGTAGTTTCGCTGGCCTACGCTCGTTGCAAGGGCGGCTTGCCGTCATCGATGTTCAGGAAGTGAACGCTATCTTTGGTTGGTTGCTTGATGGCGTGAGGGATTTCGTGGGCATGGAAGGGCGGTCATGACACAAGCTCAGAAACTACGCGATGCGATTCTGGCTGCACCGCTGGAAACCAGTAATTTCGGGGAAACCCCCGCGCCTGAGACCCTGTATCTACCGCCCTCGCACCTGAAAGCATTGCGGCTGGATGCTCATGTAGTAGTGGGCGGTCGAGGCGTTGGGAAGTCTTTCTGGACAGCTGCGCTTCAATCAATGCCACTTCGCATAAACCTGGGGGAAGCCGCCTCTGAATTACACGAGATTGAAGTGCGTGTAGGCTTTGCTAGTGTAGAGAAAATTGAAAGCTACCCGAATGCCGATGTGTTTTCGACATTTCTTGATCAGGCGGGCGACCCATATGACCTGTGGCGAGCAGTTGTTTTGCGTTGGGTAGCGCAGCGTGCTGGCGACTCAATTCCCAGTGATAGTTGGCCGAGTACTGTCGCTTGGTTAAAAGCTGAGCCCGAGGCTGCTGCGCGCTTGATGCAACGCCCGCGGGATTGGAGGGGTTTGATTCTGTTCGATGCGCTGGACCGCACGAGCACTGACTGGAAGCGCATGGATGACATCGTGCGAGGCTTGATGCGTACAGTTCTTTGGTTGAAGGCCTTCCAGGGTCTGCATGCCAAGGTATTTCTCCGAGAGGATCAGGCGGAACGTACAGTGTTTAATTTTCCTGATGCCTCCAAGTTGATGGCGACCAAGGCCGACTTGACGTGGGCAAGGCACGATTTACACGGTTTGCTATGGCAAAGGCTCATCAATTCACCGGATGCTCATGGCCTGTATTTGCGCGATATTTGTCTGCAAGTCGTCGAGCAAGATGGTGTGTGGCGACTTACTCAGGACATGAAATCTGAATCCGAGTCGCAACGAAAGGCTTTTGAGGCGCTGGCTGGCCCATGGATGGGGCGTGACAAACGACGTGGTGTGCCATACATATGGTCGGTGGGGCACTTGGCTGACGGACGTGGACAGACTTCGCCGCGCTCATTTCTCGCCGCCATTCGACAAGCGGCTGAAGACTCCAGCGAGCGTTACTCACAACATGAACGCGCACTGCACTTCGAAAGCATCAAGCGTGGTATCCAGAAGGCTTCGGAAATTCGCGTGCAGGAGATGGCAGAAGATTACCCATGGGTACCTGACGTCCTCTCAGCTTTGAGCGGCATGAATGTGCCCTGTGAATTCGAGGCAATACTGACGCAGTGGGAAATGAAGTTTCCGGACGGCGCCAAAGGGATGACGATGACGCGCCTCCCAGCTCAGCATATCGATCGTGGTTGGGATGGTGTGCGTGAAGATTTGCAGCGTCTTGGTTTGCTGGAAACCAAAAGAGACGGTCGCATCGACATGCCCGATTTGTACCGTGTCGGTTTTGGTCTGGGTCGCAAGGGCGGTGTGAAGCCTCGGAGTTGATGCTAATTAAGCTATAGGCTAAAGACTTCTTCTCGCTGCAAACTTGCCATTGCATAGCCCAATATTGAAATAGCAAGTCCGACCGCTCATGGCCGACTGTTGCCTCACAGCAGCGCTGGGCTGCTGACCGCTGTTGGTCTGCGCTAACTCTAGTGAAGAGCGGCATCGATTTGTATCCCGAGCGCTGTCGTCAAACACACTTAAATCCGGATATTCAATTCTTCTTGCGCTTGCAAAGCGCAGATTTCCCCAAAAAAAGGGGCGCTGAAGCGCCCCTGAGGAAACGTTGCCCATTGAGTCTTAACCGTTCGCGGCGGTCTTAAGGTTTTCGTTGCCGCTGGCGTAGGCGGCCCGCGCGGCATCGACTGCTGCGCCGCGAGGCAGTGCGTATCCCTGTGCGGCGAGGATGGCTTCCAAGGCGCTGAGCAGCAGATAGACGTTGCGCGGGTTGCTGGCGTAGCCCATTAGGCCGATGCGCCAGATGCGGCCGGCCAGCGGGCCGAGACCGGCGCCGATCTCGATGCTGTAATCGCTGAGCAGCGCGCTGCGCACAGTGGCCTCGTCGACACCTTCAGGCACGCGCACGGCGTTGAGCTGAGGCAGGCGATGCTCGGGCGCCACCACGAAGGACAGCCCCATGGCCTCCAGGCCGTCACGCAGGGCTTCGTGATTGCGGCGATGGCGGGCCCAGGCGTTCTCGAGGCCTTCCTCTTGTAGCAGGACCAACGACTCGTGCAGACCGTAGAGGGCGTTGATCGGCGCGGTGTGGTGGTAGGCGCGCTTGGCGCCTTCGCCCCAATAGCCCATGACGAGGTTGAGGTCTAGGAACCAGCTTTGCACCTTGGTTTTGCGGTTGCGGATGCGCGCGATGGCGGCTTCGCTGAAGCTCACCGGCGACAGCCCCGGCGTGCAGGAGAGGCATTTCTGGCTGCCGGAATACACCGCGTCGATGCCCCAGGCATCGGTTTCGATGGGGGTGCCGCCGAGCGCGGTGACGGTGTCGACGATGGCAAGGCAGTCATGACGGTGTGCGATCTCGACCAGAGTGCGGGTGTCGGACTCCGCGCCGGTGGAGGTCTCGGCCTGCACGAAGGCGACGGTGCGCGCCTCGGGATGTGCCTTGAGGGCGTCTTCGAGCTTCTGCGGGTCGACCGGTTTGCCCCATTCGTCTTCCACCATCACTGGGGTGGCGCCGCAGCGTTCGACGTTTTCCTTCATGCGGCCGCCGAACACGCCGTTCTGGCAGACGATCACGGTGTCGCCGGGCTCGACTAGATTGACGAAGGCGGTTTCCATGCCCGCCGAACCGGGGGCGGAAATGGGTAGGGTGAGTGCATTGCGTGTGCGGAAGGCGTACTGCAACATGCCTTTGAGTTCGTCCATCATATCCACGAACAGCGGGTCGAGGTGGCCGATGGTGGGGCGTGCCATGGCTTCGAGGACACGCGGGTCGACATCGGAGGGGCCGGGCCCCATGAGCACCCGTCTGGGCGGGTGGAAGCTGTTTGTCATTGTAATGGTCTCCTGCTCCTGCTTGCTGAGGCTCCGGAGTATAGAGTCCTCACCCGCGCACGCCAACGATGGCCGAACACACATTGACGCTTTGCTGCGGTGTCGCAAGAATGGGCGAGCCGGGCGCCGTCCGGCCGCGTACGAACCACGAGGAGTACTATCCATGGGATTGCAGTTGCTGGCCATCGCGTTCGGTGGCGCGGTGGGCGCGATGATGCGCTTCGGTGTTTCCAACGGGGTTTATCATTGGCTGGGCAGGGGATTCCCCTGGGGTACGCTCGCGGTCAATGTGCTGGGGTCGCTGGCCATGGGTTTTTTGACCGCCATGCTGGTCGAGCGCCTCAACGTGGGTCCGGAGGTCCGTGCGGCGATATTGACCGGCGGTCTGGGGGCGTTCACCACGTTTTCCACCTTTTCCATCGAAACCCTGAGCCTGATCGAGCAGGGGGATGTGCTCAAGGCGGGCGTGAACATGTTGGTCAGCGTGCTGGTTTGCGTCAGCGTCTGCTGGTTGGGTCTATTGCTCGGGAGGCAGCTATGAAAGTCACCATCGCACGGATTTACCTGCACGAAAGCGCCAACGCGCATGAGAAGGTGCTGCACTATCTGCATGACGATGCAAAGGTCCGCGGCGCCACGCTGTTTCGCGGTATCAGCGGCTTCGGCCGTTCGGGCGAGGTACATACGAGTTCGCTGCTGAGCCTGTCGCTCGATCTGCCGGTGGTGATCGAGTTCTACGACAGTTCAGAGCGGGTGGCAGAGGTGGTTGCGCAGATATTGACCATGGTTGATCCCAGTCATGTGCTGACCTTCGATGCTACCGCGCACGATGCGTCGAACGGCGATGCCTGAGCGTGTAAACTGACGCGCCTTCCCCGCACAGTCCACGGAATGCCATGCTCGACATCAAACACCTGCGCAACGACCCCGAGGGCATCGCCCGTCTGTTGGCCCGTCGCGGCTTCAGCTTCGATCTTGAGCGCTTCAATACGCTGGAAGGTACGCGTAAGCGGCTTCAGATAGAGACCCAGGAGCTGCAAAATCTGCGTAATACCCGCTCCAAGGCCATCGGTCAGGCCAAGGCCAAAGGCGAGGACGCGCAGCCGCTACTGGACGAGGTGGCGACGCTGGGTGACCGCTTGAGCGAAGCCAAAAATGCCTCGGAGGCCGTTCAGGGTGAGCTTGAGGCGCTGTTGCTGGGCGTCCCCAATCTGCCGCACGACTCGGTGCCGGAAGGGGCGAGCGAGGATGACAACGTGGAGATGCGCCGCTGGGGCACCCCGCGTGCGTTCGACTTCGAGCCGCGCGACCACGTGGATCTCGGCACGGCGCTGGGTGGACTCGATTTCGAGGCGGCCGCGCGTATCTCCGGCGCCCGCTTCGCCGTGCTGCGCGGTGAGCTGGCGCGCCTACAGCGCGCACTGACGCAATTCATGCTCGACACGCATACCCGCGAGCACGGTTACGAGGAAGTCTACGTGCCGTACCTCGTGCACGCGGACGCGCTGCGCGGAACCGGGCAGCTCCCGAAGTTCGAGGAGGATCTGTTCAAGGTCGAAGGCGACACGCCCTTCTATCTGATCCCCACGGCCGAGGTGCCGGTGACCAACCTGGTACGCGATCAGATCGTCGAGGCGGAAACGCTACCGCTGCGCTTCGTCGCGCACACGCCGTGTTTCCGCTCCGAGGCCGGTTCGGCCGGTCGCGACACTCGCGGACTGATCCGCCAGCACCAGTTCGAGAAGGTGGAAATGGTGCATCTGGTGCACCCGAGCACTCCTGGGAGGCGCTGGAGACCTTGGTCGGCCATGCCGAGGCGATTCTGCAGCGCCTGGAGTTGCCGTATCGGGTCGTAACGCTGTGTACCGGCGATCTGGGTTTTTCCGCGGCGAAGACCTACGACCTTGAAGTGTGGCTGCCGGGGCAGGCGCGTTATCGCGAGATATCCTCCTGTTCGAATTTCGAGGACTTCCAGGCCCGCCGCATGCTGGCGCGCTTCCGCAACCCGGAAACCGGCAAACCCGAGCTATTACACACACTCAACGGCTCGGGACTCGCGGTCGGTCGCGCGCTGGTGGCGTTGCTTGAAAACCATCAGCAGGCTGACGGGCGTATCAGTATTCCAGAGGCGCTGCGGTCTTATCTCGGCGGCAGCGAATTCATCGGCTGACGCGCACGGTGATACATCGCCGCCGCCCCGCTGTCTTCCCGCCGCTGGCCTCGACCCGACGGGGCGGTGTGCTGACGGGTTGGCTCTTCGCCCTGTGTTTCGCCTTGTCCGCCGCCGCGGCCCACGCGACGGACAAGGCCGTGGAAGCGCCCCCTTATTCGCTGCCCGCGCTCAACCATCTGGTGGCGTCTGGCGCGCGGGTCAGCGCGCGGGTGATCGACATCGAGAGCGGCCGTACGCTGGCCACCTTGGATCCGGGGCAGGCGTTGATCCCGGCCTCGGTGACGAAGCTGTACACGTCGGCCGCCGCGCTCGATCGCTGGGGCGCGGCCAAGCGATTCACAACCCGAGTTACCCGGCTTGGGTCAGTGAAGCAGGGGGTGCTGCACGGCGACCTCGTGTTCGTCGGTGGCGGCGATCCGGGTTTGGTCAACGCGCAGCTCTGGACGCTGGCCCAGCGCGTGCGCGAGTCCGGCATCCGCGTCGTTGACGGTCGTTTGCTGGTCGATGCGCGCCGCTTTGGCCCGGTGCCCTGTGTGACGCGCGATCGCTGCCGGGCGAAGCGCGAAAGCGAGGACGCCTATAACGCACCGCTGTCATCGGCCGGGGTGGATTTCAGCAATGCCTGTCTGAGCGTGCGTCCTGGCGCGCAGGCGGGGGCACCCGCACGACTTGCCTTCGAGCCGTTCGATCTGCCCATGCTGGCGATCCGCGGGCGTGTCGAAACTCTGCCGCCCGGCCAACCGGCGCATATCCGCGTCGTACGCCGCAGCGAGGGTGCGCGCGAGGTCTTCGAAGTCTCCGGTGGCATCCCGCTGGGCGGCAAGCCCCGCCGCTTCTACCGCTCGATTGCACACCCTGACCGCTTTGCCGGAGAGGTATTCCGTGCGTTTCTCGAGCAGGCCGGGGTGGCGGTGCATGGCGGGGTGGCGGTCGTCCGCGCGGGCGGCAAGGTTATGGCCGGTGTGCCTGTCGCTAAAGTTGAGGGTACACCGCTAGGCGAGCAGTTACGCGGCATGCTGGTGTACAGCAACAACTACATGGCCGATACCCTGGCACTCGACTGGGCCGCGGCCGACGGTGCGCCCGTGCCCGTTAATCTGCCGGAGGCGGGGCGACGCTTGAGCGCTTACGCCCGAGCCGTCGATGTCGCTTCGCTCTTCGCCTGGGCGCGTGACGGTCGACCGTTGCTTGAAAGCGGCAGCGGCCTGACCGTGGGCAATCGCTTGTCGGCCAACGACATCACGGCGCTACTCGCGCACGAATACCATCGTTACGGCGATTTTCCGGCCTTTCTGGCGGGGCTGACCGTGCCGGACCAGACCCCGGTGGCCATGCTTAAGGGCGGTTCGACGGCGTGGGATACGCGCATCGCGGCCAAGACGGGTTCGCTGAATCAGCCGGTGTCGGTATTCGCGCTGGCGGGGTATCTCCGCCTGGCGCACGGTCGTTGGGGTGCATTCGCGGTGCTCGTGAACGGCGGGCATCGGCGCCCGCACGTTGGTTTGTTCGACGCCATCGCTGCGGTCAGATCGGACCTAGAGGCCCTGCTGGCGCGCGACGATGCCGCACATCCTTGATCGATCACCCATCCTAGAGCGACAACCGACGTAGATCCGGATGTTGTTCCGCCACGTCCCACATCGCCTGAAATTCATTCGTAAGCGCGAGCGCCCAGCGTGGGTCGTGGCGGCTGATGATCGCGTCATCGCGATCGGCCTGCTCGCGATAGAGCACGGCTTGTGCGTCGCTGATGAGCCATTCACGACGCTCCATGCGATGCCGGGGGGCTTGCTGACGGACTTCGACAAAGCTGGGGACGCGCTGGGCGAGCGCGAGTAGGCGGTGCCCTTGTCGTCTCAGGGGATCGATGTCGGCGACCAGAATACGGATACGGCAGTGCCGGTTGCGCTTGATCAGGGCGAATAGGCGATCGCTGCAGTCGTCGGTACTGTAGAGCGGTGGGTCGAGCGTGCGACTCAGAATGTCGACGCTTCTCCGTGTCGATTCAATAAGCGCCAGCGAGGCGGTCTGCAGAGCCTCGCGGCCTTGGAGAGGATCGTGTCGCTGCTTGGGCGCAGGGGCGGGAGGTTCAGCCATGGTTTACATACCTGTCTGCGCGAGAGTGTCCTCAGAACGACTTTAGTCCAACGCCGGTCTCGTTGCCTCGATGCTGGCTGACAAGGCGCAGTGCATTTCTCGATGCGGTATTCCCGCATCGAGAAATTCGGGGCCGCTCGCGGTGAATCCTGCGCGCTCGTAAAAGGGGATGGCCTGCAGCTGGGCGTTGAGGATGGCGTGGCGGTGGCCGAGTCGGGCTGCTTCGTGCATCAATGCGTCGAGTAGGGCGCGACCGATCCCCTGGCCACGGTATTCACGCAGGACGGCTAAGCGCCCGATATGGCCGTCTTCGAGCAAGCGGCCAGTACCGACGGGATGTCCGGCCTTTTCGGCCAGTAGATGCAGACAGATCGGGTCGGCTTCGTCGATCTCGATTTCCAGCGGCACGCCCTGCTCATGGACGAAGACGGTTTCGCGCAGCGCGATCAAAATTGTGCGATCAGACTGCCAGTCGGCTTGACGTATGCGTGGGGCGGTTGGCGGCGGCATGTGGTTTCAGATCTCGCGGGCGAAAAAAAACGGCGGCGGCATCGAACGCATATCCGTTCGATGCCGCCGCCGCCAGTATAGGCAGACACCCGCAGGGCGCCAAGCCTCCCCCTTTCAGTGTTTGACTGCCCGCCAGTATTCGTGCTTGAGCAGATAGGCGACGACGATGAACAGGGCCATGAACAGCATGACCCAAAGGCCGATGTGCTCGCGTTCCGCCTGGTGAGGGTGATTGGCCCAATACAGGAAGGTCACGATGTCGCGCATGGTTTTGTCGAACTCGGCGGGTGTCAGCGTGCCGGGCGAAACCAACTTCAGCCCGGTCAAAACCTGGGTCGAGTGGCCGTTCTTCGTGCCTTGCGTGTAGACCGGCATTTGCAGGCCTTGAAGCTGCCAAAGTACGTCGGGCATGGCGACATTGTGAAAAACGGCATTGTTGACGCCGGTCGCGCGTGAGGGATCTAGATAAAACGAGGTCAGATAGGTATAGACCCAATTGGCGCCATTCATCTTGATGATGACCGATAGATCCGGCGGTGCCAGGCCGAACCAATGGGTTGCGTCGGCAGGTGCCATTGGACTGACGATGGCGTCGTGCACCTTGAGGCTGGTCGAATTGAACTCGCTCTGGATTTTTTCCAGTGGTAGCCCGAGCACATGACTCATGTCGCTGAAACGATCTGCACGAATGCTATGGCAGGCCATGCAGTAGGTCATGAAATAGGCCGCGCCGTTGCGCAGATCGGCCTTGTTCGCGGTATCGATTTGTACCGACTTGAGCGCGAAGTCTGCCTGCGCAACGGGTACGAGCAGGGTGGCCAGCAGCAGGAAGGTCGCGAGTTTTGTGAGTAATTTGATCATGCTTGCACCCTCTCCGGAACAAGTTTGTCGGCGACCAGCGAGGGTTTCCATCGAGCACCAGCGAAAATGAGCGTGACGTAACCGACCGGCATCCACAGGCTTTCCAGTAAGACCCCCCAGCTATGCGCCTTGACCGACACCATCCACGCATCGATGGCAACGAAGAACGCGGTCATTACGACCCACCAGATCAGTGTGGCCAGGTGGCTGCGTACGCGGTTTAAGTAGATCATCAGCCAGAAAGTGGTGAAGAATATTTCGGTGAAGCGATAACCTAGCAGCACATAGATCGCTTCTGCCTTCTGGATGCCGAGGTATCCGAGCACTATGAATGAAAATGAAAGCACAAGGATATTGATGCGAACGAATACGCCACGGTAGCGAACCGATTTCACCGGGTTCCGATCGAGCCAAGGGATCAGAAACATCAGCATGTATGCGGCGACGAGATTCAGCACGCCGATGATCTTGCTGGGCCAAGCGCGCAGCATGGCGTAATAAGGTGTGAGGAACCACAGCGGATGAATGTCTGGTGGGGTCTTCAGAGCATTGGCCGGTACGTAGTTGAGCTTGTCGAGCACAATGCCCCAGCCAGAGGGTTTGAAGAATATGAAGGCCAGGTAAATGGCGAGGAATACGGATACGCCGAAGATATCCTTGACGGTGTAATAGGGATGAAACGGGATGCCATCGATGGGTACGCCGTCTGCATTTTTATAGTTCTTTATTTCCACACCATCCGGGTTGTTTGATCCAACCTGATGCAGCGCCAGGATATGTACAAAAACAAGAATCACCAGGACCAACGGCACCGCGATGACATGTAGTGCGAAGAAGCGATCCAACGTAGGGGAGCCGACCACGAAATCCCCGCGAATCCACTGGGCGATCGTTTGCCCCACGACCGGGATCGCCCCGAACAGCGAAATCACCACGTTGGAACCCCAGAAAGACATCTGGCCCCAGGGCAGTAGATAACCAAAAAAAGATTCGGCGCATAGGGCGACGTACAACAGGACCCCGATGATCCAGAGCAGTTCGCGCGGTTGTTTGTAGGAACCGTAGATCAAGCCTCTGAACATATGGAAATAAACCAGCACGAAAAAGCTCGAAGCGCCGAGCACATGCATATAACGAATGAACCACCCGCCCTCGACGTCGTTCATGATGCCTTGGTTGATCGACCAGAAGGCGAGCTTCGCATTGGGTTGGTAATGCATGGTGAGGAAAATGCCGGTTACGATCTGCAGAACGAGAACCAGAATCAGTAGCGATCCGAAAAAATACCAGAAGTTGAAATTCTTGGGTGCGTAGTATTCAGTGAGGTGTTCGCGCATCATGCTGGTGACTGGGAAGCGACGATCTATCCATCCCATGATGCCGGGTTTTTGCTCAGATTGACTCGTATCCATGGCGATTTCCTTGACGCGGCAGGTATGTGGGGCGGTCTGCTCTTGGCCGCTGATTCGTGATGCTCAGAGTTTCGGCGATGAAGTTGTCGAGGCCGCCGTTTTTTCGGCCGCGGGCGCGGCGATCTGATCGGTTGGCACACCGATCAGAGGTGTCGGCTGCCCTTGTTTTTGTGTTTGTTCGTAGTTCTTCGGCCCGTCTCCAAGAATCAAGTTCGGCCTGAGTGCCTGCACATAAAATGCGACAGCAGTTATTTCTTTTTTGCTGAGGCGTCCCGCGATCATGCGCATCATTTCATGAGGGTCGTTGTGCCGTTCTCCATCGCGGAACTGGAGAAGTTGCGTAATCACATAGGCAGAATGCTGGCCTGCTAGACGGGGGATGGCCATAGGCCCGTTGCCCATGCCATCGGCTTCATGGCAGGCCATGCAAGCGGGTACTCCGGCAGTGGGTAATCCGGAACGGTAAATCTGCTCTCCAATCTTGAGTATCTTGAGCGTGGTTTTGGGTTCGGTTGCGTTGGCATTTATTTTGGGGTTGAATTTTTGTTGAGAGAAATAATAGGCAAGATCCTCCACGTCTTGTGCGAAGTGATCGGCTGGGATGGTGGCGACCATGGCCTGCATGATTTGATTGCTGCGCGCACCGGTATGGAAGTTATCCAGTTGCTTGACAAGATAACTTTCATTTTGTCCGGCAAGGTTCGGGTATTGGGTCATCAGGCTGTTGCCATCCGCGCCGTGGCAGGCAGAGCAGGTGTTGCTCAGGATCGATTTAACCTGCGCCGGTTCGCCGCTCGGGACCTTTCCGAGATAGCTCAGGCCAGGCGCCGCGTATGCAATATTTGCTGAAAGCATGCAAGCCGTAGCCGTCAATATTCGTTTTACAATGCGTGTGCTGATTTTCATGTCGCTGTAATCCCCGGTTGTTTGTCTGAGCGCGACTCGATGGGCGCATATCCGCTCTGCCATCACCAGATGGCGGGTACCCAGTTCTGGAATTTTCCGTTTTCGACTTCTCCAATACGAACGAGGGTGTCGGTTTTCCAGAAATACGGTGGGATGGGGATGTTCAGCGGTGCCGGCGAGCCGTCAAACACGCGTGCGGAGAAATCGTACATCGAGCCATGGCATGGACAATGGAAGCCACCGGGCCACCATGTGTTGACGGATTTCGGTTTGGGTGCGTAATTGGGCGAGCATTGCAAATGCGTACAGATTGCAACGGCAACGAAGATGTCCTTGCGCAATGCGCGATAGTCGCCGTTGATGAAGTCCTTGTCCGGCTGCTGGGGAGCGAGCGAATCAGGGTCTTTCAGGCGCGGGGTATTTTTGGGCAAGGTATCGAGCATCCATTGCTGGCGATGCAAAATCCAAATGGGGCGCTGTCGCCATTCGGCGATGATGAGCTGGCCGGGTTCGAGTTTGCTGACATCGACCTCGATGGGAACACCGGCTGCAGTAACCGCCTTGTCGGGTTCCATCGATTTGATGAAGGGCAGGGCCCATGCAGCCACCCCGGCGGCGCCTACCACCGTTGCTGAAGCGATTAGAAATCTTCGTTTGGTATTGTCAATTGCTTCCGAATCGATTGAATCGATGACGACGGGTGTTGCATCGCTGTCTGCCATGGGGCAAGTCCTCTCTGGACGGTCCCCCCTCCTCCGGGTGCGTTGTTGACGTCATCCCGGCCTCCCGATCGTGATTCCCAACGTACCCCGTCGGAGGTCTCCTTGCGACTTGCTGGTGTTGCCGCTGCAGTCACACTTGCCTCCGTATGCCCAGGATATTGTCGCCAGGGCTGAACGAGCTTGTTGCTCGTTTATTGCTCATTACGGGAGGGATACTACGCGTGGTGTGCGCGGAGCGTCACGCTATCAACCGGCTTCATTTGACGCACATCAAGTGGCGACAAGCGGGAGGCGTACCGGGAATGAAAACGCCCCGGCGATGACGGGGCGTTTATCGTATTTTTAAGGTGTCGGCGCTTCAGGCAGTGACGTGGAAGGTGTTATTCCCGCCGTTACCCGTGTTTGATCCGCTGTTGGATGCGCCGGAGGTTGCTGCGCTGGATTGAGCCGGTTGTTGTGCCTGATTGGCATTCTGGAGCAATCCAGCGAGTGCATCGCGCGCGCCACCGATATTACCGCTTTGCAGTGCTTGACCCAGTGTGGCGAAGGCGGAATTGCCCGCGACGCTGTTGCCTATCTGTGCCTGCGGTGCAGCGGTCGCCTGTTGCAGGGTGGCGTAGGACTGCTGGGCACCCGCTAGGTTGCCGTTACCGAGCGCCTGCTGCATATGTTGCAGTTGGCTCTGGATTTGCTGTGCCGGGGTGGCCTGCGGATTTACCTGCGGGTAGAACGAGGCGGATAAGTCGGTAATGTTCATGGCCGATGTACCGATGTGATCTGCATATAAAAGCAGTATAGACCCGTGATACCGCGTTGGTAAGTGTGGGCTGCGAGTAGAAGTCAGGCGGAATCATATCCGCACTAAATCTGTGCTTGCCTGGGCGAGTGGATGTCGTTCATCGGGCGATGACGCTTCATTTTGGGGCGCGTCACCTGGTATGCGCGCCAAAAGCGTGCTTGATAAGTGTTTTCGATCAATGAGGTAGGTTAAGTCAGACCAGTGAATGCAGGGCTGATGGGGTGGCACGCTATTCGCATTACGTGTCCGCGTGCAGTACATCTAACGGGAGACAAGCATGCAACGCAGAGAGTTCCTCAAGGCCTTGGGCTTTGCCGCCGCGGCGACCACGATGAGTGCGTCCTTGACCGAGGCGGCCTTTGCCGCTTCGATGAAGATCAAGCCGGGTGGCAGCATGGTGGTGACCTATAAGAGCGATCCGGGTACCTTGGACCCGGCGATTGGGTATAACTGGCAAAACTGGCCAATGATGCGCGCTCTGTTCAGCCGGCTGGTCACCTATGAACCCGGTACCACAAAGCTGGTTATGGATGCCGCCGAGAGCTATCGCGTGTCGGACGACGGCACGGAATACACCTTCAAATTGCGCCCCGGACTCAAGTTCAGCGACGGTACGCCGCTGACCGCCGAGGACGTGGTTTTCTCGATCGATCGTGTGGTCGATCCGGTGACGGCCAGCCCTGGACAGAGCTTCTTCAGTCCGATCGTCGGTTACGACGAGAGAGTGAACGGCAAGGCCAAAACACTATCCGGTGTCACGGCACTGGATACGCATACGGTTCGCTTCAAGATCGCCAAGCCGAATGTGGTTTTTCTGCAGGTGCTCGCGATGAATTTCGCCAGCATCGTGTCGCCCAAGACAGTGGCTGCCTATAGCAAGGATGTTGCCCATCATCCGGTGGGTTCCGGGCCATTCCACATGACATCGTGGAAGCCAGGCAATGAAATTGTGTTCAAGAAAAATCCGCATTATTTCATTCCAGGTATTCCCTATCTTGATGAGGTGCGTTTCGATCTGGGCATCGACAGTCTTACCGCCTATTTCAAGCTGCTACGCGGCGAGGTGGATCTCCTTGGCGACGGCGTACCGGGTTCCCAGCTTGCGCTGGTCAAGCGCAATCCTAAATATCGCGGCATGCTGGTCGAGGGGCACCCGCTTGAAACCAGCTACATCACCTTGAATACGGAAATGAAGCCCTTCGACGACTTGCGTGTGCGTCGGGCGATCAACATGGCGATCGACAAGGCCGCCATCGTTCGCGCGATCAACGGACGCGGAAAACCAGCCAACCAGATCCTGCCACCGGGAATGCCTGGTTACGACACCGCTTATAAGGGCTATGCCTACGACCTGAGCGCCGCGAAAA
The DNA here is from genome assembly GCF_001753245.1 of Acidihalobacter yilgarnensis. NCBI lineage: Bacteria > Pseudomonadati > Pseudomonadota > Gammaproteobacteria > Chromatiales > Ectothiorhodospiraceae > Acidihalobacter > Acidihalobacter yilgarnensis. Next base: position 2,200,733 of record NZ_CP017415.1, on the reverse strand, counting down.
AGCTGCTCGCAGAGGCCGGTCACAAGGACGGTTTCGAGACCGAGATGTATGCGATGAACAGCGATCCGAACCCGCGTATCGCCCAGGCGATCCAGGCTCAGCTCGCGAAGATCGGCGTTAAGGTCACGCTGCATATTCTCAGCCAGGCGCAAGTGATCGCGATCGCCGGCACGCCTGGTAAGGCGCCGATGGTGTGGTCTGGCGGGCTGGCCTGGGTGGACGACTTCCCCGACCCCTCGGATTTCTACGGCCCCATCCTGGGCAGCAGTAGTGCGATCAAGGGTGGCTGGAACTGGGCGTTCTACAAAAATCCGAAACTGGATCAACTGGCGGCCAAGGCCGACGGTATGTACAAGGCCGATCAGCACAATGAGCGTATGGCTCTGTACAAGAAAATCTTCAGTGCCGTCATGCACGACGCGCCCTGGGTTCCGGTGTTCAACCAAGTGGATTTCACCATGCACAGCAAGCACATAGAGGGTCGCCCCGGTAACGTGTTTGCCGATCCGGGGGTTTATCCCTTCACGTATTCACGCATGTTCAGCGTGAAGGCGTAGGCCTGGATCAAGCAAGGCCGATGGCCGGCGGGCATTTGTCTCGCCGGCCATTTTTCTTGGTGGATCGCCAAGATGAAGGTGTGGCGGACGCGCCGCAATGGCGTGGTGACCGATAGACAGCAGGTGGGCGGCGGATGAAACGATGGTGACACATGCAGGCGCAAGTAATGAGCCCCTGGCAGTCAGTGGCTTGACGGTGGTCAATGCCTCGGGTGCGGCGGTGCTCGATGACGTGAATTTCGCGCTCGGTCGCGGCGAACGTGTGGGCATCATTGGCGAGAGCGGGTCGGGTAAGAGTGTGCTGCTCAAGGCCATTCTCGGTTTGTTGCCGCCAGGGCTGGCCGTGACGGCGGGCACACTTGAACTCGACGGAATGCAATTTGCGCTCGAGCCCGCGGGCGCGGCGAGCCGTGAGGCCTTGCGCGGGCGTGTGCTCGGCTATGTGCCTCAGGATCCGCTTTCGTCGCTCACGCCGGTCCGCAAGATCGGCTCGATGGCACGTGAAACCCTGCGTGCTTCCAAGGCGCCGGGTGCCGAGACGCGGATTGCGGAGAGTTTTCGTGCGGCGGGTCTGCCGGAGGTCGAAGACATATTGCCGAAATACCCGCACCAGCTCTCGGGCGGGATGCGCCAGCGGGCATTGATAGCCATGGCGCTGATAACCGACCCGGAATTTCTGTTCTGCGACGAAGCGACCACGGCCCTGGACGTGTTGGCGCAGCGGCAAGTGGTCGAGACCTTGATGGAAATCGCGCGCGTGGCCGGCAAGGGGGTGGTGCTGGTGTCGCACGACATCGCCTTGATCGCCGAAATGGCGGAAAAGGTTTATGTGCTTTACGGCGGGCAGGTACTGGAATGCGGACCGGCGGAGGAAGTGACCTGTCGTCCGGGGCATCCATACACGTCGGCACTGTGCGATGCGATCGTGGGGTTGGGCGATGAGACGTTGCCGCGAGCGATTCCCGGCGAGGTGCCCGATCCGGGGCGGCGTGGTCCCGGTTGCGTGTTCGCTCCCCGCTGTCCGCAGGCCGAGGCGCGTTGTCGTGTTGAACGGCCTGTATTGCAAGGCGATGGCCGCCATGACACGGCTTGTTGGTATCCACTCAATCGTTCCGCAGATCCCGCAAAGCTGAGCGGCCATTCGATGGAATCCGAGGTGAGCCTGTGAGCGCGAATCGAGTCATTGCCTTACAGGATGTTTCGCTGTGCTATCACAGTGGTTGGGGGCGTAATCGCCGGCAGACCCTAGCGGTCGATGGCGTCACATTGGATGTGCACGAAGGCGAGTGCTTGGGCCTGGTCGGCGGCTCTGGTAGCGGCAAGTCGACGCTGGCCCAGGTGATGACGGGACAGCTTGCCGCGACCACGGGAGAGGTGCGGCTGTGGCTGCGTGATACAACGGGCAAGACCCGTAGAACGCTGGTCTCGCCTCGGCCGCGCGACGTTGCCGGGCATGTGGGGCTGGTTTTTCAGGATCCCTATTCCTCGTTTGATCCGCTTTGGCCCTTGCAGCGCTCCATCGAGGAGGCACTGCGGCTCAAATACGGCACCATCACCGATCCGCAGGGCCGAGGTGCACGGGATTTGTTGGGGCTGGTCGGGCTTAACGCCGGCTTCGCAGCCCGTCGGCCCGGTGGGTTGTCCGGTGGGCAGGTGCAGCGGGCGGCGATTGCACGTGCCATCGCCATCAACCCCGACCTGCTGATACTCGACGAGGCCTTGTCCTCGTTGGATGTGTCGGTCCAGGCCAATGTACTGGAGCTGCTGAGCCGACTGCGGCGTGATCTCGATCTGACCATTGTGTTCATCGGACACAACCTAGCCGTGGTTGGCGCGATTGCCGATCGCGTCGCGGTGATGGCCTCGGGCAAGCTGGTCGAGATCGGTCCGGCTGCACACCTTTATCGCGCGCCGCAGAGCGAATACACGCGGCAATTGATCGCCGCTGTTCCCCGATTACCCGGTCGAGTGCGGTTGCAGGCCACGCAGGCCACGTCTGTAGAGGAGGCGGGTACATGCTGAAAAATCATTGGGTTATGCGCAAGCGCCCTCGACTCGGTCTGCTTCTCAGTCTGATCGTCATCGTCTTTATTGTACTGGGTGCGGTATTGGCACCGGTGCTCGCGCCTTATGCGCCAGATCTGCAGCTGGCCAATGGTCTGAGTATTGATGGTCTGCCGCAGCCACCCTCGTGGAGCAACTGGTTTGGCACCGACAATCTCGGCCGCAGTCTGTTTTCTCGGGTGCTCTACGGCGCCCAGGCGACCCTGCTGGTCGGGATTGTCTCCAATACCATCGCAGTCCTGATCGGCACGTTGATCGGCGGTATCGCCGGTATGCTGGAGGGGCGGGCGCAGGCAGCGGTGATGCGCTTCGTCGACCTGATGCTGGCCTTCCCGGCGTTGATTCTCGCCATCGCCATCGCGGCGGTAATTGGTCCCAGCCTGTGGAATGCAGCGCTGATTATCGCACTGGCCAACTGGACCTGGATCGCGCGCGTGGCCTACACCAAGACGTTGTCGATCAAGGAGCGCAATTACATGACGGCGGCGAGGATGCTCGGCGCCGGGCGCTGGTATCTGTTCACGCGTCATCTGCTGATGCATCTGGCGCCGATTATGTTGGTTTGGGAAACCTTGGGTATCGCTACCACCGTGCAAATGTCGGCGGCATTGTCCTTCCTTGGCGTCGGCGTGCAGCCGCCGACGCCAAGCTGGGGCAATATCATTCACGACAACCAGAATTACTTCACGGTAGCGCCGTGGACAGTGCTTATTCCCGGCGCCTTCATTCTCGCGCTATCGCTGGCCTTTAATATCGTCGGCGAGTATCTGCACGAGCGTATGGAAAATATGGAAGTGCGTGGCGCGCGGGCGGATGGAGCGGCTATCGAAAATAATCAACAGGCCCGATTGGGGGAAATCGAACATGGTGGTTGAGTCGAAGCCGATTGTTGCATCGTATCTGACACGCATGCGCGGAGCTGCCTTGTGAACGGACATTTTCTGAGTTTTTTGCTGCGACGCCTGGGGCAGGGCGTGATCGTGTTGATCGGTGTGTCGATCATCACGTTTCTGTTGCTATACGTCATACCCAGTGATCCGGCCAGCCTCATCGCTGGCCGTGCCGCAAACCCGGATACCTTGGTGCGAATCAATGCCCAGCTCGGTCTCGATCAACCGCTGTGGATGCGTTACGGGATTTATATGTGGCATTTGTTGCAGGGCAATCTCGGCTGGTCTTACGTGGAGCGCACCAGCGTTGCCCACGAGTTGTTCTCGCGCGTGCCTGCCACCTTGGAGCTGGTGACCGGCGCGATTTTTTGGGAGGTGTTGCTCGGGGTGTCGCTAGGTGTCGTCGGTGGGTTATGGCGCGGTCGCTGGCCAGACAAGCTGGCCATGGGCTTCTCCTATGTGACCGTCGCAGCTCCGCAATTCGTTACCGGTCTGCTGTTTCTGTATGTGTTTGGTTTCAAGCTCGGCTGGTTGCCCTTGGGTGGGTACGGCGGCTTGAGCTATCTGATTTTGCCTTCGCTTACATTGGGTTTGCTCAATGCGGCCTGGCATACCCGCGTGGTGCGTTCGGAAATTGTGCGCGAGCACCGCGAGCCCTATGTCGAGGCGGCGCTTGCCCGCGGCATCCCGCGGCGCACGGTCGTGCTGCGTCATATTCTGCCGGGCGCTATTCTGCCGGTCCCAACTTTGGTCGGGCTGGATTTCGGCTTCCTGATGGGCGGCGCGGTCATCATCGATCAGGTCTTCGGCTGGCCGGGTGTCGGGCAATACATGTGGCAGGGCATCCAGAATACCGACGTGCCGGTCATCATGGGCGTGACCTTGTTTGCGGCCTGTTTCGTGGTAGTGGCCAATATCGTTGCCGACATCGTGTCCTATCTCATCGATCCTCGTATCCGGGTGAGTTGAACCCACCGAAAATCACCCCGTCAGGAGGGCAGGGCATGAGCAGCTATCAAACGATACACAGTCATCATTCGCATCATGGCTGGGACAATACTCTCGTACCGGTCAAGCACGTCGTACCGGGTGAAATCGTTGAATTCGAGGTTCGCGATGCTTCCGGTGGTCAGCTCACTGCCAAATCGGACGCATCGGCGGTGCCGAGTTTGGATTTCGCGTGCATCAATCCGGTGACCGGGCCGTTGTATGTGGAAGGTGCCGAGCCAGGCGACGCGATCGCCGTCGAAATGCTCGACTTCGCCGGTGTGGGCTGGGGATGGACCGCGATCATTCCTGGTTTCGGCCTGCTTGCCGAAGAATTCTCGAGCCCGTTTTTGCATATTTCGGAGTATGACGATCAACGCGTGCGCTTCGTGGACGGTATCGAGCTGGAAACCGCACCGTTCCCCGGCACTGTTGGGCTCGCACCGGCCGCACCGGGACACCATAGCGTGGTGCCGCCACGACGGGTAGGTGGCAATCTCGACCTACGCGACCTGACGCGCGGCAGCACACTGTATCTGCCTATCGAAGTGCCCGGCGGCCTGCTGTCCGTGGGCGATACCCATGCCGCGCAAGGCGACGGTGAGGTCTGCGGTACTGCGGTGGAAACCCAGTTCAGCGTGACTGTGCGCATTGGCTTGCTCAAGCAGGCAAACCTGCCAGCGCCACAATGCGAAACGACGCGTTCGTTGCGCCGTTCGCGTCGCGACGACAAGGGTTTTTACGTTACCACCGGAGTCGGTCCGGACCTGATGCAGGCATCGCGCGACGCCATTCGCGCCATGATCGACCATCTCGGTAAGCACTACGGCCTCGCGCCTGAGATGGCCTACGCCCTGTGTTCGGTGGCGGTGGATATGCGCATCGGCGAGATAGTCGATATACCGAACTGGGTGGTGGCGGCGCAGCTACCGAAGGGCATCTTTCTCTGAACCCCGGCGATGACGACAAGTCTTCATTTTGAAGCCTTAATCCGAGCAGGAGCGACACATGGACTGGAAAAACGCCTACCGATCACTTTACTACCTCGATGCCGAGATTCCGGATATCGACCTCGATCCCGCCCACACGGCGCTGCTCGTGATCGACATTCAGAATACCTACATCGAACGTCCGTCGCGCGATGCAGTGCCCGAGGGCGAGCGGCATGCCTGGGATCTGTGGACACCGTTCCACACACGCATGCGTGACGTCGTGATTCCCAACACCCGGCGTCTGCTTGACGCCTTCCGTGCGCGCGGTGCCGACGTATTTCATGCCCGGATCGCCTGCCTGACGCCGGAGGGGCGCGACCGCTCGCTGAGCCAGCGGCGTCCGGGGTTCAACAACCTGCTGTTGCCCAAGGATGAACACGCGAGTCAAATCGTGCCGGCGGTCGCGCCGGTAGGCAGCGAGGTGGTGGTCACCAAGACCACGGACTCGGCGCTGACCGGCACCAATCTGCGTCTGGTGATGCAGAACATGGCGGTGCGTCACGTGGTCGTCGCCGGGATTTTTACCGATCAGTGCGTGGCTTCCACCGTGCGCAGTCTTGCCGACGAGAGCTTCGATGTGATCGTCATTGACGACGCTTGCGCCGCTGCCAGTCAATCCTTGCACGAACAGGAACTGACCATCCTCAACAATATCTATTGCCAGGTCATGTCCGTCGACGATGTTCTGGGCGAATTCGGCTGGTCACCGCGTTAATGGGATCGTTCCCGCGTCGATGCCGGCGCGGGATTCCAGCATGTCTTTCGTGTCTTGGATATGCCGATGTCAAGACATCTGAAAATTTCTCGAATGGCTCCTATATTGGCCATATGCTGATGGATAATCACCACGGCCTGGTGGTTAATGCGCGGATCAGTCAGGCCACGGGTCGGGCCGAGCGGGAGGTCGCAGCCGAAAGAGTCGAAGCGTTCACCGGCTCACATCGGGTGGCGGTGGGCGCGGACAAGAACTACGACTCACGGGGCTTTGTGCAGCGTTTCGCGAGGCCAACGCCACGGCGCACGTGGCGCAGAACGGATACCCGGCGCTCCTCGCTATCGATGGGCGCACGGCCGGCCGCGTCAGCTACAAGACCAGGCAGACGATCCGCAAGCGGATCGAGGAATGTTTTGGGCGGTCGAAGACGACCGGCGGGTTGCGCAAAAGCCGGTCCCTGGGCCTGGCGAAACTCGACTTTCAGTTTGTGCTGACGATGGCTGCCTACAATCTGATTTAGATGCGGAATCTGGGGGCGTCGGCATGTTGAGGGCAACCGCACGAGACGGGTGCAGAACAATATATCTGTCGAATTCTCTGAAAAATTCGAGTCAATCACTGCCGTCAGCGCACGCTGGCGATATTCAGCGTCGAGATTGACAAAAAACCGCAGTCATTTTCAACTGCCCGCTAAATTTCATGATGCATTGACGATGTGTTGTGTTTTAATTCAATGTGATTTGTCCGGTTTTTTTATGGAGCGCCGCATGAGAAAGCAAGGACGTATTTTATTGTGCGACAGGATTACTATAGTTTGAATTTTAAGAAACACTTATCGCTTTGTGTCGATTTTATTTACCATTTGAATGTCTTATATTTCGCTAGCTCAAGCTGTTGAAATATAAGAATTATATTAAACGGATCGCCTCCATTTTGCTATTGTTCTTATATGGGTGGGGCGAAAGGGGGGCGGCTAACCGTCGAGATGTTTGCCGATCCGGCAGTCAGCTGTGTCAGTCAGAGCGTGATTTTAAATTAAATACTATGTAAAACAATTGTTTGTGATTATTGGCATGAGACATGCTGACGACAGCCCGGTCTATCTTTCGCCAGCACTGATTGTGTGCTGAGACGACGGGAAGGCCGGGGAGGGGAAGACAGGTTCGCAGTGGCTTCGTTTGATTGAAGAAATCTTCAATCTGAAGAACCATCATTAGGAGTTAGATATGCGTTCGCTGTCCATCTGCATGAAAAAAGCAACACTCGCGGCTACGCTGGCCGCAGCGGTATTGGTTGGCTTGCCGGCCGTATCGCAAGCTACGCCCATATTAAAATATTCCATAGACGGTGGAACTCCCATCACGGTGACAGGGTCATCTGCCGGAACTGTCACTAGCAATGGGACCCTCAATTCGGTTACGTTTAGCTTTACCGGTAATTCCAAGCCCGCTATCGGCTCGTCCCAGAATCCCAACTTTGATTTATCCAGCGTATCACTGACAAATGGTGGTTCCGCAATTTCAACAATCAATGTGTGGTTGACGGATACGGGTTTTTATTCGCAGCATCAATTTTTGCACTTGCTCAGCAGTTACGGCGGCACGCAGAATAGCGGTTCAACTGCCCAATTCTGGAGCTATGCCAATGGTAATAATCAACCATTTAATACGTCGACGCCGCTCTCGAGTAGTGGCGTGCTCACCGCGACAAGTTTCCAGGGAAGTTCATCCTCGACGGAAGGGTTTGCAGATCTTTATTCATTGACATTGCATGCATTATTTACGTTAGGCAGTGGCTCACAGGTGACATCAACAGACCAGAACATCAAGAATGTCATTGCTGCTCCCGAACCGAGCGATTTGGGCATGATGGGACTTGGGTTGTTGTTGGTTGGTATGCTTGGTCTGCGTTTCCGTCAAGCGAAGTACCGCCGGGATTGTTAGTTAATCAATAGCTTTGAGACCCCCTGAATTGGAAGTTTCTGGGTATTTGATGGTAAACCAAGGCGCCGTTTGGCGCCTTGGTCGAATTATGGTGGACTGTACGCATCGTGATATCTGACTATCGTTATGATACTGAAAGGTGTGTCCTTGCGAACGGGCCGTGAAATTGATAGAAAAAATCTCAAAGCCATTCTGTGGCTTGAGTGTCCCTTGTTTGGACTTTATTCTCTTAATTCACCAGCTGGGACTCTAAACCATAATTCTACCATAGACAGTCATTGCTTATAATGAGCATTAATTGCTTCTGAAATTTTAGCGGTGGTCCGTAATTATCTTGATAGAATGATAATTAAAAAACAATATAAGGCAGTTGCTGTCTGGTGGGTGAATCGCCCCGGGTTTTGAGGAGGCTTCAACTCTTGAGAGAATGAAGCCATGAACAAGTTGAACAAATTTTCCCCTGAGGTCCGTGAGCGTGCGGTGCGAATGGTCCAGGAGCATCGCGGGGAGTATCCATCGTTGTGGGCGGCCGTCGAGTCGATCGCACCGAAGATCGGTTGCGTGCCACAGACATTGCTGGAATGGGTCAAACGCGCGGAAGTCGATGCCGGAATGCGGCCGGGTACGACCACAGCCGAGGCCCAGCGCATCAAGGAGTTGGAGCGCGAGATCAAGGAGTTGCGGCGTGCCAATGACATCCTGCGCACGGCCAGCGCTTTTTTCGCCCAAGCGGAGCTCGACCGCAAGCTGAAGTCCTGAACGCCTACATCGACGAGCATCGGGATGCCTATGGGTCGAGCCGATCTGCCGCGTGTTGCAGGTCGCCCCATCGGCTTACCGGCGTCATGCGGCACGGCAGCGCAATCCGGAACTGTGCAGCGCCAGGGCCAAGCGCGATGAATGGCTGATGCCGCATATTGAGCGTGTCTGGCAGGCCAATATGCAGGTCTACGGTGCCGAGAAGGTCTGGAAGCAGATGAACCGCGAGGACATTGTCGTAGCGCGCTGTACCGTGGAGCGGCTCATGCGTCGCCTGGGCCTGGAGGGCGTACGTCGGGGCAAGATCGTTCGCACCACGACGCCTGACACATCGGTACCTTGCCCGCTGGACAGGGTCAATCGTCAGTTCCAGGCGGATCGCCCCAACCAGCTCTGGGTGTCGGACTTCACGTATGTCTCAACCTGGCAGGGCTGGCTCTACGTGGCCTTCGTCGTTGATGTGTTCGCCCGACGCATTGTGGGCTGGCGTGTCAGCACCAGCATGACCACGGACTTCGTACTCGACGCCCTGGAGCAGGCGCTGTACGACCGACAGCCCAGCTCGGAGGATACCCTGATCCACCACAGCGTCCGGGGCTCGCAGTATGTCTCCATCCGCTACAGTGAGCGGCTTGCCGAGGCAGACATCGCGCCGTCGGTTGGCAGCAAGGGCGACAGCTACGACAACGCCCTGGCCGAGACCATCAACGGACTGTATAAGGCCGAACTTATCCATCGTCGAGGGCCTTGGAAGACGCGGGAATCTGTGGAACTGGCGACCTTGGAATGGGTCTCGTGGTTTAACCATCAAAGATTGATGGGACCACTGGGTCATATACCTCCCGCAGAAGCTGAGGCAAACTATTACGAGCAACTCAACCGTCAAACAGCGGTAGCTGCTTAACTTAAACCAAACAGCCTCCACGATACCCGGGGCGATTCAGGGCCCAGATTTTCAGACCTTAAATTAAGGTGGTAACCTGCTGCAATTGAGGAGCAGGTGATGAGTGAGTCGAAGCGCAAGACTTTTACGGATGAGTTCAAGGCCAAGGTCGCACTTGAAGCGATCCGAGGCGTCAAGACGGTGAGCCAAATTGCCCAGGAATTTGGCGTGCACCCGACGCAAGTCGGTGCTTGGAAGAAGTTGCTGCAAGAAGAGGCATCGAGTTTATTTGATGCCAAGCGTGGCCCAAAACCTGCCGACCCGTCAGCCAGTCCGGAGCGCCTGTATTCTGAGATCGGGCGATTGAAGATGGAGCTGGACTGGCTGAAAAAAAAGTCCGGGATCAGCCAGTAGAAACACGCAAGCAATGGGTCGGTGCCATCGAACCACTGGCACTGACCCGCCAATGCGAACTGGCGGGCGTCAACCGCTCAACGGTCTATGCGCCACAAAAGGCTGTAAGACCGGACGAGCAGGAATTGAAGTTGCTGGGACTGATTGACGCTGAATACACGCGGCATCCGTTTTACGGCAGCCGCAAGATCAAGCGTTACCTGCGTGGCTTGGGGTACAAGATCAACCGCAAGCGAGTGCAGCGACTGATGGGCATACTGGGCCTTGCCGGCATGGCGCCGGGGCCGAATACCAGCCGTCCGCACCCGCAGCACAAGGTTTATCCGTATTTGCTAAGGGGCGTGAATGTGATCCGTCCCAATCAGGTATGGAGTACGGATATTACGTACATCCGCCTGCTGCGTGGGTTTGTGTACCTGGTGGCGGTGATCGACTGGTACTCGCGTAAAGTGTTGTCATGGCGGTTATCGAATACGCTGGATAGCGGATTCTGTGTGGACTGCCTGGAGCAAGCATTGCAGGCCTATGGCACGCCGGAGATATTCAACACCGACCAGGGCTGTCAGTTCACCAGCGAAGCGTTTACGGGTGTGCTGTTGAAAGAAGGGATCACGATCAGCATGGACGGACGCGGTCGGGCATTGGATAACATCTTTGTGGAACGGCTCTGGCGCAGCGTCAAACACGAAGATGTGTATTTGAAAGGCTACGCCACGATGCCTGACTTGCTGATCGGATTGACGGAATACTTCGTGCTTTACAACACGGAAAGACCGCACCAGTCACTGGACTATGAAACACCGGATCAGGTATACCGAACAGCAATTGGCGGCGGCGCAAGGATTGTGGACAAATACAGAGAGAAAGAAAAATCCCACCCAAAAATAGCAACAAAATAAAGAAACCGAAAACCGGGGCAGCGCCGTTCCGCTGCACATGAAAGGTTACCCTCTTAAACTCGATGCGTTATTGTCTTGACGGAGGGGTCCTCTGTACTCCAGCGTTCCCACATCAACGCCTTCTGCTGCTCGGTGTAATAAATCCTCGGTCTTTGTTTCATGACAACACTCCTGATTTCTACTCAGAATCTAGCGTGTTGCATCCACCAGTTGAATCCGCACCCAATGAAGTATTACAGCGCGTGTGTTGGTGGTCCTGATTTACAAGACGGGCAATCGTGAATAAATAGCGTCGTTATGTGCGATATCGAACGGTACACCCTGGTAAAGAAGGGCAGACTCCTGACAACTCATAAAATTTTTCATCTAGGAGTGTCAAAATGTCCGATTCATCGCCCACAACCCGGGAAACTACCGCTGCGGCGGCCGACCCCACGATGCGTAATATCGACATGTGGACGCTCTTGGGGCTCACCATGCTTGGTGTGCGACTGGTTCAAGGATGGGTTTACTGGGGAGGGGCAAGCCGACGGTTGATCTATAGTGTAGGCAAGCTGGATCCAAGTTCGAGTGCCTATATGGGGCACAAAATGAACACCGCGATACCGGGTGCGATTTTTGGAACTGGGGATGCACTCAGCGCCCTACTGCATCATCCCACCTTGTTGTATGGCGCGATCATCATATTCACGCTGGTCGAGTTGCTGGTTGGTTTGGGTTTGGTTTTCGGTTTCATGACGCGCTTTTTTGGCTTGATCAGCGTTGGCCTAGCGATTTCCTTGATGCTGATGTTCGGTTGGCTGGGTTCCACGTGTGTCGACGAATGGACCATGGCTTCCAATAGTTTTGCCATGGGACTTGGCATCATGATTGCCGGGGGTGGCAGCTGGTGGTCTCTGGATCACTGGGTGGCGAAGAAATTCCCCAGACTCGCGCGCCATGCCTGGTTTCCCTGGATATTCAGTGGTCCGTTACCTGTTGTGGTGGTGACGCGTTTCGCGAAGCTGTTCGGTATTTTCGCCATTGTCTTTGCCGTGGGTTTTTACAGTTATCTACGTGGGGCGGTCTATAGCCCATTGGTGGCGAGGACGAACCCAAAAAATCATCATATTGCCTTGAGCAAGCCGGTACTTTCCTCATCCGGTAATCTGTCGTTGGTTGCCTACGTGGATGCCGGGCCGGATACGCAGGGCGCATACGTGATTCAGGCCTCAATTGTTGATGCGAGTGGACATGTGGTGGAAACCTGGGGCGGAAAGGTGCTGAGCGAATTGGCGAAAACTGAACTTTCGAACGAATACAGCTATTCGCTTTTCAAGCCAACGAAGTACGGTTTCGTCGGAGCGCTAGGCGCACGCGCCACGATTTCACTACCACATCAAGGATTGTTAACGTTAGCGCCAGGGAATTACCGGGCGATATTCCTCGGTATCGATGGAAAACAGTGGAAGACCCAAGTGGTCGTTGGCATGCAATGAGTTTTGGGATAGGCGTTTGTACCAGTGCGTAAATTCATCGAATGTCCGAGTTTTAGTGTAGGAAGAATTTTACGCAGGTACGGCGCCGCGGATACTTCGTCTAAATGGTCAATAACAATATCGATTATGGCCTTCGGTATATGCCGAAGGCCATAATATTTCTCACAATGCTAGCGTTGGCAGGTGCTTGCTTGATAGCGACGCTGAAGCCGCATCGACATACGACCTGAAATTTTAACAATATGGGCTGGATTTGTCCGATATCGCGGAAATTTGGTGCCAAGGTAGTGTGATAACAGTCATGGCTGCTCGATTTGATCGTGATGGGGTAGGTAAAAGATGCAGATATCAGGATTTTGACCCCGTTCTCTGGCTGCTACCGAAGTGTGGGGATGGCGATTATCTATGCGGCGCGATTCATGCGATCAGCATTGAACGGTAACGCTTGATTATGCCAGCCAGGTTCCATTCGCGATGAAACGGAATTCGGCGAGCAAACAAAGGAAAAGGAAGCGGGAATGACCAATGCTGATAGCCGCACAACGGTGACCGATGCGCTGGTGTTCTTTGGCGCGTTCGGTGACCCGGCTCATAAATGATTTTTCCAGTACCCTATGCGATGGCTAGGCGCGGTGTGTTCAGTGTGTCGGTTGAGGGTGTCGCAGCTTCGAAATGGGATCTGGCGCAATTACTTAAACGAGCAAAGGACAGTATCAAGCAAGCCGGCAAGATTGATGACCAGGATGCCTCCTCGCACACCTTCTTTCCCTGTTTCGGTATGTGGGCCGTGCTTACAATGACGCAAACACATTCAAGGTACTCAGGCAGACGTTGGGGATGTCCGGCGCCGCTAATAATGGGGGATTACCATCCCAGCTGCGCTGTTCGCGACAGTGATCAAAGGGTTTGGTGTGGCGGGCTTGGCTGGTCAAACCCGAGTTATCGTTGAAATAGCCGTTTGGGTGTGATCTGGCATCGGCGCGGTCGCTCAACCACATCGCGCTGTCAATGTTTCCGGAAGACTCGATCTTCCGTATCGATCATTATCTCGGGAATGAGACGAACATGACTATTCTCTATAGTCTTTCGCCAACGCATTCCTAGAACCGATCTGGAAACGTAATCATGTGGCCAGTGTGCAGATTACGCTGGCCGAGGACTTGGCGTGAATGGCCGCGGTGTGTTTTATGTAAGCGTTGGTTGTCTGCACGGTGTTATCAAGAATCATCTGCTTCAGATTATTGCGCTGCTGGCCATGGAATCGCAGGCCTATTAAAGCTATGGTGCTGTGCACAACGAGAAGGCTAAGGTATTTCAGGCCATATGACCTTTACAACTGGACGACGTGGTGCGCGGCCAATACGCTGGCTACCGCAAAGAGCCGGGTGTGGCGAGAGAGTCAGACGTCGAGGCGCTTTGTGCCCTGCGGTTGTTCATCGCTTCGTGGCGTTGGCAGGGGCGGGCAGTGGTACCTGTGTCCGGCAAATACCTGGCGGCATCGATGGCGAATGTCATGGTGGAATTAAAACCGCGACCGCAAAAGCTGTTTGACGATTCAGTTCCGATGGCCGGGCTTGCTAATTATTTGCACTTGCGGCTTTCTCCCAACTTGGTTGTCGCGCCCGCCGCGCGTGTTGAGCGTGCAGGCATAGAGTCCGTTGGTGACCTGCATGAATTTTACTTACGCATCCTCGTAGCTTGATTGCGGATCTATTGTTTGAGAGGGGGCGCATGTCAATCGGATTGATGAGTCGAATTTTACATGGGGTGAATTGCTGGAATTTTCAGTCATTTTGTGGTTTTCGGCTGATGTGCCAAGCCAGGAAGAATAATGGCACACTCCATATGGCCGAGAGACTATAAATAGTTCCGAGGGATATGACCTGTTGCAAGGGCCCGAGTCCGAATGAACCGAGTCCTTCCCCAATCATCAACGCACCTACGAGCAGCCCTGCCATTTGCGTGCCTTCCTTGCCATGGGATGCAATGCCGTAAGCCATGGTGTAGGGGTAATAAATGCCGCATGCAAATCCGGCGGCAGCAAAAATACTGATGAGGCCGGCCGCTGATTGTAAATGTGGTGCAATAAGGAAACACGCTGCCATGCCGATGGGGGCAAGGAGGAGGACTACACGCCTAGGCAGAATAGTGTCAGGGATTGCACCCAGTATGAAACGGGCCATTGTCATGCCACCCCAAAAAAGTGAAAGAGCAAATGCGCCATCCGCTGGGGGTAGTTTTCGATTAACACTGATCAGAATATTTGCCCAACTGCCAAAGCTGCCCTCACAGACCGCATAGATTAGAACGGCCACCGCGAAGGGAATCATCGTTTTACGCCAAGCACTCAATCCGCCGAGTTCCCTCTCGTCGTCGTTCACTTGTGGAAATGCCAATATGAACAGCCAGAGGGCAAACAGGAGGCATGGCCACACGCTCCAGATCAGCGCATGTTGAAACCCGACTAGGATCATGGGCGAAATAGCCGTGGCGGCACCTATCACCGCATTGAGCAAAGTGACGGCGGCGGCAGCGGTTCCGGCAAAAAGAAGGGATGCGGCGCGATTAATGGAGGCGTTCGTTAGCCCAAAACCGATCCCCAGCATCAAGGTTTCAAACAGAAGCGATATCACCACGCTGGGACCGCGCAGAAAATAAGCGGCAACGAGCAGCGCCATCGCGGCCGCATTGAAAAGGGCGCCGAGACGGAAGAGCCCGTTGCTTCCCAGGCGCTTGTGCAGGGTGCCTGCCGCTAGGGCCGCAATGATGGCGCCGATAATTTCTGGCGCGTACAGCAGGCCGTACACCGTGTTGCTGAGATGATAAGGTGCCTGGCGCAGTGTTGGCCCCAGTGCGGGAATCAGGACGAACGCAGATCCCTGAAGGAATCCAGCGAGATAGGTGGCGGTCGTGCCGCGTTTCATCGCGTGGTGCGCAACGAAAATCTTTCAGTTATATGGCCGGCCACTCGAATCGCATTGGCCATAATGGTCAGGGATGGATTTACCGCACTAATAGAAGGCATGAAACTGGCATCAACCACGTACAGGTTATCCAGGTCATGTGCTTTGCAGGCAGCGTCGAGAACGTTTTCCCTGGGGTCTTCACCAAAGCGACAAGTACCTACCTGATGCGCGGTTGCGGAAATATCCATGGTTTGAAAAAAAACCAGACGAAACCCAATTTTGTGCAGAATTTTTCGCCAGACTTGCTGTAGTCGCTGATGGCTTTCCCGGTTCTTGGGGTGCCAATGTAGTCGAATCGTCCCGTCCGAATCTATCGTCACCCGATTGTTTGGATCGGGTAGGTCCTCGGTGGTAAGCCACCAGTCCATGGAGTGGATTGCAGCCCAGGCGGTGGCTGGACTGGGCAGGCGAGGATGTTGCGCACGTAAAATAGCGGGGGTGATTTTGCCGAGATTCTGTATGTGGCCCAAAGGGTAGGGATAGTCCGGATCACCTGAGTCATTGTAATAATCGTTCACTGCTAGTGTTTTCTGGAAAACCGTGTGGTTTCCCTGCCCTGGTTTGATAGCCATGCAGGCGCTGTTCAGGTGAGCCATATAATTGCGCCCGACCTGATCACTGCTATTGGCCAGACCGTGCGGGCTTTGTGCATTGGCTGAGGCTAGCAATAGAGCGGCACTGTTGACCGCGCCGGCAGCGAGCACAACAACGTCTGCGGCAAATGAACCTTGATCGGTTTCAACTCGCGTGATTCGACGTCCGTCCTCGCTGGCAATGAGGCGTCGTACCCGGTGCCCTGTCAGCAATCTGACATTGTCGTATGCCAAAGCAGGCGCAATGCCGCAAACTTCGGCATCACCCTTGGCGTGCAGCAGGCAGGGGAATCCATCGCAGGTGGGGCAGCGCACGCAGGCGCTTTGTGTCGGTGTTCCATCCAGTCGATTCAGTGCGAGTGGCAGTGGGAACGGGTGTAAATGCAGATCGCGTAACGCTTTGTTTACCTCATCGACGGCCGATTCATGCGTCAGTGCAGGGTATGGGTAGGGTTCACGTGGCGGTTCTGTAGGATCTGCACCGGCCTGTCCATGCGCAAAATACCAGGCCTCGGCCTGATCATAATAGGGCGCCAAATCGTCATAACCGATGGGCCAGGGCGGCGTGCTGCCTTCCCGGTGCTGGCGAGGGACGAAATCCTGCTCGCGCCGACGCAAAATTGCCGCACCATAGAATTTGGTATTGCCGCCGACGTGATAACCGGTGACGGGAGAAAAAGGGTTCCCTTTCTCATCACGCCAAGTTTCATCGGTATGGTAACGATGATCGGCAAACACCGTATGGGCATCCCAGTTACCCCATTCTCTGGGTAAGTAGTCGCCACGTTCGAGGATGAGGATCGATAGACCGGAGGGCGCCAGCGCGCGCGCGAGGGTGCCGCCACCCGCGCCGGACCCTATAATCAGAACATCCGTATCCATACTTAACCACCATGCCGAAAGTCGGGATAAATCAACATGCCGCCATCGACAGTCAGCGTGGTTCCGGTGATATAGCTGGCGAGGTCGCTGGCGATAAAGGCCACGGCGTAAGCGACTTCCTCAGGTTTTCCCAACCTACCCATGGATATTTTTTGATCCAGATCCTTGAGTGATTTGGGGTCGCTCCAGACTGCCTCGTTGATGGGCGTCTGGATCGCGCCGGGGGCGATGGAAACCACCCGGATGCCCTTGTCCGCCGTTTCCTGCGCGAGGGTCTTGGTAAACATGGAGAGCCCAGCCTTGGCGCTGGTATAGGCGCTATAGCCCTCCCAGGGGATGAATTCGTGTACCGAGGTGATATTGATGATGATGCCATGGCCGGATTTTTCCATGTGCGGAATCGCGGCACGGGCGCAGTAATAGGGGCCCATGAGATCCACCGCGAGCACCTTTTCCCAGGTATGTGGGTCGTCACGGCCAACGAGGGCGTGCGTTCCGTCGATGCCGGCGTTGTTGATCAGGATATCCAGACCGCCAAAGCCTTCATCGATCTGTCTGAAAAGTATCTCGACCGCTGCCGGGTCGGAAATGTCGGCCGCAAAGGCCATGGCTTCTCCGCCGCGGGTCTTGATGTTGTCCACCACGTCGCCAGCTGCCGACGCGTTATGTCCTTGAGCATCGTTGAGATAGTGCACGACCACGCGCGCTCCCGCATCTGCCAGGACCCCACTGATCGAGCGCCCCAAACCGCCACTTCCACCCGTCACCATGGCACAGCGGTTTTTGAGATCGATACCAATCATGATGTCTCTCCTATGATCTCTAGCTCGAAGTCCTCGCCTTGCCACTGGTCTTTATCGTGCCAATGGATGGTGAACTGAATGCTGGCGGCTTGTACGAGCTTGTGCGCTGGAATAATGGCCACGTGTCCTAATGCCCAGTCACTGGAGGTAATGTCCTGAACGCTTTGCCAGCCATTCATCCCCCAATGCAGCGTGAAGGGAGCATGAAGCAACACACGGAGTTCCTGGCCAATGCTGATAACGTGTGGATGCTGACGCAGTCGCCAGAGCCGATAGTCCAGCTGTGGGCGCTTGCCTTGATAACGCGCCCAGGTAGCGGCCGGTCGATCCACCGGATATCCCAAGGCGTAGCTGTGACAAAGCTTGATGAATTCACCATGTGCCCAGACTAGGGGCATGGCGGACCCACTCGGTTGGCCCGGGAAAAGTCCCTTCTCCGGTATGGGCTCGCTGTCCCAAACCTGTTCAGGTAATAGCCCGCCAACACCCGTCATCCGGGTCATGGTTTCGATATAGGGAAGCGGGTCTTCTCCAGCTAAAATGGCGTAATGTCCGCGCTCTCCGACTAGTAAGGGCCAACCTCGTCCCTTGCCGGAGCCATTGAAAGGGGTCCCGTCGGTGTGCTCGCCATAACCATCGCCGTTGTAGCGATGCCAAACGGGGCCATTGGGCGTGTCGGTCTTGAGTAAACCATCCATGACCTTGACGGAATCGACGATAGCAGGATCATCCGCCGCGCGAAGGCCATAGCGAACCAGTTGTAGAAAATCCGTCGCGACCTGCTCGCTGGCCGATAAATGAGGGTCATGAGCACGATTTTTGATTAGGAGCCATTCATTCTTGGTGCCGTCGTGTAGCAGAATATCCGCTGGGGCGATGCGTAGATAATAACCCCCAACACCGAATTGGCGAGCCATGTCAGTGTCTTGAACGAAGGTCCAGTCTTCAAGGCAGGCATTCCAGTAATCTGCAACCATCAGCGCGCAATCTTTGGCCTTGCCATCTAGAAATTGGGCGCCTTCGACCAGTGCGGCAATCGTCACTGCCAGGGTAAAGGTATTGACCCCACTGTCTTCTTCCCAGCGGTCCTGATCGGTTGAGGGACCCTCCTGCAGAATGAATCGCAAGGCGCGAAAAATTACATCGTCGACGACAATGTCGCCCAGGATTTTATATTCCTTTAGCGCAGCGGCAAGCAGGACCGGAAAGGCAGTTTCATCAAGCTGAATGCCTTGCCAGAACGGTTTTCCGCCTAACCATTGGTTTTGTAGCCAGTGGCCGTCTGCCTGTTGTGTGCTGATGAGGTAGCACAGGACATGGCGCGCTTCCGTATGCGCTCCCATGGCCAGCAGTGCGCCGGCGCTTTCCACTAGATCTCTGGCCCATACCAGGTGATAGCCTCCTCGGCTGTCACTGGCTTCTCCCCAAGGAACGGAGAGGCTGGCTACCAATGCCCCAGGAAGGGTTCGATCTTCATGACAGCGAAGCACATTGGTTGAGCGGTGATAGAGGATTTGGGCGGGCTCAGGTAACTTGCGCAGCAGATCGGCAGGGGCTGGATGTTGTTGCTGCCAGGTTTCCCAGCCTTGGCAATAGGCATCACAGACCGAATCAAAACCTTGGCTCAGAGAGGACCAGGCAAGCGTGGCAGCGGTTTCCTTACTGGTACCCAGGCCCAAGGCAATGGTCCCGCTGCGGGAGAGTTCTGCGCCAAGGGATACTTCCCCTGGTCCGGCTTCCTGATATTGCCAGTGCATTTTTCCGTGTTGCTGAAAATCTTGCCAGAGATCACTGATGCCAACTTCACCCACCGAACACATTCTCAACGCGGAAACCCCGGCGGGATCGCGGCAGGCCAAGGCGATACCGAAAGGGCCTTGTTCCGCCCATAAAGTTGTCCTGCCTGCCCATTCGTCTACCCACGCCAAGTTGTTTTCCGTGTCTTCACCCAATCGAGCAGCGCATAGCAAATAAGGCTTGAGAGAATCGTCGCCCTCAAGCGCGTAATCCACTAACAATACGTCGCGTTGTGGATCTACACAGACTTTCAGTGTGAAGGTAAATCGGTCGTTGCGGTGTTGAATAACCGGCAAGGGGATGTTGGGTTTATCCAGTGTGGTGCGCGAGTTTGGTAAAATTTTGAGTTCTTGCCAGTATCCTCGCGCGTCAGCGATGATGAAACCCAGGTCGCGAATTTGCGGAATGTCGATGCGCGGATAAAAAACCTCGGTGATGATGCCGCTACCTACGGTAAACCATACTCTTGAGCTACTGAGCGCCGTACCTACGCAATCCTTGCGTGCAGTTGACCAAAATGGATGATGCCAAGATGAACGAGGTGCTTGATTGGGCATGCGGCATGCTCCTAATAGTGCGCGATCCATTCGATCTGAATGGAGACGAAGCCGTGCCTGGCAGGGGCAGGCGTTTCCCCTTGGGGTTATTGCTTTAGGTCGTGCTTTCCCGAATCAGTTCATTACAGGGTAAGCATCAGGTAAAAATGATCTATCAGATTACCGTTTGATGCGTTTGTGTTGGGCATTGATTAACCCCGGTCGGGCAGGTGACCATAGAACATCAGACTGGCAACGCCGAATAGAATGCCGTTTGCAAAATATACGAATCCGGGATACCTGACTCCGGCGAAATCCCAGTGCGAAGCCATGACTCTATTTCTGCGTTTTATCGGTGCATGGGTGAAATCCGATGATGGTTGTGCGCCGAAATTGCGACTCAGCTTGGATGAGTGTATGGATGAATGGACCTTTGCATCTCGGCACCGATTACCTGGCGGCAATCTCAATCTTGGCTCCCACATTCGCCAGAACATGATTGACGGGCGTCTCCTTCATGGCGATTGCATGCTCCCCGCGTGACGGACTTGGATGCGAGACAATGTAAGGGCAGTCATCCATATGTCGATATGATTACTATCCAGGTTCAGTTTGATGATGTATCGCGAGTTAACACCCGATTCGTTATGAGCGGTCGTCTCGCAACAGCCATGGTTGTGAGACGATGAGGAGTATTTGTACAGCCTCTTGATCGGTTTGCCGATCAATTGCGACGGGTTACGAAGAAGGCGGGCCTGGGAATGACCTCGATTCCCATGATCACGAAGGTGATTTCTCGGTGGATGATCTTGATCGAGTCTGCTGCGTTGCGCTTATCCGTGGGGCGCACTGAACAAGCTATAGCAGATAACAGAACATCTGCTGGCGGGATATCGCAGTGATTGGCCATAATGGGCCGAAAATACACTCACAAGACGCATGCTGTTGGGTGCGTTAGCGTACAGACGCATCAGCATGACAATCGTAGTATGCAATGTGACAGCACTCAATGGGTGCGCTGACTTGTGGCGATTCGTCAATCCTCAAAACGGAAGGTTATATGCGGAATCAACGCGATGAATATTCAAAAACAAAACATCCGCAACAAGTCACCCACCTCCGGTCTCGACAAGAAACAAGCGTAGCACTTGCGCACTTGGGAATCGCGAGAAGCGTGAATCCGATCATGAGCATGCAAAGTCTGGCGGTGACAAGTCTTGCGAGGACTTGGCGTGTTTCGGGAAGTAGGCTCAGCCTGATGGTGCTCGCTGGGTACGCCACGGTGCGTATCGGTTATGTCGCTGCAAGGTGTGTCTGATTGCAGGAGGCCTGGATTTTGAGGTCCCTGCTTGCGTGGTGGTCGATCTAGATGTGGGCGATGAGGGCACCCTAAATATATTTGCTCATGTGTTTAGATTGAGGGTGATGTCTGTCTCGCACGGTAAGTATCAATAATCGACCAATTGATTCATGAAGTGAAGTCCGGGGGGCATGTGCTCAAACGCTTACAGCAGATCCAAGACGGGGCGACTGCGGACCAATGAACTGGTGAATACCATCACGTGATCAAAGGATAAGATCGTCATGAACCTACATCTGAGTATCGGACCACTGGTTTCTGTGATTGCCGGTGTGCTTATTCTGATTATGCCGCGATTGCTGGGTTACATCGTCGCAATTTATCTGATCGTTATCGGGCTGGTCGGACTCTTTGGCACGGGTGCCCTGCATGCCTGAGTCGTACCGTACATTGCAGCGACCCCGTGCTGTATTCCCGCCAAGCGATCCATGCATGGCGGTAGTCGGCCTATCTTGCTGCCCGTAACACAGGGAGAAAACCAATGCTTGGCACGATATTGCTGGTTGTTTTAATTGTGTTTTTAATCGGCGCAGTTCCGCGTTGGCCACACAGCAGAAGCTGGGGGTATGGACCTAGCGGCGCCTTGGGTATTGTCTTGATGATTGTGATTATCTTGCTACTCATGGGCCGCATCTAAGTCGCTGCTGTATTGCCTCGTTCGTGGGGATACCTCGGAGCGCTTTCCTTGCGCCTGTGATCAGGTTGGGCGCTGTTTCGGTAGCGGACGCTCGTATTCGTGTTTGACCACGGCGTAGCATTCGCATACCCGCTGCTCAAGCCCGGCCCGGTCCAATACGGTGATGTGCCCATGCTGGTATTTGACCAGTCCGGTCCGCTATAGGTTACCGGCAGCTTCGGTCGCGCCCTCACGACGCACGCCGAGCATGTTAGCGATCAATTCTTGAGTCATGACCAGACTGTTGGACGGCAGTCGATCTAGGCACAAAACAGCCAGCGGCATAACTGCTGGCCTAGTGAGTGGTGCCGGTTACATACGGCCGTCTGTCCGGTTTGAGTGATCAGCACTTGCGTGTAGCGCAGCAGCAAATGTAGCGGCGATCTTCGCTGAGGCGCCGTTCTCCATGATATAGCGAGCCATAGTTATGTTCCTTATCCCTGGGCCAGTCAGGTGGTGGGCTGGAAACTGCAAACTTACTGAAAATAAGCGGTCCGGAAACCCTCGCAGCATCAGATTTCCATGAAATAGATCGGTTGCTGTGAGAATCAAGCTTAGCCGAGAGCCGCTGGCACCGAATTATTACTGATGCCTTTTGGGGGGGCGGGCTGATGATTTTCTCGGGGCGTAGGGTGCCCATGATCGGGAATCTATGGCGGTGCAGGGCAAAAAAGCCAAGATTGACGACACGTTCTCCTGGTGAGTGTTCTCGAGAGGGCTGGGCAGCTGGTGTCGGTGGAATTAAAACGGAAGGAAACGAAGTCCAGAAGTGCCAAGGCATCAACATTGACCCTAGGTGCGGGCAGAGGACGCCCGCTGCGCGGGCATGTGTAGAGCCCATTCTGGCAAAAAAAAGGACCTGGCTAATTCACCAAGTCCTTGTTTTGTTTGGCTCCCCAGCGCGGACTCGAACCACGGACCCGGTGATTAACAGGCAGTGAAGGGGTTTATGTAAAATAAGAACTTAGATTATAAGCAACTGAAAAATATGGAAAAGCAATACATCTCAGATCATCTGAGTACATCTGAAATCATCAAAACGCCCTTAAAAGTGTCCCAAAGTGTCCCGCGCGTGCTATCGTCACTCAGGAATCACTCAAATCACTCAGACCACTTTGAATAAGGAAATCGAGTCGCGTGGCGACGCTTGAGAAGCGTGGAGGTAGCTGGAGGGCGATCGTCCGGCTCAAGGGTTTTCCGGTTCAGCGAGGAACTTTTGATTCCAAGGCGGAGGCCCAACGCTGGGCGACACTGCTGGAACGAAAGCTTAGAGAGCAGCGCAAGCTAGGCCGAGCAGATGACGGTTTGGCCGAAGCAATGCAGTTAACGGTAGGTGACGCACTCCAACGCTACGCGCTGGAGATAGTCCCGACGAAGAAGAACGAGGATTCTAAGCGGTCTGAGCTCAGCCGTATTCGCGTTATCCAGGCAATGAGACTCAGCGCTATGAAGTTGGCCGATGTCCGCGGACGTGATGTATCTGTGTTCGTTCGGGAACTGGAGGAGGGCGGGCGTTCACCGAACACCATTCGGCTATACCTTGCGACGCTCTCCCATTGCTTCACGATCAGTGCCAAAGAATGGGGAATGGAGTTCCTAAACAACCCCGTCCAGCTCGTCCGTAAGCCACGTTTGCCGCGTGGCCGTGAGCGGCGATTGTTGAATGGAGAAGAAAGCGATCTCATCGAGGCAGCTTTGATCGTGAATCCCGAGCTCGCTGATATCATCATCCTCGCGATCGAGTCTGCCATGCGGCAGGGAGAGATCCTGTCCATGAATGCGAGCGTGGTCGATTTTCAGCGTCATACTGTATTTCTGGCTGATACGAAGAATGGCGAACGTCGAACCGTGCCGCTTACGGTGCGAGCCGAGGCCGCTATCGGGAGACAGCTAGCACGATTGGCGGGACGTGAAGCCTCGGGACGGAGGCGTGGCGACGAGGAGCCAGGCCAAGTCAGGCCACTCTGGAACTATACAGGCGAGGGCTTGCGGGCAAGTTGGCAGAAGGCCCGCAGGCGTGCCGGTATCACAGGCTTGACGTTCCATGATCTACGACATGAGGCGACTAGCCGCTTGTTTGAGCGCGGCTTGAATCCCATGCTCATACAAACAGTCACCGGCCATAAGACGGTGCAGATGTTGAAGCGGTATACTCACCTGCAGGCAGCTACTTTGGTACAGGCGGTGCGTGGAGAGTAGGTAATGCGTTCCTTATGGACTCTAACTATTCTGAATACTCCTTTTGCTAGATTGAACTCAGCCAGACCATGAGCACATCGCATATTCGTATAACTTATGATGGCCCTGCATTACAGACGCATACGATGGACGTGCGTACGCTAGCCCCTGCCTTGCTTGCATTTGGTGATTTATGTGAGGAAACAGGAAAGTTACTCTACGGGGATGCGGCAACTACAAGAGTAGAAGTCAAAGCGAGCTTCCGAACAGGTTCGTTTGGAATCGATCTGACCGTCACACCCCAGCTAATGCAGCAACTCATGGGGTGGATGCATGGGAATACAGCGACTGCGATCGTAAATGGCGCCGGCATTCTGGGAATAATTGGTGCTTCTGGAAAGGGACTTATCTTTGTATTACGTTGGCTTAAGAATCGACGGATCAAAAGGATTGAGACAACCCCTGATGGGCGGCGGATTCTCACGGAAGATGGCGATGAGATTACCGTCGAAGAAGCGGTAATACTTCTACTGAGAAGCCGCGAAATTCGCAGCCATTTGCAGCGAATGATTGACCCTATCGAGAGGGACGGGATTGATACGGTGTCTTTTGGTACTGATGATAAGATTGATGTTGTAATTGAAAGGAAAGAAGCCTCTTATTTTCATGTGCCACCACCAGAAGATAGCCTGATCGGCGAAGAAAACAGAGTTATACCCTTTTCTATCATCAGCTTGTCATTCAAAGAAGAAAATAAATGGCGGCTTTATGATGGCCAATCGGTGGTATATGTCACTATCGGTGATACAGACTTCTTGGACAGAGTGAACAAAAATCTGGAGCGCTTTGCTAAGGGCGATATCTTAATCGCTGATACCAAGATAACTCACTGGCAAACTGCAGAAGGTCTTAGAACGGAATATACAATCTTGCTAGTCACTGATCATCGCCCTGGAGCTGCTCAAATTAATTTGCCCATTGATTGAGCTAATATTAAAGCAGCTGATACGCTGATACTGTCCGTCGCTGTTCCTCGGTTAGGGGGTGCGATACAACGCCAGCGGCTGCCATCAAGCCGCGTCCTTCACCCGCAACTCGACGTGCATCCCGGCTGCCGCTGCCATGTTGACCAGCGCATCGAGGCCGAACAGGTTGATCTTGCCGCGCATGAGGTCGGACACGCGAGGCTGCGTCACGCCAAACAGCTTGGCGGCTTGCCCCTGGCTGAGTCCGGCGGCCTCAATGTGCTTCTTCAGCGCCATCATGAGCGCCGAGCGCAGTTTCATGTTCTCGGCCGTCTCGGGGGTGTCCTCGATGGCGTCCCACACGCTGGCGTATCGTTCGTTGCTCATCGTCCTAGCTCCTTCAACAGATCGCGGTAGCGTTGCTCCGCCAAGTGCAAGTCGCCCTTGGCCGTTTTCTGCGTCTTCTTCTGGAAGCAGTGCAGTATGTAGACGGTATCGCCCAGCTTTGCGACGTAGATCACTCGGAACGCATCGCCCGCATCGCGGATGCGAATCTCCCGGACACCCTTGCCGACTGTCGGCATAGGTTTCCAGTCGGCCGGCTCGTGCCCGTTTTGCACCTGGTCGATTTGATGACCGGCTTCCCGTCTAGCATCCGACGGGAAGGACCGCAAATCATCCAGCGCGCTACCGCGGAACTCGACTGGTTTGGGCATCTTCATAACTCGGATTATACAAAACTTTGTATGGTTTATCTAGGTCACAGCCTGCCCACCGCCCGCCCACAGCTCTGGGGCCGACGTAGTCGCCCCGCTGTGGACGGCCCGTGGGCAGCCTGCGCTACTTATAGGGCCTCGTTGATATCCAATTGATCAGGGCGTGAAATTGACCGCTTAGCCAGCTTGTGGCCGCTGCCACTTGAGGCTGATGCGGGTACTTCACTGCAAGGAACACATAACTCGCACCCGCAATGATCGCCAGCACAACCAGCCGATCGATCCAGATCTGCACTCGGCGGCCTTTCACCTGGTGTCGGCGCTCCGTTTTGCGAGCGGCTTTCTTCTGCTCAGGCGTGACCTCCAAGCCAGCTGCCTGCATCCGGTCAACTGCCACTGCCTCAGGCGATCGAGAGGGCTGGCGCTGGTAGCAAACGATGCCAAGGGACTTGGCGTACTTGTCGACCTTCTCGTTCATGCTGCGGTAGTGCTCAACACGCCTTTCGAACGTGTCCAGTCGATCAAACCAGCTTTTACCCGATAGGCGCTCGATCTCGGCCAGTAGGATATCCCGGAAGATATACATCTCGATGTAGCTGCGCGCCCAGCCTTCGGCAGCGGCTTGCCATTCAGCCGCTTCGGCTGCTCGGTTGCCGGCCAACACCGCATAAAATGTTGAGTTATCAGACATGATTTCGTCCTCTCGTTCTTGTTGGTCTTAATGTGTGCCGCCATATTGCGGCGTATGAATCACACAAAACATCGATTAATCAATCTGTTACTGCGTAGTTCATCCCATATATGGGATTGCTCGTCCCTATAGGGATTTGTTGTCCCAAAAACTGGCGTTTGTAAACCCGCATATGGGTTAGCTGCGGCCATATACGGGGGTGTGAAATCCCTAAAGCTGACCTCTCTCCGCCATGCTTGTGACCTCGGCACCACCCACGACCAAGTGATCCAGAACCCGTACATCGATCAGTCCCAGCGCCTGCTTGAGCTTGTCTGTTATGGCCTGGTCGGCCCGGCTGGGTTCGGCTACACCCGAGGGGTGATTGTGGGTCAGGATGCAAGCTGCCGCGTTGTGGTGAAGTGCAGCACGCACGACCTCGCGCGGATGCACGCTGCACCCGTCGATGGTGCCTTGGAACAGCTCATCGAACGCGATGATCTGGTGCCGGTTATCCAGCCACATCACGCAAAAGACTTCGGACTGACGGCCTGTAAGGCTCATGGTCACGAAGTCACGCGCGGTCTGCGGGCAGTCGATGACGCTTTCGCGTCTTACGCGCTCGGCTAGGATCTGCCGGGCTTGCTCGATGATCTCGTCAGGGCTGACCGTCTGCGCAATCCAGTAGTTACCCGCCGCATCCCGCACAAACCCGCAGGCCTCGATGCCCTGCTGCTGCGCGCTCATGCCCGATACTCCCAACGGGCGACCAGTTCCGCCGTCCACTCCGGGCCAATGCGTCCGAGTGCGGCAGGGATGGTGTAGCCACTGTTTACCAGCCATTCGGTCCGGCACGCCGCCAGGGCGACGTACAGTCTTTCGGCCGTAGAGAGTCCCGCCGCCGCATCGTCGTCGCCGTGCAGCACCTGATGCACGATCCGGTCGAGTCTGTTTAAGGTTGGGTTCATCGCCTTTGCCTCCGCATTTCGTCGGGCATGGAGTCATGCCGCGCATGGCTCCTGCCACGCTGGCGAAGCGCGGGGGTAGCAAAGGTCAAGGGCGTGAGGTCGGGAGGGGAATCACCCGGCCTGCACAAGCGAACAAAGTGAGCGCGGAAGGTTGGGGAGACCCGACCTCACGGCGCAGCGAAGCGGAGCGCATCCTTGACCGACGCGAGGGGCAGAGCCCCTTAGGGGGTTTTTTGTTATTCTGCTCGCGGGGATCGTGTGGGAGCGCGATGTTGCGATGCTGAGTACCCCTCATTTACCCGTCTTTTGGCGGGTTTTTTTTGTGATTTAGGGAAATGTTCCCGGACTCACGTACTTTTGATTCTGCGTAAAAACCAAATACCAGCAGCGATCACCATGATCGCGCCAACCGCCAGTAGCGCGCTATCCGCGAGGCCTAGACCTCGCATCGTTTTCCAGACAACCGCCCATATGACCGAATGAATCACCGCGCTGATGATCATGTGGGCGATGCCGTGGCCGCCGTAGTAAGCATGATGGTAGTAACTCATGTTTTTTCCTCAGTGAGGCCTTTTGACATCGGCTCCGCCATTGTCGGCATCGTTGGGTAAGCGGCGCGGTGCTTGTCCGCCCTCGTCATCACCGCCTTCCTTCGCCTTCTTACCGGCGGCTACGATGGACTGCGCAGCCGAGTTCGCGGTTCCTGCGCCGGCTCGCGCGCTATTACCAACGGCAGCGGCGCCGTTGGCCTCGCCTCCGAGCCCGGGGACTCCGAACCCAATCCACTTCATGACGTTGTCCGCCGTCTCATAGATCAATTCGTGTGACTTGTGCGCGAGCGCGATCGCTAGGGCGATCATGATCAGATTTGTGAATAGGAAACCGGTCAGGCTCACCATGCTGGTGCTGTCGACAATCGATAGATTCGCCACCTGGTAGCCGTGGAGCGCGGAGCGAACGATCAACTGCATCAGCAGCAGTGACGCGAACAGCCCGACCGTCAACAAGATCGGACGGAAAATCACGTTGACGAACATCTGCCAACCCTGCAACGCATAGCGACCGGCGAATCCCTCCCCTTCCGGTACCGCGTGCGATACCGCCCACAGTGGCGCGGCGATCATGCTTTCGACGATCAGCAGCAACCAGCCCAGGACACCAAAACTCCAGAAGATGAAGGGGATCGCCGGCAGGTAGTAGGCGAGGACGCCGCCTTCGCTCCAGAGGGCTGCGGCGACGATCATGACGACCGGCCCGATTGCGTGGAGTATCGAGGATTCAGCGCCGGCCGCGACCGAACCAATGAGCGGGATCCCGTGGACGCCGCCGACCGCACCCTCAGCAACTGCATAAGTGGCGACGATTCCATAAGCACCACCTATGAGGTACTGGCCAAAACTCGCGAGTGCACGGATCGGGTCGTTGCCTTTTTCCAATAGGCCGCTCAGGACCTGGCCAGAAGCGCCCAGGCTGTGACCGAAGATTTTACTGACAATTTCCTGCGCCTGAGGAGGACCGCCGGACTGCTGCGACGCGGTGTTGGTGGTGGCGCTGGAGTCCTGAGACGGTGCCGAGCCATCGAGGCCTGGCGCGCTGGCAAGATAAGCCCTCAGCTGCCCGATGTCGGGCATGATCGACTGGCGAAGGAGCGGTATCGAACTCCAGTCAGGCGACTTGTATGCCGGACGCATATCGCCGGCGGCCTGGTCCTGGAGGCTCGTCGCAGCCAAGGTCCAGTACCACATGCCAGCCGTCAGCCAGCCTTGAGCATCGGCCTGCTTGATAAAGGCGTTCAAGGCCGATTTTTGGCTGTTTTTTTCGGCTTTCTCAGCGTATTTTGCTGCTTCTTTCCACGTGTAGCCATAGTCTTCCAGCGCCCAGCGAACATATCCTTCATTGGCTGCCTTGCCCTGCACGAGGTACTTCGCGAGCGGGTTGAGGTCGATCGCCAGCTGCTCGGTCGCGAGGCCTGTCGCTTGGCACAGTGCCTGCCCGACGGGCGTTTTCTTCCCTACCTTCGAACAGTTGACCTCGATCTGGCCGCAGCTCACGGGGACCCCGCCCGAGGTTGATTGCCAAGTGTAGCCATACACTTCTGGATTACCTGTGGCGGTATCGAGACCGATGCGCTTCGCTTTGACGCCAAGCGACTTTTCCTCCAGATTGAGGGCGGCGGTGCAGGTTTCAGACTGGAGGATCTGGCTGGCGAGCTGTTTGCTCGGCTGCGCACTCGCGCTGATCGGCATCAGCGAGTAGTTGTTGGATTTGAAAAAACCGAGCTCTGCCTTGTATAGGATGTTGGCGCCGTTGATCGATACCGCGACCATCGACAAAACGATCGCCTGCAGCACGGAGAAGCCGCCCAATCCCGGGAACGGACTGACGAATACGGTAGCGGCCACCGATCGCAATGGCGCCCACAGCGTGCTGTAGCGTTTGCCCAGGGGCTCGCCCTCATGCGCGGTCTGCATGATGGCGACCGAGTACATGTAGAGCAAAACCAAACCTGTCGCGATCAGCGCAAAACCGTTCAGCGCGCCGAACATCGTCCCGAGCGCGCTCGGCGCGCTGGCACCTCCTGCGATCGCGGCGTGAAACAGTTTGAGATCGAATAATTGCCCGAGCAGGCTTGTCGAGGCGTCCGGGCCGGTAGCGTTTGTGTAATTCATTGTTCTTATCCTTGGTTCCGATCTAGCTCTTCATCTTCGTCATCGAATTCCGGAAACCAGCCTTCCGCGTCGATATAAAACGGATCTGGATCGAGCGGGGGCTCAGAATCCATCTTTGATTCAAACTCTTCCTGGGAGTAGACGTGCTTATGCGGGGTAGGCAGGAGCTCGAAATCTCCGAAACGTGTGATAGCAATAAGTTTCAAGGGGAAGCGAGTCATTCGGAGCTTCGCGGGGATAGCCACGGGGATATACCCGGGACGCGCGAGGCGCACGGTGACGAGCTGCTGGGCTTTCTCGGATTCGATTTTCTTATTCATTTGATCACTCCATTTCCATCGTCATGTGGTGCTCGTGCGCCTGGTGGGGCTCGGGCTGGACGGGTTCGGCGGCATGTGTGGGAGCTTCGGCATGCTGCTCGGCCTCACGATCTACTGCAATCTGATAATCGAGCGTCGTCTCTTTCTGGCGCGACGCGCCCATCGCCTCAATCAGATCCTTCAGTTCGGCCAGGCGATCTACTTCTACGCCGCCGAGTTCGTTTCTAGCGTGATCATTCAGCCAGGCGCGGCATTCAGAAAAGGAATCAGCGCACTCGGGAGGCAGATCGGTTGCCTGCTCGGCGACAACCGTCGCAGCCAGCTCAAGCATCT